>NZ_CP040077.1:2400000-3600000 GCF_005280735.1 Trinickia violacea
TACAGCTTTGCGAACGGCCTCTACGGCAACGACGGCAACAAGCTGCCGATTCCGTTCCATACCTCGGTGTTTTCGGAAACCACTCGTCTGCTGGCGGCGTACCCGTTCCACCTCCTCGGCGCGAACGTCTATACGCAGTTGGTCGTTCCGGTCGTGTCGCTGCATAGCACCGTCTTCGGGCAGTCGAGCACGCAGAACGGCCTCTCCAACATCACGCTGACACCGGTGTTGCTGCAATGGAATCTCTCGCAGAACCTGGCGATTGCGTCAGGCATCGACGTCGCATTCGAAACGGGTTCCTACAGCCCGGTCAAGACGAGCGTGGCGGTGGGCTACACCTCGGTGCAGCCGGTGATCTCGGTTCGCTACAACGTTCCCAACGGCATCGACCTCGGCCTGTCGAACCGCTTTCTGCTCAACCAGAAGAACGGCACGACGAACTACAGCTCGGGCGATGGCTACGTCGGCGAGTTCGAGGCCGGCTGGAACTTCGGACCGTGGAAGCTCGGCGTGGTCGGCGCGTACCTGAACCAGTTCAGCGACGACAAAGCGGACGGCGTGAACGTGGGCAACCGCATGAGGACCTTCGGCATCGGTCCGTCGGTCGTCTACGACGCCAGAAGCTGGAACGTCAACCTCAACTATCAGCAAGGCGTCTATGCCGCGAACACGGCCAAGAGCAGCAGCGTCTGGCTGAACATCGCCATTCCGCTGTGGCCGGGCTTCGGGCGGAAGGGCTAAGCATTGTCATAAGCGCCGTCATCTAGCAATACGCAATTTCAACCAAGGCAATCAGCATGTTTCGCTACTTTCCTACCAACTACGTCTGGAATCTGTCCGTCAATCTCGCCATCGAAATGGGCGCGCGCATCGGCGAAATCGAGGACATGTGCGGGCCGCTGCAGGAAGCGGCCAAGCAGCCGGACGTCGACGGCACGCGCGCGTTTCGCGAAGCGTGGGTCGAGAAGGCCGATTGTCTCTGCGATCTCGCGCAGGAGGACGAAGCCAAAGGGCGGCTGCTGTCGGCCGGCGAGAAATACAAGCGCGCGGCCATCTACCTAATCACGGCCGAACGCATGCTGGCGCACGATGAACCGGGGCGCATCGAGCTCTACCGGCGCTCGCTTGATACGTTCGACAAGGGCATCACGCTCTCCGGCGATAACTGCGAGCGCGTCACCGTTCCGTACGGCGACAAGCATCTGTCCGGACTCCTCGTGAAAGCCAAGAATGCTGGCGCGCGCAGCCCGCTGCTCGTGCAGGTGAACGGGCTCGATTCGACCAAGGAAATGAAGTACTTCGTGGGCTTGCCCGCATGGCTGGCCGCGCGCGGCGTTTCGTCGCTAATCGTCGATCAGCCCGGCACCGGCGAGGCACTGCGCCTGCATGGTATGCACGCCGTCTACAACTCGGAGGTCTGGGCGAGCAAGATCGTCGACTGGCTCGAAGGCCGCGACGACGTCGATCCGAAGCGGATCGGCATGGAGGGCGTGTCGCTTGGCGGCTACTACTGCCCGCGTGCCGTCGCCTTCGAGCCGCGCTTCGCGTGCGGCGTGGTGTGGGGCGCCAATCACGACTGGCGCGACGTTCAGAAGAAGCGCCTGCAGCGCGAAGGCAATTTCCCGGTACCGCATTACTGGAAGCACGTCTGCTGGGTTTGGGGGGCGAAAGACATCGACGACTTCATGCGCATCGCCGAAAACGTGTGTCTCGACGGCGTGCTCGATCGCATCAAGGTGCCGTTCCTTGTCACGCATGGCTCGAAGGATTCGCAGATCCCCGTTGCCTGGGCGCATCGCACCTACGAGCAGCTCGTGAACAGCCCGAAGCGCGAGCTCAAGCTCTTCACCGAGCGCGAGGGCGGCGTGCAGCACTCGAGCTTCGACAACTCGATCAACGCGGGGCACTTCATCGCCGACTGGATCGCCGAAACGCTTGGCGGACGCACCGCGCTCTGACCCATCCACCTTTTTAAAGCACGCATAACTCATGAACATCATCGGACCCGATACGCTGATCTTCGGCGTGGACGACGTCGCCGCCTGCAACCAGTATCTGCTCGACTACGGCCTGCTGCCGGTTCGGAGCGACGACGCCGGCGGCCGCTTCGAGGCGCTCGATGGCACGGGCATCGAAATCGCACGCCGCGACGATCCCGCGTTGCCGCCCGCACTCGACACGGCAAGCATGCTGCGCAAGACGACTTACGGCGTCGCCGATGCCGCGACGCTCGATGCCATCGCCGAGGAGCTGCGCCGCGACCGCGAAGTGCGCAAGCTCGCGGACGGGTCGATCGAATCGGTCGACGACATGGGCTTCGCGATCGGCTTCCAGGTGACTACGCGCCGCTCTCTCTTCCTGGCGGCCGAGCCAGTGAACGCGCCGGGTGCGCCGGCGCAGCGCGCGCCGAATGTGGTGGCCGTGAGCGACGACGCCGTGCTCACGCCGCGCACGCTTTCGCACGTCGTCTACTTCGTGCCCGACGCCGCCAAGGCCGAAGCGTTCTACGTGGAGCGTCTCGGCTTTCGCTGCACGGACCGCTTCACGGGCGTCGGCCCGTTCCTGCAGCCGGCGGGCACGCTCGACCATCACACGCTGTTCATGATCGAGACGCCACCGTTCATGAAGGGCTGCGAGCATTTCACGTTTCATATGGGCGGGCCGACTGAGGTTCTGCAGGCGGGCACGCGTTTCGTCGCGAAGGGCTACCAGTCGTTCTGGGGCCCAGGGCGTCACCGCTTCGGCTCGAACTGGTTCTGGTACTTCAACAGCCCGCTCGGCTGCCACGTCGAGTACGACGCCGACATGGACCTGCACGACGAAGCGTGGGCCGCGCGCGAGGCACCGTTGGGCGCCGACGCCTCGCAATTGTTCTTGTTCCAGCACCGCGAAAAGTGGGCGCCGGGCGGTCCTCCGCCGGGGGCTGCGGCCAAGGCGGATTAAATACGCACTTCGTTCGGCTATGAGTCATCGCTCGAATCCGGTTCGCCTCGCGCACGTCGACGAACTACGCGACCCCGGCGCGCGGGGCTTCGATCCCGACGGCCTCGGGCGCGATACGCTGTTCGTTGTGCGCCGCGGCTCGCAGATTCGCGCGTATCGCGACGCGTGCCCGCATTTTTTCGGCGAAACGCAGATGGCGTGGCGCAAGGACGCCTACCTGAACGGCGACGGCACCCGCATCGTCTGCCACGCGCACGGCGCGCAGTTCGATATCGCGAGCGGTGAGTGCCTGCTCGGTCCTTGCCTCGGTCAGCGGCTGACGCCCGTCGAGATCGAAGTGACGAGCGACGGCGACATCGTGCTGGCAGCAACGTGACACATCAATACCAGACGTAAGTAAGGAGACACCCAGATGACATCCCCTCTTCAACATGTCCTCGTCATCGGCGGAGGTTTCTCCGGCATGGCGACGGCGATCCAGTGCGCGAAGCTCGGCCTCACCGTCGACCTCGTCGAGATCGACCAGGGCTGGCGCTCGTATGGCGCGGGCATCAGCATCGGCGGGCCGACGTTGCGTGCGCTCGCCACGATCGGCGTGCTTGATGCGTTCTTAGCGCGTGGCTACGGCGGCGACGGCGTGAACCTGTTCACGGCAGGCGGCCAGCCGATCGGCACGCTGCCGACGCCGCGCGTGGCTGGGGACGACGTTCCCGGCGGCGGCGCGATCATGCGTCCGGTGCTGGCCGACATTCTCGCCAAGGCCACGCGTGCGGCCGGCGTGCGCGTGCGGCTCGGCTGCACGTTCTCGCAGATCGAGCAGCGCGACGGCCAAGTGCACGTGGCGTTCACGGACGGTACGCAGGGTAGCTACGACCTCGTGGTCGGTGCCGACGGGCTCTACTCGAAAGTGCGCGACACGGTGTTCCCCGATGTACCGAAGCCGCGCTACACGGGCCAAGGCGTGTGGCGCGCCGTGGTGCCGCGGCCGGCCGAGATCGTGTGCGCGACGATGTGGCTCGGGCAGAAGGTCAAAGCCGGCGTCAATCCGGTCTCGCAGGAAGAGATGTACATCTTCGTCACCGAGGACCGGCCGACCAACGAGTACATCGATCCCGCCGAATGGCCACGCATGCTGGCCGATCTGCTGGCGCCGTTCGGCGCGCCGCTGATCCAGTCGATCCGCGCGCAGATCGGGGCGGAATCGCGAGTCAACTATCGCCCGCTGGAAAGCCTGCTGTTGCCGCAGCCATGGTTCAGCGGCCGCGTGGTGCTGGTCGGCGATGCGGTGCACGCCACGACGCCGCATATGGCGGCGGGCGCAGGCATCGGCATTGAGGATGCGATCGTTCTTGCCGAGGAGTTGGGGCGGGGGGCGACGTTGGAGACCGCCTTGCAGGCGTTCCAGGCGCGCCGCTGGGAGCGCTGCCGCATGGTGGTGGAAAACTCCGGGCGTCTCGGCGAGATCGAGATCGCGGGTGGCGACAAAGAAGAACACAAACGCATCATGCGCGAGACGCTCATGAGTCTCGCACAGCCGATCTGATCGAACGGAGACACGATGGAAACGAACCTTTCCCCCACGACGCCGGCACATGCCGATCTGGCGGCCTCGTCCGACGCAGCGGCACGGCTTGGCGTGCTCGGCGGCGCCGCGCTGATGATCGCGCATTGCGCCGGTATGGTCGATCTGGTGGCTTTGCCGGTCTGGGTCGGCACCCTGATCGGTGCCTATAAGCTCGATCCGCAGCAGGCGGGTTTGCTCGTTACGCTGTTCCTGGCCGGCGCCGTTCTAAGCAGCCTGTTCTTCTCGCCGCGCTTGAATCGGTTGCCGGCACGCGCGATGGCGACCATCGGCTTTGGCATCGCAACGCTTGCGTTTCTCGGCATCGTGTCGGTGTCGAGCGACCGCTATCCGATGATGGCGGTCCTGCACGCCGTCGCGGGCATCGCCGTCGGATGCAGCCTGAGTTTCACGCACGGCACGATCGGACGCAGCCGCAATCCACATCGCTTGTTCGCGATCGCGGGCCTCGCGCTGGGCATCTTCGCGATCGCGTTTCTCGGCGCTACGCCGGGGCTGATCGCGATGCATGGCGGACCGGCGCTGTTTCGCGTCTTTGCCGGCGTCATGGGCGTTGCTACGGTCGCGTGCGCGCTCGCGTTTCCGTCGATTCACACGTCGCGCAGCATGGCAACGGTCGACGAGCCTCGTTTTGCGCGCGCCGTCTGGTTCGGCATGGTCGGCGTCGGCTGCATGGCGCTGACGCAGTCGATGCTGTTCAGCTTTGTCCAGCGCATCGGCCTCGACCGCGGCTTCGGCTTCAGCGCCGTGACCGCGACGCTGATCGCGCTCGGCCTCGTCAACCTGTTTCCCGCTCCGGTCGCGGGGCTGCTGGAAACGCGCGTCCTGGGCCGCAAGGTTGTGCAAGCGGGACCCATTGTGCAGGCCGTGCTCGCGCTGATCATCACGCAAAGCGTCACGTTCGCGCCGTATGCGGCGGCCACCTCGGTCTTCGCTGCCGTGATGATCTTCACGCACACCTTCGCATTCGGCATGCTGGCCCGCATCGACCGCACCGGCCGCGCCGTCGCCGCGACGCCGGCCATGCTGATGACGGGCGCCGCGATCGGTCCGGTGTTCGGCGGCACGCTGGTCAAGCAGTCCGGCTACGGCAGCCTCGGGATCGTGGCAGTGCTGATCGCCGCCGCGGCCGTGTTCTGCTTCTCGCGGCTCGAGCGCCGTCCTTAAATCCGAAGGAGTCTGAACATGAAGCCCGCTCGACGGTTTGTCGATCTCTCGATCTATCTGGAGAACGACATACTCTCCGATCCGCCGCCGCTCGCGCCGAAGATCACTTACCAAAAGCACGGCGACACGCTGCCCGAATTCATGGCAATGCTGCCGGGCACGAAGCCCGAGGACTATCCCGATGGCGAGGCAGCTGCTGCGGAGTGGGTCACGCTGACGACCCACAGCGGCACACATCTCGACGCGCCCTGGCATTTCCATTCGACGATGGATGCGAGCCTGGGCGAGGCGAGGCCTTCGATCACGATCGATCAGGTGCCGCTGGAATGGTGCTTCCAGCCCGGCGTGAAGCTCGATTTCCGGCATTTTCCGGACGGCTACGTGGTGACCGCCGCCGACGTCGAGGCCGAGCTGGCGCGCATCGGCCATGAGCTGGAGCCGCTCGATATCGTCGTCGTGAATACGCGGGCCGGCTCGCGCTACGGACACGGCGACTACGTCAACGCGGGTTGCGGCATGGGCTACGAGGCGACCATGTATCTGCTGGAGCGCGGCGTGCGCCTGACGGGTACCGATGCATGGAGCTGGGACGCGCCGTTCTCCTATACCGCGAAAAAGATCGCGGAAACGGGCGATACGTCGCTGATCTGGGAAGGGCACAAGGCGGGGCGCGATATCGGCTATTGCCACCTGGAGAAGCTGCACAACCTCGAAGCCTTGCCGCCGGCCGGCTTCGTGATCAGCTGCTTTCCCCACAAGATTCGCGGGGCGTCGGCCGGATGGACGCGCGCCGTTGCGATCTTCGATAAAACCAACTCAGAGGCAGCAGCATGAGCTTTCCCACGATTCGTCGCGTGGTGACCGGCCACGATATCGCTGGCCGGGCAGTCGTCGCATCCGATGGCCCTTTGCCGACCGTGGTGGAAATCGCCGCGATTCCCGGCACCGTGTTCCACGAAGTGTGGAGTACCTCGGAAAGTCCCGCCGCCGTGAACAACGGCGCCGATCCCACGGTCGGCGCCCTGATGCTGCCGCCGCCGAAGCAAGGCACGCGGATGCGCTTCGTTGACATTCCGCCCGACACGCCTGAATTCCTCGCGCACGGCGCAGCCAAAATGCACGATGCGTTCAGCCAGGTCGGCGATGCCGAAGCGTCGACGGTGAAGGCCAACTCGCCGCATCCGCTGATGCATCGCACCGAGTCGATCGACTATGGCGTGGTGATCGAAGGTGAGATGACCTTGGTGCTCGACGACGGCGAAGTCGCGTTGAAGCCGGGCAGCGTGGTGATCCAGCGCGGGACCAATCATGCCTGGGCGAATCGCTCGGGCCGCCCCTGCCGGATGCTGTTCGTGCTGATCGATGGAGCCTACCATCCGGCGATTGCCGCCGCGCTTCATACGCTTGCAGAAGGAGAATGAAATGAACGCGTCCCACCCGAGAACGTGAGAACAAGAGAAGGTGGATCCTCACGGGCCACGGCATCGATGTACCCAGGTGGAAAATGCACGCATTTCCCGGCAACCGGAGGATCCACGATGAACAGTATGGCCGTGGGCGTCGATATCGCCAAGCAGGTTTTCCAGGTGCATTACGTCGATCAGGAAACCGGACAGATCGTGAACAAGCCGATCAGGCGAGCCAAGTTTTTGGAGCACTTCGCGAATCGAGGGCCCTGCCTGATCGGAATGGAAGCATGCGGTGGAGCGCACCACTGGGCTCGGCAACTGACGCAAATGGGGCACGTGGTCAGGCTGATGCCGGCCGAGTTCGTGAAGGCATTCAACATTCGCAATAAGAACGATGCGGCGGACGCGCGGGCGATCTGGCTGGCGGTGCAGCAGCCGGGCAAGCCGGTGGCAGTGAAGACCGAGATGCAGCAGGCGATGCTGGCGCTGCACCGGATGCGCGAGCAGTTGGTGAAGTTCCGCACGATGCAGAGCAACGGACTGCGCGGATTGCTGGCGGAATACGGCGAGGTGATGAGCAAGGGACGGGCGAAGCTGGACAAGGAAATACCGGCCGCGCTGGGCCGAATCGCGGAGCGCCTGCCCGCGGTGCTGATCGATACCTTGCGGGAACAGTGGAACGGGTTGACCAAGCTCGATGAGCAGATTGCGCAGATCGAGCAACGCATGCGCGAATGGAAAAAGCAAGACTTAGCAGTGCAAGCGATCAGCGAGATTCCCGGTGTCGGGCTGCTCACGTCAACGGCGGCGGTGGCGATGATGGGCGACCCGAAAGCGTTCAGTTCAGGGCGGCAATTTGCTGCTTGGACGGGGCTTGTGCCCAAGCAGACCGGGTCGGGCGGTAAGGTGAACCTGCACGGGATCAGCAGGCGGGGCGACACGTATCTGCGCACGCTGCTGATTCACGGTGCGCGAGCAGTGTTAGCGCATGCGAAGGAACCCGGCGAGTGGGTCGAGCAGATGAAGAAGCGGCGACCGGCCAATGTCGTCATCGTCGCGCTGGCCAACAAGATCGCGCGGACGATCTGGGCGGTGCTCGCTCATAACCGGCCGTACCGCAAGGACTACGTGAGCGTGAAGCCGACCTGATCGGCTCACGCGAGGTAGAAGATCAACGTTTAAACACAGGGTGAACGTCGAAAGGTTGCGCAGCTATCGAGTGTGATGACAAGCCAGGTAAGACCGGGGCCCGCTAAACCTGAATCGCACCAAGAGCTTTGAGCTCGTCAGGAGAATGAGGCGCGGGTCAGCGAATTTCATAGAGGCCCGCAGCAGCAGTACCGGCTGCATCAAGGCCGGATATAGAGCTGCAGCCCACCCTGTCCGTCAGAACACACGAGAACTGTTGCAAACGGGACGCGTTCATATAGAGGCGCGATGAAATTCGCCACCTTGCCCGAGGGCGGCGTCGATGGCTGCTTGCTGCTAGTGTCGCGCGACCTGAGCCATGCCGTGGAGACCGCCCCGATCGCGAGAACGTTGCTCGATGCGCTCGAGCGTTGGGATGAAGTCGCGCCTGAATTGCAGGCGCGTTACGAAGCGTTGAACGCTGGCCGTATGCCCGACGCGCGTCCGTTCCATCCGGCCGCGTGCGCCGCGCCGTTGCCGCGTAGCCCGCAGTGGTGCGACGGCTCGGCGTTTCTGAATCACGGCCGCTTGATGGAGCAGGCGTTCAATACGCCGCCGATTCCCGAGTTCGACACGGTGCCGGTCATGTACCAGGGCGCCAGCGATGATTTCCTCGGCCCGGCCAGCGACGTGCCCTTGCCTGACGAAGCGCACGGCATCGATTTCGAAGGTGAATTCGGCGTAGTGGTGGGGCGCGTGCCGATGGGCGTATCGGCTGCCGATGCACTTGAGCAAGTTCGCTTGATCGTGCAACTCAATGACTGGAGTCTGCGCGCCTTCGGGCCGCGTGAGATGAAGACTGGTTTCGGTTTTCTGCAGGCCAAGCCGTCGACGAGCTTTGCGCCCGTCGCCGTTACGCCCGACGAACTCGGCGAGTACTGGCGCGACGGCCGCGTGCATCTCGCTCTGCATGTCGAATGGAACGATCGCTGGTTCGGCCATCCGCATGGCCGCGAAATGAACTTCGGCTTCGGCGAACTCGTCGCGCATGCGGCGCGCACGCGCAGGCTGTCGGTGGGGACGATCGTCGGGTCCGGCACGGTGTCGAACGCCGACCGCAAGGCGGGCTCGGCCTGTATCGCCGAGCGGCGCGTGATCGAGATGATCGACGACGGGAGCGCGCACACGAGCTTCATGCGTTTCGGCGACCGCGTCAGGATGACAGCGCGCGATGAAGAAGGCGGCGCGCCGTTCGGCACGATCGACCAGCGGGTCGTGCGTGCGTCGCGCGCCGACGACGAGGAGGCGAGCTCATGAGAGTGCTGGTGACCGGGGCGGGCGGATTCGTCGGAACGGCGCTGGTTGAACGGCTGCTGCGCGAGGGTATCGCCGAGGCCGGTGATGTGTCGGAACTGCTGCTGGTTGATCGGCAAGCGGGCGAGCCGCCCGGCGACGCTCGAATCACGGCGCTTGCCGGCGATTTCAGCAGCTCGGAGATTCTTGAACCGCTGCTGTCGAAACCGGTCGACGTTGTCTTTCATCTGGCGAGCATGCCCGGCTCGCAGGCGGAGGCCGAGCCGGCCGAGGGCGACAAAGTGAATCTATGGGGCATGCTGACCCTGTTCGAACGCCTGGCGAAGCAAGCGACAGAGTATGGGCGTGCGGCTCGCGTCGTCTATGCCAGCAGCGTCGCGGCGTTGGGCGAGCCGCTACCGACTTCCGTGGACGAGCACACCGCGCCGCTCCCGACGATCAGCTACGGCGTGCACAAGCTCGTCGGCGAGCTGATCCTTGCCGACTGGACGCGACGCCGCAAGCTGGACGGCCGTTCGTTGCGCCTGCCGGGCATCGTGGCGCGTCCGGAGCTTTCCGCGGGACATGGCTCTGCGTTCATGAGCCAGATCTTCCGTATGGCGCAGCGAGGTCAAGCCTATACGTGCCCTGTTTCGCCATCGTCCAGCGTGTGGTGGATGTCTCGCCGATGCTGTGTCGACAACCTTCTACATGCCGCGCGCATGCCCGCGGAGGGTTTGCACTCGGGCCGGGTTTGGACGCCTCCGGTGCTGCATTTGTCGGTACAAGAAATCGTCGATGCGCTGGTCCGGCGCTTCGGCTCGTTCAGCATCGACTTCGCTCCGGTGGAAAGGATCGAGCAGCTCTTCGGACGACAGCCGCCGCTTACCGACGGTCGCGCAATCGAGGCCGGATTTCGCCACGACGGCGCGATTGACGAGCTTGTCGCGAACGCACTCGAGTTGGCGTAAGTTTATTTAGCAGCACCACAAATAAAGTTGTGCAGATTTATTGGTGGTGTACGGATACTCTTGCTTCGACGGCTTGGCTCAAGAGCGTCGTGACGGGAGCGTTCGGCGTGGCACATGCAATGGAGGGAAGGGCTAGAGATTTCCAGTATCAGCCGCAGTCCTGGGACAGTCCCGAACTGACTTCCGCCGTGCGGGAGCCGTTTCCCAGCCGGGCATCGAAGACCGATTGGACCGCGCAAAAGAAAACGCCCGCGTTCTGTCGCAGGCGTTTCCGTGGCCCCGCTACCGCGTCCCATGGGGAGATTTCGAGCCCCTTGCTGCTTTCAGGACCGGCTTCCGCGCGGCTCCCTTTCATTATAGGGCGCGCGTTGGGATATCCAAGCTCGCCCTTCGCCGGCCCGCTGGCGACAGCGTGGACCGTCATGCCTGACGTCATTTCGTCTCGGGCGCAAATGAAGCGAATGAAAGTTGCGTCCATCCGACCCTCCGTTTCCGGACATCCTTGCAAAAAAACGTCGCGCGCCACAGGGCCAGGCTCGCGCACGACATCCTGCCTGCCGATCTGATCGACCATCCCCGGCGCGATCGGTTGGAGGACTGCCTGACGCACGTCGCCTGAAGACGCACGGCAGCTTGCGCCGCCCGCGCGCATCGGCAAATGGCGGTGCCCTCAAGCAGCGCTTGTGGCCCGCTTGTTCACTGGCGCGGTGGAACCGCGCTTGACGAGAAAGGGCGTGGACGTCTCGACGACGCTCTTACCCCCGGAATGTCCCGACATCAACGCGAGCAACAGCTCCACGCTCTTGGATGCGATCTCCTCAGTGGGGATCGCAACGGTGGTAAGCGGCGGCCGAGAGCGTTGCGCAGGCTCGATATCCGTGATGCTCACGATCGACAGATCTCGCGGCACGTCCAGGCCGAAGTCGGCCGCCGCATTGAGTGCCCCTAATGCGGGAAGGTCATTGGACACGAATAACGCTGTCAGATCGGGGCGCGCTTTCAGCAGTTCGATCGTGGTGTCGTAACCGCTCTCGTAGCTGTCGCTCGCGAACCGCTCATCGGCCGCGCTGGGCCGAATGCCCGCGCCGCGCAGCGCGTCGCGATAGCCCCGGTAACGGCCGCGATGGATGCCTGTCTTGGGGCTGCCGATGACGGCGCCGATCCGCCGATGACCGAGCTCGATCAGGTGAGCGGTGGCGATCCGCCCGGCCGCCTTCGAATCGAATGCAACGCATGGAATACCCGGCGGTTCGTCGGGAAGCTCCCAGATGCTGATGACGACCGGGATGCCACGCACTTCGACTTCGCGCAACTGCTCGACGGCCAAGTCTCCGTGATTGGCGACCAGCACGCCATCCGCGAGCGACCCGCCGACTTCCTCCAGAAACCGCGTGCCGCCGTCTTGCTCATGGTCGGTGTTGCAGACCAGCAGGTATCGCCCGTGCCGAAGGGCCGCGAGATTCGTCGCGAGCGTGAATTCCGGGTAGAACGGGTTGGTGATACAGCCGAGCATCAGCGCCAGCGTCGGTGCCTTGCGCTCGACGAGCGCCCGCGCGGCCAGGTTGGGGCGATACCCCTCGCGTTCGGCAACCTCGAGCACGCGCCTGCGCGTTTCCTCGCTCACGCGCCCCTTGCCGCGCAACACGTTCGATACCGTCATGGGTGAAACACCCGCGTGTTCTGCAACGTCCTTGATGGTCGCCGCTGCGTCCCGTTTCTTGTCCATCCGCGTGAGCCGTCCGCCGTGGGGCTGTTAGTCTGAGACGCAATATAGCGTCAGGGCGGAGGCGGCGCCAGAGCCGGATATCCGGGCAAACCACGACGAAATTCGCGCTTGCAACGGCTAGGCGACCGGCGTACATTCCGCAAACACAATAGAACGTTTCTGGCGCGATGGCCCTTGGGGCCATTTTTCAGCGCCGAATGATTTAACGTTAAACCAAAGGCGGAGACATGGCTGCAATTACGTTGTCGGAAGTGTCCAAGGCGTACGGCGAGCATCCGCCGGTGCTGCGCGACATCAACCTGGAAATCGGCGCCAACGAGTTCTGCGTCTTCCTCGGTCCGTCGGGCTGCGGGAAGTCGACGCTGCTGCGGATCATCGCGGGACTCGAGGATGCGACGGACGGCGAGGTCAGGATCGCCGGCAAGCTCGTGAACGACGTGCCGCCGTCGCAGCGCGGCGTGGCGATGGTGTTCCAGAGCTACGCGCTGTTTCCGCACATGACGGTGGCCGAGAACATGGGCTTCGGCCTGAAGCTCGCCAAGACGCCGCGCGATGAAATCGAGCGCCGGGTCGGCAAGGCGGCGCAAACGCTGCAACTCGACGCGCTGCTCGAGCGCAAGCCGGCCGCGCTGTCGGGCGGGCAGCGGCAGCGGGTTGCCATTGGCCGTGCGATCGTGCGCGAGCCGGGCGTGTTCCTGTTCGACGAGCCGCTCTCGAATCTGGATGCCATGCTGCGCGGGCAGACGCGCGTCGAAATCGCCCGGCTGCACAACCAGTTCGCGCAGGCCAGCACGGTCTACGTCACCCACGACCAGATCGAGGCCATGACGCTGGGCGACAAAATTGTGCTGCTGCACGCGGGCAAGGACGCCGAGCGTTTCGGCAGCATCGCGCAGATCGGCGCGCCGCTCGACCTCTATCACCGCCCGAACAGCCGCTTTGTCGCGGGCTTCATTGGCACGCCGCGCATGAATTTTCTGGAGGCCAAGGTCGTATCGAGCGACGCGCTCGGCGTCGCGGTGCGGCTCAACGGCTCCGGCGAGATGTTGCGCGTGTCGGCGTCCGGCGCCGCGTTGACGGCTGCGCAGCCCGTCACGCTCGGCATTCGTCCCGAGCATCTGCAGGCTGGAGAACGGGCTGAGGCAAGTGGCGCCGAGGCGCCGCCGCAGGCCATCGTGCGCAAGGTCGCGCTCGTGGAGCGGCTTGGCGAGCAGAGCTATCTGCATCTCGACGATCCGGCCGGCGCGACATTGCTGGCGAAAGTGCAGGGCGACACGGCCAGCCACGCCGGCGACACGATTCGACTCACGGTGCCGGCGCCATGTTGTCACCTCTTCACAGCGGACGGCCGCCACGTGCCGCCGCTTCATTAAAAACAATCCGGAGACACTTCATGAAGACGATTCGCCGACTGCCGGCGCTTGCCGTCGCGTTAGCCCTTGCCACCGGCGCCCACGCGGGCACCTTGAACTTCAACGTCGCATTCAAGGGCGCCAATCAGCGCGCCCTGTGGGAGAGTGTCATCGCCGACTTCGAGAAGGCGAATCCCGACGTGAAGGTGAAAGCGAATTTCGTCGAGGAGGAAGCGTACAAGGTTCAGCTGCCGGCGTGGCTCACGACTGTCGCACCCGACGTCGTCAAGTGGCACGAGGGTGAGCGCATGGCGTACTACGCGAAGCGGGGCTTGTTCGAGGACCTGTCGACCGACTGGCAGAAGAACAGCTGGAATACGGAGTTCGCTTCGCTGAAGCAGGCGTCGTCTTACGCCGGAAAGCAGTACGCGGTCCCGACCGACTATTTCTCGTGGGGGCTCTTCTATCGCAAGGACCTGTTTCAGAAGGCCGGCATCGCGAGCGAGCCGAAAACTTGGGACGAATTTCTCGAAGCGTGCCGCAAGCTGAAAGCCGCGGGCATTGCGCCGATCGCTGTGGGCGGCCGCGATGCGTGGACGCTTGCCGCGTGGTTCGACTACCTTGACCTGCGGCTGAACGGCTACGCCTTCCACATGCAGCTGATGGCAGGTGAGGTGCCCTATACGGATGCCCGCGTCAAGAAGGTGTACCAGGCGTGGAAGACGCTCATCGACGAAAAGTACTTCATCGACAACCCGCTCTCGTACAGCCTCGATTCGGTGCAGCCGCTCTATATCCAGGGCAAGGCCGCGATGATGCTGATGGGGACCTTCCTCTCAGCCGGCTTGCCCCCGTCGATCAAACCGGAAACGGGCTACTTCCAGTTCCCGGTGGTCGATCCGAAGGTGTCGGTCGCCGAAGACGGGTCGGCGGAATGCCTCAACATCCCGGCTCGCGCCACGAACAAAGCGGACGCGCGGCGTTTTCTGGCGTTCGTCGCCCGGTCGGACGTCGACGGCCGGTATGCCGCCGCGTTCGGCTCGCTGCCGGCCAACAACCAGTCGCCGCTGCCCGACGATCCGATCGCGCGCAAGGGTTTCGACATCCTGTCGAAGACCAGCGCCGGCATCGCCCAGTTCTACGACCGCGACATGACCAAGGAGATGGCCGACGAAGGCATGAAGGGCATGCAGCGCTTCATGAGCGACCCGTCCCAGCTCGATTCGATCCTCGCTCACCTCGAGCAGGAGCGTCAGCGGATCTACTCGAAGTCGTAACCGGTCGAGGCCCATCATGCATCCGTTGCAGACCGCGCAGTCCACGCGTCCCGCGGCATCCGCAGGCGCGCAGCAAGAAAGGGGACGTGCCGCATCCCGCTCACACACCCGCGCGCCGCTCGCACGCCGGCGCATGCGGGCAGCGTGGTTCTTCCTGCTGCCCGCATGCCTGATGTTCGGCATCTACGTCATCTATCCGATCGTCAGCAGCATCGTCCTGAGCCTCTACAACTGGGACGGCATGAGCGAGAAGACCTTCGTCGGCCTGGCGAACTACGTGGAGCTGCTGCACAGCGAGACGTTCTACGTCGCGCTCAGGAACAACGTCATCTGGCTGGTGCTGTTCCTGCTCGCGCCGCCCATCGGGCTGGCCTTCGCGCTGTACCTGAATCAGAGCGTGCGCGGCATGCGGCTCGTGAAGTCGCTGTTCTTCTCGCCGTTCGTGCTGTCCGGCGTGGTCGTCGGTCTCGTGTTCAGCTGGTTCTACGATCCGTCGTTCGGCTTGCTGAAGGTGTTTGTCGGCCACGGCATCCCGGTGCTCGGCGACGAACGCTACGCGACCTTCGGCATCATCGCGGCGGCGCTCTGGCCGCAGATCCCGTTCTGCATGCTGCTCTATCTGACGAACCTGACCGGCATCAATCCGGAAATCATCGAGGCGGGGCGGATGGAAGGGGCGGGAGGCTGGCCGCTGCTGTGGCACGTGGTGTTGCCGCAACTCAAGCCGGCCACATTCCTCTCGGTGGTGCTCACCGTCATCGGGGCGCTGCGCAGCTTCGATCTGATCGCGGTGATGACGGGCGGCGGTCCGTTCGACAGCTCCACGGTGCTCGCGTACTTCATGTACGACCAGGCCATCAAGTACTTCCGCTTCGGCTATTCCGCCGCGATCGCGGTCGTGCTCTTTCTCATCATGCTGGTCTTCATCGTCTATCAGCTGCGGCGCCTGCTGCATGCGGATCGGTAAAGGAAAGGAACCGTCATGTATCCGATGCCCGTTGCAAAATGGAAGCCAGCAAGCCGAGGGCTCTACAAGGCTTCGCTGCCGATCGCGCTCGTGCTCTGGCTGCTGCCGCTCTTCGCCGTGATGGTGACGTCCGTGCGTTCGTCGAACGAGCTGATGGAAGGCAACTATTGGGGATGGCCACATCAGTTCGCGCTGTTCGAGAACTACCGGACCGTGCTCGTCGATTCGCCGATGCTGCATTACTTCGTGAACAGCTGCCTCATCACGATTCCGTCGGTGGTCGGTGCCATGGCGCTGGCGTCGATGGCGGGGTTTGCGCTCGCGACCTATCCGTTCAAGGCCAATGCCGCGCTGCTCGGCACCTTCGTAGCCGGCAATTTCGTGCCGATCCAGGTCCTGATGATTCCGGTCCGGCAATTGACGCTGAGTTTGGGTCTGTTCAACACCGTCGAGGGGCTGATCCTTTTTCACGTCGCGTTTCAGACCGGGTTCTGCACGCTCTTCCTGCGCAACTTCATCAAGGAGCTGCCGTTCGAGCTGATCGAGGCCGCGCGCATCGAAGGGGCGAACGAGTGGCAATTGTTCTACCGCATCATCCTGCCGCTCATTGCGCCGGCGCTCGCGGCTCTGGCCATTCTCGTCTTCACGTTCGTGTGGAACGACTACTTCTGGGCCTTGTGCCTGACGCAAGGCGATGATGCGGCGCCGATCACCGTCGGCGTCGCCGCGCTGAAAGGACAGTGGACGACGGCGTGGAACCTCGTGTCGGCGGGCTCGCTGCTGGCGGCGCTGCCCTCGGTCGCGATGTTCTTCGCGATGCAGAAGCATTTCATTGCCGGCCTGACTTTTGGGGCGACCAAGGGTTAGGGCGAGTTTCATTTCCGCGGTGGCACGAGCGCCTTAACCGTGCCGCTGCCCCAATCACTCAATTAGAACCGTTTCAGGACGATCCATATGAAGGTCGGAGTCGACTATTACCCCGAACATTGGGACCCCGCGATGTGGGAGCAGGACGCACAGCGCATGCAGGCAGCGGGGATTGGCATCGCGCGCCTTGCCGAGTTTGCGTGGTCCCGGCTGGAGCCCAGAGAGGGCGAATACGATTTCGGCTGGCTCGATACCGCCATTGCGACGCTGGCGCGTCACGGCATCGACATCGTGCTCGGCACGCCGACCGCGACGCCGCCGAACTGGCTCGTCGAGAAGCATCCCGATGTGCTGCCTGTCGACAGCAAGCGTCAGCCCGTGTATCCCGGCGTGCGCTGCCATCGCTGCTACAACAGCCCCTCGCTACGCCAGTACTCCGAGCGCATCATCGCTCGGCTGACGAAGCACTACGGCTCCCATCCGGCGGTGATCGGCTGGCAGACCGACAACGAGCTCGCCGCGAACGATTGTCATTGCGAACATTGCACGCGCGGCTTCCGTGCGTGGCTGCAGAAGAAGTACGGCAGCCTGGAAAACCTGAATCGCGAGTGGGGCACGGTGGTCTGGAGCGGCGAATACAGCTCGTGGACGCAGGTGACGACGCCGCTGGGCGGCTCTCCCCATCTGAACCCGTCCTTTCTGCTCGATTTCCAACGCTTCTCGTCGGATTCGGTGGCGGACTTTAACCGTTTCCAGGCGGTGTTGATACGCGCGAACAGTCCCGGAAAATTCGTGACGCACAACCTGTGGGGCTATCCCGTCACGACGGACTACTACGATTTGTTCGACAGCATGGATTTCGCATCGGTCGACTACTATCCGAGCACCGATCTCGCCAACGATGCGAAGTCGAAGGTCTACCACGGCGCGCTCACGCACGACCTGACGCGCGGCCTGAAGCGGAAAAACTACTGGGTCATGGAGCAGCTGAGCGGCACGCCGGGCTGTTGGCATCCAATGTCGCGCACACCGTTTCCGGGCATGATCCGCGCTCACGCGTGGCAGAGCGTGTCGCGCGGCGCGGACGTCGTGGTGCATTTTCGGTGGCGCACCGCGCGTATCGGGGCGGAGCAGTTCTGGCATGGCTTGCTCGATCATCACGGCGAGCCGGGCCGCCGCTTTGCGGAGTTCGAGCAATTCAGCAGGGAAACGCAAAAGCTCGCGCCTTTGTTGGAAGGCACGACGCTCAAGAACGACGTGGCCATGCTGTTCTCCCATGAGCAGCTCAATGCGCTTCGTATCCAGCCGCAGTCCGACGGATTCGACTACCTTGGCAACTTCAAGCAGATGCATGCCGCTTTTGTGCGGCTCGGGATCGGCACCGATGTCATCAACTGGACCGAAGCGATCGACGGCTACAAGCTCGTGGTTGCGCCGTCTCTCTACCTGCTTGATGACGCCGTAGCCGGCAAACTGCGCCGCTATGTCGAAAGTGGGGGCACCCTCGTGTTGACCGCGCGGACCGGCGTCAAGAACATGAACAATGTCTGCTGGCCTGGCCGTCTTCCGAATCTCGTCGGCGACGTGACCGGAGTGCAGGTCGACGAATACGATCCCGTGGGACGCGACACGCAGCACGTGGTGCTTTACGGCGACCAACAGTTCGACTGCGAACAGTGGTGCGACATTCTGGAGCCGCTGTCCGCCGAGACGATCGGGACCTACGCCAGCGAGTACTTCTCCGGCCGCGCGGCGGTGACGCGCAATCGCTTCGGCAAGGGCGTGTCGTACTACCTGGGCACCGTGCTGGACAATGACGCCTATCGCGCCTTCTTCCGGCGCGTGGCGGAGGAAACGTCCATCGACTTCGTGCCCGATCTGCCCGAGGGCGTCGAGCTGTCCGTGCGCAGTGGCAACGGCAAGCGGCTGCTTTTCGTGCTGAACCTGACGAAGGAGTCGAAGCGCACGTCACTGCACGTTCGCGGATTGGCAAGCGCGCTCACGGGAGGGCGCTGTGACGGCGTGATTGAGCTTGCCCCGGGCGGCGTCGAGATTTTCGTCGATGAGGAGGCTCACAGGTTCCAGTTCTGAGTCGCGCCCAATCGCGTGCGCCAGCGCTGAAGATTCGTGGTATCGCTCGTCTGCGCCATATTCAAGGCTTGGGTGACGAACTTGTGGATCGCGAGCTGACCGTTCCGCGTCTCGAGGACCTGGGGAGTCGCGGCGAGGAGGGCTGCGGTGCGCCGGATCCTCATGCTGCCGCGCGCACCCGACCCAATCCCGTCGCATTTTCAGTCGGGGTGGCTATTCTAACCAGGCGCGGCTTTCTGGCTCTCGTCTGGGGCTTAGCTCGTGGTCTGGGTGGCGGCGATAACCTCGCCTTGAACTAACCCGCTGACGCGGGAGGAGGTGGTCAGCCAGCGGCGTCGGCTTCGACATCGTTCATGGAATGGCTCCCCTCGAGTGGGACGATGGCAGTGCAGTTTGCTGCCTTGTCCCTTCTGAGTGGAGTCCGCCATGACACCCTTACGTCGACGCATGATCGTGGATATGCGCGTGCGCAACCTCGCCGCCAACACGCAGCGCGCCTACCTCCAGCAGGTGAGCGCCTTTGCCCAGCACTTCGGGTGTTCCCCTGAACTGCTGGGCCCAGAGGAGGTGCGCGACTGGCAAGTGCACCTGATTGAGGTCCTGCGGCGCTCACCCAGCACGCTGGTGGTGGCCACTGCGGCGCTGCGCTTTCTGTACAACGTCACGCTCAAACGCGACTGGTCAGTCGACGAGATCCCCATGTCGAGGACACCCCGCAAGCTGCCGGTGATCCTCAGTCAGGAGGAGGTCAACCAGTTCCTCGAAGCGATCCGCAGCGTCAAGCATCGTACCGTGCTGATGGCAGCCTACGCCGCGGGCCTGCGCATCTCGGAGGCCACCCGGCTGAAGGTCAGCGATATCGATAGCCAGCGCATGATGTTGCGCGTCGAACAGGGCAAGGGCCACGCCGACCGCTATGTGATGCTCTCGCCACGGCTGCTGGAGATCCTGCGCAATTACTGGTGCATTGGCCGGCCCCAGTACTGGCTGTTCCCGGGCCGCTTCGCGGATCAACCCGTGGGTGCCGACGTGATACGGCAAGCCTGCCAGGACGCGCGCCGCCGCGCCGGTATCAGCAAGCCCATCACGCCGCACTCCTTGCGCCATGCGTTCGCGACGCACCTGCTCGAATCCGGCACCGACGTGCGCACCATCCAGTTGCTGCTCGGTCATTGCAGCCTTGCCACCACCTCGCGCTATCTGAAGGTCGCAACCAGCACCGTCTGCGCGACGACCAGTCCGTTCGATCGCCTGCCTCACCGATCTGCCACTCCCATCTGCCCTGAGCCATCGCCCACCAACGACTGAGCGCGATGATGCGCGCCGCGCTGGAACTGGCGGACGTTCTGCGTCGACACGGCCCAACCTATCGGGAAGTGCATGCCGACTCGCTCAGCCGCGAACAGCGTCGCGTCATGAGCGCGATCGAGCAATGTCGTACCGCGGCGCTGGGTGGCCACGTCGAGCAGTGCGACACCTGTGGACATCAGCGCATCGCCTATAACTCCTGTGGTAACCGGCACTGTCCGAAGTGCCAGTCGCTCGCCCGCGCGCAATGGCTCGAGGACCGCCAAGCCGACCTGCTGCCCGTGCCGTACTTCCACGTGGTCTTCACCATCCCCGAGCAGATCGCGTCGATCGCCTTCCAGAACAAGCGGGTGGTCTACGACATCCTGTTCCAGGCCACGGCCGAAACGCTGCACACGATCGCGGCCGACCCACGCCATCTCGGTGCAACGATCGGTTTCATCGCGATCCTGCACACGTGGGGGCAGAATCTTGTGCATCATCCCCATCTGCACTGCGTCGTCCCGGGCGGTGGCCTCGCTGCCGACGGCAGCCGCTGGGTGGCCTGCAAACCTGGTTTCTTCCTGCCCGTGCGGGTGCTTTCGCGTCTGTTCCGGCGACTGTTCCTCGAGCGATTGCAGCATGCCTTCGACGTGGGCGAACTGCGGTTCTTCTCCTCGCTCGTGCACCTGGCGGAACGACGCGAGTTTGCTCGCTATCTTGCCGGTCCGCGGCACGCCGAATGGGTTGTCTACGCTAAGGAGCCGTTTGGCGGCCCGCAGCAGGTCCTCGACTATCTCGGCCGCTACACACACCGCGTCGCGATCTCCAACAACCGCCTCGTCGGCCAGACCGACGGGCGCGTCACGTTCCGCTGGAAGGACTATCGTCATCCGGGCAGGCCGCGCGTGATGCATCTGGACGCCCACGAATTCATCCGGCACTTCCTGCTGCATGTGTTGCCGCGCGGGCTACAACGCATCCGTCACTACGGCTTGCTCAGCAATCGCCTGCGTGAGTCTCGGCTGACCGTATGCCGTGATCTGCTCAACGTCGAGCCAACCAGCGAAGCCTGCGACGCGCCCGAACTTGACTATCGCGACCGCTACGCGGAACTCACAGGCCGCTCGCTCTACGTCTGTCCAGTGTGTTCGCGCGGGCGCATGCTGTGCATCGACCACTTGTTGCCCTATGCGGCGCCGCGCGCGCCACCGGCGAGTCCCCGATGAATCCCGATCCGCTCGCTCGCAACACCGACCCCTCCGCCTCCCGCCGGCGCCCTGGGATACGCTCGGCCAGATGTCGCGCACCCTCGCCTGAGACACTCCGCGTCGTCTCGTCATCCCTTGCGTTGTGCAGGTATTCCTTTCCCAAAGCGGGCCGCGAGCTGTTCGTCCCGGGCGCTGCGAATACGGTCGTCGTGAACACCACATGCGTGCTTCGATTCAACGCACATAGCCCAACCGTCTGTGGAGCGGTTTAGCTCAAAGAATTGTTAGCCAAGCACAGACGGCCCGCACGTCGTGCCAATGCGGGCCAGTTGCGCCGTCTGTGCTTCGCTAACAATCCTCTGCCTTATCGCGGGAATCCCCCCGTGTTTCGCGAAGGACGGGCAAGGGGCTGAGACGAGGCATGCATGCCGCTCCGGGTCTCACAGCGTTGCGCGTCTGCCGCAGCCGACGTCGAGCGCCCACGTGTAGCCCGACCGCGCGCGCAGATAGAATCCGGCACGGCAAGTTCACTGCATGGTGCTCGGCGAGCAGGTGAGGGGTGTACGCGCGGAGGATAGCCTATCTTTGCTGAGGACTCGGCTTGATCGCGTAGCGCGTAGCGGCGCACTAAGCGGTCAAGCCCGCTTCCTCGACCCGGCCACGCCCCGCTGCCTTTGCAAGATAGAGTGCGTGATCGGCAGCCTTGGTTAGATCCATCATCTCAGCGCCTATTTCGACAACCCGGGTGGCGACGCCGACACTGATCGTGACGTGGGGCATATGAGGTGAACCGGCATTGGGAATCGCCAGTGCGGCGACGGCGTCGCACATTCGCTTGCCGACGTGAGCGGCCGACGCCGCATCGGTTTCCGGCAACAGAACCACGAACTCTTCGCCACCGTAGCGCGCCACCAGATCGCTTGTGCCCCGCACTGTCCGTGCGAGGCATTCGGCAACGAGCAGAAGGCACCGGTCGCCTTCGACATGGCCGTAGTGATCGTTGAAATGTTTGAAGAAATCGATGTCGATCATCAGCAATGACAGCGTCGATCCGTCGTGGAGGGTGCGCTGCCAGTGCGTTGTCAGCGCGGCGTCGAAGGCGCGTCGATTGGCGACACCCGTCAGCGGATCTGTCGTGGCGAGCCGCTTCAACTCGTCAAGTGCTGCCGCAAGCCGCGAATGAAGAAAAGTATTTTCGACCAGCAGCAACAGAAGCACGAAGCTGGCTGCGCACATGCCGTAGATTCGACCGACATAGAACCCGAGGTCATAGCGCCCCCCGTTGAACACGACACTCAACGCGACATCGCAAATCCAGGCGCACTGCACCACCATAAGCCACAGGTCGATCGGCGAACGCCGTCGTTGCCGGTACAGCACCGCAAGGGCGAGGAGACAGATTCCCCAAGTCGATCCCGCCACCCATCGCATCGTCGGCGTGTAGTGGTTGTTTCGCATGATTTCAGGCAGCAGGTGCTCTCCTGCTGTTGCGAGGGCAGCCATCCCTGCTGCGAGGCAAAGCATGGCGCCGACGACGAACATCAGCTTGCCTGCTCCGACGATGTTTCCCTTTATTCTGGCCTGTCTCCTGTCGTTGAGCAGTGCATAGGCAATGACGAAGAACGGAAACCCGGCGTGCCAGAAGATATATATCCAGGCCGTGCTTTGCGGTCCCGCATTCAAGAGTCCTGTTGGCGAGAACAACCCCGGGAAGCTCAACATATGGAGCAGGGCGATCGCCGATGTGTACAAATAGCCGCTTGCCAATGCGCCGAGTGCCCGGGAGCGGGCGATCACGCATTGGCCGAACAGAAGGACCGAGGTGATCAGATCGTTAAGAATGAGCGCCGATTCATATACGGGGATAAACGCGGGCACCTGAGGCAGCGGTACCTTGGCGAACGGCGCGGCAATGAGAACGACGAGCAACGACAGCAGTGCAACGGCTGCGGGAAGCAGGCGCGAGCGCCTATTTACAGAATGCGGGTGCGGCGATCCAGCGTGCTCATCGACGAGTTCAGAAATCAAACTGTGTTCCGCCGTCATTGTTAAACAGGTTCGGTCGCGTCATGAGCGGATCAACCGCACGGTCATTGGCTTGCAGCGTCAGGTCTTCGCTTGAATCGTGCAAGACGCTGACTATGAGAGATTTAAATAGCCGGCGCAAGGGTCGAGCCGTAGGGTTTTGATGAAAATTCTGTGAGGAAATCCCGAACACTAATTTTAACGTGGACGTATTGCACGGTGAATGCCTTGGTCACGCGCCACGGCTCGCGCCAGGTGAAATCTGGCGTCGGCTAATGCCCAGCCGTTCCGCCGCGCGCCACGGCTTGAGCGTGCCGTCGGCCACGTTCTGAATGACTTTGAATCGGTCCAGCTCGCGCATCGTCATCGTTATCCGTTCTGTCGCAGCCATCAAAGCCTCCGGCGCCGGGAACACGGCGGTCGGATAGCTTACGCGGCACGAAAGCGGACATTTGAACTTAGCCAGAAGCGGACATTACAACTTAGCCGTTACACACAATGTCAACGCCAGATTCAAATGTCCGCCTTCCAGCTAAGTTCAAATGTCCGGCTTGTTGGGGTTCAGGGTTTGTTTCTCTTAGTTTTCAGCTCACGCAGTGTCGAAGGATGGAGTCTGAACGGGCAGGGCGCTCACGTCTGCTGCGATCGCTCTAGCAGACCGACGGCCAGGTTTGCGAGGTTGCGACTGCGCCTGTCTGCGTTGTGACAGCTCCACGACCACGTGCTCGACGTCAGCCTGCGTGAACTCGCGCTGCTTCTTCGTGCCAGCGCCGCGTTCCTTTGCTCGAACCGGCTGGCCCTGATTCGTGCGGGAAGGCGAACCGGAGATGCGCCGATCGTCGCGCTGGGCCTGAATGGCCTGCGCGACCTGCAGGACGTGACTCAGGCGCTTGTGCTCAACGACCGCGCCCTGATCGATCTCGGCCAACCGGTCATACTGCCGACAGGCCAATACTTGGCCATCAGCCCGGATCTCGATGCGTCCGTCCGGGTACTCCCACACGTCGATATACCGATGGATCAGCTTGCGGTTCGCGAGCGTGTCGTCCAGCAGATACATCACGCGGTCGTACTGCACCGTGAGTGACTTCGTGACACGGCGGGTCTCGCGCCACGTCATCAGCAGATCCAGATTCTCGTCAGTACGCAGTGGCCGGTGCGCATCGAACGCGCTCTTGGGCAGCTTCGCAAAGCGCGCGTTGTAGGCCGCCATGAAAGAGGGCGCGTAAGCATTAGCGTCTTCCACCGTGCTGATGCCGCGCAGCCGCAATTCCTTCACGAGCCGGTCCTGCAGCGTCAGATGCGCACGCTCGACACGCCCCTTGGCCGAGCTGCTGTTTGCGCAGAACGCGTCGATGTTCAGTTCGTACATCGCCCGGCCGAAGTGCGTCATGCTGCTGCCGGTTTCGTGGGCCTTCGTGCTACGAAATACGCTGGCCTTGTCGCTGTAGAACGCTCCCGGCTTGCCGTAACGCTCGAGGTACGCGCGCGTCGCCTCAAAGTAGCTGAAGGTCGATTCGCTCGCCGTGAAGTGCAGCGCCATCAGACGGCTCGTGGCATCGTCGACATACACCAGCAGCGTGCACGCCGGCGCCCGCTCTTCGAACCACGCATGCTCGCTGCCGTCGATCTGCACCAGCTCGCCCAAACACGCGCGGCGTGCCCGCGGCTGGTAGACCTTGGGCGGGCGCTGCGCGCGCGGCACCCAGAGGCCCGCGTCCGTCATCAGGTGCCGCACCGTTTCCTTGGACAGCGTCAGACCATGGCATTCGCGCAGCTTCTCGCAGGCCAGCGTCGGTCCGAAATCCGCGTAGCGCTCGCGAATGATTGCTAGTGCACGCAGCGCCAATCCTTCATCCAGCCTGCGGTTGCCCGGACGAGCGCGCCTGCGCGAAGCCAGGCTGGCTGGACCTGACTCACGATAGCGCTGCACCAGCCGTTCGACTTGCCGCACCGTCAAACCTAGCCGCTCAGCTGCCCGACCAGGCTTCAGGCCGGTTTCGACAATCGCCTGGACGACTTTGAGTCGGTCGAGTTCGCGCATGGTCAGTGTCACGAGTGCGGCTGGCTTCATGAGCGGCTCCTGCAATCGCGCAGAGAACCGCAAGCTTGCCAGCCATCGCAAAACACGACATTTGTATCTTGCTAGAACACGACATTCTCATATTGCTGTCACAGAAGAAATGTCGATAATTTATCTTATGTAAAATTAAGTAACTAACGTGGCCGGCAACTCTGACCGCGTCAGTCAGTGAATGCCATCGCGCCGCGTCTTGGTGCCTCGTCCGACTTTCTCCCCCTGACCGACGGTCTTTCGGTTCACCAAATCGCGGAAGCCCTGCGCTGCTGCAAACGCAGTGTGCGCAACTGGATGGCTGGTCGCTCGCCGATGCGTGCGTTTAGAAGTCGAGTTGACAGGGTTTAATACCTAGTGCGACCGCGATCTTTTCGCGCGACGATTTGCGCAAACGCTCGCTCGCTTCTTGTTGCGCATATGCGGATTGCGTAATGCCGAGTCGGTTAGCGAGTTCCGCCTGCGTGAGACCAAGATGCTCGCGCCAGGCGCGAACCGGCGTCGCACCATCGACGGTGCGGCACACGACCGCATGCGGGATCATGCCCCGTTCTGCACCGTGTTCTGCGACGTAATCGGCATAGGGGATCACGACGAAGGCCGGATTCCCATCCGGTCCGTTGATGATTTGAATGTTAGTAGGTGCGTTCATCGCGTTTCCTCACTTCCTCGATTTCAACGATTCGTATCGCCCCATCCCAATTAAACAGGCCCCAGTAGTTGCCGACCCGAAGCCTGTAGCCGTATTCATGATTCGTCAGCACCTTTACATTCTGGCACTCGGGCATCGAAGCCAGCGTATTTACGCCGTCGCGGATTGCGACTTGGTGCTGCCGGTCTAGTTTGCGCAATTGCTTCGCCGCTTTCGGGGTCCAGTTGATCGCATTCATTAGTTAATTATAAGAAAAATATAAGTTTTTGCAAGAGCCAACGTTGGCCGCACCTCGGCCAGCGGTCCTTACCGCCCACCTCGCCGGAAGCGGGACCGGTGGCGGACGCTCGTCGGATCGTCGCGCACTTCCAGCTATTAAAAACATGGGCGGATCCCCCCAGATTCAAACCCTGCTCCCGCCACAAAATCGCACCGGATCTGCGAGCCCCCGGCAACGACGTCGTTCCTCCCCAACTGACTCGCGGTAAAACTCGCGCCCGCATTCTCAGCGGCCCTCCGGGCGAACCCGAGTCTGTACGGCAGACCCTCCTGCTTGTCCTAATGACGTGTTATTGTCAAAGCGAAGGACCATGGGTTCGCCTAGCGGCGGCCCGAACGCAAGTCACATTCGCGAGCGTCGCTATGAGTGATGTACGCCAACACCTAAGTCCGAACGACCGTGTCGAACTGCTTTGCTGGCTGACGTGCGGCAGCCTCGGGGCCTATTACTTGAACGAGGAATGGCCGCAAGCGCCATTTCACGTGCAGGCGGCGCACAAGTGGCTGGACCGCCATATGCGCGACGCGGACTGGCTCAGCATCGCCAAGCTGTCCGCGCTCGCGATCGATATCGCCCGGATGCACGCCAGATTCGTCGATGCCGACTGGGCCCGCGAGGCGGTCGAAGAAATTCTCGATACCGATGACCTGAACTTCGAGGCCAAACTCGTCCAGCAGGTACTCGAGGATTGCCGGCGCGCGCTGACGGATAAGCGTCCCGCCGACTGAACCCGGCATTCCCACCGGCCGCGAGGCGCACGCGGCGCCCTGCGCGTCGATCGGCCATTTCACGGGCAAAGAAATCTTTGCCGACCCCATTTTCCTTCGCCCCTGACACCGGCAGCGATCCTCGTGCGCTTTCGCGCGACGCTCTTTTTTAATCGATCGCGGGAAGAAAACGCGAGGTGCCGCGGTTTACCCAGTCAAGTCCGGAGTTTTCGGACTCGACGTGACCAGGGCGATCGACCCACCCAGTTCGCGATAAAAACAAAAAACAGCAACCGGGAATAAAGCCGATTCAAGCTGTGTTCACCCTGATGTAGCAAGCGAAATTTGAAACCATTCAATTTAGGAGTTCGAAATGAACAAGCGTCTCGTCATCGCTCTTTCCATGGCCCTCGTTGCGTCGGCCGGCATCGCGACCAGCGCATCCGCTCAGGAAAAGACCCGCGCCGAAGTCCGTCAGGAATTGATTCAGGCCGAAAACAACGGTTCGCGTTTCGTTACCGACACGTCGTATCCCGACGTCAATCCGATGTTCGCGCAACAAGTCGCCCGCACCCAGCAAAAGGCAAGCGGCGCCGGCTCCGAGATGTCGGGCTCGAGCGCGGCCGGCAAGGCTGCAGCGCCGGCGGCCGGCAAGACCGAGTCGACCTGCGTCGGCCCGAACAGCTTTTGCACGCTCTACTTCGGCAGCTGAATCGGCCTGGAAGATCCAACGTGACTCGCGCGTATGGCAGCCGGCTTCCGTTATCGAATCATGGGCGCTCAATCGAACGTCAGGCGCCCACGATTCCTCAACACACTGGCTTCCTTTCCGCGCGCACATGAAATCCGGTTGAAGCCCACCCGCCCCGCTCAGGCTTTTCTTCGCAGCTCGCTTTCTCTCGCTTCCGCTTCGTACTACGCTTGATGTGTCCGAGGATTCGCAGTCTCCCGCACGAGCACGTAGCCCTACGTGTAACGATGCGGACATCAACGAGCGAGGTCCAACATGCATCAATTGCTCACCGTATCCATCTCGAAGCCCGAAACCACCAACTTCATTCTGGGGCAATCGCACTTCATCAAATCGGTGGAAGACATTCACGAGGCGATGGTCGGCACGGTTCCCGGCATCAAGTTCGGCCTGGCGTTTTGCGAAGCATCCGGCAAGCGCCTCGTGCGGCACTCGGGCACGGACGCCGAATTGACCGAACTCGCGTGCAAGAACGCATTGTCGATCGCCGCTGGCCACAGCTTCATCGTCGTGCTCGGCGACGGCTATTTCCCGGTCAACGTTCTGAATGCGATCAAGGCAGTGCCGGAGGTCTGCCGGATCTTCTGCGCGACGGCAAACCCGACCGAGGTCGTCATCGCCGAGACGGGCCAGGGACGCGCGATTCTTGGCGTCGTCGATGGGTTCCCGCCGCTTGGAATTGAAAACGACGAAGATGTGCAATGGCGCAAGGAACTGCTGCGCAAAATCGGCTACAAGGCGTGACACGCCCTTGAACCGATGCTATTGCGATATTCGCGCGCTTGGAATTTGACAGCAAGAGTCGGAGTGCGAGGCGGCGGCTGCGTCCGTAGACTGTGCGAATGATCAACGCAACGCACAGGTCCCTCACATGAACACACCACTCCCCTCTACCCGTTCGCGCTTGCGCACGAACGGGCGCCTCGACGCGCCTTCGGCTTTTACCCTCCTTTCCGCCGCGTCGCCAAACGCGATCGCACAGCGCGTGGATTCGTTCGATTGGTCCCGTATCGAAGATGAGCTGGGTCAGTACGGCTGCGCGACGCTGCCCGCGCTGCTGACAGCCGATGAATGCGATGCGCTGACTGCCCTCTACCCGCGCGACGACATCTATCGCGGCCGCGTGGTGATGGAGCGCCACGGTTTCGGCCGCGGCGAGTACAAATATTTCGCGTACCCGTTGCCGGAACCCATCGCGGCCCTGCGCTCGACGATCTACTCGCATCTCGCACCGGTCGCGAACCGCTGGAACGAGGCCATGCGCATGGCCACACGCTATCCGGCCACGCACGAAGCGTTCATCCGGCGCTGTCATGCCGCCGGGCAGCAGCGCCCCACTCCGCTGATCCTCGAATACGGCGCGGGCGATTACAACTGCCTCCATCAGGATCTGTACGGCGAGCATGTGTTCCCGCTGCAAGTCGCGATTCTGTTGTCGCAGCCGGGCCGAGACTTCACCGGTGGCGAATTCGTGCTGACCGAGCAGCGTCCGCGCATGCAGTCGCGCGTCGAGGTCGTGCCGCTCGCGCGTGCCGACGCGGTGATTTTCGCGGTCAATCATCGTCCGGTTCAGGGCTCGCGCGGCGTCTACCGCGTCGCGCTGCGGCATGGCGTGAGCCGTCTGCGTTCGGGGCGGCGGCATACGCTAGGTGTGATTTTTCACGACGCGCTTTGACGGCCCGCGCCCTCCCCGCGAGAGTCGCTCGCGCGTCCGCCAGAGGCTCGCTGGCGGGCAATCCGCAAAACGCGCACAATTTCCCCTTGGACAAACCCGCGGCCCTCGCACGGGAACAGAATAAATCCGTCTTTGCCGTCAAGCCGCTCGCGGAGCGGCCGCGGCTCCAAGGACCTCACTAGCCACCACACCGCATGACCGCTTACGGAAAAACCTCGGGTCACGATGTGCCGAACCCGCCGCCCGCGCGATTCGCCACGCTCGTCCGGCTTCCCGCATTCGCCGCCGTTGCCACCTTTATCGTCGCGCTCGCCGCGGTGATCGGCACGTGGCGGATCGTGCACGACCAGCTCCAGCGCGCCGCGCTCGCGCGCTTCGAGTGGCGCGCGGCGCAAACCACCGTGGACTTGCGCAACAAGCTCGGCGCCTGCGAGGAAATCCTGCGCGGGGCGAGCGGCCTCATCGCGGTGACTGCCGTTACCTCGGCTACGCCGCCGGTTGCGGCTCAGCTTTCGGCTTCGCCCGCGGCTCCCGTTTCCCCGGACGCTTGGCGCCGCTATGTCTCGCACCTCGATCTCGACGAAAAGCAGCCCGCCGTGCGTGCGCTGGGCTATGCGACGGCAACATCGGACGGCGTGGTCCGTGTCGCGGCCGACATCAAATCAGACAGCGCACCCGAAGCCAAAGCCGCCGCCGACAGCAGCGTATCTGCGAGCGCGCTCGTGCCGGTCACGCTCATGTATCCGCAGCGCTCGGAAGCTGCGCCGCTCGCCTACGATCTCGGCCGCGATCCATCGCGGCGCAGCGCGTTGCTGCGTGCGGCCGATACCGGACAACCCGCGCTCATCGCGCACCCGGTCGCGTTCGATACCCGTACCGATTCCCGTCGTCCGCGCTTCGAGCTCTATCTGCCGGTGTACCGAAGCGCGAGCCTGTCCGCGACGAAGGAGGCGCGGCGCGCCGACGTCGCGGGCTTCGTCGTCGCGCATCTCGACGCCGAGTGGCTGCTCGGCAGCCTGGAGGTCCACGAACGGAACATCGACCTGCAGGTGTACTCGGGGGCGCCGGCGAACCTCCTGTACGCGACCTCCGATGCTCTCGACAACGCGCCCGCCCAAACACTCTTCAGCCGAACCGAGACGCTACGCTTCGGCGGCGAGCCGCTTACGCTCATCTATACGACGGACGACCGCTACCTGGGCTTCGGCGACACCGTCAGCACTGCGCTCGTGCTGGTACTCGGCGTGCTTGCGTCGGTTTTCATGGCCGCGCTGGTGTATCTGATCGCGCGAGAACGTCCAACGGCATAGCACACGTCGCAGGTCCGAACCCGGCGCAGGGTTTGCCGCGCACGGCGCCGAACGCTTTCGCGCACGGCGGCTACCATAGAGACACGAGCGTTGCGCGGTGGGGGCATCATGTACAGCTTGTTCAGGGATCGATCCGAAGCGGGCCGTATTCTTGCGGCTCATTTACGAAACGAAGGGGCGCAATCCGATGCCGTCGTCCTCGCACTGCCGCGCGGCGGTGTGCCGGTCGGCTTCGAGGTCGCGACGGCGCTCGGCGGCGAACTCGATGTGCTCCCCGTGCGCAAGCTCGGCGTGCCCGGCGAGCGCGAACTCGCGATGGGCGCGATCGCGGCGGGCGGCGCCATGTACGTCGATCACGGCACGATGGTTATCGCACGCGTCACGCAGGCGCAGTTCGAGGCGGTGCGTGCGGAGGAGCAAATCGAACTGGCGCGGCGCGCGGCGCTCTATCGCGGCGAGAGCGCGCCGGCCCAAGTCGAAGGACGCGTCGCGATCATCGTCGACGACGGCATGGCGACCGGTTCCTCGATGCAAGCCGCCGTGCGCGCCTTGCGCCAACAGCATCCGGCGCGCGTGATCATCGGCTTGCCCGTCGCGCCGCTCGGCGCGGAAGCCGATTTCAGCGGCATCGTCGATGCGTTCGTCTGCGTGGCCAGTCCGTCGAACTTCTTTAGCGTCGGCCAATACTACGAAGACTTCAGCGAGACCACCGACGACGAAGTCCGCGAACTTCTCGCCCGCGCGCGGGCGCGCAAGTCATAGCGGGCAGGTCCGCCTCACCCCTGCTTGCCTGGCGCCGCTAACGCGCCGCGCTCGAAGGTCCTGCGACCCGCACGCCGATGCGCCGTCAGCCAAGCGGTCGCGACGCGATCATCACTATCTCGCAAGCGGCCGATCAAGGTTCGTGCCGCAGGTACCCTTCGCGGCTCGGATCGCGCATGCGCCACGACACGAAGCAAGAGACCGCGCATAGCGCAGTGACGTACCAATAGAACGCCGTTTCGTGACCGATCGACTTCATCCACAGCGCAACGTATTCGGCCGAGCCGCCGAAGATCGCATTCGCCACCGCATATGACAACCCGACACCGAGCGCGCGCACTTCCGGCGGGAACATCTCGGCCTTGATCAAGCCGCTGATCGACGTGTACAGGCTGATGATCGCGAGCCCGAGCACGACGAGGCCGAATGCGGCGTATGGGTTCGACACGTCCTTCAGCGCATGCAGCAGCGGCACCGTGAAGGCCGTGGCAAGCATGCCGAACCCGATCATCGACTTGCGCCGCCCGATCTTGTCCGACAGCGCGCCGAACACCGGCTGCAGCAGCATGTAGACGAAGAGCGCGCAGGTCATCACGTTGCTCGCGGTTTTCGCATGCATGCCCGCGGTGTTCACCAAATACTTCTGCATGTAAGTCGTGAACGTGTAGAAGATCAGCGAGCCGCCGGCGGTGAAACCGACCACCGTCAAGAAAGCGCCTTTGTGCTTGAACAGGCCGCGTATCGTGCCGGCCTCCTTGCGACTGCGCGTTTCGGCGCTGGTGGTTTCATCGAGCGACTTGCGCAGGTAAAGCGAAACGAGCGCGGCCAGTGCGCCTACAACGAACGGGATGCGCCAACCCCAAGCCTTGAGGTCTTCGGTCGAAAGCAACTGCTGCAAGATGACGAGCACGAGCAGCGCACAGAGCTGCCCGCCGATCAGCGTCACGTATTGGAACGACGCGAAGAAGCCGCGGCGCCCTTTCAAAGCGACCTCGCTCATATAGGTCGCGCTCGTGCCGTACTCGCCGCCGACCGAGAGCCCCTGGAACAGCCGCGCGATCAGGAGCAGCGCGGGCGCGAGCGCGCCGATCTGCGTGTAGGTGGGCAGCGCGGCGATCACGAGCGAGCCGCCGCACATCATCAGCACAGAGATCATCATCGCGGTGCGCCGACCGTGCTTGTCGGCGATGCGGCCGAAGAACCAGCCGCCGATCGGGCGCATCAGAAAGCCCGCCGCGAACACGCCTGCGGTATTCAGCAGCTGAGTCGTCGGGTTGCCGCTCGGGAAAAAGGCCGGCGCGAAATACAGCGCGCAAAACGAATACACGTAGAAGTCGAACCATTCGACTAGATTGCCCGAGGAAGCGCCGACGATCGCACGGATGCGTCGGCGGGTGTCGTTCGGGCTCAGGACATTTTGTTCGGTGACATCGGTCATGCGGCGGGCTCCTTGGTGGTCTCAGACGGGGTTGGCGCGAGACGTGCGTTGTTGGCGCTGCCTCATCGTTACATTTGTATTTCAATAAGGCTGCAAATTCTAAACAAACGAAAGAAATAGTGTTAGCTAATCGTCATGAATCGACGGGCGGCGGCAGGTGCCCGGGCCCGCGCGCGAACCGTACAGACGAAAAAAAGCCAGCCCGAAGGCTGGCTAGATTGAACATTGGATAGCTTGACTGAGACGGCTTTAGTGCAACATCAGGCCCGAATCGTAGGCGGCGTATAGCGGCAGTCGTACCGTTTCCTCACGGTGCCGTTTTCGTCGACGCTCTCCAGATACACGTCGAACTGCCACAGCCGAGCCATGTGCTTGAGGACTTCGTCGCTGTCGTTCGCCAAATGGCGATTGTCGCTCATGAAATGCCGCAGCGTGAGGCTGCGGTCGCCGCGCGTATTCACCGACCACACCTGGATGTTCGGCTCGCGGTGATGCATATCGTATTGGCGGGACAGCGCCTGCCGCACGTACTGATAACCGCTCTCGTCATGAATCGCGGAGACTTCGAGCGCATCGCGCATGTCGTCGTCGAGCACCGAGAAAAGACGCATATCGCGGATCAAGTGCGGCGACAAGTATTGCGCGATGAAGCTCTCGTCCTTGAAATTGCGCATCGCGTAGTGCAGCGCTTCGAGCCAAGGCGTGCCGGCCATCTCCGGAAACCACTTACGGTCTTCTTCGGTCGGCGATTCGCAGATCCGGCGAATGTCGCTCATCATCGAAAAGCCGAGCGCGTAGGGGTTGATCCCGCTGTAGTACGGCTTGGTCACGGGCGGCTGATAGATGACGTTGCTGTGCGAATGGAGGAACTCCATCATGAAGCCGTCTTCCAGCAAGCCTTGCTGATAGAGCGTGTTGAGCAACGTGTAGTGCCAGAACGTCGCCCAGCCTTCGTTCATCACCTGCGTCTGCCGCTGCGGATAGAAGTACTGTCCGATCTTGCGGACGATGCGGATCACCTCACGTTCCCACGGCTCGAGCAGCGGCGCGTTTTTCTCAGCGAAATACAACAGGTTTTCCTGCGGCTCGGGCGGGTAACGCCCTTCCTCTTCTTCCGCTTCCATCTGCTTCTTGATGGGCAGCGTGCGCCACAGTTCGTTGACCTGCGACTGGAGATACGCCTCGCGCTCGCGGCGCAGCGCCGATTCCTTCGCAAGCGAGAGCTTCTGCGGCCGCTTGTAACGGTCGACGCCGTAATTCATCAGCGCGTGACACGAGTCCAGCAGTTCTTCGACGCGATCGAGCCCATAGCGCTCCTCGCACTCGGCGATGTAGTTCTTGCCGTAGACGAGGTAGTCGATGATCGCGTGCGCATCGGTCCAAAGACGGAACAGATAGTTGCCCTTGAAGAACGAGTTGTGCCCGTAGGCCGCGTGCGCAATCACGAGCGCCTGCATCGTCATCGTGTTCTCTTCCATCAGATACGCGATGCAGGGGTTCGAATTGATCACGATTTCGTACGCCAGCCCCATCTGGCCGCGCCGATAGCTCTTCTCGGTGGCGAGGAAATGCTTGCCGAACGACCAGTGCCGGTAATTGACCGGCATGCCGACGGACGCGTACGCATCCATCATTTGTTCGGCGCTGATGACTTCGAGCTGGATCGGATAGACATCGAGCTCATATTGCTCCGCAACATGCGCGATGTGCGTGTCGTATTCCTCGATAAGCTCGAAGGTCCAGTCGGACGGGCACGGCAGAGGCCGTCGGTCGGCAACGTTCATACGGACTTCCCTTTGCCCCAGTTCGGGCGCTTCGGTTTGCCCTCGCGTGTCGGTGCGGGTGCCGGGCTCGCGCTGCGCGTGCGGCTGATGCGCATGCGTTCCTTTTCGGCGGCGCTCCGGCTGATAGCCGCGCGCCTCGTTATGCAGGTGCTTAGTGGTCATGCCGCCTCCCGCCGGGCCGTCCCAAGGGAGGCGGCGGCCCCGGGGCAGCGAACCAGAGTGAGCGTGGGAGCTCATGCTTCCACCTGCTTTTCGAACAACTCTCTGAACACAGGGTAAATGTCAGCTGCCGTCTCGACCTTCTTCATCGCGAGGTGCGGCTGCGTCACTGCAAGCTGCGCATATTCAAGCCACAGGTTCTGCTCCTCCGGCGCCACTTGAATATAGGCAAAATACCGTGTCTTCGTCAGGATGTCATCCTGTAGGATCTTACGGCATTTCGGCGAGTCGTCGGTCCAGTTGTCGCCGTCCGACGCCTGGGCTCCGTAAATATTCCATTCAGTCGGCGAGTAGCGCTCCTCCTGCACCTTGCGCATCAGCTCGAGCGCGCTCGACACCACCGTGCCGCCGCTTTCGGTCGAATGGAAGAACGTGTCTTCGTCGACCTCCTCCGCGCGCGTGTGGTGACGGATGAACACCACTTCGATCTTTTCGTAGTTACGTTTCAGGAATAAGTACAGCAGGATGAAGAAGCGCTTGGCGAGATCCTTGCGTTGCTCGTCCATCGAACCCGACACGTCCATCAGGCAGAACATCACCGCCTGGCTCGACGGCTGCGGCTGCTTCACGCGATTCACGTAACGCAAATCGAACGGATCGATGAACGGAATGCGCCATATGCGTCCGCGCAAATGATGGATCGCTTCCTCGAGCAGCTTGATCTCTTCGCGGTGGTCGCCGGGGTCGTTCGTCAAGTCCTCGAGCTGCTGTTCGAGTTCGCGCAGATTGTTGACGAGCGGCGCACCGAGCGCGATGCGCCGGCCCAGCGCGCTGCGCAGCGACCGCACCACGTCGATATTGTTCGGCGTGCCTTCTGCCGCCCAGCCCGCCCGGATGCTCTTCCACGTCGGCACGGCAAGCAAATGGGTCTTGACGAGACGCGGCAACTCGAGATCGTCGAAGAAGTACTGCATGAACTCGTCGCGCGAGAGCTCGAACACGAAGTCGTCCTGCCCTTCGCCTTCGTTGCTCGCCTGACTGCCGCCGCCTCCGCTGCCGCCCTGCGGGCGAGGGATCTTGTCGCCACGGATATAGTCCGAGTTGCCCGGATGCACCATTTCGCGCTTGCCGCCGGGGCCGTGCCTGAACGACGGCTCCGCGATGTCCTTGCGCGGAATCGTGATGCTCTGGGTGTTCTGGATGTCTTTAATGCTGCGGTCGCGCACCGCCTCGGAAACGGCACGGCGGATATAGCTTTTCACGCGGCGCAAGAAACGCTCGCGATTTGCAATGCTCTTGTTCTTGCCTGCCAGCCTGCGGTCGATGATTTGGTGAAGCACAGCCGGTCTCCCGCTTGGAGTTCTCGAGCACGAGGCGCGGGTGACGGCGCGGGACTAGGTTTTAGGCCCGCGCGGCTCACGCCTCGCAAGGGGCTCGCGCGGACGCCCCGCGCGAGCCGTGCGCGCGTCGGCTCATGACGACTTCCGAACGCGCAGATACCAGTCGCACAAGAGCCGGACCTGCTTCGGCGTATAGCCCTTGGTGACCATCCGATTGACGAAGTCTTCGTGCTTGCGCTGTTCCTCCGCCGATCCTTTCGCATTGAACGAAATGACAGGCAACAGTTCCTCCGTGTTCGAGAACATCTTCTTTTCGATCACGACACGCAGTTTCTCGTAGCTGATCCAGGCCGGATTCTTGCCGCCATTGGCCGCCCGCGCGCGCAACACGAAATTGACGATCTCGTTGCGGAAGTCCTTCGGGTTGCTGATGCCGGCAGGTTTCTCGATCTTTTCGAGCTCTGCGTTCAACGCGGCGCGATCGAAGCTCTCGCCCGTGTCGTGATCGCGGAACTCTTGATCCTGAATCCAGAAGTCCGCATACGTCACGTAGCGATCGAAGATGTTCTGCCCATACTCGGAATACGACTCCAGATACGCGGTCTGAATCTCCTTGCCGATGAACTCCGCATAGCGCGAGGCGAGCACGTCCTTCACGTAAGACAGGTACTTCTGCTCGGTTTCCGGCGGGAACTGCTCGCGCTCGATCTGCTGTTCGAGCACGTACATCAGGTGCACCGGGTTGGCGGCGACTTCGGTCGAATCGAAGTTGAACACACGCGACAGGATCTTGAACGCGAAGCGCGTCGACACACCGGTCATGCCTTCGTCGACGCCCGCGAAATCGCGGTACTCCTGATACGACTTCGCCTTCGGATCGGTGTCCTTGAGATTTTCGCCGTCGTACACCTGCATCTTCGAGAAGAGGCTCGAGTTCTCCGGTTCCTGCAAGCGCGTGAGCACCGACAATTGCGACATCATCTTCAGCGTGCCCGGTGCGCAGACCGCCTGGCTCAGGGAAGAGTTGCGGATCAGCTTCTCGTAGATCTTGATCTCTTCCGACACGCGCAGGCAATACGGCACCTTCACGATGAAGATACGGTCGAGCAGCGCCTCATTGTTGCGATTGTTCTTGAACGCCTTCCACTCGGACTCGTTCGAGTGCGCGAGGATGATGCCGTCGAACGGGATCGCCCCGAAGCCTTCCGTGCCCTTGAAGTTGCCTTCCTGGGTCGCCGTCAAGAGCGGGTGCAGCACTTTGATCGGCGCCTTGAACATTTCGACGAACTCGAGCAAACCCTGATTCGCGAGGCACAGGCCGCCGGAGTAGCTGTATGCATCGGCGTCGTCCTGGGCGTACTGCTCGAGCTTGCGGATATCGACCTTGCCGACGAGCGAGGAGATGTCTTGATTATTCTCGTCACCCGGTTCGGTCTTCGCGATGCCGATCTGCCGAAGGATCTGCGGATAGCGGCGCACGACGCGGAACTTGCGGATGTCGCCGTTGTATTCGTGAAGACGCTTGACGGCCCACGGGCTCAGAATGCTCTTCAAGTAGCGGCGCGGTATACCGTATTGCTCTTCCAGGATCGGGCCGTCTTCGTCGTAGTCGAAGAGCCCGAGTGGCGACTCGTTCACGGGCGAGCCCTTGATCGAGTAGAACGGCACGCGCTCCATCAACTGCTTGAGACGCTCCGCGATTGATGATTTCCCGCCCCCGACAGGTCCCAGCAGATAGAGAATCTGCTTCTTTTCTTCAAGCCCTTGAGCCGCATGCCGGAAGTAGGCGACGACCTGCTCGATCACCTCTTCCATACCGTAGAACTCACGGAACGCGGGATAGACCTTGATCACTTTGTTCGCGAAGATCCTCGATAGGCGAGAGTCGTTGCGAGTGTCGATCTGTTCGGGTTCGCCGATTGCCGTCAGCATGCGTTCGCCAGCTGTAGCGTACGCGGCGGGATTGTCTTTGCAGAGCGCGAGATACTCTTCGAGTGAGAACTCCTCTTCCCGTGTTTTCTCGAAGCGGTTCGCGAAGCTGCTGTAGATATCCATGCTACCTCCTCGCCGAAGTCTGCGATCGATGCCGCGCGCGGTGCGCAAAATCGGAAACGACATCGCTCGAATTCATCCTAAACCCTTTTAAATTTTTTTTCACGAACAACATTGTGAAAAGCGCATGGCGTCATTCCCAGCTTGGAAACGCAGATTCGGTCACCTACAATCTTGTTCCCGGATCTTCACTGCCACCGCGTTCCTGCTCTTACTTGAGACAAAACTTTTTGTGCTTGGGACGGTGACGCAGTGCAAGAATTTCGCCTGTACGCCAGCGTACTTTCGTTGCAGGTCTCGTGTTGCCACGCGTCTGCCATCCCACATAATTCCCACGCTGCCGATGTGCGCTTTGCAGCGCTCGCACACACGCTGGCACACGTCTTCGCAGTCTAGGCCCCGCACGTTTTTTGTCCGACTTGCGATAGGTCTCCTCGCCTGCCTCCTTCCTACCTTATACGCGCGACACGCCGTTTCCGATTACACGGTTTGTCGATTGGTTACAGTTTTTTTCTGCGTGCTGTCGCGATGCTGAAATGGTGCATGCGCGAGCGTCGCTTTCCGTCGCTGCAGCATCGATCGACACCTCTTTTTCACGGTTTGTCGGCGCTACGCCGAGTCAAGCTCGAAGGAACCTTCCACTCGATTGCACGCTCATCGAAGCGGCGTGAGCGTGAGCCGATGGACATCGGGTCCCGGCAAGAACGGGCTCGGCTCCCCGCGCTCCCATGCGCGGTGGCCGGCCAAAAAATATGGCGACAGCGGATGTCCCGATGCACCGCCCGGCATCTCGAGAATGCCGTCTTCCTCGTGACCAGGCGACACCGCGAAGCGCTCGGATGCGCCGAACGACGGGTGCTGAACGCGCGGCATGTCGATGTCGCCCGGCATCGGATCGGCCGGCGCGCCGAGCCATCCGCGGACCGATTCCGGCAGCAGCCGCGCGAACGGGTGATAGAGCGCGAGGCGATTGCGCTCGCCCCAGCTCGCATCGTCGAGCGTGGCGTGATGGCGCACATTGCGGGCGATCGTCGCGTCGATGCGATCGAGAACGAACGCGCGCCAATTCGTATCGCGCGACGGCACCCATGCATGCTGTTGGGCAAGCGCTTCCATGACCGGCTCCAAGCGCGACGATGCACGTCCGGCAGTCGGCGAGGAAAGCCACGGCATGACGCCTTTCGCCTGCGACGATTTCGGCCAGCGTTGCTGCATGCGCGCATCGAGCGGGCCGAACCATGCCTCGTAGAACGATTGATAGAAATCGCGCACGAGCGTATAGCCGGCCGCATCGCTATCGGCGCGTCCGTTCCAAGCGCTCACGATACGCTTGAACGCCGCACGCTGCGGATGATCGCGCAACGCGTCTTCATCGAGCGTATCGAGCGCGAGCTCGCGCCAATAACGCACCCATAGCGCACGGTCGTCGAGCTGAATCGCGAGCAGATCGCGTTCGTCGAAACGCTCGCGGGCGAACAGATCGTCGCGGATCTGCGTGGCGCGCGCACCCATGTCGGCGCCGCTGTCGCCGATCTTGTGCTGTTCGTGCACGTCGCCGAGCTGGGTATTGTTCGCGGTCCACAAACGGCCTTGCGGTGGATCGATCACGTGCGGAGTGTTCGCGGCAGGCAAGCGCTCGAACCGCGACGCCGCCGATGTGGCGCCGGCCGGAACCGGTAAGCCTTGCGAGTCGAACATCGCGTCCGGCAAGGGCCCCGCGAGCGTCCAGGCGATATGGCCACCGCGATCGGCGACGACGAGGTTCTGCGTCGGGATGCCGCTCTCCTGTCCGGCCGCCAATGCTTGCCTGACGTCACGCGCCTGTTCCATTCGGATCAGATTCACATTGACCGCGCCGGGCAGATACGCGGCCCAGCGCACCGCGTATGTGCGCGCCGCGTGACCGCGGGTCGTACTCCCCTTGTCCGCGTCAACCTCGAGCATCGGCCCCCAGCGCGTCTCGCGCACCGGGAGTTGCACGGAGGGCGCGCCCTTGACGGCGATCGTTTCGACATGCTCGTCCGCGCGTTCCCATTCGCCGCCCGGCCCGCGATAGCGCAATGGATCGGCCGGATCGCGTTCGATCTCCACCAAGTCGATGAAATGTCCGTAGCTGTTCGTGAACCCCCACGCCACGTCGCCGTTGCTGCCCGCCACGACGAGCGGCGTGCCCGGCAAGCTCACGCCGGAAAGGCGCCGGGTGCGGCCCCGGGTTGGGTCCGTCTCGTCGGGGAAATACAGCGTCAGCCGGTACCAGATGTTCGGCAGGCGCAAGCCGAGATGCATGTCATTCGCGACCAACGCTCGCCCTCCCACGCCATGTGCGGCATCGACGGCCCAGTTGTTGCTGCCGATGGCCGCCGAGGGCGGAATGAAAGCCTCGGCGTGCGCGGTCGTGGCCGTTGGCGACTTGTCGTCGAGCCAATCGGGGCGGGTCGCGGGAATGACCGGCGGTCCCGCAACGGTCGGCTGGCCGTCGAGCGGTGCGTCCCAGCGGCTGCCGGAAGGCGTCAGGAACGCGAACAGGTCAGGCGGCATCGCATCGCGGAGCGCCGCGCGCGCGAGGATGTGCGGCACTTCGCCCGCTTGGAGGTCGAGGTACATCGCGTAGACGACGAGCAGCGTATCGGCGGGCCGCCACGGCTGCGGCGCCGCGCGCAGCATCGCGTATTCGAACGGGCGCGCGGAGAGCGATGCGAGGCCGGCGTTGACGCCGGCCGTATAGCGGCCAAGCAAGGCGCGCTCGTCGGCCGGCAGCGCCGCGACCGCTATCTCGGCTCGGGACCGAAAGCGGTTCAGCCGGTTCTGCTCGTCGATCGCGAGCGCGTCGCCGCCGATCAGCGCGGCCAGCTCTCCTGCCGCGACGCGGCGCAGCAGATCCATCTGAAAGAAGCGGTCCTGCGCCTGGGCGAAACCGGTGGCGAACGCGACGTCGGCACGGGTGGCGCCGCGAATCGTCACGACGCCCTGCGCATCGCGCGAGATCGTGACGGGCTCGGAAAGGCCCGCTTCGGCGCGGGTTCCGTCAAGCTGGGGAAGGCTTGCGCGCAGGAAAAGCCAGATTCCCGCTGCGCAGACGATGAGGATCAGCAGAATGGCCGCGACGCCGATACCGGCGATCCGGGTGATCCGGGTGATCCGGAAGGAAGAACGGCGGGCTTCGGTGCGCAGCAGCATAGGCAGGCATCCCCGGGCAGGTCGGTTGGCGCAGCGGCACGATGGCGCTGCGCGCATTTTAACGGGGACGTAAGACGGCTACGTCCCCTGCGCCCAGGTTGCCGCCCTGGGCGCTTAGAACGTCTCCCAGTCGTTGTCGGAACCGCCTGCTGCAACTGCTGCGGCCCGTGCGGGCTGAGACGCGGGCGCGGCCGGCTTGTGGGCGGCGCGCGCAGGGCCTTTCGCCGGCGCCGAGGCGAGCATGGGAGCCGGCTCAGCCTTCGGCGCGGAGGCTGCTGCCGCACGAGCCGCGGACAGCGCCGGTGCCGGCGCCGCCGCCGTCACACGCGCGGCGGGCTTGGCGCGCGACACGGCACGAGCCGGCGATGCCGCCACAGCAGGCGCCGCATAGCCGTCGTCGAGCCGGAACACGGCCACCGTCGAGCGCAGCTTGCTCGCCTGGTCTTCGAGCGATTGCGCCGCGGCCGCCGCTTCCTCGACCAACGCCGCGTTCTGCTGCGTCACTTCGTCCATTTGCGTGACCGCGCGCGCCACTTGGTCGATACCCGTGCTCTGCTCCTCGGACGCGGCGGCGATTTCGCCCATGATGTCGGTCACGCGCTGCACCGCGCCGATGATCTCTTCCATCGTGCGCCCCGCCTCGTCGACGAGCGCCGACCCCGTACGCACGCGCTCGACCGACGTATCGATCAGCTCCTTGATTTCCTTGGCCGCCGCCGACGAACGCTGCGCCAAGCTGCGCACCTCGCCCGCGACGACCGCAAAGCCGCGCCCGTCTTCGCCCGCGCGGGCGGCCTCGACCGCCGCGTTCAGCGCAAGGATATTGGTCTGGAACGCGATGCCTTCAATGATCGCGATGATGTCGGCGATCTTGGCCGAGCTTTGGTTGATGTCGCCCATCGTGCCGACGACCTGCCCGACCACCGCATTGCCCTTGTTGGCGATCTCCGATGCGTTCGCCGCCAGCGCGCTCGCCTGCCGCGCGTTCTCGGCGTTCTGACGCACCGTGCCGGTCAGCTGGTCCATGCTGGACGCGGTTTCCTGCAGCGCGGACGCCTGCTCTTCAGTGCGCGACGACAGATCGACGTTGCCCGCCGCGATCTGCTTGGTCGCCGACGCAATCGATTCGCTGCCCGAGCGCACCGAGCGCACCGTGTCGGTCAGGCTCTTTTGCATCTTGCCGAGCCCTTCGATCAAGAGCCCCATTTCGTCGTGCGAGCGCGCGACGATTTGCCGGCGCAGGTCGCCCGCGGCGATCGCATCGAAGTGGCCGAGCGCTTCGTCGAGCGGGCGCGCGATCGCGCCGCGCAGCGTCGTATACGACAGCAGCGCCGCGCCCAGCCCCGCGATCAGGAAGGCGATCGTCACGAGGCGAAACGTCCCGAACGCCGATTGCGCGTCCCGGTAGCCCTGGTCGGCCTGCGAGAACTGCAGCTGGCGCAGCGCGTCGTCGGCGTTTGCGAGGTCGTTGTAGGCCACCTGGATGCGGTTCGCGAAATCGATGAACTTGTCGTGATCGTTCGCCTGGATGACGGGCGCTTCGGAGTCGAGCAGCTGATGCAGGGCGTCGCGCTTGGCCGATACGTCCTGCGCGAGCTTGTCCTCGTTGGCGTCGCGCGGCAGATCGAGGTATTTCTTCCACCACATGTCCGAATTCGTGCGCATGAGCTTCGCGCGCTCGAGGGTGGCGGCCGCGTCCGGCGTGCCGGCCTGGAACGCGGCGCGGTCGAGCGCCAGGCGCTCGCGCGCCGCGTAGACTTCCGCGTTGCCGATGTTGACGGCGCTCGGCATCTGGTTCGTATAGGTGTCGCGGTAGGCGTCGTTCGCGCGGCCCATGCCGAACAGGCCCAATACCCCGAGCGCCAGCAGCGGCGCGGAAAGGAACGCCATCGTCAAACCGATGCGTGCTTTGATCGAAATGCTCTTCATGGTGTTGCGAAGTCCTTTAACGCATCGATGGGGAATCGGAGTCGTGCGGGCGCGCGCATGACGCCTGGCGAATAGGCGCGATTAGACGCCGCGCTCTAGCCACGTTTACGGCGCGAACGCAGTGGACTTGAAGCACTTTTTACCGTATGAAGAATGGGCGTGTCACAGGCTTATAACTTTTACAAAGCCCGATTTTGCGAACGCCCCGCCAGGTGCGCCCTGCTAAGCGCAGAGCTCGATGCGCCCCGGCTCCACATAGGCGGTGGTCGATTCACGCAGCACGAGACGCGGCGAGACCACGCGGCGGCGAGTCGGCCCGCCGGAGTCGCTCGTGATGCGCTCGATCAGCGTCTGAGCGGCCGTCTCGCCGAGCGCTCGCACGGACTGCCCCACCGTCGACAGCGCCGGATAGGTGTACGCGCTGAACTCGATATCGTCGAAGCCGATGATCGAGCAGTCCTGCGGCACGAGAATGCCGCGTTCGGCGGCCGCGCGCAGCGCGCCGATACCCATCATGTCGTTGCACGCGAAGATCGCGGTCGGGCGCACGGTATCGAACAGCTGGCCCGCCGCCAGATGGCCGCCCGCGCCGGAAAAGTCGCTTTCGACGATCGCGCCCGGCGCGATCTCGATGCCGCGCTCGGCCATCGCGCGGATGAAGCCGTGCACGCGCATCGCGCTCACGGCCGTTGAAACCGGTCCTGTGATGCAGCCGATTTTGGCGTGGCCGAGTTCCAGCAAATGCTTGGTGGCGAGATAGGCGCCCTTTTCATGGTCGATCTGCACGAGATCGGCCGCGAGCCCTTCGATGTTGCGATCGACGATCACGAGCGGCTCGCGCGCGTCGGCCAGGCTCTCCGCGAGCACGGCGTCGTCGCCGGCGGACGCGATGATCAGCCCGTCAATGCGCTTCTCCTGCAGCACGCGCAGGTAGCTGCGCTGCTTGGCGGGGTCGTCGTCGGAATTGCAGAAAAACACGCAGTAACCCTTGCGCGCGCAACCATCCTCGATGCCTCGCGCGAGTTCGGCGAAGTAAGGATTCGTGCTGTTCGGCACGACCAGGCCGATCGTGGCCGTCGCGCGCGCCTTCAGCGAACGCGCAACCGCCGACGGCACGTAGTTGAGCTGGCTGATCGCCCGCTCGACTTTCGCGCGCACGTCGGCCGACACCGGCCGCGAGTTGTTCACCACATGCGACACCGTGGTGAACGATACGCCAGCCACGGCCGCCACATCCTTGATCGTCGCCATAACCCGTTTCTCTCTCGCTTGTTTTTCTTGCCGGCAGGCGGGCCCTGAACGCTAGTGGCCGCCCATCACCTTCTACACCTGCCTCATTACGCTCTGCTTGCGCCGTTGCGCGGCCTTATGACTGCATGTTTGGCGGCCGCGCCGTGGAATGCCCCGTATTTCCATTCCGCTATATCGGCAGATTATTCGAATGGCTGAACCGTCTGATGATGCCCGATGTCGATTCTTTACAATGTTTGTCGTGTCACTTACGCTTGCGCCGGCTTCGGTACGTGTCGAGCACTACGGCGACCACGATCACCGCGCCCGTGATGATCCGCTTGGTCGGCTCGTTCGCGCCGATCTGCGCGAGCCCCGCGGCCAGCACCGAGATGATCAGCACGCCAAAGAACGTGCTGATGACCGACCCGCGCCCGCCCATCAGGCTCGTGCCGCCGATCACCACGGCCGCGATCACCTGCAGCTCGGAGCCGACGCCGGCGTTCGGGTCGGCGGCTTCGAGCCGCGAGATCTGGAACAAGGCGGCCAAGCCCGACAGCGCGCCCATCAGCGCGAACACGACGACCTTGTACGGACGCGGATTGACGCCGGCCAGGCGCACCGCTTCCTCGTTGGTGCCGATGCCGACCAGATACCGGCCGAACACCGTGCGCGTCAACACGAGCTGCGCGACGATCATCACGACCACGGCGATCAGGAACGCCGGCGAGATGCCGAGCGCGATCGGGTTCGAGAGGAAGTCGAACGCGTCGCCGATATAGGCCGTGCGCGAGTTGGTCATCTGGTAGGCGAGCCCGCGCGCCGCCTCGAGCACCCCGAGCGACACGATGAACGACGGAATCCGCCAGCCGACGGTCACCGCGCCCGTCACTGTGCCGGTCAGCGCGGCGGCCGCGAGGCCGAGCAATGCCGACGGAAACGGCCCCCAACCCCATTTCAGCGCGGCGACGCTCACGACCGACGCGCCGAGCGCGAGCACCGAGCCCACCGACAAGTCGATCCCCGCGATGATCAGCACGAAGGTCATGCCGACCGACATCACGACGAGGTCGGGAATTTGATTGGCGATCGTGCTGAAGGTGTCGTAGGTCAGAAAGTGCGAGCTCAGCACCGAGAACAGCGCGATCATCGCCAAGAGCGCGCCCGCGAGCCCCAGATAGTTCGAGAACCCCAGCCGCGTGCCGGCCGGCGCGGTACGCTCGGCGCCGCCGCTTTCGGCGGCCGCGCCCGCTACGCTTGCCCCACCGTTTGCGCCGCTCTTCGGCGCCGGTTGGTCGGTCATGACAGACTCCCTGCATGTTGCGTGTCGTGCGGGTGCAGCAGCGCGTCGCGTCCGCTGTAGCCCGCGAATGCGGCGGCCAGCAACGCGTCCTGCGTCCAGTTTTCCCGCGTGAAAATGCCCGTCATCCTTCCTGCCGACATCACGCCGATCCGGTCGCAGATCAGCATCAGCTCGCGCAAATCGCTCGACACGACGACGAGCGCGCGGCCTTCGCGCGCGAGCGTGCCCATGAGACCGTAGATGTCGAACTTCGCGCCGACGTCGATGCCGCGCGTCGGCTCGTCGAATAGCAGGACCGTGGTCGCGCGCGCGAGCCAGCGGCCGATCACGACCTTCTGCTGGTTCCCGCCCGACAGCTCGCCGACCGGCTGCGCCGGCCCCGCCGCGCGCACGTGCAGCGCATCGATCTGGGTCTGCGCGAGCGCCGTTTCGCGGCGCGCATCGACGACCCCGCGCTTGGCCACGCCACGCAGATTGCCGAGCGAGATGTTCGCGGCGATCGGCTGCGGCAGCAGCAATCCTTCGCCCTTGCGATCCTCGGTGATGAGCGCGATGCCATGCTTCACGGCATCGGCCGGCGACGCGATATCCACCGGCGCAAGCGGCCGGCCGATCGACACCGTTCCTCGATCCGCGAGATCGGCGCCGTAAATCATGCGCATCAGCTCCGTGCGCCCCGCGCCGATCAGCCCGCTCACGCCGAAGATTTCGCCCTCGCGCACGTCGAACGAGACGTCGCGCACCACCTGGCCGCGGCCGAGCTTGTCGACTTTCAACAGCGGCGCGCCGATCTTGCGTTCGCCGAGATCGATCCGCTCGCCGATCTCACGCCCGACCATCAGCGTGACGATGCGCTCGCTCGTCACGTTCGCCATGCGGTCCGTGAAAACGAGGCGGCCGTCGCGCAGCACGGCGACGCGATCGGCGATGCGCGCGAGCTCCTCCAGGCGATGCGAGATGTAGACGAGCGCCACGCCGCGCTCCTTGAGCCGCTCGATCTGCTCGAACAGCAAATCGACTTCGCGCGCGGTCAGCATCGCCGTGGGCTCGTCGAGGATCAGCACGCGGCAATCGCCGATCAGGTTGCGCGCGATCTCGACCATCTGCTGATGGCCGATGCCGAGCTCGCCGACGAGCGTGTCGGGATCGATCGCGTCGAGCCCGACCTGCGCCATCGCAACGCGCGCGTCTTCGCGCAGCTGCCGCCGGTCGATCCAGCCGAGCGCTTTCGGGCCCGTTCGGGGCAGGTGATTGAGAAACAGGTTCTCGGCCACCGAGAGGGTCGGCAGCAGATTCAGCTCCTGCATGACCATGCGCACGCCGAGCGTCTCGGCGGCCGTGCGGCTCGCCGGCGCATACGGCTCGCCCGCGAGCCGCATCGCGCCCGTGGTCGGCTCGGTGAGCCCGCCGATGATCTTCGACAGCGTGCTCTTGCCCGCGCCGTTCTCGCCCGTCAACGCCAGCACTTCGCCCGCGAACAGGTCGAGCGCGACGTCGGCCAGCACCGGCTCGGCATAGGTCTTGCCGATGCCGGTCACGGACAGCACTGCGGTCATTTCGTCGTGGGTCGAATCCATCGCGAATCGGCGGTCGCCATGAAGGCTATCTTGAAGATAACGGCAATGCCGCATCTTTCTTGAGCATTTGTTGAATTAGCCGGAGCGCCCGGGACTCCGCGCCGGCTAGCTGCAGGACTCGCCAAGACAGGCCGGTCCGGCGTGGACCCGCCTCGTCCGTCGAGCCGGCAGGGCGCCCCTTCGAGGCACCCGCCGGCCGTCGGCGTCACTTGGTGACGAGATCGACCGGCGTCTCTACGACGCTCGACAGATCCGCTTGCTTCTTGTGCTCGGCAAGCCCCTTGAGCGCGGTGTCGATGCCGAACACGGCCTGCTTCGCCGCATACTGGTTGGCGGTCGCGAGCACGCGGCCATCCTTGAGCATCGGCTTGATCGCGTCGATGTCGTCGTAGCCGACCACGTACACCTTGCCCTGCTTGCCGGCCGCGCGCACCGCCGAGACAGCGCCGATCGCCATATTGTCGTTGCCGCACAGCAGCGCCTTCAGGTTCGGATACTCGTTCAGCATCGCGGAGGCGACCGCGTTGCCCTTGTCGATCTCCCATTCGCCCGACTGCACCGAATCGATCTTCGCGCCCACCTTCTGCATCGCATCCTTGAAGCCGGCCGTGCGCTGCTGCGCGTTGGTGGTCGTCGACACGCCTTCGACGATGCCGACTTCATCGCCCGCCTTCAGCTTCTTCGCGAGGTAGTCGCCGACCTTCTCCGCGCCCTTGCGGTTATCCGGCCCGACGAACGGCACGTTCAGGTCCTTCGACTTCAGCACGTCGGGGTCGAGCCGGTTGTCGATGTTGACGACGATGATCCCGGCATCGACGGCCTTCTTCACGACCGGCACGAGCGCCTTCGAATCGGCGGGCGCGAGCACGATCGCGTCGACCTTCGAGACGATCATCTGCTCGACGAGCTGGATCTGGGCAGCCGTATCGGTCTCGTTCTTGATGCCGTTGGTGATCAAGTCGAACTTGTCGGCGTTGTGCTTCTGATAATCCTTCGCGCCGGTTTCCATGGTCAGGAAGAACTCGTTGGCGAGCGACTTCATCACGAGTGCGACTTTCGGCTTCTTTGCGGTCTGAGCGACGGCGGAAAACGGCATCGCCGCGCTGGCGGCCAGCACGACGGCGGCGGTCAGCACGCGGCGACGAATGCGGTGATCCATGCAAATCTCCTTGGTTTATGGGCTCGGGACGAGCCGTTTTTTGATGTGCTCGGGACCGCCTATGCTGTACCGTTATTGCGACGCGCGCAAGGATAGAGCGCGAAGTTTGGGGTTTCTGCTACAAAAAGCGAGAAAACGGAGCGCGGGCGCCGCGTACCGCGCGGCTACAGCCCCTCGACCGACTGGCCGTCCACCTTGCCGTCGATGATGTCGCGCGCGTACTGCACGCCGGTCTCGTGCGCTTCGATTTGACTGTCGAAGGGATCATGCTCGGGCACGCCGAACATTTCGGACTTCCCATGCTCGCCGCTCAATTGACGCGAAATGGTGACGACGATATCGAAGCGCCGCGGCCCATCGGGCACTTCGTCGCTTTCCTTGGCGCGGCGCAGGGCTTGGACCGCGATCGCAAAGCCTTTGTATTGCTCCGACTGAGGAACCCGCATCGCAAACTCCATGTGTCCATTTGGATGGAATGCTCCCGTCACGCCTCGCCGTCGACCGCCATGCGGCGCCCCGGTGACGCGCGCCCGGGATGCCTGTGGATGCACGCAAGACCCGTTCCGTTCGAATCGCCGTTGATCCGCAGCCTAATCGCGGCAGCGATACCGCTCAGGCAATCAGTATGCGTGCCGCATGTCGATCCGAGCGTCTTTCAACACGTGAATTACCGGCCAATTTGAAGAATTTACGCGCGGCCTTTTCGATTTGTCATTTCTGGCTTTTATTGGGATAGCTTTGCCATAATGCGACGGCGCTCAGCCCGCTCGAGCCGTTTGCGACCGGAACGCAAGCCTGTGCGCGGTCGCGTCGCCAATAACGCTAATCACCCGTTTGGAGTGTCGAATGAAGATCCGATCCGCTATCGCCCTGTCCGCGTTTGCCGCCGTTCTCGCCGGCGCTACGCTCGCCTCGCCCGCTTTCGCGCAAAACAGCCAGCAATCGAAAATGACGATGTGCAACCAGCAGGCCGGCGACAAGAAAGGCGATGACCGCAAGGCGTTCATGAAGGACTGCCTGTCGAAGAACTCGACCGCCAGCGCGAAGCCGATGACGCAGCAAGAGAAGATGACGATGTGCAACAAGCAAGCCGGCGATAAGAAAGGCGACGACCGCAAGGCATTCATGAAGGATTGCCTGAGCAACAAGGGCTAAGCACGAGCCGTTTCCGCACTCGCCGGGCTTGGCCCGGTCCGGCCTGAACGCAGCCGCGCCGCCGTGCGGCTGCGGCCGCTCCTGCCCTGCATCGTTCTGCCGTCGCCGCGCCCGCGATTCGTGATGCGGCGATATGTCGCATTTTCTTCTATGATGGCTGCGAAGACGGCCCGCACCCCTAATACGACTATGCGCCATCGGGCCGCCGTCTCATCGTTGATGCGTGATGCATTGCGGAGGCTGGAATGGCATGGAGACAAAACCGCTGGTTCAGGCGGTGGCTGATCGTCATCGTCTTTTGGTTGGTGCCGGTGATGATCGTCGCGGTACGTGAGATACAGGACGAGATGGCCTATAACACGGTCGACCTCAACAACGCGCTCACGACCTGGACCTTCACCGACGCCCAACGCGCCGCAGGCGCCCCGGCCCGCTGTCACGGCAAGCCGGACGAGGCGCGCTCGGCCGGCTGCCCGGCCGACGTCCTGGCCGCCAATGCCCCGCGGCAACAGGAAGCCATCAACTTATACGCGGTCAGAAAAAGCACGCTCGCGAGCTATCTCTGGCACGCGTTCGTCGGTTATTGGGTGGTGCCGGCAGCGTTCATTTTTGCAGTCGGCCTGGTGATCGCGGGCATCCGCCGCGCCTTGCGCCGGCCGCCCGCTGTTAAGAGTCCGGTGAATCATTAAGCCGCTCATTCAGCCAACTCGCGCTGGGCATGGCGTCTGCTTGCTCATCAGGCACGCGAAGCGCCGCCTTCCGAGAACCCCGGACGCACAAATATTGCGCGAAATGGGAGGTTTTGCGAACCGGTCCGAATTACCGAAACGAACTATCGATCCGCTGCAAGTCCCGTCCAGCAAGGCTTTTTGAGATGAAATCGGGATTCGAAAACTTGTCTCTGTGCTATAACGCTTCGTACAAACCTCTCATTTGATGAGGTTTTTCCTGAAGATTCACGACGGAGAAAACGATGCAAAAACGCAAATTGATGCTCAAGGCAGCAACGGCCCTCGTAGTGGGCAGCCTCGCGCTGGCCGGCTGCACGACCACGCCGAACACGCCCGATAACAGCGCGACCAACGCTTCCAAGCGCCAGTCGATCAACGCGAGCGTGGATGCCACGATGTCGCGTCTCTATGCGACGGTGCCCGGTTCGCGTGAGCTCGTCGGCAAGGCCCGCGGCGTGCTCGTGTTCCCGTCGGTCATCCAGGCCGGCCTGATCGTCGGCGGTCAATATGGTGAAGGCGCGCTGCGCGTGGGCGGCAGCACCGTCGGCTACTACAGCACGGCCACCGGTTCGCTCGGCTTGCAGGCCGGCGCGCAGTCGAAGGCGATCGTGTTCCTGTTCATGACGCAGGATTCGCTCGACAAATTCCGCAACACGGACGGCTGGTCGGCCGGCGGCGACGCCTCGGTCGCGCTCGTGAAGATGGGCGCGAACGGCGCGATCGACACGAACACCGCCACCTCGCCGGTCGAAGTGTTCGTGCTGACGAACGCGGGCCTGATGGGCGACCTGTCGCTGCAAGGCACGAAGGTCTCGCGCCTCAATATCTAACAGGCGTTGCGGGTGCGCCGGGAAGCGAAGCAGACATCCCGGCGCGGTACGCAGAAAAAGAAACGGCGATGCATTGTGCATCGCCGTTTTCATTGGCGCACGGATGGGATGGCCGGCGCGCTCAGTTCGAGGTCGTATCGATCACCTTGAAGCGCGAGCGCTTCTGCGCGCGAATCACGGCCTGGTACGCCTCGAGATACTGCTTGGCCATGCGGTGCGACGTGAAGCGCTCCTCGAAGCGCTGGCGTACGCGCTTGCGCGGCACCGTATGCAAGCGGTTCACGGCCGCCACGGCGCTGATCTCGTCTTCGACGATGAAGCCCGAGATGCCCTCGTCGATCACCTCCTGCACCGCGCCGCGATTGAACGCGATGACCGGCGTACCGCAGGCCATCGCTTCGATCATCACCAGGCCGAACGGCTCCGGCCAATCGATCGGAAACAGCAGCGCATGGGCGCCCGACAGAAATTCGGCCTTTTGATGATCGGCAATTTCGCCGATGTACTCGACGTGCGGCAGATCGAAGAGCGGCTTGATGTCGCGCTCGAAGTATTCGCGATCGGCGGCGTCGATCTTGGCCGCGATCCGGATCGGCAGGCCGCAGCGCGAGGCGATGCGGATCGCCGTGTCGACGCGCTTTTCCGGCGAAATCCGGCCGAGGAACGCGAGGTACTTCTGCTCGACCGGCTGCGGCGTGTAGAGCATCTCCGGCAGGCCGTGATAGACCGTCGTCAGCCATTTGGCCTGCGGCAGCGGCGCGCGCTGGGAATCGGAGATCGAGATCACCGGCGCCGTGTTGAAGGTGTCGAACACCGGCTGCTGCTCGGGCAGGTCGAGCCGGCCATGCAGCGTCGTGACGAAGGCCGTGTCCTGCCGCTTGAACAGCGAGAACGAGTAGTAATCCATGTGGAAGTGCAGCACGTCGAACTCTTCGGCCTGCCGCCGCACCATCTCCATGAGCAGCATGTGCGGGGCGATCCGGTCGCGAATCGCCGGGTCCAGGCGCAAGGCGCGCGGCCATACCGGTTCGAGTTTCGCGCTCGTCTGGGAGTCGCCGCTGGCAAACAGCGTCACTTCGTGGCCGAGATCGACCAGCGCCTCCGTGATGTACGACACGACGCGCTCCGTGCCGCCGTAGAGCTTCGGGGGCACCGACTCGGTCAGAGGGGCGATCTGCGCAATCTTCATCTTTCTGGCTCTCCATGTCCGGACGGGCACGCCGTCGCAGGTAGCGGCTCTCGCGGCCGCTGGGTTCCCGGGGGGCTCGGCAGCGCGCCGTTTTGGCCCTGGCCGTATTGGCTCGGGCCGTCTTGGCCGCTACCCACCCGCTTCTTCGGTTCATTTTGGCTCGATTATCGCGGATCGGGCGCAAACCGACGGGAAGTATTGCACTTCCTCGGTCCTGTTACAGTCGCGAAACATCCGGATTCGGGGTCGTTCAGGGCCAGCGCACGGTCATGCCACAGCCCGGCGCCAGGCCGCCTTTAGCGCGACGGCCACCTCCACGCCGGCAGGCCGAGGTCGATCGCGTAGCCGAACTCGTCGCCGGCGAAGCCGAGCTTGAGGCTCACCGGGTCCATGCGGACCGTCCCCTGGACCGGCTGGTCGCCCGCCAGCATCGCGCTCGGGGCCGGCCCACAGCGTCGATTGCAAGCCGCCTTCGCGCGCCAGCGACGGGATCACCCCGCCCTGCGCCGTCTCGGCCAACAGACGCAGCGCGCGGTACACGCTCGATTTGCCGCTGCCGTTCGGTCCGGTTACGACGTTCAAGCCGCCAAGCGGGATCAGCAGATGGCGCAATGAACGGTAATTGGCGATGGCCAGCGTCGTCAGCATCATGCGGCGGGTTTTTAGCTCTGGTTGTCCGTGCCGCGCGCCGCGGGCGGCGTCGGCTGCGGCGCCGGTTCTGAAATCGGCGGCACGCCGCGCAAATCGGCGAGAAACGCGTCGCGCCAGACGCCGAGATTGTTTTCGCGCAATACCGCCATGCTGGCCTGATGGCGGCGCTTTCTCTCGGCGAGCGGCATCGACAGCGCGCGCTGCAGCGCCTCGGACATGCCCGTGATGTCGTGCGGATTGACGAGCAGCGCGGACGTCAGCTCGTCGGCCGCGCCCGCGAAGCAGGACAGCACGAGCACGCCGGGGTCGTCCGGATTCTGCGCGGCGACGTACTCTTTCGCGACGAGGTTCATGCCGTCGCGCAGCGGCGTGACGAAGCCGACCTGCGACTCGCGAAAGAGCGACATCAGCTTCAGGCGGTCGTAGCGCTGGTTCAGGTAGCGGATCGCCGTGTAGTCGAGGCCCGAATAGCGGCCGTTGATGCGCCCGGCTTCGTACTCGAGGTGCTGACGGATCTGCTGGTAGGTGTCGACATCCGAGCGCGTCGGCGGCGCGATCTGCACGAGCGTCACGTTGCCGCGCCACTCTGGCGCCTTCTCTAGCAACTGCTCGAACGCGCGAAAGCGCTCGACAAGGCCCTTCGAATAGTCGAGCCGGTCGACGCTCATGATGAGCTTGCGTCCTTCGAGGCTTTCCTTGAGCTCCAGCACATGCTGGCGGCTTTCGTAGCGCTCCGCCTGCTCGGCGATCTCGTCGGGAAACACGCCGATCCGGTAGACGCCGGTGCGCAGGGTCCGGCCGAACGCCTCGACCTGCCCGCCCGGCCCCACCGTGCCGCGCACATGCCGGACGATGTAATCGTGAAAGGCCGTCTGATCGGTTGCCGTCTGAAAGCCCAGCAAGTCGTAGCAGCACAGCGACTTCACGAGCTCTTCGTGAGGCGGCACGTTGAGCAGGATCTGCGGCGACGGAAACGGGATATGCAGGAAAAAACCCAGCCGATTGCCGACACCTTGCTGGCGCAGCGCCTCGGCAAACGGAATCAGGTGGTAGTCGTGGACCCAGACGATGTCGTCGGGTTCGAGCAGCTTGATGAGCTTGTGCGCGAGCCACGCATTGACGCGCCGGTAGCCCGCATACTCGTCGCGCTCGTAGACGGCGAGATCGTTGCGATAGTGGAACACCGGCCACAGCATCGCGTTCGAAAAGCCGCGGTAGTACTGGTCGTAGTCGCGGCGCGGCAGGCCGACCGTGGCGAAGGTCACCGCGCCGTCCACTTCGAGGTTCGGTCCGGCATTCGCGACCGCCTCGCTGACGACGTCCCCGCTCCAGCCAAACCAGACGCCGCCCATGTCCTTCAACGCGCCGAATACGGCGACCGCGAGGCCGCCCGCCGAGCCCTTGGTTTCCGTCGGCGTTGCCACACGGTTGGAGACCACCACCAAGCGGCTCATGGCGTCATCGGTTCAGCTCATTCGTTCGGCTTGCACGGGAACGCCTTGCCAAGCCCAAGCGCGATCACCGTGCTCGCGTTGTAGTTCACGGAGTTCGGATTTTCGGCGACGTATTTGCGCACCGCATCGGTCATCTGCTGCGTGCGCGTGTCCGGCGGCAGGCAGAAATACTGGCCGACGCGCGGTCCGGTGGTACCGCCGATGGCGTCGATCGTGTTGTACACGCCGTCTGCGGCGCCTTCGATATAGGCTGCGCACGCGCTGCGCGATGCAACGTCGGTCCTCGTGCACAGCTTGTTGAGGTCGCCTCCCGTGAACGCGGCTGCCGTCAGCGGCACGGCCAGCGCGCCGGCGCATATCAAAGCCCGCAGCATGGTTTTCCTTTCATTTGAGCGGTGTATTGCGGTGTGGGGATCGGCGCGCTTTGTCGGTCCAGGCGCCGATTCAGTGAGCGCGGCGAGCGCCGCGCTGCAACTTCGTTATTTTGCACTGTTTTGTGACGGGGCAGAGGCTCCGGACGGGGTCGTCTGCATGTTCTGCAGCCGCGCCGCCAAGCCCTCGGCCACGTCCTTCGCGTGATATTGCTTCGCGAAATCGAGCGCGGTCAGGCCGAGCTGATTCTTGACGGTCGGATCGGCGCCCCCGTCGAGCAGCACCTTGACGGTCGTGATGTGGTTGCCGCGCGCGGCCATCATCAGCGGCGTCGTGCCGTTCGGCGAGCCGGCGTCGATGTAGGCCGAGTGGTCGATCAGGAGCTGCACGACCTCGTCCTGGCCGTTCGTCGCCGCGTAGTGCAACGGCGCCCAGCCCTTCTTGTTGACCTCGGCGCCCTTGCTGATCAGAAGCTTGACGAGGTCCACGTCGCCGTTCAGCGCGGCGAGCATCATCGCGTTCTCGCCGGCCGAGTCGAGCTTTTCGAGGTCCGTCTTCGGGTTCGCGATCAGTGCGGCGGCGACGTTGTCGGATTTTTCGCGCGCGGCGATCACGAGGATCGGCATGCCGTATTGGTCGACGAGGTTCGGGTCCATGCCGTTCGCGAGCTGCTTGTTGACTTCGCTGACGTCGTCGAACTTGACCGCCTTGATCATCGTATCGGTCGGCGTCGCAAACGCGTTCGGTGACGCGAGCGCCGCGCACATCAGGCCGCCCGCGAGCGCGAGCGTCAGGCGTCCGGCGCGGCGGCCGATCCCAGGGCGCCGCGCGCCCGAGCGGTTCGAAAGGGTGGCGACAGCGTGCGATTCAGTCGTGATATTTTTCATGTTAAACTTTAATTTCCTTCCCCAATGCTTTGATAATAATGGCGTTTTCGATCAAGCTGCGGCGGGCGCCGCGCGCTTGATCAGGCGGAAGAAGTTCTGCGTCGTGGCAGCCGCCAGCTCCGCTTCCGGCATCTCGCGCTGCTGCGCGATGAAGCGTCCGACATAACTTACGTACGCAGGTTCATTGGGTTTGCCGCGATATGGCACCGGCGCCAGGTACGGTGAGTCTGTTTCGATCAAAAGACGCTCGAGCGGCACGCGCCGCGCGACGTCCTGCACATCGGTCGCGTTCTTGAACGTGACGATGCCCGACAGCGAAATGTAAAAATTCTGCGCGAGCGCGCGCTCGGCAATCGCCCACGGCTCAGTGAAGCAATGCATCACGCCGCCCGGCACGCCCGCGCGTTCCTCTTCCATGATCCGCAGCGTGTCGTCGGCCGAAGAACGCGTATGGACGATGAGCGGCTTCATCGTCGCGTGCGCAGCGCGGATGTGAGTGCGAAAGCGCTCGCGCTGCCACTCCATGTCGTCGATCGTGCGGCCTTCGAGGCGGTAGTAGTCGAGACCGGTTTCGCCGATCGCGACGACCTTCGGATGCTCGGCCAGCTCCACCAGCTCGGCGACGCTCGGCTCTTTCGCATCCTCGTGATCGGGATGCACGCCGACCGACGCAAACACGTTGTCATACGAACGTGCGATATCGAGCACCGCCGGCAGCGTCTCCAGATCGACCGACACGCACAGCGCATGCGTGACCGAGTGCGCGCGCATGTTTTCGAGCACTTGGGGCAGGCGGTCGCCGAGACCTTCGAAGTTGATGTGGCAGTGCGAATCGACAAACATCGTGGGTTCCTGTGCTGCGTAAGGATGAGACTGCGGGATGAGACTACGTGGCGCGCGCTTCGAACAAGAGGGTCAGACCGCCGCCGCTTTGCCGTCCGCCAGCCGCCGCCCGAGGATCACAAGATCGCGCTCGACGCCATCGAGCACCGCCACACGCGGCAGGCGCCCCCACTCGTCGAAGCCGAAATGGCGAAAGAGCGCAAGGCTTGGCGCATTGTGGCCGAAGATGAAGCCGAGCACCGTATCGATGGAAAGGCTCGGGGCCACATCGAGCGCCGCGACGAGCAGCTTCTTGCCGAGTCCCTTGCCGCGCGCGCTCTCATCCAGATAGATGCTCACTTCGGCCGTGCGCGAGTAGGCGGGCCGCCCGTAGAAATCGGAGAAGCTGAGCCACGCGATCACCCGCCCCGCCTCTTCGACGACCCACAGCGGGCGCGCTTGCGGCCCATGCGCGTGAAACCATGCTGCGCGGCTTTCGACCGAGACCGGTTCGAGATCGGCCGTCACTTGGCGTCCCGCCACGGTCGAATTGTAGATGGCGACGATTGCGGGCAAATCGTCGAGCGTGGCGTCGCGGTAGAAATGGCTCATGGGAATCGGTTCTGAAAAAGGAACGAGGACGGCGGCCTTGCTGCTTCAAGCGACCGGCGACTCAGCCGGCCTCGGCCGGCTGTCAGGCACGTCATACAAACAGCTCGCGGTAGCCGATAAACAGCTCTTCGAAGACAAGGCGCGCGTTCAGCGGATGGTTCTCGACCGCGCGCTGACGCGTGACCGTCCGCATGAAACGCGCGAACGCGTTCGCATCGACCTGCGCCGAGCAGCGCGCGAGCGCGGCCGACGCCGCCGGGAAATAGCGCGGCGAGCCCGCCGTGCGTTCGGCGAGCAAATCGTAGAGCCAGCGCTGCATCCAGCCGATCACGACCGGCACCGGCAGCTTTTGCAGCGTCTCGCCGCACGCGAAGGCGTCGCAATCGGCACCTGCGGCGAGCTGCTTCAAGGTCCAGTCGCGCAGCACGCGGTTTTCGTCGGCGGCGAGCGCCAGCGCCGCGAGCGGCGCACCGCCCGCTTCGGCGAGAAGCGCCGCCGCGTCTTCGATGCCTTGCGCCGAGAGCCATTGCACGGCCGCCTCGGGAGCCGGCGTCGACATCGGCCATTGACGGCAACGGCTCACGATCGTCGGCAGCAGCCGGTCGACGCGTGCCGACACCATCAGGAACACGACCCCGGCGGGCGGCTCCTCCAGCGTCTTCAGCAGCGCGTTCGACGCCGCGACGTTGAGCGCTTCGGCCGGATACACGACGACCACCCGCGCCCCGCCGCGATGCGAACCGACGCCGACGAAATCGAGCAGTGCACGCACCTGCTCGATCTTGATCTCCTTGCTCGGCGTCTTGGTCTTCTTGCCGTCGTCGGCATCCGCTTTTTCGTCAGCGGCGGCCGCGGCAGCCGGGCCCGCCTCGGCGGCCAGCGCTTCCGGCAGCAAGATCCGATAGTCGGGGTGATTGCCTTGCGCGAACCAGTTGCAGGCGACGCACGCCCCGCAAGGCTCGCCATGTTGAGCAGGCGATTCGCACAAGAGCCCTTGCGCGAGATGTTGCGCGAAGCGCAGCTTGCCGATGCCGGCTTGGCCGTAGAGCAAGAGCGCATGCGGCCACTGCGCGCGCAGCTGTTGCAGGCGGTTCCAGTCGTCGGTTTGCCACGGGAAAATCATGTTGGGCTTTCGTTCGCTAGACGGTTGGTCGGGGGAATACGGCGGCGGATCACGCCGCGAGGCTCGCGATGACGCCTTCGAGCGTCGCCTGGATGCGCGGAATGCTCTGCGTCGCGTCGACGATCGCAAACCGGTGCGGCGCCTCTTCCGCGCGCCGCAGGTATTCGGCGCGCGTTCGCGTGAAGAACGCGTCCGTTTCACTCTCGAACTTGTCGGGCGCGCGCGCCGCGCCGCGCCGCTCGCTCGCGGTATCGGTCGGTACGTCGAACAGCACGGTCAAATCCGGACCGAAGCCGCCCTGCACCCAACGCTCGAGCGCTTCGAGCTTGTCTCGCGGCAAACCGCGGCCGCCGCCCTGGTACGCGAATGTCGCGTCGGTGAAGCGATCCGAGAGCACCCAGTCGCCGCGCGCGAGCGCCGGCTCGATCACTTGCGCCAGGTGTTCGCTGCGCGCCGCGAACATCAGCAGCGCCTCGGTCTCCAGATTCATCGGCTGATGCAGCAGGATCTCGCGCAGCGCTTCGCCAAGCGGCGTGCCGCCCGGCTCGCGTGTGACGACCACCGCGCGCCCCGAAGGTGCCAGCAACGCTTCGAGGCGCTTGCGAAACCAAGTCAGGTGCGTGGTCTTGCCCGCACCGTCGATGCCTTCGAACGTGATGAATTTCCCGCGCGTCATCGTTTACTGACCTCGAATGTATTTGTCGACGGCCTTGTTGTGGTCGTCGAGCGTGTCTGAGAATTGGCTGCTGCCGTCGCCGCGCGATACGAAGTAGAGCGCGCTGCTCGGCGCCGGATTCATCGCCGCCTGCAGCGAGGCGGCCCCCGGCAACGCGATCGGCGTCGGCGGCAGGCCGGCGCGCGTGTACGTATTGTAGGGAGTGTCGGTCTGCAGATCGCGCTTCTTCAAGTGGCCGGAATACGCGTCGCCCATGCCATAGATCACCGTCGGATCGGTCTGCAACGGCATGCCGATGCGCAGCCGGTTGTCGAACACCGCCGCGACGAGCGGGCGGTCGCCCGCCTTGCCCGTTTCCTTTTCGATCAGCGACGCCATGATCAGCGCCTCATAAGGCGTCTTGTAAGGCAGCCCCGGCGCGCGCGCCGACCATGCCTCGGTCAAGCGCAGCTTCATGAGCTTGTAGGCGCGGCGGTAGATGTCGACGTCGCTCGTGTCCTTGTCGAACAGATACGTATCGGGAAAGAACAGACCGTCGGCGTTCGTCAGGCCCGTTTCGGTCGCGCCGATCGCCGCGAGCAGATCGGCATCGCTCATGCCCACGGTGTCGTGCTTGACGGCCGGGTTCGAGTCGATCTCGGCGCGCATGCGCTTGAACGACCAGCCTTCGATGATCGTCGCGACATACTCGTTGACGTCGCCGCGCACCATTTTTTGCAGCAGATCGTACGGCGTGATGCCGGTCTTGAATTCGTAGTTGCCCGATTTGAGCTCGCTTTGGAGGCCCAGGACGCGCGTCATCGCGATGAACAGCTCGGGCTCGACCGGCACGCCGCCGCGATTGAGCTGCAGCGTGACGCTGCGCACGGTGCTGTGCGGCTTGATCGTGACGTCGAGTTCGGGCTGTGCGAGCGTGAGCGGACTCACCGCCCAATGGTAGCCGCCGGCGGCGGCCGCGCCGGCAAGCACGACAACGGCTGCCCCGAAAACGAGGCATTTCTTCAGAAGGGACATGCGGAACGTGACTCAGGTGGACCTCATATAATAACTGCTCGCCTACGCCAAAGTCAGGATTGACTGCTCACCGATTCCATGAATGTCCCCAACGCTTCAGCGACACCCGCGCCGGCCGTGACGGCACCTAATGCGGCCAACCCGGCAGCGGCCGCTCCGTTGCCGCTCCTGCCCCGGCCTGCGGCCGCCGAATTCGAGGCAGTCCTCGAGCGCGGCGCCTACACGACGCTTACGCAGTTCGGCGTGATCGACGTGCACGGCGACGATGCCGCGAGCTTCCTGCATAGCCAGCTCACGAACGACGTCCAGCACCTCGATGCCGCCACGGCGCGCCTTGCCGGCTATTGCTCGGCGAAGGGACGCCTGCTCGCGTCGCTCCTGAGCTGGCGCACGGGCGACACGATTCGCCTCTTGATTTCGAAGGATCTGCAAGCGGCGGTGCAAAAGCGCCTGTCGATGTTCGTGCTGCGCGCGAAAGCCAAGCTCGCGGACGCGAGCGGGCAGCTGACGGTGGTCGGCCTTGCGGGCGACGTCCGGAAAGCGCTGTCGCATGTTTTCGACGCGTTGCCTGATGCCGTGCACGTGCAAGTCGACGGCCCTGCGGGCTCGTTGATTCGCGTGCCCGATGCGGCCGGCCGCCCGCGCTATCTATGGATCGGGCCGCAGGCGGAAGTCGCCGCGCGCCTGCCCAAGCTGGAGGGCGCGCTGACGCCGGTGTCGCCTGCTGTTTGGGACTGGCTCGACATTCGCGCGGGTGAGCCGCGCATCACGCAGCCGGTGGTCGAGCAGTTCGTCCCGCAGATGGTCAACTTCGACGTGCTCGGCGGCGTGAATTTCCGCAAGGGCTGCTATCCGGGGCAAGAGATCGTCGCTCGCAGCCAGTACCGAGGCACGATCAAGCGGCGCATGGCGCTCGCGAACGTCGCCGGGGAGTTGGCCGAAGTCCGCGCGGGCAGCGAACTCTTTCACTCGGACGACCCGGGCCAGCCGTGCGGACAGATCGTCAATGCGGCATCGGCGCCCGAAGGCGGCGTCGATGCGCTCGTCGAGATCAAGCTCGCGGCGCTCGAAGGCGGCTCGGTGCATCTGGGCGCGGCCGAGGGCCCCGCGCTGCGTTTCCTGACATTGCCGTACTCGTTGCCGGCCGAAGTGTGAGGTCGGCGCAATGTGCCTGATCGTCTTCGACTGGCGGCCCGCTGCCGTTCACGGCCCGCTGCTCACGCTGACCGCCAATCGCGACGAATACTTACGGCGCACGGCCGATCCGCTCGCGTGGTGGGCTGATGCGCCTGCTCTCCTCGCCGGACGCGATCTCGCAGCGGGCGGGACCTGGCTGGGCGTGTCGCGCGACGGACGTTTCGCGGCGCTGACCAACTACCGCGCGCCGAACGACATGCGCCCGGACGCGCCCACGCGCGGCACGCTCGTATCGGCGTATCTGCGGGGCGCCCCGCTCGCGCCGCTCGACTACCTTCATCGCGTCGCCGAACACGGCGCGGCCTACAACGGCTTCAATCTGCTCGCCGGCGATTTCACGCGGCGCGAACTGGGCTGGTATTGCAACCGATCGTCCGCCGCGCCGATCCTGCTCGATACCGGCGTGCACGCGATCTCGAACGCGGTGCTCGATACGCCGTGGCCGAAGCTCGTGAGAAAACGCGATGAATTGCGCCGGCTGCTCGAGCGCGATCCGGCGCCGCCGCTCGCTTCGCTGATTGAATTGATGCGCGACCCACGCACGGCTCACGACGACGAATTGCCGTCGACGGGCCTCCCCCTGGAGCGGGAACGCGCGCTGTCGGCGGCTTTCATCGAGACACCGGAATACGGCACGCGCGGCACGACGGCGCTGCGGGTGAACGCGCGCGATGCGGGATTCTCAGTCGATATCGTCGAACGCAGCGATGACGACGGCACGCATCAACTCGTGCGGCCCGGCAACTTCGAGCGGTCGTTTGCCTTCGAGATCGAGCGAAACGCACTCGGCTAAAGCGCGCTCGCGCAGCGTTTCGTCCCATGAGCGGCTATCGCGCTGCACGCGCGCTCATTGAGCACGAAACCCTCAAGCCTCCGCCTCCGGCCCGCGCAGCACGCGCACCATCTGGACGTGCGGTATGCCGGCCTCCACGAACTCCTCCCCGATGACCGCGAAGCCGTGCCGTAGATAAAACGACACCGCGGAACGCTGAGCATACAGCTCGACATGCGCGTCGCCGCGCTGCTGGGCATGGCCGATCAGCGTTTCGAGCACGCTCGAACCGACGCCGCCGCGCCTCGCTTCCCGAAGCACCGCCACACGGCCGATCGCCCCCGTCGCCAGCAAGCGGCCCGTGCCGACCGGATGACGCTCGCCGCGCCGCTCGCTGTATGCGACGGCATGCAGCGCATCGGTGTCGGCCGCGTCCCATTCGAGGTCCGCGGGAATTTGCTGCTCGCGCACGAAGACGGCGTCGCGCACGCGCGCGGCGTCGAGACCGAGCGTCGCCCAGTCGCCTACGTGCAGGATGATCTTGCTCATCGACCTCTCCCCGGCGCACGCGCGTCACGCGCGGCACACGCCGTCTTTGCCAACGTCAATCCGTCTCGAACGCGATGCGCAGCGCCGCCGCCGCTTCGGCGTGCGCGCGCGCCACCTCCGGCACGAAGCCGCCCATCTTGAAGAATTCGTGAATCATGCCCGCATAGCGCTTGAGCGTCACGACGTTGCCCAGCGCCGAGAGCTTCCCGGCGTACGCCTCGCCTTCGTCCGAAAGCGGATCGAATTCGGCCGTCGCGATCCACGCGGGAGCCAAGCCGCTGAACGACGGCGCAGCGCGCGTGCCGTCGAGCGGCGCGAAGCGCCAGTCGTCGCGATCGGACGCATCGCGCAGATACTGCCCGAAAAACCACTGAATCGTCTCGCCGGACAATAAAAAACCGTCGCCGAGGCGCAGATGCGAATCCGTCTCCTGGTGCCCGGTCGTGCCGGGATAGATCAGGAGCTGCAGCGCGAGCCCGAGCCCGGCGTCGCGGGCGAGCACGGCGCACACCGTCGCCAGCGTGCCGCCGGCGCTGTCGCCGCCGACGGCGAGGCGCGTCGCATCGACGCCGTACGTCAGCGCGTTTTCGGCGAGCCAGCTGAGCGCGTCGAAGGCATCGTCGACGGCGGTCGGAAACTTGTGCTCGGGCGCCAAGCGATAGTCGACCGACAGCACGGCGCAACGCGCATCGCGCGCGAACATGCGGCACAGCGCGTCGTGCGTGTCGACGCTGCCGACCGTGAAGCCGCCGCCGTGGAAGTAGACGAGCGCAGGCGCCGGTTCCGCCCAGCTCGGCTCGGCAGGCTGATAAAGCCGCGCGCGGATGTGCGCGCCGTCGCGCGTCGGCACCTTGAGATCGTCGACGGAGAACATCTTCGCCGCAGCGATTTCGAGAATCGGCGCGCTCTTCTCATAGGACGCGCGCGCGGCCTGCGGCGTCAGGTCGTGATAGGCGGGACGCTTCGCACGCGCAATCATGTCGAGCACCTGCCCGACCTTGGGGTTGAGCGGCATCGTTAATCGCGGACTTCGGGTTTGAGCGCGGGTTTGAGCGAATACGGATCGGTCGGCGCGCGCATCTGTTCGATATCCTCATGACGCAGCCGCACGCTCTCCAAAATGCTCGGATGCGTGATGATATAGAAACGCCGCTCGCGAATCGCGTCGAACGTGAGCTCGGCGACATCGTCGGCCGACAGCTTGCCGCCGCGTACCGCCTTCTGAAGCTGCCTGCCGGCGAGGACCTGCGACGCCGTCACGGGCGCATCGTTGCGCAATTCGGCTGGACGCGCGCGCTCGGCATCGGCGATGCCGGTCGGCACGAAGGCCGGGCACAGCAGCGAGCAGCCCACGGGACCGCCCGCATTGCGCAAGTCGTGAAAGAGCGTCTCGGTCAACGCCACGACCGCGTGTTTCGACGCGTTGTAGATGCCCATCGACGGCGGCGACAGCAAGCCCGCCACCGAGGCCGTGTTGACGATATGCGCGGGCTCGTTCTGCCGCAGCATGATCGGCGTGAAGACGCGTACGCCGTGCGCGACGCCCATCACGTTGACGCCGAACACCCAGGCCCAGTCGTTCGCGCTGCTTTCCCACAGGAAGCCACCCGCGCCGACGCCCGCGTTGTTGAAGAGCAGATGCGCCTTGCCGAAGGCGTCGAGCGCGCGTTGCGCGAGCGCTTCGACCGCGTTGCCGTTCGACACGTCGGTCGGTACGCCGATCGCTTCGACGCCCTGCGCGGTGAGCGCGTCGACGACCTCGGCAAGCGCGCGCGCATCAACATCCGCCAGCACGAGCTTCATGCCGAGCGCGGCGCCCTTCGCCGCGAATGCCCGGCCGAAGCCGCTCGCCGCGCCGGTAATGACCGCGACCTTGCCTGCGAAATGCTCCATCTCGTCTCCGATCAAATCAGCTTGACGAGCTGCTTGCCGAAATTCTTGCCGGTCAAGAGCCCCATGAACGCTTCCGGGGCGCTTTCGAGCCCTTGCGAAATCGTCTCGCGATACTGCAGTTTCTTTTGCGCGACGAGTCCGCCGAGTTCGCGCAGCGCTTCGGGCCAGACATCGAGGTGCTCGAGGATGATGAAGCCCTGCACCAAAAGGCGCGAGCGCAGGAGGATGGAGGGCTGCGTAATCGGTGTGGGCTCGCCGTTGTAGCCCGCGATCATCCCGCAGAGCGCGATCCGGCCGAACGCATTCATGCGCGCGAGCGTGGCGTTGAGCACTTCGCCGCCGACGTTCTCGAAGTACCCGTCGATGCCGTCCGGCGTCGCCGCCTTCAGGTCTGGGTACAGATTGCCGGCCTTGTAGTCGACGCAGGCGTCGAAGCCGAGCGTCTCGACCACGTAGCGGCATTTGTCGGGCCCGCCCGCGATGCCGACCGCGCGGCACCCCGCCAACTTGGCCAGCTGCCCCACGACGCCGCCGACCGCGCCGCTCGCCGCGCTCACGACGATCGTCTGCCCGGCGCGCGGCGCGATGATCTTGTTCAGGCCGTACCAGGCCGTCACGCCCGGCATGCCGACCACGCCGAGATAGGCGGAAAGCGGCACGTGCGTGTCGTCGACTTTATGCAGGCCGACGCCGTCTGACGTGCCGTACTCCTGCCAGCCGAGCGCCCCGACCACCTTGTCGCCGACGGCGAACGCGGGGTGGTTCGATTCGACCACTTCGCCCACCGTGCCGCCGATCATCACTTCGTTGAGCGGCTGCGGCTCGGCATACGACTTCGCATCGCTCATGCGTCCGCGCATGTAAGGGTCGAGCGACAGATAGTGATTGCGCACGCGGACCTGACCGGGACCGAGCGCGCCAAGGGGCGTTTCGACGAGCTTGAAGTTGTCGGGCGTGACCGCGCCTTGCGGACGCGATACGAGCAGAATCTGGCGATTGGTTTGGGTCATGTCAGTCATCCTCCTTCGTTGTCTTTGGTGTCAGCCGTCGCTCGGACCGGGCTTGACGGGTGGCGCGCGGCGCCGGCGCTGCTCGACGACATCGCGGCCCACGGCGAGCCGGCGCATGTACTTGAACGTGCCGAGCGCCTTCGCGACGAAATGGCCTTCGCTGTCGCGGACCTCGCCTTCGCAATAGGCCATGGTGGTCGAACGGTGCAGCACGCGGCCGAACGCGCGCAGCTCGCCGCGGCCCGGCTGCATGAAGTTCACTTTCATTTCCACGGTAACGACGCCGACGCCCTCATCCGCGAGACTGCGTGCCGCGGTGGCGAGCGCGACGTCGGCGAGCGTCATCGTGATCCCGCCGTGCGCGACGTCCCAGGTGTTCAAGTGCGTGTCGGCGAGCGTCAGCGCGAGCTCGCTCGCGCCGTTCGCAGCCGTTACGAGACGCACGCCGAGGTGATCGACGAACGGACTTTCGATGGCGGGCGGCGCCTGCGAGACGTTGGGCTTGGCGGGGTTTTGGGGATCGCTCATCGCGGGATTCTTGATGATGGTTGCAGCAACTCGCGAAATGATAACCGCATCCCTACACCGGGCAACGAAGGCGGGTTCAATCCAACCCCAAGTGCGCCCGGATCGCCGGCATCATCCGCTCGACGGCCGCGCGACCCTCGGCGATCGCCGGCGCCGCGCGATGAAAATCGAAGATGCTCATGCCGCCCAAGCGCGGCTGAATCAGGATGTCGGCCGGCTCGCCCGCGAGGCGGCTGCGCGTGATGCGCACCTGCATGATGTCGATGCTCTGCGCCATCGAGCTCAGCACTGACGGCACGCGTGCGCTCGGCTCGGGCGACGTTTCCGCGTCGCCGTCGACATAGTCAGGATTGGGCTGCAGCCACTTCGGCCACGGCTTGCCGTTGCGCCGCAGGCTGCCGGGCGGCGGCGCATCGGGATCGACCGCCGGCGGCTCGCCAACCAGGCCGCCCAGATCGCGCCCGTTCAAAAGGTCGTTGGTCAGATCGATCGCGATCACGAAATCGGCGCGCATCGCGCGCGCGGCGGAAACCGGGACCGGGTTGGACAAACCGCCGTCCACGAGCCACACGCCCTCGTGCCAGACCGGCGTAAACAGACCCGGAATCGCGATCGACGCGCGCACGGCGTCCACGACACTGCCGTCCTGCAGCCAGATCTCGCGGCCCGTATCGAGCTCGGTCGCGACCGCGGCATACGGCATCTTCAGCGCGCCGATCTCCGATCCGTTGAATCGATTCGCGAAGACCTGAATCACCTTCTTGCCGCCTAGCAGGCCGCCCGAAATCTGCAGATCCAGAAGCCGCACGACAGTCTGCCAAGTCAGGCGCGACACCCATTCCTCGAGCCAGTCGAGGTCGCCGTTCGCGTACACGGCGCCGACGAGCGCACCGATCGACGTGCCGCACACGACGTCCGGCCGAACGCCGGCTTCGAGCAGGGCGCGAATCGCGCCGATATGGGCCCAGCCTCGCGCGGCGCCGCCGCCCAAGACGAGTCCGATGCGGGGCGCGCGGGTCAGACGTCGCATAGCGCGCCCTCCCGCCTGCTCATCACCCCCAAGTCGGGAAAAGAAACGCATGACAGGCTCAAATTCATCGTTATGTCCGTATTGTGACTCTGGATATCGAACCGCGCTGGCGCGCGTCGCAGCGGTGCGCTGCCTGCCGCACATACGATGCGGCTCGAAGCGTGCGTGATGGGTGCACATCGACCGCTCGCGGTTAATGCAATCCTTGCCGCTCGAAATCGTACACAAACGATTCCCGTGCTGCCTTGAACCGGGCTACTAATCAGGCGCCAAAAGCTGGCGCGCCACGTCCTCACGGCTTTCAAATCGTCAGCTTCCAGTAGACCGGGTATCGCCGACTTGGCATGCGTTACCGATCTGCCCTACATTTCGAGGCAAAACCGGGAGACCCCATGGCCGCCTTCGGCAAGATGTGGCAGTTGATCGTCGGCAAACCGCTCGATCCGCTCGATCCCCGCACACGCCACGCGATCGCCGTGACGCCGATCCTCGCCTGGGTCGGGCTCGGCGCGGACGGTCTCTCGTCGTCGTGCTACGGCCCCGAGGAGGCCTTCCTCGCGCTCGGCCATCACACGCCGCTCGCGCTCTTTCTCGCGGTGGCCACGGCCGCGACCGTCTTCATCATCGCGCTCGGCTACAACCAGGTCATCGAGCTGTTCCCCACCGGGGGCGGCGGCTATCGCGTCGCGACCGCGCTCTTGGGGCCGCGGCCCGGGCTCGTGTCGGGCGCGGCGCTTCTCGTCGACTACGTGCTGACGGTGGCGACATCGCTGGCGAGCGGCGTCGATGCATTCTTCAGCCTTTTGCCGGTCGGCGCGCAAGAATTCAAGCTCGCCACCGAATTGATCCTCATCGTGCTCATGACGGGGCTCAACTTCCGCGGGATGAGGGAATCGATCCTCGTGCTGCTGCCGATTTTCATGGGCTTCGTGGTGCTGCATCTCGGGCTCATCGTGTACGGCGTGGCGGTGCACGGCAATCACCTGGGCGGCGTCGTGCCGGGCGCGTTCAGCGAAGCGCACAGCATGTCGCACGCGTTCGGTCCGATCGTGGTGATCGCGCTCCTGATGCGCGCGTTCTCGCTCGGCGGCGGGACCTATACCGGTCTCGAAGCCGTGTCGAACAACGTCAACATGCTCGCCGAGCCGCGCGTGCCGAACGGCAAATGGACGATGTTCTACATGGCGACCTCGCTCGCGTTCACCGCCGGCGGCATCATCCTGCTCTACATGCTCTGGAATGCGCAGCCAGTCGAAGGACAGACGCTCAATGCGGTGGTCTTCGGCAGCGTGATCGACCATATGGGGCTCGGCTCGTCATTCGCGCGGCATGCGCTGCTCGCGGCGGTCCTCGCGTTCGAGGCGGGCTTGCTGCTCGTCGGCGCGCAAACGGGCTTTCTCGACGGGCCCGCGGTGCTGTCGAACATGGCGTCGGATTCCTGGGTGCCGCGCCACTTCCGCGATCTGTCGACGCGGCTCGTGCGGCAGAACGGCATCATCGTGATGGGCGTCGCGAGCCTGTTGATTCTTGGCTGGACACACGGCAACGTCGACGTGCTCGTCGTGCTCTACAGCATCAACGTGTTCCTCACGTTCAGCTTGTCACTCCTCGGCTTATGCACGTATTGGTGGCAGCACCGCCGCGAAGGCAAGCATTGGCTCACGCACTTTGCCCTCTCGGCGCTTGGCCTGTCGGTGACGGCGACAGTGCTCGTCATCACGCTGATCGAAAAATTCACGGCGGGCGGTTGGCTGACGGTGCTGGTCACGAGCGCGGTGATCGCGCTGTGCTTTCTCATCAAGCGTCACTACACGGATACGCGCGCGCAGCTCGCGAAGGAAGATGCGCTCTTCGCGGGCGCCGCGCCCACCGTCGCCGAACCGGGCCCGGGCAAGCCGGACCCGTCGCTGCCGACCGCGATCCTGCTCGTCGGCAAGCATCGCGGCGCGAGCATGCACGCGCTCCTCTGGGTGAACCGGCTCTTTCCGGGGCACTTCAAGAACGTGATTTTTCTGGCGGTCGGCGAAGTCGATGCGAAAGCCTACGAAGGCGCGGAGCATTTGGACCGCTTGCAGAAGACGATCTCGACGGCGCTCGAGTATTACGTGGCGCACTGCCGCCGCAACGGCATGGCGTCGGATTATCGGATCGCGTTCGGCACGCATCCGATCGGCGAATTCATGAAGCTCGCCGAGACGACCATGGACGAGTTTCCGAACAGCGTCTGCTTCGCGAGCAAGCTGATCTTCAAGCGCGTCAACTTCCTGACGGCGTGGCTGCACAACCAGACGCCGGTCGAAATTCAGACACGCTTGCATCTGCAGGGCAGGCAGATGGTGTTGCTGCCGATGAACGTGGGGTGAGCCGGTCGCGCACCCGCGCGATCGCCTCGCGCACATCCGGATCGGATTTCCCAGTCGCCTCGTCCACTTGCTGATAGCGCTTCAACGCGGCCTCGAGATTCCCGGAACGTTCCTCGCAAGCAGCCACGTTGAACGCGACCGACGTGTTGGCCGGATTCGATGTCACAAACGACGACCACCGCGGACACGCATGGTCGAAGCGTCCCGCGCGCGCAAATTCCAATGCCCGGTTGAAAGGCTCGACGGAGCGCGGGTCGAGTCCTGCTATGTCGTCCTTGTACTTTATCGCGGTCTTTTGCTCGTAGGGTGCGATATCCTCGCGCACCTGCAGCCACGCTTCGCTCATCGCCTGCGCCTTCAACGCCTGATCCGACGCTTCGACGCCCGCATCGTTGCACCACGTCGAACTCGCCGACGTGGTTTTGGTTTCGTTATAAATGACTTTCCCTCGCCTGAACGCAACCAGGCGCGGGGTCAGCTTGAACGTCAGCGTCTTGGTGGTGCAGCGAACCTCTTTCGTGTCGCAATCCGAGACCTTGCCCGACGGGCAAAACGTGCGTGCCGCAGTGGAACTCGTTTGGACGATCGGAAGGATATTGGCCGAGCCGCTATAGACCGCATCGGCGCGCGTTAATGCGCCGTAAGTCTCCACGGACCTGGCGTTCCCCTTCGAAGCCGTTTTCGGAGCGAGGCTCGAGATCGCCCCCGCAAGCTTCGAGACCGACGCGGGAACACCCGGGATGGCTCCGGAAGCATTCGGAACCGATGGCGCACTCAGGTTCGAAGCAGCAGTGCGGGCGAGGCTTGATGCCGACGGCACATTGACGTTTGCCGCAGACAAGGCGTTGAGACTCGACAGCGAGTTCAGCGCAAAGTTCGCGACTGATTTCGGATCGAGACCAGCCAGCGACTGCGGGTCAAGGCCAGACACCGACGGCGAGCCGTTACCCGATAACGACTGCTGCATCAAATCCACGACCGCCGGGTCCATCTCGCGCCATTCATAGATGGTGAAATACGAGCGCCCTTCGTAGCGGACCGACGCGAGCAGGCGCTCGAAATCGTCCGTTGCCTCAGCGCCGACGTTGCCGTCCATCGGAAGCAAGGCGATGCGCCGATAGTGAGCCGCGTCGGACCTTGCTCCATATTGGTTCACTGTGGCAGGCTTCGTCGGCGTTGCGCATCCAGCCAGCAAAAACGCGCTCGCGAGCCCGATCGGACTCACGATGCGTTTCAAGATATCCATGCGCGGATTCGATACGACTCGGGACAAGAACGGCAGCGGTCTCATAAGCGATTGCGATTAAGCACGATAAGGCACGAATTTCACGAACCCCAATCGTAACTTGCTAAACGCTTACTCAATCTCGGAATTGCCCTGACGCTCGCGGCATATCGCAACGTTCCCGCCATATGCCGCTCTTTTGTCCCGCACTGCCGACCTGGTTCAACCTCGCGCGGCTAGACGATCTCGAACAGTCCCGCCGCGCCCTGCCCGCCGCCGATGCACATCGTCACGACCACATGCTTCGCGCCGCGCCGGCGTCCTTCGATCAGCGCGTGCCCCGTGAGCCGCGCGCCCGACACGCCGTACGGATGCCCGACCGCGATCGCCCCGCCGTTCACGTTCAGGCGCTCGTTCGGAATCCCGAGCTTGTCGCGGCAGTAGAGCACTTGCACGGCGAACGCTTCATTGAGTTCCCACAAGTCGATGTCCTCGACTTTCAAGCCGGCTTGCTTCAACAGCTTCGGCACCGCGAACACCGGACCAATGCCCATTTCGTCCGGCTCGCAACCCGCTACCGCAAAGCCGCGGAAGATGCCGAGCGGCTGCAAGCCTTCGCGTTCGGCCACCGTCGCGTTCATCACGACGCAGGCCGACGCGCCGTCCGAAAACTGGCTCGCGTTGCCCGCGGTGATCACGCCGCCGGGCAGCGCGGTGCGGATCTTCGAGACGCCTTCGAGCGTCGTATCGGCGCGGATGCCTTCGTCGGCGGCAATCGTCACCTCCTGGGTATAGAGACGTCCGGTTGCCTTGTCGGCGACGCCGGCCAGCACCGTCATCGGCACGATCTCGTCGCCGAACTTGCCCGCCGCCTGCGCAGCCGCCGCGCGTTGTTGCGACTGCACGCCGTACTCGTCCTGCCGATCCTTCGAAATGCCGTAGCGCTGCGCGACGTTCTCGGCCGTCTGCAGCATCGACCAGTAGATCTCGGGCTTGTTCTTCTGCAGCCAGCCTTCGGCCATCATGTGGCGATTCATCTCGTTCTGCACGCACGAGATCGACTCGACGCCGCCCGCCACGTAGACGTCGCCTTCCCCCGCGATCACGCGCTGCGCGGCCAGCGCGATCGTCTGCAGGCCCGACGAGCAGAAGCGGTTGACCGTCATGCCCGGCACGCTGACCGGCAGCCCGGCGCGCAATGCAATCTGCCGCGCGATGTTGGCGCCCGTCGCGCCTTCGGGATTCGCGCAGCCCATCACGACGTCCTCGACGCGCGCGGGATCGATCCCGGCGCGCGCGATCGCAGCCTTCGTGACATGGCCGCCCATCGTCGCGCCATGCGTCATGTTGAAGGCGCCGCGCCACGATTTCGCGAGGCCGGTGCGTGCGGTCGATACGATTACAGCATCCGTCATGTGTCTCTCCAGTGTCGGCCGGAGTCAGCGCCTAAGCGCTTACTCTGGTCCCATGCAAAGCTATCGAAATTTGCTCTGTACGTGATTGAGGGGTGCGCGTGCCGCTCATGCGAGCACGTCGTCCGCGCTTAGCCTTGCGATGCCTGCCTCGCGCATCGCTTGCCAGGCTTTATCGAGCGAGCCATCGAGGTCGATCGCGCGGCAGGCATCGTCGATCACGGCGACTTCGAAACCGGCCAGGCGCGCATCGAGCGCGGTCCACGCAACGCAGTAGTCGGTGGCCAGCCCGCAGCAAAAGACGCGCGTCACGCCGAGATCGCGCAGATAGCCGGCGAGGCCCGTGCGCGTCGTGCCGTCGGCTTCGAGAAACGCCGAGTAGCTGTCGATGTCGCGGTGATGACCCTTGCGGATCACGAGGCGCGCGTGCGCAATGTCGAGGTCGCGATGCAGCGCGGCGCCCGGCGTGCCCTGCACGCAATGCACGGGCCACAGCACTTGCTGCCCGTACGGCAGCGCGATCGTCTCGAACGGCCGGTGCGGCGGGTGATGCACGGCGAACGAAATGTGCTCGTGCGGATGCCAATCCTGCGTCAGCACCACGTGCTCGAAGCCCTTCGCCAGCCGGTTGATCACCGGCACGACCTGATGGCCGTCGGTCACGGCCAAGGCGCCGCCCGGCATGAAATCGTTCTGCACGTCGACAACGAGCAGCACCTGGTCTGCGCTTTTCATCGTGTCACCTCGTTAAAGATCGGCGCGTCGAAGCACGCTTTGGCTTGGCGGCACGCCGTTCACCGCTCGGCAGCTCAACCGTTGAAGCCCCGGCCCGCGGCCGCCAGCTCCGTGATAAGCGGTGCGATCTGCCACGCGTCGCCATTCGGCTGCGCCGCGTAACGCGCCATCGCGCGCTCGACGTTATAGAGGCCGACCGTATCCGCATACAGCATCGGGCCGCCGCGCGAAAGCGGAAAGCCGTAGCCGGTCAGATAAACCATGTCGATGTCGGATGCCTTCGACGCGATCCCTTCCGCCAAGATCTTCGCGCCCTCGTTGACGAGCGCGAACACGAGCCGCTCGACGATCTCGTCGTCGCCGATCTTGCGCCGCGCGCGGCCGACCTCGTTCGAATACGCGACGATCATCTGGTCGACGAGCGCCGAAGGGCGCGCGTTGCGGTCGCCGGCCACGTAGTCGTACCAGCCGCCGCCCGTCTTCTGCCCGAAGCGCCCCGTCTCGCAGAGACGATCGGCGATCTTCGAGTAGTGCATGTCCGGCTGTTCTTGATAACGGCGCTTGCGGATCGCCCAGCCGATGTCGTTACCCGCGAGATCGCTCATGCGGAACGGTCCCATCGCGAACCCGAAGCGTTCGATCGCGCCGTCGATTTGCGCGGGCAGCGCGCCTTCCTCCAGCATGAAGAGCGCCTGACGCACGTATTGCTCGACCATCCGATTGCCGATGAAGCCGTCGCAGACCCCCGACACGACCGCCGTCTTCTTGATCTGCTTGGCGATTTGCATGACGGTGGCGAGCGCGTCCTTCGCCGTGTCTTTGCCGCGCACGACTTCGAGCAGCTTCATCACGTTCGCGGGGCTGAAGAAGTGCATGCCGACGATGTCCGCGGGACGCTTCGTGAACGCCGCGATCTTGTTCAAGTCGAGCGTCGACGTGTTCGATGCGAGGATCGCGCCGGGCTTCGCGACTTCGTCGAGGCGCCGGAACACCTGCTCCTTCACGCCAAGCTCCTCGAACACGGCTTCGACGATCAAGTCGGCGCCGGCGAGGTCGTCGTAGGAAAGCGTCGGCTTGATCAGCGCCATGCGCGACTCGAGCGCTTCCTGCGTCAGCTTGCCCTTCTTGACGGTCGTTTCGTAGTTCTTGCGGATCGTTGCCAGGCCGCGCTCAAGCGCTTCCAGCTTCGTCTCCAGGAGCGTCACCGGCAGCCCGGCGTTCACGAAGTTCATCGCGATGCCGCCGCCCATCGTGCCCGCGCCGATCACCGCGACTTGCTTGATCGCGCGCACGGGGGTGTCCGATGGAACATCAGGGATCTTGCTCGCGGCCCGCTCACCGAAGAATGCGTGGCGCAATGCGCGGCTTTCGGGCGTCTGCACGAGCGCCACGAAGCATTCGCGCTCGAACGCGAGCCCCTGGTCGAAACCCTTCAGCACGCCCGCTTCGATCGCGTCGATGCATTTGCCCGGCGCGGGAAAATGTTTGGCGACCGCGGCGACGCTGTTGCGCGCGAACTGGATGAAGCCGGCCGCATTGTCGTGCTGAATCTTGCGATCGCGCAGACGCGGGTGCGTTCCGCCCGCGCCCATGTCCCTAGCCGCCGCGCGACGCGCAAAGGCAAGCGCGGCTTCGAGCACGTCGCCTTCGGCCATCTCGTCGAAGAGGCCGCTTTGCGCGAGCTTCTCCGACATCACGGGTACGCCCGACACGATCATGTTGAGCGCGGCTTCGAGACCGATCGCGCGCGGCAAACGCTGCGTGCCCCCTGCGCCGGGCAAGAGGCCGAGCTTCACTTCCGGCAGCGCAATCTGCGCGCCCGGCACCGCCACGCGATAGTGCGCACCGAGCGCGAGCTCCAGGCCGCCGCCCATCGCCACGCTATGAATCGCCGCGACCACCGGCTTGGCGCTGCCTTCGACAGCGCGAATCACCGTCGCGAGCGTCGGTTCCTGCGTGGCTTTCGGCGTATTGAATTCGGTGATGTCGGCGCCGCCCGAGAACGCCTTGCCGGCGCCCGTCAGCACAATTGCGACGATGGCAGGATCGCGGTCCGCGCGCGCGAGGCCGTCCATGATGCCGGCACGCGTGGCAAGTCCGAGTCCGTTTACCGGGGGATTGTTCAGCGTGATGACGGCGACGCCGTCGCGAGTCGTGTAGTCCACAGCCATCTGTCTGCCTCCAGTGAGGGCGCACGGGCGCCCGAGTGCGTCCGGGTACGCGGATCATTGTCGGCGTACCGGCGAGTGGAAGCTAGAATACACAAAAACGAACGACCGTTCAATTTGTAAAAATACTGGCGCCTGCCAGCGTCTGCATGCGGTTCTTGACTCGAACGCAGGGTGTATGAAAGCGCGCCCGGCGCCGCTCGAAAGCGCCTTTACGCCACCCCTGCCGCCCCCGCATTCGCAGTCGGCAGCACGTGATCGCGCAGCATCTCGCGCAGCTTGAGCTTCTGCAGTTTGCCGGTCGCCGTGTGCGGCAACTGTTCGAGGAAGACGACGTCGTCCGGAATCCACCATTTCGCGACCTTGCCTTCGTAGAACGCGAGCAGTTCCTCGCGCGTCACGTTCTCGCCCGCGCGCTTCACGACGACAAGCAGCGGCCGTTCGGTCCACTTCGGATGCGCGCACGCGATGCAGGCCGCTTCGGCCACGGCCGGGTGCGCGACCGCGACGTTCTCGACGTCGATCGAGCTGATCCACTCGCCGCCCGATTTGATGACGTCCTTGCTGCGGTCGGTGATCTGGAGGAAGCCGTCGGGATCGAGCGTCGCGACATCGCCGGTCGGAAACCAGCCGTCAACGAGCGGCGACGCTTCGCTGCGAAAGTAACGGTCGATCACCCAGGGGCCGCGCACGTGCAGGTCGCCGAACGCGACGCCGTCGCGCGGCAGCTCGCGCCCTTCGTCGCCGACGATCTTCATGTCGACGCCGAAGATCGGGACGCCCTGCTTCTCCGTCAAGCGGCGCTGCGCCTCGAGCGGACGTTGCGATTGCTCCCAATTCAGCCGCACGAGCGTGCCGAGCGGCGACATCTCCGTCATGCCCCAGGCGTGGATCACGTGCACGCCGTACACGTCTTCGAACTCGCGCAGCATCGCGGGCGGGCATGCTGAGCCGCCGATCACCGTGCGCTCGAGCGACGAAAAGCGCTTGCCTGCTTCGCGCACGTACTGGAGCAGGCACATCCAGACGGTCGGCACGCCCGCCGAAAACGTCACGCGCTCCGTTTCCATCAGATCGAAGAGCGACTTGCCGTCGAGATCCTTGCCTGGGAAGACGAGCTTCGCGCCGGTCAGCGGCGCTGCGTGCGGGATGCCCCAGGCGTTCACGTGGAACATCGGCACGACCGGCAGCACGGCATCGCGCGCGGACACACCCATCGCGTCCGGCAGTGACGCGCCATACGCATGCAGCACCGACGAGCGGTGCGAGTACACCGCGCCCTTCGGGTTGCCGGTCGTGCCCGACGTGTAACAGAGATTGGAGGCCCAACGCTCGTCGAGCACGGGCCAGTCGAAGTCGCCATCTTCGCCGGCGAGCAGCGTTTCGTAGCTGAAGGCAGGTGTAGCCATCGACGGCAGATGCGCCTCGTCGGCCAGCGCGATCCAGCCTTTGACCTGCGGACATTGCGGCGCGATGACGTCGATCAGCGCGGCAAACGTCGTGTCGAACAGGACGTAGCGGTCATCGGCATGGTTGACGATGTAGGCGATCTGCTCGGGAAAGAGACGCGGATTGATCGTGTGGCACACCGCGCCGAAACCGGTCACGCCGTAGTACGCCTCGAGATGGCGATAGCCGTTCCAGGCCAGCGTGCCGATGCGCTCGCCGGGCGTCACGCCAAGCCGGATCAGCGCCTGCGCGAGCCGCTTCGCTCGCTGTTCGCAATCGCGGTACGTGTAGCGATGAATGTCGCCCTCGACGCGCCGCGACACGATCTCGGTATCGCCCGCGTAAGTCGCGGCATGCTTCAACAGCGACGATACGTTGAGCGGCACGTCCATCATCTGACCCAGCAACGGCGTTGTCATTTCCGTTCGTCTCCTCGTTATTGCTTTGTATCGGCCGGGATTGGCCGGCCCAGCGCGCCTACGGGCGCGGCCTTACAATATCGGCTAATTCCGAGGCGCTCAACATGTCGTTTTCCCCAAGCAGTACCGGGCTGTCGGAGCGGATGTCGTCGGTCGCGGACGCGATCGGCAACACGCGCGACGGCTCGTTCGCCCAGCTCGGCACATCGTTCCTGACCCGCCTGCCCGCGGCGCCGCTCAACGCTCCCTATGTGGTCGGCTTCTCGGCCGAAGCGGCACGCATGCTCGGCTTCGATCCATCGATCGCCGATGACGCCGCATTCGCCGCATACTTCTGCGGCAACACCACTCGCGAGTGGCCGTCGCAAGCGCTGCCTTACGCCTCCGTCTATTCGGGGCACCAGTTCGGCGTGTGGGCCGGCCAGCTCGGCGACGGACGCGCGCTCGGACTCGGCGAAGTCGAGCACGGCGGCGCTCGCTACGAGCTGCAATTGAAGGGCAGCGGCCGCACACCCTATTCGCGCATGGGCGATGGGCGCGCGGTATTGCGCTCGTCGATCCGCGAGTTCCTGTGCTCGGAGGCCATGCACCACCTCGGCATTCCGACGACGCGCGCGCTGTGCGTGATCGGCTCCGACCAGCCGGTGCGCCGCGAAGAGATCGAGACCGCGGCCGTCGTCACGCGCGTCGCGCCGAGCTTCGTGCGCTTCGGTCATTTCGAGCACTTCTATTCGAACGATCGTGTCGACGCATTGCAGGCGCTCGCCGATCACGTGATCGACCGCTTCTTTCCGCAATGCCGCGAGGCGGACGATCCCTACCTCGCGCTGCTGGGCGAAAGCGTGCTGCGCACCGCCGATCTGATCGCGCAATGGCAGGCAGTCGGCTTTTGCCACGGCGTGATGAACACGGACAACATGTCGATCCTCGGCGTCACGATCGACTACGGTCCGTTCGGCTTCGTCGACGGGTTCGACGCCAACCACATCTGCAACCACTCCGACACGTCCGGCCGTTACGCGTACCGGATGCAGCCACAGATCGCGTACTGGAACTGCTTCTGCCTGGCGCAAGCGCTGCTGCCGCTCTTCGGCGCGCGTTACGACGAAGCGTCGCGCGGCGAGCGCTCAGTCGAAGACGCGCAGCGTGTGCTCGAAGGCTTCAAAGACCGCTTTGCGCCGGCGCTCGAAAAACGCTTGCGCGACAAGCTCGGCTTGGCAACCGAACGCGCCGGCGACGACGCGCTCGCTAACAAGCTGCTCGAAATCATGCACGCGAACCGCGCGGACTTCACGCTGACCTTCCGCCATCTTGCGCGCATGTCGAAGCACGACGCGAGCGGCGACGCGCCCGCGCGCGACCTGTTCCTCGACCGCGCCGCGTTCGATCTCTGGGCGAACGACTATCGCGCGCGGCTGTCCGAAGAAACACGCGACGACACAGCACGGCGCGAAGCGATGAACCGCGTGAATCCGAAATACGTGTTGCGCAACCACCTCGCCGAAACGGCGATTCGCCGCGCGAAGGAAAAGGACTTTTCGGAGGTCGAGCGGCTCGCGGCCGTGCTGCGCCGTCCGTTCGACGAACAGCCGGAATACGAAGCTTATGCCGCGTTGCCGCCCGATTGGGCGGGGTCGCTCGAGGTGAGTTGCTCGTCATGAGGCCGTGAGCGCTGCCGCCTGCTCCCGAAATCGAAACCGAATGCTCAGCTGATACGTACATACGAACTCGACTTGGCGCCGCATCGACGAGGCGTTTTCCGACGCCCCGCCGCGACGCCTCACTCCACGGAGACAAACCGACCATGAACCGCCCCCTCGACGACGATCGAACCCAGCCCACGCATCCGGAGCAAAAAACCGACGCCGAATACCGCAGCGAGCTCTCCGACATCGAATACCAGGTGACCCGCCACGCCGCGACCGAACGTCCGTTTACCGGCCGTTACTGGGATCATTGGGACCGCGGCATCTACGATTGCGTCTGCTGCGGCACCCCGCTCTTCGAATCGGATACCAAATTCGACGCCGGCTGCGGCTGGCCGAGCTACTTCAAGCCGCTCAACGGCGAAGTGATCGAAGAACTCACGGACCGCTCGCACGGCATGCTGCGCATTGAAGTCCGCTGCAAGAATTGCGGCGCGCATCTCGGGCACGTGTTCGAGGACGGTCCCGCGCCGACGGGCCTTCGGTACTGCATCAATTCGGCTGCGCTACAATTCGACCCCAAGTAACGTAGCGCGCCCGCCTCGGCGCCCGGCTGACAGACGGCCCTCGCCGCGACATACCGCCGAGCGGCAGACGCCCGGCAGCGGATGCCGGCACACACGCTGTCGCCTTCGCCGAGGCTTACGCCCCACAGTCATCCGCGTCGCCTGCTGGCCGGCAGGCGACGCTCATCGACATTCCAACTATCAATGAAATTTCTGTTCGATCTGTTCCCGATCATCCTGTTTTTCGTCGCGTTCAAGCTGTGGGGGATCTTTACCGCCACGGCCGTGGCGATCGTCGCGACGTTGCTGCAGGTGGCATGGGTTGCGTTCCGGCACCGCAAGGTGGACACGATGCTCTGGGTGAGCCTGGGCGTGATCGTCGTGTTCGGCGGCGCCACACTCGTGCTGCACAACCAGAAGTTCATTCAGTGGAAGCCGACCGCGCTCTACTGGCTGTTCGCGGTCGGGTTGATCGTCGCGCGTTACGCGTTCCAGAAGAACCTGATCGAGAAGATGATGGGCAAGCAGCTCACGCTGCCCGGAGCGATCTGGGACAAATTGAACGTCGCGTGGGCGCTCTTCTTTGTCGCCCTCGGCGTCGCGAACTTGTATGTCGTCGCCAATTTCACCGAATCGCAATGGGTCAACTTCAAGCTGTTCGGCACGACGGGCGCGATGGTCGTGTTCATCGTCGCGCAAAGCCTGTGGCTCGCGAAGTATTTGAAGGAGGAGTGAACGATGAGCGAGTTTTTGAACGCGTCTCCCGCCGAGCGCATCGCGCTGATCGAAGCGCGCTTGACGGCCGCCCTCGCGCCGGTTTCTCTTAGCGTGAGCGACGATAGTGCGCAGCACGCCGGCCATGCCGGAGCCTCTGCCGGCGGCCATTACACGGTGACGATCGTCGCCGCGGCGTTTGCCGGCAAGGCCCGCGTGGCGCGGCACCGCTTGGTGTATGATGCGCTGGCCGATGCGATGCAGCGCGGCATCCATGCGCTTGCCATCATGGCTTATACGCCCGAGGAATTTGCCGCATTGTCCTCGACGTCGTCGTAGGTGCCACTCGCGATTTTGCTCGCTCCGTTGTCCGCTCAGTTGCCCCTCAGTCGCCCAATTAGGAACGTTAGGAACTTCCGATGACCTTGAAGAAATCCCATCTCTGGGTACTGCTCGCCGCCTTTGCGGCTGCGCCTGCTTTCGCACAGAACATCGCCGTCGTGAATGGCACGCCGATCCCCAAATCGCGCGCCGATGCGCTCGTCAGCCAGCTCGTGAAGCAGGGTCAGCAAGACTCGCCGCAACTGCAGCAGGCCGTGCGCGAAGAACTGATCAACCGCGAAATCCTGATGCAGGAAGCGATCCGCGAAGGCGTGCCGTCACAGGCGGACGTCAAGGCACAAGTCGCCGTCGCGCAGCAGACCGTCGTGCTGCGCGCGCTGATCGAGAAATTCGTGAAGGACAACACGCCGACCGACGCGGAAGTCAAAGCGCGCTATGACGACCTCGTGAAGCAAGCCGGCGGCCGCGAATACCACCTGCACCACATCCTCGTCGACAACGAGCAGCAGGCGAAAGACCTGATCGCGAAGATCAAGGCCGGAGCGAGCTTCGAAGACCTCGCGAAACAATATTCGAAGGACCCGGGATCGGGCAAGAACGGCGGCGACCTCGACTGGGCGAATCCGAATTCCTACGTGCCGGAATTCGCGGCAGCGGCGGAAAAGCTGCAGAAAGGCCAGATGACCGACCAGCCGGTGCATACGCAGTTCGGTTGGCACGTCATTCGCGTCGACGATATTCGCGACATCGCTCCGCCGCCGCTCGATACGGTGAAGACGCAGATCGTCCAGCAGATTCAGCAGGAAAAGCTGCAGGCGTTCGAAGAAGGTCTGCGCAAGCAAGCGAAGGTTCAATAACGTTTCGCTCGTTGCTGGAACAGAAAAAGCCACCCGAGGGTGGCTTTTTCTATGCGCTGACGAATCGACGTGACGCGCTCAATCCGGATAGAACTCCCGGTGATAGCGCGCTTCACCCGTCGGCAGCGAAGCATCGGCGCCATCACCGCCCGCGAGACTCATCGCCATGAAGTACTCAGGGGGTACGCCGGGAAACACGATGCCTGGTTCGTGACGAAAGCCGAACCGTGTGTAGTACGCCGGATCGCCAAGCACGACGCAGCTTCGAGCGCCCTGCTCCCGCACCGCCTCCAGACCCGCTTGAATCAACGCGCTGCCGATTCCTTGCCCTTGACACTCAGGGCAGACGGCCACCGGCGCGAGCCCGACACACTTGCCCTCATCGCGCGAGCCGATCTGAACCGGCGAAAACGCAATGTAGCCAACGATCTTCCCGGCCAATTCGGCAACCAGCGAAACCGTCAGAGCGCCATCGTCGCGCAACGCGTCGACCAGCAGATGCTCGCGCCGATCGCTATGCGGTTCGTTCTCGAAGGCGGTGCGCACCACCTCCGAGATCGCGGCGCGATCGGCGGCGTCCGCAATACGCTCTGCGCGGATTTGCAGCGCGGCCCGATTCGACACGCCGGTCAGCCGATCCAGCGGCGCGCGTTCTGGAACACACGTATCCACGGGCTCGCGTCACCCCAGCCTTCCGGATGCCAGCTCATCTGCAACGTGCGGTGCACGCGCTCCATGTGCGGCATCAGCACGCTGAAGCGGCCGTCCGGCGTCGTCACCGACGTAATGCCGGCCGGCGATCCGTTCGGATTGAACGGGTAGCGCTCGGTTGCCTGACCGCGATGATCGATGAAGCGCATCGCGATGTCGACACGCGCCGCATCGCCCTGCTGCGAGAAATCCGCGAAGCCTTCGCCGTGCGCGATCGCGACCGGAATGCGCGAGCCTTCCATGCCGGCAAAGAAGATCGACGGCGACTTCTGGACTTCGACGAACGAGAAGCGCGCCTCGAATTGCTCGGACTTGTTGCGCGTGAACTTCGGCCACGCTTCGGCGCCCGGAATGATCGACGCGAGGCTGCTCATCATCTGGCAGCCGTTGCAGATGCCGAGTGCGAACGTGTCCTTGCGGTCGAAGAAGGCGGCGAACATGTCGGCGAGCATCGGGTTGAAGCGGATCGTCTTCGCCCAGCCCTCGCCCGCGCCCAGCACATCGCCGTACGAGAAGCCACCGCACGCGACCGCGCCCGCAAAATCGGCGAGCGTCGCACGGCCGGACAGCAAGTCGCTCATGTGGACGTCGTGGGCGTCGAAGCCGGCGCGATCGAACGCGTAGGCCGTCTCCAAGTGCGAGTTCACGCCTTGTTCGCGCAGGATCGCCACACGCGGGCGGGCACCCTTGCCAACGAACGGCGCGGCGACATCTTCATTCGCGTCGAACGTCAGATGCGGCGCGATGCCGGGGTCGTCCGCTTCGAGCAGTGCGTCGTATTCGGAGTCGGCGCAGGCCGGGTTGTCGCGCAGACGCGCGATACGCCAGCTCACCTCGCTCCACGCGCGATGCAGTTCCGTGCGCGGCGCTTCGTAGATCTTCTTCGCATCGCGGTAAATCTCGATCGCGTCGCGCTCGTTCAGCTTGCCGATCACGTGCGAGCAGGCGCCGAGGCCATGCTCGCGCAGCACGCCGAGCACGGCGTCGCGATCCGCTGCGCGCACCTGAACGACTGCGCCCAGCTCTTCGGTGAAGAGCGCGCGAACCGTCAGATCCTCGCGGCGGCCGCTCGTCTGCTTCGCCCAATCCTTTGCATCGCCGTAGTCGAACTCGTGCTGCGAATCGAGCGTGAGCATATCGACGTTGAGCGACACGCCGACGTGCCCCGCGAACGCCATTTCGCAGACCGTCGCCCACAACCCGCCGTCGGAGCGGTCGTGATAGGCGAGCAGCTTGCCGTCGGCGTTGAGCGCCTGGATCGCCGCAAAGAAACGCTTGAGGTCTTCGGCATCGTCGACGTCCGGCACGCTATCGCCGACCTGCTGCGTCACCTGCGCGAGAATGCTGCCGCCCAAGCGATGCTTGCCGCGTCCGAGGTCGATCGCGATCAGCGTCGTATCGCCGGCCACGCTCGGGCGCTGCAATTGCGGCGTCAAATGACGGCGTACGTCTTCGACCGGCGCGAATGCCGAGATGATCAGCGAAACGGGTGCGACGACTTCTTTCGCGACGCCTCGATCGTCCCACTTCGTCTTCATCGACAGCGAATCCTTGCCGACCGGGATGCTGATTCCGAGCGCCGGGCACAGCTCCATGCCGATCGCCTTCACGGTATCGAACAGCGCGGCGTCCTCGCCGGCGGTGCCGCACGCGGCCATCCAGTTCGCCGAGAGCTTGAGCTTGTCGAGCGATGCGATCGGCGCCGACGCGATGTTCGTCACCGCCTCGCCGACCGCCATGCGGCCCGAAGCGGGCGCGTCGATCACGGCGAGCGGCGTGCGCTCGGCCATCGTCATCGCTTCGCCGCGGAAGCCGACGTAGTCGGCGGCCGTGATCGCACAATCCGCGACCGGTACTTGCCACGGGCCGACCATCTGGTCACGCGCCGTCGTGCCGCCCACCGAGCGGTCGCCGATCGTGATCAGGAACGACTTGCTGGCGACAGTCGGGTGCTTCAAGACGGAAACCGCGACTTCCGACAGCGCGAGGCCCGTCACGTCGACCGGCTCGCGCTTGGCCGCGACGCGCTTCACGTCGCGATGCATGCGCGGCGCCTTGCCGAGCAGCACTTCCATCGGCATATCGACGGGTTCCTGCTGGCCCTCGGCGTCGGCATCGACCAATTCCAATTGCCGGGCTTCGGTCGCCACGCCGACGACGGCCAGCGGACAGCGCTCGCGTTCGCAGATCGCTTCGAACATCGGCAGATCGGCGGGCGCAATCGCGAGCACATAGCGCTCCTGCGCTTCATTCGACCAGATCTCGCGCGGCGACAAACCGCTCTCTTCGAGCTGAACCTTGCGCAGTTCGAAGCGTGCGCCCTTGTTCGCTCCATCGACGAGTTCCGGGAACGCGTTCGACAAGCCGCCCGCGCCGACATCGTGGATGCTCAGAATCGGGTTTTTGTCGCCGAGCTGCCAGCACGAGTTGATCACTTCCTGCGCGCGCCGCTCGATCTCAGGGTTGCCGCGCTGGACCGAATCGAAGTCGAGTTCGGCGGTGTTCGTGCCGGTCGCCATCGAGCTCGCGGCGCCGCCGCCCATGCCGATGCGCATGCCAGGGCCGCCGATCTGGATCAGGAGCGAGCCGGCAGGCAGGTCGTGCTTGTGCGTGTGCTGATCGGAGATATTGCCGATGCCGCCCGCAATCATGATCGGCTTGTGATAACCGCGCACCTGGCCGCCGACGTTCTGCTCGTAGACGCGGAAATAACCGCCGAGATTCGGCCGGCCGAATTCGTTGTTGAACGCGGCGCCGCCGAGCGGGCCGTCGATCATGATTTGCAGCGGCGAGGCGATGCGGTCCGGACGGCCGTAGGCGTCGTGCTGATCGGCGGGATTGCGCTGCGCCGGCGGGACTGCCGCATCGCGCGCGTTTTCCCACGCTTGGCGCGCCTCGGGCAGCTCGAGGTTCGAGACCGAGAAGCCCGTGAGGCCCGCTTTCGGACGCGCGCCACGGCCCGTCGCACCTTCGTCGCGGATCTCGCCGCCCGCGCCCGTTGCTGCGCCCGGGAACGGCGAAATCGCGGTCGGGTGATTGTGCGTCTCGACCTTCATCAGCGTGTGCGTGAGCTCGACGTGACGACCATAGCGCTCGCCCGGCTCGCCCGCCGCACCATTGGCTGCCGCCGCGCGCGGGAACCAGCGCTCCGCCATGCCGCCCGCCATGATCGCCGAGTTGTCCGAGTAGGCGACGATCGTGCCCTGCGGGTTCAGCTTCTCGGTGTTCTTGATCATCTGAAACAGCGAGATGTCTTGCGGCTCGCCGTCGATCGTCCATTGCGCGTTGAAGATCTTATGGCGGCAGTGCTCGCTGTTGGCCTGCGCGAACATCATCAACTCGACGTCGGTCGGATTGCGGCCGAGCTTGCCGAACGCATCGACCAGGTAGTCGATTTCGTCGTCCGCGAGCGCGAGGCCGAGTTCGGTGTTCGCCGCTTCGAGCGCGCCGCGTCCGCGCGCCAGGGTATCGACGGTCGAAAGCGGCTTCGCAGGCAGTTCGTCGAAGAGGTGCCGGGCATCGTCGCGCGAGGGCGCCACGCTTTCCGTCATGCGGTCATGCAGCGCCGCCGCCACGGCGGCGCGCGCCTCGTCGGAGAGCGCCTTCTTGCCGCCGAGCAAGCCGCTTTTCAGAATCACGGTGTACTCGATCCCGCGCTCGATGCGGCGCAAATGCGTCAGACCGCAGTGATGGGCAATGTCGGTCGCCTTGCTCGCCCACGGCGACACCGTGCCGAAGCGCGGCACCACGAGGAAGGTTTCAGCCGCGCCGCGCTCGCTGCCCGCCTCGACCGGTGCGCCGTAGTGCATCAGAGCCTCGATCTTCGCGCTGTCTTCGCTCGTGAGCGTCTCGGACGAATTGACGAAGTGCAGATATTGGCCGCGAATGCCGACGATGTTGCTGTCGATTTTCGCAAGCGTTTCGAGAAGGCGGGTTTGACGGAAATCGGAAAGGGCCGAAGCGCCGGGGAAACACGAGAAGTGGGCCATGGACTAGACGTGACGTCGATGAGTCGCGCGTGGGGGCGACGTGAGGCGAAAGGAAGACCGAGATTATACCTGGAAGTGGCCCCCGAAAAGCTGGCCGAATGGCCTAGGACGCGTGGCGCGACGCGGCTTGCCGGGCGGTCTCGAGCGCGCGGACAACACCCCGGCGCCGCCGGCCGGCCCTGATCTCGACGCGCGTCGCCCCGCGCCGGGCGACGCGTGCACGCCACGCCCGCCGCCGTCCGCGCGACCGGCCGGGTGCGTTTGGCGGTATCATGCACGGCTTCATCCGTCGGCGCGCCACCTCGTGAGAGCGCCGCACGTCACGCGAACGCGGGAATCAGGAAGCGCGCCTCGCGCTCCTTCGCATCGAATCAGTCATGGATGTCATTGTCATTGGCGGCGGGATCGTCGGGGTCGCCACCGCATATCAGCTGCGCGCGGCTGGGCACCGCGTGTGCGTCGTCGAGCGCCACGCGACCGTCGCGCAAGGCGCGACCTACGGGCACGGCGGCGCGATGCTGCCGACACCGCTCGACGTCTGGTTCGGCCCGACCTTCATGCAAAGCCGGCGTGCCCCGAAAAGCGGCATCGTGTTCAAGCCTGGCTTCAACTCGGGCGCGCGCCGCTTCATGCGCCGGCTCGATCAATTGCAAGCGCCCGACGCGTTCCGCGAACACTGCCTGCGCCTGAAGCCGCTCATCGACGCATCGCGCGAGGCGATCGCCGATATCGAGAACCGCTTCAAGCTCGAATTCGAACAGCAAAGCGGTGTGCTGCACGTGGTGCGCCATCAGCGTGAATGGGAACAGCTGCAAAGCGCGCTCGACCTGCTGCGCGAATTCGAAATGCAACATCATGTGCTGACGCCGGCCGAATGCGCGGCCGTCGAGCACTCGGTGCCGACCGAGCCCGAATTCGCGGGCGGCGTGCTGTTCGAGACCGAGCGCACGGCGAACTGCCCGCTCTTCGCCAAGCTCGTCAAGCAGGTGCTCGACGAAAACGGCGGCGTCGAGTTCAAGTTCGGCCGCAGCGTCACGGCGATCCGTGTCGACAATCAACGCGCTGCCGTCGAGCTCGCGCCCCGCGAAGGCGAGTCCGCACACTCGCGCGAGGTAGACGTGATCGCCGCGGACGCCATCGTCGTTGCCGCCGGTGCGGGCAGTCTCCCGCTCATCCAGCGGCTCGGGCTCGACTTGCCGCTGCACCCGTTGCGGCTGCACGCCCTGACCGCGCCGATCGCCTACGAAGAACGCGCGCCGCATCTGGCCGTCGTCGACGCGATCAAACGCATCACGATGTCGCGCATGAACCAGCGCCTGCGCATCGCGGGCGGCGCCGTGATGCAAGGCGTGCGGGAGAGCACCAAACCGCTTGCCGAACCGCTCACGAAAGCCGCCCTGACGCTCCTCGGCCAGGCCACGCACGACTGGATTCCCGGCGCCGCCAAAATTTCGGCGGCGCTCGCGTGGGAAGGCGTGAAGCTGCTCTCGCCGGACGGCCTGCCGGTGGTCGGACAAGCGTTGCATCCGCGGCTTTTCGTCAATTTCGGCCACGGGCCAGCCGGCTGGGGGCTCGCGTGCGGGTCTGCTAAAGTGGTGGCAGATCTTGTTTCCGGCAACGCGCCCAGCATGCCGCCCGATACGCTCGCGGCGCTCCGCCCCGATCGTTTCGCGAGCTGACCGTGCGGTTTCGGCGGCAACCCGGCTCGCGGACCTGAGGCACCAGCCAGGTCCGGTCCGGGGGCACCCTGCTTCAACTGGGCCCAGCCGGAGGCGTTTTTCGCACGTGTCCCCGCTTGTCCCCGATGGCGCCGCTCGACATGACCGCTACCGCTCCGCTCGATTCGGCTTCACAGCCGCTCCTGTCCCCTCACGACCGGCCCCTGCCGCTTTACACCGTCGCCGAACTTCGCGCGCTCGAAAAGGCAGCCGAAGCGGCACTTCCCGCGCACACGCTGATGGCGCGCGCCGGCGCGGCCGCCGCGCGTTTTCTCGCCGATCGCGCAACGCACGACGGCTCGTCGGCCGAACATCGCCCCATTTGGATCGTCGCCGGGCCGGGCAACAACGGTGGCGACGCGCTCGTTGCCGCAGCCGAGCTGCATCGCGCGGGCATCGCCGTAGAAGTGTTCATGCCTGTCGAAGTCAAGCCGGACGACGCGCGCTGGGCGCTGAGCGTCGCGCGCGCGTCTGGGGTACCGATTTCGGCCGCACCGCCAGCGTCTTTCGATGCCTATGGCTGGCTGGTCGACGGGATGTTCGGCATCGGCCTCGCTCGGCCGCTCGAAGGTGTGTTCGCGCAAGTGGCCGAGCGCCTGAGCGAACGCTCGCGGGCTTCCGGCCGCGTGCTGGCGCTGGACGTCCCTAGCGGCCTTGACAGCGACACCGGCAATGCAGTCGGCCCAGGCGCGGTTGTAACGGCCACCGAGACCATCACGTTCATCGGCGCGAAGCCGGGGCTCTACACGGCGTCAGGCCGCGATCTCGCGGGTGCGGTGACCGTCGCGCCGATCGGCCTCGACGTCGACCTGAACACGGGCGCGACCGGCCCGATCCGCCTGAATGCGCCGGCGCTCTTCGCCCCCTCTTTCCCCGCCCGCGCGCACGCCACCCACAAGGGCACGTTCGGCAGCCTGGCCGTCGTCGGCGGCGACACCGGCATGTGCGGTGCACCGATCCTCGCTGCGCGCGCCGCGCTCTATACCGGCGCGGGCAAGGTGCACGTCGCGTTCATCGGCGTCGGCGGCCCGGCGTACGATCCGCCGCATCCGGAGCTGATGCTGCACTCGGCCGACGCGCTGCGCCTCGACACAATGGACGCCCTCGCGATCGGCTGCGGCATGGGCGACACACGACGCGCGGCCGAGGCGCTGGGCCGCGCGTTGCGTCTCGATGTGCCGAAGCTCATCGACGCCGATGCGCTCAATCTCGTCGCGCGCGAAGCGGAGCTGGCCGCCTGCGTTGCCGCTCGCGGCATGGCCGGCGACGCCTGCGTGCTGACGCCGCATCCGCTCGAAGCCGCGCGCCTCTTGGGATGCGACGCCGCGACGATCCAACAAGACCGGCTCGCCGCCGCACGCGCGCTCGCGACCCGCTTTTCGAGCGTGATCGTGCTCAAAGGCGCGGGCACGGTGATCGCCGCGCCGGACGGCCGCGTCGCGATCAATCCGACGGGCAGCGCGGCGCTCGCGACGGGCGGCACGGGCGACGTGCTAGGCGGCATCATCGGCGCGCTGCTCGCGCAACGGCTGCCGCGGTACGAGGCGGCACTGGCGGGCGCCTATTTGCACGGCCTCGCCGCCGATACCCTGACCGAACGCGGGCAAGGCCCGGCGGGCCTCACGGCGGGCGAACTCGCGCCGGTCGTGCGTGAACTGCTCAATCGACTGATTTATTCGCGGCCCGCTTGACGATCCTTTTGAACGCAGCGGCACGGCGCATGCTCCCCGTGCCAAGTGCACGCCGTTCACCATCGAGGCATGCGCGCCGACACACGACGCCGCTATACTGACCGACTGCGCCGTACATCGACCGCGTCCCGAGCCCGCGCTTCGGACGCACGATCCATCCAAGCACGATCCAAGCACGAGAGCGTGCGCGGCGCAGCGCTGCTTCACGACGACGGACCGCGCGCCAAGCCGGATGCGCGGTCCTCCCTTCGAGCCCCTTCGTAAGACGGACAGTTTATGACGCTGAATACGCTTCCCTCCTGGTCCTCGCTGCAAGCACACTACGAACAGATTCGCGACGCGCGCCTGCGCGACTGGTTCGCGGCCGGCCAGGATGCCTCGCCGACGCGCTCCGAGCGCTTCACGTTCGAAGGCGCGGGCCTTGCCGCCGACTTCTCGAAGAACCGCATCACCGACGAAACCCTGCGCCTCCTGGTGACGCTCGCGCGCGAAGCGGGCGTCGAGGCGCGCCGCGACGCGATGTTCGCGGGCGAAATCGTCAATCCGACCGAAGGCCGCGCGGCGCTCCACACCGCGCTGCGCGCGACGAGCGCGAGCGCCCCGTTCCACGCGGAAGTCGCTGCCGAACGCGCGAAGATGGCCGCGTTCGCGAACCAAGTGCGCGACGGGCATTGGACCGGCTACACCGGCAAGCGCATTCGTCACGTCGTCAACATCGGCATCGGCGGCTCGGACCTCGGGCCGAAGATGGTCGTCCACGCGCTGCATCATCTCGCGACGCCCGAGATCGCCACGCACTTCGTCTCGAACGTCGACGGCGCCGATCTCGCGCGCGTGCTCGAACAAGTCGACCCGGAGGAAACGCTCGCGATCATCGTCTCGAAGACCTTCACGACGCTCGAAACGATGACCAACGCGCTTTCGCTGCGCGACTGGTTCATCGCCAAAGGCTGTCCTGAGAGCGCGCTGGCGAAGCACTTCGTCGGCGTGTCGGCGAACCCGAACGAAGTGGTCAAGTTCGGCATCGCGAAGGAGAACGTGTTCGAAATGTGGGACTGGGTCGGCGGACGCTATTCGCTCTGGTCGGCGGTCGGCTTGTCGATCATGATCGCGATCGGCCCCGATCAGTTCGACGAACTGCTGGCCGGCGCCAACGACATGGACGAGCACTTCAAGAACGCGCCGCTCGAACGCAACCTGCCGGTGCTGATGGGACTGATCGGCATCTGGTATCGGAACTTCTTCGGCTCGCAGAGCTATCTGGTGGCGCCATACTCCGAAGCGCTGCACTTTCTGCCGTCCTATCTGCAGCAGCTCGAGATGGAGAGCAACGGCAAGTCCGCGCGGCTCGACGGCGCATTCGTCGACTATCCGACCTCCGCGGTCACGTGGGGCGAGCCGGGCACCAACGGCCAGCATGCGTTCTTCCAGATGCTGCACCAGGGCCCGACGATCGTGCCGATCGACTTCATCGCCGTGCTCACGCCTGAGCATCCGCTCGCGAGTCATCATCCGAAGCTGCTCGCGAACTGCTTTGCGCAAAGCGAAGCGCTGATGCTCGGACGCACGCTCGAGGAAGCGCACAAGGTGGCCGGCCCGGACAAGCCCGAGCTCGTGCCGCACCTGGTCTTCCCCGGCAACCGCCCGACGACGACCCTGCTGCTCGACGCGCTGACTGCCCGCTCCCTCGGCGCGTTGATCGCGCTCTACGAGCATAAGGTGCTCGTGCAGGCATCGGTCTGGAATATCAACCCCTTCGATCAGTGGGGCGTGGAGCTTGGGAAGATTTTGGGCAAGGTCGTCGAAGCGGATCTGACTGCCGCATCGGTCGACGAGAAGAAGCACGATTCGTCGACGTCGGCGCTGATCGCGCGCGCTCGCGCGGCGCTCAAGCGCTGACGTTCTTTCTAGCGCGCGACGAGTAGCGGGCGAGGCAGCCGCGTGGCCCTCGCCCGTAGCGTATCGGCGCTCATCGAGAGCGCCGTCTTATGTTTGCCGCTCAAACGATGCGCCCCGCGTCGATCGTCACCGTCGTATCGCAGCGACGCGCCAGCTCGACATCATGCGTCACCAGCACGAGCGTCGCGCCATTCGCACGATTCATCTTGAACATCAAATCGATCACCGCGTGACCGGTCGCGGCGTCGAGACTGCCTGTCGGTTCGTCGGCGAAGAGAATCGCCGGATGCGTGACGAATGCGCGCGCGAGCGCAACGCGCTGCTGCTCACCTCCCGACAACAGCTTCGGATAGTGCGTCGTCCGCTTCCCTAAGCCGACGTGCTCGAGCAGCTCGCGCGCCCGCGACGACGCATCGCGCGCCGACATCCCGCTTTGCAACTCGAGCGGCAGCATCACGTTCTCGAGCGCCGTGAGATGCGGCATCAGTTGGAACGACTGGAACACGAAGCCGACCGAGCCGTTTCGCAAGCCCGCCCGCTCGTCTTCCGAAAGCGTCGTCAGTTCATGGCCGAGCAGCCGAACCGAGCCCGAGCTCGCGCTGTCCAACCCCGCGAGCAAGCCGAGCAGCGTCGACTTCCCCGAGCCCGACGCGCCGACGATCGCCACGCTGCTGCCCGGCATGATCGACAAGTGGATATCATCGAGAATCGTCAGCTCGCCGGTGGCATCCTTGACCCTCTTGGACAAACCCCGCACTTCAATGATCGGATCGGTATTTTTCAGCATGAAGAAGCGTCGATTGAATTTGCGCCCCCGCTCATCGAGCAAGCGGCGTTCCGCGTGCCGTGCATTGTGCGCCACGCTTTGTACCATGCTTGCCGGCACCGCGTTCGGCCCGGCGGCCGTGCATGCCGCGCTCGCCGCCAATGGCGCGCCCGCCAAGCCTGTGATCGTCGTGCTCGGCGACAGCATCTCGGCCGAATACGGGCTGCCGCGCGACACCGGCTGGGTGGCGCTGATGCGCCAGCGTCTTGCGGATGAGCGAATCGATTATAGCGTCGCGAACGCGAGCATCAGCGGCGACACCACGAGCGGCGGACGCGCCCGCATGCCCGAATTGATGGAGCGCCTGAAGCCTTCCATCGTGATCGTCGAGCTCGGCGCCAACGACGCGCTGCGCGGCGTCCCGCTTTCGACGACCGAAGACAACCTGCGCACGATCATCGAACAGGCGCGCCAAGGACACGCGAAAGTCGTGCTGATCGGGATGTACGTCCCCCCGAATTACGGCCTGGACTACACGCAGAAGTTCCACGGTCTCTACGGCACGCTATCGAAGGAAATGCACGTGCCGCTGGTGCCGTTTCTGCTCGCCGGCATCGAGAACAAACCGGAGATGTTCCAAGCCGATCAAATTCATCCGACGCAGCAGGCACAACCGGCACTGCTGAATAACGTGTGGCCGACACTCAAGCCGTTATTGCACCCGGCGACTCGGTAAGAAGTATTACGAAACGCCGACATTTTGCGCCTATCACGCCGGATCCGATTCGCTGAACGGACGGCAATAAAAAAGGTTCTTCACGTCGAGTCGTGAAGAACCTTCTTTTATAGCGTGCCGCGATCGCAAGCGCCTCTAACGAAGCGCTTGGACCGAAGATCATTCGCCGCCGCTCTGCGACGAACCGAGATTGCCGTACAGCTTGACCTTCGAGCGCGCGCGCAGCGAATCGATATACGCCTGCATCTCCAATTGCGCGTTCGCCTGCGCAATCTGCTGCTGGGCAGCCGCGAGCTTTTGCGGATCGATCGCCGGACCCGGCAGCACAGCGTTCACGCGATAGATCGCATAGCCGTCAGCACCGAGATCGACGCCGACGTACGCCGGCAACTTCTGCGCATCGGCCTTGAATACGGCGCTCAACACGGCAGGCGGCACGCCTTGCGCGTCAGCGCGCGACACTTTCACTTCAGGCGAGAAACCCGTGGTCGACTTCGACTTCTGCAAGTCGGCGAGCTTCGCCGCGCCGTCCTTGCGCGCCAATTCCACCGACTGTTCGGCGATGTACTTCTGCCGCACCGCGTCCTTGATCGTGTCGAGCGCCGGTACCGCGGCCGGTTTGTAGTCGGTCACGCGTGCGGCGATCAACGTGCTGTTGCCGACATCGATCGCCTGCGTGTTGTTCTTGTCCTTCACCGAATCGCTCGCGAACACGGCGGCCAGGAACTTCGCATTGTTCAACGGGCTATCCGGCGGCATCGTTGCGTTGGGCTTCGGCGAGACGGTCGCCGTCTGGATCGGCAGCTTGTACTTGTCGGCGGCGGGCTGCAGGCTCTTTGCCTGCTCGTAGACGGTCGACGTGAAGCCGTCGGAGTCGTCCGAGAACGTCTTGGCAGCGAGTTGCGTCTTCAAGTCCTTCACGATGTCGTCCTTCACCGAGTCGAACGGCTTCGTCAGGGACGGCTTGACGTCCGTCGCCTTCAAGATGAGGTAGCCGACATCGGTCGTCACCACATCGCTGATTTCATCCTTCTTCAGCTTGAATGCGGCATCGTCGAACGCGGCGCCGCCGGCCATCATCTTCGGGCCGAAGTAGCCGAGATCGCCACCCTTCGCTGCCGACAACGGATCTTGCGAATTCTGCTCCGCGATCTTCGCGAACTGGTCGGGATGCGCCTTGACCTCGGCGAGCAACGCATCGGCCTTTTGCTTGGCCTTTGCCTTCTCATCCGCGCTCACGCCTTGCGGCGCCGAGATCAGGATCAGGCTCGCGCGCATTTGCGGCTGCGTCTCGTAGCGGGCGATGTTGTCGTCGTAGTACTTCTTCAAGTCGGCATCGCTCGGCTGGACCGACGCAGCAAGCGTCGCCGGCGACAGCACGAGATATTGAATCGTCGCCGTTTCCGGTGTTGCAAAATCGTTGCGATGGCTGTCGTAGTAGGACGCGAGTTGAGCGTCGGTCGGCTGCACCTTCGACGCATAGTCGCTCGCGCGCAGCACCAACCCCTGCACGGCGCGCTGCTGCGAAGCGATGTCAGCCAGATGCTGAGCGAGGCTCTTCGGCGTGAATGCGCTCGCTTGGATGCTATCCGGAATCTGCTCCATCGAGAGGCCGTAGCGCACACGCTCGTCGTATAGCTCCGGCGTCATGCCTTGCATCGCGAGCAATTGCTTGTAGCGGTCGACGTCGATCGAACCGTCCGGCTTGCGCAGCGACGAAATCACCGGGTCAGCGAGCAGCGCACGGCGCACGGCATCGTCGGATGCCGTCAGATGCTCGCGTTGCGCCTCGTCGGCGAGCGAGCGCTGTTGAATCAAGCTATCCAGAATCTCTTGCCGACGCTCGGGCGTATCGATCATCTTCATGTCGAATTGGGCGCCAAGCATCTGGCGCGCCTGATCGATTTGTTGGCGCAACGTGTTGTCATACTCGACACGCGTGATCTTGCGTCCGTTGACACTCGCGACATTCGCGCTTTCGTCGAAGAACCCACGGAAACCCTGAATGCCCACGAAGCCCAGCCCCGGCACGATGACGAGGATGAGCATGAACATCATCAGGCGCTTGTGATTGCGAAAGAAGTCGAGCATGCGTGAAGGAATGCGTTTGACAAAACGCCCGATATTACAACAGCGGGCAGAAAAAAAGGCGAACCGAAGTTCGCCTTCTAGGCAGACTGGCGGAGTGGACGGGACTCGAACCCGCGACCCCCGGCGTGACAGGCCGGTATTCTAACCGACTGAACTACCACTCCTTGAACTTGCGCGCTGCGTTGCAACGTGAGCGAGTCGCCCTTTGCGTCTAGCCTTCTTTCGAGGCATCCGCTCGGGGAAACGAGCAGTATACGACGAAAAGGGGACTGCGTCGAAGCCTTTGTCGGCTTCGGACCGCACTGGCCGACCCATACATCCGATCCATGAACTGGATCAACTCGATCCCACGTAGAACGAAGTGTTTGCCGTGTTCGAATGCGCCAACGCATCCGCGCCATGTCCGATTACGACGACAATAAAAAACCCGCAGAGCCAATAGCCTTGCGGGTTTCTAGCACTACCGGACGACGCGCTGTACCGTCGCGGGCGAAACGGAATGGTGGGTGCTGAGAGGCTCGAACTCCCGACCTACGCCTTGTAAGGGCGCCGCTCTACCAACTGAGCTAAGCACCCATCCCGTGTTTCGCAAGCGCTGGCTAACGACCGAAGCAAACCTCGTCAACCAGCGAGCCCGCTAGTTTAGCGCATCTTTCAGAGCTTTGCCAGGCCTAAACTTCGGAACTTTTGCTGCCTTGATCTTGATCGCCGCGCCGGTGCGAGGATTGCGGCCCGTGCGCGCCGTGCGCTTGCCGACGGCAAACGTACCGAAACCGACGAGCGTTACCGAGCCGCCCTTCTTCAACGTGCCTTTGACTCCTCCAATCACCGCATCGAGCGCACGTCCCGCTGCCGCTTTCGAAATGTCGGCTTGTTGCGCGATGTGGTCGATTAATTCCGTCTTATTCATTCCAAGCCCCCGAGAATGGTTGTTGGGCAATCATGAAAAAAGCGCCATCAGGCGCGGGAGAATAGAGCACAGCAGGCGCTGAGCCTGCCCATTAGAAGTGGACGAAACACCCCTGTCAACAAGGGTTGCGCCGGATTTGGAATACCTTTTTTAGATTTGTTTGACAGCGTTGCATGGGACCCAAGTAAGCGCTAAAGCGCCAACTTGGGTCGACACAAAAAAAGCCCGGGGGCAAGCCCCGGGCTTTCGGTCCAGAACGACTGTCGTTCAGTGCTTCACGACTTCGGCAGCGCCGGCATCCGTAGCCGCTTCGGCGACGGGCGTCGCTTTCGGCTCCTCTTCGGGCAACGGCTCGGGCACCCGCTCGAGCGCGAGTTCGAGCACCTTGTCGATCCAGCGAACCGGCACGATTTCGATCGCGTTCTTCACGTTGTCCGGAATTTCCGTCAAATCCTTGACGTTTTCTTCCGGGATCAGCACGAGCTTGATGCCGCCGCGGTGCGCTGCGAGCAGCTTTTCTTTCAAGCCGCCGATCGGCAGCACTTCGCCGCGCAGCGTGATTTCGCCCGTCATCGCGACATCGGCACGCACCGGGATACCCGTCAACACCGACACCAGCGCGGTCGTCATCGCGATACCGGCCGACGGACCATCCTTCGGCGTTGCGCCTTCCGGCACGTGGATGTGGATGTCCTGCTTCTCGAACGCCTCGTCCTTCACGCCAAGACGGCGCGAGCGCGAACGCACCACGGAGCGCGCAGCCTCGACCGACTCCTTCATCACGTCGCCGAGCGAACCCGTGCGGATCACGTTGCCCTTGCCCGGCATCGCGGCCGCTTCGATCGTCAGCAGATCGCCGCCGACTTCCGTCCAAGCGAGACCCGTGACCTGACCGATCTGGTTTTCCTTCGCCGCGAGTCCGAAGTCGTACTTGCGCACGCCGAGGAAGGTGTCGAGATTGCTGCTGTCGACCTTCACCGCGCCTTCCGCCCTCTTCAGCAGAAGCATCTTCACGACCTTGCGGCAGATCTTCGAGATTTCACGCTCGAGCGAACGCACGCCCGCTTCACGCGTGTAGTAACGAATGATGTCGCGAATCGCCTCTTCCGCGACCTCGATCTCACCTTCCTTCAGGCCGTTGTTCTTCTTCTGCTTCGGCAGCAGGTAGCGCTGCGCAATGCTGACCTTCTCGTCTTCCGTGTAGCCGGACAAGCGGATGACTTCCATCCGGTCGAGCAACGGCGGCGGGATGTTCAGCGAATTCGACGTCGCGACGAACATCACGTCCGACAGATCGAAATCGACCTCGACGTAGTGATCGGCGAACGTATGGTTCTGCTCCGGATCGAGCACTTCGAGCAACGCCGACGACGGATCGCCGCGGAAATCCATGCCCATCTTGTCGACTTCGTCGAGCAGGAAGAGCGGATTGCGCACGCCGACTTTGGTCAGGCTCTGCAGAATCTTGCCCGGCATCGAACCGATGTAGGTACGGCGGTGACCGCGAATCTCGGCTTCGTCCCGCACGCCGCCGAGCGCCATGCGCACGAACTTGCGATTGGTTGCGCGCGCAATCGATTGGCCAAGCGACGTCTTGCCGACGCCCGGAGGCCCGACGAGGCACAGGATCGGGGCCTTCACCTTATCGACACGCTGTTGCACCGCGAGGTACTCGAGAATGCGTTCCTTCACCTTCTCGAGACCGAAGTGATCTTCGTCGAGCACGCGTTCTGCATTCGAGAGGTCGTTGTTGACCTTGCTCTTCTTGCGCCACGGCAGGCCGATCAGCGTATCGATGTAGTTGCGCACGACCGTCGCTTCAGCCGACATCGGCGACATCAGCTTGAGCTTCTTCAGCTCGGCATCGGCTTTCTTCTTGGCTTCCTTCGGCATGCGCGCGGCGCTGATGCGCTTCTCGAGCTCTTCGAGATCCGCGCCCTCTTCACCTTCGCCCAGTTCCTTCTGGATCGCCTTGACTTGCTCGTTCAGGTAGTACTCGCGCTGGCTCTTCTCCATCTGACGCTTCACGCGCCCACGGATGCGCTTTTCCACCTGGAGAATGTCGATCTCGGCTTCGAGCTGTGCGAGCAGATGCTCGAGGCGCTCGACAACCGGGAACATTTCGAGGATGTGCTGCTTTTGATCGAGCTTGAGCGGCAGGTGCGCGGCGATCGTATCCGCCAGGCGGCCAGCCTCATCGATACCCGACAGCGACGTCAGAATCTCCGGCGGAATCTTCTTGTTCAGCTTCACGTACTGATCGAATTGCGACACGATCGCGCGGCGCAGTGCTTCCGTTTCCGCGCTGTCGGCGTGGTCGGGTTCGAGCGGCATCACTTCGCAAGAGAACTGCGTCTCCTGCTCTTCGATCGACAGCGTCTTGGCACGCTGAAGACCCTCGACGAGCACTTTCACCGTGCCGTCGGGCAGCTTCAGCATTTGCAGGATGTTCGCGATACATCCCACTTCGTACATGTCTTTTTCGGTCGGCTCATCCTTGGCCGCCGTCTTTTGTGCAACAAGCATGATGTGCTTGCCGCCCTCCATCGCCACCTCGAGCGCCTTGATCGACTTCGGGCGGCCGACGAACAGCGGTATCACCATGTGCGGGAAAACGACGACATCTCGCAGCGGCAGCAGCGGGAGCGTGGTGCGCTCCGAAGGAAGGAGTTGGGTTCCTGACATTTCGTTTCCCCATGAGTGGAATCAGTTCTTTCAGTAATTGAGGCCAGCGCTACGTATTGCAAGCCATCGCGAGTGGGAAAAATTCAGTGCAGTCAATAAACAGTCAGTGTCACCCACAAGATAAACGAAAAAAGCCGCCCACGTTGCCATGAACGGCTTTTTTATGAAACTCACCGAAAGCCGATCAGTTGGAACCCGCCACTTTCGGCGCGTCCTCATAGATCAATAACGGTTTGCCGTCGCCGTCGATGACATTGTCATCGATGATGACCTTGCTGACCCCTTTCATCGCCGGCAACTCGTACATCACATCGAGCAATGCCTGTTCCAGAATGGAGCGCAACCCGCGTGCGCCCGTTTTGCGGCGAATCGCCTTGCGCGCCACGGCCTGCAGCGCCGCCGGCCGAATCTCGAGCTCGACGCGCTCCATCGCAAACAACTTGTGATATTGCTTGACGAGCGCGTTCTTCGGCTCGACGAGAATTTTCATCAGGGCGGCCTCATCGAGCTTGCCGAGCGTCGCGACGACCGGCAGGCGACCAATCAATTCGGGGATCAGACCGAATTTGATCAAGTCTTCGGGCTCGACTTCGCGAAGCACTTCGCCCGCGTCGCGATCCTGCTTGCTTTTCACGGTTGCGCCGAAGCCAATGCCGGTCTTTTCCGTACGGTCGGTAATGACTTTTTCCAAGCCGTCGAACGCGCCGCCGCAGACGAACAGGATGTTGGTCGTATCGACTTGAATGAAATCCTGGTTCGGGTGCTTGCGGCCGCCCTGCGGCGGTACCGACGCCATCGTGCCCTCGACGAGCTTCAGAAGCGCCTGCTGCACGCCCTCGCCCGACACGTCGCGGGTGATCGACGGGTTATCGGACTTGCGGCTGATCTTGTCGATTTCGTCGATGTAGACAATACCGCGCTGCGCCTTGTCGACTTCGTAGTTGCAATTCTGGAGCAGCTTCTGAATGATGTTTTCGACGTCCTCGCCGACATAGCCGGCCTCGGTCAGCGTCGTTGCATCCGCGATCACGAACGGCACGTTCAGAAGGCGCGCGAGCGTTTGCGCAAGCAGCGTCTTGCCCGAACCGGTCGGGCCGATCAGGAGAATGTTGCTCTTCGACAGCTCGATGTCGTCTTTCTTGTCGAGGTGCTTGAGCCGCTTGTAGTGGTTGTAGACCGCCACAGCGAGAATCTTCTTCGCGCGTTCCTGCCCGATCACATATTGATCGAGGATGTCGCGAATTTCCTGCGGACTCGGCAAGTCCGATTTGGACAGGCCCGTGTCGCTACCCGCGCCCGCTGCTTCGTCGCGAATGATCTCGTTGCACAGATCGATACATTCATCGCAGATGAAGACCGACGGGCCTGCAATCAGTTTCTTGACCTCATGCTGGCTCTTGCCGCAAAACGAGCAATACAACAGCTTCTCGCTGTTCGAACCTTTCTTGTCCGCCATGGATATATGAGCCTCCGGACACTCGAATGACATGGTACGCCGTTTCCCGACCTCTCCAAATTCGGGGTCGGTACATATTGGCGAAACGTGCGTATGACGGCGTCTTGCCGCCGGCGCTCAGACCTATTATCGACTATTTCATGGCGCCGCTTGAGTCGGCATTCGCCCTATTTAGGGACGAATGCCGACGGTATCAAGGGCGTTTGTGCATCACTTGGTCGACGAGCCCGTAAGCCTGCGCGTCGTCGCCCGACATAAAGTTATCGCGGTCGGTATCGCGCGCAATGCGCTCGACCGGCTGCCCGGTGTGGTGCGCGAGCAACTGGTTAAGCCTTTCCTTCAAATAGAGAATCTCGCGCGCCTGAATTTCGATGTCCGACGCCTGACCGCGCGCACCGCCCAGCGGCTGGTGGATCATCACGCGCGCATTCGGCAGCGCGAAGCGCTTACCCTTCGCGCCCGCAGCCAGCAGGAACGCGCCCATGCTTGCGGCAAGACCCATGCACAGCGTGGACACGTCCGGCTTGATGAACTGCATCGTGTCGTAGATCGCCATCCCGGCCGATACCGAACCGCCCGGGCTGTTGATGTACAAGTTGATGTCCTTGTCCGGGTTTTCGCTTTCGAGGAACAGCAACTGCGCAACCACGAGATTCGCTGTCTGGTCGTTCACTTCGCCGACCATGAAGACGATGCGCTCTTTCAGGAGCCGCGAGTAGATGTCGTACGAACGCTCGCCTCGGCCGCTCGTTTCCACGACGATCGGAACGAGCCCGAGCGCCTGCGCTTCCAGATCCCGCGGCGCGTGGGAGGCCAACGTGTCCAGCAATTGAGCGCGTGAGGTCATGCAATGGGTCCTTGTTCGGAATTAGTCTTGACGGCCAAGCAAAGCGGCGAGCGACTCTGCGGCAGACACTGCACGCCACGCCACAACAGAAAAAAATGGCGTGCGGGCCGTCGCTCCGACAGCCGGCACGCCGTTGCATCGACGCTTAAGCTTGCGCTTGCGCCGTTGCGCTTGCCAGCGCTTCGAAGCTCACTTCCTTGTCCGTCACCTTGGCCTTGCCGAGCACGAATTCGACGACGTTGCTCTCAACGACGTACGCTTCCATTTCAGCCAGGCGTTGCTGGTTGGAATAATACCAGCGGACGACTTCCTTCGGGTCTTCGTAGCTTTTCGCGAATTCGTCGACTTCGGCACGGATCTGCTCAGGCTTCGCTTCGAGCTTGTTTTCCTTCACGAGCTCAGCGAGCACGAGGCCGAGCTTCACGCGGCGCTCGGCTTGCTCCTTGAACATTTCCGCAGGAATCGGCGCGCTGGCCGCGTTCGGCACGCCGCGTTGTGCGAGATCCTGGCGCGCCATCTCGACGAGACGCTCCTGGTCTTGTTCGATCAGTGCGTTCGGCACGTCGAGTTCGGCGATCTTCAGGAGCGCGTCCATCACTTGATTCTTGACGATGGCCTGCGTGCGGCGCTTCGCTTCGCGCGCGAGGTTTTCCTTGATCTCGGCGCGCATCTTCGTCAGATCGCCGTCGGCGATGCCGAGCGACTTCGCGAATTCTTCGTTGATCTCCGGCAGGTGCGGCCATTCGATCTTCTTCATCGTGATCGTGAATTGCGCCGTCTTACCCGCCACGTCCTTGCCGTGGTAGTCCTCGGGGAACGTCAGGTCGAATTCGCGCGCTTCGCCGACCTTCAGGCCCGTTGCCGCCTTTTCGAACTCGGGCAGCATGCGGCCTTCGCCCAATACGAAGCCGAAGTCCTCGGCGCTGCCGCCTTGGAACGCGACGTCGTCGATCTTGCCGACGAAGTCGACCGTCACGCGATCGCCCTCTTGTGCCGCGACGTCCGCGCCGCCGTCACCGTGCTCGCCGGCTTCGCCGCGCGCGTGGAAGTGCACGCGCTGCTTACGCAGGATGTCCAGCGTACGGTCGACTTCGGCTTCCGAGATCGTGGTCACGGTGCGCTCGATTTCCGCTGCTGCCACATCGCCCAGCTTCACTTCCGGATAGACCTCGAACGTGGCGTCGAACGCGAACGCTTCGTCGCCGGCGCCTTCCTTCGGGCTGAAGCTCGGCTGGCCCGCCACGCGCAGGTTCTCGGCGCGGCTGATGTCGAAGAATTGCTTGCCGACCTTGTCGCTCAGCACTTCGGCCTCGACCTGGCCCGAGTACTGTTGCGTCACCATCTTGAGCGGTACCTTGCCAGGGCGGAAACCCGGCATGCGAACGTTCTTCGCGAGTTGGCGGATACGCGAATCGACTTCCTTCTGCACCACCTCTTTCGGCAGGGAAATCGTTACGCGGCGTTCGAGCTTGCCGAGGTTTTCTACAACGTTAGCCATGGCTTCAATCGTCCTAAAATTATTCAAGCGAATCAGTTATCTATACCGCGCCGTGCCGATGTATCGCGCTGGATTTTGCGCGGCGGCGGGGCGTTCGCATGTGCGTTGCGCCACCAGGCAAAACCTGGCGCGCCGCATGCGTCGCAAACCCGCCACCCGGGCATTACCCAACGTCTTTCGTCTATCGCTCGGGCAGGTTTCTCGCGGGCGGCGTTCTCGCCGCCTTCCTGCTATTTGCCTCTGACGGTTACCGCCTAGTCTCGGACTACTCGGACTCGTCACCGGCTTTTCGCCCGCTTCCCTTGCTGCGGGCAGCACGGTTTGGATCGGAAGAATCGAATATTCTAGCAAACTATTCATCCGGCAAGCCCAGATTCAGAGTTCGCACGCATAGCGCGCACGGAATCGAGCGTTGTTCCGACTGTTTTTACCTCTTGCGGGCTAATCAAACCGGCCGGCGGCGCGCAATATAGCGGCAATTGCGGCTATGCCGTCCGGCTTATTCGGGGATGCCTGTGCGGCTGATAAGCTAGCGCACGAGGTCGCAACCGCGTCCAACGCTGCGCCGGCCTCGTTTTGCAACAACTCCAATCAATCCAGAGACACCATGTCGAATCCAACGCCCTCGCCCGTCGTCGTCATCGCTCCCGATTCCTTCAAAGGCTCGCTCTCCGCCGAGCAGGTTGCGCAAGCCATCGCTGACGGCATCCGGCGCGCGCGACCGGACGCCGTGGTGCGCCTGTGTCCGATGGCCGACGGCGGCGAAGGCACGCTCGACGCGATGCTCGCGCGCGGCGGCGAACGGCGCGTCCTGCGCGTGCGCGGCGCATCGGACGCAGCACGCGACGCCGCCACCGGGCTCTTGCCCGACGGCAGCGCGATCGTCGAGACGGCCGAGATCGTCGGCATCACCGACGAAGTCGGTATGAGCGTGCCGGTCGAGGCGCGCGACTCGCGCGGCATGGGCGAAGCGATTCGCGCGCTGCTCGACGCCGGCGTGCGCAAGTTCTTCGTCGCGCTCGGCGGCAGCAGCACCAACGACGGCGGCGCGGGCCTCCTGGCCGGCCTCGGCGTGAAGTTCTTCGACGCGAACGAGCGCGAGCTCGCGCCGACGCCCGACCAGCTCGCCGGGCTCGCTCGCGTCGATGTGTCGAATCTCGATCCGCGGCTGGCGCAGGCGTCGTTCGTGGGCATGTCCGACGTCGACAATCCGCTGACGGGCGAGCACGGCGCCACCGCCATCTTCGGTCCGCAGAAAGGCGTCAAGCCGGAACAGGTCGCAGCGATCGATCGCGTCCTCGCCCGCTTTGCCGATCTGATCGAGCCCGCGCTCGGGCGCACGGTGCGCAATCAGGCCGGCGCGGGCGCAGCGGGCGGGCTGGGCTTCGCGCTGCACCTGCTCGGCGCGCACTTCGAGCCGGGCGCGGAGGTCGTCGCGACGCAGGTCGGGCTCGACGCCGCCCTCGAAGGCGCGAACTGGCTCATCACCGGCGAGGGCCGCTCCGATGTGCAGACCCTGCACGGCAAGGCGCCCTACATCGCCTGCCGCCACGCGCGCGCGGCGGGCGTGGCGGCGACGCTCTTGTCGGGCGCAGTCGACGCGGCCGCGCTGCCTCGGCTGTCGGAGCACTTCACTGGCTGCTTCTCGCCGGCGCCCGGTCCGATCACGCTCGAGGTTGCGATTCGCGACGCTGCGCGGCTGCTTGCGAACGAGGCCGAGCAGCTCACGCGCTTGAAGTACGGTTCATGAGGTGCGTGACGTTCGCGAAATAGTGCGTTGACCGGCCAACCGGATGCAGCAACAATTCCATCGCTAGCCGCATCCACCAAGACGACCAACGGGAGCACTATGAAGGCCGCCGCCAAAGCCGGGCTCGATCAGTTCTTGACCTATCGCATGCATGTGCTGAACAAGTTGTCCGACCGCGGAATTAGCGAGCTCTATCAGACGAAGCTCGACATCACGCTTCCGGAAGCGCGCGTGATTGCATCGGTCGGTTCGTTCGGACCGTTCTCGATCATGAACCTCGCGAAGCATGCGAACCTCGACAAGAGTCAGGCAAGCCGGGCCGCCGAGGCGCTGATCAAGCGCGGGTTGGTCGAGCGGGAAACGAGCGTCGAAGACGGCCGCGTCGTGCTCATTTCGCTGACGGAAGAAGGCCGCGCGCTCTATCGCAAGGTCATGCCGATCGCGCGCAAGTGGAACGCCGATTTGTTCGATTGCCTCGACGAGAAAGAACGCGAAGCGTTCGGGAACGCGCTCAACAAGGTGATCGCGAGAGCGTTGACCCATGACGATTGACGCAGCGTTCGCACAATAGAAAAGCGCGCCTCGGCGCGCTTTTTCTTTGAAGATTCAACTCCGGCTCGCCGGTCATAACCCACTATTCGCCGCACGTTGCCGCAGCAGACCGAGCACGGCGTCGCAGTAGGGTGTTGGAACGCCAAGCTTGCGGCCCAACTCCGGAAACACGCCGAGTATCGGCTCGATTTCGAGTGGCCGCCCGGCCTCCATATCCTGCAGCATCGAGGTCTTGAACGCACCGAGCTTGCGTGTCACAGCGACGCGCTCGGGCGGCGTCATGCCCGTCGACAACCCGAGCCGCGCGCCGATCGCCTCGGCCTCCTCCATCATCCTCAGCACGAGCGCATGCGTGAGCGGATCGTCCAGTAGACGATCGGCCGTCGAGCCGGTCAATGCGGAGAGCGGATTCATGTTCATGTTGCCCCACAGCTTCGCCCAGATCTCCGTGCGAATGTCGCCCGATTCGACCGCGTCGAAGCCTCCGGCCGCGAGCGCCGACGTCAGCTCCCGCGCACGCTCGACGAGCGGCTCGCGCGACGCGCCGACGATCAGCCGGTTGCCGCGCCCGCGCCGGATCACGCCAGGCGCATCGGAAGACGACGACAAATGCACCACGCAGCCGATCGATTGGGCACAAGGCAAGGCGGCCGACACCACGCCGTTCGGATCGACGGCCTCGATGGTTTGCCCCGAAAGCGGCCCATCGACGCCGTCGAGAAACCACCACGGCAAACCGTTCATCGCCGCCACGATCGTCGTGTCGGGGCCCACGAGCGGACGCAGGCTCGCCGCGATGTCCGGCAACGCCTGCGCCTTGAGCGCGATCACCACGCAGTCCTGCACGCCCAGTGCCGCGGCATCGTCGCTCGCGTCGACGGCGACGCTGGTCTCGTTGTCGCCGTCGACGATGCGAATGCCGTTTGCGCGTATCGCCGCGAGCGTCTTGCCGCGCGCGAGCACGCTGACGTCGTGTCCGGCGCGCGCGAGCGCCGCGGCGAGCAATCCGCCGATCGCCCCTGCGCCGACCACGGTCGTCCGCATTGCCTGACCTGCTTGTGGCGCCATGACTGTCACTCCTTGTAAGACGGATCGATGCGCTCGACCTGGCGCAGCAGCGCGTCCAGCACGTCCTGGCCCGCACCGAATTTCGGATCGAATTGCAGCGAGTCGCGCGTGCAGCGCGCGGCGACCTCCGGCGTGATGTGCCGGGCGGGGCCCAGCGCCGCGGTCGCAAGCTGAATCTCGCACGCGCGATTGAGCGTCCACAGACGCGCAAACGCCTGCGCGATCGTCGTGCCGATCGCCAGCAGACCGTGATTGCGCAGAATCAGAAGCCGCTTGTCGCCGAGGTTGGCGACGAGGCGCGGCCCTTCGTCGGCACGTACCGTGATGCCCTCGAAGTCGTGATACGCGACCATCCCTTCGAGCTGCGCGGAATAGAAGTTCGAATTCTCGAGGCCGGCCTCCGAGCACGCGACGGCGAGCCCCGCCGTGGTATGCGTGTGCATGACGCAATGCGCGTCCGGCAGCGCCCGATGAATCGCCGCATGCACGACGAAACCGGCCGGGTTCACGCGATGCGTCGATTCGCCGACCACGCGTCCGTCGAGATCGATCTTGACGAGATTCGACGCGGTGACTTCCGTGTAGTGCAGACCAAACGGATTGATCAGGAAGTGCGTGTCGGGGCCGGGCACGCGCAAGGTGATGTGGTTGTAGATCAGCTCGGTCCAGCCGAGCATCGCGAAAATGCGGTAGGTGCCGGCCAATTGCACGCGCAATGTGCGCTCGTCGGCGGCCTGGTTTGCGGGTTCCGCAACATCCATCTCGATCTCCTGTCGATCAGAGTTAGCGCTTTAGCGCCTACTCGGGTCCCATGCAAAGCTCGCACGCTTCGCGTGCAGCACGTGAGAACAGTGCTTCGACCGGAGCAGAATAGGTCAAATTAGTTGCGCGCGCAACCAATTTGACGCGATGCTGCGCCACGCGGAAAAACCACGCGGATCACGTTCGCCAACTGGAATCGCAGGAAGAAGCAGACAGCACAAGCCACACGCGCATGAGGCGCGCGGGCCTTGCAAAATCCAATAAAGGGGACAAGCGGAGTATTTCGACCGACAGAAGTCGTGGTGCGAGGGAGGGGACTCGAACCCCTACACCCTTGCGGGCGTCAGGACCTAAACCTGGTGCGTCTACCAATTTCGCCACCCTCGCAACCGGATGCCACGCATTGCACGCGGCGTCCGCTGTATGGCGCGCTTTTCGGTGCTCGCGCCCGCCCCTCGCGGGCCGGACAAGCGGGTCGGTCAAACCCCCGCATCGAAAAGTGCAAGCGCGAGATTCTAACTGATTCACACCGCGTTGTCTGCAACTCTCGACACGCCTCGATGCTAGAATCCCCGACTGCCCGCAAAGCGACATCGTGCCTCTTGCGGCGCAATCCGCATCCTCCAAGTCCCCGCTCAAGTGAATTTCGACGAATATTGCCAGCAAAAAGCGGCGCCGCCCGGCTCGAGCGCGTACTACGCGCTGCGCCAGGCGCCGCTCGCGCGCCAGCCTCTTCTCACCGCGCTCTTCGCGCTGCGCCGCGAGCTCGAAGAAACCGTGAAGGAAACGAGCGACCCGACCGTCGGCCGCACCAAGCTCGCGTGGTGGCAAAAGGAGACGGCGGCGCTGGCCGCTGGACAGCCGTCGCATCCGGTGTCGCTCGCGCTCGCCGCGCACTGCAGCGACGTGCGGGCGGAAGAAGGCGCGCTGCAAGCGCTCGTCGCCGGCTTCGAGATGGATCTCGATCAGGCGCGCTACCTCGATTTTCCGAATCTGCGCCGCTATATCGAGCACGTCGGCGGGACCTTCGCGGGGACGGTCGCGCGTGCCACGGCGCGCGATCCGCTAAGCGCCGAGCGATGGGCCAAGCCGATCGGCAATGCGCTGATGCTCGCGCAGTTCGTGCAGGAGCTGGGCAATGACGCGCGCCATGGCCGCATCTATATTCCGATCGACGAACTGCAGCGCTATCAGGTGACGGCGGCCGATCTGATCAACCGGAAATACAGCGCGGCGTTCACCGAACTGATGCGCTTTCAAACGAGCCGTGCGCGCGACGCGCTGAAGGCGGCGCTGGCCGGCATTCCGATCGCCGAGCGCGGCACGCAGCGTACGCTGCGCGCGCAAATCGCGCTTGCGCTGTCCGTGCTCGAAGAAATCGAACGCGACGGCTACCAGGTGCTGCACCAGCGCATCGCGTTGACGCCGATCCGCAAGCTGTGGATCGCGTGGCGCGCGGCGCGCAAAGGCTAGCCGGCGCTCGTTGCGCGGCGCGGCGCTAGACCCGCAGCAACGGCAGCGGCTCGAAGCGCTGTCCCAGCACGCTCGACGCGTCGAGCCCCCACCACGGCCCGAGCACGGTCGCATAGATCTGCCGGAAGTCCACCCCGACAGGCAGATTGCCGTTTCCATCCAGCCGGGCGAGATCGGGCGCCACGCCGTAAAGTCCGCCGCGCACGAGTCCACCCGTCACGAAGTGCGGCGCGACGGTCCCGTGATCCGTGCCGTTGCTCTCGTTCTCGCGCGGGCGCCGGCCGAACTCCGCGTAGGTCACGACGAGCGTATTGTCCCAGCGCCCGAGTTCCACCAGCGCCGCGCGCATCGACGCGAAGCCGTCCGCCAGTTGCTTGAGCAAGGCCGCCTGTTGACCGGGCTGGTTCTGGTGCGTGTCGAAACCGTTCAAGGTCAGGCGGATCACCGCGACGCCCTGCCCGGCTTTCGGCCGTCCCTGCGGCGTATCGCAGGCGGCGAGCACCTGCATCGCCGTCTTGATCGAGGTACCGAATGCGCCGCCGGGAAAGGCCGTCTTCAGTTGATACTCGCCGTCGCGCGCCGCACCGTTGACGGCGGGCCGCAAGCGGTCGGCGGCTTTCACGATGTCGTTCTCGACGTCGAGAATGTGCTCGAGCTCGGGGTTGCGTTCGTGCAGCGAGACAGGCGTCGCAAGACGCGAGGCGCGCACGAACTGCGTTGGATTCACGAGCGCGATCGCACGCGCACCGTTCGTCAGCGGGCCCATTTCGGCGCTGCCGATCACCACGCCGTCGGCCGCGAACGTCGACGGCACCGGCGCCTGCGCGAATGCGCGCGTCAGCCACCCTTCCCGCAAATATTCGTCGGAGCGCGACGCCGTGTCCCAGATCTCGATCGACCGGAAATGCGACAGGTTCGGTTGCGGATAGCTGACGCCTTGGACGATCGCCAATTGCTTGGCTTGCCAAAGCGGCATCATCGATTGCAGCGACGGATGCAGCGCAGTGCGATCGTCGAGCTGAATCAGCTGCTCGCGCTTGATGCCGATGTTCTTGCGCAGCGTCCGGTAGGCCGGATCGGCGTAGGGAACGACGGTGTTCAGCCCGTCGTTGCCGCCCTTGAGCTCGACGAGGATCAGCAGGTTGCGGTACGTTCGCGGCGACGCGCCGGCGGCATTGCGCGGCGGCTCGCCGGCGAACGACTTAGGCAACCAAAGCGAAACGCCGGTCGCGGCGGTTGTCGCCAGAAAATCGCGTCTCTTCATGCTGCACCTCGTTCGATTGTCGCGTCGCACGCGGCGTGCCCACACTCGGCCGCGGCGTTTCCATCGTTGTCGCTCGTTTCGTGTACGTGCTCGCCGAGCGCGCGCACGGGCTTATTTGAGCTGATATGCCGGGTCCATCAACAACGCCTCGAGATAGGCGCTGCCGGTCGAATCGGTATCGATCGCATCGACAGGCGGAATCGGCAAAACCGCATGCTGCAATTGCAACTCGACCGACAAGCCGGGCTTGCCGCCCGGCGCGGCGCCGAATTGCGCGAGCCAGCCGTCCAGGTCGAAGCGCATGCCGCCCTGCCCGGCTTTGGCCATCGCTTTCTGCGCCTGCGTGCTGGCCGCCGGCATGGTTCGGCTTGCGGCAAGCATGCCGCCACCGGCCGTGCTCATACCGCCAGCGCCGACCGCACCCGAGCCGGCCGCGCCTAGGGCGGCCCCGCCTATCTTCATCGGATGCGGCTTACCCGCTTCGGTCGCTCGGAACAGCTGCTCGACGAATTGCTTGCGTGCGAGCAGCGTCGAGCTGTTGATCCACGTCTGCCCGCCCGGCCACCCCTTCACGTTAGGCGGATAGAACAGGTTTTCACCGAAGTTCCGAATGGCGCCGGCGAACGGCTCGGTGCCGTCGTAGGCCACGTCGAATTCGCGCAGCGTCCCGACGACGAACTCAACCGGCGACTTCACCAGCACGCCGCGGTTGTCCTCGTTCCAGAACGCATCGGAAAGGAACAGCCCGCGCAGCGCCACTTTGATATCGTAGTGGCTCGCCCGGAAGCGATCGGCGATCGGCTCGATCTGCGCCACATCGGGCGTCTCGGAGACGAATTCGCGCCAAAGCTCGGTGGCCACGAGCGTCGCCGTCTCGGGCTGGGCGAGCAGGATGTCGAGCACTTGGTCGCCGTCGAGCGGGCCCGTTTGGCCGAGCACCGTCTTCAAGCCGTCGTCATGCAACTGCGGCCGGAAGACGAATGCCTGCGTGTCCGGATCGACGCCCCAGCCGGTGTACGCACGCGCGGCTTCCGACACGTCTCGCTGCGAATAGTGGCCCTCGCCGAGCGTGAAGAGCTCCATCACCTCGCGCGCGAAGTTTTCGTTCGGTCTGCCTTTGCGATTGCTCGCGCCGTCGAGATAAAGCAGCATCGCCGGGTCTTTCGCGACGTCGTGCAGCATCACCCCGAAGTTGCCGAGCGCTTCGCGCCGCAACAGCTCGTCCTGCGCGAGCATCACCTGCGGATAGCCGACCTTGTCCTGGCCCGACGTGAAGTGGTTGTGCCAGAAGAGCGTCATGCGCTCGGTGAGCGGCGACGGCGTGACCACCATCTCGCGGACCCACCACGCGCGCAGCGCTTCGTAGCGCTGGCCGCGCGTCTGCTGCTCGGCGCGGCGCTCGTCGGGTGTCCATTCCTTCTGCTCGGCGCGCGTCGGAATCGGCTCGCCGGCCCAGACCGGCAATGGTGTGACGGCTTGCGTGCGCGCGCCCGCGAGCACCTTGTCGACCGCCTGCTCGCGCGAGAGGCCAACGTATTGCGCGACTTCGTTGGAGTCGGGCGCGAAACCCACGCGGGTCAGGAAAAAGCGCGCGTCGTTCGCGTCGAGAAGCGCCTGATCGGGACCGTCGGGAGCGACGACGTGCGCTTTGTGACGCTTCGCCTTGAGCGGATGAACGGCGCTCGCGGCTTGCGCTTGCGCGTCGCGCACCGTCAGCGCCGAGAGTCCGGCCGCGAGCGCCAGGACGCATACGGTCACCGATAGCCTGATCGTCAAAGCGGATTGGATTTTCATCGTCTGTCGCTCAGAACATCTGATTGATAGTCTGGCCCGGACCGCACGAATCGCTACGGGAATTGTGCTACTCAACGGCGCGTTTCGCCGTTAAGTTGACGATGAAATTGCTACGAAATTTTTCGATGACGACAGGCATTCAATTCGCGCAGCCAAACGTTTGCGAATTGAAATTTTCGAATCGAAATGCGCCATATCCGCTGAATCGAATCAGCGCTTGTAAAGCTCGCGTACAGCGTCTTCAATATGTTGGCGCAGAAGGCGGCGCTCTTCTGGCGTCATGTGGCCGTCGCGGCGCTGTCGATCGAGATCGGGTGGGACGGCCGCACGCACGATGGCGTCGGACGCGGAGTGATCAGGCGGTACGGGGTGATCCGCACGGACGGGCTGAGCCACTTTGCGGCGAGTTGCCTGATGCCATTGGGAAGGATGTTCGCTGAACGACTCGGCGTGAACCCAAACCGGGCTGGCCGCGCTGGCAAGACCGCCGGCCAAAGCTAGCGCGACCATTTTGATGCGCGCATTCGGCCAAACCCCTCCGGTCATCTTGTTCCCTTCGTCGTGCGGCAACCGGCTACCTCGAATTACTTGTGCGAACCCGCTGAGAAAGTCGGGTGTATCGGATGATGTGAAATGGGTGATATGGATTGAAGTATCTACCGAACGGCCGGGTTCCGTAAAGGAGTGTACGCAAGCATGCTTTACGCCGTGCCACATGCCAGGTAAATTTTGTAACTGACTGTAACCCCAGAAATCCCGCGCCCGCGCTCACCTTTCTAATCGCGCTAAGATGCCGACCATGGAAACCAAAAACCCCTCGAAAATCCTCGTAGTCGACGACGATCCGCGCTTGCGCGACCTGTTGCGGCGCTATCTCGGCGAACAAGGCTTCAATGTCTACGTCGCCGAAAATGCGCCGTCGATGAACAAACTTTGGGTTCGCGAGCGTTTCGATCTGCTCGTGCTCGACCTCATGCTGCCCGGCGAGGACGGCCTGTCGATCTGCCGGCGTCTGCGCGGCAGCAACGACCGCACGCCGATCATCATGCTGACCGCCAAGGGCGAAGACGTCGATCGCATCGTCGGCCTCGAAATGGGCGCCGACGACTACCTGCCGAAACCTTTCAATCCTCGCGAGCTCGTCGCACGCATTCATGCAGTGCTGCGCCGCCAGTCGCCGTCCGAACTGCCGGGCGCGCCGTCGGAGACGACCGAAGTCTTCGAGTTCGGCGAATTCGCCTTGAATCTCGCCACGCGCACGCTCACGAAGTCCGGACAGGAGATTCCGCTCACGACCGGCGAGTTCTCCGTGCTCAAGGTGTTCGCGCGCCATCCGCGTCAGCCGCTGTCACGCGAAAAGCTGATGGAGCTCGCGCGCGGCCGTGAATACGAAGTGTTCGACCGCAGCCTCGACGTGCAGATCTCGCGTCTGCGCAAGCTGATCGAGCCCGACCCGAGCAGCCCGCGCTTCATCCAGACCGTCTGGGGCCTCGGCTACGTCTTCATCCCCGACGGCGCGGCTTGAGGCGCTCCCGTCGTACTCGCCACACTCACTCGATAAGAAGGGCCCATGCGCATCGACCGGCGCCTTATGACGCACGCGTTCGGCGGGCTCTTCTGGCGAACCTTTCTGCTGATCGCACTGCTCATCGCAGTCAGCCTGGCCGCGTGGTTTCAGAGCTTTCGCGTGATCGAGCGCGAACCGCGCGCCCAGCGCGTCGCGTTGCAGCTCGTTGCGATCGTCAAGCTCACGCGCACCGCACTCCTTTATTCCGATCCCGACCTGCGGCGCGCGCTGCTGCAGGATCTGGAGAGCAATGAAGGCGTGCGCGTCTATCCGCGAGAAACCACCGACAAGTACAAGCTGCAGCCCGACGAGTCGCTCAACCGGCTGATCGAGCATGACGTCCGCGGGCGCCTGGGCGAAGACACGATCATCGCGCAATCGGTCAACGACATCCCAGGCGTGTGGATCAGCTTCAAGATCGACGACGACGACTACTGGGTCGCCCTCGACCGCGATCAGCTCGATAACGTGACCGGCCTGCAATGGGCCGGCTGGGGTGTTTTCGCGCTGGCGCTATCGCTATTCGGGGCGGCGTTCATCACGAGTCTCGTGAACCGGCCGTTCGCGCGTCTGGCAATCGCGGCGCGCAAAGTCGGCTCGGGGCAATCGCCCGAGGCGCTGCCCGAGCGAGGCATGGGCGTGGCGGCCGAAACCAACCGCAGCTTCAACCAGATGGTGCGCGACCTCGAGCAGCTCGAGGCCGATCGCGCCTTGATGTTGGCGGGCATTTCGCACGACCTGCGCACGCCGCTCGCGCGTCTGCGTCTGGAGACCGAGATGAGTCCGTCCGACCAGGCGACGAAGGACGCGATGATCGACGACATCGAGCAGATGGACATGATCATCGGCCGCTTCCTCGATTACGCACGTCCGGTGCAGCGCATGCCGGAACCGGTCGACCTTTCGTTGATCGTGGGGGAAATGGCCTCGCGCCTGGCAGGCGAAGACGGCGTGCGGCTGATCACGCGGCTCGCGCCGTCGGCAGTCATCGAAGCCGATGCGACCGATGTGCGGCGCGTGGTCGGCAATCTGCTGGAAAACGCCCGCAAGTACGGCCACAGCGAGAACGACGGCATCCCGCACATCATGCTCGAGACCCGCGTGTCGCATTCGCGCGTGGAGCTGTCGGTGCTCGACGAAGGCCCCGGTATCCCCGAGGATCAGCTGCCGCTCGTCACCCGTCCGTTCTACCGCGTCGATACGGCGCGCACGCAGGCGAGCGGCACCGGCCTCGGCATGGCGATCGTGCAGCGGCTCGTGGGCCGCCACCGCGGCGCGTTGCGGTTGCGCAACCGGTCGCCGGGCCCGGGACTCGAAGTCACGATCGAGTTCCCGCTCGCCCGAGGCGGCTGAGCGCCCCCTCCGGTACGGGAGCCGTGGCGACGCCAGCGAACGGCCCGTCATCGTACGACGATACTGGTAGACAAAATCTACCAATTTGAGAAATTCAATAGAGCCAGAGATTGACCCATTCATCGCTGCCGTTACACTGAGCCAGTCGCTCGATTCGGTAGTTTTCTCAACTTCACAGTGGAGTAGCCGCATGAAGACCGTGGGCGACAAACTCGAGGCATTCACCGTTACGGCCGCCAAGCCCGGCTTTAACCACTACGAAGAAAACGGCCAATCGGCGTTCGAAGAAATCACGGAAACGTCGTTCTCGGACAAGTGGAAAGTCATCTATTTCTACCCGAAAGATTTCACGTCCGACTGCCCGCGGGAAATCATCGAATTTGCGAAGCTGCAGAAGGACTTCGCCGAGCGCGACGCCGTGCTGCTCGGCGGCAGCGCCGACAACGAGTTCGTGAAGCTGGCCTGGCGCCGCGAGCACAAGGACCTAAGCAAGCTGAACCACTATGCGTTCGGCGACGTGAAGGGCGAACTGATCGACCAGCTCGGCGTGCGCGACAAGGAAGCCGGCGTCGCGCTGCGCGCGACCTTCATCGTCGACCCGGACAACACGATCCAGCACGTTTCGGTAAACAACCTGGACGTCGGCAGTAACCCAAAAGAGATCCTGCGGATTCTGGCCGGTCTGCAAACCGGCTAGCTGGGCGCGTGCGGCCGCGCCCCAGCCGCAACCGCTCAGCCCTTCGGGGCCCGCAACAGCAGCACCGCCGCCTGAGCCTCGATGCCCTCGCCTCGGCCGAGATAGCCGAGCTTCTCGTTGGTCTTCGCCTTCACATTCACGCGATCGAGCGGCAAGCCGAGATCTTCGGCGATATTCGCGCGCATCGCGTCGATGTGCGGGGCGAGCTTCGGCGCTTGCGCGATCACGGTGCTGTCGACGTTCTGGATCGCGAAACCCGCCTCGGCGATACGCTTCGCGCACTCGCGCAGCAGCACGCGGCTGTTCGCGCCGGCAAAACGGGTATCGGTGTCCGGAAAGTGGCGGCCGATGTCGCCGAGCGCGGCCGCGCCGAAGAGGGCATCGGTGATCGCGTGCAGCAGCACGTCCGCGTCCGAGTGGCCCAGGAGGCCCCGGTCGTAAGGCACCGTCACGCCGCCGATGATGAGCGGGCGGCCCGGCACCAGCGCGTGCACGTCGTAGCCTTGTCCGATTCTGAAATCCATCCGTGAGTCCGTTTATTCGAGTGAGTTGCGGAAAATGAGGCGGGAAATGCGGTCAGGCGCCCGCTGCGGGGCGGCTTGCGGTGCGGCTGAGGATCGCCTCCGCGAGATCGAAGTCTTCCGGATACGTGACCTTGAAGTTGCGCAGGCTCCCCTGCACGAGACGCGGCGCATGGCCGAGCCATTCGATCGCGCTCGCTTCGTCGGTGAGGTCGTGGCCGTCCTGCTGCGCGCGCAGGATCGCCTCGCGCAGCATGCCGACGCGGAACATCTGCGGCGTCTGCGCCTGCCATAGACCGTTGCGCGATTCCGTGCGGGCGATGTGCTCGCCGGTTTCGACATCGACGCGCTTCAACGTATCGGCGACCGGCAACGCCATGATGCCGCCGACCGGATCGTCCTTCAGTGCGGCGATCAGCGTGCGGATCAGCGCCGGCGTAATGCCGGGGCGCGCGGCGTCGTGCACGAGCACCCAGTCGGCGTCGGTCGCGCCGAAGTCGGCGAGCGCGGACAGGCCGTTGAGCACCGACGCCTGGCGCGAGGCCCCGCCGCAGCGGCGCACCGCGAAGCGCAGGCCGGCGAAGCGGCGGGCGTCGAAGTGCTGGTCGTCGGGGGCGATGACGACGAGCGTCTGCGCGAATTCGCTGCAGGCGTCGAAGGCGGCCAGCGTGTAGTGCAGCAGGTCGCGGCCGGCGACGGTCCGGTATTGCTTGGGCATCGGCGCGCCGGAACGGCTGCCGGTGCCCGCACAGGGGATCAGGGCGAAAAGACGCGGGGTTACGGAAGTCACTGGGTTCGATGCGGTCGCAGGAGATGCGCGCCGCGAAGTCAAAAGTAAAGGACGGATTTTATAATAGGCGTTCGCCTGATTGCTTTAGACCGGCGTAGACTTCCCGCTTTCGCTTGTGCCGGGTGTCGCGAGCGCCAGCGCCCGCGGATCGCCAGCGAGTGTTTGCGCGTGAGATCGCTTGCGAGTTTCGCCTGTGAGTTTCGCCTGTATTAACGGCCGCACCTCTTCATCTATGTCCCCAAACGCCGCACCGTCTTCGTCGTCTTCCTCGCCCGTGGCGCTCGTCAAGGCCGGCCAGCGCTTCGCCTTCGACGGCACGCACGGCTCGTCCGACGCGCTCCTGATCGCCCGCTACCACCTGAGCTGGCGTGACGAGGTGCCGCTTCTCGCCGTGGTCTGCGCGAGCGCCGTCGACGCGCAGCGGCTCGCGCAGGAAATCGCCTATTTCGCGCCGAACGCGCGCATCCGCGTGCTGCCCGATTGGGAGACGCTGCCGTACGACACGTTCTCGCCGCACCAGGACCTCGTGTCCGAACGCCTCGCGACGCTGCACGATCTCGGCGAGGGCCGCTGCGACATCCTGCTGGTGCCCGCCACGACCGCGCTCTACCGGATGCCGCCCGCTGCGTTCCTTGCCGCGTATACGTTTTCGTTCACCCAAGGCGAACGGCTCGACGAGTCGAAGCTCAAGGCGCAACTGACGCTCGCGGGCTACGAGCACGTGAGCCAAGTCGTGCGGCCCGGCGAATACTGCGTGCGCGGCTCGCTGATCGACCTCTATCCGATGGGCTCGCCGCTGCCGTACCGGATCGACCTGTTCGACGACCAGGTCGACTCGATCCGCGCGTTCGATCCCGACACGCAGCGCAGCCTCTATCCGGTCGGCGACGTGCGTCTCTTGCCCGGCCGCGAATTCCCGTTCGACGAAGCGGCGCGCACCGCGTTTCGCAGCCGCTGGCGCGAGGAGTTCGAAGGCGACCCGAGCCGCTCGCCGATCTACAAGGACATCGGCAACGGCGTGCCGTCGGCGGGCATCGAGTACTACCTCCCGCTGTTCTTCGACGAAACGGCCACGCTCTTTCACTATTTGCCGGAACGCGCGCAGCTCGCGTTCGTCGGCGATCTGGACAGCGCGATCCGGCGCTTCACCGCCGATACGAAGCAGCGCTTCAACTTCCTGTCGCACGACCGCGAGCGGCCGATCCTCGAACCGCAGCGCCTGTTCCTGACCGACGACGATTTCTACACGCTCGCGAAGCCGTTCGGGCGCCTCGTGTTGCCCGCGAACGGCGGCGGCGCATGGGCGACCCCCTTGCCGAATCTCGCGATCGACCGCCACGCGGACGATCCGGTCCTCGCGCTGCGCGCCTATCTGGACACGACGCCGAACCGCGTGCTGTTCGCCGCCGAATCCGCGGGCCGCCGCGAGACCATCGCGCAGTTGCTCGCGGAGCAACACCTGCGTCCCACGTCGAGCGACAGCTTCGAAAACTGGCTGACGAGCGACGAGCGCTTCGCGCTCGGCGTCGCGCCGCTCGCCAACGGCTTCGCGCTGCCGGGCGAAGGCTACGCGATCATCACCGAGACCGAACTGTACGGCCCGCTCGCGCGCCGCGCCGGAAGGCGCCGGCAGGAACAGGCGAGCAACGTCGACTCGATGGTGCGCGATCTGTCGGAGCTGAAACTCGGCGACCCGGTCGTGCATTCGCAGCATGGCATCGGCCGCTATATGGGTCTCGTGACGATGGACCTCGGCGAAGGCGACACCGAGTTCCTGCACCTCGAATACGCGGGCGACAGCAAGCTCTACGTGCCCGTCGCGCAACTTCACGTGATCTCGCGCTACAGCGGCGCCGATCCGGAAAGCGCGCCGCTGCATTCGCTCGGCTCGGGCCAATGGGAAAAAGCGAAGCGCAAAGCCGCTCAACAGATTCGCGACACGGCCGCCGAGCTGCTGAACCTGTACGCACGCCGCGCGGCGCGCGAAGGTCACGCATTCAAGCTCGATCCGCGCGACTACGTGAAGTTCGCCGAAAGCTTCGGCTTCGAGGAAACCCCCGATCAGGCGGCGGCGATCGCCGCCGTGATCGGCGACATGACGAGCGGCAAGCCGATGGACCGGCTCGTCTGCGGCGACGTCGGTTTCGGCAAGACCGAGGTCGCGCTGCGCGCCGCGTTCATCGCCGTGATGGGCGGCAAGCAGGTCGCGCTCCTTTCGCCGACCACGCTGCTCGCCGAACAGCACACGCAGACCTTCTCCGACCGCTTCGCCGATTGGCCCGTGCGGGTGGCCGAACTGTCGCGCTTCAAGTCGGGCAAGGAAGTCAGCCAGGCGATCTCGCAGATCAACGAGGGCAGCGTCGATATCGTGATCGGCACGCACAAGCTGCTGTCGTCCGAGGTGCAGTTCAAGCGGCTCGGCCTCGTCATCATCGACGAGGAACACCGCTTCGGCGTGCGGCAGAAAGAGGCGCTCAAAGCGCTGCGCGCCGAAGTCGACGTGCTCACGCTCACCGCGACGCCGATTCCGCGCACGCTCGGCATGGCGCTCGAAGGGCTGCGCGACTTCTCGGTGATCGCCACCGCGCCGCAAAAGCGGCTCGCGATCAAGACCTTCGTGCGGCGCGAGGAAGAAAGCGTGATCCGCGAGGCGATGCTGCGCGAATTGAAGCGCGGCGGCCAGGTCTACTTCCTGCACAACGAAGTCGAGACGATCGAGAACCGCCGCGCGATGCTCGAAGAACTCGTGCCCGAAGCGCGCATCGCCGTCGCTCACGGACAGATGCACGAACGCGAGCTCGAGCGCGTGATGCGCGATTTCGTGGCGCAACGCGCGAACGTGCTGTTGTGCACGACCATCATCGAGACCGGCATCGACGTGCCGAGCTCGAACACGATCCTGATTCATCGCTCCGACAAGTTCGGTCTCGCGCAATTGCACCAGTTGCGCGGACGTGTCGGGCGCTCGCACCACCAGGCGTACGCGTACCTGCTCGTGCACGATCCGCAGGCGCTCACGAAGCAGGCGCAGCGGCGGCTCGAAGCGATTCAGCAGATGGAGGAGCTCGGCTCGGGCTTTTATCTGGCGATGCACGACCTCGAGATCCGCGGCACCGGCGAAGTGCTCGGCGACAAGCAATCGGGCGAAATCCAGGAGATCGGCTTCCAGCTCTACACCGACATGCTCAACGACGCCGTGAAGGCCCTCAAGGACGGCCGCGAGCCCGATTTGACGGCGCCGCTCGCCGCGACCACCGAAATCAACCTGCACGCGCCGGCGATCCTTCCCGCCGACTACTGCGGCGACGTGCAGGAGCGTCTGTCGCTCTACAAGCGTCTCGCGAATTGCGAGCACAACGATGCGATCGACAACATCCAGGAAGAGCTGATCGACCGCTTCGGCAAGATGCCGCAACAGGCGCACGCGCTGATCGAAACGCACCGGCTGCGGCTTGCGGCCAAGCCGCTCGGCATTTCGAAGATCGACGCGGGCGAGTCCGTGATCGGCTTGCAGTTCATCCCGAACCCGCCGATCGACGCCATGCGGATCATCGAGATGGTGCAGAAGCACAAGCACATCAAGCTCGCCGGCCAGGACAAGCTGCGCATCGAAACGCGCAGCCCCGATCTCGCGGTGCGCGTCTCGACGGTCAAGGAGACGCTGCGCGCGCTCGGCACGCCGTCGAAGCAAGGCGCGCAAGCGGCAGCTGCGGCACGCTGAGCGCGGAAACCTCGAGCCCCTTCCGTTAGCCGCGTGGAAGGGGCTTTTCTGTCGACCAGAGTGAGCCTGGTCCCATGCAACGCTGCACTGCCGCATCGCCGCGCGACTCAGTTCGTCTTACGGATTGCCGACCGACGAAGGCCACCCCACGCAAGCTCCCTGCCGCCCGCAAACGTTATACCTCGCTCGCGGCGCAAGGAGCGTTCGCCACCGCGCGCAATCGGCCCCCGACCGCTTTGGCGCACACCGATTTTTCGGTATGATCGAAAGACTAATGAGTTGGAGTCTTCTCATGTCACAGGTCGCTGAAACGGCGCATCTCGTCTCCCCCGCCTCCTCGCATTCGCAGCCCTCCTCCCCCGCTTCTTCCCATTCGTCGCCCGTCAGCCTGCCTTGGGTCGAGCGTCTCGTATCGATGAATACAACGAGCCGCCTGCCGAACCTGGGGCTGATCGAAACCGTGCGCGACGCATTGCGCGAACGCGGGATCGACGCGACGCTCACCCATGACGCACGCGGTCAATGGGCGAACCTGTTCGCCACCGTGCCCGCGCACGACGGCGAGACCAACGGCGGCATCGTGCTGTCGGGGCATACGGACGTGGTCCCGGTCGACGGCCAGCCATGGGACAGCGACCCTTTCAAGCCGGAAACGCGCGACGGCAAGCTCTATGGACGCGGCACTTGCGACATGAAAGGCTTCATCGGCGCCGCGCTCGCGCTCCTGCCCGAGATGCAGGCGGCGAAGCTCGCGAAACCGATTCACTTCGCGCTGTCGTTCGACGAGGAGATCGGCTGCGCCGGGGCGCCGCTCATGATTGCCGATCTGCAAAAGCGCGGCGTGAAGCCGGACGGCTGCATCGTCGGCGAGCCCACGAGCATGCGCCCGATCATCGCGCACAAGGGCATCAACGCTTACCAATGCTGCGTGCGCGGCCACGCGGCGCATTCGTCGCTGACGCCGAAGGGATTGAACGCCATCGAATACGCCGCGCGCCTGATCTGCTATATCCGCGACATGGCCGATCGCTTCCGCGCGGAAGGTCCGTTCGACGACCTCTACGACGTGCCGTTCACGACCGCGCAGACCAGCACGATCGAAGGCGGCAACGCGCTCAACACCGTGCCCGCCGAATGCCGCTTCGCGTTCGAATTCCGCAACCTGCCGACGCTCGACCCCGAGCCGATCTTCAAGCGCATCGAAGACTACGCCAAGAGCACGCTGCTCCCGCAGATGCAGCGCGAGCATCCGAACGCGGCGATCGAGTTTTCGAAGATCGCCGCGGCTCCGGGTCTCGACGCATCGGAACAAGCCGCGATCACGCAGCTCGTGCGCGCGCTCACGGCGAATCAAGAGAAGCGCAAGGTGGCCTATGGCACCGAAGCGGGTCTCTTCGCACTAGCCGGCGTGCCGAGCATCGTCTGCGGCCCCGGCAACATCGAGCAAGCGCACAAGCCAAACGAGTACGTCGAACTCGATCAACTGGTCGCCTGCGAGGACTTCTTGCGCAAGTTCATCCATAGCATGTCGGTGGAGGCGCACGCGTAACGCGTGCGCGGGTCAGACCGAGCACCGCCGATCTCCTACAAAACGAGACGCCCACGCCCATGTCCACCGCTACGCCGCAGCACACCAATCACACGATTGACGGCGAACCGATCCCCACGCTGGATGCGATCGCCACGCAGCACTTTGCGCTCACGCCCTGGGTCATGCGCACGCCGGTGTTCGAACGTCAGGACTTTCCGTCGCTCGAAGGGACGCACGTCAACTTCAAGTTCGAGCTCTTGCAGGCAAGCGGCAGCTTCAAGGCGCGCGGCGCGTTCACGAACCTGCTTGCGCTCGACGCCGCGCAACGCAGCGCCGGCGTGACCTGCGTCTCGGGCGGCAATCACGCGGCGGCCGTGGCGTACGCCGCGATGCGCCTCGGCATCAGCGCGAAAGTCGTGACCTTCCGGACCGCGAGCCCCTCGCGCATCGCGCTGTGCAAGCAATATCGCGCGGAAGTCGTGACGGCCGATACGCCCGCCGAGGCATTCGAACTCGTGCGCCGTATCGAAGCCGAAGAAGGCCGCTATTACGTGCATCCGTTCAACGGCTATCGCACCGTGCTCGGCACCGCGACGCTCGGCTACGAATGGGCCACCCAAACGCCCGATCTCGACGCGGTGATTCTGCCGATCGGCGGCGGCGGTCTGGCGGCCGGCGTCTCGACGGCGCTGCGTCTCGCGAATCCGCGCGTGCACGTGTACGGCGTCGAGCCGGAGGGCGCCGATGCGATGGGCAAGAGCTTCGCCGCCAATCACACGGTCAAGATGGGGCCGATGCACACGATCGCCGATTCGCTGATGGCGCCGTACACCGAGCAATACAGCTACGAGTTGTGCCGGCGGCATATCGACCGCCTCGTGACCGTATCGGACGACGAGTTGCGCTCTGCGATGCTCAAGCTCTTCGCGAATCTCAAGCTCGCGGTGGAACCCGCCTGCGCTGCCGCCACAGCGGCGTTGCTCGGGCCGCTGCGCGAGACGCTGCAGGGCAAGCGCGTCGGCGTGCTGCTGTGCGGGACCAATACGGACCCGGTGACGTTTGCGGCGCAGATCGAAAGCGCGAAGCCCTGACGCGCGTTTGCGCGCAGCGCAGCGCCGCACACGCTTTGCCCTTATCCACAGATTGTGTTGACAGGGCTGTTGATAAGCGCTGGGCTAACCGCGTAAGTGGTTGAGCCCGCAACGAATTCTGCCACTGACAAACAAAAGGCCCGCGGTGCGCAAAAGCGTGCGCATCGCGGGCCTTTTCCGTTTCCTTTTCCCTACCGCGGGTACTTTCCGCGCGCTCGGATCAAGGCTTGTTGTCCTCGAACATGTTCATGATCTGCTGCTTCTCGCCTTGCGAGACAGACGGCGTCTGAAGCCCCGCCGGCCCGATGCTGCCCACCGCATCGCTCGCCGCCGCAAGCGCGTTGCCCGACTCGAGGCCGATGCTCGCGACGAAGCCGTTGCCCGGCACCATGTCCGCGAAATACAGCTCGCCGTCGACGGTCGTCACGCTATCGGGCATCGGCATCTCCTGCTGCGGCACGCCGCGCAGCGCGCGTCCCATGTACTCGACCCAGATCGGCAGCGCGAGCTGCGCGCCGAATTCGCGGCTGCCGAGGCTTTTCGGCTGGTCGTAGCCCATCCAGGCGACCGCGACCAGCGACGGTTGATAGCCCGCGAACCAGCCGTCCTTCGCATCGTTGGTCGTACCCGTCTTGCCCGACAGATCCGAACGTTTCAGCACGTTCGTGCCGGCGCCCGTACCGGACGTCGCCACCGAATGCAGGAGGCTGTTCATGATGTAGTCGTTCGCGGCGCTGATCGTGCGCGGCGCGTTCTGTCCGGCGACGATCGGCTGCGCCTTCGAGATCGGCTGGCCGCGCGCGTCGTCGACTTCGGCGATCAGATACGGGTTGATGCGATAGCCGCCGTTCGCGAACACGCTATAGGCTCCCGCCGATTGCAACGGCGTGACGAGACCCGCACCGAGCGCCATCGGCAGGTACGGCGGCGTCTTGTCCGCGTCGAAACCGAACTTCTGCGTCACGTAGTCCTGCGCGTACTTCGTGCCGATGTACGAAAGGATGCGGATCGACACGAGGTTCTTCGACTTCTCGAGCGCGACGCGCATCGGCATCGGACCGTCAGGCTGATCGTCGTCCTTCGGCTCCCACGCGTCGCCGCCCGGCGTGCTCGGCGGGAAGTACAACGGCGCATCGTTGATGATCGTCGCGGGGGCGAGCCCTTTTTCGAGCGCGGCCGAATAGATGAACGGCTTGAAGCTCGAGCCCGGCTGGCGCCATGCCTGCGTCACGTGGTTGAACTTGTTCTTGTTGAAGTCGAAACCGCCGACGAGCGCGCGGATGGCGCCGTCCTGCGGCGTCAGCGACACGAGCGCGCCCTCCACTTGCGGCAATTGCGTGATCTGCCAATCGCCGTCCTTCGCGCCCGGCATCACGCGCACGATCGAGCCGGGCTTGATGCGCTGCGCCTGGTTCGCGCGCGGGCTCAGTGCCGTCGCGACGAACTTGAGGCCGTCGCCCTTCACCGTCACCGTCGTGCCGTCGACGAACTGCGCCGTCACCGAAGCCGGGCTCGCCTCGGTCACGACGGCCGCGACGATCTCGCCGTTGTCGGGGTGATCGGCGAGCGCATCGTCGATCGCCTGATCGCGGTCGTCGGCGTTGTCCGGCAGCTGGATGAAGCCTTCCGGGCCGCGATAGCCATGGCGCCGCTCGTAGTCCATCACGCCCTTGCGCACCGCGCGATAGGCGGCGTCCTGATCGCCGGAATCGATGGTCGTCACGACCGTCAGGCCGCGCGTGTAAGTCTCATCCTTGTATTGCGCGTACATGAGCTGACGCACCATTTCCGCGACGTACTCGGCGTGCACGCTGTACTCGTTGCCCGACGCCTTCGTATGAATCGGCTCCTTCACGGCCTGGTCGTACTGCGCCTGCGTGATGTAGTTCAAATCGAGCATGCGCTTCAGGATGTATTCCTGACGGATCTTCGCGCGCTTCGGATTGACGATCGGGTTGTACGCCGACGGCGCCTTCGGCAAGCCCGCGAGCATCGCCGCCTGAGCAAGCGAGATGTCCTTCAGGTCCTTGCCGAAGTAGACACGCGCCGCGGCGGCGAAGCCGTATGCGCGCTCGCCGAGATAGATCTGATTCATATACAGCTCGAGAATCTGATCCTTCGTGAGCGCGCTTTCGATCTTGTACGCCAGCATCATTTCGTAGATCTTGCGCGTGTACGTCTTCTCGCTCGACAGGAAGAAGTTGCGCGCGACCTGCATCGTGATCGTGCTCGCACCCTGTGAAGCGCCGCCGTGCATGAAGTCGGTCATGCCCGCGCGCAGGATGCCGATGAAGTCGACGCCGCCGTGCTCGTAGAAGCGGTAGTCCTCGATCGCGAGCACCGCTTTCTTTTGCATGTCTGGAATGTCCTGGAAGCGCACGAGGCTGCGGCGCTCTTCGCCGAACTCGCCGATCAGCACGTGGTCCGCCGTGTAGACGCGCAGCGGCACCTTCGGCCGATAGTCGGTCAAGGCATCGAGCGACGGCAGCTGCGGCGCCATCACGACGAGCGCATAGCCGACGATCAGCGCGCCGACGACAGCGAGCGTCGCGAAGAGACCAACGAACGTGAGCGCGATGCGCGCGCCGAATGAGCGGCCGCGAGGTGCGGATGAGCGTTCGGTGTAGTGTCGGTTGGAATCTCGGTCGTCTGCCGATTCGTGCGAGGATTGCGGTCGTTTAATGATAGGCATGACTGGAAAGGTGGACGCGGCGTGCCGCGCCGGTTGCGCGCTGGTTTCTCGCGCGTGTGGATCGTGATCGTGACGTCATGGCATCGTGCGTGCGCGGCGTGTCTGTCATGTTTGGCCGGCCGCGTTTTCGAGACTTCCCGGCAGCGCCCGCCCCCCGGGCCAAGCCGCTGCACCACGCCAAGCGTGCAATGCAACAGCGCATTTTAATAAAACCCGACGGTTGACAACGAACTTTTTTTGTAAGAATTCCCTATTGGTCGGACCCTGTTCCGCCGGATCTCGGGCCGGCGCACATACCGGCGCGATCGGCCTAAGTTATCAACAGAATATGTTGAAAGCCCTGTGGAAAAAAGTCAGACAAGGTCATCAACTCGTTGATACCGCAGACATTTCGCGGGCTGCACGTTTCGCGCCTGCCGATCTCGTCTTATGATGGACAACGTTCTGCACCGTCTGCCTCGAGGCGCACAACGCCGGGCGCTTCGGAGTCAAACGCATGTCCGCGAATCGACCATGAACAAGTCCAGTGAACGCATCGTCATCTTCGTCACGCCTGCGCAGAAACTTGCCATCTCGACGAGCGCGCAGCGTCTTGGGATCAGCGTCAGTGAATTGATCCGGCGAGCCGTGCTCGAGTTCGATGCGACGGGCGATCAGGTCAAGGCGGCGAGCATCGTCGATCGTCTTCATGCCCCTCAAGCCCCCAATGCGTTGAACGAAACGCTGCGGCGCGTGGCGAAAGCGGCGCCTGCGGGGCGTCACGTCGTGCCGGCGCTTTCGGGAGAGACGCGGGGCGAGAAGCCAGGCGATGGCAAGCCGCCGCGCACGTCGCTCGGCGCGTCGGTCGCGCAAGCGCTCGCCAAGGCCGACGACGACACGCGCTTCACACAGGAGGCCGTCGAAAGGGTCACCGCGAAAAAAGCAGCGGAGCAGACGCGTCCGCGGGCGAAAGCGGCCACGCCGAAGCCGGCCTCGGCGAAGTCGGCTGCGCCAGAAACGCCGCTCGACGCCGATGGCTCGGGCTCCGAAGTGACCTCCAACGTCACCTCCAATTCGGCTGGCGACGAAGCGGCAGGTTCTACCGACGATGACGGCAGTTTCGCTTGACACGAATCCTTTCAAAATCGAAAGCATCAGTCGCGAATTTAAGCGGCAATTCGCTAAAGCATTCGTTTTCCATGCCTGATTACATGGCGTGTTTTTCCCGTTCGCCTTGCCCATTTACGCCACGCAAAAACACCAACCTATTCGTCATCCGTTGAAATCGATACGCAGCGTGCGTTTAAGCATTCTTTAAGCGAACGCATGCTGTAATATTCGCCGCGTAAAGCACAAATAGCGTTGGCGCTTGCGGATAGGACTCACATACGCCAGTCACCGCATCCTCATAAAATGGACGCATGACTATTGCAATCCGCCCGCCTGCCCCGACATCCGCGTCGCGTGCATCCAATGGCGCACAGGCGCCCCGCGTAGCGTATCGATGGCTCGCAGCGCTATTCGGCTTAGGCGCCGATTTCAATCCACGGAGGAATTCATGTCGCTTTTCGATAGCATTTCGCGCACGGTCAAAGGACTTTTGAACGACGCTGCCGATTCCGTGCAGGACCCGTCGCGCGACGCGCGCCAGATCGTGCGCGAGCTCGACGACAGCATCGCCAAGGCGGAAAACTCGCTGATCGAGATCGAAGCGCAGGTCGCCACGCAGCAAAGCAAGCGCGATGTCGCGGCTGAAAAGGCGAAGAAATACGAGGACGGCGCGAAGCGCGCGCTGCAATCGGGCGACGAGGGCCTCGCACGCGAAGCGCTTTCGGCGCAGGCGAATGCGGAAGCCGAGCGCGACGCGCTCGCCGGCGAACTCGCCAAGCTCGAACCGTCGGTCGATCAATTGAAGTCGCAGATCGCCGACATGCGCCAGCGCCGCAACGATCTCAACGCGCGCTCGAACATCCTCCAGGCGAAGCAGGAAATCGCGCAGGCGAAGGACGTCGCCGCGACCGCGCTTGGCGGCATCGGCGGCAAGAACCTGTCGGAAGACTTTCAGAAGCTCGAAGACAAGGTCACGCTGCAGAACGCGCGCTCCGACGCGCGCCTGAATTCCGCCGATACGGCAAGCGGCAAGGCGCTCGACGACAAGCTCGCCGCGCTGAACCATGGCCCGTCGGTGGAAGATCGTCTCGAAGCGCTGAAAAAACAGTTGAATACGCCGGCGGAATAACACCGCGTTCACGACATGGAGACGGGCGCTCGCCGCCCGGTCCGCATCATGAAGAAATTTCTCGCAGCCGCTGGAATGTCGCTGATGCTGGTATCGGCCGCGGCGTTTGCCGTGCCGAGCGCGCAGCAAGTCGAGCGCGCGATGGCGCAAGGCAACTGGCAGCAAGCCGATTCGGAACTGAGCCAGGTGCTCGAAGCGCATCCGAACAACGCGCACGCGCATTACCTCTACGGTCAAGTCCTCGATCGCGAGGGACGCTACGCCGACGCGCTCGCGCAAATCCAGCAGGCGAAGTCGCTCGATCCGCAAATCCGCTTCACGAATCCGTCGAATTTCGCGCAGGTCGAGGCGCGTATCCAGGCCCACGCGCAAGCCCATGCGAATGCAGGCAGCGTGACGACGCAGCCACGCTCCTCCGTCATGTCGACCACGTCGAATCCGTTCACGCAAACGCAGGCCATGCCGCAAGCGAGCGAGCGCCATGGTCCGTCGATGGCGGCTTGGATCGGCATCGTGCTGCTGTTCGTGGTGATCGCGCTCGTGCTGCGCTGGACGTTGCGCCGCGCCCGCTCGACCGAAGACACGCGAGCCGACGAAGACCGCCGCGCCCAACTGAAGCGCGCGACCGATTTGCTGAACGCGGTGCGCTCGCTGAAGCTCGACGTGCGTCTTTCGACGGCGCCGGGGCATGAGGCGCTGACAAACGAAGTCGAAGGCGCCGAGAACCAATTGCGCGACCTCGTCGAAACGCTCTCGAACGGCAAGAACCCGGTGCCGCCGTATCAGATCGACGACCTCGAAAAGCAAGTCGCGAGCCTCAAGGCGCGCGCCGAAGGACGGCCCGATCCGAACGCGGCGCCCGCGCCCGGACAGTCCGCCTATGCGCAAGAAGCCGAGCGCTTCGGACAGCCGCAACAACCGCCCTATCCGCCTCAGTATCCGCCGCAGCAACAGCCGCAAGTCGTCGTGCAGCAAGGCGGCGGCTTCGGCAGCGGCATGGGCGGCCTGCTCACCGGCGTGCTGCTTGGCGAAGCGCTGTCGGGCAACCGTGACCGCGTGGTCGAGCGCGACGTGATCGTCGATGACGAAACGCGCCGTCGCGAACCCGGCGGCGCCCAAGGCGGCGATGGCGGCGTCGACTTCGGCACAGGGTCGAACGACTGGAACGACAACAGCGGTGGCGGCGTCGACATGGGCAACAACGACGATTCGGGCGGCTGGTCCGACACGTGAAGCACCCTCCATCGCCGCGCATTGCGATCGTCGGCAGCGGCTTTGCCGGCATCGGCATGGCGATCCGCTTGAAACGCCTCGGCATCACGTCGTTTACGGTCTACGAGGCAGCCGACGACATCGGCGGTACCTGGCGCGACAACACCTATCCCGGTACCGCCTGCGATATCCCTTCGCACCTCTACTCGTTTTCGTTCGAGCCGAACCCGTCGTGGTCGCGCGCGTTCGGGCAACAGCACGAAATCCTCGCCTACCTCAAAGGTTGCGCGCGCAAGTACGACATCGAGCCGTTCATTCGCTGCAAGACGCGCGTCAATTCGGCCCGCTTCGATGACGCACGAGGCGTATGGCAACTCGAACTGCGAGGCGGCGGCAGCGCTCAGGAATCGGCGAGCGTCGAAGCAGACATCGTGATCGCCGCGAGCGGCGCGCTGTCGCGTCCGGCGATGCCGCGCATCGTCGGCATCGAGCGTTTCGAAGGCACGCTCTTTCATTCCGCGCGGTGGGATCACGCCTATCCGCTCGAAGGCAAGACCGTCGCCGTGATCGGCACCGGCGCGAGCGCGATTCAGTTCATCCCGCGGATCCAGCCGCTCGTCGCGCGCTTGCATCTGTTCCAGCGCACCGCGCCGTGGATCATGCCGAAGCCCGATCGCGCGCTCACCGAGCGCATGCAGCGGCTCTTCAAGCGCCTGCCGTTCACGCAGCGGCTCGTGCGCCACGCGCTCTACTGGCAACACGAGTCGCGCGCGCTCGCGTTCGTGGCGCACCCCATGCTGATGAAGTGGCCGACGAAGTTCAGCCTGAGCTATCTCGAGCGGCGCGTCCCCGACCCGGTGCTGCGGGCGAAGCTCACGCCGAACTACACGTTCGGCTGCAAGCGCGTGCTCTTGTCGCGCGACTACTATCCGGCGGTGAGCCAGCCCAACGTCGACGTCGTGACCACGCCGATTCGCGAGATCGTCGCCGACGGCATCGTGACCGACGACGGCCTGCACTACCCCGTCGATGCCATCATCTGCGGCACCGGTTTTCAGGTGAGCGATGCCGGCGGCGCGCCATTCGACGTGATCGGCGCGCAAGGCGCGGATCTGGATGCGCTATGGCGGCAGCACGGCCCCGAGGCGTATCTCGGCACGAGCGTCGCCGGATTTCCGAACTTCTTCATGCTGACGGGCCCGAACACGGGGCTCGGCCACAACTCGATGATCTACATGATCGAGTCGCAAATCGCGTACATCGTCGATTGCCTGCGCGCGATGCGCCGGCGGGGCGCGCGCACGATGTCGCTCAAGCACGAAGTGCAGCGTGCGTTCAACGCGCAGCTGCAGCACGACACGCAACGCTCGGTGTGGGCCACGGGCTGTCATAGCTGGTATCTGTCGAAAAGCGGCAAGAACACCGCGCTATGGCCCGGCTTCACGTTCACGTTCCGGCGGCGCACGCGGCGCGTGCGCGCGGCCCACTATCACTTCAATCACTTCGGGCCGTGAGCGCAGCCCCGCGCTAACGCGGCAATCGCCACGCCCGCTCAAGCCGGCTTGCGCCCCACGTACACAAGCGTGTCGTAGACGAAATCGACGAGGCCGTCTTGCGCATCCTTGTCGAACAGCTCGCGCAGCGCCGCAAGCATCGGCTCGTAGTTCGCATGCCCAGGTTTCGGCGCATACGACGACGAGGCGAGCCGCCCCTTGAGTCCGTCGAAGTCGAGCCGCTGGATGTTGTCGAACATGCCCTTTTTCACGAAGTCCGCGCCGAACCACTCGGCCATCCACGCATCGCCCGGATAGCCGTCGGCAACTTGCGCGTAGTCGAGCGAATAGCGGCGCAGCAGGGCTTCGTAGTCTTCGAGAAACGGCGTGCCCGTCACGCGCCGGAAATTCCAGATCAAGGCGATCGAGCCGCCCGGTTTCAGAACCCGCGCGAACTCGCGTTTGGCGGCCGGCGGATCGAACCAGTGAAACGCCTGCGCGGCGATGACGAGATCGACGCTCGCATCGGGCAACGTCGTCGCTTCGCCTGTGCCCGACACGCTGCGGTATTGGATAAAGCCGGCGAGCCACCGATCGGCGGCCTGGCGCATCGCATCGTTCGGTTCGACGGCCACGACCGGATGGCCCGCGTCGAGAAAAAGCTTCGCCGAGATGCCGGTGCCCGCGCCGATATCGGCGATGCGCGCATCGGCCGCGAGTCCGCACGTGTCGCGCAGAAACGCGACGATCTCGCGCGGATACGTCGGCCGGTATTTGACGTAGTCGGCGACGCGGTCGGTGAAGCGATGGGTGGAGTCGTTGCTCATCGGCGGGGTCCTCGGTCGGCTGGATCAGGGTGCTGACGAGGAACGTTACCGCAAGCGCGCGTCGCGTGCAGCGGCAATCAACGGCCGCCCAAAAGCTGCAGCAAGCGCCACAGAAACCGGATCACCAGCACGATCAGCTCCCACAACTTGACGAGCTGATCCCAGCCTGTGGCGCTTGGCGGATCGATCACGTCGGCAGGAGGCGAGGCGCGGCCAAGCGCGGCGGATCGGCCGCCCGATCGCCCACGTGGAACACGGCGACCGCCGCATCCAACTGCGCGGCCTGCTCCTCGAGCGAGGCCGCGGCCGCCGCCGCTTGCTCGACGAGCGCGGCGTTCTGTTGCGTCACTTGGTCCATTTGCGCGACTGCACGATTGATTTGCTCGATCCCTGTCGATTGCTCGGTCGAGGCCGAGCTGATCTGGCCGATGATGTCGGTCACGCGCCGCACCGACGCGACGACCTCGTCCATCGTCGAACCGGCGCGCGCGACGAGCGCCCCGCCCGCCTCCACGCGGTCCGCCGACGCGACGATCAGCGCCTTGATCTCCTTCGCGGCGCTCGCGCTCCGCTGCGCGAGACTGCGCACCTCGCCCGCGACGACCGCGAAGCCGCGCCCTTGCTCGCCCGCGCGCGCCGCTTCGACCGCGGCGTTCAATGCGAGGATGTTGGTCTGGAACGCGATCCCTTCGATCACGCCGATGATATCGCCGATCTGATTCGAGCTCGTGGCGATCTCGTTCATCGTGCGCACGACTTCGCCGACCACTTCGCCGCCGCGCGCGGCCGTCTCGGACGCGTCGGACGCGAGCGCGCTCGCCTGCTTCGCGTGATCGGCATTCTGCTTCACCGTCGACGTCAGTTGCTCCATGCTCGATGCGGTCTGCTGCAGCGACGCGGCCTGCTCCTCGGTGCGCTGCGACAGATCGGCGTTGCCGGACGCGATTTCGCGCGCGCCGTGCGTAATCGCCGCCGACCCGCCGCGCACTTGCGCGACGGTGGCGGAAAGCGCGGTCTGCATGCTCGCGATGCCCGAGAACAAGCGGCTCATTTCGTTGTTGCGCGAGACGTTGACCGCGCCCGTGAGGTCGCCGGCGGCGATACGCTCGAAGTGGCGCACGGCCCCGTCGATCGGCCGCACGACCGCGGCGACGAGCGCCGCGCGCGCAAACACGCCGATCACGAACGCCGCCACCGCGATCGCGGCCGCGGCGATCAAGAGCCGATGGAACAGCGCCTGCGCGTCGTCATAGCGCGTTTTCTGATGCGCGACCTGCAGCGCTTCGAGCGCCGTCATCGCTTGCGCGTAGCGGGCGTAGAGCGCATCGGCCGTCTGCGCCTGAATGGTGCGGAACGTGTTGAAGTCGTTTTGCGTGAGCGCCTGGAACTCCGGCTCGATCGCCTGCGCGACGAGTGCCGCGCGCGCGGCCTGCACCGCATCGGCCAGATGCGCCTCGTCGCCGGTGCGCGGCTTCGTGAGATACGCGGCCCAGTTGTCGTCGCTGTCCTTCAGCACGGCGTGCGCCTTCGGAAGCAAATCGTCGCTCGCGCGCCCCATCGAAAACAGCGTCTCGAAGTTGCCGAGCGCGAGGCGCACCTGGAGCATGCGCTCGGAACTCGTCTTGAGATGCGTGAGCGCGGCCGTGTCGGTCGCGTACATCTGCTCGAGCGCGCCGTTGCTTTGCTGGAGTCCGAGCATGCCGACCGCCATCGTGGCGATCAGGGCGAGCGTGTAGCCCGCAATCGTGAGCGTGAGCCCGCCGCGTATCGTGAAGCGTTTGAACATGGCAATCGGCGTGCGGCCGCGCCCGGGGCGAGGCGGCGCACGTTCCCCTCCGTAGTGGTCTGCGCGCACGGATCGCTCTCTGACGGAGCGTCTGGGTTGGCGGACACGGCCTGCTGCGAGCGGTTTGATGGCGGCGTCGTGCGTGCGGCGCCGCCCAATCTATGCGTTTCCACGCGATTGCGCAATGCACGAAAGTCTCTAGCGTTTTACCGCCCTCAAGTCATGCGGAAAGCTGCCGTAAATGCGATGTAGAGAGCCCGCATCCACCGTGAAAAAAGCACGGAAAAGTGGCAACAAGCGGGCCCGCCAAGCCACCAAGGAGACCCCTCACCATGCGGCGCTTCCGCTTTCCCCGTCCCGCCACCAAGTCGAACTCGCTCGTCGGCGACATCGCCGCGCAGGCGGGCAAGCTCTCGATCGAGATCTGCGATGTGTCCGGGCACGTCGACGAAGTCGCGGCGCGCGTCGCGGGCCAGGCGCAGGTCTGCCGGACCTTGCGCGAATCGGCGGCGGTGACGATGGAGGGCAACCACCGGATCGCCGAGGCGGCGCGGCAGGTGCGCGTCGTGAGCGCCGAGGCGTCGTCCGAAGTCGGAGCGTCGCAGGCGACGCTGGACGCCGCGCTCGCCGACATACATGGGCTCGTCGAAGGCGTGACGGTCATCGAAAGCCAGATCGGCTCCCTGCGCGCCGCGCTCGCGCACGTCAGCAAGGTATCGGAAGAGATTTCGCTGATCGCCCGGCAGACCCACCTGCTGGCGCTGAACGCCGCGATCGAAGCGGCGCGCGCCGGTGACTCCGGCAAGAGCTTCGCGGTGGTCGCAGCCGAAGTCAAAAATCTGTCGAGCAAGACGGCGCAGGCCACCGCGCAAATCGAAACGACGCTCGCGCAGCTCACGCAGCAGACCGACCGCCTGATCGCCGAAGGCACCGAGAACACCGCGCGCGCGCATCGCGTGAAGGACGGCACGCGGATGATCGGCGACGTCGTGCAGGCGACCGGCCACGCGATCACGCAGCTTCATGGGCAAGCCGAAGAGATCGCGACCCTCACCGGCGAAATCGAATCGCAATGCAACGGCCTCGAAGCCCAGGTGCTGGAGATGGCGAGCGGCGTCGAGGATTCGAGCGAGAACTTCGCGCGCGCGAAAGACCGCTTGGGCAGCCTGCTGTCGGTCTCGGAGACGCTGATCGAACTGACGGCCGCGACCGGCGTGGAGACGCCCGACTCGCGCTTCATCGCCGCCGCGCAAGAGACGGCCGCAGCCATCGCGAAGGTCTTCGAGCGCGCGGTGGAGCGCGGTGAGATCACGCTCGCCGACCTTTTCGACGATACCTATGCGCCGATCCCGAACACGAACCCGCCGCAGTTCCTGACGCGCTTCACCGCGTTCACCGACCGCGTGCTGCCCGCGATCCAGGAGCCGCTTCTCGCACTCGACGAACGGGTCGCATTCTGCGCGGCCGTCGACGTGCGCGGCTACCTGCCCACGCACAACCGCAAATTCTCGCAGCCGCAGAGCCCGGACCCGGTATGGAACGCCGCGAACTGCCGCAACCGCCGCCTCTTCAACGACCGCACGGGTCTCGCCGCGGGCTCGCATACGAAGCCGTTCCTGCTGCAAACGTACCGCCGCGACATGGGCGGCGGCGCCTTCGCGATGATGAAAGATGCCTCGGCGCCGATTCTCGTCGCCGGGCGGCATTGGGGCGGCGTTCGGATCGGCTACCGAGGATAGACTCTCCTGCCGCGCCGGTTTATCCGAAAAAAGTTTTCGCCTGCGCCGCCTCCCTTCGCTATCATGACCGCCAACGCACGCGCGGCCTGCCGGGCGCCGCCGCGTGCGGTTCAACATCACGGAGGAAGCCACCTATGAGCATCGTTAAAGAATTTAAGGAATTCGCCCTCAAGGGCAACGTGATGGACCTGGCGGTCGGCGTCATCATCGGTGGCGCGTTTTCGACCATCGTCAACTCGATCGTCAAAGACCTGATCATGCCGATCGTCGGCGTGGCCACCGGCGGGCTCGACTTCTCCAACAAGTTCATCCGCTTGGGCAACATCCCCGCGAGCTTCAAGGGCAGTCCGGAGTCGTACAAGGATCTGCAAACGGCCGGCGTCGCCGTGTTCGGCTACGGTTCGTTCATCACGGTGTTGATCAACTTCATCATCCTCGCGTTCATCATTTTCATGATGGTGAAGTTCATCAACAACCTGCGCAAACCGGCCGAAGCGGCCCCGGCCGAGCCGCCGCCTCCCGCCGAAGACGTCCTGCTGCTGCGCGAGATCCGCGATTCGCTGAAGAACTCGCCGCGCTAAACGAGACTGACCCACGCGCGCGGCGTCACGCGGACGCCGCGCCGCTCATCCCTTGCGCCTTCGCGCTCGCCGCGCTCTGGATCACCTCTTCGAGCTGATTGAAGTTCACAGGCTTGGTCAGATGCGACGTGAAGCCGGCAGCGAGGCAGCGGCGCACGTCGTCGTCGGTGCCGAAGCCGGTTAGCGCAATGGCGGGCACCTGAGAGCGCTCGCGGAACGCGCCGATGAAATCGAGTCCGGTGCCGTCCGGCAAGCCCACGTCGCTCACGATCAGGTCGAACACCGCGGCTTGCGACGCGGCAAGCGCGTCGGCCACGCGCCCCGCCACGGTCACGTCGTGGCCGAGCCCGCGAATCAATTGCGCCATGACCTCGGCGGTATCCTCATGGTCCTCGATCAACAGGATCGCGAGCCGCTCTTCCGTGCGGCGCTCGGCAGGCGCCACCTGTTCCGCTTCGCTCGACGGCTCGGGCGCCGTCGGCAGCGTGATCGTGAAGGTCGCGCCGCAGTGCGCCCCCGGGCTCGCGGCGCTCACCGTGCCGCCGTGCACGTCGGTCAACGCCTTCGTGATCGCCAGGCCGAGGCCGAGACCGCCGAACTGCTGCGTCATCGTCTGGCTGCCCTGCTCGAACGCGTTGAACAGCTTGCCGATCTGCTCCGGCGCGATGCCGATGCCGGTGTCTTCGATCTCGATCTCCACCTGCATGCGCGAATCGCGCGTGCGCACGTAGATGTGGCCGCCGTCCGGCGTGAACTTCGCGGCGTTGCGCACGAGGTTCCAGAACATCTGCTGCAGCCGCGCGCGATCGGCGAGCACGTAGTGGTTCGCCGCGCGCTTGTCGAGATGGACGTCCTGCTGTTTGACCTGGATTTCGCTGCGGAACAGCTCGAGCACGGCATCGATCACCTCATGCACGTCGACCGTTTCGAGCGAGAGCCGCAGCTTGCCGTTCGCGACCCGAGTCAGGTCGAGCAAGTCGTCGATGAGCCGCGCCTCGAGTTCGATGTTGCGGCGAATCATCTTGACGTTCGAGCGCGCCGCTTCGGGCAAGTCGCCCATCAGCTCCAGGAGCCGCGTGCCGGCCAGCACCGGCGTGAGCGGCGTGCGCAGCTCGTGCGAGAGCATCGCGAGGAAGCGGTCCTTCGCGCGATTCGCCTCTTCCGCCGATTGGCGCGCGCTTTGCTCGGCCGCGAGCAGCCGCTCGCGGTCCTCGATCGCCTCGCGCTGCGGATGAATGTCGGTGCAGCTGCCGAACCATTTGCTCACGCGGCCGGCCGCGTTGCGCACCGCGACGATGCGCGCGTCGAACCAGCGATATTCGCCGTCGCGCGAGCGAATGCGCAACTCGTGGCGGTAATCGGATGCGTCCATGCGGACCGTATCGAGCCAGGTGCGGCGGATCTCTTCGCGGTCGTCGGGATGCACTGCGTCGAGCCACGCGAGGCCGCGCGACAGGTCGACGTCCCAGCCCGTGTACTCGTACCACTGGGTCGACAGGAAATCGCAATCGCCGTTCGCGTTGCAGGTCAACACGAGGTGCGGCAGCGCCTCCGACAAGCTGCGGTAAAACTGTTCGCGCTCGCGCAAGAGCGCCGCTTCCGCCGACGCGCGCTGCAGCCTCACTTGCGACAGCACGCGCTCGACCGCCTCGGGCAGATAGTCGAGATAGCCTTCGGACTTCGGCACGACGTCGGAGACGCCGGCGCGCAGCGCTTCGATCACGCGCGATTCGTCGGCAAAACCGGTGACGAGAATCGCCGGCAGCCGCACGCCATCGGTGCGCAGACGGCGGAAGAAATCGAGCCCCGTTTCCGCGCTGCCCAACTGATAGTCGAGCACGAGGAGATCGGGTGCGTCGTTCGTGATGCAATCGCGCGCGGCGTTCACGGTCGCGCACGCGAATACGCGGCAGCCCGCGCGTTCGAGCGATTTGCGGGCCAGCCGGAGAATGCCCTCGTCGTCATCGACGACGAGCACATGGGCGGGTTCGGGAAGCGAGACTTCGTCGGTCATGTTGGTCTTGTCGTTGCGTCTTCTTGTATTCACGGCGCGCTCGTCACGACGGCGCGCGCATCGGCTGCTCGGGCAGCGACACGAAGAACGTCGCGCCGGCGCCTTCGGCCGATTCGACCCAGACGCGCCCGCCATGCCGCTCGGTCATGCGCCGGACGAGCGCGAGGCCGATGCCGTCCCCTTGCGCGACGTCGCCGTGCAGCCGCTGGAACGCATTGAACATTTTCGGCATGCAGGCCGCCGGAATGCCGAGCCCGTTGTCGCGCACATAGTAGGTCCGCATCGGCGGCGCGTCGGGCGCCAGCGAAGCCGTCCCCGATGCTATCGCCCCTGGGGCAGCCGATGCTGCTGCGGCCGTTGCTGCGGCAGTCGAGGCGCTGGCGGTCAACACCGCAGCGCCGGCCTCTTGCGCACCGCCTTCGGCCGGCTCCTCGGCCTCGGGCGCGGCAAGTGCGCCGATCTCGATGCGGCCGGGCCGCTCCGGATCGAGATAATTGACGGCGTTGCCGATCAGGTGACTGAAGATCTGCTCGACCGCGCCGGCATCGCCCCAGGCCGGCGGCAGGTCGGCCACTTCGAGCGCCGCGCCGCGCTCGTCGAGCGTCGGCTGCAGCCGCTCGACGATGCGCTCGACCACGCGCCCCACGTTCACGCGCTGCCACTGGTATTCGAAGCGGCCGGCGCGCGAAATGCGCAACAGCGCGTCGATGATCGACGCCGAGCGCGCCACGGCGGTGCGCAGATAGTGCAGCGATTCGCTCAGGTCGCCATCGAGCACATCCGCCATGCGCGCACGGTCGGATGCGCTCACGTGCGCGGCGTCGAGCGTCGCGCGCAATTCATCGCACGATACCTGCAGCTCGCGCGAGAAACCCTGCAGGTTCACGAGCGGCGAGCGCAAATCGTGGGACACGCTGTAGATGAACATCTCGTTGTCCTGCGTCTGCTGCCGCAGGTCGTCGTTCAGGCGCGTCAGTTCCTCGGCGCGCGCCTCCAGCTTTTCTTTCAGCGCGGCCTGCTCGCCCTCGGCCTGGCGCAGCCGCACGCTGGTCTGGTGCAGCACCGCATCGAGCTGCGCGATCTCGTCGTCTCCCGACAGCGGCGTGCCGAGCGATTGGCCGCGCCCCAGGCGTTCCGCCTTGGCCGTCAACGCCGCGAGCCGCCGCCCGATATTGCCCGCCAGCGCGAGCGCCGCCAGCCCCCAGATCAGCATCGAGCCCGCGACGGCCGCGATCAACGCGTTGCGCTGCTCCGCGCGTGTGACGGAGAGCGCCTCGCTGCGGTCGCCGTCGAGGCGCGATTCCTCGGCGACGAACGCGTCGAGCTGCCGGCGAAACTCCTGGATTTGCGGCGGTAATTGCGTGCCCTCGAAGGCCGCGAGCACGATCGGGCGCTCGCCGTCGGCGAGTGCCTCGTAAACCTGGTTGGTCTGCGCCCGGTAGACGTCGACCGCCTCGCGCATGCGGCGCACGCGATCGAGCTGCAGCGGATTGTCGGCAACGAGACTTTGCAGCTGCGCGAGCCGGTCGTTCAAGTCGATCCAGACGGCGTGCTTGTCGATGAACGACGCGTCGTCGACGATGATCGCCGCGCGCAGACGCGAAGCCTGGCGCAACAGCGGGTCCATGATCGTGGAAGCCTGATAGAGCACCTGCTTGCTGCGCGACGCCCACAGCGCGGCCTGCGCTGCCTGCCCCTGCGTCTCGAACAAGACGCCGAGCAGCGCAAGCTCGACGATGCTCGGCACGGCAATCAGCAGCAAACCTTTGGTGAACAGTTTCATGTGCCCTTGGCAATCCTCTTGGCGCGCACGCAACGCACGAACCGCCCGCTGGCCGATACGGAAGATGAGCCAAGAAGCCGCGAGGCGCTGATCGAGCGCCGGGCGAGGCGCTGCACCAGGCGCGCGTGAGCCCGGACCGGCCCATTATCGATGCAGTTTTGAGATATTACAACGGAGCCAATAGAAGCGACGCCGCACAGAAAGATGGCTTTTTTATGTCCTGAAAGCGCACGCGGACGAATCTCGGGCCTATTATTGAGAAACACGCCGAATACAGCAGGGTGCGCGAACCGCGGCGATTCGGCAGGCAGCGTGCGAGCGTCCGGAGAGCACGGGCGAGGCGTCGAATCACCGTGAATCCGCCATCCTCGTATGCTATAAAAGATCGACGTGCGGCGCGCGAAGCCGGGAGTGGTCGCATGAGGACGCTGTGTTTCTTGCAATCCTTTTTCAGGCGAATTTTTATGTCCTTCCCGAAAAAGCGTAGGCGCGCGCGAGTGGACAACGAGGAATCGTTCCTCGCTGTGCTGCGTCATTTCAAGCCGTTCGGCCAGCTCGATACGAAGATCGCGCGTGCGCGAGCCCAGGACGAACCGGTTCTGTATGCCCACGTGCTGCCGGGTCTCGACGTGCTGCTCTGTAGCGTGCGCGGCACGCAGCCGCCCTATCCGGCCATCGAGGAATTGCACCGGCGCTGCATCGAATCGATCGCGAATGCGCTCGAGCAGCCGCTCGACGGACTCGAAAACGGCGGGTACTGGTACGAGGCCAACGGATTCGGTTTTCTCGTGTTCGCGAGCCGCGCGCGGGCGCGGATTCTGCCCGAGTTCGGTGCGGGCGCCGTGCGGCGCGGCACGCGGCGCCAGGATGCGGGAGACGCGGCGCCGCGCTCGTTCCGGTAGTTCGCTGCGGTGATGCGTTCGCGCAGTTCGTGCTTTTTTTAGGTGTGATCTCGCTTCGCTAGACCGCTTTCCCGGCCGGCTCAGCGCCTTGGCCGCACCACGTCGATGAACGCGGCGAAGTCCGCGTCCGAGAGACCCATCGCCCCCGCGAGACGCAACACCTGCTGCACCGCCCCCGACACCGGCATCGCCGCGCCGACCTCGCGCGCGGCGTCGGCCACCGTGTCGACATCCTTCTGATACGTCCTCAGCGCGCCGATCGGCGCGAAGCCCGCGCTTGTCATGCGCGGCACGAACGTCTGCAATAGCGTCGAATCCGCCCATCCGCCTGCGAGCGCCTCGGCGAGACGCGCAGCGTCGATGCCCGAAAGCTGTGCGAGATTCACCGCTTCGGCGATCGCCGCAATCGTCGCGGAGACGATCGCCTGGTTGCAGAGCTTGGTCGTCTGCCCGGCGCCGGCCGCGCCCATGTGCGTGACGCGTGCGGCGTAAGCGCGAATGGCCGGTGTAACCGCGGCGACATCGTCCGGGCTGCCGCCCGCCATCACCGCGAGCGTGCCCGCTTCGGCGCCCGGCACGCCGCCCGATACCGGCGCGTCGATCCAGCCCACGCCCATCGCGGCCGCGCGCTCGGCATAGGCGCGCGTGGCCGACGGGGGAATGCTCGAATGATCGACGATCCAGCGCAAGCGGCTCGCGCCGGCGTCCGCTGTGTCCTCGCCGATCACGCCGCCGAGGCCGAACACGACTTCCTCGACCGCATGCGCGTCCGTCACGCACAGGAACACCGCGTCCACGCGCGACACCAATTCGCGCGGCGTATCGACGATGTGCGCGCCGTCGGCGGCCAACGGCTCGGCTTTCGCGCGCGTCCGGTTCCAGACCCACACGGTATGGCCCGCGCGCAACAAGTGCCGAATCATCGGCGCGCCCATGAGCCCGGGGCCGCAAAATCCAATGTCCATTCCCACTCCTCGACTTCGTATCGACTTCGTCAGCGGCTTCGACCGGTGCAGATCGCACCGCTCGCCGTCAAACGCCCCTCGTTTGACGGACTACCGCATCGCTCATTCCACCGGCTCGCTGCCGCGAACCGTCAGCGGATTGCCGATAGCGTAGAAGTGGCCGCCCGCGACGTAGTGAAGACTGCGCCACGCGGGATCGGCGCTCTCGAAGTTCCAATGACCCGACGCGAACACGCGCGTATCGGACCACGCCCCGACGACCTCGCCGATAAACAGGTCATACGTCTGCTGGTTGTGAGGTTCGGGAATGAGTGTGCACGCGAGCCACGCCGAGCATCCGGCGACGAACGGCAAGTCATGGCCCTCGATGCCGAACAGCTCCACGCCGGCGCGCGCGAGCTTGCCGGGTTCATCGGCAAGACTCGAGGTGCCCACCTCGTGCGTCAGCTGCAGTTGCGCCGCCGTCGGCACCTGGATCACAAACGTGCCGCTTTTCTCGACGAGCTCGCGCGTCTTCGCCGTCTTGTCGAGGACGACCGTCAGCTTGGGCGGCGAGAAATCCAGCGCGCAAGCCCATGCCGCCGCCATCACGTTGTCCACGCCGTCATGGCGAGCGGACACGAGCACGGTCGGGCCGTGATTGATCAGCCGGTGCGCTTTTTTCAGCTCGACCGGAACGATGTAGCTATCCATGCCAATTTTTCCAGAAAGAAACCCATTCGAAACGGTACGCATTGTTACCGATCTGCGGGCCGACGAACAAAGTCCGCAGCCCTTCAAGGGGCATTCTAAAATGACCAGTACACGGAGGAGGCAACCATGAGCGACCACGTCTACAAGCAGATCGAACTCACCGGCTCGTCGACGCAATCGAGCGACGACGCGATTCGTTGCGCGATCGCAAAGGCGTCGAAGACGCTGCGCAACCTGCATTGGTTTCAGGTGACGGAGACCCGTGGGCAGATCGAGAACGACGCAGTCGTTCGCTGGCAGGTGACGATCAAAGTCGGCCTGCGCATCGACGATTAGCGGCGACGCGCGCGCGTAGAGCACACCGAGCGATACGTGAGATAGCGCGCGCGATGACTGACGAGCAATAAAAAGGGCCGCGTCGTTCAAGACGCAGCCCTTCGATGAGCCGTTGCCTTCGGCAATGGCAAAACCGCGCGGCGCCCTTCCGAGCAGCGCCGCGTGGGTCACTAAGCGCGCTTATTTCGGCAGCGCGCCATCGACACCTTCGACATACCAGTTGAGCCGCTGCAATTCCGGATCGGCGAGCGTCTTGCCGGCAGGCACCTTCACGGCGCCCGTCTGATCCTTGATCGGGCCCGTGAACACGTCCCACTTGCCGCTTGCCAGCTCATCGCGCTTCGCGGCCACCGCCTGCTGCGCATTCGCCGGGATCGCCGCCGTGTTCAGATCCTCGAGATTGACGGCCTTCTGCGGAATCCCCCACCACACCGGCGCATTCGTCCACTTGCCGTCGAGCACCTGCTGGATCGCGGCGTCGTAATAGACGCCCCAATGCGCGACCACCGAGCCGAGGTGTGCGTCAGGCCCGAATTTCTTCATGTCCGAATCCCAGCCGAACGCGTGCACGTGCTTCTCGGACGCGGTCGCGAGCGTGGCGCTCGAATCGGTGTTCTGCAGGAGCACGTCGGCGCCCTGGCCGATCAGCGTCTCGGCGGCCTGCTTTTCCTTGCCCGGATCGAACCAGCTGTTGATCCAGATGACCTTCGTATGAACCTTCGGATTCACCGAGCGCGCGCCGAGCGTGTACGCGTTGATGTTGCGCACGACCTCGGGGATCGGCACCGATGCGACGAAGCCGAGCGTGTTGGTCTTCGTCACGTAGCCGGCCGCGACGCCCGCGAGGTAGGCGCCCTGATACATGCGCACGTCGTAGGTGCCGAAATTCGCCGCCTTCTTGTAGCCGGTCGCGTGCAGGAACACGGTGTCGGGGAAATCCTTCGCGACCTTCAGCTCGAAGTCCTGATAGCCGAAGCTCGAGCCGATGATGATCTTGTTGCCCTTGCTCGCGAGATCGCGGAACACACGCTCGGAGTCGGCCGATTCCGGCACGTTCTCGACGCGCGTGATCTTGATCTTGTTGCCGAACTTCGCCTCGGCTTCCTTCGAGCCGGCATCGTGCGCGAAGGTCCAGCCCGCGTCGCCAGGGTTGCCGAGATAGACGAACGCAACGCCCGGCGCGTCGGCGGCTTGCGCGCCTTGCGCGAGTGCGCCGCCGAAGGCGAGCACCGCGGCCGCGGCGAACGTGGTCAGCACTTTTCTTCTCATTGGGATTCTCCAGTCGTGTGATTGATGTGCGAAATGAAGTGCGAAATGAAGTACGAAAGGGTTGGGAAACTCAGCGATGCAAGCCGCGTCTCGCGCTCAGCTCGTCGCAAAGAACGGCTTGCCGAGCGACGCTGGCGCATTCAGCTTGATCGTGTTCGGATTGCGCGAAATCACGGCGAGCACGACGACGGTCGCGAGGTACGGCAGCATCGCGAGAAACTGCGTCGGCACCGGCACGCCGATCGCTTGCGCGTAGAACTGCAGGCCCATCACCGCGCCGAACAGGAGCGAGCCGATCAAGAGGCGCCCGGGCCGCCACGTCGAGAACACGACCAGCGCGAGCGCGATCCAGCCGTAGCCCGCCGTCAACTGCTCCTGCCACAGATGCAGGTAGACGATCGAGTAATAGCCGCCCGCGAGACCCGCCATGCCGCCGCCGAACAGCACCGCGCCGTAGCGCACGCCGATCACGGGAAAGCCGACCGAATGCGCGACCTGCGGCGACTCGCCGACGCTGCGCAAGACGAGCCCGGCACGCGTGCGATAGAGGAACCAGCCCACCACGCCGAACATCGCGAACGCGAGATAGCCGAGCGGCGTCAGGCTGAAGAACGCGGGCCCGAGCACGGGAATCTGCGAAAGCCCCGGAATCGGCCAGACATCGATCGTCGCGCGCACCGCCGCCGACGTATAAGGCTTGCCGACGTAGGCCGACAAGCCAATGCCGAAGATCGTCAGCGACAGGCCCGTGGCCACTTGATTGGCGAGCATCGTGAGCGTGAGAAAGGCGAACAGGAGCGCCATCGCGACGCCCGCCGCGATGGCCGCGACGACGCCGAGCCACGGGCTGCCCGTGATGGCGGTGACCGCATAGCCGCTGACGGCGCCCATCAGCATCATCCCTTCGACGCCGAGGTTGAGCACACCCGATTTCTCGGTGACGAGCTCGCCGACACCGGCGAGCATCAACGGAATCGCGGCGATGACGGCGGTCGAGGCGAGCGTGCTGGCTTGTTGAATGTCCATGTTGGAAATCGGGTTCTTTCTGGATCGTATCGGTGGCTGTGAACGGCGCTGGCTGCAGGCGCTGGCTTTGAATTGCGCGCGTTGCGTCAGTGGGCTGCAGCCGTCGTTCTGCGGCGCACCCGGTAGTTGACGAACAGGTCCGCGCCGAGCAGGCAAAACAGCAAGAGGCCCTGGAACACGCCGCTCAATGCTTGCGGCAATTGCAGCGAGGTCTGCACCGATTCGCCGCCGAGATACAGGAGCGCCATCAAAAGGCTCGCAAGCACGATGCCGACCGGATGCAGCCGCCCGACAAACACGACGATGATCGCCGTGAAGCCGTAGCCCGGCGACCACGTCGCCTGCAACTGGCCGATGGGGCCCGCGATCTCGCCCATTCCCGCGAGACCCGCGAAGCCGCCGCTGATGAGCAGCGACGTCCAGATCGTCTTCTTGTCCGAGAAGCCCGCGTAGCGCGCGGCGAGCGGCGCGAGACCGCCCACGTTCATCCGGTAGCCGGCGAAGCTCTTCCGAATGAAGATCCACACGAGCGGGATCGCAATCAACGTAAGGAAGATCGACGCGTTCAGACGCGTGCCGCGCAAGACATGCCAATGCCAGTCGCCGCCGAACGTCGGGTAGAGCGCATCGCCCGAAAACATTTCGGAGAGCGGAAAGTTCATCCCTTGCGGATCGCGCCACGGGCCGCTCACGAGGTAGATCAGGAGCTGCGTCGCGACGTAGGTGAGCATCAGGCTCGTCAGGATTTCGCTCGTGTTGAAGCGGCTTTTGAGGAAGGCGGGAATCGCCGCCCACACCATGCCGCCGACAATGCCCGCCAGCATCATCAGCGCGAGAATCCACCAGCCCGTCGATTGATCGAAGTAAATGGCGACGCCGCTCGCCGCGATGCCGCCGAGCAGCATCTGCCCTTCGGCGCCGATGTTCCAGACGTTCGCGCGGTAGCCGATCGCGAGGCCCAGCCCGATCAGGCACAGCGGCGACGCCTTGAGCAGCAGTTCGGACCAGCCGTTCACGTTCGACAGCGGATCGACGAAGAACGCACGCATCGCAGCGGCCGGGTCTTTGCCGACGAGGCCGAAGATCAGAAAGCCGATCACCAGCGTGAGGAGCGCGGCGATCAGCGGCACCGCGAGCTGCATTTTGCGGGACGGCGTGGTGCGCGCTTCGAGTTGATAGGGGAAGTGCATGGTTCGGTCTAGGTAGCGTGTCGTGATCTCTGTGGTGGCGCGTCGGCATTTGCCGCCGCGCATCTGCGTGATGTGTAGCGACAAACGCTACACATGCGCCGGCTCTTCCGCCGGCGGCGGCATGGCCCCGCCCTTGCCGTCGAACAGACCTGCCATCCAGAGCCCGATTTCCTCGGCGTTCGTCTCGCCGGTCTTGCGCGACGGCGACAGGCGGCCGCGCGCGAGCACGGCAATGCGGTCGCAGATATCGAACAGCTCGTCGAGCTCTTCGGAAATCACGAGCACCGCGACGCCGCGCGCCGACAAGTCGAGCAGTTGCTGCCGAATGAACGCCGACGCACCCACGTCGACACCCCAGGTCGGCTGCGCGACAACGAGCACCTTCGGCGCCTGCAGCATCTCGCGCCCGACGATGAACTTCTGCAAGTTGCCGCCCGAGAGCGACTGCGCGAGCGCATCCGGGCCGCCGCAGCGCACGTCGAATGCCTGAATGCAGCGCTCGGCAAAGCCGCGCATCGCCTTCGCGCTGATCCATCCGGAGCGCACCATCTGCTGGCGGTGTCCGGTGAGCAACGCGTTCTCGGCCAGCGACATCGCGGGCACCGCGCCGCGCCCCAGGCGCTCTTCCGGCACGAACGCGAAGCCGAGCTTGCGCCGGCCGCCCGCGCCGAGCTTGCCGGCGGGCTTGCCGCAGATCGTCACCGCATCGGCCTTCGCCCCGCCGTGTTGCTCGCCCGAAAGCGCCGCGAGCAATTCCGCCTGCCCGTTGCCCGACACGCCCGCGATCCCGAAGATCTCGCCCGCGTGGACATCGAACGAGACGTTGTCGAGCGAGGTGCCGAACGGATCGTCACTTGCGACCGACAACTGCTTCACGCTCAGCAGCACATCGCCCGGCTGGTGCGGACGGCGCGTGTAGTCGGGCAGCGAGTGCCCGACCATCAACTGCGCGAGCGACGCATGCGTCTCGTTGCGCGGCTTCACATTGCCGGTCACGCGGCCGCCGCGCATCACGGTGGCCGTGTCGCACAGCTCCTGAATCTCGTCGAGCTTGTGGCTGATATAGAGAATGCTGCAGCCTTCGGCCGCGAGCCGCCTGAGCGTTTCGAAGAGCGTCCTCACGGCTTGCGGCGTGAGCACCGAAGTGGGCTCGTCCATGATCAGGAGGCGCGGGTTCTGCAGCAGGCAGCGCACGATCTCGACGCGCTGCCGCTCGCCGACCGTCAGGCTATGCACGTGGCGCTGCGGATCGATATCGAGCCCGTACTCCGCCGACACCTCCTTGATGCGCTTGCCAAGCGCCTTCATGTCGAACTTCTCGTCGAGCGCGAGCGCGATGTTCTCGCCGACGGTCAGCGTCTCGAACAGCGAGAAGTGCTGGAACACCATGCCGATGCCGAGCTTGCGCGCGGCGGCCGGATTCGCGATGTCGACGGCCCGCCCTTCCCAGCGGATCTCGCCGGCATCGGGCCGCACCGCGCCATAGATGATCTTCATCAGCGTACTCTTGCCCGCGCCGTTCTCGCCGAGCACGGCGTGGATCTCGCCCGGCGCGACGACGAGGTTCACGTTGTCGTTGGCGCGCACGGCCGGGTATTGCTTGCTGATGCCCGCGAGCGCGAGGCGCGGCGCCGCGAACGTGCCGCCTGCGCCTATCGAATGGCCGTCGAAAGTGGAAGAGTCGCCCATGTGATTCAGTCGTTTAGCCTCAAAACCAACTTGATGAATTCAACGTTGCTACGTCGAAGCGAAATACTTTTGAATCTGAAATGAAATGCATTAGTAAGAAATAGCCAATATCGACTCGAATATCCCGCCGCGCTCCGTGATGCGTGGTCATCTGCCCCAATCGCCGGGTGACGATACCCAAATCGGGCCATAGCGTCGAGCCATCAAAATTCGCCGGGGACACGGCGCAAAGCCCCGCCACGCCGTGCTTTGGGGGTATCCCACTCTTGACGCAACTTTATGCGCATATTAAAAGCGATATACCCCTGCCCCAGTTCGATCAGCCAATACATATAAACCGGAGAAATCATGAGTCAGCAACGCGAGGCGATCGACACTTATTTATTGCGCGTCTTGCACACCCTTTTGATGGAACGCAGCGTGACGCGCGCGGCTGTCAAGCTCAATCAGTCGCAACCCGCAATCAGCGCGGCGCTGCGGCGTCTGCGCGACATCACCGGCGATCCGCTCCTCGTGCGCGGCAAGTCCGGCATGGTGCCGACCGAATACGGCCTGCGTCTGCTCGAGCCCGTGCAGAACGCGCTGCGCGAAATCGAGCGCATCAAGTTCCAGCAACACAACTTCGATCCGGCAACGTCGATCCGCTGCTATCGGATCGGCTGCCCCGACTACCTCAACGTGCTGTTCGTGCCGACGGTCGTCGAACGTTTCCGCCAAGCCGCGCCGAATGCGACGCTCGAATTCCATTCGCTCGGGCCCGCGTTCGACTACGAGCTCGCGCTCGAGGACGGCAAGCTCGACATCGTCGTCGGCAACTGGCCCGAGCCGCCCGAGCAACTGCATTTGTCGAACCTGTTCGTCGACCAGATCGTGTGCCTCATGAGCAACACGCATCCGTTCGCGAAGCGCGGCAGCCTCACGCTCGACCAATACCTGAACGCCCCGCACCTCGCGCCGACGCCCTACTCGGTCGGCCAGCGCGGCGCGATCGACGTGCATCTCGCGCGCGAGCGGCTCAAGCGCCATGTGGTCGTGACGCTGCCGTATTTCAATTTGGCACCGTACGTGCTCGTCAAATCCGATCTGATCTTCACGACCACCCGCCTCTTTGCCGACCATTACGCGAAGTTCCTTCCGTTGACGGTGGTCCCGGCGCCGCTCGATTTTCCGCCGATGCAGTACTACCAGCTGTGGCACGAGCGCTGCCACTACTCCGACGAAGTGCGGTGGCTGCGCAGTCTCGTCGCCGATGCGACCAAGACGCTGATCGATCGCCCCTGACGCGAGCCGCGGCCGGCCGCTCGCGTTCGACGCCGGCGGCTTCCATGGGCCGCCGGCGTCGAAGCGTCCGATGCGTCCGAACTGTCCTTAACGCGCCGCTTCGAACAAGTCCTTCGCCAAGCGGTTGTGCCGCTCGATGACCGGCCCCAATTCGACCGTCGCGAGCTGCCCTTCCCGCACCACCACCTTCCCGCCGATCACGCTGTACGCCACCTGCGACGGCGCACAGAACACGAGCGCCGCGACCGGATCGTGCAACGCGCCCGCAAAGAGCGCCTGGCGCAGGTCGAACGCGACGAAATCGGCCGCCATGCCCGGCGCGAGCGCGCCGACGTCATCGCGATTGAGCACCTTGGCGCCGCCGAGCGTCGCGATTTCGAGCGCCTCGCGCGCCGTCATCGCATCGGGGCCGAAGCCGACACGCTGCAACAGCAGCGCCTGCCGCACTTCCGCGACCATCTGCGCGCCGTCGTTGGACGCCGAGCCGTCGACGCCCAGCCCCACCGGCACCCCCGCCAAACGCATCTTGCGAATCGGCGCGATGCCCGACGCGAGCCGCATGTTCGAGCACGGGCAATGCGCGACGCCCGTGCCGGTGCGCGCGAAGAGCGCGATGCCGGGCTCGTCGAGCTGCACGCAGTGTGCGTGCCAGACGTCGTGCCCGACCCAGCCCAGATCCTCGGCATATTCGGCGGGCGTCATGCCGAACATCTCACGGCTGTAGGCGATATCGTTGACGTTCTCGGCCAGGTGCGTATGCAGCGACACGCCGTACTGCCGCGCGAGCACGGCCGAATCGCGCATCAGATCGCGGCTCACCGAAAACGGCGAGCACGGCGCCACCACGACGCGCAGCATCGCGTAGCGCCCTTCGTCGTGATACGTCTCGATCAGGCGCTGCGTGTCCTTCAAAATGTCGGCCTCGCGCTCCACGACCGAATCGGGCGGCAAGCCGCCATCCTTCTGTCCGACGCTCATGCTGCCGCGGCTCGCGTGAAAGCGCATGCCGATGCGTCGTGCCGCCGCGATGCTGTCGTCGAGCCGGCTGCCGTTCGGGTAGATGTACAGATGATCGCTCGACGTCGTGCAGCCCGAGAGCATCAGCTCGGCCATCGCCGTGAGCGTCGAGACTTCGATCATCTCGGGCGTCAGGTTCGCCCAGACCCGGTACAGGTTGGTCAGCCAGCCGAAGAGCTCGGCGTCCTGCGCGGCGGGGATCGCGCGCGTCAGGCTTTGGTACATGTGGTGGTGCGTGTTGACGAGCCCGGGAATCACCAGATGCCCGCGCAAATCCAGCACTTCGTCGGCCGTCTGCGGCAGCTCGGCCGTGGGGCCGACCGCGACGATCCGGTTGTCCTCGATATACAGACCCGCGTCGCGCAATTCGCGGCGCGCGCCATCCATCGTCACGAGCACGTCGGCGTGCTTGACGAGCATCGTCTTGCCACGGTTCGTTCCGCGCGTCTGTCCGGAAGCGCCGCCGTTCTCAACGGCTGTCGCGCCGGTTTGCTGCTCCATCGTCATTCGTGTCTCCGCTTCAAAGGTGCCTGTCTAGGCGGTAAGCAAAGCCGTCCGAACGCGATTGGCGAGAGCACGCCGCCGGTGCCCACGCGTTCGTCTCGTTCGAACGCACTGGCCCGGTTACCCAGCGTGCTGCGCCGTCTTCGGGATGCGCTGCCCTGCTGCGCATGTCGCTACGATCCGAAGCCAAAATAGCGATGACAATGCGCGCCGGTGCGATACCCGCCTTCACATCCCCAATATATTCATCGAATTTTGGTGTGGATAGGATCGGAAAAAACCGGCAACCGGCGGGTTTACCATGCCTCCGAAGCGCTCGGGCGCCTTGCCCACCAAGGCTTTCGACACCCTGTCATGCGCGGCCTATTATCTTTCTTATCGGTCACGCACAGGCTGCCGCAAATTCCTACAATGGCCCCCACGGCGCTCGCTTCAATTCGCCGACGGGTATGTAGCCACAGCTGACGTGGAGCCTCGATCCGCCGCACATCGTCATTGGATCGAGACGCCGCCGAAACCTCGCATTCATCACAAGGAAAATTGCGAATGGGCAAGCTGACTACCCACGTGCTCGACACCTCGCATGGCCGCCCCGGCGCGGGCATCAAGGTCGAACTCTTTGCGCTTGACGGCGACGCGCGCCGTGCGCTCAAAACCACCACCACCAACGACGACGGCCGTTGCGACGCGCCCCTGCTCGAAGGCGCTGCGCTCGTCCCCGGCGAATACGAACTCGTATTCCACGCCGGCGCCTACTTTGCCGCTGCGGGCGTGAACGTGCCCGAACCGCGCTTTGTCGACCGCGTCGTGCTGCGCTTCGGCATCGCCGACGCCAACGCCCACTATCACGTGCCGCTCCTCGTTTCCCCGTGGGCGTACAGCACGTACCGCGGCAGCTGAACTTGAGCGCAGATAACAAATCAGGAGTTTGGAGGCATTAAATGGAAGGCTTTATCACTGACGGGCTGAATCTCGTCCTTCGCTGGCTGCACGTCGTCGCCGCGATCGCGTGGATCGGCGAATCGTTCTACTTCGTCGCGCTCGACAACAGTCTCAAACCGCCGACCGATGCGAACCTGCGCAAGCGCGGCGTGTTCGGCGAGCTGTGGCACGTCCATGGCGGCGGTTTCTACAACATGCAGAAGTACACGGTCGCGCCGCCCGAGATGCCGGAAGACCTGCACTGGTCGAAGTGGCCTTCGTACACGACGTGGATGTCGGGCTTCGCCCTCTTCACCGTGCTGTACCTCTTCTCGCCGGAAACCTACCTCATCGACAAGAACGTGCTCGACATGGGCCCGGTCGTCGCGATCTTCTCGGCGCTCGGCTTCCTGATGGGCGGCTGGATCGTCTACGACTCGCTGTGCCGCCTGCTGGTCGGCAAGGACAAGATCCTCGGCATCTGCGTCGCCACCTATGTCCTGATCGCCATCTGGCTCGCGTGCCATATCTTCGCGGGCCGCGCGGCTTACCTGATCGTCGGCGCGATGATGGCGACGATCATGTCGGCGAACGTGTTCTTCGTGATCATCCCCGGCCAGCGCAAGATGGTCGACAAGATGCTGAAGGGCGAAGAGCCGAACCCGATCTACGGCAAACGCGGCAAGCAGCGCTCGGTGCACAACACCTATTTCACGCTGCCCGTGGTGTTCGCGATGCTGTCGAACCACTACGCGATGACGTACACGCATCCGTTCAACTGGGCGATCCTCGCGATCATCATGGCAGCCGGCGCGATGATCCGTCAGTTCTTCGTGATGCGTCACCGCGGCCAGGTGCTCTGGTACCTGCCGGCGGGCGGCGTCGTGCTGATGGCCGCTGCGCTCGTCTGGATGATGCCGCGCCCGATCGCGCCCGAAGCGCAGGCCGCGAACGCGCCGACCGTCAAGGTCGCCGACATCCAGCCCGTGCTGCAACAGCGCTGCGTGGCCTGCCACTCGGCACACCCGACGCTGATGGGCGCAGCTCCGGCCGGCGTGCTGCTCGATACGCCTGACGAGATTTCGAAGAATGCGCAGCGCATCTATCAGCAAGCCGTGACGCTGAAGGCGATGCCGCTCGGCAACGTCACGCACATGACCGACGATGAGCGCATGAAGATCGCCGCGTGGTTCCAGGAGGGCGCGAAGTAAGCGCGATGTGATGTGCGGAGGGAGCGGCATTCCCTCCGCTGTTGCTGATGTTCTGTCTGCAAGGCCCGCTTTCATAGCGGGCCTTTTCGTTTGGCGTGCGCCATTGCGCTCCGTGCGCGTCGCGTCTTGCTCGCCTCGCAGCGCACTCATGCCGCCGGGTCTACTCCTTTCGAACGACTCCCGATGAGCGGCCGGCCGGTCGTCGCCAACGACGTGACGGTGAAGCTCATCGCGCAAATGCGCCGCACTGCGTGTCCGCTCGATGCCAGGACGATACAGAACCGGCGACGCAATAAAAAACGCCCGCAGTATGTCGCGGGCGTCAATCAAACTGCTTTAGAAGGCAAGCCGTCTGCCTCTTCATGCTTCACACGCGAGCTATCCGCCCGCTAACGAGCTTCAAGCCGTCACCGCACTCAGCGCATCTTCGGTCAGCCAAAGCGACTCGGCCAAATCCTGCTCGTTCAGGTTGAGCCCCTCGCCACCGCGATCGACGACGATGAAATCGCTCACGTCGCCAAGCGCGATCAGCGGATGGTGCCAGACACCCTTCGCGTAGTTCACGCCCTGCCAGCCGCTCGTCACGAACGCGCGGATCTTGGCCGGATCGAGTTCGCCCGCAGGCGCGACGACGACGAGATACGGCTTGTCGTTCAGCGGCACAAAGGCTTGGCTGCCAAGCGGATGGCGCTCGAGCATCTTGATTTCGAACGGCAGCGTGCGCGGCTGCCCGCGAAACAGGTTCACGAGCGTGCGGCCGCCCTCGTCGGTGACATCCACTTTCGCGAGATCGTGATAGCGGATCGTCGTGCCGAGATTGATCGGAATCTGCTTCGCGCCTTCGAGTTCGACGACGTCGCCGAAGGGCGCGAACGCCTCGCGCGTGAGCGGTTCGATTGCGAGCGATTTCATAAACACCTCAGTCAGTCCAACGTGCCCCACAGACGCAGGCGCGAAACGCCGCCGTCCGGGATGATGTTCAGGCGCACGTGCGTGACCGGGCCGAGCGCCGCGACTTCGCCTTCGAAGTAGTGCTGCTTGTCCATCTGCAGCTTCTGTTCCCCAAGCAGCACCGGCCAGAACATCGCCTGCGTGATGAGCGAGCTGTCGGTGCCGCCCTGCACGTAAGCTGCCTGGATCGAGCAGCGGTCCGGATAGTTGCCCTTGAAGTGCGCGGTGTCGACTTCGATCTTCTTGATGGTGCCCGGTTGCGCGAGCGCGATGATCGCCCAGTCGTTGCCCGGCTCGCGGCGGCGCCGCGTTTCCCAGCCGTCGCCCATGTTCACGCCGCGGCCCGGCATCAGGATGTTCGACGCCACGCCGAAGTGCTGGTTGTTCGCGGCGACGACGTACGCGCCGTTTTCCATCGCGGCCAGATCGAACTGCTCGCTGCGGCTCGCACCCGCCCAGTCGACTTGGGGCTGGCCGTAGACGCGCAGACGTGCGATGCCGCCGTCCGGGTAGATGTTCACGCGCAGATGCGTGTAGGCGCCCGTGTCGGTCACGTCCACGTAGTGGTGGCTGTTGCCTTGGAGCGTCGTCGACGAAACGATCTCGACCCATTGCGTCGACGCGTTCGGTGCGCCGTCCACCACACGCGCCGCCTCGACCGAAGCCGCCGGCGGGAAGTTGCCGGTGAAGTGGCTCGTGTCGATGTCGAGACCCTTGATGACGCCCGGACGCGCGAGCTTCACGATGCACCAGTCATAGCCGGTCGTGCGCTTGCGGCGCGTTTCCCAGCCGTCCATCCACTTGCCGTGATCGTCGTACTTGCCGGGAATGAACACGGCCGGCTCGGGGTTCAGCATGCGGTCTTTCGGCGCGAAGAAATCGTCGCTTGCTTCGAGCGCCTGCGCCCCGAGACGCGGGTCCGCCAGGTTCACATAGCGGCGAGTGAAGTCGGGAGCGTTGGGGTCGAGAGTCGGGAGAGCCATTGTTGTCGTCCTTCCAGTCTGTTTATGCTTGAGAAAACACCCGCGTGGAGCGGGTCCTGCGAAGCCGGCGCGGGGATCGCCGCGCGACGAGGTCCGCGCGGCAATCCAAGCGTCGCTAATCGTCCTGAAGCGTCTTTAAGCCCCGGCCAGATCGTCGAGCCGGAAACGCGCAATGCGGTAAATCTGGTCCAGGCTCGCGCGCATTTCGTCGGCGCGGCTGTTGTTCACGCGCGATTCGAAGTTGGCGATGATCCCGTGACGGTCATAGCCGCGCACCGCGAGAATGAACGGAAAGCCGAACTTCTCGCGGTACGCGCGGTTCAGGCTCTGCAGCTTGTCGAACTCTTCCTGCGTGCATTGCGAGAGGCCGGCGCCGCTCTGCTCGCGCGTCGACTCCTCAGTCAGCTCGCCACGCACCGCAGCCTTGCCCGCCAGTTCCGGGTGAGCGTTGATGAGCGCGAGCTGCTTGTCTTCGCCCGCCGCTTCGACGATGCCCGCCATGGTCTTGTGCAGCGCGTCGATGCTCGCGTACGGGCGCTTGCCCGCCGCTTCGACCGCCACCCACGGCGAGTGCTCGAAGATGCCCGAGAGCGCCGCCGTAAAGGCGTCGGCCGACATCGTGTTCAATTGTTCCAACGTGTATCGCATCGCTTTCATGCGGCGGCCCCGCCGTTCGTCTGGGATTGATAGGGATGATGTTCGCGCCAATGCTTGGCGATGTCGACACGCCGCGTGACCCACACGCGGTCGTGCTTTTCGATGTGATCGAGGAAGCGCTGCAGCGCGCGGAAGCGGCCCGGACGGCCGAGCAGCCGGCAGTGCATGCCGATCGACAGCATCTTCGGCGCTTCGTCGCCCTCTTCGTAGAGCACGTCGAACGCGTCGCGCAGGTACGTGAAAAAGTGGTCCGCCGTGTTGAAGCCTTGCGGCGAAGCGAAGCGCATGTCGTTGGTGTCGAGCGTGTACGGCACGATCAGTTGCGGCTTGTTCTCGCCGCCCGTCACTTCGACGTCCATCCAGAACGGCAGATCGTCGCCGTAGTAGTCGGAGTCGTAGAGGAAGCCGCCGTATTCCGCGACGAGGCGATGCGTGTTGGGGCTGTCGCGCCCGGTGTACCAGCCGAGCGGCCGCACGCCGCTCACGCGCTCGATCGCCTCCATGCCGACGCGCATCAGTTCCGCTTCACGCTCCGGCGACATGTCCTGGTAGTGAATCCAGCGGTGCCCGTGGCACGCGATCTCGTGACCCAGCTCGACGAACGCGCGGGAGAGCTCGGGATGACGCTCCATGGCCATGCCGACGCCGAACACCGTCAGCGGCAGCTTGCGCTTTTCGAACTCGCGCAGAATGCGCCAGACACCCGCGCGCGAACCGTACTCGTAGATCGACTCCATACTCATGTGCCGCGCCGGATAAGCCGCGGCGCCGACGATTTCGGAGAGGAATTGCTCGGACGCCGGATCGCCGTGCAGCACGCAGTTTTCGCCGCCCTCTTCGTAATTGAGCACGAATTGGACGGCCACGCGGGCGCGGCCGGGCCAATTGGCCTGCACCGGATGACGGCCATAGCCGATCAGGTCGCGGGGATAGTTGGGATCGAGTGGCATGGTTCGAAAAACCTTAGTGCGGGCTTAGTGCGGGAATACGCACGGGACGGGAGACGCGCGGGAATCCAGGGCCGTGAAACCGGGCTTGTGCGCCTCGAAAATGTGCGGAAATCCAGTCACTTTCGAGGCGCACCAGGATGGAGGCAGTGTAGCGAAAAGGTCCGGGTGCGCCCATACACCCGGACGGATAGTGCGGGTCAGACGGAGTGTATGTGCGGTGCAGCAACGGCCTTATCCGCTGGGCCCGAGGCCGGGTTTTCCCCAGCTTTTGCCACCACTGCGGCCCGGACGGAGACCGCCATCGGCCGAGCGATCGCAGGCACCGGACTGAAGCGCTCGAACGCGCCGTCGTAGCGCTTCGGCAGCGGCCGGGCATAGTCGCCGCGCTTCGCCGTGAAGAGCTTCAGCGCGACGAGCGCCTCGACCCACTTGACCGCCGCCGTCACGCCCTCCACGACCGGCGCGCCGATGGCGTCCTCGATTTCCGCGCACAGCTCCGCCATGCCGGCGCAGCCGAGCACGATCGCATCCGAGCCGTCCTCGTCGAGCGCGCGACGGCATTCATCGGTAATGATCCGGCGCGCGGACGAGCCCGGACGGTCGAGGTCGAGCACGGCCACGTCGGTTGCGCGAACGTTGCGGCAAAACCGCTCCATCCCATAGCGCTCGGCAAGATGCCAGGCCATGCCGCAGGTGCGGGCAAGCGTCGTCACGACCGAAAAGCCCGGCGCCAGCACGCTCGCCGCGTGCATCGCCGCCTCGGCGATACCGATCACGGGCCCGTGCGCCAGCTCGCGCGCCGCGTACAGACCCGGATCGCCGAAGCACGCGATCACGTAGCCGTCGAAGCCCTCGCGTTCGCCCGCGCTGATTTCGGCCAACAGGCCGGGCGTGGCGAGCGCCTCGTCGTAATAGCCTTCGATCGACGGCGGCCCCATCGTCGGGCTGACCGCCACGACTTCGGTGCCGCTCGCCGCGACGCTCGCGGCGCAGCGCCCCATCGCTTCGGTCATCCGTTGAGTGGTATTGGGATTGATCAGTTTGATTCGCATGTCCGTTCTCTGCTTGACTATGAATTACTTCGCGCGCACGAGGAGCCGATAGACGACACCGCCGACCAGCACGCCGACGAACCACGAGTAGTTCGCCGCCTCCTGCAATGCCGGGATCAACACGCAGGCCATGGCGATCACCGCGGCAGGCAAGAGCGCCAACACCGCGCGATAGTTGACGCCGTTGCGATACCAGTACGCGCCCTTCTCCGAGACCGAATAGAGATCGTCGAGCACGACCTTCTGGCGCTTGACCAAGTAGAAGTCGACGATCAACACCCCGTAGAGCGGCCCGATAAAGCAACCGAGCACGTCGAGCGTGTAATGGATCACGGCCGGGTTGTTGAACAGGTTCCACGGCGTGATGAAGATCGACGCGACCGCCGCCAGCATCCCGCCCGCACGCCAGCTGATGAAACGCGGCGCGACGTTGGAGAAGTCGAACGCGGGCGACACGAAATTCGCGACAATGTTGATGCCGATCGTGGCGATCGTGAAGGTCAGCGCGCCGAGGATCACCGCGGTCGGATAGTCGATACGGCCGACGGTTTCAACCGGATCGGTAATCAGTTCTCCGAACACAGGCAGCGTCGCCGCCGTCGTGACGACGGTCACGAGCGAGAACATGAGGAAGTTCACCGGCAGGCCCCAGAAGTTGCCGCGCTTCACGCTGCGGAAGCTCTTGCAGTAGCGCGAGAAGTCACCGAAGTTCAGCATCGGGCCCGAGAAGTACGAGACGACGAGCGAGATCGCCGTGATCATCACCGGCACGACTTCGAGACCGTGATACTTCACGCCGCCGAGGTTCAGGCCGATGTTGCGCCAGCCCGCGCGCCAGATCATGTAGCCGGCCAGAATGAACATCACGACATAGACGGCGGGGCCGGCAAAGTCGATGAACTTCTTGATCGTCTCCATCCCGTTCCAGAACACGAACGCCTGCAGCACCCACAGCAGCATGAAGCCGGCCCAGCCGAGCGTCGACAGGCCCGCGAAGCCGTGGTGGTGCAAGTCCGCATAGGGCAGCAGCTGCGGGAAGAACTTGAGCACGACGATCACGAGCGCGCTCGAGGCCAGATACGTTTGGATTCCGTACCAGGCCACCGCGATCAGGCCGCGAATCACGGCGGGTACGTTCGCGCCGAGCACGCCGAACGTCGCCCGGCACGCGACCGGATACGGCACGCCGTTCAGCTGGCTCGGCTTCGCGATCAGGTTGCAGAACACGTTGACGATGCCGATGCCGACCAGCAGCGCCACGAGCACCTGCCAGCTCGTCAGGCCCAGCGCGAAGAGACTCCCCGCGAACACATAACCGCCGACGCTGTGCACATCCGACATCCAGAACGCGAAGATGTTGTAAGCGCCCCAGCTTTGATGCCGCAGCGGCGCGAGGTCTTCGTTGTAGAGACGCTCGCTGTAGCCTGCCGGCAGATGCGCGCCGCCGTGGGCGTCGCCTGCCTCGCTCGCGCCGAACGCCGGCATCGCGGGACCCTCTTGGGTTGCACTGAACTGAGCCATGACCTCTCCTTGATGAGTGTCGATCGATTGACATTCGAAAGTCGATTCGTCCGACGCCATACCGTAGCCGTCTATCAGGACCACTAACGGCAGCATCGTCAACGCCGCGGTTGTCTCCGTACTTACGTACTTGTGTTTTTCGCTTCGACGCAGGCCGCGGGCCTCACCGAAGCGTTGAAAAAGCGCCGAACCGGGGGTGGTCCCGCGCAAGGTCCTTCATTTACCGCTCGATTCCGAGCCCCCAAGCGTTCCGAAGACTTCTCGCAGATCGGCCGCGCCTTGTGCCGGGCGGTCGAGCATCTTCAATTCGACGCTTTGCAGATGGCTCGACATCAACGCCGCAGCTTGCTTCGCATCGCCCGCCTCGATCGCCGCGAGGATCGCCTCATGGTCCTCGAACGAACACGGGCTGCGCCCTAGCGACTCGTACAGCGCCGAAATCAGTGTCGAGCGCGCGACCAACCCGTCCAAGCAATCGCACAGCACGGTGTTGCCGGTCAGCGCGGCGAGCTCGGTGTGGAATTCGCCCGAAAGCCGGATCCACGCCGGGAAATCGCGGCTTTCGAACGCCTTGCGCTCGCGCCCGATCATGCCGCCGATCGTCTTCAAGCGCCGCGCACCGTGGGCGTGCCCCGCGCAAACCCGCTCGACCACCGCCAGCTCGATGATCCGGCGCATCTCGAACACCTCGTGCACCTCCTGAAGCGACGGGCTGGCCACGAAGGCGCCGCGATTCGGCTCCAGGTCGACCAGGTGATCGGTCGCCAATTGGGCGAGCGCCTGGCGGATCGGCCCGCGCTTCACACCGAAGACTTCGCATAACTGCGCTTCGGTCAGCTTCGCGCCGGGCGCAAGGCGGTGCTCGAGGATCGCGGCGCGAATGCGCTCGGCGATCGCCTCGGGTTTCAATCCACCGGACTCGGCAAGTTTCGTGTCGGACATCATGTACGTCTCGCTATGGGTTGTATCCTAGTTTGGACATTAAAATTGTCAACAATTTTTATCACGATTTTCGACAATCCACCGTGTGACAGGCTTATAGGGGATGTGCCAAGCAGGCTGAGGTGCTCTAAAGGCGTACTTAAAAGCTAAACCGCCGCCGCCGCTCGTTATTTTGTCAACAATTTAGCCCATTTGATAGGGCTCGATCGGTGTCATGGACGGTGGATTGGCAGACAGTTAGTTGCGTGGTGAGAGTAATAAAAAAGGCGGGAAAACTTCCCGCCTTTTCGACCCGCCCTGCTTTCGGCCTAGCTCAGATGCGGGTAGTCGGAAGCCGTCAGCCTGAAGCCGTGCGGGTTCGCGACCAGACGCGCCTTCGCGCCGACCGGAACCGTCACCATGTTGTCGATATGGCCGAACGGCAGCCCGGTGATCACCGGAATGCCGATCACCGAGCGGATCTGCTCGATCATCGCTTGCAGGTCGTAGCCGTTGTCGTAGTCGAACGCCTGCCCGCCCGAGAAATCGCCCAGCACGAGCGCCTGCTGGTCCGCCAGGATGCCGGCCAGGTGCAGTTGATAGATGAGGCGCTCGATCCGGAACGGCTGCTCGTTCACGTCTTCGAGAAACAGGATGCCGCCCTGCACCGGCGGCATATACGGCGTGCCGACCAGCGCCGCGATCGTCGCCAGATTGCCGCCCCAGAGCGTGCCGGTCACGTCGACCGATTGCGTCTGCGGGACGTCGACCACGAGCGTGAAGGAAGGCTTCGTCACCGTGCTCCAGAAGTGATGCATCGTATAGGCGCTCAGCTCCGGCGCGCCGAAATTGGTGGCGAACATCGGGCCGCCAAAGGTCGTCACCCCCGAGCGCGCGAGCAGCGCGAATTGGATCGCCGTGAAATCGCTGTGTCCGACCAGCACGACCGGCTGGTCGCGCAGCCGCCGCTGCAGCCCTTCGTAATCGAGCCCGTGCAGGATGCGAACTGCGCCGTAGCCGCCGCGCACGGCGAGCACCACGTCCGGCAGCGGCTGGGCGGCGTCGGCTAGGCGGTTCAGCTCGGCCGCGCGTTCGCCGTCGGTGCCGCCGAAGCGCTGATACCGGCGCCGAGTGGCCTCCAGACCTTTGACCTTATGCCCTTGCGCGTGCAATCGGGCGAGCCCGCGCTCGACAGTGGCCAGGTCCTGCGGATACCCGGAAGGCGCGATCAGTTCGATGGTGCGGTGAGCAGTCATGGCCGTGTGCCGACGAGACGAAACGATATCGAGGAGTTTAGACGGGCTCGGTCGGGCCGTGTGTGCGGGCGGCCTCTGCCTCTGCCACGCGTGCAGCCCGAATCGCGCGGCGCCGGTCCGCGAAGAACGACTTGAGCGCCTGGCCGCACTCGTCCTCCAGTACGCCGCCCGTCACGGATGTGTGGTGATTGAGTTGAAGATTCGCAAAGGCGTCGACGACGCTGCCGCACGCGCCCGTCTTCGGATCATAGGCGCCGAACACCACGCGGGCGATACGCGCGTGCATGATCGCGCCGGCGCACATCAGGCAAGGCTCGAGCGTCACGTAGAGTTCGCAGCCGGGCAACCGGTAGTTCGCGAGCGCCTGGGCGGCCGCGCGCAGCGCGACCATTTCGGCGTGCGCCGAGGGATCGTGCCCGCCGATCGGATGATTGAAGCCGGTCGCAATCACCTCGTCACCGCGCACGAGCACGGCGCCGACCGGCACCTCGCCCGCGGCGCGCGCCTTTTCGGCGGCGGCTTGCGCGAGCGCCATGAAGCGGCGGTCGCGCTCGGATATCTCGGTGGGATTGGGTGCGCCCTCGTTCGGGCTCACGGCTGCTCCACGACCGCGCCGACCTCGGCGCGCGCGCGTTCGCACAGGCGTTGCGCGATACGCTCGCAATACTCGCGCGGCGCGAGCATCGGAGCGCCGCGCAGCGATTCGAGCGCCATGTCGAGTGCGAGCATCTTCGCCTTCAGCGCGCAGCGCGTCGCCGGGTCGCTGACGGAGTTCAGCGCGGTCTGGAGATCGCGCAGCGAGCGTAGCTGTTCCACCGCGGGCGGCACGAAGCCCGCGTTCTTCAAGATCCGGTTCGCGACGCGCACTTCCTCCGGGACGAGCAAGTCGTCATCCAGTTCCTGCGGCGCGCCGGCGCCCGGCAAACCGTCGAACTCGCCCCGCGCGGCCGCGGCGGCAATACGCTGTTCGACTAACGCATCAAGCAATTTCATCTGCGATCCACTACATTGCGGCCCCCGCATTCTAGCAGGCGCCCTGATCGCCTCCGGCAACCATCCTGGGAATAAGCGGAATGCACGGAGACTCCGTGACTCAATAAGTGATCGAACAGATGATTCGAATGACGATGATCGGTATCGTGCTGACCGTCGCGACACCAGCCAGCGGAGGCGCCGCGACGATGCTCGCCTCCGCACCCCGCGCCGCCTTACTTGCCGAGTTTCACCCGCAACTCGCGCGCCGTCTCCAGCAATCCCTCATAGCCCGAGCGCGAATGCGCGGGAAGATCGGGGTCGCCGACGAGCGCCCCGAGCGTTTCGATCAAGCTGTACAACAGCCCTTTCGCCGCGCCTTTGGCGATGCTGCCCGATGAAATCAATTCGTCGACGTGGCTGACCGCGGCGTCGAGATGTTCGAGCCGCTCTTGGCCTTCAGCCGGCTTTTCCGATGGGTCCGACATAGTATTTTCCTCGCGTTTTCGAGGGCGCCCCCGCGGACGCCGCTTCTTTCTTTTTCTTATATACCTGCGGCGGACGCACGTCCACCGCACGCCGCACCCGTGCGCTTTAGCCGTTGATCTCCATCAATCGCGAGTCACCGCCGCCGGACTCTTCAATACGTCTCGAGGTGCAGCCGCCCTTCGCGCTTGAGCCGCGACCACAGCGCTTCCCAGTCGAGCCCGCTCGCGCCGGCGATCTCCTGCAACGCCTGCAGCACGCCGTCCTCCATGCCCTTCAAGCCGCACACGTAGACGTAGGCGTTGTCGTCCTTCAAAAGCTGCGCGACGTCGCCCGCGCGCTCGCGCATCGCGTCCTGCACGTAGCGCTTCGGCACCCCGGCCGTGCGCGAGAACGCGAGGTTCGTGTCGATGAAATCCTTCGGCAGATTCGTGAGCGGCCCGAAGTACGGCAGCTCCTCTTTCGTGCGCGCGCCGAAAAACAGCATCAGCTTGCCAGTCGCGCCCTTGAGGCGCCGGCGCCGCCGGTACTCGGTCATCGCGCGCATCGGCGCCGAGCCGGTGCCGGTGCAGATCATCAGCAGGTGCGAATTCGGATGATTCGGCATCAGGAACGTCGTGCCGAACGGTCCGATCACGGTGACGGTGTCGCCTTTCTTCAGGTCGCAGAGGTAGTTCGAGCAGACGCCGTCGGTCGGATCGCCGCCGTGATCGTGCGTCACGCGCTTCACGGTCAGCGAGACGTTGTTGTAGCGCGGACGCTCGCCGTCGCGAGGGCTCGCGATCGAATACTGGCGCGCGTGGTGCGGCTTGCCGTCGGCACTCGCGCCGGGCGGCAGGATGCCGATCGACTGCCCCTCCAGCACCGGAAACGGCATCGCGCCGAAATCGAGCACGATGTGATGGATGTCGCTCTCGACCGATTCGTCCGTGAGCCGGTAGTTGCCGACCACGGTCGCCGTGGTCGGCGCCTTGTGCGTGTAGAGGTTCACGTAAGGCTTCGCCGCCGACCACGGCGGCACCGACGCGCCGCGCACCATATCGGAGGCGACGAGGTCGTTGTCCGCTTCGAGAGCGGCGGCGGCATCGCCCGGTGGCTCGGGCACCGCTGCCGCCGTCGTGTTCTGCGCGGGCAGTTCGTCCCATGTGAATTGCTCGTCGGTGCCGTACGCCTCTGCCTTCATCACGTGGCGCCAGTTATCGATCGCGCCGGTCGGGCAAGGTCCGATGCAGGCCATGCAGCCATTGCAGACGTCCGCCTTCACGACGTAGTTGCGATCGTCGTGCGTGATCGCATCGATCGGGCACGTCTCTTCACACGTATTGCAGCGGATGCAGATCTCGGGATCGATCAGATGCTGCTTGATGATCTCGATGGGTTCTGGGGCGTTCATGATTTCAGTTGAAGCGCACGTATTCGAAATCGAGGGGCTGCCCCTTGATCCCCATCGCGGGTGGCGCGATCCAGTTCGCGAACTTGCCCGGCTCGACCACGCGCCCCATCAGCGACGCCACGAACGCGCGGTCGTCCGATGTCGGCAGCCATTTCGCCTCGTTGGCCGCCCATTCCGCCTCGCTCACGACGCGACCGTCCGGCGACACGCGGATGCCCGCGAAGGTGCCGATCTGCCGGTTGAACGCCTTGTGCGGCACCGTCAGGCGGAAGTCGACGCCGGCCTTTTCGAGCACCTTGTTCCAGCGGTTCACGCCCGCGATCGAATCCTTGATGTAGTCGTCGCGCAGCACCTCGTTCATCGAGTTGAGCATCGGTGCATCGCGCTCGACGAGCTTGCCGTCTTCGACGTCGAGCAGCCGGTAGGTCTGGCCGCTCAATTGATGGTCGTCATCGCGCTTGGTCTCCTCGTAGCGGCCCTTGAGGCCCGCGCTGTAGAACGTCGCCGCGTTCGACGATTGGTCGGCGCCGAACAGGTCGATCGTCACCGAGTAGTGAAAGTTCAAGTAGCGCTGGATTGTGTCGAGATCGATCACGCCGGCCGCGCGGATTGCCGAGGCGTCCTGGGTCTTCAGCTCGTTCATGACCTGCGCGGTGCGCTGGACGACGCGCGACACGCCCGACTCGCCGACGAACATGTGATGCGCTTCCTCGGTCAGCATGAACTTCGTCGTGCGCGCGAGCGGATCGAAGCCCGATTCGGCGAGCGCGGAGAGCTGGAACTTGCCGTCACGGTCCGTGAAGTACGTGAACATGAAGAACGCGAGCCAGTCGGGCGTCTTCTCGTTGAATGCGCCGAGAATGCGTGGATTGTCGTCGTCGCCGGAGCGCCGGCCGAGCAATGCTTCGGCCTCCTCACGGCCGTCGCGGCCGAAGTAGCGATGCAGCAGGTACACCATCGCCCACAAATGGCGGCCCTCTTCCACGTTCACTTGGAACAGATTGCGCAGGTCGTACAGCGACGGCGCCGTGAGGCCCAGGTGACGCTGCTGCTCGACCGAAGCGGGTTCGGTGTCGCCCTGCGTGACGATGATGCGGCGCAGGTTCGCGCGATGCTCGCCCGGCACGTCGTGCCACGCGGCCTCGCCCTTGTGCTCGCCGAAATGGATCTTGCGCTCGGCATCACCCGGCGCGAGGAAGATGCCCCAGCGGTAATCGGGCATCTTCACGTAGTCGAAGTGCGCCCAGCCGCCCGGATCGACGCTCACTGCCGTGCGCAGATAGACATCGAAATGGTGCGAGCCTTCCGGCCCCATGTCGGACCACCAGGACAGGAAGTTCGGCTGCCATTGCTCGAGCGCGCGCTGCAGCGTGCGGTCGTCGGCCAGGTTGACGTTGTTCGGGATCTTCTCGCTGTAGTTGATCGTGGACATGTCAGTACCTTGTGAGGGGTTCGTCGAGTGCGGACCGGACGCGTTTCGGCCGGCACATCAAACGCGGGCCGCGTCGAACTGCGCCTTGGCGCCCTTGCCGTACACCTTGAGGGCGCCCTTCTCGCCCACCGCGTTCGGCCGGTTGAAGATCCAGTTCTGCCACGCGGACAAGCGCCCGAAAATGCGCGTTTCCATCGTCTCCGGGCCGTTGAAGCGCAGGTTCGCTTCGAGCCCCGTCAGCGCGTCGGGCGACATCGCCGCGCGCTCTTCGAGCGCGATGCGGATTTCGTCGGCCCAGTCGAGGTCGTCGGGCGCCGCGGTCACGAGGCCGAGCCGCTCGGCCTCGGCGGGCTTGATCGGCTGGCCGATCGTTGCGCGCGCGGCGTCGAGCGGCACGGCCTCGTCGTAGAAGCGGCGCGCGAGGCGCGATTGGCGCGTGACCATCGGATAGAGGCCGAAGTTGACCTCCGACAGCGTGATCGCAGGCTCTTCGTCCTCGTTGGCGGGCAGCGCCGCCATGTAGCTGCGGTCGGCGGCGAACGCGAGTTCCGCGAACGTGCCCGCGAAGCACGAGCCCGGCTCGATCAGCGCGAAGAGCGAGCGCGACGACACGTCGATGCGCGCCAACGTGCGGCGCAGCATGCCGATCGTTTCCCGCACGAACCAGTGATCGCGATGGGCCATCAGGGACGCGTCCGCCGCGAGCACCGTCTTCGCGTCGCCTGCGGTCTTGAAGATCCACGTGCCGATGTCGAGTTCGTTGGTGCGCATCGAGAGGATCGCGTCGTCGAGTTCGCGGGCGAATTTCAGCGGCCACCAGTTCGCGCCGGCTGCGACGATGGCGTCGATATCCGCGGGCGGGGCGCCTGCAGGCGCTTTTGCGGTAAACGTCGCGGTGCGCTTGGCGCGATCGATCGTCACGTCGACGGTGTCGTAGGCGAGGCTGTCCTCACGTTCTGTGCGCTCGATGCGGGTCAATGCGATGCCTTTGGCCTCGGCGGGCCGGTCGCTTTGCGCTGCCAGTTCGAGTGCGCGGGCGTGAATCGCCTGCTCGAACTGATTGGGCTTCACGACCTCGTCGACGAGCCGCCACGCCTTCGCGCGCTCGCCGCGAATGCCCTCGACCACCGTGCAAAAAATATCGGCGTGATCGTGCCGCACGCGGCGCTTGTCGGTGAGGCGCGTCAGGCCGCCCGTGCCCGGCAGGACACCCAGCAGCGGCACCTCCGGCAGCGCAACCGACGACGAGCGGTCGTCCACGAGCCAGATCTCGTCGCAGGCCATCGCGAGTTCATAGCCGCCGCCCGCGCACGAGCCGTTGACCGCCGCGACGAACTTGAGCCCCGATTCGCGCGACGAGTCTTCCATGCCGTTCCTCGTCTCGTTCGTGAACTTGCAGAAGTTCACCTTCCAGGCGTGCGACGAGAGGCCGAGCATGAAGATATTCGCGCCCGAGCAGAACACGCGGTCCTTGAGGCTCGTCACGACGACCGAGCGGACCTCCGGATGCTCGAAGCGGATGCGCTGAAGCGCGTCGTGCAGCTCGATGTCGACGCCCAGGTCATAGGAATTGAGCTTGAGCTTGTAGCCGTCGCGGATGCCGCCGTCTTCGGCGATGTCGATGCCGAGCGTGGCGACCGGGCCGTCGAACGTGAGCTTCCAATGCCGGTATTGCGAGGGGTCGGTGCGGTAGTCGACACGGGACTGCGGTGCAGACATGGGCGTCTCCTGGTGTTCGCCATCGTTTCGATGAACGATAGTGCACACAAAGAGACACGTAAAGCATTTTAATGCATACACCACGGCAACCTAGGGTAAACCTCGTCGCACTCCTTCGCGTGGCTACGTCTCGGCCGCGAGGCGCGCAGCAAGCCGGTCGCGAAGCTGCAGATAAGCATCGGCGAGCGTCTTGTCGCTCGTGTCGTACGCCATGTCGGCGCGGCCGTACAGCTCGCTGCGGCCGGCGAGAATCCGCTTGAGGTCGTCCATGGCTTCGCGGTTTCCGGACATCGGCCGCAAGTCGCCTTGCGCGATCACGCGCTGCATGTGCTCTCCCGGCGACGCTTGCAGCCAGATCGTGAAGCAGTGCGCGAGCAGCATGCTGAACGTGGCCGGCTCCGACACGAGCCCTCCAGGCGAAGCGATCACCGCCCGCGGATGCTCGGCGATCACCCCTTCGAGGGCCCGGTGCTCGTAGCGCCGGTACGCGCTCGCCCCGTAGAGCGAATGGATCTCGGACGGCGGGCAGCCCGCGAGCTGCTCGATCACGCGGTTCAGCTCGATGAACGGCACCTTGAGCTCCTGCGCGAGCATCCGGCCCAGCGTCGACTTGCCCGCGCCGCGCAAGCCGATGAGGGCGAGGCGCTCCTTGCGGTGCGGATCGGCCGGCGCCGCCTGCAGCAAGTCCTCGAGCGCAACGCGGCAGCGATGCAAGGCGGCCTGGTCGCGATCCTGCAGCAGCTCGCGGATCAGCAGCCATTCGGCGGACGACGTCGTGACGTCGCCGATGATCTCCGCAAGCGGGCAGCCCAGCGTGGACGCGATCTGCCGCAACACCTGCACGGACGGATTGCCGACGCCCGATTCGAGGTTGGCGAGGTGCCGCTCCGAAAGCCCCGTCTCGGTCGCGAGCGTCTTGCGCGTCATGCCGCGCCTCGCGCGCAGCAGGCGCACGCGCTCGCCCATGGCGGCCATGAACGGGTCGCGCTCCACCGCTTCGGCGTTGCGCGCCTCGTTATCCGCGGTCTCCTGCGCTGCGCTTTGCGCATCGGACTGCGTCACTTCAGGGTAAACCTGCTTCATGTTTATCGTTCCACGACTTCGGTATATGCACTATAGTGCGTGACACGCGCGATTGCAGTCGCTAATTTTCGCGAAAATACCGATACCCGACAAATCGGAGTGCGCCGCATAAGCAGCCACCTAAGCAGCCACCTAAGCGGCCGCATGATCGGACGGAGACGAAACATGATGGAGCCCGCCACGACGGCGCCCGCGAAAGCGGCCGCCCCGCCCGCCTTGTTCAACTTCGCCGCGCATGTTTTCGGCTTGAACGCGTCGAGGGCGGAGAAAACCGCGTACATCGACGACTACGGCGCGACCACCTACGGCGAACTCGAATCGCGCTCCCGCCGCTTCGCCGCCGCGTTGCGCCGGCTCGACGTGCACCCCGACGAGCGCATCCTGCTCGTCATGCTCGATTCGGCGGATTTGCCCGTCGTCATTCTCGGTGCGCTTTACGCGGGCGTCGTGCCGGTCATCGTCAACACGCTGCTGACGCCGGCCGATTACGTCTACATGCTGACGCACAGCCGGGCACGCGCAGTCGTCGTGTCATCCGCGCTGCAGGCCGTCGTCGCCGAGGCGCTCGCCGAATCGGGCCTCGACCAAAGCCTGCAGATCGTCGCGCGGCAGCCCTCCGAACCCGAGTGCGCCGGGCACGACCTGCGCGCGCTGATCGACGCGGCCGAGCCTGCGCCTCACCCGCTCGCGACCCACGCCGACGACATCGCATTCTGGCTCTACTCCTCGGGCTCGACCGGCAAGCCCAAGGGCACCGTCCACACCCACGCCAATCTCTATTGGACGGCCGAGCTGTACGGCAAAGCGATCCTCGGCATTCGCGAAACGGATGTCGTGTTTTCCGCCGCGAAGCTGTTCTTCGCGTACGGACTCGGCAATGCCTTGACGTTCCCGCTCTCGGTCGGCGCGACGACTGTGCTGATGGCCGAGCGCCCGACGACCCATGCCGTGCTGCGGCGCATGGTCGAATACCGGCCGACCGTCTTCTACGGCGTGCCGACCTTGTACGCGAACATCATGGCGTCGCCGAGCCTGCCCGCTCGCAGCGAAGTCGCGCTGCGCATCTGCACGTCGGCCGGCGAGGCGCTGCCGAGCCAGATCGGCGAGCGATTCAGCGCGCACTTCGGCTGCGAGATCCTCGACGGCCTCGGCTCGACCGAGATGCTCCACATCTTCCTGTCGAACCGGCCCGGCGCGGTCCGCTACGGCACGACCGGCGTTCCCGTGCCCGGCTATGAAATCGAGCTGCGAGACGAACATGGCCGTCTCGTTGCCGACGGCGAGATCGGCGATCTCTACATCAAGGGCCCGAGCTCGGCCGTGATGTACTGGTGCAACCGCGAGAAATCGCGCGCGACCTTCCTCGGCGAATGGGTCAAGAGCGGCGACAAGTACCAGCGCCTTGCCGACGGGCATTACGTGTACTCCGGCCGCAGCGACGACATGCTGAAAGTCAGCGGCCAGTATGTTTCGCCGATCGAGGTCGAGATGGCGCTGATGCAGCACGAAGCGGTGCTCGAAGCGGCGGTCATCGGCGTCGATCATGGCGGGCTCGTGAAGACCTGCGCGTTCGTCGTGCTGAAGCAAGAGCACGTGGCGGACGATCGGCTCGCGGACGAGATGAAGGCGTTCGTCAAATCGCGCCTCGCGCCTTTCAAGTATCCGCGGGAGATTCAATTCGTCGACGATCTGCCGAAGACGGCCACAGGTAAAATCCAGCGCTTCAAGCTTCGCGAGCAAGCCAACCGTCAAACATGAACACGACAGCACACGACGCCACGATCTCGCCTGACGCGGGCTTTGCCGAGCTGACCGCCACTGCCGGGCGGCCGGCGCTTCAGCTCGAATATCGATGGCTGAATCGCGATCGGCAAGACGCGCCCATCGCCCTGTTCCTGCACGAGGGACTCGGTTCGATCGCGATGTGGAAGGACTGGCCGCAGACGCTCTGCGACCGGCTCGGCATGCGCGGCCTCGTTTATTCGCGCCCCGGATACGGGCGCTCGACGCCTCGACCGCACGACGTCAAATGGCCCGTCGATTTCATGGCGTATCAGGCCCACGACGTCCTGCCGGCGTTCCTCGATGCGCTCCATATCGACGCCGCCGAACGCGCGCGCATGTGGCTGATCGGCCATAGCGACGGCGGGTCGATCGCGCTCTTGTACGCGGGCGCATTTCCTGACGCGTTACGCGGCGCGGCCGTCATCGCACCGCACGTGTTCGTTGAGGACGTGACGGTCGAAAGCATTGCGGAGGCAAAAGTCCTCTACGAATCGACGGACTTGCGCGCGCGCCTCGCCCGCTATCACGCGGACGTCGATTCGGCGTTCTACGGCTGGAACGACATCTGGCTCGATCCGGCCTTCCGCAACTGGACGATCACCGATGCGCTCGCGGCGATACGATGCCCGCTCATCGAGATTCAAGCCGAGGACGACCACTACGGAACGATGGCGCAGATCGAAACGATCGCGCATCGCGTCCCGCATTCGCGCTTATGCAAGCTCGCGCATGGCGGGCACTCGCCGCATCGCGACGCTCCGGAAACCCTGACGGACGAAATCTCCCGCTTCGTCGCAAGCGTCGAGCGCGGCGGCGCGCGTTCGCCTGGCTGACCGCTGGGGGCGCGGGCGGCTAGCGTTCATTTCGGCTCAATTAATTTATATTTTTATATAATGTCTTTTTAGATAACTTCGGGCACCGTGCCAGGCCCGGAAATCCCCATGAGCGAATCCCTTTCTCCCGCCGGACTCAAGGCACTGAGGCAATCCGCCTCCAAGTGCTGCGCCCTTCTCAAAGCGATGGCCCAGGAGGACCGCTTGTTGCTGCTGTGCCAGCTGACCGAAGGCGAACACAACGTAGGCGAACTCGAAGCGGCCGTCGGCCTGCATCAACCGAGCCTTTCGCAACATCTCGGCGTCCTGCGCGACGAAGGGCTCGTCAGCGCGCGGCGCGAAGGCAAGTTCATGTACTACAGCCTCGCGAGCGCCGAGGTCGTGAGCATCATGCAGACGCTGTCGAGCCTCTATTGCGGCAAAGTCAAAGGACGCTCGAAATAAGAAGCAACCGAAAAGGTCGATCCGGATGCATCGCTTTTGACGAAAGGCATTGCGGCTGTGGCAGGGTTCAAGGGAGCGGGCGCCCTGGAAGATCTGGTGGAAAAAAAGAAAGAGGAAGAAGCCAGCAACACCGACAATACCGAAGGCAGCCAACCTCAAGCCTGACCTTGTCGAGCGGGCCTAGTCCGCTCTCGGCCGGGGACGCGGCTAGCCGCGTCCCGGTCCGCTGCCAAGTCTCAACGTTGCATTGAGAGCGCGTTCGCCGCCGTCTCGCGAATCTTGAACTCCCGGACTGCCCGCGCGAGGCTCGCGGCCTGATCGTGCATGCTGTGGGCCGCCGCCGATACCTGCTCGACCAAGGCCGCGTTCTGCTGCGTCACGGTATCCATCTGCGCGACCGCCTGGTTGACCTGCTCGATGCCCGTGCTCTGCTCGGCCGACGCCGCCGAGATCTCCGCCATGATGCCGGACACCTGCTTGACCGATTGTACGATCGCTTCCATCGTCCTGCCCGCTTCGCCGACGAGCGTCGCGCCGCCCTGCACCTTGCTCGCCGAATCGCCGATCAAAGCCTTGATTTCCTTCGCCGCCGCTGCGCTGCGCTGCGCCAGCGTGCGGACTTCGCCCGCCACCACCGCGAAGCCGCGCCCCTGTTCGCCCGCGCGCGCCGCCTCGACGGCCGCGTTGAGCGCGAGAATATTCGTCTGGAAGGCGATGCCGTCGATGACACCGATGATGTCCGAGATCTTGTCCGAGCTCGCCGAAATCTCCTCCATCGTGCTCACGACGCGACTCACCACGTCCCCGCCGCGCGCGGCGATGTCGGATGCCTTGGCCGCGAGCGCGGTGGCCTGCGTCGCACTCTCCGCGTTGTTCCGCACGGCGCCCGTCAGTTCCTCCATGCTGGCCGCCGTCTCCTGCAGCGACGCCGCCTGCTCTTCGGTGCGCGACGACAAGTCGAGATTGCCCGCCGCGATCTGCTGCGCCGCGGACGTGATCGACTCCGTGCTCGCGCGAATCTCGCCGATCACGGACGACAGATTCGTTTGCATGCTGGCGATCGCATGCAACAGGCTGTCGTCGTCTCCTGGCTGCAATTGCACCGCCGCTTGCAGATCGCGGCTCGCAATCCGGGTCGCGATCTGCGCGGCATAAGCCGGCTCGCCGCCGAGGCTTCGCTTGATGTTGCGCATGATCAGCAGCATCGCGATCGTCACCGCCGCGCCGATCGCGGCCAGCACGGCCAGATTGATCAGCAGGTTCCGGTAAAAGGCTTGATTGATGTCCTGCATGAAGACGCCGGTGGCGATGGTCCAGTCCCACGGCTCGAAGTATTTGACGAACGTCACCTTGGGCGCGCGCGTGTTGGTGCCGACGAGGATGCCCTCATAGTCCACGTAGCCCTCGCCTTCACCACGCGCGGTCTTCACCATGTCGACGAACAGCAGCTTGCCGTTCGTGTCGCGCACGCTGCTCACGTCCTTGTTGCGCAGGCTCGCGTTGGTCGCGTGCATCACGACGACGGGACGCGAATCGAGAATGAACAGATAGCCGTCGGTGCCGTAGCGCATCGTCGACAGACGCTGCTTGGCCTCCTGCTGCGCGGCATCCGTCGACAGCTTGCCGGCCGCCGCTTGCGCCGCGTAGTCCTTGACGATGTCGTCGGCCGTATCGACGATGTTCTTGATGTCGGCGCGGCGGTCGCGAATCATCGTGCCGCGCTCCTGCAGCGCACCCCAGCCCCCGAGAAGCAACAACCCCAGCCACATGAGCGTAAGCGCGGACCAGAGCTTGGCATTCAGACTGATACGTTTCATCAGGAATCTCAACTAAGGAGTTCGATTTTTTATACGCACAGCAACAGCATCATTAACGGCAGCATCGCGGAAACATTGAGCATTGCCTGCTCCGCCTTACCCGCTCGACTTGCACCGTAAGCTCGGCGTTAGTTCGAGCTCTCGCTTACAGGCCCCACGCGGACGACGCTGTCGGCATCGGACGCCGCCGACTCGCCGGCTTCGTCTCCATGATCGAGAGCGCAATGCCGAACAGCACCGAAAACAGCAGCACTTGCAGCAGGTTCCCGCTTGCGAACGCGCCGATCACCGAGTTCGGCACGATCTCTTCGAGCAAGCCGGTCGACGCCCCGGCATGAGCCTCGGCGACGTAGCGGCTCACGGCGTGCGCGTCGAGCGCTTTCGGGTCGATGTTCATGCCCGCGCCCGGATGCGCGACGTTCGCAACGACCAGCCCGAGCACGAGTGCGACCGTCGTGACGGCCTCGAAATACAGGATCGTCCTCAAGCCCACGCGGCCGACATGCTTGAGGCTCTCCATCCGCGCGATACCCACGGTCACGGTGCAGAAGACCACGAGCGTGATGACCATCTTGATGAGCCGGATGAAGGTGTCGCCCAACGGCTTCATTTGAATGCCGAAGTCAGGCGCGAAGAAGCCGACGAGAATGCCGGCGGCCAGTCCGATCAGGACTTGCACGTAAAGATGTTTGAGCAGGCGCAAGGTCGTGTCTCCTCAACTCGCTGCTGCACAGTGGGTAGCGCCGAATGGCGCGGAGCGCGGCGAGCTCGTCTTGCCCCCGCCGCACTCCGCGCCTTTATTCAGGGGCTGTCGCCCCCTTCGGTATCGCTCACGCGCTTTCGAACAACCGCGTCAGTACGAACTCGCGATGACCCAGCGCTTCAGCAGCCGTCCAGCGGCCGCTGATCGTCGCAAGCATCGCTTCGAGCAGCTTGTCGCCGGCCTGATCGAGGTTTTGTTCGCGCTGCAGAAGACCGGAGACGTCGACGTCGATATGCTCCGACATCGTGCGCACCGTGCGCGGGTTCGCGCAGATCTTGATGACGGGCACGATCGGATTGCCGATCACGTTCCCCTGCCCGGTCGGGAAGAAATGCACGGCGAAGCCTGAAGCCGCGCACAGCGTGACCATCTCGGCGGCAGCCGACGACGAATCCATGAACCAGAGCCCCGGTCCGGCCGGCACTTCGGCCTTGTCGAGCACGCCGTCGATCACGCACTTCTTGCCGATCTTCTGGATGTTGCCGAGCGCCTTCTCTTCGATTGTGGTCAGGCCGCCCGCGATGTTGCCCTTCGTCGGTTGGGATTCCGAAAGGTCGTCGGTCTTCCAGCGATTGATCATGTCCTGGTAGCGATCGAACATGAACTGGAAGCGCTCGCGCACCTGATCGTTCGCGCAGCGTGCGGCCACGATCTGCTCGCCGCCCGTCAGCTCCGACGTTTCGCCGAAGACGAGCGTGGTGCCGAGGCCGTAAAGCTTGTCGAACGCGTTGCCGACCGTTGGATTTGCGCCGCAGCCCGAGGTCGTGTCCGATTCGCCGCATTTCGTCGACACCCACAGATCGGCAATCGGGCACGTCTCGCGCTCGAGCGAGGTGGCGTACTGCACCATGTCCTTGGCCGCTTTCGACGCGCGCATGATCGTGTCGTGATCGCCGTGCAGCTCGATGCCGAAGCCCATGACCGGCTTGCCGGACTTCGCGATGCCGTCGACCACGCGCTGGGTCCAGCCGTCCTCGATGCCGATCACCACCACGGCGGCGACATTCGGATTGCACCCCGCGCCGATCAGCGTACGGAAATGCAGGTCGAGATCGGCGCCGAACTGCAGGCGCCCGTAAGGATGGGGCAACGCCATCGTGCCCTTGATGTTGTTTTCGACGGCTTGCGCGGCTGCGTTCGACAAATCGTCGACCGGCAGGATGACCACATGATTGCGCACGCCGACGCGCCCATTGGCCCGGCGATAACCGCGAAAAGTCGTGTTGGAATCGATCACGCTCATGGTGCCTCGCTGTTCTGGCTTGACTGAAAGGAAGGGTTGCCGCAGAGGATGCGGCGCTTACCAGCGCTTCGTCTTGATGTTGTGCACGTGAGCGTGCTCGCCGGCGGCGATCGGGGCAACGACGCGGCCGATATCGACGCCGTACTTGTAGACGGTATCGCCGACGTTCATGTCCTTGAGCGCGACCTTGTGGCCGATCGGGATGTCCTGCTTGGCGACGACGGTGATGACCTCGTCGTCGTCCATGATCCACGCGCTCAACCGCTCGCCTGCCTTGATGCCCTCCACGACCGCCACGCCGACGGTGTCCTTCGACTCGTGCAACACGATATGGATCATCTTTCGCTCCTGGGGTGAGGTTGAGCCTGCATCTTCGTCAACTATATCATCTATATGTGTAACGTCAACCACGCAAGGTAGAATCCCAACGACAAGCCGGCCGCCGAGGGCCGGAATCCAATAATCAAGGGAGGTGTTATGAACTGCCCCCACGTTCACTATCGTTCACTGCCCCCCGAGGGGGCGATTGCCTCCCTTGGGGCGGCCCGGCGGGAGGCAATATGAACGCGCGTACGTTGGGTGTCTCCGCCGTGGGCGGAACGCGCTACAAGGAAGTGAAGAACGCGCTGCTGGCGGCGCTCGCCGCGCAGGAGTGGAAAGGCGGGGAAGCGATTCCGTCGGAAAAGCGTCTGTCAGAACGCTTCGGCGTATCGATCGGCACGCTGCGCAAGGCCATCGACGAACTCGTCGCCGACAACATCCTGATCCGCCACCAAGGGCTCGGGACGTTCGTGGCCCAGCACCAGCGCGACCAGCACTACTTCCGGTTCTTCCGGATCACTCGGCAGGACGGCGACAAAACCTACCCCACCGTCGAACTCGTCGCGTTCAAGAAGGCGAAGGCAACGCGCGAGGTGGCCGAGTTGCTCGACATCGAACCGGGCGCACGCGTGTTGACGTTTACCAATCGGCTCGCGCTGCACGGCGAGGCCATCATCGTCGACACCATCACCGTCGCCGAATCCCGCTTTCCGGGATTGACCGAGGCCGCGCTGCGCGGGCGTTCGAGCACGCTCTACAACTTCTATCAGGAAGCGTACGGCATCAACGTGGTCGGCACCAGCGAGCGCGTGCGCGCCGCGAGCGCCAACGCATTCGAAAGCGAGCTGCTCGGTCTCGCGCAAGGCGACCCGCTGCTCGAGGTGCGGCGCGTCGCTTACTCGTATCACCAGTTGCCGGTCGAAGTGCGCATCTCGCACGTGAACACCGAGCGCTATGAATACGTGGTCGGGATGACGTCGCGTGACGAGTCCGCCTGATGGCGTATCGGCACTTGGATTGAAAAGGTATTAGCGCGGCTTGCTGCGCGCACTCTTCTTGGCGCTTGCTGCGCGAGGCGCCTCTTTAGCCGGCGGAGCAGCGACAGCGGTCATCTGCTCCAGCCATGACAAGGCGTCCGCGTACGCAAGGAACTGCCGCAAATAGCCCGGGGACAACTCGCGCATCAGCGAGAGCGACCGGTGCACGAGGCTGCTCGAATTGAGCGGACCGGCGTTCTTGGGCACTTGGTACTCCGATTGCCGCAACTGCCGATCGGTGCTGACTTTGGACCAGATCTCGCGGAACTCGTCGAGCATCGCCAATTCCGGATAGGAGCGCGGCGTGGGCCCTGCATTGTTGCCCGCGGATAACCCGCCTTCTTCCGATGCGCGGCTGGCCGCGATGGACTCGACCAGGTCTTTCAGACCCTTCCCCGTCCCAAGCGCCGTTTCACGCGACGATGCCGCGTTGAGACCGTCGCCTGCGTTGGACGCGGCGCACTCGAGATCGCCCGCATAGGCATCGAGCAGCGCGGACAGCTTCTCGTCCAACATGCGCCGCGCCGCGCCGCTATGCGCGGCCGAGCGCCGCTCCAACGCATCGATGAAACGAAAGCGCACGGGGTCCAGGCGATCGGCACCGCGCTCGCGCCACGCGTCGAGCGTCGCCCGGGCGGATGCGCCGCCGTTATTCACCGTGTCCGCCATTGGATGCGGTCGGCCTCGGGACCGGCGCGATTTCCACGCGCCGGTTCTTCGCCCGCCCCGACTCGTCGGCATTCGAGCTGACGGGCTGCTCGGAGCCGAACGCCGCCGCAAAGACCGACGAGGCCGGCACGCCTTCGTCGATGAACGCGCGCGTCACCGTCAACGCACGCTGGGCCGACAGCTCCCAGTTGTCGGCGAAGCGGCGATTGCCCGAGCGCACCTGCTGGTCGTCGGCAAAGCCGCTCACCATCAGAATTTCGTCGCGGGACTTGAGGTAGGCCGACAGCGGCCCGGCCAGGCTCTTCAACAGCTCGCGGCCTGCGGGCTGCAATTGATCCGAGTTCAGCGCGAACAGCACGCTGCCGCTGATGCCGATGCGCCCATTGACGAGCGTGATCCGCCCTGCCGCGAGCGGGCCCGCCAGCGCCTGTTCGAGCGTCTTGCGGCGCTGCGTTTCCAGTTGCCGTTCCTTGACCTCTTTCTCGAGATTGGCCGAGAGCTGAAGCTGGATGCCGATCACGCAGACGAGGATCAGCACGAAGGCGCCCAACAACGCCGACATCAAGTCGCCGAACGCGGCCCAGATCGGCGCGGCCGGTTCCACCCCGCCGTCGATGTCTTCCATCATGCCGGCTCCGCTCCGGCAGCGGCCTCTCGACTGGCAAGCTGCTGCAAGTCTTCGATGATCTGCTTCTGCGACAGCAGGCTCAGGTCGATGACTTCCCGCGCCTGCGCCACGTAATAAGCCAGCTGTTCGTCGCTGCGCGCGAGCGACTTGTCGAGCGCGGCTTCGATCCGCTGCAGGTGGGCCACGAGCTTGTCGTTCGACTCGCCGAACATCTGCACGGCCGCGCCGAACGCCTCGCCCAGGCTCGCCACTTCGACGGCGCCGCCGGTGACCTGCGCCGCCACCTCGGAGAGATGGCGCGTTTCGGCTTCGACCTGGTCGGTGAACCGGCTACCGACACGGTCCAGCAGATCCGCCGACGTGGCGACCAGCGCGTCGACCGCCGAGCGCTGCTCGGTCGACGCATGGTTCACGGCATCGAGCAGCGTCTCCAGCGTGTCGAGCAGGCGGGCGCGCTCCGCGAGCATCGCCGTGTCGCGCGCCATGCTGTCGGCGAGCTTCTGGCGCAGTTCGGCGACGACTTCGGCCGCGGCCCTCGGCGCTTCCGAGGCGGCCTCCACGAGCCGCGAGATCTCGGCGATCGTGCCGCTCGCGTGCGCCTGTGTCTGCCCGGTGATGTCGCGCGCCGTGCGCGCGAGCGTCTCGCAGATGTCCTGTTGCTGGCTCGCGGTGCGCGCGCTCGTTTGCGCCCACTCCTCGCGCAAACCGGCGGCCATCGTGGCGAGCGACTCGGTCCAGGCCGCGAGGCGCTCCTGATCACGCGACGCCAGTTGGGTCTGCAAGTCGGCATGCGACTGGTTCATGGCGCCAAGCAACGACGCCGAGTGCTGCTCGAACACCCCTGCGGCCGCAGTCAGCGCGTGCTGGTTGTGCTCCGCCATGGCCCCGCTGACGCGCTCTTGCCGCGACAGCGCCTCGTTCCATGCCTCCGACACATGACCGGCGGTCGCGTCCAGGCGCGCGGAAACGCCATCCAGCAGGCTCGCCGAGCGATGCTCGAAGGTTTCGGCGAAGCGCTCGAGCGACGCGCGCAGCTGCTCGGCAAGCGCTTCGCTCGAGCGCTGGTGCCCGGCCAGCGCCTGGTTCCAGATATCCGCGACGTTAGCGGCTGCCGTCTCGAAACCGGTCGACAGCCCGTGCAGCTGCCGCTCGACGGCGTGCGTCACCGTGTCGTGCAGCGTGGCGGTCTCGCGCTTGAGACCGTCCATCGTCGCCGCCACGACGGGCTGGAGCGCCGCGCTTGCCGCGCGGGCGCCGTCGGCAACGCTCTCCTTGAGCGATTGCCCCACGGACGAAGCAAGACGCGTATAGGCGGCCTGTGCGTTGTCGAGGAAAACTTGCTGGCTTGCGATCTGCCGTTCGCTCAACGCGAGGCTCTGCTGCTCGATCGCCGACATCATCGTCTGCAAACGATCGACCAGCGCAGGCATCGCCTCGGCCTGCCGCTGCAGCAGCTTGAACGACGCCTCGCGCTGATGGGCGTGCGAATAGACGCGCAACGTGGTCGCGATCTTCACGTCGAGCTGCTGCGCCGCCTCGATCCGCTCACGGCGGCACAGCGCGGACAGCAGCCCCAGCATCGCGGACGTGGCGACACCCGCAATCGACGTGCCGAAGGCAAAGCCGAGCCCCTTCACGGGCGCGGCGAGCGACGCGCGAATCGCGTCGAGATCCGTCGCGCTTTCGAGCGCGGCCCCGGTGCCGCGCAAGGTCGCCACCATGCCGAGCAGCGTGCCCAGCATGCCGAGCAGCACGAGCAAGCCGACCAGATACGGCGTCAGCGCCGGGCCGGGCAAGGCGGCACGCTCGCCGTCGATACGCACTCGCACCGCGCTGCGCAGGCTGGGATGCAACGCGTCGAGCCAGGCGCCGAGCCGCGGCGGCGGCTCCGACAGACCGGCGACGGCACGCGCGAGCGTCGACGTCGCCTGCTGATAGCGCCGCAATTCGAAGGCGCCCGCCAGGTAGCACGCGCCGATCAACAGCGTGACGGCGAGCGCGAGCGGGTTCGATCCGATATAGCCGGCGCCGATCCAGCACACCGCGAAAAGACCTGCAAAGAAAACAACGAGATCGATACGAAATTTGGACATAGCGTCTTGGTTAGCGGGTGCGAAGAGCCGCGAGCAGCCCTTCGACCGGTTTGAACCGAACCTCGAGTTCGGCGAGCAACACGCTCTGCATATCCTTGCGGAACACGTCCAGCCATGCGCCGGGCGTGACCGTCGCCGGAACTTCTTCGGCGTCGGCGTCGGCGTCGGCGTTGGCATCGGCGGCTTCGGCCAGCCTTTCGTCCTCGGCTTGGCGCAGACGTTGGAAATGCCCGGCGAGCCACGCGGGCACCGCGGCAAAGAGGCTCTGCTCGCGCGCGCTCAATGCGCGCTCCATGACGGCGTCCACCATCGCGAGCCGGGCCACGCCGTGCGGCCTGCTGGCCAGCATCGTCCGCAGACGGGTGCGCAGCGTGCCGATTTCGGTGTCCATCGTCTGTTGCAGCGAAAGATAGCGCTGACGAAAGACTGCGAAATCGGGCCGCGCATCCGGCGGGGCTTCCTGGCCGCGCGATGGCGCGCGCCCGTCCCGCCTGGCGGACGCGGACGCGCTATCGCCGACGATGGCTTTCGTCAACGCGCTGCGCACGTGGGCGCACCGTTTCGCGAGGTCGTCGTCCATCGCGGCGCCGCGCGCGCCGGAAGCCGCCGGGGGTGGATTCCCGTTCAACGCCGTCGACAGCGCGATGGCGTCGGTCCAGCCGAGCCATTGGCTCAACCGGTCCGAGAGCGGTTGGCTGGATTCGGGCACGTCGGCATCGGCCAGGCGCGCGAGTAAGCGAACGAGCGCCGGGCCGCCGAGGGCCGTGCGCTGAGGGGCTTGCACCATACTGCAAGAGGCAAAAAGACCGTAGTTTACACGCTGCCGACGCCCCGGCCGTCACTCTTCCAAGATTCGCCGCCTCGCGCACTGGCCCCCATTCCGTCTCGAATGAAGCCGATGGCCGTGCGCGGCTTGCCAAACGCGCCCTCGTGCTATACAAAAAATGCTAGTTAGTATGCCTATTTGGTCGCCCGGCCAAAGCGATGGGCGGCTCCACGGGAGCGAGCGAGACAGTCCATGAGTCTTCTGGAACTCAAAGGCGTTTCCAAACACTTCGGCGCCATTCAAGCCCTGACCGACGTGACGCTGACCCTGGAGCCGGGCCAAGTCGTCGGGCTCATGGGCGACAACGGGGCCGGGAAATCGACGCTGGCGAAGGTCATCGCCGGCAACTTCCCCCCTTCGCATGGCGAGATGCTGATCGACGGCAAACCGGTGCATTTCAGCAAGCCGCTCGACGCCCGCGCTCAGGGCATCGAAGTCGTCTACCAGGACCTCGCGCTCTGCGACAACCTCACGGCGGCCGCCAATGTGTTCCTCGGCCGCGAGCCGCGGCTCGGTTTCGGGCCCTTCCGCATTCTCGATTACGCGACCATGTACCGCCGCGCGGGCGAACTTTTCAAACAGCTGAAATCGGAGACGCGCCCTCGCGATCTCGTCCGACAAATGTCGGGCGGTCAGCGGCAGGCGGTGGCGATCGCTCGCACGCGCCTGTCCGACGCGCGCCTCGTCGTCATGGACGAGCCGACGGCTGCGATCAGCGTCCGGCAGGTGGCGGAGGTGCTCGACCTCATCAAACGCCTGTCTGAACACGGCATCGCGGTCATTCTCATCAGCCATCGCATGCCCGACGTGTTTTCGGTCGCCCATCGCGTGGTCGTCATGCGGCGCGGGCGCAAGGTCGCGGACAAGAGCACCGAAGCGTCGTCGCCCGAGGAGGTGACGGGCCTCATCACCGGAGCGATCTCCGCCGCCTGACACGCCCTATATCGGAGCCCGGAAATTGAACGATCCACCGGAACGGCCCAGCCCCATCTCGAGATTGCTCGACGAGCCGCAAGCAGAGAAGACCCATACCCGCTGGACGGGCTTGCTCGCGAGCCAGGTGTTCTGGGTGGTGCTCGCGACGCTCGTCGGCTGCCTCGCGCTCTCGTTCGTGACCTCGACCTTCGCGACGCAGCAGAACATTTTCAACGTCACGCGCAACTTCGCGTTCGTCGCCATCGTCGCGCTCGGCATGATGGCGGTGATCGTCACGGGCGGCATCGACATTTCGGTCGGCTCGACGATCGGCATCAGCGGCATCGTGCTCTCGGTGGTCATGAACGCCGGCTGGTCGATCTGGGCCGGCATCGGCATGGGGCTCCTGACCGCGGGGCTTGTCGGCCTCGTGAACGGCCTGCTCATCGCCTATCTCGACATGCAGCCGTTCGTCGTGACGCTCGGCATGCTGAGCGTCGGCCGCAGTCTCGCACTGGTGATCTCCGGCAGCCGGACCATCTTCGATTTCGGCCCGGACGGCAGCCAACTCCTGGCGCTCGGCGGCGGCTCGACCTTCGGCGTCGCCAATCCCGTGTGGTTCCTGGTCGTCCTGGCCGTGCTCTTCTGGTTCGCCTTTCGCTGGACGCGCTGGGGCCGCTACGTCTTCGCGGTCGGCGGCAACCGCCATGCGGCGAATCTCACGGGCGTGCCGGTGCGCAGCATCATCTGCTCCGTCTATGTGCTCGGCGGGCTCATGGCAGGCGTCGCGGCCATCCTCGAAGTCGGCTGGCTCGGCGCGGTGACGACCGGCCTCGGCACGGGCGACGAATTGCGCGTGATCGCTGCGACCGTGATCGGCGGCACGAATCTCGCGGGCGGCGTCGGCAGCGCCTTCGGGACGGTCGTCGGCGCCGCGCTCATCGAAGTGATCCGCAACAGCCTGATCCTGCTCGGCGTCGACGCGTTCTGGCAGGGCACGGTTGTCGGCGGCTTCATCATCATCGCCGTGCTCTTCAATCGGCTCGGCGGCGAGCGGCAAGGAGGTTGAAATCTCAGGAGGTAACAATGAAGAAATCGTGGATGTGCATTGCCGCGATCGGAGGGCTCGCCATGCTGGCCTCCTCCGCGTTCGCAGCCGACAAGACCCTGGCGCTGGTGGTGAAGGGTCTCGACAACCCCTACTTCGACCTCATGCATCAGGGATGCGACCGGGCGAACAAGGAACTCCATCAACAAGGCTACACCTGCTATTACACCGGCCCCGCGACCGCCGCGGACGAAAGCGCCGAAGTGCAGATCATCGACGATCTTTTGACCAAGGGTGTCGCCGCCATCGCGATCTCGCCCTCGAACGCCCCGGCCGTGGCCGAGGTGATTCGCCGCCGCCACACGAAGATCCCGATCATCACCGCGGATGCCGACCTGCTGCCGAAGGACGCCTCGCTGCGCAAGAGCTACGTCGGCACCGACAACTACGACCTGGGCGTCAAGCTCGGCGAGCAGTTGAAGCTGCTGATGCCGAACGGCGGCAAGATCTGCCTCGTGATGGGCAACCCCGCGGCCGAGAACATCAATCAACGCGCCCAGGGCACGCGCGACGTTCTCTCCGGCAAGAAGGGGATCGCGAAGCTCGCGGGCGAGAACGGCTGGACCGAAATCAGCGCCTGCCCGCTCTACGTGAACGACGACGCCGCCAAGGCGAACCAGATGATGCAGGACACGCTGACTGCCAACCCCACCGGGCTCGATGCCTTCGTGCTCGAAGGCGGCTGGCCGCTCTTCGCCCCGCAGGCCTATTCGCAAGTCGTCGCGCCGATCATGGATAAGATCCAGAGCGGCAAGTTCGTCATCGTCTCGGCCGATACGCTCGGACCGGAACTGCAAGCGCTCAAGGACCACAAGGTCAATGTCCTCGTCGGGCAGCGGCCGGAGGAAATGGGTTATCGGGCGGCGATGACGATGCGCGAGCTCGCGGAAGGCAAGACGGTGAAGCCGCTGATCCACACCGGTCTCGACACCTGTACCTGGAAGAATGCGGACACCTGCCTCAAGCATTGAGGGCTGGCGGGCGCTTCGCCTCTCGTGCGCCGAGCACGCGGCGGCGCCGGACTGGAAAGGCGGCGCACCGCCCGTTGCGCCAGTCCGATCACCGTTGCCAGGGCGCGGCGCTCGGGTGCGCCGTCATTTCGTAGCGCTCGCGCGCCGCCCGCACGATGGCGGCATCGATCTCGCCTTCGTCCGCGAGCGCCTTCAACGCGGCAATGACGATGCTCGCGCGGTCGACCTCGAAGAACGCGCGCAACGCCTGCCTCGTATCGCTGCGGCCGAAGCCGTCGGTGCCGAGCGTCACATACCGCCGAGGCACGTACGCGCGGATCAGCTCCGGCACCGCGCGCGCGTAGTCGGTCGCGGCGATCACCGGCCCGCGCGACGCACCGAGCGCGGCGCTCACGTAGGGGCTCACGTGCGTGTCGCCGAGCCGCGATTGCCGCTCGGCCTCCATGCCGCCGCGCTGCAATTCGGTGAAGCTCGTCACGCTCCACACGGCGGCGTCGATGCCCCAGTCTTCCTTCAGCATGCGTTGCGCGGCGATCGCCTCGCCCAGAATCGCGCCCGAGCCGAGCAACTGCACGCGCGCCGTCTCGTGCAATGCCGGCGACAACGGATAGAGCCCCTTGAGGATGCCTTCGCGCAAAGCGCGAGGGTCGCCCTCCGGCACGGACGGCTGCGCGTAGTTCTCGTTCGTGACGGTCACGTAATAGAACACGTCGCGCTGCTCCTCGACCATTTCACGCATCCCCGCATCGACGATCGTCGCGACCTCGTACGCGAACGCCGGATCGTAGGCGCGGCAGTTCGGAATCGTCGATGCCGCGAGGTGGCTCGTGCCGTCCTGATGCTGCAGGCCCTCGCCACCAAGCGTCGTGCGGCCCGACGTGGCGCCCACGAGGAAGCCGCGCGAGCGCTGGTCGGCGGCGGCCCAGATCAGGTCGCCGACGCGCTGAAAGCCGAACATCGAGTAGTAGATGTAGAACGGCAGCATCGGCAGGTCGTGCACGCTGTACGACGTCGCCGCGGCGATCCATGACGAGATCGCGCCCGCTTCCGAAATCCCTTCTTCGAGAATCTGGCCGCGCGTGTCCTCGCGGTAGTAGAGCATCGAGCCGAGGTCTTCCGGCTCGTAGCGCTGGCCGAGCGGCGAATAGATCCCGACTTGCCGGAACATATTGGCCATGCCGAAGGTGCGCGCCTCGTCGGCGACGATCGGCACGACGCGCGAGCCGATCTCGGCGTCCTTCAGCAACGCGGTGAGCATGCGCACGAGCGCCATCGTCGTCGACATCTCGCGGCCGCCCGCCTCGAGTGCGAACGCGCCCCAGGTGGGTATCGAAGGGACGGTCAGCCCCTTCGACGCCGCTCTCCGCCTTCTGGGCAGATAGCCTCCCAGGGCAGCCCGGCGGGCATGCAGGTAACGCATTTCCGGGCTGTCTTCCGCAGGTTTGTAAAACGTGAGCTGCTCGACGTCGTCGTCCGACAACGGCAGACGGAAACGATCGCGGAACGCCTTGAGGTCGTCGACGCCGAGCTTCTTCTGTTGATGGGTCGTCATGCGGCCCTGCCCCGCCGCTCCCATCCCGAAGCCTTTCATCGTCTTCGCGAGGATCACGGTCGGCTGGCCCTTGTGAGCGAGCGCACGCGCATACGCGGCGTGCAGCTTGCGCGCGTCGTGGCCGCCGCGGCGCAGCCGGTCGATCTCGGCATCGGTGAGCTGCGCGCCAAGCGCCGCCAGCGCCGGATGCCGACCGAAGAAGTGCGCGCGGTTGTACGCGCCGTCGTTCGCCGAGAACGTCTGGAACTGGCCGTCGACGGTGTCGGCGAATGCGCGCGCGAGCGCGCCGGCGTGATCGCGCGCGAACAGCGGGTCCCAATCGGAACCCCACAGCACCTTGATCACGTTCCAGCCGGCACCCGCGAACACCGCTTCGAGCTCGTCGATCACGCGAGCGTTGCCGCGCACCGGGCCGTCGAGCCGCTGCAGGTTGCAGTTGATCACGAACACGAGATTGTCGAGACCTTCGCGCGCGGCAAGCGACAGCGCACCAAGCGATTCGGGCTCGTCCATCTCGCCGTCGCCGAAGAAACCCCAGACCGTGCGGCCGTCCGTGTTCGCGAGGCCGCGGTGCTGCAGGTAGCGCATGAAGCGCGCTTGGTAGATCGCGTTGATCGGGCCGATGCCCATCGAGCCGGTCGGGAACTGCCAGAAGTCCGGCATCAGCCAAGGATGCGGATAGGAACACAGGCCCGGCCCGGCGATTTCGCGGCGGTAATGCCGGAGATGATCCTCAGTCAGAAAGCCCTCGAGATACGCCCGCGCGTAGACGCCCGGCGACGAATGCGGCTGGAAATAGACGAGATCGCCGCCTGCGCCGGCGCCGCCATCCTGCGCGGCCGCGCGAAAGAAATGGTTGAAGCCGACCTCGAACAGGTCGGACGCCGACGCATAGCTCGCGATGTGGCCGCCCAGCTCGCCATACGCGCGGTTCGCGCGCACGACCATCGCGAGCGCATTCCAGCGCAGCGCGGCTGACAGCCGCTCCTCGATGTCGAGGTCGCCGGGATAGTGCGGCTGCTCGGCAAGCGGGATCGTGTTCAGGTAACGCGTGACAGGCATGCGGGAGGACGCGAGTCCGATCGCGCGCGCATGCTCGGCGAGCCGGTCGAGCAGATATTGCGCGCGCGCCTTGCCGACGTGGGCGGCGACGCCGTCCAGCGCATCGATCCATTCGGCCGTTTCCCCAGGATCGAGGTCGGCGTTCGTCGTTTCAAGGCGTTGGGTCTGCTCGATACCGCTCGATAAATCCGTCATCGCTGGTCTCCCGCACGCAAGCTCCGTGGCGTGCATCAATGGGAAGTCATGCTACCTGCCGCACCGCAAAATTTGCGTCTCATTTCCTTGGATTTTCGCGCTGCGGTAGTGTAAATATTCTGGTGACACTCAAACTTCCGGAATATTTCGACTATGGGCTCAAACCCGCGGCGCCTCGACCGCATCGACATCGGCATCCTGAACCAGCTTCAGCAGAACGCGCGGATCACGAACGCGGAGCTCGCGCACTCCGTCAACCTGTCGCCGACGCCCTGCTTCAATCGCGTGCGCGCACTCGAAAAGCTGGGCCTCTTCAAGCAGCAGGTCACGCTGCTCGATCCCGAGCCGCTCGGCTTGCGGATCAACGTGTTCATCCAGGTGAGCCTCGAGAAGCAGGTCGAGGACGCGCTGCGGCGCTTCGAAGAAGCCATCTCGCAGCGGCCCGAGGTGATGGAGTGCTACCTGATGTCGGGCGACGCCGACTATCTGCTGCGCGTCGTGATGCCGGACATGCGTACGCTCGAACGCTTCATCATCGAGCGGCTGACGACGATTCCGGGCGTGTCGAACATCCGCTCCAGCTTCGCGCTCAAGCAGGTGCGCTACAAGACGGCGCTGCCGCTGCCGGCGGGCGGGCTCACGCTCGCCGATCCGGAACAGACGACGGCCGAGTGGGATTGACGCGTCGCTCCGTCAGGAAGGCGCGCGAAGCAACGTGCTGCAGCAGGGTCAGCCAGTGCATTAGGCAGCGCGCACCCTAGCTGGCCCTGAAGGCTCGCGCCTGCGCTGCCGATCCAGGTGCCGCTCATCGCAGCGTGAGCCACCGGCATTTGCCCGGATCGTCGGCGCATCGCGAGTTTGAGTATTCTGCCGCCAGGACCGTACACCGCCGAAGGCTCCAAGTAAGCGCTGAAGCGCTAACTTGGAGCAACTCCGGCATGGGACCCGAGTAAGCGCTAAAGCGCCAACTCTGGTCGACATAGGAGCCAGCATGCCGAACCGTACCCCGACCGCCTTGTGGGCCCAGCAATTCAGGCGGTCGTCAGCATCGAAGACGAGTCTGCAGGACCAGATCCGGCAGATGCTCGTGGCCGCGATCCTCGACGGCCAACTGCCTCCCGACGCCGCGCTGCCGTCGAGCCGCGAGCTGGCCGACCAGCTTGGCGTCGCGCGCAACACCGTCGTGCTCGCGTACCAGATGCTCGTCGACGAGGGCTACCTGATCTCGCGTGAGCGCAGCGGGCACTTCGTGAACCCGCAGATGCTCGAAGGCCGGCCCGGTTTCGCGGCGTCGCCCGCGGCCGACAGCGGCGATGCACCGAGCCGCCCCATCTGGCGGCAGCGGATCGCGCATCCGCCTTCGGCGCAGCGCAACATCGTGAAGCCGGCGAATTGGCAGCACTACGAATTTCCCTTCATCTACGGCCAGTTCGACCAGTCGCTGTTTCCTGCCAACGATTGGCGCGAGTGCTGCATGAAGGCGCTGTCGATCATGGAGATCCGCAACTGGGCGCCCGACCTGATCGAGCGCGACGACGAATCGCTGATCCAGCAGATCCGCACGCGCGTGCTGCCGCGGCGCGGCGTGTTCGCGGCGGCGGAGGAGATCGTCATCACGAACGGCTGCCAGCAGGCGCTGTATCTGATCGCCGACCTGCTGTGCGACGAGGACACGACGGTCGGCTTCGAGAATCCCGGCTATCCCGACGCGCGCAATATCTTCGAGAACCGCAACGCGCGGCTGCTGCCGCTGCCGGTCGACAGCAACGGGATCGCGCCCGATGCGCTCGGCGAGTCGCTCGCGCGCTGCGACTACGTGTACGTGACGCCGAGCCACCAGTGCCCCACCACCGCGACGATGCCGGTCGAGCGTCGCCGTGCGCTGCTCGATTGCGCCCGGCAGCACGACTTCGTCATCGTCGAGGACGACTACGAGAGCGAGAACACGTTCTCCGGCACGCCGCACCCCGCGTTGAAGAGCCTCGACACCGCCGACCGCGTGATCTACGTCGGCAGTCTGTCGAAGACCTTCGCGCCGGGCCTGCGGCTCGGCTACGTGGTCGGTCCGCGCGAGCTGGTTCGCGAGCTGCGCGCGCTGCGGCGCCTGATGGTGCGGCATCCCGTTGCGTACATCCAGCGGGCATTCGCGACGTTTCTCGCGCTCGGGCACCACGACGCGCTGCTGCGCAGGCTCGCGCATGCGTACAGCGAGCGCTCGCAGGCGCTGATGGCGGCGCTCGATGCGCACTTGCCGGAAGCGCGCTACGTGCGCGTGACGGGCGGCGCGTCGTGCTGGGTCGAGGGCCCGCTGTGGCTCGACGCCGCGCGCCTCGCGGTCGACGCGCAGGCGGTCGGCGTTTTGATCGAGCCGGGCAGCGTGTTCTTCACGAACGACGACGACGCGCGCCGCTATTTCCGCATGGGCTTCTCGGCCATACCACTCGAGAAGATCGAGCCCGGCGTGCGTGCGCTCGCGCAATGCGTGCGAGCGCAGCAGCCGGGCGGCTGATGCCTACTCGCGCCGGCCACGAACAGAGCCGGAGCGATCGTTCAATGCTGCGAAAACGTCACGAGCTCATGCTCGTCGACCGACGACGATGCGCGGCGACGTCGAATGAACAGCCCATACGCGACAAGCAGCACGCCGAGACTCGCGACACCGAGCCACAGCGGCTTGCGCTGCGCGGGAATGAACGCCATCGCGACGAGAATGCCGATCATGCCGGCGATCGACAGCCACGTCAGATACGGAAAGCCCCACATCTTCACGCGCAGTTCGTTCACCGCCGTGGCACCGAGCCGGCTGCGCAGGCGCAGTTGCGAAATCGCGATCAGCACGTAGACGAAAATCGCGACGGTGCCGTACGAATCGACGAGGAACGCGAACACCGTATCGGGCGACACGTACGACATCACGACCGACACGTAGCCGAACAGCGTGCCGAGCAGGATCGCCCGCACCGGCACGCCGCGCTTGTTGACTTTCGCGAGCGAGGCCGGCGCGTCGCCGTGGCGCGTCAGCGCGAACAGCATCCGCGACGCCGCATAGAGGCCCGAATTCAGCGCCGACAGCACGGCGGTCAGCACGATCGCATTCATCACGTTCGCGGCGGCCGGCAGGCCCATCACCTGCAGCGCGCTGACATATGGCGTCGACATTTGATGCGAATTCCACGGCACGAGCGCAACGACGAGCGCGACCGAGCCCACATAGAAAACGAGCACGCGCGTGATCACCGAATTGGTTGCCTTCGCAACGGCCTTCGCGGGCTCGCGCGCCTCGGCCGCCGCGATCGTCACGATTTCCGCGCCGAAGTAGAAGCCGGTCGCCGCAACCGCCCCGCTCATCACGGGGCCGATGCCATGCGGCATGAAGCCGCCGTGGCCGAGCAGCGTCGGCAGCACCGCCGTCGTGTGCAACGACGCAGGCCAGAGGCCGAGCACATAGAGGCCGCCGAGAAACAGGAACACGACGATCGCGCCCACCTTGATCGACGAGAACCAGAACTCGAACTCGCCGTAGCTGCCGACCGAAATCAGGTTCGTCGCGGTGAGCACGACCAACAGCGTCAAGCTGATGATCCACGCGGGCACGTCGGGCAGCCAGAACTGCACGAGCTTCGCGCCCGCCACCGCTTCGAGTGCGACGACGATCACCCAGAAATACCAGTACATCCAACCCGTCAGGAAGCCGGCGAGCCGGCCCGGCCCGCGCCAGTTGCCGAACGCGAGCCGCGCATATTCGTAGAACGAGCCGACGGCGGGCATCGCGCACGCCATTTCGCCGAGCATCCGCATCACGAGCACGACGAGTCCGCCCGTAATCAGGAACGACAGAATCGCGGCGGGGCCGGTCTGCTGTATCACCACGCCGCTGCCCACGAACAGCCCCGCTCCGATCACGCCGCCGAGCGCGATCATCGTCATGTGCCGCTGCTTGAGTCCGCACTTCAGGTCACTTCTGTCCATCGAGGGTTGCATGTCTTCTCCCTATCCAGATGTCTTGGACGGCGCTCGTGCGTTTCCCGTGCGCTCGAGCGCCCGCACTCGCGCCGTCTGAACTGAGCGTGCAAAGGCGCCTCTCGCGCCTTGCCGCAAGATTGATCGCTTTTGTCATGAGGGAGCGCCGGCCGGGCGGCTGGGCCCGCCGGCGCGTGAGGATCAGGGCTTTTCGTCGCGCCGGAAGTAGCCGACGTAGAGCATCCGCTGGCCAAGGCGGCGGAACGGCGCAAACAGATGGCCGGGCAGCGGCGACGTGAAGATCGGCAGCGTCTGCTGCGCGCCCTTGCCTGCGATCCGCTCGGCCATCCGGCGGCCCGCCTGCTGCGAATACGACACGCCGTTGCCGCCGTAGCCGAGTGCGTAGAACACGGCTTGCTTGGGATCGGGCTGGCAGACGCGCGGCATCATGTCGTGGCTCACATCGACCCAGCCCCACCACGAGAAGTCGATCTGGATGCCCGCGAGCGCCGGAAACTTGCGCGCCATCCCTTCCTTGAGCAGATCGAGGTGGCGCGGGTTCGGCGCGTCGGCGCCCGTGATCGCGCTGCGGCTGCCGATCTGCAGACGCTTGTCCGGCAGGAAGCGATAGTAGAAGCGCAGCGTGCGCGTGTCGGTCAGTACTTGCGTCGTGCGGAAATTGCACGCTTCGATCTCCTGATCGGTCAGCGGCCGCGTGACCATCGAATTCGACAGGATCGGCATCACCTTGCTGCGCAGCGAGGGATGCAAGCGTTGCGCGGTGTAGGCGCCCGTTGCGATGCCGACCGCGCGCGCACGAACGATCCCGCCCGGCGTGCGCAAGTGATGCACGCCGTTGACCGTTTCCCAGCCGATCACGGGGCTGCTCGTATGCACGCGCGCACCGGCTTCGCGCGCAAGGCGCAGATAGCCGAACGCGAGCTTCAATGCGTGGATGCCGATGCCTTCCGGCTCGTGCAGCGCTCCGGCCGACTCGTGATCGTTGACGAATTCGCGGCGGAACGTCTCGGCGCTCAGCAGTTCGGACGGATAGCCGAACACGTCCCTCCAGACCTTCGCTTCGGCCGCGAGCTTTTCCATGATCCGCGGACGATGCGCGATCAGGAAGTGGCCACCCGGCTGCGGATCGCAATCGATCTCGGACACGAACGCCTTGAAGTGCTGAAAGCCTTCGAGGATCTCCTCGTGCATCTTGAGCGCGACGTCCTTGCCCCAGCGCTCGATCCATTGCGAGCGCGACAGGCGTCCCGACGCGTTCTGCCCCTGCCCGCCGTTGCGGCTGCTGCAGCCCCAGCTCGTGCGGTTCGCCTCCAGCACGACGGCCTTGATGCCATGCTCGCGAGCGAGGCACAGCGCGGTCGCGAGGCCCGTGTAGCCGCCGCCGATGATCGCGACGTCGACGTCGATGTCCTTCGTGATCGGACCGTCGTCGGGGGGCGGACTGCCCGCGGTCGCGACCCAGTAGGTCGGCGCATAGTCCTTGCCGTGCCCCGGTCCCGGCGATACGAGCGGGTCGTAGGTCGGGTCGTAACGCGTATCGGCCGGCGCGCCCGAGATGAAGCCGCCCGCGACTCGCTCCATTGAACTGGTGGATCCCATGCCTGTCTCCATTTCATTTTCTTCAGGTCGATCGCTTCGTTGCAGCGACCTGTTGAAGAAAGTGTAGGAAGGCAAATTTTCTGCAGGTAGGACCAGTGACCCGGATTCGCTTGGACCAGCAAAATCGTCCCGCTTAGTGTTGGCGCTAGGGTATTCATGCCGCGCCATGCCCTACAAAAACAGTCCAATTTGTTTCATTTTTAGCTATGCTGAAACGCACGGCGAAATCAACTAAGCGACTAAGAATCGACTAAGGAGACTCATGCGCGCCACCGCTCCGAAGCAGCTTGAAGCCGCACCCGATGCCACGCCCGCCGACGACGCGCGCGTGCTGCGCGCGCTTGCCGTGCTCGAGGCGCTCGCGTCGGCGGGGCAGCCGTACACGCTGTCGCAGCTCGCCGCGCGCCTGCACATTCCCAAAGCCACGCTGCTGCGGCTGATCGAATCGCTGGAGACGCGCGGCTACGTGATGCACATGCCGGACTCGCGAGGCCATGACCGCAGCATCGCACTCGGTCCGAGCGCAGCACAGTTCGCGCTCGCGACCCTCGCGAACAACACGTTCACGCGCGCATGCCGCTCGGTGCTGCGCGCGCTCGTCGAGGTGCTCGGCGAGACGTGCAATCTCACGGCACTCGACGGCGACAGGGTGCTGTACGTGGAGCGTGTGGAAACAACCGAGCCGCTGCGGCTCGAGATGCGGCCCGGCATGCGCGTGCCGCTGCATTGCACGGCAAGCGGCAAGCTGTTCCTGTCGCAGATGACGGTGCTCGAGCGCAACGCGATGCTTGCGCAGCTCACGCTCAAGAAGATGACTTACCGGACGCTGACTGATAAGCAGTCGCTCGCCGCCGAACTCGAGCGCCTCGCCACGCGCGGCGTCGGTATCGACAACGAAGAATTCGTGCGAGGAATGGTGGCCGTCGCGGTGCCGGTGAAGGATGCCGCCGACGGGCGCGTGCTCGCGGCGCTAGCCGTGCATGCGCCGACCGCGCGAGCGACGCTCAACGACCTGCTCGAAGCCGTGCCGCAGATGCGGGAAGCCGCCAGCCGGCTCGCCCCGCTCCTGCACCTGCACGACGGCTAACCGCCGCGCGAGGCAACGCGCTCAATGCGCAAGAATGCCCATCGCCTCCTTTTTCAACTCCAGGAAATGCGGCTCGAATGCGACCTGCGGCGTGCGCGGCCGCTCGAGCTCGATCGGCACGTCGATCGCGACCCGCCCAGGCCGCGCCGACAGCACGACCAGCCGCGTGCCGAGAAAGATCGCTTCGTCGATGTCGTGCGTGATGAACACGATGGTGCAATGCAGTTGATCCCACAGCGAGGTCAAGAAGGTCTGCATGGAGGCGCGTGTCTGCGCATCCAACGCGCCAAAGGGCTCGTCCATCAGCAGCACTTTGGGCTTCATGACCAGCGCGCGGGCGATGGCCACGCGCTGCTGCATGCCTCCCGACAACTCGTAAGGCTTGTGCTTGGCGAAGGACTCCAAGCCGATGATGCGCAGGATGTCGGCCGAAGCCTGCCGGCGCTTTGCCTTGGGCACGTTGTGCAGCGAAAGCCCGAACTCGATGTTGTCTTCCACGCTGAGCCACGGAAACAGCCCCGACTGCTGGAACACGACGACGCGGTCGGCCCCCGGCTCGCTCTTGACCTCGCCGTCGACGTAGATGTTGCCCCGCGAGGGTGACGTCAGCCCCGCCAGCAGGTGCAGCAAGGTAGTCTTGCCGCAGCCGGAAGCCCCGAGCACGGTGACGAACTCGCCGCCTTGGAACGTCAGATTGATGTTTTCCAGTGCGGCGGTGGCGCCGAAGGTCTTGTACAAGGAATCGATGACGATGTTCAAGTTCGTCTCCTGCTAGGCGGATGAGTCACTCAATGGGCGAGCCCGTTAATGGGTCAGCCCTCAATGGGCCTGCTCCAATGGGCCGCCCGTCAATGGGCCAGCCCTAATGGGCCAAATGCTTCGAATACTGCGGCGCGACGTTGGCCTCGAAGCTCGCCGGCACCGACTGGATGCGGCCGATCTGTTTGAGCACCTTGCCGGTATTGACCAAGGTCAGGTACGTGGCCGAGGTCTTCACGCCGGCATCGAGGCCCATGACTTTCGGCGTCGTCTGGTCGGCGCCGGAGAACAGCTCGTAGCCGGCCAGTTCGCTCTTCGCAACGTCCAAGGTGACGCCCGTTTCCTTGGCCATCTCGCCGAGCGCCTTGTCCTGCTCCTTCTGCGTCACCTGATAGCCGTCGTCGAGCGCGGCGACGAAACCTTGCACGAGATCCGGATGCGCCTTCGCCCAATCAGCGTTCGCGATGCACACGTTGTAGCTCGATGCCTCGCGCGGCAGATCGCCGTCGGTCTTGATCGCCTTGCCGCCGGCCGTGCGCAGCGCGCTGAATACCGGGTCCCAGACGATGGCCGCGTCGATCGCGCCGGTCACCCAGGAGGTGCGCATCTGCGGCGGCGCCATGTTGATTTGCGTCACCGAGTCATACGGCACGTGTGCTTCGGCGAGAAAGGTGGCCAGTTCGAAGGACGCCTGCGAGCCGGCAACGATCGCAATCTTCTTGCCTTTCAGTTCGGCGACGCCTTTGATGCCGCTCTCGGGCTTGACCACGATACCGGCCGCGTTCGTATAGCGCTCCTGGTTGTAGACGATGGTCATCGGCAGGCCCTGCGAGATGGCCGTGACGAGCGGCGGAACGCCGAGCCCGCACATGAACGTGAGGCTGTTCGACGCCAGCGCGCTCATCGCCGCCGGGCCCGAGCTGAACAGCTTGTACTGGACGTCGGCCTTCATGTGCTTCTCGAACATATGCTCCGCCATCGACACCATGTAAGGATCGGCGCCGTTGTCCTCGTAGCCGATGATGACTTCGGGCTTGTCCTGGGCGTGGACCACGCCCGAGGCGACACAGCCGGCGGCGAGCAGCACGGCGCTCGCGGCCTGAACCCATTGCATTCGCTTCATTTCCAGTCTCCTCGGATCTTTCGATCAGTTATGGCTGCGCCAAGGCACGATCAGGTTTTCGAGCTTGCGTATCACCAGCTCCATGCCATACCCGATCAACCCGATGATCACGATCCCCACGATCACGATGCTGACCTGCAGGGCTTGTCCCGCGAATTGCACGAGCCAGCCCAGCCCGCTGCTCGCGGCAATCAGTTCCGCCGCGACCAGACACGTCCACGCGACGCCGATCCCCACGCGCATCGCGGTAAAGATTTCAGGTAGCGCCGAAGGCAGCACGACTTTGCGAAAAATTTGCGCATTGCTCGCGCCGAGCGTGCGGGCCACCGAGATGCGCAGGGCCGGCGTGCTCTTCACCCCTGACATGGTGCCGATGATGATGACGGGGATCGTGCCGACCAGAATCAGAATGGCCTTGGGCAATTCGCCGATGCCGAACCACACCACCAGAAGCGGGATGTAGGCGAGTGGCGGAACCGGACGGACGAACTGCAGGAAGGGGTCGATGATGTCGAACACGAACTTGTTGCGCGACATCGCGAGCCCGATTGGCACCCCGATCACGACCGCGCCGACGAAGCCGATGATGATGCGCACGCAGCTGATGAGGATGTCGCTGCCTAGCGTCTGTCCGCCGTAGCCGTTGCGCAGAATATCGATGAGAGACTGCCAGACCGCCACCGGCGAAGGCAGCGCAAACGAAGGGAACACGCCCGCCATCGACACCGCCTGCCAAATCAAGACCGATGCCACCAGCACGGCGGCGGTCAGCCAGTACGAGCTCGATCCGAAGCGAACGCGGCGCAGCTTGATCGCCTGCTCGCTGGGTGACGCAACGGAGTGCTTCATCTTTCCGTGTCCTAGTGTCAATCTCATCACCGCCTCCTCTAACTGGTCTGCAATAAGTAGACCTCATCACCATGGCTTCCGGCTTCAAGTATAGACAGCGCAGGCAGCGAAGGACTTCGGCCCGGGACGTGGCGCGCACTTGCCAGCCCGCCCGTTGAGACCAGCATCGTCAATCCATAAAGGAGCGGGTAGTACCAGCCAAAAGGTTCTGATGGGGCCAGCCAGATGAGGGATTTCCCTGGGTTGCGCGGGCCGTCTGGCCGGCCGTCAAGCAAGCTCTGGTGCGGGCCGCCGCGCGGGCCACGCGCTGGCCCGCTGGCCCAAGCGAAACTTCCGAACTGGTGCTACTCGCCGAGGCACACCCTCACTAACGTGTCAGTACGAGATGCCGCATTGCGCACTGGTGCGATGCGGCCACCGCCATCCCCTATGGAGACACGTATGACAGACACGCCCCTCGCCTCTTCCGCCGTCACAGCCGATACGCTCGCCGCGTTTTCCGATGCCTTCAACCGGCACGACGCGAACGCGCTGATGCGCTTCATGACCGAGGACTGCGTGTTCGACGCGGCCGCCGGCCCCGACATTTTCGGCACGCGCTTCGTCGGACAGGAAGCGGTGCGCGCCGCATTCGAAGCCGTGTTCAAGACCTTTCCCGATGCGCACTGGGGCCACGGCCGCCACTACGTCGCAGGTGAACGCGGCGTGTCCGAGTGGGTGTTTACCGGCACGCACGCGGAAGGCTGGCGAATCGAAGCCGAAGGCTGCGACCTGTTCGAGTTCCGCGACGGGCTGATTGCCGTCAAGCGCGCGTTCCGCAAAGAGCGGCCGAAGCAGCCAGCCTGAGCACGCACGCATTTGGAACAAATCATTTCATTTCATTCCAGATTCCTGAGCGGCACGCGGAATCGGTTGACCTGATTTCGGCAGTGAATAGCATCGGAAACGAGACATTCCATTAGATGACGAACGGAGACACCGTATGAACGACCAATCCACTCCCAAGCGCGCGACCGTGACCGGTGCGCAAGACATGACGCCGTCCGAAGCCTTCGTCGAGACACTCGCGGCCAATGGCGTGACCGAGATGTTCGGCATCATGGGCTCCGCGTTCATGGATGCGATGGACATCTTCGCGCCCGCCGGCATCCGCCTGATTCCGGTCGTCCACGAGCAGGGCGCGGGCCATATGGCCGACGGCTATGCGCGTGTATCGGGCCGCCACGGCGTCGTGATCGGCCAGAACGGCCCCGGCATCAGCAACGCCGTCACCGCGATCGCCGCCGCGTACTGGGCGCACAGCCCGGTCGTGATCGTCACGCCCGAGGCCGGCACGATGGGCATCGGCCTCGGCGGTTTCCAGGAAGCGAACCAGCTGCCGATGTTCCAGGAATTCACCAAATACCAGGGCCATGTCACGCACCCCGCGCGCATGGCCGAATTCACCGCGCGCTGCTTCGACCGCGCGCAGGCCGAGATGGGCCCGACCCAGCTCAACATCCCGCGCGACTACTTCTACGGCAAGGTCAAGGTCGAGATTCCGCAGCCGCGCAGGCTCGACCGCGGCCCCGGTGGCGACGAGAGCCTGAACGAAGCGGCCGAACTGATCGCACAGGCGAAATTCCCTGTGATCATTTCGGGCGGCGGCGTCGTGATGGCCGACGCGATCGAGGCATGCAAGGCACTTGCCGAACGCCTCGGCGCACCGGTCGTCAACAGCTACCTGCACAACGACTCGTTCCCGGCGAGCCACCCGCTGTGGTGCGGCCCGCTCGGCTATCAGGGGTCGAAGGCCGCCATGAAGCTGCTGTCGCGCGCCGACGTCGTGATCGCGCTCGGCTCGCGGCTCGGGCCGTTCGGCACGTTGCCGCAGCATGGGCTCGACTACTGGCCGAAGGAGGCAAAGATCATCCAGATCGATGCCGATCACAAGATGCTCGGTCTCGTGAAGAAGATCTCGGTCGGCATCTGCGGCGACGCGAAGGCCGCCGCGGTCGCGCTCACGCAGCGCCTCGCGAACCGCACGCTCGTGAGCGACGCGACGCGCGACGAACGCGCGGGCCAAATCGCCTCCGAGAAAGCGGCGTGGGAGAAGGAACTCGACGAGTGGACCCACGAGCGCGATCCGTACAGCCTCGACATGATCGAGGAGCAGTCGCACGAGCGCCCGTTCAGCGGCGGCAGCTATCTGCATCCGCGCCAGGTGCTGCGAGAGCTCGAGAAGGCGATGCCGGAGGACGTGATGGTGTCGACCGACATCGGCAACATCAACTCGGTCGCGAACAGCTACTTGCGCTTCAACAAGCCGCGCAGCTTCTTCGCAGCCATGAGCTGGGGCAACTGCGGCTACGCGTTCCCGACGATCATCGGCGCGAAGGTCGCGGCTCCGCACCGCCCGGCGGTCTCGTACGCGGGCGACGGCGCATGGGGCATGAGCCTGATGGAGACGATGACCTGTGTGCGCCACAACATCCCGGTGACGGCCGTCGTGTTCCATAACCGCCAGTGGGGCGCGGAGAAGAAGAACCAGGTCGACTTCTACAACCGCCGCTTCGTCGCGGGCGAGCTCGACAACCAGAGCTTCGCGGCGATCGCGAAGGCGATGGGCGCGGAAGGCATCGTCGTCGACCGGCTCGAGGATGTCGGCCCGGCGCTGAAGAAGGCGATCGATCTGCAGATGAATCAGGGCAAGACGACGATCATCGAGATCATGTGCACGCGCGAGCTCGGCGATCCGTTCCGCCGCGACGCGCTCTCGAAGCCGGTTCGCTTGCTCGATAAGTACAAGGACTACGTGTGAGGCTGTGACCGGGGTCAGTGCATTGGCACTGACTCCGGTCCCGTGGTGAACGAGTCCGGGTTGGCGCTTCAGCGCTAACCCCGGCCGTTTTCGCTTTAGACGTCCCCCACCTCGCCAACCATGAAAGCCCTGAACCGCATCATCGAAACCGCGCGCTCATCGCCGATGCGCATCGCACTCTGCGAAGGCGACGACGCGCGCATGCTGCAAGCGGCGCAACGCGCGACGCAGGAAGGTATCGCTCGCATCGTGCTCGTCGGCGATGCCTCGTCGATACGCGCCACCGCGGAGCGCGTCGGCGTCGACCTCGCCGGCGTGGAGCTGATCGACCCGGCAACGTCCACCAAGCGCGAGGCATACGCCGACGCGCTCCACGCCCTGCGCGCGAAAAAAGGCATGACGCCCGACGCCGCGCGCGACGCGGTGCGCCAGCCGCTGACCTACGCGAACCTGATGGTGCGCCTCGGCGACGCGGACGGCTCCGTCGCGGGCTGCGTGCATACGTCGGCCGACGTCGTGCGCGCCGCGATCCAGATCATCGGCATCGATCCGTCGGTCAAGCTCGTGTCGAGCTTCTTCCTGATGATGCTGTGCGAGCCGTTCCATACGATGAAAGGCGGGCTGATCTTTTCCGACTGCGCACTCGTCGTCGATCCCGATGCCGCGCAATTGTCGGAGATCGCGATGGCTGCAGCCGACAGTGCGCGCGCGCTGCTGATGGAAGAGCCAAGGGTCGCGATGCTGTCGTTCTCGACGAGCGGCAGCGCGCGACACGCGGCCGTCGACAAAGTCGTCGAAGCCACCCATCGCGTCGAGGCGCTGCGGCCCGATCTCGCGATCGACGGCGACGTGCAGCTCGACGCCGCGATCGTCGCCGAGATCGCGGATCGCAAGATCGAGCACTCGCACGTGCACGGCCACGCCAACGTGCTCGTGTTCCCCGACCTCGGCGCCGGCAACATCGGCTACAAGCTCGCGGAGCGCATCGGCCGTGCGAAGGCGATCGGCCCGCTGCTGCAGGGGCTCGCGAAGCCGGCGAACGATCTGTCGCGCGGCTGCTGCGCCGAAGACATCTATTACGTGATCGCCGTGACGACGGTGCAGGCGCAGGCTGCGGCGCAACGCACTCCCCGCTAGCGGCGCACCCCGATCCATCGCGCGAGGCCCACGAGCCGCGCCATGTCGAGCGGCTCCGCGAGATCGAGCGCCACGCAATGCCGGTAATACGGGCTCAGATCGAGCCCGACGCCCAGTCCGATCACGTCCACGTCGCGCAACGTCTCGTGCCGCGCAACCACCTCCTTCAGATGGTTGTCGAGATAGAACGCGTCGTTGGCCTGCGCGGTCGCCGCATCCATCGGGCTGCCGTCCGAGATCACGACGAGGATGCGCCGCGCTTCCGTCCGCGCGGCGAGCCGCGTGCACGCCCACTCGACGGCCTCGCCGTCCACGCCCTCGCGAAACAGATCGGCCTTGAAGAGCGCGGCAATGCCGGTGCGTGCGCGCCGCCAGCTGTCGTCGGCGCATTTGAACACCATGTGGCAGGTCTCGTTCAGTCGCCCAGGATGAGGCGGCCGCCCGCACGCGAGCCAGTCGAGCCGCGCGCGGCCGCCGTTCCAGGCGCCGGTCGTGAAGCCGAGCACTTCGGTCGCGAGCCCGGCCTGCTCGGCTGCGCGCGCAACGACGTCGACCAGCATCGCGACGGGCTCGATGTGCGCCTTCATCGACCCCGAGCAGTCGATCAGGAAACTCACCACGCAATCGCCGCGCGGGCGCAGCCGCTCGCGCGTGAACACGCGCCGCTCGGCCGGAGAGCTGACGACTTGCGCGAGGCGCCGCCCGTCGATGCGCCCGTCCTCTTCGCCGAATGACCAGCCGTCGCGCTGCGGCACCGCGAGCGCCGCCTGCAACACGCGCGCGAGCCGCGCGACATGGATACCGCGCGCGGCGATGCGCTCGTCGAGTTGCTCGCGATATTCGCGCAACTGCGGCTCGCGGATGCGCGCGGCCGGCCGGATCTCGGTGTCGAACTGCGTCGTGTACGCGCGATAGCCGTCCTCGGCCGCCCCGAGCACGCGACTCTCGCCGGTTGGCGCGAGCGCGTGCAGCGCTTCGTCGGACTCGTCGAAATCGACCCACAGCGAGAACGACGTCAAGGCGTCGTCGGGTTGGCGGGCGTCGCCGGTGTCATCGGCGGCGAAGGCCGCACGCTCCTCAGCGAGCATCGCCGCGACGCGACGCGCCAGTTCCCGCGCGTCGTGCGCGTAGGCGCACTGGTCCCGCCGATGCCGGCGCAGGCCCGCGAGCTGCACGCCGATCGCCGGCACGATGCCGGCACGGGTGGTTTCGATCAGGTCCTCGGTGTCTTCGAGCACGGGCCAGCCGGTCACGCGCGACCACACGATCTGCGCAACCGTATAGATGAGAATGCCGAGCTGATCTTCGGCGAGCCCCGCGCGGCAATAGGCGCGCGACCACGCGTCGAAGCGCTCGCGCAGGTTGTGCGCGAGACCGCGCATGCCGGGCGGCACGTGCGCCTCGCAGCGCACCTGCTCGAACAGCTCGAACAGCAGGCGCTCGACGGGATCGTCGGGACACAGCCGCCGGTGCAGCGCCGCGTCGGAATGCATGAGCCGCAACGCGGCGCCGTCGGCGGCGCCACGCAGCGACGCGAAGTCGTCCTCGTAGGCGTTGCTGCGCAGATGCGGTGCGTGGAGCGGCAACGGCCGCAACTGCCGGCACAGGCGGCCGCCCCGGTAGTGCAATGCGGGGTCGCCGGTGAGCGCGCGCACGGCCGCCGCGCACAGCGCCTCGCGGCGCAGTGCGTCGCGCACGGCCTCGCGCGAGGGCATCATCGGCCCGGCTCCGGCGCGCCGCCCACCCCAAGCTCGACACCGAAGCAGCGCTGGTAGTACTCGGCGACGATCGGCCGCTCGGCCTCGTCGCACTTGTTCAGAAACGTCAGCCGGAACGCAAGCGCCGGGTCGCGGAAAATCTGGCAGTTCTCGGCCCAGTCGATCACGGTGCGCGGCGACATCAGCGTGGACAGGTCGCCGGTCGCGAAGCCCTTGCGCGTCAGCGCGGCCATGCCGACCATCGACTCGACGAACGCGCGGCCGCCACCGTCGGCCATGCCGGCCATCTCGGGCACGCGCGCGAGCACGATGCCCTCTTCCTCCTCGCGCGGCAGATAGTTGAGCGTCGCCACGACGTTCCAGCGGTCCATCTGCGCGTGGTTGAGCATCTGGGTGCCGTGATAGAGGCCGTTGAGATTGCCGAGGCCGATCGTGTTGGTTGTCGCGAACAGCCGGAAATACGCATGCGGACGAATCACGCGGTTCTGGTCCAGCAGCGTGAAACTGCCGTCGCGCTCCAGAATGCGCTGAATCACGAACATCACGTCGGGACGGCCCGCGTCGTATTCGTCGAAGATCAAGGCGACCGGACGCTGCAGCGCCCACGGCACGATGCCTTCCTGGAACTCGGTCACCTGGACGTCGTCGCGCACGACGATCGCGTCCTTGCCGACCAGATCGAGCCGGCTGATGTGCCCGTCGAGATTGACTCGCACGCACGGCCAGTTCAGGCGCGCCGCGACCTGTTCGATGTGCGTCGACTTGCCGGTGCCGTGCAGGCCCTGAACCATCACGCGCCGGTTGCGCGTGAAGCCCGCGAGAATCGCGAGCGTCACCTCCGGGTTGAAACGGTAGGCGGAATCGATGTCCGGCACGTGGTCGTCGCGCTCGCTGAACGCCGGCACCATCAGGCCCGAGTCGATGCCGAAGTGCTCGCGCACCGACACCATGCGGTCCGGCGCCGCCTTCATGAAATCCGTCGTCACAGCGTTCTCCTCGCCATTCACATTGCGCACTTCGACACCATCGACAGGCTCGACCCGATCCCGCGAGACCACCTCGCCAACGCGATCCGCAGGGAAAATTCTAAGCAGGCCCGATGGGCTCAGGTAGGGCCAGTGGCCGGGTTTCGGCTGGTACAGCTGGCGGCTTTTGGTGCCGATTCGGTACTTTCCGTTCCACTTTCGGCGCGCGAACGCGGCTGAACTTGCGAACGCCCGCGCCATCCGCGACATTGAAGCGAAAAGCACGAAACACTAGGTTTCGCGTGGATTGTGAGGAACGCTTTCCATGGAACACGAAGTCGACTATCTGATCGTCGGAGCGGGCTCGGCCGGATGCGTGCTGGCCAACCGCCTGAGCGCCGATCCGCGCAACTCGGTCCTGCTGCTGGAGGCCGGCGGCAAAGACACGAACCCCTGGATCCACGTGCCGGTCGGCTATTTCAAGACCATGCACGATCCCGAGCTCGACTGGTGCTATCGCACCGAGCCCGACGACAACGTCGCCGGCCGCCGGATCGACTGGCCGCGCGGCAAGGTGCTGGGCGGCTCGAGCTCGCTCAACGGCCTGCTCTACGTGCGCGGGCAGCGCGAGGACTACGATCGGTGGGCCGAGCTCGGCAACCGCGGCTGGCGCTATGCCGACGTGCTGCCCCACTTCAAGAAATCCGAAGACCAGGAGCGCGGCGCCGACGCGTATCACGGCGTAGGCGGGCCGCTGAAAGTGTCCGACCTCCGGCTGCGCCGCCCGATCGCCGATCATTTCATCGCGGCCGCTCAGGACATCGGCATCCCGCTCAACCCCGACTACAACGGCGCCGCCCAGGAAGGCGTCGGCTATTTCCAGCAGACGGCCTACAAGGGCTTTCGCTGGAGCACCGCAAAGGGCTTTCTCAAGCCCGCGCGCGATCGCGCCAACCTCCGCGTCGAGACCCGCGCGCAGGCCTGCCGCGTGCTCTTCGAAGGCAACGCGGCCGTCGGCGTCGAGTACCTGCAGGGCGGCGAGCGCAAGACGGCGCGCGCGCGCGTCGAAGTCATCCTCGCATCCGGGGCGATCGGCTCGCCGCAGCTCCTCCAGCTCTCCGGCATCGGTCCTGCGAAGCTGCTGCAAAGCGTCGGCGTGCCGGTACGTCTCGATCTGCCCGGCGTCGGCCGGAATCTCCAGGACCATCTGCAAGTGCGGCTCGTGTTCCGCACGCGCGAGCGCACGCTCAACGACGAAGTGAACCATCCGCTTCGCAAAGCGTGGATCGGCGTGCAATACGCGCTCTGGCGCACCGGGCCGCTCACGCTGGCCGCGAGCCAAGTCGCCATCTTCACGCGCTCGAGCCCCGGCGCCGATCGTCCCGACATCCAGTTCCACATGCAGCCGCTGTCCGCCGACAAGCCCGGCCAAGGGGCGCATCCGTTCTCCGCGTTCACCGCTTCGGTGTGCCAGCTGCGGCCGTTCAGCCGCGGCAGCGTCGAGCTCCGCTCGGCCGATCCGCTGCAGTATCCGGCGATCCGCGCCAACTACCTGTCGGACGAGCGCGACCATCCGGTCGTGATCGGCGGGATCAAGGTCGCGCGGCGCATCGCGGCCGCGCCCTCGCTCGCGCCGCACATCGTCTCCGAGTTCGTGCCCGGCGCGCAGTACCAGAGCGATGCCGAGCTGCTCGACGCGGCCCGCCAGTTCAGCCAGTCGATCTATCATCCGGCGGGCACCTGCAAGATGGGCCACGATCTGAGCCGGGATCCGCTCGCGGTCGTCGACGAGCGCCTGCGCGTGCACGGCGTCGCGCGGCTGCGCGTGGTCGACGCGTCGATCATGCCGGAGCTCGTCTCGGGCAACACTAACGCGCCCGTCATCATGATCGCCGAGAAGGCCGCCGACATGATCCTCGAAGACCGGACACTGTCGCCCGTCTCGCGGTTCGAACACGCCGAAGCCCGCACTTGAAGTCGCGAGGCGCCCCATACCGCGCTCGCCCCGCCCGTCAATGCCGTCCGCTCAACGCCGCCAGCGCAGCGGCCGGCGGAAGATGTGCCGCTCGATCCGCACCGGCGGCACCGCGTCGAGAAACGCCAACGCGCCGCCCGTCCGTGCGCCCTCTTGCCGCTCGCGTTCCTCGTCGGCCTCGACGGTGCGGCTCGTGTCGATGAACAGCGCCGCGACGATGCCAAGCGCAAGCAGCCCCGCCGAGACGGCGAACGGCGCGCCATAGCCGCCGGTATGCTCGATCAGATAGCCGAACGCGACCGGCGAGACCATCCCGGCGAGGCCGAAGCCCGTGTTCATCATGCCGCCCGCCGTGCCCGCGTACTTGCCGGCGATATCGAGCGGCAGCGTCCACAAGACGGGGTTCGTGATTTCGAGGAAGAAGAACGACCCGGTCAGCAGCCACACGGCCGTCAACGGATCCGCCACCGAGATCGTCGGCAGCAGGAACGCGAGCGAGCCTCCCATGCCGACCACCAGCACCGCGCAGCGCGCGAAGCGCAGCCGCCCGGTGAGCTTGAAGATCCGGTCCGACACCACGCCGCCGAGCGTGTCGCCGACCACGCCCGCGAGCAGCGGCAGCGCAGTGAAGAGCGCGAGATGCTTGAGGTCGAAGCCGCGCGACTCCTTGAGGTAGGACGGCAGCCAGGTCAGGTAGACCCACAGCAGCCAGCCATAGCAGAAGTCGACGAAGGTCACGAGCCACATGCGATGGATCAGCTTGCGCCACGGCGTCGCCGAGCGCTTCGCGCGCTCGCAGTCGCCCGCGCGATAGCCGATTTCGGCGGTTTCCTCGGGCGTGATGCGGCGATTCTGCTCAGGCGAATTGGTGAACACGAAGAGGTAGAGCACGGTCCACGCGAGGCTCGCGATGCCGAGCAGGATGAACGCGCTGCGCCAGCCGCTCGCGACCACCACCGCGAGCACGACGGGCGGCGTCACCGCGCCGCCGAGGCGCGCGAAGCTGTGCGTGATCCCCTGCGCGAAGCCGCGCTCGCCGACCGGCATCCAGTAGGTAAAGGCGCGCGTGGCCGTGGGGAACGCACCGCCCTCGCCGATGCCGAGCACGAAGCGCAGCATCACGAGCACGATGACGCTGCCGGCGAAGCCCGTGGCGAGCGTCGCCGCGCCCCAGATCAGCGAGAGCGTCGTCAGCACGAGCTTCGGGCCAAATTTATCCGACAGCCAGCCGCCGATGATCTGCATCGCCGCATACGGATAGGCGAACGCCGAAAACACGAGGCCGAGCTCCATCGTCGTCAGGCCCATCTCGTGACGGATCAGCGGTCCCGCGACGGCGATGTTCACGCGGTCGATGTAAGAGATGAAATACATCAGACACATGACCGCCAAGATGATGTGGCGCGTCTTCACGCGCCGTAGATGCTGTCCCATGCTGTTGTCTCCGAATGTCTCTTTTGTGATGACTGCCGGGCCTGCCTGATCTGCCAAACCGGTCGCCGGCCGCACGATGCGAGCGGTCAACGCGCGTCAATCGGGCGGCGGGGCCACGAGCTTCAGGCGCTGCACCTTGCCCGAGGGACCGCGCGGCAATTCGCTCACGAAGCGGATTTCCTTCGGCGTCTTGTAGCGGCCCAGTTCGCGCAGGCAGTGCGCGCGCAGCGCGTCGGCATCGGGCGCGCCGCCGGGCCAGTGCGACTCGCGCGGCACGACGAAGGCCACGATCTCCTGCCCGTAGGCGGGATCGGGCACGCCGACCGCGGCCGCGTCGAGCACGCCCGGGTGGCGCAGCAGCGCCTCGTCGACCTCGCGCGGCGCGATGTTCTCACCGCCCTTGATGATCAGCTCCTTCGCGCGGCCGTTGATGTAGAAGTAGCCCTCGTCGTCGCGATAGCCGAGGTCGCCGGTGCGCAACCAGCCGTCGGCCGTGAACGCCTTCGCGGTCTCCTCCGGGCGCTTGTAGTAGCCGCGCATCACCTGCTCGCCGCGCAGCACGATTTCGCCGCTCTGGTTCGGCGCGCACTCGCGGCCTTCGAGGTCGATCACCTTCGCCTCGCCGCCCGACGGCAGGCCGATGCTGCCGACGCGCCGCCGAGCCGGTTCGTACGGATTGCTGAAGGCGGGCGCGGCGGTTTCGGTCATGCCCATCGTCTCGATGATGCCGATCCCGAAGCGCGCTTCGAAGGCGCGGTGATGGTCTCCCGGCAGCGCCGCCGACGCGCTGCGGCAGAACTTGAGCGCCGAGAGGTCGAAGCCGAGCGGCCCATCGCCGTTGAGCAGATACGCGACGATCGTCGGCACCACGTTGATCCAGGTGCAGCCGTAGCGCGCGGCGTCGCGCCAGAAGGTGCGCGTCGAGAAGCGCGGCGCCATCGCGACCGAGCCCGCGTGATAGAGCGGCGTGACGAGCGTCACGACCAGCCCGTTGATGTGATAGAGCGGCAGCGACGCGAGCACGCGGTCTTCGGCGCCGAGCCGATGCTCGGCGCTGATGTTGCGCGCATTGGCGAGCAGGTTGCGGTGGCTCAGCTGCACGCCCTTGGGCGCGCCTGTCGTGCCGGACGTGTACATCAGCAAGGCGATGTCGTCCGCGTGGCACGGTGCGCTCCGGGCGGCTTCGCGGCTCGCGCCGGTGCTCGCCGCCGAGGCGCCTTCTCGCCGCAGGGCTACGGCCGCCGGCGCACTCGCTTCGGCGAACGCGGTCTCGAGCGTCGGCAACACCGGCAGCATCGGCAGTTCCAGCGCATCAGGCGCCGTGCGCACGAGGGCGATCTCGCGCGTCGAGCCCGCTTCGCGCAGTTCGGCGAGTACGGCGGCCAGCGCGTCGACGGTCTCGTCGCACGCGAAGATCATGCGCGTGTCCGAATGCTCGACGATGTAGCGCAGTTGCGAAGCCTGGCACAGCAGATTCAGCGGATGCGCGACGAGCCCGCTGTACATGGCGCCGAGCAGCAGCGTGGCCGTCTGGTTGCCGTTGCCCATGAATACCGAGACGACGTCGCCGGGCCGCAGGCCAGCATCATGAAAGCGCGTTTCGAGCTCGCGGCAGCGCGCGCGCAGCATCGCGAAGGTCAGCGCCGCGGCGGCCGCTTTCTCGTCGCGCTTTTCGTCGCGCATTTCGTCCTTCTGCCCGCTGCTCTCCTCGCCCTCGGGCACGGCCAGCAGGAACGGCTTGTTGGCATCGTGCGCAGCGCGTGCGTCGATCAGCGCGCGCAGAGTCATGGGCTTGCTCATCGGCCGACTCTCCTGAAGTAATCGCCAAGCAACGCGTCGAGCTCCGGCACACGCTCTTCGATCGGATACGCCACGCGCGTCACGTTCAGGTAATGGCGAAAGCCGAGGTTGCCCGAGAAGTTGTTGCGGCCCCACGTGCCGCAGCCCATCGACAGCGAGAACGGCAAGCCGTTGTCGAAGTTGCCGCCCGTCGCGAGGCAGTGCGCCTGGTTGACGATCACGCGGGCGACCGGCAGCCGTTCGCCCAGCGCGATGGCGAAGAAGTCGGGGTTCGCCGTGTGCAGTCCGACCGAATGGCCCGCGCCCATGTACGCGTAGATGTCGCGAACAATCTGTCCGGCGGCGGCGAAGTCGCGCGCACGATAGACCGCGAGCACCGGCGCCAGCTTCTCGCCCGAGAACGGATGGCCGGCGCCGAAGCCGCTTTCCTCGACCATCAGGAACGTCGGCTCGCGCGCAGCCACGTCGGCGAGACCCGCCCTCTGCGCGATCTGCGTCGCCGATTTTGCAATGCAGCGCTCGGAGAGCTTGCCATCGCGCCACATCGCCGCCTGCAACTGCGCCTTTTGCGCCGCATCGAGCAGCACGCCGCCGCACTGGGCCAGCTCGGCAAGCATGGCGTCGTAGACCGCGTCTTCGATCACGACGCTGTTTTCCGACGAGCAGCTCGTCGCATTGTCGAAGGTCTTCGACAGCGCGATCTTGTGCGCCGCATCGCGCAGATCGGCCGAGCGCTCGACGATCGACGCGACGTTGCCCGCGCCGACGCCGAAGGCCGGCGTGCCGCTCGCATAGGCCATGCGCACGTTCGCCTGCGAGCCCGTCGCCACGACGAGGTCGGCCTGCCGCATCAGCGCGGCGGTCGCGGCCTTGCCGATCGGCGCGGGCAGCATCTGCACGAGCGCGGGGTCGAGCCCGGCCTTCTCGAACTGCGCGTGGATGAAGTCGATCAGCAGCGCGCAAGACGAATAGCCCTTCGGCGAGGGCGCGACGATCACGGCATTGCCGCACTTGAGCGCGTTGATGATCTTGTTCGCGGGCGTGGCGGCCGGGTTCGTGGACGGCGTCACCGCAGCGACGACGCCCACTGCGCGTGCAATCTCGACGATGCCCGCCGCCGGGTCGCGCGCAACCACCCCGCAGGTCGCTTGGCCGTGCAGATCGCGCAACAGCCCAAGGGTCTTGCGGTAATTCTTGCGGACCTTGTCGTCGGCGTTGCCAAGTCCGGTATCGCGTACCGCCAGCTCGGCGAGCTGGCGATTGCGCGCCGGTTCCATGATCGCCCATGCGGCCGCGGCGGCAGCCGTGTCGAGCGTCGCCTGCCCGGCGAACTCGAAGATTCGTTGTGCGTCCCGCGCACGCGCGACAAGCGCGGCGACGCGCTGCTCCATCTCGTCATCCGCCGACGCGACGGCAGACTCGGCTGCTGCTGCCCTGACATTCATATGCGGCACTCCCAATCGAAGAGAATCGGTGGTGCTGTCAATCTATTCCCGCAAGGGCGCGTTGCGAGTCCCGTTTCCCGGTCATTCCCGGACTGCGTGCGTCAGGGCAGCAGAAACTGCGAATTTCGGGACTTTCCATAGTCCCGAAAACTGCACGATGAGATACACAATGAGGACGTGCGCGGCACGACCGCCATCTTCAGGAGAGACCGTGTCGACATCGAATCAATCGAACGCGGCGGCCGTGCGAGCGTTTCGCGTGCTCGAAACGCTCGCCGAGGCAGGCCACCCGCTATCCATGATGGATCTCGTGCATACGCTCGACTTGCCCAAGCAGACCGTGCACCGCATCCTCATGCAGCTGGCCGACGCGTGGCTCGTCACGCGCGGCGCCGGTGACAAGCTCTACGAATGTTCGCCGCGCGTGCGCATGCTGGCCGTCAACGTGCTCATGCACGCCGGGCCGGCGGCGGCGCGCCACGAACTGCTCGAGCAGCTCGTGGCGAAGATCGGCGAGACCTGCAACCTGACCATGCTGTCCGGCAACGACGTCGTCTACGTGGACCGCGTCGAAACGGAGTGGCCGCTGCGCATGCATCTTCAGCCGGGATCGCATGTGCCGCTGCACTGCTCGGCAAGCGGCAAGCTATTGATCAGCTTCTTGCCGAAGGACCGGCGCGAGCGCGTCATCGAGACACTGCCGCTGCGTGCTTATTCGGAGCGCACCATCACCGACCGCGAAGCGCTGCGCAAAGAGCTCGCCGCAACCCGCCGGCGCCGGCTCGCGATCAACAACCAGGAGCATCTGCAAGGGCTGATCGCGATTGCGGTGCCGGTGATGCTCGACCGCAACCGCGCCTGCGCGGCGATCGCCGTACAGGCGCCGGTCGGGCGCGTGACGCTCGATGATCTGCTGGCGTTCGTGCCCGATCTGCGGCACGCGGCCGACGAGACCGCCAAGACCTTCCGCGAATGAGCGCGCCCCGGCACGCGGCCGGGGCGGTCGGAGAGACTGCCGAACAGCGGAATGAAGAAGCACATCACGAGCGCCGCGATCATCACGCCGAGCAGCGCGCCGGTGCGGTCCATCTTGATGTGCTGCGTCAGATAACCGATGCCTGCCAACTCTGACAGGCCGCATTTCGCGGCCTGTATTTATATAGTGGAGTGACCACCATCAATCGTGCCCCAAGGAGGAGACACCTATGACGCTGGTCCCGCAAACACGCGCCCCACTGCAGCAGTTGTTCCCCGCCGAGGCGTCCGCGCATACGCCTGCCGACACCCGTCCCGGCTCCGGCTGGCCCGTCGCGTTCACGAACTACGAATTCCCTGTCAAGGGACAAGGCACGGTCTCGTTCACGTTCAAGACCGAAGGGCCTTTCCGCATCGTGCTGGGCTCGGAAAAAAACTTGGACGGCACGCTGCTCGTGCTCGAGGTCGGCCTGGACAAGACAGTCCTGCGCCGCGACAACGGCACGGACGCCGCCGGCGTGATCGCCGAAACCACTGCGAAGAAAGCGCTGGTCGACCCGGGAATCGCGATCTCGTACTGGATGAGCCTCGATTACTTGAACGCGCGCGTGCGCTTCGGCAAGGGCGAGATGCTGCCGCAACTCGTCGTGTTCGAAGCGCCGCTGCCGGTCACGCCGCCCAATCCCGCCGCGCTGTCCGCCGGAGCGACTGCAAAGGCGCGTCGCGAAGCGCGCAAAGCAGCGGCAAGCGAGGCGGCCGGAGCGTTCAAGAGCCTGCGCTACATCGGCATCGCGGCGCGGGCAGGCACGCCGCGTCCGGTCGCGCTCGCGCACCTGCTGTGGCCGCTGCCCGTCGTGCTCGCACCGCCGCCCGTGCTGGTTTCGAGCGACCGCATCACGCTCGACATGATCGCGCGCAACCAGGCGACCGTGATCGAAAGCCTGCCCGACGCGTGCCAGGTGCTGTACGGCAATGTCGGCGGTCCCGCGATCGAGCTCGATACGCCGGACTTCCCCGATTTCTCGGCCGCGATCAACTACAGCATCGTCACGCCGGGCTGCCTCTGTTACGAGAAGCTGAAGGAAAAGGCCAGCGAGTTCGGCAAATACGAGCCGGACGAAACCTATCTGCGCATCACGATCGGCCCGAACCAGGGCGACTCGCCCGGCTCCCCTTACGTGCTGGAGATCTGGCCCGGCAACCACTATTCGCCGATCCACGACCACGGCGAGGCGTGCGCGGTGATCAAGGTGCTGCACGGCGACATCTGGGTCGAGCTCTATCCCGAGCTGAATCCGGACGTCACCGACTATTTCACCGAGGCGGTGTTTCACCAGGGCGAAGTGACCTACCTGACACCCGAGTATTACCAGGTGCACAAGCTCGTCAACCGCAACCCGCCGGGCAACATGACGGCGACGATCCAGTGCTACCGCTACCCCGATAACGACGCGGTGCACTGGGAGTACTTCGATTACATCGACGGCGACCAGATCAAGCAGTTCACGCCGAACTCGGATTGGGAATACCTGGCGTTCCGAGCGCTGATCCGGGCGGAATGGGCGAAGGTGAATTGAACTCGCGAGCCCGTGCCGCGGCGCCGACGAGGTCTTCGAGAACGTCGCGAACGATCTCGTCGTGCCGACCGAGGGCGTCTGGCAACGCAATGGGAACGTCGCATTCCCGTTGCGCCCTGAGCGTGTGTTCACGCTTGATCACTCGCAAGGCGTGATGCCCACCGGCTTTTTCCGCATGAGTCGGTTGCGAACCACCTGTTGAGCTGGCTCGAGCTGGCGGGGCACTGACTCGCTGGTTCAACAGCCGATGATTCATCGACTCTCGCGATAGCGCTACGGCGTTTCGCCCAACGCGCGCCGGAACATGCTGATGAAGACACTCAAATTCGCGTAGCCGAGGTCCGTCGCGATAGTCGGGACTGGCGTGCCCTGCACGAGCCGCGCTTTCTCAATCACGGGCAGGCACGTGGCGTCAGGCTAATGCATTTGATCGTGAAGTACTTATGATCGCGGTGGAGCCCCCGGCGCTTGAATTCGCCGATGCTCATTGTTTGCGGTGGATCTCCAGCTCGATCGGAAAACGTGATTTCCTGTAAATCGTTCTGGAGCGGCCCCGCACTCCGATTTGCGCTAGAGTCAAACGGCCACAAGTTATAAAACTCGTCCGGCCCCGCCCACTGGAGGTCCTGGTTGTGGTCGGCGTCGGTGCCTGCGCCCTTAGTACCTCCGTAGCCGTGCGCTTTCAATTTCTCGTTAAAGCGACGCTTTGCTCCGCCGTCTGGTTCGAAGGCGAGAATCAACAATTTCCCTACTTTGGCAAGGTATTGGCTCTCTACGCCGATCTCGAGGTTCGAATCGGGTAGAGGCAGTGGTTGACCGGGCTTCGTGCGACGGTACTTCTGTCCATCAAGTTCGATGGGCGTGTCGTACAGATTGTCTGGTTTGTACCATTGCATCTCGATCGGATCACTGGGCGTTCTGCCGGTCGGCGCGGAAGCGACACTGGGAGGCGTTACAGGGGGGGCTACCGGACCAAACGGAACCGGTGGGGGAGGACCCGGTGGCGTCGACGGCTTCGCCGGGAACAGCACAAGACAGATGTCAGGAGGCAGCTTTCCTTTCCTGCAAAGGAATTTGCCAAGCTCCTCCAGCCCCATGCAGTGCTCGGGTTCGTGGTCGTCTTGCAGCTCCGTCTCGATGGCGTCGGCCGGGAACTTAGCGGCAGTCGGAGTGCCAATCGCGACCGCCTTGCCGGAACCGGTTGCAATCGTAACTGGCACGCGAATCTCAACCCCTGCATCTCCCAAACGCTGCGACTTTATCGGCCAAATGACGGAGCAGATCTCCTCGCCTTCGATCTCAATGCGCAAGAACGCCTCGTGGTCCAGGTTGGCTAGGGCGCCAAGCTTCACGTCGAACACCTGTCGCAGGATGAAGGACCCGCCGGCATAGCCCACATTGACGGTGTCGCTGAAACCCTCTTTGCCGACCAGGCGAAGGATGGCGCGAAGCCCCAGCTCGGCGCTGGCAAGGATCGGAATCGGCGGCTCCGCAGGAATCACACCCTCTGCCTGAAGTTTGGCCTCATCGGCCTTCTCCACAGAGCCGCTTATCGCGGAGCCGATGTAAAGCTGTGCCGTGCCTAAATAAGTGCCCCCGACCGGATCCAGCACCAAGCTGATGTTCTGCAATCTGACCGGGCCGATAGCCAGGGTAACGGAGGGATCACCAACGATCGTTCCCGCCCAAGCGTCAATGACAAAAGGTCCTAACTTGAAGCCAGCGTCGAAGAGCGTTAGCGTAGGTATGCCGACAGGAAGCACAAAAGTTTCGTCTTCCACCTCGGCGATTTCCTGATCAGGAATGCTAATTACAACTCCCCCTGAAGGCGTTACCGTTACTGTCCCTCCAAAGAGTCCGGCGATGGCATTCGCTCCGCCCATGGCAGTCAATATATCCTCGGTGCCACCGACAACTGCCTGGCCCGCGGCTTCCACGCCGCTGACGACGGCCTTACCCGCCGCCACAGCCCCGCTGGCGACTGCTTCCGCCCCGCTGACCACAGCCTGGCCTGCAGCTTCTACGCCTTGAGCAACCGCCTGGGCACCCGTTTCGACCGCTCCCGCAACTGCCTGGGCGCCGCTTTCAACCGTCTGGCCCACTGCTTGGGCACCCGATGCAACCGCCGAAGCCGCCGCCTCTGCATCCTGCTTGACCGTATCCTCAGCGCTGGATACCACGTTGGCAACGTCGTCCCACGACAGCCGCTGTACAGTGCGCCGCATTTCCCCCGTTTGTTGAATTGTATGGTCATCTACGATACCCGGAGCTTCCGACCCGGCCGTTTCATCCGTGCATACCCGCCGCAGCGAAAGCCGATTCATCCGGCACTGCCCACATTCCTCGTCTGAATCTCCCCCACTCGCACATTTACGCTGGACTACGACCTTCTCCGCTATCTCTTCCGCTTCCTTCTCATATGGGTCGTCAGGATCACTAATAGTTAGCTTCGGCTGCAGTGGTCGGCTAGCACTCGTGGCACGAGATAGCTGCTTTAGCACGGAGGTCTTTGACGGAAGCTCAAGCCTGGCTGCAGGTATGCGCTCCACCTGAGATGCGCCCGCTTGACTGGCCGTGGAGAGCACCTTCTGCACATAGCCGTTGCCGTAGCTTCTCTGCAGCTGCAAGAGGTAATTGCCGGCTCGAGACGACCTTGAAGAAGCGATGCGCTGGATTGCAGAGGCGTGCGCTCGCACAGAAGAGCCGATACCACGGGCAGCCGGATAACGTGCAGAATCGCGCGGCGACGGAGTTGCCCGATCAACTTCGGACAAACTCTCTTCAACGTTTAGCGGCAGCTTCCCGCTAAAGACGACTTGGCTTACGAATTCGGGTCCCGGCACAGGCTCGTTCCTCCGTGGCATGAGGCTGATTCGAGCGGGGGCACCGCGCGATCCACGGCCTGCATCTGCTCCTGCTGGATTACCGCACGCGCCATCTGGTCAGCCTCGACCTCTTGGGGATCCCCAGGCTCGCTCACGGTCATCTTGCGCTGGAGGCCGTCGCCATTCTGCTGCACCACGTGCGTCAGTTCGTGTGCCAGCAACTCCCGGCCGGACGAGCTGCCGGGACTATATTCGCCATGGCGAAAAAACACGTCGCGGCCGGTGGTAAACGCCCGGGCAGCGAGCGACCCATTCAGGCTGTCCGATTTCGCATCCGTGTGAATGCGCACGTCGCTGAAATCGGCGCCGAAGGCGGCCTCCATCCGCGCGCGGGTGCCGTGATCCATACCATGACCGCCACCGCGTGCCGAGTCGATCGAACGTTCAATGGCCGTCATGTCCTGAGCTTGCTCGCCTTCGCCGGCGACACGGCTGAGAACCCGACCGACATACTGGTTGCCGAAGTCCCTCTGCAAGCGTAGCAGCGACTGCTGCGCCCCGGCGCCATCCAGACGCTTCGACCGACTCAGCACACCCGCGTGCGCAGACGCGCACGAAGCGTCCCCAATACGGCAGGCGACACGGTCCACCGGGTCCCGCGCGACAGCTGCACCCGGTGAAGCCGGTTGTATGCGGATCGCTGCTGCCAATCGCTCATCATTGCGCCTGGCCAACGATGTGGCAGCTAGCGCGCTATCGAGTTGTTCGCGTTCGCTCATATCAGCCACTCCTTTCGCGATAGCGCGGTCGCGGATGCCAAGTGCAACGGCCCGCAACAACCCGGCGACCGTGGCGGTCGGGAGTTGCACAAAGTGCGTGGCCCCCGCCCCTGCAGCACCCGCCCTCAGACGGTCCTGAACTCACTGCGGGAAAATGACGCCAACTAGCCGGAATTCATACAGCATATGCAATTCGGACGACTTTCGCGAGATTGATGCTTATCGACGGCGGCAAAGAATGGTAAGCGCGCTCGCTGCGTAGAACACTCCGGGTAGGCGCGATACCTTCAGGCACGCATTGAAATCACAAACTCGCATTAACGAATAAAGTGCGCTTGTACAAGCGCCTTGGCTGTCCTATCTTCAGGAGAAGAAACGACGTTCGATCCCGTTGTCCGGACGCGCACCGCGTTGCGGCACATGGCGGCATAAACGGTCTAACTCCGCATCCATCACCAGCGAATATCGCGTCGCATCTCACTCCTCCGTGGTCTGCCTGGCCAGTCGACGTTGCTGATCGCTGCTCTCATGGTGAAAAGCTAAGCCATGTTTCAAAGAAAAGAATCGGCTTTAAACGCCAAGACATCGACACCATTGTTTCTAAGAGGGTGGCAGAGGGGCGTCGCGCTCTGGGCAGTTGTGATCGCCGTCAATCTGATCGGTGACGGATTGGCCTATGCGTTCCTCCTGAAAGACCAATCGGCCACCGCGTGTTCCGTTGCGTCAACTTTCCCGCTGGCTCCCCACCTGGATGGCGGCGACGCACTTTCCGCCTGGTGGGACGCCGTCAGAATATGGGTCCCTTGCGAGCGGCTGACCGCGGGCAGCCCGCCGTTTTCCATCGAGGATTTCGAATTGGCGGCGACGCTCGCGGCGCTCGCGACAGCGGTATGCGCCGGCCCGTTCATCTGGTTCCTGATGCACACGTGGTTTGCGCGCTACGACGAATTCCGCAACAGCCTTAAGGACGGCGCATTGTGCGCGTATCTGGAGCGCTTCTGGGCACGCCGCCTGATCAGCGAGCTGTCCGACCGTGGCCTCATTGCAAAAGCCTCGGACGAGGAAGATGAGAATTCTTGGCGTACTGCAGCCGCCGCCAATCCTTCGGTTTGCCAATACGTATTCAAGGCGATCTATCACAGCCAATACGGACTGAGTGCTTTCTTGACACCGTTTGTCTTGCTTGTGGCAATTTCCTTTGGCTCGGCGGTGCTCGTCGCCCGCATGCGCGGATGCATGACGGTGGGCGCGGATTGTTCTGCCTTCCTCTTCGGCCATGAAGCACCCGTCGCAATCAGCGCGATCTCCGGGGCGTTCATGTTCGCGGTTGGCGATTCAGTACGTTGCATCAGGCAGAGGAGCCTGACCGTATCGGACGCATACTGGTATGCGTTGAGATTATTCCTTGCAGTGCCAGTTGGGCTCGCGGTTGCTCCCTCCGCCGATCCCAAGTTCGCGCAGACTGCGCTGGCTTTTGGTCTTGCGCTGTTTCCGCTGAACGACTTTCTGAAGGTCATCCGACGCTTCGCATACCCACAGTGGCAACCGAACGACGCTGACGAAAACGGCGACAAGCTGCTACAGCTTGGCGGCGTGACAATTCCCCTTGCCGCCACCTTCGCCGCCGAAGGAATCTACTCGACGGAACAACTGGCCACGACTGACCCCGTTCTGCTGTCGATCCGCACCGGGTTACCATTCCGCTTCATGCTTTCCCTCGGCGCCCAAGCGGTCGTGCGCCGTCATCTCGGCCCTCAGGCAGGCAAGCTGTTGGATATCGGGTTGGCCGACGCACCGTCCATCCTCGACGTCGTCCGGGCACTCGACGCCCCGGCCGGCACTGCCGGCCTCAGGGCACGATCACCGGACGCCATTATCCAGAGTGCGGTTAGACAACTGGGAGGCAGCGACACGAGTGCGCTCAACGCGGCGGTCATCGAGATGAAGTTCCGCCAAATCGCGGCCGAGGCGCTCACCCACTTCCTTGATCAAGCCGTGCCGCTCGAGACGAGGCCCGATCAACCTGCGGAGCCGACGATGCGCGACACCGATGCCGTGCCGGCCGCAGGCTGACGACAGAACCGCTGCACCAAAGGATTTTGAAAACAAGACATATTGGATCGACTTTAAAGAAAACGAATTAACCACGATTGCAGAGACGCCGCGAGAGGAATCTATCTCGAACGGCAAATTGTGGCGCGTCGGTGCCCTCGAAGGGCCCCCTCATGCCTTACTGTATTTCGGAGAGCAATCATGTCAATGCAAATGAGCGATCATGGACGCAGCTTGCTGACCCAATGGGAGGGCTACCGGAACCAGGCATACGACGACGGTGTCGGCGTGCTGACTATCGGCGTCGGACACGCCCTGACGCCGACAGAGAAGAGTTCGGGCGCGCTTGACATCAATGGCACGCCGGTGCCGTACGCGGGCGGAATATCGGATGACCAGGTACAGGCGCTACTGGCATACGATTTGCGGAAATACGAGGGCGCACTTAACGATGCCATTGCGACGGACCTGACGCAGAATCAATTTGATGCACTCGTATCATTTTGCTTTAACATCGGCGTCAATGGATTTCAGAGCAGCTCGGCGCTAAGCGACGTCAACAACAATAACTTGAACGCCGTGCCGGATGATTTGCGCAAGTGGGAAAAGGCCGGTGGCGTCTACAATCAAGGGCTTGCCAACCGCCGAGAAAACGAAATCAAGCTATGGCTAGGGCAGATCTGATGACCCGTCGCGAACTCGATCGAACCGCACTCACGCTCGGCGCACAGGTTTGCCTCGTGCTGACGGTCTGCACCGCCTGCGCGCCGTCCCCGGTCATCGCGCCTTCGGCCGAACCGACAATGGTGCAAACGCAGCAAAACGAAGTTGAGCAGCTCGGCCTTTCCCAGCGCAAGCTCGGAGACCTTCTGCGAGAGCTCTACACGACCTTGCCGCCTGATTCGGCGCGCCAGCTTCACGACACGCAAGCGCGGTGGGAGACGCTCGCTCATGACGAGTGTTCGTGGCAGCGCGATCTTTCCGGAGGCGGTTCGATGTCCTCACTGGTGTACGCCACCTGCCTCGATCGACGGCTACGCGAACGTATCGACTGGCTCAAGCTGTTCCTCTGCGAGGGTTACGGCAGCACCGGGGAGTGCCAGGCTTCGAAGCAGTATTGATTCCGACAACGATCCGCGCGCGTACGTCTTGTGACACGCATTCCGCTCCGTCTCAGCGTAACAAGGCGGCCCACCCGCACGGTGCGTTATTCGGAAGCGGTCCCGAATTCACCATCCGCGACCAGCTTGCCCATTTTCCGGTACTCCCGTTGAGTCGCCGCGATCAGGTGAGGCATACGGACGATGTCATGTTCGTCGGCGGCCAGAAATGCCGCAGCAAGCGCGATATTGCGGATGCTGCCGCCCGTCAGATCGAAGCGGCATGCAAGGAGTGCGAGATCGATCGCGGGGTCGCGCGGCGTCTGCTCCGGCAGGATGCGTTGCCACATGCGGTAGCGGTCCGCTTCACCGGGAAGCGCGAAATCCACGGTGAACTGCAGGCGCCGCACGAACGCTTCATCCATGTTTCGACGGAAATTCGTCGCGAGAATCGCGATGCCTTCGTATTCCTCGATGCGCTGCAGCAGATAACCGACTTCGATATTCGCATAGCGGTCGTGCGAGTCCTTGACCTCGCTGCGCTTGCCGAACAGCGCATCGGCCTCGTCGAAGAACAGAACCGCGTTGGCCGTTTCCGCTTCGTCGAAAATGCGCGCGAGATTCTTCTCCGTTTCGCCGATGAACTTGCTGATCACCGACGACAAATCGATTTTGTACAGGTCGAGACCCAGGTCCCCGGCGATGATTTCCGCCGCCATCGTTTTGCCGGTGCCGGAGGGTCCGGCAAACAGCGCCATCAAGCCTTTGCTGGACACGAGCTTGCGCTCGAATCCCCATTCGCTGAATACCTGGTGCCGGTATTTCATGTGATTGCAGATCTCGCGCAGCTGCACGATGCGATCTGGCGGCAGCACGATATCGTCCCAGCCGACGCGCGGCGTGATCTTGCGCGCGAGCGTCGCGAGCGTCCGGTTCGAATGATGACGACACGCGTCGTAGAGGTCCTGCACGGCAACGCGCGCGTTCCCCGGCGCGCGCCAGCTTGCGAGGTTCATCGCGGTATACGCCGACTCGTCGATCTGCCGCGGCGTGAAGCGGAAGCGGGTTGCGATCCCGGACAAGTCGGCAGCGTCGATGTCGAACGGCCGGCCGCTGAGCGCCCTGCGCCACAGCTCGAGCCGCTGCGGGCCCGATAACGGCGGCAGCGCGACGCTGACATAACGCACGTCATCCGCCGGGCTAACGGGGAAGTGCGCGGTCTCGCCCGCGACGAAAGCCAGCGCAGGCCCCTTCTCGACGATCTGCCGAAACGCTGCGAGCAGCGGGCGATGTTCGTCGGACGTCAACGCATCGAATCCGCTCCAGTACAGCGCCGCGCCTGCAAGACGGGCCTCGCGATCGATCAGCACGAGACACGTGGAGAAATCGGCGCCCTGCTGCATGCGCTCGAGGTCGGCGCCGACGAGCGGCCTCCCGCATGCCAGCGCCAACGCCTTCGCGATCGTGCGGCGCCCTGATCCCGCGCGTCCCTGCAGATGCACGACGAGCCGCCGCGTGCCGCGCGCGTCCACCGCAAGCTGCTGCAAACCGCGCCTCACGCCGTCCTCTACGACGAGTGAATCGAGCGCCTGCCCCAGTTCCATCCGGCGGACATACGGCGCGATCCTGTCGTCGAGTTGATCGGACCCGAGCAGGAACGACACGATGCGGTCGTCCACTTTCAGGAACCGGCCGATCAGCGGCGATGTCGGCCGCGACGGATCGTCGAACATCTCGATCAGCCGGTAGCGCCGCAGCGGCGCATCCGCGTCGAAGCACGCGCGCGCGGCAAACCTTCTGAGGGGGTCCACTTCGAGCAGATTGAGCACGAGATCGACGCTCGGTCTCGTCTTCGTCACGTCGTCCTGCAGATACGCATAGAGCCGTTCGTAACGCGCGTCCAAGCCGACCGCGACACTGATCAGCAACACCCCGACGTCCAGTTCGCTCAAGCCGAACAGCGAGCGCAGCCGTTCGAGCCGCAACTCGACGCCCGCCGCGACGCTCGCTTGCCGGCGCGCGGCGATCTGCTCGCGCAGCGGGGCAAGCCGGGACGGCAACGCCTGATCCCGGCCCACGCCGGCGGCGAGCCACGAAGGCGCGCCGAGCGGCGCCGCGAGCAACGCATCCACGCGCGCTTCGGACAGGTAAAGGCCGCGGAACTGATCGTCCTCGGTCTGCTCGGTCCGCACGCGCGCAACCAGTGCGCGAATCAACAGATCGACCCACTCCATTTCGGCGAGCAGGTGCGCGAGCGAGTGCTCGAACTTGGTCATGGCCGCTCGCTCATGCGCCCAGCGCCGCCGCAGGGAGCGCGGCCGGGTCGCAGGTCACCTCGACCGCGACGAGCGACACCCGCGCATACCCTTCGCAGCGGATCTCCAGCGACAACGTCGAGGTCTCCGGATGCACGTCTCCTTGATCGACGCTCCAGGTCTCGTCGAACGCTCCCTGCTTCACCTCGGCCTTCAGCACCTCGCGCGCCATATGTTTGCGCTGCGCGGGATCCCAGCCGCCGATCAGCAGTTCGACGTGGAGCCGCTTGTGGTTTTCCTCGCCGGCCACGCGCAGGCGCAGCACCCGCGTCACGCCCGGCGGCAGCGCGATGGCCATGCTGCCCGCCGCGCCGCGCAGATTGGGCTGCCCGTCCAGCTCGCGATGCGCGCGCGCCTCGGTCGGGCCGACGCGAAACGGCGGCGGCGGTTCGTCCTTGTCCGGCGGAATCGGCATCGGCCTGAACGGCATCCTGAGCCAGCCGATGCGCAGGTGCGTATCGAGCGCTGCCGCGCTCACCGAACCCGGCATGATCGGCGTCTTCAGGTGGCGGCGATTGGCGAAGCTGATCGCGTCGCGGCCGAGCTGCCCCTTGTCGTTCAGTTGCACCGATGCGAGCACGACCGCGGCCTCGGCGACGCCGACCGATGCGGCCAGCACGCCGTAGCAGTGGCGCACGCGCTGACCGGCTTCATCGCCGGCTTCGGCACCGCCCTCTTCCTCGTAGGCGAGGCTGATCGCCATCAGCGATTCCGCCGCTGCCGGCGCGAGACTTAGCTTCTCCTCATGCCGCAGCTCGATCTCGTGGCCGTGTCCGTCCACCGCGAAACCCGGACTGATCGCGATCGTCGTGTCGTCCACGCGGATCACCTCGAGCCCGCGCACGACACCCCAGCTGTGCAGATTCAGCGCGTGGCGATCGCGCGCATTCGAGTGGTAGCGCTGCTCGGCGATGAAGTCGTCCTCGAGCAGCAACTGGCCGTGGAAGTACCCCGGCTTCTTATGGAGTAGCTGTCTCTTTTGCATGGGTTGTGCCTCTTCTCAACACGAGGTCGTACACGGTGTGCGCGGGCTTCGCGAAGTCCACGACGGCACGCACCCGTTGCTCGAATACGTCCCACGGCTCATGCGCTTCGCCGGCGTCTTCGCGCAGCGCGATGTCGATGCTGAAGCGAAACGGCGCTTCGCGCACGAGCACCGAATCCTCGCCGAGCCGCGCACGGCCGATCGTGAAGCCGTGCAGCGGGTTCTCGTCGATGCGGATCTCGCCGATGCCTTCGAAGCACAGCCGCAACAGCGCCTTCAGGTATCGGCGCGTGCCGCGGCGGCCGTACAGCGGCACGATGCCCGCGATGATGATCCGCAGACGGTCGGCGGAAAAGAGCCGATACGGCTCGAACGCGACCCACTGCGCGAGCCACGGCAGGAAGCGGTCCGGCGTGCGCGCATGCGCATGGTCCGCCGCATCGAGTCCGAGCGGAGCAAACAGCGCGGGAATCGCGTCGATCTGCTGCGCGATCGCCGGCGCCTTGAGATCGTCGCTCGCGAACAGGATGTCCTCGAACGCCGCGAGGAGCGCGCGCAATTGCCCCGAGTCGTCCGCTGCGCGGTAGATCGCGGGCAGGCTGTGCAGCAGCCGGTCGCCCCGTGCGGTCATCTCGCCCTCCCGCGGCGGCCCGTTTCGCTGCGAACGGCCTGCTCGATTTCGCGCAGCCCGTCATGCGCGAGCCCGAGCCGCAGGCGTTCCCACGGCTTGAGCCGCACCGATGCGAGCACTCCCTCGCTGTCGCGGATCAGGCGTTCGCCGTCGTATGGCGACGCGCCGCCGATCCGCGTGTCCACGCCGATCGTCGCGCGTCTGCCCAGCTGTACGCCTACGCCGGCCTCGGCATGCGACAACGCAGCGCGCGCCGCACCCAGCTGCAGCACGGTGACGTCCTCGACATAGTCGACGCCCGGCAGGTCGTCGACGACGCGCGCGACCTCGGTCAGATTGAGCGTCACGCCGAGCGCAGGCGCGGCGTCAGCGCCGTCGAAGCGCTGCCGCAACGCGGTCGCGATGCGCTCGGCGACAGCCGGCAACGCGGCGCCCGGCCGCAGCGCGACGCTCAAGCCGAGCCCGACGTACAGGTCGTCCGGTGCGACGACATGCAGCCGCGTCGTCAACAGGCAGCGCGGCAGCAGATACCGTCGCACGTTCGTGCGCAGCCTCGCCGCGTCTCGCTCGGACAGGTCGTCGAGCGCAGCGACGATCACGCTGACGTGCCCGGGCTGGTGCCAATCCGCGCCACGCTGCCGGCCGTCGGCGAGATCGGCGTCCACCACGCAGCGCGCGATGAAGCGCGTGTCCGCCGGAGCGTGCCGCCGCGCGGCGGCGAGCGCGAGCCCCTCGAAGTCGCTTGCGGTGATCGCGCAAGCGGGCTGCGCGAGCGCGGCCACCGCGCTGTCGAGCGCGCGCTGCAACGCGTCCGGTTCCGTGCTGTCAGTGCGGATCGCGTCATTGCGCGACGCGCCGTTGATCAGGCGCAGAAACTGCAGCTTCGCGGCCGGTGTGACGCGTCCGACGCGATAAAGCAGCAGGTCCGAAAAGTACGCGAGCAACTCGACTAGCGTCACACCCGGATCGGACGGGTTATGGTCGGTCCACTCCGGCGCATACACAGGCAGCAGCGCCAGTCCTTCGCGGACCAGATCGTCGAAATCGCGCTCGTCGGCCATGATGTCCGCCATCGTCGTCACCCCGCGCACAACCGGTGGCAGCCCGCCGCAACGAGCAGACGCGCGGCGCCGGGCGCGTCCGCCCACGCTTCGTCGAAATGCAACCGCAGCGATTGCACATGATCGAGCCCGTCGACGCCGTCGAGCACCCGATAGCAATCGGACGCGTGCGGGCGCTCGCCGAACGCCCACCCTCGCCCATCCGGCCCGCCGGCGAGCGGATGGAGGAAGCGGTTGAGAAGCGCTTCGCACTGCGCGATGACACGCGCCGGGTGCGCGTCCGGACTGATCGCGAGCGCCGCGCTCACGCTCACGCACAGATAGCTCGGTCCGAACAGGACCAGCTCGACCCCGGCCGGGCGGCGCGGCTCGAGGTACTGCCTGACGTTGCGCAGCAGCGCGGCGGACGGCTGCGGCTGCGGCGCATCGCTGCGCGGCACGATGGAGATGCCGACGACGTTCGGCGGCGGCCCCGCCGGCTCGCTCAGGTTCAGCTCGGCCGCGCCGACGGCGGCCGCACGTGCGACGTCGGGCGACGCTCGCAGCGCGAGCGCCGCGTAGTCGTCGATGCATACCGCGCGGTCGCGGTGCCTCAGCCACGCCAGCGCCGCGCCGCGCACGGCGTGCGCGTCCTGTGCGTCCTGGCCGCCGCTGGCGGCGTCGACGTTCGTGACCGACTCGACATACGGAATCGTCGTGCGCAACTGCTTGACGGTCTGTGCCGCGCAGTTGCCACGCGCGCCGCCGCCCGACGCATAGCTGATGCGGATGTTGTTGCCTCCGGCAGGCGGGATCCGTCCGCGCCGGCCGTCGCCGAACACGACGGCCCCGTTCAGCCGGTCCACGACGACATGCGGCGAGTCCGGCGCCGAGCCGTCGAAGTCCGCGACGCACTGCCACCGCACCCAGGCGGCGCCGTCCGCAGCCGGACCTTCGCGCACTTCGAGCTCCATGTCGCCGATCAACGGACTACGCGCCACGTGAAACCGCTGCGCCGCCCGGCCAGTGCTCGAGCCGAGCAGCTCGCGCTCGTACCGCGCGGTCTGCACCGCGGGCACCGCGTTCAGCACGATGCGGCCGATGTCTGGCATGGCCGTCGCGCGCGTGCCGTCCGGATCGAGCAGCAGACGCAGCCACCACAGCTTGCCGTCGGGATCCGCAACCGCATCGCGCCATGGCGCGAGATCGTCGCCGACGCTGACGGTGACGAAGCCGGATTCGCGCAGCCCTCCCGTTCGATCGAGCGCGCTGCAGTCGACCCAGCCAGTCGCGCCGCGCACCTGCCAGCGAGCAGGCGGCGTATCAGGCGCAGCCTCGCGCAACACGGGCGGTGCATCGCCCGGGTTCACGCCGACGTAGAAACTGAGCGAATGTCCCGCCAGCTCGTCGCGTGCGGCCTGCACGCCGAGGCACAGTGCCTGGCCTCGCACGTCGAGCGCGTAAAATGCGCAGAACGGCGCGCGCTGCTGCGAGTCCGTCGTTTTCCTGACCTCCCTCTGCTCGAGACCGTTATCGACAATCAGACGCTCCGGTTCGTCGGGGCCTCGCGTGATCGACACGGCGATGGCCACGCTGGCAATCGCAGGCGCGGCAGGACGGATCGCCACGCCCGCGCCGCCGGGCGCGTCGCCCGCGCTGTAGCTACCCGATACGAAGCGCGCACGTATCCAGCCTGCCGTCACGTTGCCGACCATCGCCGGCGCGGCCGCCATAGGCACGGAGAAGGCGAGCGTGCCGCTAAGCGTGCACGCGTCGGTCCCATCGATGACGGCGAGCGGAACCCAGCCCGCCGCGGTATGGATATCCCATTGCGTGCGCGGGCTGCCGTCGCGGCTCACAGGAGCGATCGGAGTGGCATCCGGGTCCGCGTCCGCCGGATTGCACAACACGATGTGCAATTCGATGCGCGCGCCGGCGAGCGCGAAGTGCTGCGACGCGAGATAGAACACGTCGCCGAAATGCGGCCGCTCGCCGAACGGGAAAAACTCCCGCGTCACGTCGAGCGGCACGCGGCCGAATAGCGCGGCCTGTGGCGGAACCGCCGCGCTCGCGTGCTGCGTCGACACATGCAGCCGCCGAATCGTCACGCCAGGCGCCGGAGCCAGCGCCGCGTCGGTTGCCGGCGCCGCACGCAGGCGAGCCGTCAGCCAGCAGCATTCGATTCCGCGCAACACCGTTTGCGGCCATGCGGAACACGCGCCGAACGCAAGCTCGCCGCTGCGCGTCAAGCCCTGCGTCGTATCGCGCAGCGGCGCGAGCGGCACAAAGCCGCCGGGGCTCGCGATGCCCCATTCGATCGCCGGCCCCTTGGGGCACGCGAAGCGGTCGTCGATCTCGACCGTCAACTGCACACCCGCGAGACAAGACGGCTCGCCGAAACGGCGATCCCCGATATGCATTGCCCGGGTGAACGGCACCGCGTCAGCGAAGAGTCCGGCGCTCGCCGCGCGGCTGTCCTGCAGGATCGCGGCCGCATCAGCGACGACTTGGCGGCGGCCATCCACCGCCATCGCGCGAGTCAGCTCCGCTCGCAACACTTGCAGGTCGCGGGTCGTCTGAAACACCGCGAGCGCCCCGCCGCCGGCCGCCGCGGCGACCTCGGTACGGCGCGGCACGACGGGCGCCTCGCGGACCGCCGGTGCGCGCACCGCCTTGAACGCGAGCGACACCGTCGCCGGCACGGGCGGCACCGGCGACGGGCGCAGCAGCGACACGAAGGCGGCGAGATGCGCGTCCGGCACGCGGTTCAGCCCGGCAACCAGGAGTTGGCAATAGTGCGTCAGCACCGCTTCGAGCGCGCACCGGAGCGGGTCGGAACGGTCCGCGCCCGGCGCGAGCGAGCGCGTCACGACGGCGGACACTTCCGCCGCTGTCCATGCCGTCCTGCTGAACACCGGTACGCGATCGGAATTCATACGAGCGGCCTGTCGAGATAGAACGGATACACGAGGTTGAAACGGCTGTCGGTCAGACGCACGCGGTAGTCGATATCGATCAGCAGCTGTTCGCCGTGCTCACCCGCGCTTGCCGCCTCCACGCGCAGCACGTCGATGCGCGGCTCCCACTCCTCGAGCGCCTCGCGCACGTGAAACGCGGCCATCGCGCGCGTCGCCGCGCTGTTCACCGCGAACACGAGCTCATGGAGTCCGCATCCGAAGGTCGGCCGCATCACGCGTTCGCCCTTGGCCGTCGACAGAATGATCACGATCGCCTGCCTCACGCTCTCCTCGTAGCGCGCGAGCGCGAAGCGCTCGCCGCCGGGTGCGCCTTCGTCGACCAGCTCGACAGGGAAACCCCATCCGACTCCCAGCACCTCTGCGGGCATCTCCGCTCCTCCTCTGCACTCGGCGGCCCTCGCGGCCCGGCCGCCTGTGTCAATTCAGGTTGATCAACGCCGCTTTCAGATTCATCTGCGCGGTGGCCGTCACCTCGACCGTCTCGGCCGCCTTGATCTGCACGCCGGCCTTCGAATCGATCTCGACACCGACGGCTTCGATCGACAGCTTGCCGGTCTGCGAGCGGATCGCGATATCGCCCTGCGCCTCGATTGATATCGTGTTGCCGGACGCCGTAATCACGATTCGGTTGTGCCCCGTCTTGTCCACGATCTCGATGCTTTCCTGCCCCGCGCGATCGCACAGCCGCACGACGTGGCCGCTACGCGACTTGATGCTGCGGTTGTCGTTGTTGCCGTCCGCATTCGACTCGTGCGCGACGTCCTTGCCGTTCCACACCGAGCCGATCACGAACGGCTGCTCGACGCTGCCGTGCTCGAACGCGACCAGCACTTCATCGTCGACCTCCGGCAGGAAATAGGCACCGCGGCCGTTGCCCGCCATCACCGTCGCGACGCGGGCCCAGTTGCTCTCGTCGTCCCGGCTGAGCCACGGGAAGCGGACCTTCACGCGATGCATGCCATCAGGATCGCGGTTGTTGGTGACGACGCCGACCACCACGCCGTAATAGCGGCCGTCCGCATCGGCGCGCGCGAGCAGACTGCGCAGCAGGTCGTCGTGCATCATGTCGCATTCCTCCTTGCCGCGAAGCGGGTCCGGTAACCCGTCGCGATCGAAAAGCTCTGCTCGGTCGCGCTCACGTAGTAGAGCCCGCTGAAGCGCTCGCCGAGCCCTTCGATCTTCACGACGATGCCGGCCCGCAGGTGCGGCTCGCCGATACAGACGCCGTCCGCGTGGATGTAGCCGAGCGCCATCTGCGCGAAACGCTGCTTCGCAACCAGATCGGCTTCCTCCTGGCTTTGCACCGGCATGCGCACCACCGTGCTGCCCGTGCTGCCGAAGATTCGCTGCACGCTCGCGGGGCCGGACGACTTGCCTTTCATCAGTGTGGGTTCGTCGCCGACGCCCGCGTGCGAGACGATCTCCTCTTTGCTCTTCGGGTTCCAGCCGCGCACGACGAGCGTCTGTACCTGACCCATCGTCGTCATCCGCGGACGGAACTCGAGCAACTCGATTTCGCGTCTCAAGGTGAGCGTCTCGCTGTCCTTCACCTTGCGCGGCCGATAGATCAGCGCGTGGCCGTCGACGACCACTTCGTGGTCGATGCGAGCCGCGCGATTCAGCAGGAACTCCAGATCGGTCTGATTGTGTTGCAGCACATACGGCAGCACGACCTTCGTGTCTTCGACCTCGGGCCTGAGTCCCGCCCCGCCCGCGAGCTGTGCGGCGATATCGCTGTCCTTCACGTTCGTGTACGAGCGCGTCTTGCGCTCGCGCATCAACCGGTGCCGGCGGTCGTAGCCGCGCACCGTGAGCGTCGGCGGCCCGCCCTCCGGAAACGTGGGCTCCAGCCCGGTGATCTCGCCGCTGAACAGGATGCGGCGGTTATCGCGGTAGCCCATTTCGATCTCGACCGGATTGCCTTCGCGAAAGAGATCGTCGTCGATCCACTTGACCTTCATGTCCTCGGTGTTCACACAGGTGAGCGAGAACGTGAACATGCCCATCGCGTCGACGTCGTCGAGCACGACGATCGAGATCAGATCGGCGGCCGCGGCGGTCGGCAGTGCCGCGCCGTTGATCTTCAGCGCGAACTCGGGTGCGAGCGTGTCGAAATCGCTGCGTGCGTTCATCGCGAGCCCGCCTTCGACGGTATGCGCAGCGCCGGCAATATCAGCGTCACGCCCGGTTGCAGCGCAAGCGGATCGTCGATGCCGTTCGCGTCGGCGATCCGGCGCCAGCAGCGCGGATCGCGATACTCGGTGGCGGCGATGCTGGCGAGCGTCTGGCCGCGCCTCACGGTCCACATCTTCACGACGTCCGACGACATCAGGTTCTGCTTCTTCAGGTCGCTCTCATTGCTGCGCCATTGCGTGAACGTGCACTTGGCCGTGCCGCGCACGGGCGTGCCGTCGTCCATGAACATCGTGTACTGCTGGTCCAGCTGCTGCAGCACGCCCTGAAAAAAAATGCTCTGGCTGCCCCAGCTGATCCGGCATACCGGCGGCCGGTGCTTTTCGCTGCGTACGGTCGTCAGCTCGAGCAGCTTGCTCATGTACACCGTGAAGACGCTCTGCTTGCTGCCGGCAGGCCTCTCGTTGTCATAGGTGTCGAAGAACAGCTCGACGCTGAGCGTGGCCGGCTGCCCGCTCGTGTACTGCAGCTCCGGACTGTCGCGCTTGGACGCCTTCTGCTGCTGCCATTGCGCCTGCCTGGCGATGCTGAGGGTCTTCGGGTTGAACATCGCGACGATCCGGAATCGCTCGTCGGACTCGCTGAACTGCATTTGCTCGCCGGGCAGCTCGACGAGGATCACCATTTTGTTCAAGGCCATGATGCATACCCTCGCCGTTCACGCTCTGACGCGAGCCTGTCCTGAATGATCTGCCATACGCGTTCGGCCAGCTCGTTCACGTCGTCCGCACGGCCTCCGGCATGCGGCGCACCCGGCGCTGCGGGGAGCGCGGCCGGCTGGGCGCCCGGCGGCGTGGCCGCACGCTGGAGGGCGGCCGGCACGACGCCGTACTCGTCAGCGACGCGCTCCACTTCCGATGGCTCGGCCGCTTCGCTGCGTGACACGCCTTGCGAGGTGGCCGCGCCCGGCCGCGCGTGAACGCCGCTGCTGCGCATCACGGAGCTAGCCTGCGATTGCACGGCTTCGGGCACTGCAGCCGAGGGCACGGCGACAGGCCCCGCAGACGCCAAGACCCGCAGGATATCCGGCATGCGGGTGTCGCCGCGTCGGACAGCGGTTGCATGCGCAGATGGCGCGACCCGCGCGGGAGCAACCGCAGGCATGCTCGGTTCACCGGCATGCGCGGGAGCGAGGGCAAAGTCGGGGAGCGCGACGCTGCCGTGGTGGCCGCCGGCCTCGCGTCGCTGAACCGTGCTGCCCTCTGGCGATGGCGACACGAGCGACGCATCGCGTCGTGCCTGCGCCGATCCGAGAGCTAGTGCCATCGCAGCTTTGCCGTGTGTAGCGGTGGCCAACGGGTTATCGCTGTAGGCCCGGATTTCGCGGGACGACGTAACGTGTGCGGATGCTGTCGCCACGGGCGGTGCTTCACTGCCGGTCCGTGCACGGTGCAGCGTCTGCGCTGCCGTTACGGTTTGTACCGGCACCGCGCTTTGGGCCCGGGCGATCACAGGCGTGGGCACTGTTCGCGAATGTGTTGGCTCGTGAGCGGTATGCGCGTCATGAGCGTCATGAGCGTCATGAGCGAGCACCTCCGGCGCGGACACGCTCGTGCCCGCCATGCCAGAACGCGCGACACTGTCCGCGTCGGATCGGACGCCGGAATGACCGGTGGCGCGCACGCCGGGCGATGCGATCACGCGCGCGACGATCGGACCGGTATCGTTCGCTGTTCGCGTGGCGATAGTCGCGGCGCCCGCCACGACGGCGCGGTCCGCCTCCCGGTGGACCGCCGCTGCGCGTTCTCCAGCCGATGCCTTCGTGTCGCGCAACCACCGCACGATGGAGCGCGCATTCGCATCCATCACGCTGTCCACGGTTCGCTCAGTAGGCGAAGGTTCCGCCGGCAGCACAACCGCTGCAGGCTCGGTGCGAGCATCGCTCGCGCTCTCGCTTTCGGCCCGCGCGGCCACGACCGGCATTGCCATCGCACTCGACACGCGCTGCACGGGTTCTGCGTCGACCGCGTCGCGATTGAGATCCGGCCCGCCGGTTGCGCTTCGCACGCCTTCCCCCGGCATCGACGCGCCAGCCTCGCGCATCGCCATGCCGTCGAACCGGGCTTCGGCAGCCGGCGTTCGAGAGGCGGCATCGCCGGTGGTGTTCCCGGGTAGCGTTATCGATCGAGACAGTGTGACGTGATCCGTGCGCACCTCCCTCCCGGCGCGCGTGAAAGTGCCGATACGACCGGCAGCTGCGAAGTCGACGCTTCGCGTCATGGCGTGTGGTTGTCGTACCCGGGGTCCGGTTGCCGGACCCGCTGCCCCACCCACATCGCCGAGCCACCGATGCAACGCCACCACCAGCGGCTTCGGCGCCGACGCCATGCGCGGCACGCGGGCGAGAACAGCCGGCAACGCTGCCGTTGCCGACGCGTGCTGCCATGCCGTGCCGGGCACAGCGGTTGTACCGGCTGAGTGCGGCGAGTTCCTCGCAGGCGCACGCATGACCGCGAATGGCGGCGTATCGACCGATTTCGACCTGGCGGATCCGTCCGCACCCCGCGCATGCGCGGCGGGCAGCCCGCGAATCGTCGGCGTATCGGCAAGCGGGCGATCCGGCAGTCGTTCGCGAGTGAGCATAGGTGTCGCAGAGGGTGCGCCACTTCCATCGTTTCCTACGTCGCGGATATCGACGACGTCGCCAACCTTGCGCACAGTGGACGCCGCGCCGCCTGTGTGCGCATCCGCAGCCCGCGAAGGCGGCGCCTCGACCATTTCGCTTGAATCGCGTGAACCAACTGGACTGATTGGGCTGACTGAGTCGCCTGCATCGCGCGCGACGGTAGGGCCCGCTCGCGTGACGTGCACTGGCTCGCCCGTCCGGGCAACCGGCGCGCTTTCGACGCGATGCGCGCCGGAGCTTGCGGATGGAGCGCCTGCTATCCGCTCCGTCGACGCAACGCTCGCTGGTCGCGCGTCGTCAGTCGCCCCCAAGGTCCCGATCGCCGCGCCGGCATGCTCGCCACCGCTTGCGCGTTCGCGCGAAATCGCCCCGTCTCGCGGAATCACACGCGCCCGCGCAACCGGCCGCGTTGCCGGCATCGCGGACTCAGGTGCCTCGCGATCGACATGAATACGCCGGCCGATCACGACCGGTCGTGACTCTCCGGCATCGTCCGCGGCGCCGCGGCCCGACATCCGGCGCCATGCGGAAGCGACGAAGTCCGCGTGCCGTTGATAGACCGCTGCGCCGATCTCACGCGTACGCACGCCCGCATTGAGCGCGGCGTGGGTGTGCCTCTGCCAGATCGAATGGCCGAGCGCGCGCGGATCGGAACTGCCGGTGCTCACGGCAGCACTCCCCGATGAACGAGCTCGATCGCTTCGAATGCGACCGCGGAGTTGCTCGCGTGCAACTCGGGACCGGTCCATTTGACCGGACAGGCATCATGAAACGTCCAGCTGAGCGGCTCGCCATGCGTCGGATCGTTGAGCGTGACGGTCACGTCTTGCCTCTCGATCTGGCCTTGCATCACTTTCTGATACCAGGACCAGAGATAGCGCGAGTCGCCGAGACCGCGCTTCAGCACGAGCCGCGACGGATACTTCGCCGGGCCGGCAAGCTGATGCTCGAAGCGGTTCTCGCCGCCTTCCCGTAGTGTCTCGACCTCGATTTCCACTGCGATGCCCGACACCTCGCTGAAGCCCGCAATCACGCCGTCCTCGCCTCCGCCGGCCTTCGTGAGCTTGACCGTGTACACGAAAGCGACATAGGGAAGATTTGCGCTGGTTGCGGCGGCCATGGACTACTCCATCGGATCGGTCTGTGCGTCATTGATTCTTCGATTGATCTTCGCCACCTCCGAGACCCAGCGATGCCGCTCGAGATGGTCAAGCTTCATCAGTTGCGAGCGCGGCCAGTGAAGGTGATACGCGACATAGGCTACCTCCTCGTAAAGCTGGTCGAGGGGGTAGCCTATGGCTCCCCCGATTCTTCGACCTCCACTTCGAATTTCTTTTCGCAGTGCGGGCAGGTGACGCGAACCCGGTTGTGCCCATTCGCGTTGATGCGCCGATACAGCTCCTCCAGATGCGCGAAGTCCGCAGCGAACATTTCCTCGATCACGCGCGGGTTGACCTGCGGCAGCTCGCCCAAGCGCGTCACCACGCGCGACAGCAGGATGATCGCGAGATAGCCGGGATTGGACTGCACGCGCGAGTCCTTCATCGGCGCGATCTCGTCGTTCGCGGTCGCGAGCCGCATCATGCCCTCGCGGTGCAGATTCCCCTGTGCATCCACGTAGCCATGCGGCAACGTGAATTCGAATTCGGTCACGATGCTCATTTCGTGCGGTCCAGACCTTCGTGCACGAGCTCGAGCGTGTCGATCGCGACTTCATTCGCAGTCGCGTTGAACGTCGGGCCGGTCCATTTGACGGGCCATGCCTCGACGAAATCCCATTGCGCGACGTCGTTGCCTTCGTCGTCCATCAGAATGATCGAGCCGTTCTTCCGGGCATTATTGATCTTGCCGTCCATCACCTGCTTGCGCCAGTTCCACAGGTCCTTGTCGTCGGTGATGCCGCGTTTCAGGGTGATGTTCGAGAACTTCTTCAGGCCGGGCAGCTTGCGAGTCGTCAGGGTCTTGTCGTCGCCTTCGCGATAGTCGACCGGATCGGTCGACGCATCGAGCCCTGACACTTCACGAAAACCCGCCCGTTGGATGCCGCCGATCGACACCCTGAACTTGAATCCGCGAAACGGGTCTGTGCGTTTTCCGGTTGCCATGATTGCTTCTCCTTATTGCCAGGCTGTCGGTACCGTGATGTTCACGCCGCTGGCGCTCTGTGTGATCCTGACGATGACGAATTCGCTCGGCGCCGCGGGCGCGAGCCCTACCTCGGCCACCACGATGCCGCTGTCGCGGCTGAACTGCGCGTTGGTTTCGGCGTCGCACTTCACGAAGTAGGCGTCGGCCTCGCTGTCGCCCTTCAAGGCGCCGCGCCGGAACAGTTCGCTGCAGTAGCGCTTCAGGCGCTCTGCGGTCAATGTCCAGAGCGGAACGCCGTTCGGTTCGAATACCAGATCGCGCATGTTGTATTCGAGCCAGCGCGTGAGCGCGAGCATCACGCGCGTCACATTCACGTACCGCCATGCGGGTCGGTCGCTCAGCGTGCGCGCGCCCCATACGCGTATGCCCCAGCCGCGCGATTCACGCAGACAGTTGACGCCCGCGTCGTTGAGCAGCGCCTGTTCGCTGTCCCCTATCACGTAGCCGAGGTCGAGCGCGCCCTCCAGCACCTCGTTCGCGGGCGGCTTGTGCACGCCGTCGCGGCGGTCGCTGCGCGCATAGACGCCTGCGACGTGACCGCACGGCGGCACGAGCAGGCCGGACGAAGTACGACTGCTCGCGCGATGATCCACCACGCGGATCCATGGAAAGTAGATCGCGCCGTAGTTGGGCGGCAGCGTCTGCCATTGGCCGATCGAGTCGATGAGCATCGCATCGGCCCCGTGCTCGGTTACGTTGGCCGGGTTGCCCGCGTACGCGTCCAGAATCGCGAAGCGCTCACCCATGCGTGCGCAGTATTCGACCACCCGCGCCTGCAGATCGAACACGCGCGCGGACGACTGCGCGATCTCCGGCCTCATGATGTCGGGCACGCAGACGAGATCGATGTCCTCGAGGTCGTCGAGCATCCCGCGAGGTTCGAACGGCGCGGCGATCGCGTCGGCCAACTTCTGTCCGTCGGGCGTCGCGGGCGCGTCGGCATCCGCCGGCTTCAAGTAGCACAGCCGCCCGCCGTTCTCGAAGAAGCCGCGTACCGCGCACGCCAGCAGGGCGCTCACGCCGTCGGCCGCAAAAGCCTGTTCGAACTGCTGCCAGCGCGTGAAGCGGTAAAGCGCGGGACCCTCCGCCCGCACATTGCCGCCCCCAGTCAGCCCCACGAACAGCGGCACGCCGCTGCTCGCCGCCGGGGGCACCTCTACCTCGCCTGCGCGCCAGTCGAAGTAGAGACCCGGCGTCCGGTAGGCGCCGGTTCCGTGCGGGGGCTGTCGCGTCTTCATCGCTTGCCGGTTCGCTCAGGCACGCTCAAGTGCGCGGGGCCCCGGTGGATTGCGTGATCCGGAAGATCACGAACTCGGCCGGCCGCACGATCGCGACGCCGATCTCCGTGATCACCTGGCCCAGATCGCGCACTTCCGGCGGATTGAGTTCCGCGTCGCATTTCACATAGAACGCCTCTTCCGGCGTCGCGCCGAAGAGCGCGCCGCTGCGCCACACGTTGGTCAGGAACGCGGAAACATTCAGGCGGATCTTGCCCCACAGCGCTTCGTCGTTCGGCTCGAAGACGATCCACTGCGTGCCCTCTTCGATCGACTTCTGCAGAAACAGAAAGAGCCGGCGTACGCTCACATACTTCCACTCGCTGTTCGCGTCGCCGCCGATCGTGCGCGCGCCCCAAACCGTCACCGCGTTGTTCATGATCCGGATCGCGTTGACGCCCTGCGGGTTAAGCAGTTCCTGCACCGGCTTGCTGACGTAGTACTTGACCTCGATCGCGCCGCGTATCACGCAATTGGCCGGCGCCTTGTGCACGCCGCGCTCGGTGTCGGTGCGCGCATAGATGCCGGCGAGGTGTCCGCTCGGCGCCACATAGGTTCGGCCTCGATATTTCGGATTCACCTTGCGCGCCACGTCGCCGTCCTGCAGCAGCTTCGCCGGGTCGATGACCTCGATGTGCGGAAAATAGAATGCCGCGTTCTTGCACGGACGCGGCAGTGCGGCATTCTCGCCGGCGCTCGTGTAGTTCAGCTGCTGCACGTCCAGGTCGTTGTCGTCGCCGTCGTTCACGACCTGCTGGCTGTCGAGTATCGCGAAGCAGTTCTCGCGATTCTCGACGTGCGTCATCAACGCCTCCCAGTTGTCCGCCGACTTCGGCAAACCCGGTATCGCGATGATCGCGAGTTCGTCGATCGACTTGAAGTTCTCGAGAGCGTCTTCGAGCTGTTCCTCTCTGTCGATGCGGCAGACAAAGGCCTTCGTTCCGCCGTTCTTGAAGAAGCCGTTGACCGCGTGCGTCAATGCGTGATGCCCCGGGTGCATTGGGCTGAAGGTCCAGAGGTCGGGATTGTCGTACGGCAAGTCCGGCGTGTCCTTGTATGCGGAGAAGGTGCCGAAGCGCTGCGCGTACTCGGTGAAGTTGGTGCACAGCTTCGTATCGAGGCTCTCCACCTTCAGCGTGAACTCCTGCAGGATGAACGGCCTCAGGATCGAGCGCGCGAGCAGCGTATCGTCTTGCTTGATGTCCTCGTACGTGTCGTCCTCTTGCTCGACGAGCTTGGCCGGCGCGGCGTCCGGCGCAGGGGCGGGTGCGGCGCCGCCGGCCGGCGGCGTCGTTCCGGCGATGCTCGCCCTGAGACTGGTCAGCTCGGCCGCTTTCGCGTTCACCGCGGCGTCGAGCCGATTGAACTTCTGTACCGCCTGCGTCTGCGCCCTCTGCGCCCTTTGCTGCTTGGCGCTTGCATCTTCGAGCGCCTGCTGCAGTTCCGCCCGGTTCGCGTCCGTCGCCGCTTCGAACGCGGTGGTCGCGTTCTGCTCCGCCGTATTCGCTGCATCCAGTGCGCTTTGCGCGGAATTGACCGCCGTCTGCGCTGCGTCAAGCTGCGTCTTCAGATCCGTCAACTCGCGGTTTAGGCTGTCCTCGGTGTTGCGCAAAACCGCGAGGTTGGCCGCCGCCGCTTCCGCGGCGCGCGCCCTCGCTGCGGCATCGCCGGGCTGTCCCGGGCCCGCCGCTCGCAGCTCGGCCAGTTCCGCTGCCGCGCGCGCGGCGACGGGATCGTAGTCCGGATTCGGCACGGGAACATAGATCTTCGGCGGCACGATGCCGATGAACCCGACGACGTTCGTTCCCACTCCCGCGATCGGCTGTTGTGCGGACGGGACTTCTTCCACATACACGCCAGGGGCAAGATAAGTAGCGCTTGACATAGAGACGTCCCCTTTCTGTCATATCCGCTAAAACGGTTGTTCAATCCGACGTTTTCAACCCGCCACACGTCTGCCCAGCACGGACTCGAAATGAAAGATTCTTTCCGTGACGAGCCGCACCTCCTCGGGCACGGCGACATCGACGGAAAGCGTGACGGTGTAGTTGATCGCGGCCTTCGGCTTACCGCCCATCGCCTGCCAGAACTCGCCGAGGCTTTGCAGGCGTCCGGGCTGCAATGCGCTGACGGGCAGCGGCAGATCGCTCGCGACAAGACTGCCGCGCAGCAAGTCCTGCGGAATCGTTCGATACCTCAGCAATGCGCGCATCACTTCACCGAGCAGGCGATGTTCGTCTTCGGCGGGATTCGCGAGCCCTTCGCGCGGCCATGCCGTGATCAGGTACGACGCGTCGACGCGAACCGGCATCCGGCGGCGCTGCGCGGTGCCGTCCGCATGATGGTCGAGCATCACGTCGTTGCTGCGCAGCTCGAGATTTTCGCGAACGTCGTAGAGAAACAGATCGATAGCGGGCGTAGTGACGGACTGAGGAGGAAAGCGATCGTCCGGAGCCTCGAAGCTGACCTGGATCTGCTCGGAAAGGCCTGGCGCCAACTCCCGTCTGAGCAAGGCCGCGAGTGTCTTGTCGAGGTCGTCAATCATGAGCCATGTACCTCGTGGCTTTCCTCGCCACCTCAGTTCCTGCGGACACGGACCGCGCAAGATCGCAAGCGGCCGATTCGATTAACGAATTACCACAGGCTGATTCAGAGGGGAACAAAAGATGTATTAAGGGATTTTTCGCCGTTACGCCGTTAATTTCCGCCGTTAATTTCCGACGTTGAATGCAGACTTCATGGCCTTTTATGGATAGAGCATGCGATCCTCGATGTCAAGGACGCCGATGTATTCCCGGTGCTCGTCCGACTCCCGCAGGTAGGACGCTTGACGCGATATTCGCCCCCAATTTCCATTTGAATTCCAGACACCCATGCGCTCGCATGCGTCATCTCCTCCACGCAGCGCCTATCGAATTCATGTAGTCCGCTTGACAAACACAAAGCCCGTGTCTAAACCTATTTCAGAAATGCGGAATGTGTTTCGTTTTATAGACAATGACGTTACGTAGCACACACTCAATAAACACCTCTGCCGCCGGCACTGAATGCGATGCCGGAGTGCCGGGCGCTCTCCGTTGAGTGGTGACAGGAAAGGGTTGGCAATGTCCGTCGAACCCAATGCACACACCGCATGCGGGGCGGCTGCATGGTTGCGCCACATTCGCGCAGCCGTTGCCGGGGCGCTCTTCGTTGCTGGCTGCAGCGCATTCGCAGCCAGTCTGCAGATCGTGTCGCTGGCTGAGGTGAAACCGGGCTCCGTAATCGCGACGGTTCGCACCGCCGACAATCAGCCGCCCACCACCGCGTTCCATCTTCTGTTCCCGACCGCCGCGCCCGGTGCGCAGGACTTCACCGCGAAGGAAGTCACGCCCGTCACCGACGCGTCCGCGGACCTCGCAACGACCACGATCCTCTGCGTCGACCGCAGCGGCTCGATGAGGCTCGTGGTGCCGTCGATGAAGGCTGCGCTGCGGGACGCGTTTGCCTCGCCGCGGCCCGATCTGCGTGCGTCGCTGCTGTCGTTCGGCACGACGGTATCGAAGCAGTTGCAGCCTCTGTCGAACGACCCGGCGCAAGTGAAGCGTGCGCTTGACGGGATCCAGGCCGAACACGGTCCGGACGGCAAGACGCTGCTTTACGACGCGATCATCCTCGCGATCAACCGGTTGAAGGACGATCCCGGCGTGCACGCGGGAAGCCTGCTCGTCATATCGGACGGCAAGGACGAAGGCAGCTCGATCGCGCTCGACAATCTCGTCAACGATGCGAAAATGCGCGGCTATCCCATTGATTCGATCGGCTACGGCAAGCTGGCTCCGGCGTCGTCGGGTTCGCTCGCAGCGTTGTCGCGCGCGACGGGTGGCAAGTTCGTGCTCGCGCAGACAGACGCGCAACTGTCCGATGCGATCAGAGACGACCTCGGCACGAAGCCGCTGCCGGCCTTCAGATTGCGGTTCGACTATCCGGCGTCGAGCGCCAAGACACCGGCCGGCGCCGCGATGCTGCAATACGCAGTCGCAGGGGCGAGCACAGCAAGCGTGCCGGTGACGGTGCCGCTTGCCGCACCCGAGGCTAACGCAATCCGTCCCGCTAGCACACAGGCCGCAGCTGCGGCACCCGCGGAGAACGAGTCGTGGCTCGACGCATTGAAAAAGCGTCTTGCCGGTTCGTCTGCGCTGATCAGCATCCGCTTCACCACGCTGACGGCCGCACTGCTCGCACTTTTAGCCGCGCTCGCGTGGATCTTCCTGCTTCGCCGGACGAAGAAACCACCGCCCGAGAAGATCGTCGACGAGTCGATCGACGCGCCCCCCGCCAGCACGCGCCCGGTGCGCGCGCAGACGCAGATCAGCCCGGACTTTCCTGCGCCGCGGCAAGGCGAGCCGGCGGCCTGGCTGATCGGCCGCTCGGGTCACTGGCGCGGCAAGCGGTATCCGATCGAGCGCGCCATGATCCACGTCGGCTCCGACGAAAAGTGCGAACTGGCTGTCACCGGCGACGACTACGTGTCGCGCCGGCACGCAACGATCCGCTACGAAGCAGGCGGGCTCTATCTGGCCGACCTGTCGTCGACGAACGGCACGTTCCTGAACGGCACGCGCGTGTCGCAGACCCCGAGCATGCTGGTCGCCGGCGACGACATCCGGTTTGGCCATACCTCATTCGAACTGCGCGATGCGAACGAAGACGCTCCGGCGCCCCGTCGCAACGGCGACAGACACAGGGTGCCGTAGCACGGCACGCACGCGGTCGACACGCAGCGGCGACGGTATGACGGCAACCCGCGGGACGAATCGATGGTCGGTGGGACAGCGCTCGGAGACCGGCTACGTGCGAACCGAAAACCAGGATCGCATGAGCTGGGTGCGCACGCCGGTGGCGGACGTGTTCATCGTGCTCGACGGCATGGGCGGCCACGCCGGTGGCGGTATCGCCGCCGAGCTGGCGGTGCAGGTGCTGCAGCGGCATTTCGAAACGCTCACGTCGCTTGCGTCGGTGGAAGCGGTGCTGAGAAGCGCATTTGCCGACGCGAACGCGGCGGTGTATGCGCGCAGTCACTCGGGAGACCCGGCGACGCGCGGCATGGGCACGACGGCGGTGGTCATGCTCATCGCGGGCTGGCGCTTGATGCTCGCGCATGTGGGCGACAGCCGCGCCTATCTGCTCACCCGTAGCGGCGCATTGCAGCGTTTGACGAAAGATCACAGCCGAATCCAGAGGTTGGTCGATACGGGCTTGCTGACGGACGCACAGGCCGCGACCCATCCGGATGCGGGCATTCTGGAGCGAGCCATCGGGCACGCTCCGCAGGTGGAGGTGGAAGTCGGCCAGTGGTTGCGCGTGCGCGCGGGCGAAACGTGCCTGCTCTGCTCCGACGGCTTGTGCGGCTATATCGGCGATGCGGACATCGCCGCGATCATGCGCAGCGATCGCACGCCGCAGGAGCTTGCCGACGAACTCGTCAGGCTCGCGCTCGAGCGCGGCGGCGCGGACAACGTTACGGTTCAAGTGGTCCGGCGCGACCGCGTCCATGTGCTTGCGCCGTGGCGGCGGTTGCGCGCACGGTTCACGCCGGGCGCCGCTGCGATTGCCGCGCCCGCTGCGCTCGTTGGGGTACTGGGCGCGGGATGGCTAGCGTCGCTGCCGACACAGCTCGAGTCCGAGCGCGAGACCGCGGCGAACACGGTCGCACTCAGAAGCGAAGTGCAGCAAGACCGGAAGGTTGCCGATGAGCGTTACGAATCGACGAAGCAGGAACTCGCGGCTATCCGCACGAGACTCGACCAGCTCGGCGGGAGCGGTTCCCGCGCGAATGCTTCCAGTCCACCGGTGACGCCGCACGCGCAAAAGCCGCCCTCGGCAACCGGCAAGAAGGAAGGCGCCGCGCCGTTGGCAGGGCGTCGCCACGTAGGCGGCCCATCGCATACCGCGCGTGCGCAACGCGAGGCGGCCGTGGCGGACGCCGCATCCGCGGCCGGCACGCAACCGGCATCACAGCCGGCACCGCAGCCTGGACCGGAGTCCGCGCCGCATCCGCCGGTCGCGGACGGTCCCGATCCAGCAGGGAGTTGATTCATGAGCGACAAGTCAATCTGGTCTTCCATCGCGCGGCGCTTCGGCGGCGGACGTCACACCGCGGCCGGAACAAGCGGCAACGGGCACACCTGTCCGAAAGGACACCCGATGGACCCGAGCTGGACCAGCTGCCCGCGCTGCGAGGCCGAAAGCCGTCAGCAGGAACGCAGCGCGGCGGATGCCATGTCGCAGTCCTTCAGTGAAAACATCGAGAGGAGTCCCACCATGCCGCGCGACACCATGATTTCGTCCAACGACGAACCGCGATCCGGCCATCCCGGCACCCGGGTCGACACCGGCGAAGACAGCGAGCCGCCCGTCACGCAGCGCGCCGCGCCGCGCCGCAGGATCACCGGCGTGCTCGTCACGTTCACGTGGAACGGCCAGGGCGATCTTTTCGTGCTCTTCGAGGGCCGCAATGTGATCGGCAAGGGCTATGTCGAAAGCGAGGGCGGCAGACCGTGCGACGTGCTGCTGCATGCGGACAGCACGATGTCCAACGAACACGCGGTGATTCTCTGCCGCGCCGGGCGCTACGAGCTGTTCGACCGGCAGAGCACGAACGGCACGTTCGTCGACGAACGGTTCGTCGAGAGTCACGGCGTCGAGTTGAAGGACGGCGCGAAGATCAGGACCGGTGCGACCATCTGGCTGCTCAGAAAGATCGAAGCGGACGCAAGCGGCGCAGCAGCGGGACCCGCGCGGCACGACGAGCCCTACGACGAGCCGAGCGGACGCGACCCGTCGAGGGTCCGCTAGACACGTATGAGCTTGCGTCCCGGACAGCGCGTCGGGCCGTATGTCGTCGACGATCTGCTTGGCGCCGGCGGCATGGCCAGCGTCTGGCGCGCGCGGGACGACAGGAACGGACAACAGGTCGCGATCAAGGTCATGGTCGAAATGTTCGCCGACGATGAGCAGATCACCGCGCGCTTCATCGACGAGGTGAAGCGCCATGCGCAACTGCGTCACCCGAATATCGTCGCGGTGCGGGATGTGTTCAGCGTGGGCGGCATGCCATGCATGGTGATGGACCTCGTGCCCGGCGGATCGCTCGCGACGGCGCTCGATGCGAGCCCGGGCCGCCGGCTGCCGATGAGCGCCGCGCTGCCGCTCGTCAAGGACGTGCTCGCCGCGCTCGACTATGCACATCGCAAGGGCATCGTGCATCGCGACGTCAAGCCGTCGAACATCCTCCTCGACGAGCGGCATCAGCATGCCTGGCTGTCCGATTTCGGCATCGCGCTCGGCATCGGCGAAAAGCGCCGCACACGCGCGGGCGTGTCGGTCGGCACCAATGCGTACATGAGCCCGGAGCAGATCCGCGCGGAGGCGATCGACTTTCGGTCGGATGTCTACAGCATGGGCTGCGTGCTCTACGAAACGCTGACCGGCCAGCCGCCCTTCGTCGCACCGGAGGCTGGCCCGGACTCGGCGCGCACCGCCGTGCTCGCCGCGCACCTGCGCGACGAGCCGATGCCGCCGCGGCGGCGCGAAGCATCGATTCCCGCTCCGGTGAGCGCGCTCATCATGCAGGCACTGGCGAAAGATCCGGCCCTGCGCGTGGCCGGCTGCGCGGAATTTTCGCGGCTGCTCGACGCCTCGGCCACCGCTGCGAACCGGCCGCGCTCACGGTGGTGGTTGGCCGCGTCGATCGCGCTGATCGCCGCGGTCGCGATTGCGCTGATCGCGCTGATGGCGCTCGGATAGCCCGCGCCGTGACAAGAACTGAGGACGAGGAGAACACGTGATGAACAAATGGCTCATGGTGACGGCGCTGACGCTGCTGACCTCGGCGTGCGCCACCCAGCAACAGACCGCCTCGCTCGAGTGCGGCGCGGCCGGCGCCGGCATCGGGTTCGTCGCCTGCAAGCTCGCGGGCGGCAGCGACGCAACCTGCGCCGCGGTCGGCGGCGTGGCCGCCTTGGGTGGCGGCGTGCTGTGCTATAGCCTGTCCGCGAATCTCGACAAGCGTCGCAAGGAGCTGGCGGGCCACGAAAACGACCTCGACGCGCGGCTTCGCTACATCAAGGGGGTGAATGCGGACGCTGCCGCATACAACGAGGGCATGAAGAAGGATCTCGTGACGATCACCCAGCACACGGACACCGTCGTCACGCAGATCCAGCAGAAGACGATCGACGAACAGGCTCTTGCGAAGGAGCGTTCGGATCTCGACAAGAAGTTGAAGAATGCGCACGACTCGATCACCGCGCAGCAGGATTCGATCGACCTGATGCGCAAGCTCCAGGCACAGAAGAATTTTCAGGATCAGCAGCTCACGCAGGAGCTGCAGCGTCAGCAGGTCCTGCTCGCCGAGACGAAGCAGCAGACCGCCGTGCTTGCAAGCCAGCGTGCGCGGATCTGACGCCGTTCGCCCACTCACTGAAAGGTGCCGCAATGCACAGCCATCCCGTCCCGCGCGCTCTCGTGACCGCTGCCGCGTTATGCGGCGCCGGCTGCACGGTGATCAGCCAGTACCAAGACGTGCAGTCCACGCAGCAGCGAGTGAACGCGAAGGAAGCCGAGCTCGCCGACGAAGAACGGCTGCAGGCGGACCTGCACAACCAGATGAAGCAATTGAGCGCCGACCTTGCGAACCAGAAGATGACGAGCGACGAGCTGGACCGCCGGCTCGCAGCGCTGCAAAAGCGCAACGACCAGCTCGCGGCGACCAATGCGCAGGAGCGGCAGAAGACCGCGCAGGCGCGCGCCGAGCTCGCGCAATACCGCGCGCAACTGGATGCGCTCAAGCGCAACAAGAGTCCCGACGACGATCAAACGCGCGCGCAGATCAACGCGCTGAAGGATGAGATCCGCAAGCGGCTCGACAATCTCGCCAACGCCGAATGAGCGCCGCGTCGCCGCGCAATGAATGACATGAACAAGGCCGTGCTGCTCGCGATGCTCATCACTCCACTCGTCCATTCATCAGCGCCGGCCGAGATGCCGGCGTCGTGTCCGGTCGACTGCGCGAAGGATGGGCAGTGTGACGCGGCGTTGCGACTCTACGCGCAAGCGTTGGCGCAGATCGGCGCGCGCGCCGCCTTCGACACCGGCGACGAGAGCGCGATCGCCGAACAGTCGCTAGCCGCGTATCTGGCCGCCCGCGATCCCTACTCAGGTTTTTTGACGCGCGACGAATACGCGGCCTACCAGGCCGCGCAACAGCCCGCCTATACGGGTGTCGGCGCCGAGCTGGAGCGCCGGCGCGACGGCGGCACCCTGCTCTATCCATTTCCGGACGGGCCCGCCGCGCGCGCCGGCATCAAGGCCGGTGAGCGCCTGGTGTCGATCGGCGGCGTGCCGGTCAGTGGCAGGCCACTCGCCGTGCTCGTCGCCCGTGTCGCAGGGCCGCCCGGCACGCAGGTGATGCTGGAGGTCGCCGGCGAAAACGGCGCCGTGCGCCGCGTCGGCGTTACGCGAGAAGCCGTCGCGCAGCCGCCGCTATCCGAGTCGAGAGCGGGCCGCGCGCGTGTCATCAGTCTGTCGAGCTTCACGGCCTCGACCCGCGGCGCGATCGAATCGATGCTCGCGCGCGGCATTCCGGCGCCTGTCGTGATCGACCTGCGCGGCTGCGGCGGCGGCGACTTCTATGCGGCCATCGACACCGCGATGCTGTTTCTGAGCAAGGGCCAGACTATCGTCACCGTCAGCCGGCGCGACGGCGCGCAACGGTATGCGAGCACCATCGACGGACTGCGGCTCGCTCAGCCCGTTTTCCTGTGGCAGGACGAACACACGGCGAGCGCCGCGGAACTGTTCATCGGCGCGCTGACCGACAACGCGCGCGCGACGTCGATCGGCCGCACGAGCGCCGGCAAAGGCAGCCGCCAGGACATCCTGCCGCTTGCCGACGGCTCCGCGCTGATCTTGACCACGGGCTACCTGAGCACGCCGCGCGGCGTGCGCTTCGACGGGCGCGGCCTCGCGCCGCAACGCCCGGTGGCGGAAGGCGCGGGCACCGCCGTCTATCTGAATGCAAGCGGCCTGAAGGAGTGAGCGATGCGCGACGACGGCCTGATCGGCCAGACCATCCACGGCAACCTGTTGATCAACGCGCTGCTCGGCGAGGGCGCAATGGGGCGCGTGTATCTCGCGACGAACGCCGAAATCCGGGAGAAGCGCTACGCGGTCAAAGTCCTGAAGCGCGGGTTCACGCATGACGCGAGCTTCCGCCAGCACTTCTATGACGAAGCACGGCAGCAGGCCCAGCTCGATCACGCGCATATCGTACAGATGATCGACTACTTCCACATCGACGAAGACTATTTCCTCGTCCTCGAATACGTCGACGGCAAACCGCTCAGCGAGCTGATCGACAAGACCGGCGGGAAGGGACTGCCTGAAAAGCAGGCGTTGCCGATCGTGAAGGGCATGCTGGCCGGACTCGATTGCGCGCACCGCCTCGCGATCCTGCATCGCGACGTCAAGCCGTCCAACGTGCTCGTCGACCGCTCCGGCCGCGCGCGGCTCACCGACTTCGGCATCGCGATGCAGGCGGGCGGCACCGCGTGGGGGCAAGATCGGCACGTCGTCGGCACACCGGCTTACATGAGCCCGGAACAGCTCAGGAACAGCGCGTCCATCGATCACCGCTCCGACGTCTATTCAGCCGGTGTCGTGCTGTTCGAGGCGCTGACCGGCCGCCTGCCGTTCCCGGGCGATTCGTTCGAGACCGTCGAGGCGCAGCAGCTCGCGCGGCCCGCTCCGGATCCGCGCGAGTTCAATCCGAAACTCCGCAAGGGTGTCGCCGACGCCGTGCGACGCGCGCTTCGCGCCGACCCCGCCGAACGCTTTCAGGGTTGCGCACAGTTTCGAAAAACGCTCGACGACCTGGACAGGGACACGTGGAAGTACGTGCTCTTGTCCGCATGCGTGCTGCTCGCGGTGAGCCTCTATCTGATCAAGGCGATGGTCATCGACCAGCAGGCGATTCAGAACCTCGTGATCGGCGCCACCCGCGGCTACAACGTGCTGTGCAAGGAAAACCTGATCCGCAACAAGAACGCGAGCACGCGGGAAGTGGCCGCGCAGGAAGGGTTTTCCGATCAGGTCGACATGTTCGACGCGCGCATTTCGAAGAACGAACGCAACATGGCGACCCTCGCGGCCGACTACGGACAGACGCTTGGCCGGCTCGCGGGATTCAATCAGTGGGCGGTGCGGCAGGTGTTCGCCAAGCCGGACCCCGATCCGCACACCGCCCCGATGCGGCCACAGATGCGCGCGGATTACGAGCGTTATCTGCAGGCCGGCACCACGCCGACACCGCCCGAAATGCGGAGCCGCTGCGACAAGCTCGGCTGGCCCGACCAATGACGCGCACATCGATCGCGCGACGCTAACTGGAGGCAAGGACTGCGATGGCACAACAGGTTACCAGCGGCGCACTGCTCCAATGCAGCTTCGGCGTCGCGCCGGCGACCCTGACGGTTCTGCCGGTCAACCGCGTGATGGCCGAAGGGCCGCCCGCGGCGACGATCCAAGACCATATTCCGCTCGTCAACATCGGCTCGTTCGGCATGTGCACGTCGATTGCCAATCCGGCCGTCGCGTCCGCGACTGCCGCTGCGCTCGGCGTGCTGACGCCGATGCCGTGCGTGCCCGCCACCGTGAGTCCGTGGGTAGCCGGCGCGCCGACCGTGCTGATCGGCGGCATGCCGGCGCTCGACAACCTGTCTCAGTGCCTGTGCATGTGGGCCGGCGTGGTCACCATCTCCAATCCCGCAACCGAGCGCACAGACGTGCCCTAGCCTCTCGCCCGATGCTGCCGCGTCAATGCCGACGCACCGGATCGCGCGCGTACTGGCCTATCGGCATGCCCTCGCCCGCGAAGCGGATATGGCCGGGAAAGCGCGCCGAGCCGAGCTCGTAGCGATGCAGCGTATGGCCGCCCAACGACAGCGTCGCTTCGCCGCGGCATTCGCCGAGCCTGATCTCGCGGATCCGCGCGTTGCGGATGCCGAGTATCGCGCCAGTGATCTTCAGCGCGAGCTTCACTTCGAACACGACATCGAAGCTGCGCAACCCTTCGATGGTGATCTCGAGCTTCGGATGATGCACTGACTCGATCGAGTGCTCGACGAGCGGCACCGAGCGCGTCGTGTCGGGCGGCGTGCGCCGCGGGTCCGCTGCTTCGCGGATCGCGGCGAGGTCGGACCACGAGCGCACGAGGATCGCGCCGAGACTCGTATCGAATCCCGTCGCGACCTGATCCTCGACGGCCTGCGCGAGCTCCCGCCACTGCAGCGTCGGCAGCTTCGCGATGTCGACCGGCGCATGCTGCTTCACCGCATCGATGAGCGCGTTCGCGCCCGCGCTGGACGAGCCGTTCCAAAGCAGCGTATTAAGCGTGACGGGGGCGTCGGACATGATCCCTCTCCCTGTGCGAGGGCCGGGAGGCATCGACGACATGCGCTTCCCATGGTTGCGACGCGAGCCTCACGTCGACCGATGGGAGATGGGCATGCCGGCTCGACATGCGGCACGATTGCTGGCCCACGTCCGCGCGCATGCTGATGCGGCAGACGAGATGCGGCCTGAGCCACCACTTGCGCACCGCGTACGCCGCGGCGCCGGCGAGCGCGAGGAGCGCCGCAACAAGCGTAACGTCCGGCCAGTCGGCGGGTTGGTCAGGTTCGACACCAACCGGGGGTTTGTCAGGAGGCTGGGAAGCAACTTCCGACGACCCTGCACGCCCGGGGCTCACTTCCCGCGACGCAGGCCCGCTGGCTACTGGCAACGCTGGAAGCTCGGGTTGCGCTGTCGGCGGCACGTTCCGTCCTGGCTGCGTTGGACCTTGGGTGTGATGCGCAACGGGCGGCTTGGGCTTGGGCGCCGGCGCAGCACCGAGCGTCACCGTCACCGCGGTGCCGGGCGGCACGTGCTCTCCCGGCATGATGCTCTGCGTGGCGACATGCCTTCCGCTCGCTCCCGGATCCTTATCGTCGACGCCGATGACGAGGCCATTCTGTTCTAGCGCTTTAAGGGCCGCCGAGACAGTCAACCCGAGCAGATTCGGCACGATGCTCAAGCGTTCGGGCGCGCTTGCCGCAATGGGAACCGACGCGACTTCCAACGGCGGAGGTGCCGAGCCCTCGCCTACTGGACTTGTCACAGGACCCGTCGCGCCTGACTGCGACGCCCCATCCGCGCTCGGCGTGCTGGCAGGGTTCGAGCGCGAAATGATCGCCGCTGCGAGGCCGCCAAGCAGCACCGCCCCAGCGGCGATCGCGGCGGCGGTGCCTGCCCCGCTGCCGCCTCCGGAGGACGGATTCGAGTTGTACGAGGGTCCCGTCGAATGCACGCCGCCGGAGGACGGATTCGAGTTGTACGAGGGTCCCGTCGAATGCCCGCCGCCGGCCGTCCCCGACTGTGTGGCGACAGGGGGGCTCGAAGTCTGCGGTGGCGGAGAAGGCTGAGAAGGTGGAGACGGCGAAGAAGGCGCGGACGCCGCGCAACCGGTTCCGGGCTTTCCGCCAGAACACAGGGTAGCCGCGTGAGCGTCGCAACCCATCACGGACATCACGCAGGACATGAACAGGCAGACGGCGCGTCGCATGATGACACCCCTCTCACACCCGGATTGGCAACGGGCCACATGAAATAAGACGAAGCGGGAGCGAACGCTTTGGAAATGACCGAATCGGCGCTTGTGCGTGAATTCATTCTTGATGTTAGGCGATCAACGCTCCAATCGCGAGCCCCGTGGGACGCTTTTACCGCCAATTGGGCCGCACCAAATGCCGCACGTCAAACCCGGGTTCGAGATGGTGCAAGCCGCTATTTCGGACTCACTACGCTCGATAAAAATCGATTCAAAAACCGCGAAGCAGGTGCGCGGAAAACATGCGATTTCATTGCCGCGGTTTCCGCCTCGGACGTCGTGCCAGTCCACTTTTAAATAGTTCTATAAGTTAATTACCGGCCCGAAGGTCTGTGCCGCGTATTTGAGCAGTTCGTCCTGATACACCTCGATCCAATATGACGCCAAGCGGCTCATGCTTACTGTCTTGTGCCAAATGCCATGTCCGCCCTTTCTGATGCACGTCCTTCAAATACCGGCAGGAACGTTAATTAATTGGGGGACGTGCGTCTCATCGCTCAGGATAGGAAAGATTTCAAGGAAGACTGAGTCGGTGTCTATACTGTACTGATCGTAGAGGTCTAATGGGATTTCTATTCCGTCCGGACGCGTGACGCACGAGAGCGGAGTCGCACAGACTACGGCGTCCCGGCGGCGATGGACTCGGAAGGGAGCCAGACGATGAAAGAGCATCAATCGGAAAACATCTCCGCCTCGAAGCCTTTTCAGATTCAGCCGATCACTACCCCGCACGAGAATCAGACGTTGGTTGCCGGAGGTAACCAACTGAACCCGCCTCTCGGCCAGGTTAGAGGCGCGAAGGCTCAGGCCTCGAATGTGAAGCGTATGACAGCTTCGCCCGGACAGGCTTCCCAGACCGGACACTATCTGCTCGCGTTACAGCGGCAGTACGGAAACCGTTATGTGCAGCGGCTGGTGTCTAAGGCCAGTCAGGAGGACGACAAGGGCCATGTCGCTCCGGCGGTGGAAACGGCGATCGAGAACGCACGCGGCGGCGGGCAGCCGATGGAAGCCGGGACTCGCCTTCAGATGGAGTCAGCCATCGGCGCCGATTTCGGCGGTGTTCGCATCCACACGGACAGCCGTGCTCACTCGCTGAATGAGGCGGTGAACGCGGTCGCGTTCACCACTGGCCAGGATATCTTCTTCCGTGATAGCAAGTACGACCCCGGCAGCCGCGAAGGCCGCCGACTTCTGGCACACGAGTTGACTCATGTGGTCCAGCAGAGTGGCGACTCGATCCTTCCTGCCGGGAGAGGCAATGTCCAGCGTATGTGTTCAGAGTGCGAGAAGGAGCGGAAGAAAAGCCTGCAATCCGAACTCGTGATCGGAGGGTCGAACGACCCGTACGAGCAGGAGGCGGACCGGGTGGCGGAGCAGGTAGTGAACGACACGGAAGAAACGGACAGCGTAAGGAAAAGTTCCCAAAGTCAAAGGCCGCTGTCAGGACCATCAGCACTCGACTTGATCCCCGAGCGCCCATTTTCCGAAAGCCGGTCCGATCAGGCTTCCGCCACCCAGCATTCCGGTCTTGAGATTGTCCGAATCAAGGAGGCAGTGATCAGCCGAAACGGGGTTCATCGGCGCATTTCCCTCGCCAATCGCCCCGGCAATTGGATCGCGCGGAAGATGAATTGGTTAGACAGTGCTTGCAAGGCAGCCTGTTGGGCGGCAGGAGGCGCGCTCGCGGTTCTGATCGGTTCGGCCTGCGCAGCCGGTACTGTCTTCACCTTGGGAGGTGTTGCCATTCCTTGCGCGGTCGCGCTCGGCGTCATCGGCGCCGCGGTGGGTGGAGCGGGCGCCTCGATTTGCAGCGACCTTTGCGACAACGCGTATGCCGCTTCCTCAAACGCAAGTGCGCAAACCGGCGGTGAGCCAACATCGGACAACGCCGTGGCCACTGCTGACGGAACTCCGGTTCCCGTCCCCGAGGGGGCGGATGAGAACGCTCCGCTTCCTCCGGGCAGTGAGGAACCCGAAGAGCAGAACGCTTGATCCGGTCACGATTTCAACGAATCGAGTCCTGCGACTGGCTGCTGTATCGCAGTAACCGAGGCGGGTCCGCTGGCGGCTGGCTCACTGGAACTATGCTCGACATCACGAAAACTGTTTCGAGGCAATGAGAGAGGTCCGATGCGCTCTTTGATGGGATTCATCGCACTTCTGATTGTTGTTCTCGCGTTGACGAAACTCCCTCAACACCGGAAGCCCGTCGCTTTCGCGGCATTCGCCGTGCTAGTAGTGGCGATGGGCATAATTGTTTGGTTACTCCGATGAAACGATCTTCGCTTCCCTATTTGATCGCATTTGTGGTCATCGTTGGCGCGGTGCTTGCCCTCCTCCAACTGCCACAGTATCGCAATCCGATCGTATACATTGCGTTAGCCGTGCTGGTCATCAGCGTGAGCGTGGTCGTGTGGACCATACGAATCGCCCGTAAACAACGAAGGAAGTGAGAGGCGGAATCGGGCCGGGCGCATCCGGTGCAGGCGGGCCGAGGCCGACATCCCAAGCCAGTCCACACTCAGTAACGCATTCAGGTCACTTGTAGTTGAATATCCTTGGATTTTTTTACCGCCTACTCCCACTCGGTTGTCAATCCGGTGGCCGGAGCCTTGTAGAGACGGCGCTTCCGCGTGATCATGCGGCGCCGATACCGTCAGCGATACCGTCACAACCGCGATGCTGCACTAAGATCGTCGTGCTCGAAGGCACTTGCCATGCGGGCGATCTCTGCGCGCCTGCAACCGACTTCCTGAGCAACCGCCTGCCATGTCCGGGTCACGTTGGCCACCTCCCTGATCGTGGCCCGAGCCTGTTTCAGCGACAGGCCAAAAAACTCCGCCGCATTTTCAAGGAGGTCAACCGAACACGTTCCCTCGTCGAGATCGATGTTAGTCGTCAGGATGCGCGCCTTGACGTCGGTTGGCGTGGGATTGAGGTCATAGGCCGGTGACAACACCCAGCCATCGCGGCCGGCCCAGAGGAAACCGTGATTGCGCAGATGGTCATCGACGTTGGAGACCAGTACATTGAAGGTCACGCGTCGATACAACTGTGCCGCATCGGCTCGCGCCTTCGCCCCGTGTTGCGTCAGTGCGTCAACCAGTTCGGGATAGCTGCCTCGTTGGCCGTCCCGTGATCCTGTCATCGACATGGCCGAGAGAAAGGGAATGCGAATACTCCCAGCGCGATCGAAGCGACGCGACAACAGCACAGGCTTGCCCGCTACCTGAAGCAGTTCGTGATGCGGGGTGGAAATGCCGGCGCGTTCAGCCAGGCGCAGGGCCACTTCCTCCCACGCCTCGATGCTGTATTCATCGGTCTCCTTCGGAAATTTTGCAATCGACAAATGGCCGTACTGGTCGATGACCGATGCCTTTGGACGCGCACCACCGAGTGACGACCCCGGCGCGAAGATCAGTTGCAGATCTTCATCGGTTTCCTCGTCCCGCAGGATGCGCTCGGTGATTTGAAGCAGCCGCCCCAATTCGATCAGCGCGGGGACACCGGCGGGCACGGGCGCCTGAAATTCATCTTCTCCGTTCCAGCGAAATCGCAACGCGCCCAGGCGCGTTTCATCCGCGACGCCCAGCAGATAATCCAGTTCACCGAGCGTACGGACACGCCGTCCTTCCCGTTCGGCGTGTCGACGCTCCGCGCGCTGCATGAGGCGGCGCCCCCACGTATCGGGCGCTGAATCGCCGATCGAACCGAAGACGGATTGATCTTGCGGCGATGGGAAAACGCCGCGCGTCAATGCCAGCGCCGGCTCAATCGAAAAGCGCTCGTCGTCGGCCAGCCAGGTCTCGTCATATTCGAACGTGACCGTTTCTTCCCGACGCGACGCATGCCGCCTGAGCAGCCCTACCGGGCGCGGCGAGCCGTCGAGATCGATATATACCTCGACATCAACCATGGTCACCCTTCCCTCCGCCGCCGCGGGGCATCCGGACACGCTGAGGCAATGCGGCGGTTGCCAGCGACTGCCCCACTGTATCCCGGGCGGCGTCGGCAACCTCCTGTAGTCCATTCAGAAGCCCAAGCGCCTGTAGCACGGCCGCGTAGATGCCGATGCTCACGCCCGGATCACCGGCTTCGACGCGCTGCAAAGTCGCTCTCGACGTGAAAGCACGTTCGGCAATCACAGCCATGGTCAACCGGCGGCGGCGGCGTGCGTCGTGGATATCGGCGCCCAATTTGCGCAGCGCCCGCCGGACGCCGGCTGAAGGAGCGTGGGGGGTCGGCATTTTGCTATCTTCACAAGTCTTTATACACCGTTAATGTATCACGAAGGTAGCATTTTTCCCAACCCGCCTGAATTGACTGGACAGCTTGACGTCGTACGGACATGGAACGCGCTCACCGCGAGCGAGTTTACGACCATGACCTACGTGCAACGGGCCGCCGGGCCGTAGTTGCCCCGGTCCTCACGAAGCCGCAGGCATGTCCGCCGATGCTTCGTCGGCCGCGTTTGCGCCGCATTACACACCTTGTCACCTGGTTTCTTTGTCACAAAATCATACTGCACCTCGAAGGAAAGCAAGTTGTGGATATCCCTACGAACCGTCGTTGGTTCGATACGCATCTTTGTTTGACTCCCGATGCTTGCCAACGCAGCCGACATCCGCGGACGCTGTGCCTGCCGCTAATGTCTGCCGCTACTTCGGACTAAATGCCAAGACGCGCGTGAGAACAGCGATCTTCAAGATCAGGTGAGCTGCTACGTATACTCCCCACCAGTATGTGGTATATACTCCCACCCAGTTCCCCAACAAATGGATGCCATGCCGCATACGCTCGAGGAAAAGAAGCGCGTTCTGGCGCGTGTACGCCGCGTCAGAGGCCAGATCGATGCGCTTGAGCGCGCCTTGGACGAAGGCGCCGAATGCGGACCTATTCTTCAGCAGATCGCCGCGGTCCGCGGCGCGGTCAACGGCTTGATGGCCGGCGTCCTCGAAAGCCATCTGCGAGAGGAGTTTTCACATGTCGCGGAAGCAACCGAAAGCTCGCAAAAATCGATTGACGAAGTTGTCTCCCTGGTGCGCTCCTACCTCCGTTGAATACCTTGGCGGCGGCCCGATTGGCCGACTGCCGAACCCTCCACTTTCTCGTCTAAAGGATCGATATGAAATCGCGTGCTGCCGTTGCGTTTGCGCCTGGCGAACCCCTGAAAGTTGTCGAGATCGACGTCGAACCTCCCCGCGCCGGTGAGGTGCTGGTGAAAATCACCCACACCGGCGTATGCCACACGGATGCCTTCACGCTCTCGGGCGACGATCCGGAGGGTCTGTTCCCGGTCGTTCTAGGCCACGAAGGCGCCGGCATCGTCGTTGAAGTTGGCGAAGGCGTGACCAGCGTCAAACCGGGCGACCACGTGATTCCGCTCTATACCGCCGAATGTGGCGAATGCCTGTTCTGCAAAAGCGGTAAAACCAATCTGTGCGTGGCCGTACGCGCCACCCAGGGTAAAGGCTTGATGCCAGACGGCACGACCCGCTTCAGCTACGAAGGCAAGCCGATCTACCACTACATGGGTTGCTCGACGTTCAGCGAGTACACCGTCGTGGCCGAGGTATCGCTGGCAAAAATCAATCCGTCGGCGGATCACGAACAGGTCTGCCTGCTTGGTTGCGGCGTGACGACAGGACTCGGCGCGGTAAAAAACACGGCGAAGGTGCAGGAAGGCGACACGGTGGCCGTGTTCGGCCTCGGCGGAATCGGTCTCGCGGTCATCCAGGGCGCGAAACTCGCCAAGGCCAGCCGCATCATCGCGATCGACACGAACCCCGGCAAGTTCGATCTGGCGCGGGCCTTCGGCGCCACCGACTGCGTGAACCCCAAGGATTTCGATAAGCCGATCCAGCAGATCATCGTGGAAATGACGGACTGGGGGGTGGACCACAGCTTCGAATGCATTGGCAATGTCAACGTCATGCGCGCGGCGCTCGAATGTGCTCATCGCGGCTGGGGCCAATCGGTGGTCATCGGCGTCGCCGGTGCCGGCCAGGAAATCTCCACGCGCCCGTTTCAGTTGGTCACCGGGCGGCGCTGGCTCGGCACGGCATTCGGCGGTGTCAAGGGCCGATCGCAGTTGCCAGGCATGGTCGAAGACGCGATGAACGGGAAGATTCAGCTCGCGCCGTTCGTCACCCACACGAAATCGCTTTCGGAGATCAACCAGGCATTCGATCTGATGCACGAGGGCAAGTCGATCAGAACCGTCGTCCACTATTGAAGTGTCGGGAAGGGTCCCGTTCTATATTGGCTCTCCGGCCTGACCTACACTGAGCAGAACTCCCCGGCTACCACCACAACGACTACTTCATCGCCGCTTTCATCGGCGAACATCTCGACCATCACGCGAAGGCACTTCGCGTGATGAACGTTCACGAGTTCGTTGCCATCCGCTCCCTGCTGACGCAATTTCGCCAGGTCGCCACGACGACCCGCGCTGGTCACGGCATTGCCACGCAGTCCCCGGCTCGAGTACTTGGTCGTCTCCGCATCCCCTCTCTGTGTCCAGCCCACATACCACTGTCGACACTCGGGTAAACCGGCACCAGGAATTCCGTGATTCTTCTTGCTACCGGCCAGCCCACCCTCGTTACCTTTGCTGGAGCAGGGATGCCAGGATTGCCAGTTCCCTCGAGGGCTCAAATGCCGCCTCTGCATTGGGCAATGCCAAGATCGTCTTGAGTGCTCGTTCGTGATACGTGCGCGCCGCCGATCGCGCGGCCTCCGGATCGCGCGTAGCAATCGCGTCAACCACGGCCTGCCGATCCTTGGCCAGCTTTCCCGCCGCCTTTCGCAGCGGCGCAAACGAAGTGCCCAACAGTTGTGTGGCAAGGCCGATCTGAACACCGAACAGGAAGCGGCAAAGGGCAGCAACCAACGGATTGCCCGACGCATTTCCCAATGCCTCGACAAACTGCATCAGGCTTACGGATATCTGAGAAGCCTCCTTGGCTTGCGCAATGCTTTCGAGAATTTCCTGCATTGCATTGATGTCTTCCTCGGACGCCTGCTTGGCCGCGAGACCCGCGGCATGCTCGACCAGCGCACCGAGCACGTCGAGCACCTGGCGAATGCCGACGCGCTCCATCTGAATCATCGAGCGCAGCGAAACGGCGATCAACTGATCCACCTCGGCAGTCACATACGCACCGCTACCGTGCCGCACCTCCACAAGGCACGCCGTGGTCAGCCCGCGAATGGCCTCTCTGATGGTCGGACCGCTCACGCCGTACGCCTGGGCGAGCTGCTTTTCGGTCGGAAGCTTGGCGCCGCGCGCCAGTTGGCCGCTAAGAATCTGCTCCCGCAAGTCTTCGAGAATCTGCTCCGCAGCATTCCCTCGATCGAGGCGCTTCGATGGTTGCCATGCGGCGAAGGGAGATTCCGGCATGATGGGGCTTCCAGGTGATAACCCCCCAAATATACTCGAAAAGCAGTCGCTTGGTGACCAGAAACCAGTAACGTTGAACGGGAATCGACCTCGTGGACCGACACGTCCCACCCATTGCTCTAGCCGGCCGGGTACGGCGGCATCGCCCCGAACGCGTCGCTCAACCATCCAACAGTCGCTCACTCGCCTTCCACGACGTCCGGATAGCGCTCGAAGGTCTCCTTGATGAGATGGCGCAGCCATACGCTAGCCGGATCCGCGTTGAAGCGGGCATGCCAGTGCTGACGCAGCGCGAACGGTGGGAGCGCGACAGGCGGCGGCACCATCCTGACGGTGCCGAGCCTCGAAAAGACCGTTCCGAGTTCCAGCGGGACGGTCGCGATCAGGTCGGGCTGCGCGTCGATCAGATGCGGCACCGCGAGAAAGTGCGGCGTGGTGAGATAGATGTTTCGCTTGATTCCGTAAGCGTCGAATGCACTGTCGTAGGCCGCGCTTGCTCGACCTGTCAATGAAACGACGATCTGCGGCATCGTCTCGAATTGCGCACGGGTCAGCGTCTTACCGATCTTCCGATTGCGTGTACTGACCAGCGTAACAAACGAATGCATGAACAATTGCTGCTGGAAGAGCCCTTCGGGTGCCGCATGAATCGACCCGAGTGCGAGATCGGCTTCCCCCGACGACAGCATGCCTTCGATCTGCTCCAGCGGAACCTGCACAGAGCGCAGCGTGCAATGAGGTGCCAGCTTTCGCATTCTCCGAATCAGAGGCGGAAGAAAGACCAGTTCACCCATATCGGTCATGCATAGAACGAAAGTGCGTTGCGCAGTCGATGGATCGAAATGCGCCTCCGCCACGACGTTCTGCCGGATCGCCACCACGATTTCCGAAATCGTTGCGCCCAGTTGCGCGCCCTTCTCGGTCGGCAACATGCCGTTGGACGTCTTCACAAAAAGCGGGTCGTCAAAGAACGCGCGGAGGCGATTGAGCGCATGGCTCATGGCGCCCTGTGTCAGTCCAATGTCCTGGGCAGCGCGGGTCACGCTTCGCTCGCGAAGCAAGGCATCAAAGACCACGAGAAGGTTGAGATCCAAATCACGTATATGCATAAGGTGCATTCCATGTATTAACGCCATTATCTTGACGCATGGATACGACAAACCTATCGTGCAGTCAAGCGCCTCGACGAACACGCGCTCACATGACAATTCAAGGAGACAAACCATGTTCGTGAAGAACACGTGGTATGTGGCCGCCTGGTCGCATGAGGTCGGGCCCGATGCGCTGTTTTCCCGTGTCGTCACGGGCAGCCCCGTGGTGATGTATCGCAAGGAAGACGGGACCATCGTTGCGCTCGAGGATCGCTGCTGCCATCGCGGCGCGCCGCTCTCCGTCGGGCGTCGCGAGGGTGACTGCGTGCGGTGCATGTATCACGGGCTCAAGTTCGACAGCGCGGGGGCGTGCGTCGAAGCCCCGGCGCAACAGCGGATTCCGGAACGGGCAAAGATCAAGCGCTACCCCGTCGTCGAGCGCCATCGGTGGATCTGGATCTGGATGGGCGATCCCGCGCTAGCGAATCCGGACGCGATTCCCGATACGCACTGGCTCGACGACCCGGCCTGGCGCTGTCTGCCAGGCTACATCCACTATCACGTGAACTACCTGCTCATCTGCGACAACCTGCTTGACTTTTCGCATCTACCGTTCGTCCATCCGACTTCGCTCGGCGGCTCTGAGGACTACGCAAAGGTTCAACCCAAGGTCGAGCGCATTGAGAACGGCGTGCGGATCACGCGGTGGGTCCTGAATACCGATGTGCCGCCGTTTGCTGCGGCCGTGAAAGACTGGCCCGGCAAGGTCGACCGATGGAACATCTACGACTTCACGCTGCCCGGCATTCTTCTCATGGACTCCGGTGTCGCACCGGCAGCCAACGGCGCGCGCGAAGGCACGCGAGTGGACGCGGCGGAATTCCGCGGATGTCAGGCCCTGACGCCCGAAACGGAAACCTCGACTCACTACTTTTTCGCCCATCCTCACAACTTCGCGCTCGATCGGCCCGAAGTGACGCGCTCAGTTCATCAGTCCGTCGTCGCTGCATTCGACGAGGATCGAGACATCATCACGGCGCAGCAACGGAATCTCTCACTCGACCCGGATTTCGAGATGATGCCGTTCGGCATCGACTCCGCACTTTCGCAGTTCCGCTGGGTGGTGAATCAACGGCTCGAAGAGGAAAACCAGGCGCGGCAGCCGTCGGCCAAGGAAAGCTGACATGATCGAGGTCAAAGTCGTTACGCTCAGGCTCGAGGCGGAAGGCATCGTCGGCATCGAACTCCGGGCTGCGGACAGCTCGCCGCTCCCACCGTTCGAACCCGGTGCGCACATCGATGTCCATTTGCCCGGCGAGAAAACGCGCCAATACTCGCTGTGCAACGACGCGTCAGATACGTCGCTGTACCGTCTCGGTGTCGGTCGCTCCGCCACTTCTCGTGGCGGGTCGGCCTATATCCACGAGAACCTGCGCTTAGGAGACCGGTTGACGATCAGTGAGCCACGCACGCTGTTCAGGCTGTCACCCGAAGCCGACCGTCATCGATTCATCGCAGGCGGCATCGGCATTACGCCGATTCTAGCCATGATCCGATGGTGCGTTCACCACGAACGCCCTTGGGAACTGCACTACTGTGTTCGATCACGTTCGCATGCAGCCTACGTCGACGAACTTCGTTCGTTCGGAGGATCCGTCCATCTTTATGTGGATGACGAGGAGCAGGCGCGCATTCCGCGCGACGTGGGCATGATGATGCGCAACATGGATGCCGGGGAGCACGTCTACTGTTGCGGTCCTGGCGGCCTGATGGATGCCGTGGCGGCACATGGCGAACAGGCCGGGCTGCCACCTGAGCGAATCCATTTCGAACGATTCGCGGCCCCTCCGGCAGAGACTCGCGTGCATGAGAACGGGTCGTTCTCCATCGTACTCGCGAGGAGCGGGCTGCGCTGCGTCGTCAAACCTGAGGAATCGATCCTCGAATGCCTCGAACGGCATGGCGTGCAAGCGGTCTCGTCATGTCGGGAAGGTTTGTGTCGAAGCTGCGAGGTCGCGCTGCTGTCGGGCGAAGCGGATCATCGCGACTACGTTCTCGGCGCCGACGAACAAGAGGCCAACAAATCGCTGATGATCTGCGTCTCGAGAGCCCGATCGAGCGAACTGGTCATCGACCTGTAGGGACCGATCGGAAAAACGTCCGGATGAACCCACCTCACGCGACATAAGCGTCCAATGCATCTCGCGGCACGTGCAACCTCTTGTCTTCCGAAAACGCTTCCTGAAGATAATCCAGCGTGGCTTGTACCCGTGGCGCCAACAATGCCCTGTGCGGATATTGCATGACCATCTCATAGTTTCCAGGCTGGTGATAGCGATGGAGCACGATTTTCAGTTCTCCGGAACGAAGATGTTCCCAAGCGAGATGAACGCCGACTTGAGCAATGCCCACGCTATCGCATGCGGCGCGAACGACCGCTTCCGGTGCCGACAACGTCAACACAGCAGCTTCCGCCGGATCGAACATGACAATGCTGCCGTCTTCCGCCCCGAAACTCCACGGCGAAATCCGACCATTCAGAAAACGTCGTGCAATGAGCCTGTGTGCTCGCAACTGATGGGGCGCTTGTGGTACGCCGTGGCTCGCCAGATATGCGGGAGACGCGACCAACACCAGGTTCAAGTGAAAGATCGGGCGCGATACCAGGGTGGAATCCGGAATGTTCCCGCCTCTGATCGCGAAATCGTAGCCTTCGCGAACGAGGTCGACGACGCGGTCTTCGAAATCGACTTCAACGGACAACGCCGGATAACGAGACAGCAGCCCGGGCAGTACGGGCATCAATTGCTCGCGTCCGAACGCCCAGCTTGTCGAAATGCGAACTCGTCCGCTGGGTGAGACGCGCTGTGCCGCGATGGTATCGATCGCTGCGTCGAGCGCTTCGAGGGCGACACGGGCCTGCCGGAGAAACGCGCCCCCCTCGTCCGTGAGTTTGAGCGATCTCGTCGTGCGGTTCATAAGCCGTACGCCCAATGCCTTCTCAAGGCTGGCGACGTTCTTGCTGACTGCCGCCGAAGTAATGCCAAGCACACGCCCCGCCGCCGCAAAACTGCCTGCATCCGCCGCCTGGACGAAGGAAAGAATCGCGCGGACGCGCTGCGATGAGTCCAAGCTGTTCTCCATCGATTAGCACCCCGGCATGCGGGCCATCCGCGAGCCGGCGCGAAAAAGCGTCATTATCAACCTTGGGTTGAGAGCGGTTCAACCCGCTCGTCACTTCTGGCTCAAGCCAACGCCGAGCAGAATGCTGCATATCAACCACGACGCAGCACAAAGGACGGAAATCGATGTTGGCAACCATCATCTATGACAGTGGCTACGGCCACACGGAAAAGCAGGCGCGAGCTGTCGCAGAAGGGGTTCGTCGCGTACCGGGGGCCGAAGTGCGCCTGGTCGGGGTGACGGATGGCGAAATCCCTTGGGAGACGCTGGCCGCAAGTGACGCCATCATTTTTGGTTCGCCCACGTACAACGGCACGATTAGTGCCCGTCTGAAGAAGTTCATGGAGGACTCGACGCGTCCGGCGTGGATACCGCAAACCTGGCGCAATAAGATCGCTGCGGGCTTTACCAACTCCGGAGCCCAGCATGGCGACAAACTCAACTCGCTGGTCACCATGGCGTTGTTCGCCGCCCAGCACGGCATGATCTGGGTTGGGCTCGACCTGTTTGCGGGACGTGGAGAGGGCGAGCCCAATCGCATCGGCGGCTGGCTCGGCGCAATGGCCCAATCCGACGACGTATCTCCCGACCTCTCACCCATCGCCAGCGACCTGCAAACCGCCGCTCACCTGGGCCAACGCGTGGCCGAAATAGCGAGCCAATTCAAGGTCGCGGCTTAACGGCACACGCGATTGATATCGCGTTGGATGTCCAATGATCTCGATGGACGGCGCGCTTGGAAACCAAGCGCCGCCGCCGAGATGATCGATGCATTTTCCCCAGGAACTTCATGATGAAACTGCTGTGCCTCGACATCCCCTTGCCTGGTGCAAGCCCGGAGAGTTATCACCCTCATCTGCAGGACGAAGCGCGTCACGGCTGGCAGCTCTACAAGCGGGGCATCGTGCGTGACATTTATTTCCGCCGGGACCGGCCCGGCGTCGCCATCATCGCCGAGTGCGATTCGGTGGAAGCTGCCAGGCAGGCGCTGCGCAAGTTTCCGCTCGCCAAGGTCGGGCTCATTGACTGGGAAATCATTCCACTCGGCCCCTGCCTGAGCTGGGAAATGCTCTTTGCTCCGGGCAACGCCTGAAGGACGCGGCATGACCCCTATTGCGCGAACATTTCCGATCAACGCGGATACGCAAATTCCCGTAGTTGGATTCGGCACTTACTTGATATTACCGGGCGACACAGCCGCAGCAGTCAGTGCCGCAATCGAGAGCGGTTACCGCCATATCGACACGGCGGCTGTCTACGACAACGAAGAAGGTGTCGGCGAGGGCATCCGTGCTGGCTTCGAAGCGACACGACTTGCGCGTGAAGATCTCTTCGTGACCGCCAAGCTATGGCCCGGCAGCCGTGCCTGGGGAGAACAGCCGAAGTCCGAAAGCGAGACAATCGCTGAATTTCATGCGAGCTTGGTTCGATTGGGCCTCGACTATGTCGATCTGTACCTGATCCATTCTCCGCACGGTGGTAACCAGCGCATCGCGCAATGGCAGGCACTTCTGCAACTGAAACAGGCCGGAAAAACCCGCAGCATCGGCGTAAGCAACTTCAATCAGAAGCATTTGGAAGAGCTCAGGCTGGCGGGATTGCCGATGCCGGAAGCCAATCAGATCGAGCTACATCCTTGGTCGCAAAAAACGGAATTGCTCGCCTATATGCGAGAGAACGCTATTGCACCGATCGCATACAGCAGTCTCGCGCCGCTCTCCACTTGGCGAGTCGAAGCCGGGCAAGAAAGCGCCAAAACCGACACGATGAAGGCCGAGAACGGCATTTTCGCGGAAATGGCCGCAAAGTATGGCGTATCGGAAGCTCAGCTTCTCTTGCGCTGGGGTGTCCAAAATGGCTATGCCGTGCTACCGAAGAGCCTGAACCGGGAGCGGATGCGCCAGAACCTAGATGTCTTCGGGTTCTCGATCGATGACGAAGATATGGCCCTGATCAAGACCATGGACCGGGGCGGCGGTATTGCCTGGTCCTTGGGCGATCCCAATTCGATCGACTAAGCAATCGTTCGCCGAGGCACTTCTCAGAACGGATCGTACCCAGGCTTCTTATACAAGCGGGCCATGTTCGGCGCTATCTCGGGCCGATACACGTTCTCCATCCATTCGCCCGGGCTGACCTCCTCGATGGCGACCGAGACCGAGCTTTCGCTCGAATGCAGCGTGTCCACGAAACTCCTGACAATCGCCTCCGCGAGCCGCGCTTTCTGATCCTCGCTGGGACCAGGCCATAACTTTACGACGACGTGGGGCATGACCACCTCTCAGAATTGCTGTTCAGTTCCATTGTGTTCCTCTCGGTCACTTGTTCTCGGCCGCAAACAGCTCCCTAAACTTCGACACGGCCGACATCGCGTTGGGCCACCCCCCGTAGAACGCGAGATGGGTGATGAGCTCGATGAGTTCGTCCTGCGTGACGCCGTTCTCGACCGCACGCGGAAAGTGGAAATTCATCTGCTCGGTCTTGCCCAGCGCGATCAGCGCTGCGCACGTCACTAGACTGCGATCCCGCTTCGACAATTGGGGGCGTTCCCACACGTCGCCGAACAGCACCTCGTCGCTCAACTCGGCCAGCTTCGGTGCCAGGTTGCCAAACGACTGGCGCGCGGCGGTAGGTTTCTTGGACATGCACTTCTCCTTGCTTCGGAATGGCGAATGACACGACGAAAAATTGTGCGGCCGACGGGGGCGAGCGACTAGCCGGTAAATTGCGCTAAGACTCATGAGGGGAGTTCATCAATGCTGCGCGAAAACATCGCTGACTTGCCGGCCTTCATCGCGGTGGCGCGCGAAGGCAGCTTCACTCGCGCCGCGGCCAAGCTCGGAGTCTCGCAGAGAATGTTCAGATCAAGAACTGGAATGCAGATGCGCCACGGCTCACAGAAATAACTGAATGGCAGGCAGAGGAGCGTCACAATTGAGCAGATCGACGCGCTTCATCAGGATCCTGAGGCCCGCGCTTTCCAGAACCAGATCATGATTCGCAACCGCCGCGTATATCGACTGCTCGCTGCCCCGTGTTTCGATGTAGATCATCGGGGTGCGTGCCCGAAAGATGGCTTCGGCGCCCTCGTCCGGAACGGTAACGCAGGGACGCTGCAGGACATGCAGGCACCGGCTCTCCGGTTGCTGTGAATGAACGCGAGGCTGCCTCAGCCGATCGATGCGGAGCCTCAGCATCACCAGGTCCTCATACATGAGCGAGGCGTGGTTCACACCGTCGGCTTGCCCTGGAACCATCGGCATCCAGTACAGACCCGCGTCGGCGAACAGTGCATACCATTCATCAAGGCGCTTCTCATCCAGCAGCCGCGCTTCTTCGTAGATGAATTCGACCGCCGCATCATGCAACGAATCAGTACGTTTCATTGCTCTTTCCCTCTCTAATGCATTGAACCAGCACTTGCGCCCAATACGCGCCTGCACAGCACTGCGCATTTCGTGTGCCGTCGGCGCCGCATCGCGCGACGCTACATGTCAAGTACCAACTTGCCTTTGCGCGCCCTCGAAACACAGATCTGCATGACCCGGCCCGAACGCCTTTCCGCTTCGCTCAGGCAGTAATCCCGATGATCGACCTCGCCCTCGATCACCGCGGTCTGACAGACGCCGCACTCGCCTCGCCTGCAGTCATAGAGAGGATCGAGGCCCGCGTCGAGCAGCGCGTCCAAAATCGTCTGATCGTGCCGAACCTGCATCACCATGCCGGTTTGACGCAGCTCCAGCTCGAATCCCGTGTCGCTCGCACCCGGCCCGGCCTCCGAAAACAGCTCGACATGGATCCGATCGCGCGGCCAGCCACGATCAAGCGCGTGGTTGACGACGGCATCGATCATTCCCTTCGGGCCACAGACATAAAGCGGTTGAGCCGCGCTCACGCTGTCCAATAGTCTGGCGACGTCCAGGCAAGCGTCCGGCTGATCGTCGCAATAGAGCACGAGCCGATTGCCGGCCAATGCCGACAGTTCCTCGATGAAAGACAGGTTCGACCGGCTACGGCCGCTGTAGTGCAGCTGATAGTCCCGCCCCGCTCCGACCAGTTCGGCAACCATCGCCGTGACGGGCGTGATGCCGATTCCCCCTGCGATCAGGACAGCGCCCCCTTCCTTCTCGAGGCCAAACGCATTCACCGGCGGCCGGACGACCAGCCTGTCGCCCGCCCGGACATCCTCATGCATCCATCGGGATCCTCCTCGGCCGCCGTCTTCCCGTTTCACCGCGATGCAATAGCTCGACGGGTTCAGCGTCGCCGCCGGGCCGGTATCGAAGTTCACGAGCGAATAGTGCCGCCACTGTGACGAACCCTCCGGACCGACACGCACCTGGATGTGCGCTCCTGCTACAAAGGGCGGAAGCGTGGTCCGGTCCGGCTTCACCAGGCGATAAGACCTGATCTCCGGCGTCAAGGAAGCCATCTCATCTACAACCAGTTCAAGCGTGGTCTCGTCAGGCGAGTTCATTGCAATGCTCCCGTGCGCGTTCGCTGCTTCCATCAGGCCGTCGCTGCATCAACTCGACCCAGGAGCGAAACAGGTTGCGCATCAGAATCTCGTTGTTGCCGCTCACGTCGACGGGTGCGTCCTGCTTCTCATCGGATCGATGTTCCCGGTGCAGACTGACCCACGGGTTGCCTCGTGCCGCCAACGCCGCTTGCATCGTTTCGAAAACCTGAATGTCGTCGTGCGCCACGACGGACATCGGCGAAAAGACAAGCCGGTTGTACGACAAGGTGCGCTGCAGCATCTCAGCCGGCGCGCCGATCGGCTCCAGCGCAAAGATCTCGACGAGCGTGCGGTTCACTGCGAGCGGGCGGATCACCCGCATGGTCTGGGGTGTGCTCTTGATCGCGAGCGTCGGGAACAACATGGAATTCTGAGGCGCAAATGCGAGAATCTCCGCCGCCCTCGATTCGCCGTGTGCCGCCGCCAGGGCCTCTCGATAGCCTGGCGGCAGGCCCTGCCCAGTATGGATGCTCGATTGCGTGCCGAGGATGCAGTGGCCGTGCGCAAAGACCCGCGCACCCGCCTGCTGGTAGAAGTCGTAGCTGGATCCGAACGGCAGCAATTGCTCCAGCGCCACGGGCTTCGGCTCGTCGTGCTCCCACGTCTGCGACATGTCGCGCGCGGTCTGCCAGGCGGACTCATGCGTCGATATGGGATGCACGGCGTCGACCACGTTTTCGACGTACATCTTCCAGTTGCAGTTCATCACGCTGCGAAACACGCCTCCTGCAACCCGAAGTTCGCCAGCGGGCGATCGATCCGCGAGATTGTCGAGCACCTTCAGCACGTCGCCGAAGTACGCTTCGAACGCCACGCCGTCGCGAGCCAGACGTGCAAATACAAAGCCTCGATACGTCGAAGTGGACACGCTTTCCAGGCCGCGGGAGGATTCGCACGCCTCGAGCCGCGTTCCTTCATAGCCTGCGCGCAATGGGACTGCCAGTGGCTTGCCGTCCGTTCGGTATGTCCATGCGTGATACGGACATCTAAAGAACTTCCCGACGTTTCCGGACGGCGCGGATACCAGCATTGCGCCTTTGTGTGCGCAGCGGTTGAGCAATACGCGGACCGAGCCATCGGCCTGCCTGACCATCACCAGCGGCTGCCCGGCGATCGAGGTGGTGATGAAATCCCCAGATTTGGGAACTTGGCTCTCGTGCCCCACGTAGACCCAACTGCGTGCGAACAGGCGTTCGCATTCAAGCTCGAAGAGCGCCTCGTCGAGATAGACGTCGCGATGCACGCGATCGTCGTCGAACAGAGCTCGGATGGCTCCCGGATCATCACGATAGGGGGACGATGATCTCACTTCAGATTGCTCTCGCATTACGGCACCTCCCGGTACGCTACAAATTTGCAGTCCTGCCCCGAGGACATAGCGCCGCATTCCACTTCCGCAGCCACAGCGGGTGCGCCGAGCCACTCGGTCGCCACCGACCTGAAAATGCCGGCGACAGGCGCGCACACCGGACACGACGAAACGCCGTATCCCCACGCAAAGGGGCTGTTTCGAACCGTCAGCCGGAGCCTGTCTCCTTCGACTTCGAACTGCCACCTTCCCCATCCCAGACCCGCCGATGTCTCGCTCACCACGTCGAGCAGGTCCTGCCCGGTGGCGTCCTTCGCGTAGGCTCGAATACTGTCGCCGCCCTGTTCGCAGGCGGATCCGGCAAAGGCGCTCAATGCCCGTACCCGCGCCGTGTCATCCAAGCGTTGCAACATGCCCATCAATACGTCCGGTCGCATCAGCAGGTAGCGACGGCTTCCGTCCAGGATTTCGCCCCGCTCCTTGTCGTGCACGAGACGCGAAACGATGCCGCTCATGTCCGGACTCCCGTGGCGCGCAAGTGACGAGGCAAGGTTTCCGGCGTGAATCTCAACGCGATGACGATGCTGAGACCCAGCAAGAACAGATACACGGCCACCGGCCACGGGCTCCGATAGTGAACCAGCAGTCCCGTCGACAACATCGGCGCGAGGCCGCCCCCCAGCACCGACGCGATTTCACGCCCCACCCCCAGTCCCGAGTAGCGGACATCGGCCGCAAACAGTTCCGACATGTACGCAGGCTGAGCGCCTTCGAGCGCGCCGATCGCGATACTCGTCGACAGCACATACGCCGCCAGGATCATCCACGGGTTCCCGGACTGCAGCATGAGGAAGAACGGAAACGCGACGGCCATGATGCCGAGCGCCCCCGCGAGATAAATCGGGCGCCGGCCGAACCGGTCCGACAGATGACCGAACCACAGCGAAAACGGAACCATCAGCACCATCGAGACGGTCAACGCGCCCAGCAACAGGCTGCCCGACAGACCGATGAACTTCCCGTAGGCCAACGAAAACGCAAACAGCACGTAAGAAGCGCCGCCTTCGCCGAAGCGCAAGCCGAACACCATCAACAGCTCTTTCGGATGGCGCCGCAACACTTCGAGAACAGGCATCCGGACACGAGCGTTCGAGCTCTCGACCTTGACGAACTCCGCGCTCTCCGGGATGCGCCGGCGAACGTAGTACCCGAGCGCGACAATCACGACACTGCCGAGAAACGGCAAGCGCCAGCCCCACTGCACGAATTCGTCATGCGGCAGCATCTTGGCCAGCAGGAACGCCGCCGACGACATCACGAACCCAGTCGTCGCGCCGCCTGGGCTCCATGCGGAGAGAAAGCCGCGCCGCGAAGCCGGAACGTTCTCGCTGATGATGAGGATGCTCCCGCTCCACTCGCCGCCGGCTGCAAGGCCCTGGACGATGCGCAATGCCAGCAGCAGGACAGGCGCCCAGATGCCGATGCTGTCGAAGGTCGGCAAGAGGCCCATCAGGAACGTCGCCGCGCCCATCATCAGCAGCGTCAGGATCAGAACCCGCTTGCGGCCGATCCTGTCGCCCAGGTGCCCACAGACGATCCCGCCGATCGGCCTCGCCATGAATCCGACGAGGAAGCCGCCGAACGACAGCATCGTGCCGATGAGCGGGTCCTTGCCGACCGGAAAGAAAAACTCTCCGAACACCAGTGCCGACGCGGTGCCATAGAGGAAGAAGTCGTACCACTCCAGCGCCTGTCCGACGACAGACGTGATGACCGTGCGCCGCACGGTTGCTTCGGAGACGCCGGAAGCGCTGCCTGCAACCGAAATGGATGAACTCGTGTTCAAGATTGTCTCCTCGATAAGGAAGACGAGGTGGTTGGGTGCGAGCGTCGATTAGCATACCTACGCATTCGCTTTTCGAAGCACGCTGCGTATTGCCCGCTGCATACCGTCAATAGTCTCCAGACAGGCGTTCACCCGCGCCGGAGACTTTCGTATCGAGCCTCTCAGATCGCAACCACCGGGTTGCGCAACGTGCCGATTCCCTCGACACCCAGCTCCACCACATCGCCAGGCTTCAGCCACTCCTGAGGCGTTCTGCCCGCGCCCACGCCGGACGGGGTTCCCGTCGCAATGATGTCGCCGGGTTCGAGCGTGATGCCGGCACTGATATCCGCGATCAGCGCAGGAATCTTGAACAGCATGTAGCGCGTGTTGGAGCGCTGTTTTTCGACGCCGTTGACGGTCAGCCAGATATCCAGGTTGTGAGGATCGGCGATTTCATCGGCCGTGACGATGCACGGCCCCATCGGCGCATAGGTATCCTGACCTTTCGAGAAGATCCATTGCCCCGCTCGGCGACAGTCCCGCGCGCTGATGTCATTCAGCACGCAGTACCCGAACACGTGGGACATGGCGTCTTTCTCGTCGATGCGCGTCGCGGTCGTGCCGATGACGACGGCCAGCTCCGCCTCCCAGTCGAGCTGGTTGGTCAGCCTGCTGTTGTGCTGGATCGCATCGCCGTCCCCGATGACCGTGGTCGGCGGCTTCGAAAAGACGACCGGCTGTTTCGGCAGGTCGGCCGACGTGTCCAGCGAGCGCGACGACTCCGCGACGTGCTCCACGTAGTTGAGCCCGATCCCGAAGATGTTCTTCCGCGGACGCGGAATGGGCGCCAGCACTTTGACATTCGCCAGCGGCGTCGCCACGCCCACTGGCCACGCGTCGCCGATTTCGGCGATCCATGCGGTGCATTGCTTCAACGCCGCAGGCGAGGCATCGATAAACGCCAGCATCGAGCCCGGTATCGCCAGGCCGTGGGCCTCGCCCAGCTTCGCGAGATCGATGACCAGGTTTCCGACAATCGCCCCGAGACGGGTGTCGAGTTGCCGATTGCGATAGGTGATCAACTTCACAGGTACCTCCAATAGGGGTTGCGTGGCTCGCAGCGAGCCGTGTCTCCGGCCGGCACGCCGGTCCGTTCAGGTCGTGATCTGATGGCCGCCGTTCTCGGTCCATGCCTCTTCGCGATACAGCCCCAGCGAATGCATGACCGGGAAGTCGTTGAACGAAAAGAGACACGCGTCGTCCGAATCCGACGCGTTCGCATGCTCGTGCAACGCCCAGGACGGCACGCAGAAGATGTCGCGCTCCTCCCAATCGAAACGGCGTCCGGCGATGATCGAATAGCCCCGCCCTTTCGCGACCTGATACATCACGCTGCCCGTGTGCCGGTGTGCGAGGGTTCGCTCTCCAGGACGCAACCTCTGCATCGCGGCGCCGATCGTCGGCATCACGTCCTTGCCGGTGACCGGATTCACGAACTGCAGGAGGGTGCCGTCATACGGCGACCCTTCACTGACGCTCGCGTAGCGCTGCAACGCCTCGTAGGTGGCGTCCCATTGGTACTTGAACAGCGGCGAGTAAGGCTTGGTCCACACCGGGTTCACCGGCAGAACGCCCGGTCCGCCATAGGTCTTGACCGAGTCGTCGATGGGTTTCGTCACCGGTTGATAGAGCTGCGGATGGACCTCATAGAAGTTCGCCTCGAGTGCATTGACGAGCGGGATATCGAGCCCGTCCTGCCAGATGCACCACCCGCCGTCCGCCTCCACGCCATGCTGGTGCCACGTGCCGTTCGGCGTCAGCACGAAATCCCGCGCGCCGAGCGGCATCTTGTGGCCGTCGACGACGGTATAGGCGCCGCTGCCTTCCATGATGAAGCGCAGCGCGGAAGCCGAGTGACGGTGCGCGGTCGCCTCCTCTCCCGGGCGCATCACTTGCAGGCCCGAATACAGCCAGCCGACGCATGCGCTCACGTCCTTGCGGTTCGGGTTGGTCAGCATCACGACCCGGCGTCCCGCTTGTTCCGGCGTCACCAGATCCACCGAACGCATCACGAGCTCGCGCAGATCCCGGTAGCGCCACAGCGTCGGCACGGACAACGAGCGCGGCTCCCAGGGCTCGATGTCGTTGGCCACCGTCCACAGCGCGCCGGCGTCGTAGCGCGCCAGCTCCGCGTAGTACGCCTTCAATTCGGGCGTGTCCCGTACGTTCGCCCGACCCAATACGTCGTCTCGCATGAAGGTCTCCCCGACGCTCAAAAGGATTGATCCGCGCGGTTCCAGCCAGCGGCCGCCGCGTCTTCGGTGTTCGGGAGGGGCCGGCCGCCTCGCGCCTCCGGCGACGGCGTTCTGATCTGCAGCGGCGCTTGCGCACCGGTGTTGACGCGCAGATCGAAAATGTCGAAGCGGTTGTAGTGGCCGACGATGTCGTGCATCTGCTTCGGCTGAATGCAGCGCGCCAAGTCCACCTCGGCGTAGACGATGCCCTCCTCGTCGATCAACGGCGCGCCGACGATCCGCCCGTCCGGCCCGATCACCCCGGAAAACGCGCTATTGCGGCGCGTCAGCAACGACCGGGCGTCGTCGCATTCGGCTGCCATCGCCTCGACGATCTCCTCCGACACCGTCGAGCACGCGACGATCGTGAAGACCTTGCCTTCGAAGCTGTGCGCCATCGCCCGGACCTTGATCGCCTCGGCCATGTCGTAGTCCGGCGGCGCAACCGGCAGCGCGATATAGCTCGCCACGTGAATCAACTCGCCTTGGGCCAGCAGGCTGAAACGGGCGAGCGTATTCGTGTTCTCGCCGCAGGCAAGCGAACCGAGCGGCCCGATCTCCGTTTGATGAACCGTCAGACCGCTCGCATCGCCGTTGCCCCACGTCAGCTTCTCGGCCCACGTCGGGACGAGTTTCCGGTGCCGCCCGAGGAGCGTGCCGTCCGAACCGATGGTCAATATCGTGTTGTACAGTGTGCCGACGCTGTGCGACGGCCGCTCGTTGACGCCGATCACGACATACGCGTTCGCTTGCCGCGCCGCCTCGCACAGCCTGTCGACTTCCGGCCCCGGCACCGTAATCGACTGCCGCACCAGCCGCTCGAACCACGCGCTGCCCATCACCGGAGACATCATCCAGCTCCAGTACGGGTAGCCCGGCACGAACACCTCCGGAAAGGCAACGAGGCGCGCACCGTTGGCGGCCGCCTCATGGATGAGTCTGACCGCCTTGTCGATCGTCGCCTGCGTGTTCAGGAACACCGGTGCCGCCTGAACCGCCGCGGCGGTAAATGATGGAGTACTAAGCATGAAACGATCCTCAATAGATTCGAACGATCCACTGCCCCGGCGGCAACGACCGCATTCCGGCTTCGCGATCCGCGCACATTGCCCGGCCTCGCGGATTGGCGGCTCAAGCCCGCGACGCCACCACCTTCCCCTCGCCGACCACCTGCAACCGGACCCGCTGCCCCGGCGTCATTGCCGCTTCCAGCTGCGCGATGACGAATGCCTCAGGTTCGGTACGTATGGTGGCCAGCAAGACCGGCTCGCTGCCCGGCGTCCTGTCGACGAGCCGCGTCAGCTGCTCGACGATGCCGGCGCTCGCTTCAACCTGTCGCCAGTGGCCGCCGCCGCAGCGCGGGCACAAGTAGCGCTCGGGAAACAGCGTCGCTTCGCAACCGGTACATTGAAAAACGTGGAAGGCCATTAGATGCGCTCCATGACCACGGCATTCGCACACATGCCGTAGCGATACTCGACCATGCCATAGCCGCTCACCACGGCCGTCCGCGCGCCTTCGATCTGGCGCCCCGCGGCCTCGCCGCGCAGCTGCCGGATCGCCTCCACCAAACCGTGCATGCCGCCGGCCGCCCCCGCCTGTCCGGCGGAGAGCTGACCACCCGACGTATTCACGGCCAGTTGTCGCGCCGCAATCCGCTCGATCAAGCCGCGTACCTCGCCCGATGGCGCGAATCCGAGGTCTGCCAGCTGGATGAGGACCATCGCCGGGTAGTCGTCGTAGACGGACACGACATCGACTTCGTCCGGCGCCAGGCCGGCCGTCGACCACAGGCGTCCGGCCAGGCGGGCGAGGCCCGTCGCGAGCCCATCCGCCTGCTGATGGTCGGGGTTGTGCCGGGCTTCGAGCGCACGCACACGGATCGTGGCCGACGGGTTTCTCCGGTCGTCCGATGCCGTGACGACTATCGCGTTCGCTCCGGACACCACCGGAACGCAGTCGAACCGGCACAGCGGCTCGGCGACGAGCGGCGCGCCAAGATAGTCGTCGATGGTGAGCGGCGCGCGATACACCGCATCGGGATTCTCCGACGCCCAGGCGCGCTGCGTCACCGCGATCGCACCATAGTCACTGCGCGAAAGGCCGTGCTGCTGCATGTGGCGCGCCGTCAGCATCGCAAAGACCGCGTTGGGGCCTGAGAAATTCAGCGGGCGCAGATGCTGCCGCGTCGTCGCGTTGTAGTTCTCCGCCAGCTTGGCGAAGTCGCCGGGGCCGAAATGGTCGCCCGACACCAGCACGACGACGGAGGCATCGCCACCTTGCACGGCGCGCAGCGCGTGCTGCAGCAGATTGATTCCGCTCGCGCCGCCATGACAGTCGTCCATGGTCCAGCGCGGACTGATGCCCAGGCGCCATGCGAGGTCGATTGCGTGATCGGGCGCCAGCGTGAACGACGCGACGCCGAGCCCATCGACGTCGGATGGCCGAAGGTCGAGCTGCGCCAGCGCCTTGGCGACAGCCTGAGCGAGCAGCCCGCCGGTCGTGACCCCTTCGGCATGCCGCCGATAAGGGACCTCGACGCCCGCCGAGATCACTGCCCCATCGAAGTCTTTCACGTTGCCCATTGCACGCTTCCGACGCCAGCCCGAGCGCACCCGCTCAGGCCCGCTTCAAGTGATAGCCCGCGGCCTCACGGTCCCATGTGCCGCTGACGATCCCGCGCTCGCGCAGCTTGTATTTCTGGATCTTGCCGTTCTCCGTCTTCGGCAAATCGCGCATGAATTCGATGAAGCGCGGGATCGCGAAATACGCAAGACGAGGTTCGCAATACGCGACGAGCGCCGCCGGTGTGAGCGTCGAACCGGCTTTCAATACGACCGCCGCCATCACCTCGTCTTCGGCCAGCTCCGAGCGCACGGCATACACGGCGGCGGTTTCGATATCCGGATGGCTGAGCAAGGTCTGCTCGACCTCGTAGGACGAGATGTTTTCGCCGCGGCGCCGGATCGCGTCCTTCAGGCGATCCACGAACTTGTAGTAGCCGTCGGCATCGCGCACCACCCGGTCACCCGTGTGAAACCAGAGGTTTCGCCACGCCTCGACCGTCTTCTCGGGCATGCCAAAGTAACCGGTCGCGAACGCGAAAGGCTCGGTGGCGCGCAACAGCAGCTCGCCCGTTTGCCCGTCCGGAACCGGCTCATCGTGTTCGTCGACCACGCGCGCTTCGAAGCCCGCTGCGACGCGCCCCATCCATCCCGGACGCTGATCCGAAAAGCCGCGCCCGAGCACGCAGTTGGTCTCGGTGGAGCCGAATCCATCGAGCAGCCGGATTGAGCAGCGCTCGGTAAATGGGTCATGGAACTGCTCGGGCACACCGGGCGCCAATGCGATCCTGACCTGATGGGCACGCTCGGCGTCGGTCGACGGCTTCGACAGCAGGATCGGAACCATCGCACCGAGCAGAAAGGTCACCGTCGCGCGCGTTTCGATCAGCGCGGCGAAGAAGCGGCTCGCCGAGAACCGCGTGTCGACGATCAGCGACGCACCCGAAATCAGCGCCTGAAAAAAGCTGTTCAGCGCGTTGGTGTGGAACAGCGGAAGAACCGTGTACAGAATGTCTTCGCGCGTCATGCCGATATGCGACGCCACGTAGACACCCCACCAGTAAAACTGCGCATGAGGGCAAACGACGCCCTTCGACAGGCCGGACGTCCCCGAGGTGTAAAGAATGGCGAGCGTGTCGCCTGGTCCGACGTTGGACGCATCGACCGCCTCGCCGAGCGGCGGAATGGGTTCGCACGCGAGCGGCAGCGATGCTTCAGCGTTGCCGTCGTCAATGAGCCACACGCGCTCCAAGGCGAGCGTCGACAGTTCCAGGCCGGCAATGGCGCTGGTGAGCGACGACTCGGCGACCAGCAGCCGTGCTCCCGAGTTGGCAAGCATGTGCTGTAGCGGCATGCCGCGCGACGCCGTATTGATCGGCACGACGACGGCGCCGAGCCACCCGCAGCCAAGCACGATTTCCATGAATTCCACGCGGTTCGAGCACATCAGCGCGACGCGATCGCCCGGCGCGATTCCGGCTGCCTTCAACGCGCCTGCTCTGCGCGATGCCGCTGCGAGCGCGTCGGAGCCGGTCCAGCTCGTGCTCCGGTCGGAAAACAGCGGCGCATCGCCCATGGCCGAAGCACGCGCTTTCAGCAACGCAGGCAGGGTGCGCTGCGAAGCCGGCAGCGTGTGTCCGGGGCCGGCGCCCGCGAGGCCAGTCAGTGATAATTCGGTTGGCACTTTCATCTGCATCACTAATTAATCAGATAAATTCAATGTGAATGTGGTCACTGCAAACTTATCGCCCGAGCCGCTCGCTCTCGGACCACCGTTTCATCAACGTATTGCTGGGCAACGTTTCGTCCATCACCTTGCGCGCCGCTTCAATGCCCGCCACGGGAAAACGAGCGGCATCGATCAGCCCGATTTGCACCAGCACGCTCGCCTGATCCCAGTAGATGTGTTCGTGGCAAAGCTTGTCGCCGCGGAACTTCACGATACCCACGAGCGGAATCTCGACGGGGCGGCCTGTCGGCGGGATGCCGGGCAGCAGCCAGTCGATTTCGCTCGTGTGCGTAAAGCAGAAGAGGATCTCATCGACGATCTGCGTCGCGCCGACCGTACGGGAAATCGAAACCTGCCGTGTATCGGGAGGGTTGGCGTGGATGAAGTGATACTGATAGAAACGCCTGAGCGACGCATAGCCAACGCCACCCGTCATGGTCGGAATATGGTTGACATACGGTTCGGCGACCATGGTCTGCATCGTCGCGTCGGCGTCGCGGGTTTCGAACTCGAGTTGCAGATGTCTTTCCCACAGCGCTTCGAGGTCGTAGTGCGGTCCCAGCGCGCGCCGCAACGCACCGATGGTGCGGTCATGCGCGAGCACGCTGGCCGATTTGTCGAAATGGGGGCTGCCGAATCGTGCGAATGCGTGGTCGACGCCGCGATAGACGTACAGGCTGACGCCGTCGCGCTGCCCGAGCGCCGCGAAGATTTTCGCGCGGGCGGGTTCGTCGCAGTGCGCATCGTTCCCGGCGAAATGGAGCACGAGCTTGCTGCGCAAGGTATCCGCGCGATCAACGAGATGCTCGATGCCGACACCGTAGTAGCCGACGCAAACCGCGGCATCCGTGTGCGCCGCAGCCAGGTAGGCGAGCTTGCCGCCGAGGCAATATCCAATGACACCGCAGCCGCCGGTGACTTCGGGCCGTTCACGCAACAGCGCCAAGGCAGCCTGCAGATCCTCGACGGCCTCGTCGTCGCGGAAGGCTTCGAGCAGCGTCAGCGCCGCTTGCATGCCCTGCTCGTCAGGCTCCAGTTCGCAGCCCTGCACCTGCCGCCAGAAGAAGTCGGGGGCCAGCACGACGTAGCCCTCTTCCGCATACCGGTCCGCCACTTCGCGGATGTGCGCATTCACGCCGAAGATCTCCTGACACAGAATCAGACCCGGACCGCTGCCTGCCGGCGGCAGCGCCAGGTACCCGTTGAAGATTCTGTCGCCGCTTCCAGAAATTCGAATCGTCGTACCACCCATCGCTTGCTCCTCCAGGTGCGCCGCTTTTCGACGCCGTGCGCATTGCATTTCAGGGCTGCAGTGCTTGTTCAAAACAGTATATTGTTTTGCGTCAAATGATCAAGAAATTTTCATAAAAAGTATATTTATCGTTATTTTTCATAGACTTAACTATGAAATAAACAGCATACTGTTTGTGGGAAAGCCATGATAGAATCCCCAAACACCGGCCGCCTCCGAAACAACCGGGGCGCCCAGCAACGACCACCGCATCCGTGACCATGGCAACCAGACCTTCCGTCGACTCCGAGAATCAGGAACCCAAACAGAGCATCCGCGAACGCGTCTATCGATATGTGCGCGACAAGATCCGGAAGGGAGAGATCACGTTCGAGCACAAGCTCGTGGACCATGAGATTGCGGCTCAGCTGAACGTGTCCCGCATGCCTGTGCGAGAAGCGCTGCTGCAGCTGAAAAGCGAGGGCGTGCTCGAGGGAACGGCGCGCGGCTTCGTGTTGAGGCGCTTCACACCGACCGACATCGCGAACATATTCGAAACCCGTCTTCTGCTCGAGCCCACGGCCGCCAGCGAAGCCTGCAGGCACACCACGGTCGAAGGGCTCGGCCGGATGCGGTCCGCGATCGCCGCGGCCGAGCACGCGTACGCGGCCGAAGACGCGGCCAGCTTCATCGAAGCGTCGGAGGCGTTTCGCGCCGCGTGGATGAGCATGGTGCCGAACCCGCACCTCGTGCAGACCATCGACAGGCTTCGCGACCACGTCGAAGCCGTCCGGCTGGCGACGCTGCGCGAGCGGGATGTTCAGAGCGCGGCCCTGGGAAGCAACCGCGCGATCCTGGACGCATTCATGCAGGGCGATGCCGATGCGGTGAAAGCGAAAACCACCGTCAGCCTGCGCCTGGCAGCGACGTTCTACTACACCACGCAGGAAGCCATCACCGGCGCAGGTCCAGAGGGCACGCAGGGCCAGCCGCTCGCCCGCTCGAGCGCGACCAGAAAAGACGCGCGTTCGGTAAAGGGCTAGCGGATTGCCGGCCACCTAGGGCCTGTTCACGCTAATAACAGGCTTGCGCTGGCCGCCAGAAGGGCCGAGCGCGAGGATTGCGACGAAGCGAATACTCGACGTATTCGCGAGGAGCATGACGCGGCGATCGGCCCTTCTGGCGGCCAGCCCCTGGAATGCATTTTTTTAAACACGGGAACGTACCTTGCCGGCCGCATTGCGGCGTCGGTCGTCGCTTGTTTAGCGAGGCTAAACGGCGCTCCTCCCTCCTTGCACTGCAGCCGGCAAGGTACGTTCGCAAGCCTGTTATTAGCGTGAACAGGCCCTAGGATCGTCAAAGGACATTCGATGGACTCACGAGATACATATGGCTTCGAAGGCCGAACGGCTTTGGTCACCGGGGCCACCGGCGGACTGGGATCGCGGCTGGTTCGCACGCTCTCCGAGCTCGGCTGCACCGTCTATGCCGCAGCCCGCACGCCGGAACGTCTCCCCGCGGATTGCCGGTCTCCCGCCATCGTCCCGATAGCGATCGATCTCGCCGATCCGGCGAGCATCGACGCGTCGATACCGCAACTGCGGGACGTCAGCATCGTGATCAACAATGCGGGCATCAACCGCGCGGACAGCGTCCTGTTTTGCCGCGACGATCATTCCGCGCGGGAGGAAATGGAAGTCAACTACTTCGGCCCGCTGCGCCTCGCGCGAGCGCTTGCGCCCTTCATGGCGGAACGACGGGACGGCGTGTTCGTCAACATCCTCAGCGTGCTGTCGATCGACCATCTCGTGGCATGCGGCTCCTACTCGGTGTCCAAGGCAGCGGCCCACTCGCTCACGCAGGGCATGCGCGCAGAGCTGAAGACGTCGAACGTCCGGGTGATCGGTGTCTATCCCGGCCCCATGGACACGCCGATGAGCGCGGCGCTTCCCATGGCCAAGATTGCGCCGGACGACGTGGCCGCGATGATCATCGATGCCATCCGGTCCGGCGGCGACGAGATATTTCCGGGGCCGTAGCTGGCCTTTTTCATTTCGGGCCCAGGAAGCAAATCAAGGCCTTATAGACGGCTCACCCTTTTCCAGCGCCTCAAGATGCCTTCTGGCGTCCGTCGCACTCTCGAAGATATGCGGCGCCACGCCACGGTCGAGCAGCGCATTGCCGAGCTTAGCCCGCAAGAATGCGCTCGTCGTGTAGCTCCGGCAGCGGCGTGGAATGTGCGCGCAGACACAAGTCGAAACCCTCCTGGACCGGGTCGACGTGCCGGTTTGCCGCGTGCTGAACGATGCGTACGCGCGGATATTCGGCCATGAATTTGGGGATCAACTCCGCCAGCGCCAGTTGCGCAAAAGCGACCGAGCAGGAGAGCCGGATCGTCCCGCTCGGCTCCGACGTGCGTTGACGAACGACGCTCTCGGCCGCTTCGGCTTCGACCAGCATCGCAACCGCATGCTTATAGAACGCCTCGCCGACATCAGTCACGACAAAGCGCCGCGACGTGCGCTGGATAAGCCGTGCGTCAAGCGCTGCCTCGAGTTCGAGAATGCGCCGGCTCAGGCTCGACTTGGGCAGGTTGAGGACGCGTGCTGCCGCGGTGATGCCTTTGTTTTCCACCACCTGCACAAAGTAGTAGACGTCATTCAGATCGAGCATGATCACCCCTTGTCCACTCGAAGTCCCGCAAGCGGGATGATAGGTCCAAGAGTCGGTGATTGTTTAGCGTTTGTCCCATCGATATCGACATGCCAGACCATGCAGGCAGGCGGCCTTCGAATCACGGGACTGGCACAATCAAAGCATTTCGATCCACGGGAATCCCCATGCCGGATGCCGCACCTCCCTCGACACGTATCGGCCCCCTCTTCGCCCTGCTCCCGTTCCTGCGCCCTTATGCGCGACGCTGGGCGTTCGCGTTCCTGGCGCTCGTGACCTCGGCGGGCGCGACACTGGCGTTGCCGGTGGCGTTCAAATACCTGATTGACCGCGGCTTCGCCGGCGGTGACCGGACGCACATCGACCGCTATTTCCTAATGCTGTTCGTCGTTTCGCTGGTTTTGGCCAGCGCCACCGCGCTTCGCTTCTACCTGGTTTCGTGGCTGGGCGAGCGGGTGACCGCCGATTTGCGGCGTGCGGTCTACGATCACGTGATGCGGATGAGTCCGCAGTTCTTCGAGACCACGCAGACCGGAGAGGTGCTGTCGCGGCTCACCACGGACACCACGTTGATCCAGACAGTGGTAGGCACCAGCCTGTCGCTGGGAATGCGCAATTTCTTCCTGCTGGTCGGCGGCGTGGCGATGCTGGTGGTGACCAGTCCCGTCCTGTCCGGCTACATCATCGCGACGCTGATTGTGGTGGTCGCGCCAATCGTCATCTTCGGACGGCGCGTGCGGCGGCTCTCGCGTGCCAGCCAGGACAAGGTAGCCAACGCGAGCGCGCTGGCGGGCGAGGTGCTCAATGCCATGCCGACCGTGCAGTCGTACAGGCAGGAATCGTTCGAGGCACGACGTTTTGGGGGCGCCGTGGAAGCCGCCTTCGAAACAGCGCTCACGCGAATCCGGGCACGTGCGTGGTTGACCGCCGTGGTCATCGTGCTGGTGTTTTCCGCCATCGTGTTCGTACTCTGGATCGGAGCGCAGGCGGTGCTGGCCGGGCGCATGACGGCTGGCCAGTTGTCCCAGTTCATCCTCTACGCGGTGTTCACTGCAGGCGCCGTGGGGGCGGTTGCCGAGGTGTGGGGCGATCTGCAGCGGGCCGCCGGCGCCACCGAGCGACTCCTGCAACTGCTGGGGGCGCGCTCGCCGGTGGTGGAAGCCGAGACCACCGTGCCGTTGCCGGCTCGCGGCGACGGCGTCCGCTTCGACAACGTCAGCTTCTCCTATCCGTCCCGGCCCGGCATCGACGCGCTCTCCGGCCTCTCGCTCGACGTGCGCGAGGGGGAGCATGTCGCGCTGGTTGGACCTTCCGGTGCCGGCAAGACCACGGTGTTTCAACTGCTACTGCGCTTTTACGACCCGCATGCCGGCAGCATCCTGATCAATGACGTCCCGACGCGGCAGGTGCCACTCGCCGAGTTGCGCAAAGCAATCGGGGTGGTGCTGCAGGAATCCGTGATCTTCTCGGGGAGCGTCCTCGACAACATCCGCTACGGCGCACCCGACGCCACGCTTGCGCAAGTGCAACGCGCCGCCGCGATGGCCGCTGCTGCCGGCTTTATCGAAGACCTGCCGCAAGGCTACGACACGTTTCTGGGCGAGCGCGGCGTACGGCTGTCAGGCGGACAGCGTCAGCGCATCGCGATTGCTCGCGCGATCCTCATGAATCCGCCCATCCTGCTGCTCGACGAGGCCACCAGCTCGCTCGATGCGGCCAGCGAACGGCTGGTACAGACGGCGCTGGACAACGCCGCGCAGAACCGCACCACGCTGGTCATCGCACACCGTCTTGCCACCGTGCAACAGGCCGACCGCATCGTCGTGCTGGAACAAGGCCGCATCGTCGCGCAGGGCCGGCACGCCGACCTTCTGCAGAGTTCACCGCTCTATGCCCAGCTTGCGGCACTGCAGTTCGGCGAGCCGCCAAGGCAGGCAATGGAGCGCGACACTGGGCGCAATCACGTCGACTCCGTGTAATGACGCGATCCACGCTCAGTGAGGCGCTATTGAGCCCAGCTTACATTTGGCCCGGAACTTGCTCTTCCCCCCGACTAGATTCTGGCGATGCGACCAGAACGGTAACTGGAGGAGACGATGCGCGAACCCATCCATCAAAACGCTGCCTCATCGCGATGCCCCGAAGCCGGCTGGCTCGTGCCATCGATTCAAAAGGCGCACGAGCGCTCGCAGACCTTCGGGCTCGACACGTCGATGCGGCCGGATTACGACGTGCTTTCCACCGCGGACCTTGCACTCAAGCTCGAACAAAGCCGCGTGCTGTGCACGCACGCCCTGCCCGTCATGGAAACCCTCCGCGAGCAGATCGTCAACACGCATAGCATGATCGTGCTGACCAACGCCGCGGGGCTGATTCTCCATTCGATCGGCGATGACGACTTCCTGCAGCGGGCCGAGAAAGTCGCGTTGCGTGCCGGTGCGAACTGGGCGGAACAGCAGCAAGGGACGAATGCGATCGGCACGGCGATCGCCGAGCTTAGCCCGACCGTGGTCCATGGCGAGCAGCACTATCTGGCCGCAAATCGGTTTCTGACCTGCTCCAGTGTTCCGATCCTCGATCCGTATGGAGAATTGATCGGGGTGCTGGACGTGACGGGCGACCATCGCAGCTACCATCAGCACACGATGGCGCTCGCGAAAATGTCGGTGCAGATGATCGAGAATCATCTGTTTTCCAACGCGTTTCGCGGCACCCTGCAAATTGCCTTTCATGGCCGGCCTGAATTCCTCGGCACACTGATGGAAGGGATCGCTGCCTTCACCTGTGACGGACGCTTCCTCTCGGCGAACCGCAGCGCCCAATTTCAGTTGGGCATGCCGCTCGCCGCATTGCGCGCTCACACGCTGTCTTCGCTCTTCGGCCTGACCAGCCCGCAGTTGATCGATCGTCTGCGGAGAAACCCCGAGCGGCACCTTTCGCTGGAATTGAGCAACGGCACCGTGGTCTGCGCAAACATCGAATTCAGGCGGCCCGCGTTGGGCGAAGAGGCTTGGCCGCCGGTGACGCGAGCCGAGGACATTCCGGCGCAGCGCAACGACGGCGCGCCGCCTGCACCGGTTGCGAAAGCGATGTCGAGATTGAGCTACCTCGACACCGGCGACCCGCAAGTCGCGGCCGTCATCGGCAAGGTTCGCAAAGTGCTCGGCAAGGACATCCCCATCCTCATCACCGGCGAAACCGGCACCGGCAAAGAATTGCTGGCCCAAGCCATTCACAACGATTCACCGCACCGGTCGGGCCCGTTCGTCGCGGTGAACTGCGCATCGATTCCGGAGACATTGATCGAATCGGAATTGTTCGGTTATGAGGAAGGCGCGTTTACCGGCGCGAAGCGCAAGGGCGCCATCGGCAAGTTGCTGCAGGCAAACGGCGGGACGCTGTTTCTCGATGAGATCGGTGATATGCCCTACCCGCTGCAGGTTCGGCTGCTTCGTGTCCTGCAGGAACGCCAGGTCAACCCGCTTGGATCGACGAAATCGATTCCGATCGACGTCGCGATTATCTGCGCAACTCACCGCGATCTGCGTGACATGATGTCCCAGAACCGCTTCCGCGAAGACTTGTACTACCGGCTGAACGGCCTGGTGGTGAAATTGCCGCCGCTGCGCGAGCGGACCGATCTTGCGGCGGTCGTCCCGAAGCTGCTGCAAAGCGAGTCCGCCGAGCACGGAGCCGGCCAGCGGTTGCGCGTGGCCGACGACGTCATGGCGCTGTTCGAGCGATGCACATGGCCGGGCAACTTCCGCCAGCTCGGCAATCTCTTGCGGACCGCAGCGGCGATGGTCGACTCGGACGGCGAGATACTGCGCGAGCATTTACCCGACGATTTCTTCGACGATTTGCGCGAGCCGGGTGTCGCGCCCATCGCTGTGGCCTCGCTGCCGTCACTTCAAGGCACGCGGCTGCAGGACGTTGCCGCCTCCGCGATCGCCTCTGCGATTGCGCAACACGGCGGCAATGTCTCAGCGGCGGCGCGCGCACTGGGCGTATCGCGCAATACGATCTACCGAAAAATGCAGTGCACGCCTCGCGAAGACACGCTTCAGGAGGGACGCTAGTTGCGGCGAATCGGGTGCTCCACAGGTGTTGCAAAATGCAACACCTGTGTACCTGAATTGAACAGTGAACAGATCATCCGCGCTCTTAGCTGAACACCTCTGGCGTGCAGCTAAAGAGTCCTCAGACGATTGAACTGGGTATCCTAGCCTTCTTCCGCGGACGCTCACCGCCACGCATACCGCATCCCCACCCACACGCCTCTGGGCGCACCCGGCCCGACGAACTGTTCATTGACCGGCGCAAACCCGTCGAACATGTGGTTCGGTCCGTTGAAGAAGTTTTGCCCGAGCACGCCGAAGCTCGCGTAACGCTTGTTCAGCAGATTCGACACGGTCCCGAACACCTGCAATTGCTTCGTGATCTGGTACGTCGTATCGAGATCGATCAGGAAGTAGCCGGCGATCTTGCCGTTCACGTCCTCGTTGTCTTCATCGCCGCGCTCGTAGATGCTGCCGCGGTAGGTCAGGTTCGTGCCGATGTCCCACTTCGGCGTCGCCGCGTAATCGAGCCTGAGTTTGACGGTGTTCGCCGGAATGCCGGGGATGTGGTTGCCCGGTTTGACGGTGATGTTGCCGTTGGCATCCGCGCTTGAATTGCTCGGGCTGCTTTCGACCCAGGTCGAGCGGTACGTGGCGTCGACATAGCTGTAGTTCGCGGTGACGCCGAGCGGGCCGAACTGTGTGTGCCCCGCAAGCTCGATCCCTTGCCGCCGCGTATTGCCGACGTTCTGAAAGAAGCCCTGCGTGGTGGTCGCGGAGCTGATGAACTCGATGTCGTTGTGCAGCGTCGTGCTGTAGACGGCCGCACTCCACGTCGTCGCGCTGCCGATCTTGCCGCGCGCGCCGACTTCGAACGTCTTCGAGACGACCGGCTGGAGCGCCGGGTCGGCCAGGAAATCGTTCGGCAGCGAGCATGGCGCGGCCGGGTCGGCGCAGGTCAATTCGATCGCGGTCGGCGAACGCATGCCCTCGTTGTACGTCGCGTAGGCGGTGAAGCCGGGCGTGGGGTTCCAGTTCAGGCCGATCGCCGGATTGAAGCGCGAGAATACGTGGCTGCCGTTCAGAAGCGGCTGCAGGCCGCTTTCGTCGCCGATGTCGGCCTTCGCCCAGTCGTAGCGACCGGCGAGCGTCAGCGTCCATTGCTTCGTCAGCGACAGCGTGTCTTGCAGATAGAACCCGAGGTTGGCGTCGCGCGTTTTCGCATCGACTTGCTGCGTGAAGTCGCCGATGCCGATCGTCGCGCGCGATGCGGTGAAGGTCGCGTCCTGCGTCGATTGCGTGTAGTGCGAGTTCGCGAAATCGGCGGCCATGCCCGCGACGAACTGATTCTCCATGCCGCCGAGCTTGCCGAGCAGCGTCAGCTGCAGGCTCGCGCCGTAGCTGTCGGTATCGATCGACGATTGGATGTTGGTGCCTTCGAGCATGTCGATCGAACCGTCGGGCAAGACCTGCCCGAAATGGGTGTTGTTGTTGCTGCTGGTGTTCGTGTTGACGAAGCGCCGGAAGTAGACGTTGCCGCTCAATTCGACGTGGTCGTTGAAGGAGTGGTCGCCGGAAAGCGTCACGTAGCCGACGCTATTCTGGTTCTGGTCGGGAAACGTGTACGCCTGCCTGAAGTTGTCGAGGAACGAGCGCGGGATCGTCTGCGTGCCATGCAAGTCGTTGTCGGCGCCGCCTGCGGAGAGCGAGTAAGTCGAGTCGGCGTCGGTGTAGCGCAGCTTGCCGAAGCCCTGGCGCACGCGGCTCGAATTGTGGTCGGCCCAGCCGTCGTCGTTGGCGGCGTCGCCGGTGACGTAGTAGTCGAGGTTCGGGCCGATCGTGCCGCCTTGCTCGAGTTGCGCGGTTTTGCGGCCCCATGAACCGCCCGTGACTTCGGCCTCGCCACCCGGGTCTGCTTTGCCGTTCTTGGTCGAGATCGCGATGGCGCCGCCGAGCGTGTTCAGGCCGAACGTCGGGTTCGAGCCGGGGATCAATTGAATCGTCTCGATCGCTTGCTGCGGGATCAGGTCCCAGTTCACCACGTCGCCGAACGGTTCGTTGATCCGCACGCCGTCCATGAACACCGACAGGCCTTGCGGCGTGCCCACGAGCGGCGAGGCGGTGAAGCCGCGGTAGTTGATGTCGACCTGATACGGATTGCCTTGCGCCTCGTTGATGTCGACGCTTGGGAGGTTCTTTTCGAAGAACTCGGTGAGCGTGCTGCGGTGCTGGTGTTCGAGGTCCTGCGCGTGGACGGTCTGCACGTTCGCGGGCACGAGCGAGAGCGGCGTGCCGATGCCGAGCAGCGGTGTCGTGCCGATCACGATGACGGGGGCGAGCGTCGATGCATTGGCGGACGCGGCCGAAGCCATGCTCGAAGATGACGATGTGGGGGCCGGCCATCCGGCGGCCGGCGATCCGGGGGCCGGCGCTCCGGCAACCGCCGGCTCGGCTTGTGCCCAAGCTGTCACACAGACGCTGCCAAGCACACACCCAAAACACAAGGCGATGCTCACGCCGCGCTGACTTCCGCACCAGCGGCGCAGTCCGAAGGCTGCCGTCACAATTCGTCTCCTCACTTTTTTATAGGGTCCAAGCGTGTCCACTGCACAACTTAGCGAGCGACGGTCCCTATTCTGCCGCTTTCCCGACGCCCATCGAAATGCGTTCACGCTGCTGAGGAAACACATGCCATGTGCCGTCATCGTGCCGGAAGAACAAGATCACGACGGCTCCTTCCGGCCGCAAGACTTCGATTCGAACGTGACGTCTCTGGCCCGAGCCTACGTCGCCGAACCTGCTGATACGCACCGGTGCAGCGTGAATGGGCGCGAGCCACCGTTCCACCAAACTCCGCAAGCGGCTCATAAGCACGTCCTTTAACGTCGTCCAGCCGGGTTTCGCCCGCAACATCGCGCTCTCCAGCAACACACGCCAATCCCGTCAGATATCCCGATGTCTCAAAGCCCCGAGCGATACGCGGCATCTCACGCATGAGGCTCATCAAACTCGGTATCCAATACGAAATCCGCCCCAGTGCCTGCCCTCGACAAAAATCGGCGCGGACGCATCCTTCATCAGCGCAAACTCGCCGCCGCCCATGTCGCGCCGATAGGTCTGCAACAGAAAGCGTTTGACGTTGGTTGCCGCGGCGAGGCCGGTGCGGTCGTCGAATAGCCTTCGGTTCCGGGAATTCGCCGCATTCCAGACCGGGTCGCCGCACTGCGGACGGGAGAACTTCGCGTTGTGCGTCGGCAAATAGCCGCGCGCGTCGACTGCGGCGCAAAACGCAACGCGCGTATCGAGCTCCAGCAAGGGTTCCTGAATAGCCGGCAACACGCGATCGGTAAAGCCCGTAAATCGCGTCATGAACTGGGGAGGATTGCTCCCGGAAACCAGCACATAAGCGTCGTCGAACAATTCATCGAGCTTCAGTTCGCCCCGCGCGAGCGCGGCTTCGAATAGCTTGCCGATCTTGACGGCGGCCAGCTCGGCTGCCTCGATAAACGGCGTATCGGCCGTTTCAGCGCCAGTCGCCGAGGTCAATTCGATCAGCGTCTCGGACACGCGCAGCAAGTTGTTCAAGCGATCCGTCGCTTGCGCGAAATTCTCGCTGGAGTCCTCGACGCCGTTCGCCATCTCGAGAACCTGCGCCTCCAGCCCGATGCATTCGCTCTCGATCTCGCTCGTCAGAACCGCAATTCGGCCGGTGTCGTCGTTGAGCTGCGTGATCGCATCGCCGGTTGTCCGCACCACTTCTCTCAGACTCCGGGTGCCCTCTCCTACTCGATTGGCGCGGGCCGTATTGAATGCGCCTTCGGAGATCAATCGTTCGGTCTGCTCGGTGAGCTGAGCAAGCGTGATTTCGATTTGCCCCGTCGCCTGTGCGGTTTTCGCCGCCAGATTCTTCACTTCCGCGGCCACGACTGCGAAACTCCTTCCCGTTTCCCCCGCGCGTGCCGCCTCGATTGCGGCATTGAGCGCAAGCAATTGCGTCTGCCGCGCGATCTGCGAAATCTCTTCGGAGACACGGCTGACATCCGCGAGCGCCACGCGCACGGTATCGATCTGACTCTCCACCACCGCCACACCTTCGATCAGATCCTGAATATCGGCCAGCGATGCCGCCAATGTGTGCTGCGATTGCTCGACGCCTATCGCGGTTTGTTCGGTGACCGCGCGCATCTGCCGGGCGGCCTCGGCGATCCGGTGATTGCCGTGCATCGTCATCGATGCGGAGCGGCGCAGTGCCTTGCACAACTCCGCCTGGCGCCGGACCCGCTGCGCAACTTCCTCGACATGTCCCGATACGTCGCAGATCTCGATCCCCAGTTCTCCCGCTTGCACGGCTATATCGCCTACCACCGATTGCGAACGGTTGTCGCGACGAAAACTGAAGCGGGTCATGGGCGTCTCCTCGATGGTTTGCGTAGCGAAGTCACTCAGCGGGCGGCAAACCAGCGAGAACCGTGCCACGACTCGGCATGCGCGCCGCTGCGATCCGCGTTCGGGCTCATCACGCCGCGATCCAGGTAACGAAGCCAAAGGGTGCCTGTCGCAACGATTTCGCACCTGTCATCTTTGGCAACACGTCAGGTGGGCACTGTTTCACCCTGCAACAGTGTGCATATGCAATAGCGATCCGGCGCGTTCGACGATCCCTGTCGCGGCAATGGCATGCGACTTGCGTCAGCGGGTGCGCAGTCGACCCAGCGCGACCGCCGGCGGGGTCGCGCCATTCAGTCAATCGGAGACACGGATAAGGACGTGAGCTTGTGAGCGAAATCAGCAGCAGCGGTATCGAAGATCTCCGGGTCGGCATCAATGCATTGACAAGCGCTCAACGTCGCCTGCAAAGCTCGGTCGGCCGAACCGCGGACCCCGTCGCGCTCTATATGCGAGACATGAGCGCAACGCCCTTGCTTACCCGTAGCGAAGAGCTCGCCCTCGCCAGAGAGATCGAAGTTAGACGCGCGGCCTGCATTCAAGAGTTGAGCATTTGCCCTGCCGTGCAGGACGAGCTGGCGCAGTTGATGACCGAAATCATCGATGCCAAGGCACCGGCCAACCTTTACATCCTCGGGTTCGAGCAGGACCCAGCATCGGCCGCCTCGACATCGCTCATTGCCGCGGAAACGACACCGGATCAGGGTGACATCGACTTGCCGCTAGACGAAAGCGCCGTGTCCGAAGTCGGTGACGAACCGTCGTGCGCAGCGCTCGCGCAAGCGCTGGCCCAACGCTTGCGGCAGATAGTCGAGTTGACGTTCTCCGCGCGTGAAGTGTTGCTCGCTCACGGCGATGACTCGGTCAGCTATCGTTCGCGTTGCCGTGACCTCACCGACGCCTTGAGTTCGATCCGGTTTACCGCTCGGGCGGCAGACCGATTGAGCGGCGTCCTCCGCCTTCACGCGACGAATCAAGCGCACGAACGCGTGGCCCGCCTCGAACACGCTCTGCAGAACGCAAAGACGAGGCTGCTCAAGGCGAATCTCCGTCTGGTCGTATCGGTCGCGAAGAAGTATCTCAACCGCGGACCGCAACTGCTCGATTTGATTCAGGAGGGCAACCTCGGCCTCATTAAAGCCGTGGATCGCTACGACTACCGCCGCGGCTTCAAATTCTCGACCTACGCGACCTGGTGGATCCGGCAGTCCATCCTCTACGCCATTGCCGACCAGGGCCGCACCATCCGCGTTCCCGTGCATACCGTCGACGCTTTGAACAAGCTCGCGAGCATCAGGCACGAGTCTGCGCACCGCTCCGGAGACCGGCCCGGCATTGCCGAGCTCGCAGAAAGAATGAGCGTGTCTGAAGAAAGGATTTGCGACCTCCTGTCCATCGTCCAAGAGCCCGTTTCGACGAACGCTCCGGTAACGCAAGATGGCGGCGGCACGCTTGAAGACGCAATCGCAGATCCCGGCGCCCAGCTGCCCGAAGACGCCCTGATCGCATCGCGTATGCGCAGCGCCGTGCTCGCAGCCGTCGATCAACTTCCCGCGCGCGAATCGACAGTCTTGAGACTGCGCTTCGGCATCGGCGTGCCGGACGCATACTCGCTGCGCGAAATCGGCCGGCAGCTCAACTTGTCCGCCGAGCGAGTGCGCCAGATCGAGGCAAAGGCCATTGAGCGCCTGCGGGGCTCGCCGCAGTCCGAGCCATTGCGAACTTTCACGAACGTTCGCCACTGAACATCTAAACGGTCACAGCGGGCCGCGCACAGTACATGCTTAATTATCGCGGCCATTGATCTATATCAACCGCGACTCCGCTCGCCGCGTCACCATGCGTCAAGGCACCCTGAAGCCCCACGCGGCGATTCGGCGGTGCCCCCAATACCGTTTGGCTCGCGAGGCGTCGGCACACTGACCGGACCCGCGGGAGGAGGAGACAATGCGCGACGACCCCGATCGCGGCGACATCGAACCGGCTTGCAACGAGCCGGGGTGGCTCGCGCCATCGATACAGCGATCTCATGAGCGCTCGGAAACCTACGGGCTGAGCACGTCGATGCGCCCGGACTACGACGTTCTTTCCGCAGCCGATCTCGCATTGAAGCGCGAACAGAGCCGCATCCTGTGCGCACACGCGGCCCCCGTCATGGAGACGCTCCGCGAGCAGATTGCCAACACCCAAAGCATGATCGTGTTGACGGATGCCGAGGGCCTCATCCTGCATTCGATCGGCGATGCCGAGTTTCTCAAGCGCGCCGAAAAAGTTGCGTTAAGCCCGGGCGCGAACTGGGCCGAAGCTCGCCAGGGCACCAATGCGATCGGCACCGCCATCGCCGAACTTCGTCCCACGGTGGTTCACGGCGATCAGCACTATCTCGCCGCAAACCGGTTTCTCACCTGCTCCAGCGTGCCGATATTCGATCCGTACGGCGAGTTGAGCGGCGTGCTCGACGTCACCGGCGATCATCACAGCTACCACCAGCACACCATGGCGCTCGCAAAGATGTCTGTTCAACTCATCGAAAACCATCTGTTTGCGACGACTTTTCGGACCACCTTGCAAATCTCGTTTCATGAACGCCCAGAGTTTCTCGGCACGCTGATGGAAGGGATAGCGGCATTCACCTCCGACGGGCGCTTCCTGTCGGCGAATCGCAGCGCCCAATTTCAGCTCGGCCTGACGCTCGCGGGGCTGCGTGCGCATACGCTCTCGTCGCTGTTCGGTCTCACGAGCGCCCAATTGATCGATAACGTGCGCGCGAGCTTGGGGCGGCATCTTTCGCTTTCGCTGCGAAACGGCCATAGCGTCTGCGCCAACGTGGCGTTCAGGCATCCCCCGTCCATGATCAGCGATAGTTCCGTTACGCAGCCGGGCACAACAGTGGCAAGGCCCCGGCCAATCTGCGAGGAACGCGCGGCACGGCCCCGTCTCGGCCATCTCGAGACCGGCGATCCGCAAGTCGCAGCGGTCATCGCCAAAGTCCGCAAAGTCATCGGCAAGGACATCCCCCTTCTCATTACCGGCGAAACCGGTACCGGCAAGGAACGCCTCGCTCAAGCGATCCACAACGACTCGCCGCGCCACGCCGCGCCATTCGTTGCGGTCAACTGTGCGTCGATACCCGAGAGCCTCATCGAGTCCGAGCTGTTCGGCTATGAAGAAGGCGCATTTACCGGCGCCAAGCGCAAAGGGGCAATCGGCAAGATTCTGCAGGCCCATGGCGGCACGCTCTTTCTCGACGAGATCGGCGATATGCCGTCTCCGCTCCAGGTTCGGCTGCTGCGCGTGCTGCAGGAGAGGGTCGTGAATCCGCTCGGATCGGCGAAGTCGATTCCCGTGGACGTCGCGATCATCTGCGCCACCCACCGGGACTTGCGCGACATGATCGCGCAAGGAAGCTTCCGCGAAGACCTCTACTACCGCCTGAACGGACTGGTCGTGAAACTGCCGCCCTTGCGCGACAGAACCGACCTTCGAACAGTCGTCGAGACACTGCTGAGAGAGGAGTCGCTCAGCCGACCAAGCACCCCTGCGCTCTCCGTATCGAGCGACGTGATGGCCCTCTTCGAACGATGCCGGTGGCCCGGCAACTTTCGGCAGCTCGGCAATCTCATGCGCACCGCTGCGGCAATGGTCGACGAAGACGGCGAAATTCGCATCGAGCATCTGCCCGACGACTTTCTCGAGGACGTGCAGGCGGCGGCACCCGCCGCCGGCCCCAATTCGACGCCGCTACCCGGCGCGCGGCTGCAGGAGGTTGCCGCGCTCGCGATCGCCGCAGCGGTGGCCAAGCACGGTGGCAACGTGTCTGCCGCGGCGCGGGCACTGGGGGTCTCTCGCAACACGATCTATCGAAAGATGCTGTCGGCGCCGGATTCGGACGCCAGCGATGGCGACGCGTGATCGACCGCGCGGGTGTCCTCTTTTGCAACAACCGGTGTCCCACCCTGCAACAGCCTGTGCGCGAGCCATGAGCCGCCTCGCAAGGCGCGACCCGGCTCTCTCTGCCGCAACGCACGTCGTACCCAACCTCCACAAGAAGTACCGGCATTTGCCGCGCCGGCCCGGATCGCCAAGCGAGTCATACACGCCTCGGCATGGAGCTTGCGTGATCGACGCGGACCGCCTCTCCAACGCGGTTCTTCACTTAGACGTTCCATTCAAGGAGACAACCATGCAGTGGACTACCCCCGGCTATACCGACCTTCGCTTCGGCTTTGAAATCACGATGTATATCGCCAACCGCTAATGCAACGCTAAAGCCGACCGCGCGCGGCAACGACGGCGGCGCGCGGCGGCGCCAGGACCCACGCTCATGAAGATCAAGATTCTCGGCTCGGGCGCAGGCGGCGGACTGCCGCAATGGAACTGCAACTGCGCGAACTGCACGAGCGCACGCCACGGGGACGGCGACGTCAGACCGCGCACGCAATCGTCGATTGCGGTGAGCGAGAACGGCGTCGACTGGATTCTGATCAACGCCTCCCCCGATCTGCTGGCGCAGCTGCGGGCGAACCCCGAACTGCAGCCGGCCCGTTCGATACGCGACAGCGGCATTGCGGCCGTGCTGTTGATCGACGCGCAAATCGATCACGTCACCGGACTGCTGATGTTGCGGGAGCGCTCGGCACCCTTGCCGCTGTATGCGTGCAGCCCCGTTTTCGACGATCTGTCGAGCGGCTTTCCGATCGTCCCTCTGCTCGGCCACTACTGCGGCGTGGAGCGGCACGAGATCACGCTCGACGAGCCCTTTTCGATTCCCCCGGCAAGCGGTATCCGCTTCACGGCGATGTCCATCGAAAGCAAAGCGCCACCCTATTCCCCGCGCCGCAACGCGTCGGCACCGGGCGACAACATCGGCTTGCTGATCGAGAACATCGCGAGCGGCACGCGCGTGTTCTACGCGCCTGGACTCGGCTCGGCTTCGGCCGCCGTTCGTCAAGCGATGGAATCGGCGCAACTGGTTTTGGTCGACGGCACCTTCTGGCGCTCGACCGAAATGATCGACTTGGGCTTGTCCGACAAGCATGCGGGCGATATGGGCCACCTCGCCCAATGCGGACACAACGGCACGCCGGGCATGGTCCAGCTGCTGGACGCGTTGCCTAGCGCAACCCGCAAGGTGCTGATTCACATCAACAATACGAATCCGATTCTCAACCCTCATTCCGCCGAATACGCCGTCGTGCGCGCACGCGGCATCGAAGTCGCACACGACGGAATGCATTTTCAGGTCTAGCCATGAATGCACCGCTGCCCTCCACGATTCCCGACTCGACGCCCTGGACGGCGGACGAGTTCGAAACACGCTTGCGCGCACTCGGGACGCGCTACCACATTCACCATCCGTTCAATCTGCGCATGAACGCCGGGCAATGCTCCCCCGAGCAGATTCGCGGATGGGTGGCCAATCGCTTCTATTACCAGATCAACATTCCGCTGAAGGACGCGGCCATTCTGTCGAATTGCCCGGACCGCGAGACGCGGCGGATCTGGATCGAGCGTATCCATGACCACGACGGTCACGGCGCCGACGCCGGGGGCATCGAGGCATGGGCACGGCTTGCCGATGCGGTCGGAATCGAGCGCAACGCGCTCTGGTCGCTAGAGCACGTCTTGCCGGGCGTGCGCTTCGCCGTCGACGCCTACGTGAATTTCGCGCGGCGCGCGCCGTGGCAGGAAGCCGTTTGCTCGTCGCTCACGGAGATGTTCGCCCCGCAGATCCACCGCGAACGCCTGGCCGGCTGGCCCACCCTCTATCCGTGGGTCGAGCCGCAAGGGCTGCAGTACTTTCGCAGCCGCATTCCGCTCGCCCAGCGCGACGTCGAACACGGGCTCGCAGTGACCCTCGCGTACTTCACCACGCGCGAAGCGCAACAACGCGCGCTTGCCATTCTGGGATTCAAGCTCGACATCTTGTGGTCGATGCTCGATGCCATCGAAAAGGCGTATCCAATATGAACCTCGCTGAATCCGAAAACCGTGCCTGCCCCTGCCCTCGCCTGAAGAAGATGTTCAGGCTCCAGTGGGAAGAAACGCAAAGCGCCTACGTGCTGCTGTATCCCGAAGGCATGGTCAAGCTCAATCCGAGCGCCGGCGAGATCCTCGCGCGATGCGACGGCACGCGCGAACTCGACGAGATCATCGGTGAGCTGGAGACGCTCTTCAACGCCTCCGATCTCGCCGTCGACGTCTATCGCTTCATCGATCACGCACGGCAGCGCGGCTGGCTCGACTGACATGGACGCGCACTCGACTTCCACCCCCGCGCCGCTTTGGCTGCTTGCTGAGCTGACCTATCGGTGCCCGCTGCATTGCGCGTTTTGCTACAACCCCGTCGACTTCGCGCAACACGACGCCGAACTCGATACCGAGACGTGGCTTCGCGTCATTGGCGAGGCGCGCAAGATGGGGGCCGCGCAGATCGGCTTTTCCGGCGGCGAACCGCTCTTGCGCGACGACCTGGAAACGCTGGTGGCACACGCCCGCGGGCTCGGTTTTTATACGAACCTCATTACTTCCGGCATCGGTTTGAACGAGACGCGCATCGCCGATTTGAAGCGCGCCGGGCTCGACCATATTCAGCTGTCGTTTCAGGATTCGACGCGCGAACTCAACGACTTTCTGACCAGCACTCGAACCTTCGAGCGCAAGCAGCGGGTCGCCAGCCTGATCAAGGCGCACGACTACCCGATGGTGCTCAACTGCGTCCTGCACCGCTACAACCTTCCGCACGTCGCGCAGATCATCGAGATGGCGTTGGAGATGGGCGCCGAGTATCTGGAGCTCGCCAACACCCAGTACTACGGCTGGGCAATGTTGAATCGCGCCCAGTTGATGCCCACGGCCGAGCAGCTCCGTGAGGCCGAAGACATCGTCAACCAATACCGCGCACGCATCGGCGACCGTTGCCGGATTCTGTTCGTGGTTCCCGACTACTTCGAGACACGGCCGAAAGCCTGCATGAATGGATGGGGCTCGGTGTTCCTCGCGGTCTCGCCGGATGGCACCGCATTGCCCTGTCATGCTGCGCGGTCGCTGCCGGGTCTCGCGTTCCCCAACGTGCGCGATACGTCGCTATCGGATATCTGGTATGCCAGCTCCGGTTTCAACGCCTATCGCGGCGACGCCTGGATGCGCGAACCGTGCCGCACCTGCGATGAACGCGAAACCGACCACGGCGGATGCCGATGCCAAGCCTACCTGCTGACCGGCGACGCGGCCGCAGCCGATCCCGTCTGCGCGAAGTCCGCCGATCACGGGAAGATCGAACAGGCGGTGAAGTTTGCGCGCGCATCGGCAAGCAACACGGCAAACAAAACCGAAGAGCAGCCGCTGATCTTCCGAAGCCGAGAGAACTCAGTGCGCTTCGGGTAGCCGCTTCGGGTAGCGTTTGCGGAAACCCGGCGGGAACCCGGACAAGCACAACCACCCGCCGGACCGCAAACGCCCTACCCCAGCCTCACTTCATGCGTGCGCTTACGCGCGCTTTGCGTAAGCATTGCACCAGCCGCTCGCGGCGACATCCTTGGCTCCGAACATCGGGCAGCCGCCGAACGCGTCGCCGGCTTTACCGTGATAGAACTGGCAATTCGAGCAGGTTTCGCCAGGCTGATACTTCGCGAACTTCGCCTTGTCCACTTTCGTCGCATCAGCCCGGTAGCCCAGCGCCTGCGCCGCGGGGTCACTCTCGGACAGATGTGTTGGGTCCGCGTGCGATTCGCGGGTAAAGGCAAGCGCCGCGCACAAGCCAAGCGTGTTGGCGAGAAAGATTCGGCGGGTCGAACTCATGAACTACGCTCCTGAGAAAAAGTGTGCGCGCCTGTCTCACGCCGCCGATCGAGCGGCGCGCGACATGCAACGCACTGGCAAAGTGAAAAGAAGGCGCGAACGTTATTGCGGCGTCTTGCCGTTGAGCGGCGTCTTGGACGCCTTCGCGCTATCCGCCGTCAGCTTGGCCGAACCGGCGGTATAGCCGTTCGAGGACAGCAAGAACGCCATGATGTCGGCATAGTCCTGATCCTTCAGCTTTCCGGGGCGGTCTGCCGGCATGTTGGTCGCCATGTAGCCGAACACGCCGCCGATCGTCAGATGTGAATTCGCCGCCGGCGCAAATGCGGGTCCGCTCAGCGCGGGCGCATTGAGGCCCTTCAGATCCGCGCCGTGACACTTCGCGCATGAGCTCGAGTAGAGGCTCTTGCCATGCTTGACCTGTGACTTGTCGAACGATGGCGCGTCGTCGCCGGTGCTCGCATCGACCTTGATGAAACCGCCTTGAACCTGCGTGCCGGCGCGAGTCAGTTCCGCCGTCGAAACAGCGGCGAGACGAATCGGGCCGTCGCGGTAGGCAAACGTCGCCTTAGGCGGCAGCGCGGCTTGTGCGCCCTCCGGAAGCGACCATTGCCGGGTCAACGCAGTCAAGCGGCCATCCGTCTTCATCTTGATCAGCGCCGCATCGATCCGCCGTTGCAGCACCGCGTCTTTCTGCCCAAAAGCAAAGACCAGGTGCCAGTCGGCGTACGGCGAGGTCGTGCCTGAAATCGCGAAGCGCTGTTGCGGATGCTCGCTCGCATAGGCCACCACAGCCGGATACCAGACGATCGCACGTTGAGCACGTCCCGCCGCCACCGCGGCGATGGTCAGCTCGGGCGTGTTCTCCAGATCCAGCTTGACGTTCTGCTGCTGAACCGCGATCAACTGAGCCGGCGTCGCGTAGGTCGCGGCGACGACGTCCGCCCCTAAGCGCTGCGCGCTCGCATCGCTCGCCGCCACGCTGACGTAGCCGGAACGCAGGTAGCCGCGCGAAAACCGCAGTTTGCTGTCGGACGCATCGGCCACCGACGAACGCGGAAAGCCCGCAATCACGTCGCAGTTTTTGACGAGCGCCCGATGGAGCTCCTTCAACGAGACGCCGTCATCGTCGCTGCCGTCGAAGGCGCCGGCCGTCACCGTAGCGGGGACCCCCGCCGTCCTGAAGGTTTCGAGCGCGACCGCCCGATCGAGCGTCGCTGAGGGGCTGCCTGGAAACGTACACACGCGCACGTGCGCGCTTGCGAGGCTGGGCGAAAGCGCCGCGCCGGCCAACAGCAAGCTGGCGACGGCGAACGAATTGAGTCGAGTCTTCATGATCTTGCTTCCGATAAATGCCATTCGGACACGGCGAATGCGCGAGCTGCGCGCGCATCGCCGCGCCTCTATCGTGAGAGTCAACCGTGGCTGAGTGCGAACACGTAGAGCGTTCCCCCAACCGGCACCTTCTCGGCCGCCTTCGCCATCGGGCCGCCCCAGATCGGGTTCGCGCCGCCGTAGCCCGTCAGGATCGCGACGTACTCCTTGCCGTCGACCTCGAATACCGAAGGCTGCGCGACGATGCCGCTCGCGAGCTTGGGGCTTTGCCAGACGATCTTGCCCGTCGCTTCGTCGAACGCGTACAGATGCCCGTCGAGCCCGCCGCTGAACACGAGGCCGCCTGCCGTCGTCGTGACGCCGCCATTCCACGGCAGCTTGCTCCAATGGCTCCAGACCTTCTTGCCGGTGTTGACGTCGATCGCCTGCAGCTCGCCGTAGCCCTTGCTGCCCGGCTCCGGCTTGATCTCGAAGCCCTCGCCGAGATACGGCAGACCCTCCATGAAGTTGACCGACTTGCCGGTCAAGGACATGCAGGCGTGCAGCGCGGGAACGATCGCCAGATGCGTGTCGGGATCATACGAAAGCGTCCACCAGTTCTTGCCGCCGAGGAAGCTCGGGCACGTCTCGATCGTCGTGCCTGCCTTCGGATATTTCGTCGGGTCCTGAATCGGAGAGCCGTCGGCGTTGTAGCCCGTCACCGACTTCGTCACGACGAACGGCTTCGCGTAGATCAGCTTGCCGGTGGTGCGGTCGATCGCGTGGAAAAAGCCGTTGCGATCCGCGTGGATGATGGCGTCGTAGTCCTTGCCTTCATAGGTGATCTTGGCGAGCACGGCGGCGTTCACGCCGTCATAGTCCCAGGTGTCGTGCTTGGTGTATTGGTAGTGCCATTTGAGGTCGCCGTTCTTCGGGTCGAGCGCGAGCAGCGAATCGGAGTAGAGATTGTCGCCGGGGCGCAAGTCCGCGAGCCACGGTCCCGGATTGCCGGCGCCCCAGTAGAGGGTCTTCGTCGCCGCGTCGTAGGTACCCGTCATCCACGCCGGGGCGCCGCCGTGGTCCTGCATGCCGTCGGGCCAGGTCTTGCCGTCCTTGTCTCCGGCATTCGGAATCGTGAAGCGCTTCCAGAGCACCGAGCCGTCGTCCGCATTCAACGCCGCGATGAAGCCGCGCGCGCCGTATTCGCCGCCCGAGTTGCCGACGATGATCGCTCCATTCAAGGCAAGCGGAGCCAGCGAGAATGCGTAGCCGACGCCGGGATCGAACATCTGCTTCTTCCAGACGACCGCGCCGGATTGCGCATCGAGCGCGACAACCTCGCCGCTCAGCATCGCGATGTAGACGTTCTTGCCGTACAGCGCCACGCCACGGTTGATCACATCGCAACACGCGGTCTTGAACGATTCGGGGCCGAGATTCGGCTCGTATTTCCAGAGCTGCTTGCCTGACACAGCGTCGAAAGCGTAGACGTTGTCCTTTGGCGTGCTCACGAACAGGTAGCGCCCGTTGATGATCGGCGTCGCCTCGAAACCCTGCTTCAACTCGGCGGGGAACTTGTAGCTCCACACCTCTTTGAGACCTTTGACGTTCGAAGCGTCGATCTGCTTGAGCGGCGAATGAGCCTGCCCGTTGTAGGTGCGGTAGTAGGTCAGCCAGCCGGGATCGTCCTGCGCCGAGGTCAATCGTTCCGAGGTCACCGCCGGGTATTCGTCGGCGGTGGCCGCCGACCCCATCCCCATGGCGACGACCGTCGCGACTGCCATCGCCAGCAGTGTGGGCCGCGCCGCGGTTGCGAAGCGAGGTTTCATCCTTGTCTCCTTGAGTGTCGACGCCATGCCATGCGGCCCGCGCCATCATCGGTTGAATGCAGTCTGGCTGCGCGGCGTTTTACGCAAGTCGTATGCCATTCGCTTCAACCTTGGCAGCGGGCCGTCACGTGGGCATGAATCGCATGCCGACACCACGTGTCCATTCGCCGCAAGCGTTGTGGCGCTGTTGCAGCGTGGTACAGCTCACGCACGATGTGTTGCTAAACAGGACAGTTCAAAGCGCACGCAATCGTGTTGGCGCGCCGCTGCATGGATCGTTTTCCAAGGAATACGTATCGCCCTCGCATGAAGCGTTGGCGCTCGGATCGTTGCGCGCCAATGGCATGGTTCTCGCTCACTGCACTTCGCACGATGAAAAAGCATGGACGCCGTGACGACCTTCACGCCATCCCTCTTATCTCCATCGCGGCGGCCCTATCACTTCTGGAGGAGTCAGCATGAATCACGCAGAGATGCAGTTTCTCGACATCGAATTTCCGTACAAAAAGCAGTACGGCAATTTCATCGGCGGCGAATGGGTGCAGCCGGTCGGCAACGAGTACTTCGATAACCTCTCGCCGATCACGGGCGAGCCGTTCACGTCGATCCCGCGCTCGCGCGAAGCCGATGTCGAACTGGCGCTCGACGCCGCCCATCGCGCACGCAAGGCATGGGGCGAAACCGCGCCCGCGACGCGCGCCATGATCCTCAACCGCATCGCAGACCGTCTCGAGCAGAACCTCACGCGCCTCGCGGTCGCCGAGTCGATCGACAACGGCAAGCCGCTGCGCGAAACGATGGCCGCCGACATCCCGCTCGCGATCGACCACTTCCGCTACTTCGCGGGCTGCATCCGCGCGCAGGAAGGCTCGATCGGCGAGATCGACGGCGACACGATCGCCTATCACTTCCACGAACCGCTCGGTGTCGTCGGCCAGATCATCCCTTGGAACTTCCCGATCCTGATGGCCGCGTGGAAAGTGGCACCCGCGCTCGCCGCGGGGAATTGCATTGTGCTCAAGCCCGCTGAACAAACGCCCGCGTCGATTCTCGTGCTGGCGGAACTGATTCAAGACTTGCTGCCGCCGGGCGTATTGAACGTCGTCAACGGGTTCGGTCTCGAAGCGGGCAAGCCGCTCGCGACGAGCAAGCGCATCGCGAAGATCGCGTTCACGGGCGAGACCACGACGGGCCGCCTCATCATGCAGTACGCGAGCCAGAACATCATTCCGGTCACGCTGGAGCTCGGCGGCAAGAGCCCGAACATCTTCTTCGCAGACGTCATGGACGGCGACGACAGTTATTTCGACAAAGCGCTCGAAGGCTTCACGATGTTCGCGCTGAATCAAGGCGAGGTGTGCACGTGCCCGTCGCGCGTGCTCGTCGAGGAGAAAATCTACGACCGCTTCATGGAGCGTGCGCTCAAACGTGTCGCGGCCGTGACGCAAGGTCATCCGCTCGACCCGAAGACGATGATCGGCGCGCAGGCGTCGGAAGAGCAGCTCGAAAAGATCCTGTCCTACGTCGAGCTCGGCAAGCAGGAAGGCGCGCAATGCCTGATCGGCGGCGAGCGCAATTCGCTCGGCGGCGAACTCACGAACGGCTATTACGTGAAGCCGACCGTGTTTCGCGGACACAACAAGATGCGCATCTTCCAGGAAGAGATCTTCGGGCCGGTGGTGTCGGTCACGACGTTCAAGACCGAGGAAGAAGCGCTCGAAATCGCGAACGATACGCTCTACGGTCTCGGCGCAGGCGTGTGGACGCGCGACGGCAATCGCGCCTATCGCTTCGGCCGCAACATCCAGGCGGGCCGCGTGTGGACCAATTGCTATCACGCGTACCCGGCGCATGCGGCGTTCGGCGGCTACAAGCAATCCGGCATCGGCCGCGAGACGCACAAGATGATGCTCGACCACTATCAGCAGACGAAGAACCTGCTCGTCAGCTATAGCGAAAAGCCGTTAGGTTTCTTCTGAGTCGGGCGGCCCATGCGCGAATGACCGTAGCAGTCAGGTGATCGCGCATTGGGCCGTCTCTTGGAGTCTGGATCAGGAACTGAAACCATGATCGCTTCAGCACGGCGCTATTCGAGTTTCGCGCGCTACCGGCTCGCCGCGTCGTGCAGCGTGGCTGCCGTTCCGGCGACTGGTGACGCGGCTTGCCGGATTTCGGCGCCCATAGCGGTTCATCGCGAAGGCATCGAGAGAAAACAGCTTTGCGCAATCGCGCTTGCCGTGCTCGGGCTCCACGGGCTGCTCGCGATCGAAGCATTTCGCGCGTTCGAATCGAAGACAACCGCGAGCGAGCCCTCGGCGCTCGACGTTCGGTTGAACGTCTTGGCGCCTCCGCGTGCTCCCGCGTTGGCCGCGCCGGCGCTTTCTCCGTCGCCTGGCCGGAATGCGTCAAAGGCGACGCAAACACCGCCCTCTCCCTCTACGCCGCCGCATGCTCGTCGCTCGACGGCTGCGCTCATCCGGCCTGCCCCCTCGCCCGCTGCCACGCGGACTTCACAGGCTGCGCACGATCCCGCGAATCCGCCGTCAAGCCTCGCCGCTCCTAGCGGCGCACCGCCGGCGACCCAAACGACGCCCCAAACGACGCCCCAAACAGCGCCCCAGCATGACGCCGGCGCCGCCCCTCCGAGCGCAAAGCCGTCGGCGAGCGGATCGGAGTCGGAAAACGCCGCCGCGCAACCGGCTACCGCGCCGAGCTTCAATGCCGCTTATCTGCACAATCCGCCGCCGGCCTATCCCGCGATGGCGCAGCGGCGCGCGTGGGAAGGCACCGTGTTGCTGAAGGTTCACGTGCTCGCCAACGGCAAGCCGGACCACATCGAAGTCGTGTCGTCGAGCGGCCATCCGCCCCTCGACGAGGCCGCGCAAGAGGCGGTGAACGACTGGCGTTTCATACCGGCCAAGCGCGCAGCGCAGGCCGTCGACGGATGGGTCCAGGTGCCCATCGAATTCAAACTCGGAACCTGAGGTCCCAACCATGTCCGACATCGTCACGCGTTATATCGTCGACTTCGCGCTTGGCCTGCTCGCCACGCTCTCCGCGCTCAGTTGGGTGCTGATATTGAGCAAGGCCATCACGCACTGGCGCGTCGCGGCACACAACCGCCGGTTCACCGAAGCCTTCTGGCGCACCGCCCAGCAAGATCCTGCCCGTGCGTTCGGCACGCCCCCGCAGGCCGGCGCATGTGCCAAGGGACGCCTCGCGCGCATCGCCGCCGACGCGCTAAGCACCGACGCACCCGCCGGGTCCGGCCAGCAGGCGGAGATCGCTCGATGGGACAGGCATGAGGTTCTGGAACGTTCGCTCAACCAGCAGATCCAGCGCGAGCGCAGAACGCTCGAACAAGGCTTGACGCTGCTCGCGTCGATCGCCAACGTCGCGCCGTTCGTCGGGCTCTTCGGGACGGTCTTCGGCATCATCCATGCCTTGCACTCGGTCGCGAGCGGGTCGTCCACCGGCATCGCGGGCATTGCGGAGCCGGTCGGGCAAGCCCTCGTGGCCACGGGCGTCGGGATTGCCGTGGCGATTCCGGCGGTGCTCGCGTACAACCTTTATCTTCGGCGCGTTCGCGTGAGCGCAGCCGATCTCGAAGACTATGCGACCGACCTCGTCAATCTCGCGCAGCGGCTCGGCTTCAGGCTCGGGCATTCGCCAACCGCGACAACCGCCGGCGCGTCGACGCCGGCGCAACACCCGGACGAGGTGCAGGCATGATTTCGCGTTCGACTGAAAAAGACGACGAGCCGCTCGCGGCGATCAACATCACGCCGCTCGTCGACGTGATGCTGGTGCTCCTTGCGATCTTCCTCGTGGTCGCGCCGCTGCTGACCCGCGCGATACGCGTCGATCTTCCGCAAGCCGCGGCCGGCGCGGCCGAGCCGCGCGAGCATGCGGTGACGCTTACGCTCGATGAGCGAGGCAAGGTGTTTATCGACGGACACGAGACAGCCGTCGAGAAGCTCGGGCCCGTGCTTGCTGGTCTTGCGTCGCGGGATTCGCGCTTGAGCGTGAATCTTCAATCGGATCGACGCGAGCCGTTCGGCGAGGTGGCGAAGGTGATGGGCATCGTCGGGCGAGCCGGGATCGTGCACGTGGCGATCGCCACGGCCGATAACGCCGACCTTCGGGGCAAGGCGCCCTGACTCCGCAATCCGCCACCTGGCGACGCGCAAGCGCGTCGCGTGCGCTCGTCATCGCGTCGTGTCCGACACCATATTCAAGATCGATGTGAACAGCCGATCGAGATCTTCCTCCAGCTTGACGCCTTCGAACGGGTCGTGATTTCCGACGAATGCGGCATCGATATCGGCCCAGTCCTCCGAAGTCAGGTAGCGCTGCGCGGCGGGCAAGATGACCTCTTCCTCGAGGCGGCGATGCTTCCTGTAGAACTCGGCGTAGTCGTCGACCAATTTGCGCAGCTCCGGCAAAGCGGATTTGCCGACCAGTTCATACCGTGTCAGCGCGTGCTCCATATTGCGCACTTTCAATTCGCCTTGAGCATGCTGCGACTCGAGCTCGTCGATGACGTCGTCGAGTTCGTCCGTGCGTTTGCGCAATCGAGCGAAGAGATGAAGATCCTCCTTCGGGTGATGGATCTGCTCCGGATACTCGCGGATGTAATAGAGCATGGCCCGGAACACCATCGCCGGCGGAACGTCGCCCCCTGCTTCGAGACGGCGCACGAAGCGCAGCATGCCCGCGATGACCGCCGACAACTGCTGGTGCTCCTTGACGATGACGTGAATCGCATCATGCTGGAAAAGGGTTCGCATATCAGACCTCCCAGGCCGTTGCGCCGGCACAAGCCGCTCGACACGAATAAAACGAGGGACCCGCAACGCCTTCGTCCCTCTTCACTATCCACCCGCGCAACGATGGCTCAGTTGACGTGGATCAGCGATTCGCCGGGCATTCGTCAGGCATGTTCAAGCGTCAGGCGAATCGCCATCACATCCGGATCTTCCGTGGCATCGATCACGAATCCGCAATCTCGCGCCAGCGCCAGCATGCGATCGTTTTCACGCAGCACGTGACCGAATAGCCTGTGTGTGCCACGAGAACGGCAGTAGCGGATGATGCGATCCACTAGCGCGCGCCCGAGGTGCCCGCCTTTCTCGTCGGAGCGGACCGTCACGGCAAACTCGGCAGCTTCGTTATCCGGGTCCGTCAAGGCACGAACGACGCCGTGAACCACAGTGCCGCCTACGCCATCCTTCGTGCATGCGATCAGCGCCATTTCACGCTCATAGTCGATCTGCACATACCGCGCCACTTGCGAATGATTCACCGCGTGCACGAAGTGAAAAAACCGCAGACGAACGTCTTCCGGCGTGAGCGCCACAAAGAACTCGGTGTGCGCCGCCTCGTCTTCGGGCCGGATCGGTCGAATCGTGAGCGTGTGCCCCCGCCATTCCAGCGTTTCCTCGAGTTCGACCGGATACGGACGGATTGCCGGCGCCCGGCGTGTGCCTGCAGCGCCGATGCGAATCGACGTGCGCGCGAAAAATACGCCATGAGGCTCGACGCGTACCTGCGCCTCGAAGGACACAATGCGCGGTATTCCGCACAACATCTGCGACAGCGATGCCAACGCGCCCGCCAGCCGTGCGACGTCAAGCGTCCTCCAGTCGCAGGCCGACGCCAGTTGGCCCAAAGCATCGTGCGCAAGCCCGGCGTGCAGCGGCAACAGCAGGCTGACGACTTCGGTGCCGGCCGCAAGCGTCAAGTGCGGCCCGAACGTTCGATCGTCGCGCATCCGAATCGCGAGACTCGGGCGATCGTCGCTATCGAGCGGCGCATCGTGTGCTTGCGAATCGTCACTGTCCTCGCACGGAAGATCGAAGTACGCAAGCAAACGTTCCGCTTCGGTGGCCGGCATGACGGCGACGGCATTCGCATGAACGCCGCCGAGTGATTCCACATAAGCGCGTGCTTCAGCCAACTCGGCTCGATGCGCGGGTAGCGCCAGTGGAGTCTGCGCAAGCCGCTCGCACGCGGCACGATACGCGGCAATCGGCGCGCTCGACGACACGCTGCCGGATTGCAATGTCGCAAACGCGTCAAGCAGCTCGTCGACGCTGGCGACGCGCACCCATCCCGCTCGTTCGATAGCCGCATCGTAGGCGCGCGGATCTTCATCTGCCGTCGGCTCGCACCAGACGACGACGGGCTTGTTTTTCACGCACGCCTGGGCGGCCGACATGAATTTGCGCGCCTCCTTCACATGATCGATCGCGATCACGACGGCCGATGTATACGCATCGTCAGCGAGGTAGTCGAGCACGTCGGCACAATCGACATCGGCCTCGTCGCCAAGCGCAACCGCAACCGACACGCCGAGCTGCCGCGCCTTGGCAAACCGCAGCATCCGGCAGGCAAGATCGCCCGATTGCGACACCCAAGCGACCCTCCCATGGACGATCGCCCCATTTTCCGGCTTCGCGAATGTGACCGCATCCAAGCATCCGGCCAGCACGCCCGCTCGCGGCACCGCGAGTCCTGCATCGCCCGGGCCCAGCACGCGCAATCCGAATGACCGCGCAACTTCGAGGGTTCCATCGAGCGCCGGCTCGACTGCGCCGCCATCCGCGGCCGCATGCTCCAGCAGCACCGCACGCACGCCAGCCGCACCGGCACGCGCGATAGCCTCATCCCAATCGCCGGGCGGCGTCCGAACGATTCCCAGCGCCGGAAAGGACGTAGTTTGAAGCGCTTGCCCGCCGCCTCGCAGCTCGCCTGACGCGTCCGAAGCACTAGCCGGCGACGCGCCGAGGCGAATCACCGACATCGGTGCGAACAACGCATCGAGATTACGCACTGTCATGCATGCCTCCTTCCACGACAACGTCACGGCCTGAAAAGGCTGCGCTAAGCACATCCTCACCGCCTGCGATCGTCATGGAATTGATGCGCGTCAAATAGTTTTCGTTGCGCGATGCCAATACTGACTGAACCCGTCCTCCACCGGAGAATTCGTATGGTTCAGTTGATGAAAGCGGCCGTGGTCCACGCATTCGGCGAGCCGCTCAAAATCGAGGAAGTCCCGGTTCCCACGCCCGGCCCCGGCCAGATCCTCGTCAATATTAAAGCGTCGGGCGTCTGTCACACCGACCTGCACGCGGCAGACGGCGACTGGCCCGTCAAGCCGAAGCTACCGTTCATTCCCGGCCATGAAGGCGTGGGTTTCGTCGCGGCCGTCGGCGACGGCGTGAAGCACGTCAAGGAAGGCGATCGCGTCGGCGTGCCGTGGCTCTATACCGCGTGCGGACATTGCGAGCATTGCTTGAGCGGCTGGGAAACGCTTTGCCACGAGCAGCAGAACACCGGCTATTCCGTCAACGGCAGCTACGCGGAGTACGTGCTGGCCGACCCGAACTACGTCGGCCATCTTCCGCGAGAGGTCGAATTCGACGAAATCGCGCCGATTCTCTGCGCGGGCGTGACGGTCTACAAGGGCATCCGCATGACCGATACGCGCCCTGGACAATGGATCGCGATCTCCGGCATCGGCGGACTCGGGCACGTCGCCGTGCAGTATGCGGTCGCCATGGGGCTGCACGTGGTTGCCGTCGATGTGACCGAGGACAAGCTCGAGCTTGCCCGGCGGCTTGGCGCCAAGCTGATGGTCAACGCGTTCGAGATGGACCCCGAGCGCGTCATTCAAGAAGCGGTGGGCGGCGTGCATGGCGTGCTCGTCACCGCGGTTTCGCGTACCGCCTTCACTCAAGCGCTCGGCATGGTGCGGCGCGGCGGCACCGTGACGCTCTGCGGGCTCCCGCCGGGCGACTTCCCGATGCCGATTTTCTCGACCGTGCTCAACGGCATTACCGTGCGCGGCTCCATCGTGGGCACCCGGCGCGATTTGCAGGAGTCGCTCGATTTCGCCGCCAATGGCAGCGTGCGCGCGCATATCCATCGGGACCGGCTGGAAAACATCAATTCGGTGTTCTCCAAGCTGAGACACGGAAAGATCGACGGGCGGGTGGTGCTGGAGTTCGATTGATCGGCACGTTCAGCTAAGCGGACGGCCCCTTCTCCGAAATCCGAAATGCTCAGGCAATGAACGGAAGAGACGCCAAATGGCCACGGAACTGCAAGCAGCGCACACAAGCGATCACATTCCGCTGAAGTATGGGTATCTGTTCTCCGAAAACGGCGTCGGCCGGGAAATCGACGCCGCGACCGCGACGGAGTGGCTGAGCCGTCCGAATGCCGCGCGCGGCGAATTCGTCTGGCTGCACTTCCACGACATCCCGAGCATGCTCACGCAGTGGCCGCCGCAGCTCGCCGCCGCACCCGCCGCGTTCGGCGATGCGCTCAGAAAAGGCTACCGCACGTCACGTCTCATGCGAACGCATCAGAACCTCATCGCCGTGCTGAACGACGTCGACTACGACTCCGGGCGCGAACGGTCTCTCGAGATCGCCACGCTTTGGCTGAACGTCGACGCACGTTGTCTGCTGAGCGTGCGCAACCTGCCCTTGCGCTCCGTCGAGCGCCTGCGCCACGACGTGGTGGCGCGGCAGCCGTTTCACAGTCCGATGGCGCTGCTCAACCGTCTGCTGCATGAACAGGCCGATGTACTGTCCGGCATCGCGCGCGATGCCCTCCGCATCACCAACGAGGTGGAGCGCGCGCTTGGCGCAGGCAAGCTGCCGAAGCGCTCGAGCCTCGGCAAGATACGCCGCGACCTGGTGCAATTGCGCCGCCTGCTCGCCCCCGAACCGGCGATGCTTTTCAGGCTCGCCAATCGGGCGCCCGAATGGATGCGGGAGGAAGACGCACAGTCGCTGCTCCAGTGCGCGGAGCAATTCGCGCTCGTGCTGCGCGACACCGCGGCGTTGGAGGAGCGCATCAGGCTTCTGCAGGAAGAGATTGCCAGCAGAGTGGGCGAACACACCAACCGGAGCATCTTGATCCTGACGTCGGCCACCGTGATCGCGCTGCCCATCACGTTGATATCGGGCCTGCTCGGCATGAATATCGGCGGCCTGCCTTTCAAGGAATACGGCGGGGGCTTCTGGGTGGTCCTCGTGATCACCGTGCTCCTTACCGGCCTGGCAGCGTGGCTCACGTCCCGCTTGATGCGGGACTGAAACACGGAATGTCACTGGCACGCGAAGCCATCCTAGTTGACGCAAGTCAAGTCATCGCCCTTCATGCCACGCCTGCTCCGTTTCGTCGATTTCGCCTTGCTGTTCGCCTCGGCCGCAAGCCTGATAACGGGACTTGTGTTTGCCGCGTTGGGCAAAAGCACCGTTTCGCAAGCGCTATGGCTTGCCGGGACGGTGCCGGTCCTGCTCGCCCTGTCAGTGTCCATCATCCAGGCGCTGCGACGGCGCGAAGCCGGCGTCGATGTTCTCGCTCTGCTCGCCATCGCGTTCGCGCTGACACTGGGCGAGTTTCTCACCGCCGCTGTGATTGCCTTGATGCTGGCGAGCGGACGCGCGCTGGAAAACTATGCGCAGGAGCGTGCGCGGCGCGAAATGACGGCGCTCCTGAGCCACGCACCGCGTCACGCCAACCGCTTCGAGGCAGGCGAGTGGCGCCGCGTGGAACTGGACGTCGTCAGCCCCGGCGACCGTCTGCTCGTGCGCAGCGGCGAGTTCGTGCCGGTGGACGGCACCCTTGCCGGTCTCGCCGAGCTCGACGAATCCTCGCTGACCGGCGAGTCGAATCCGCAGCAGCGATCGCCGGGTGCGGCCGTGCGCAGCGGCGTGATCAATGTCGGCGCGGCGTTCGAAATGGTGGCCTCGGCAAGCGCCCATGACAGCACGTTTGCCGGCATCGTCCGGATGGTGCAAGCCGCGCAGCAGGAGCGCAGTCCCGCTGCCCGTCTTGCCGATCGCTATGCGCTGCTTTTCGTGCCCGCCGCGCTGGTTCTTGCGGGCGGAAGCTGGCTCGTCACGGGCGACGCGGTGCGTGCTCTGGCGGTGCTGGTGGTGGCAACGCCGTGTCCCCTGCTCCTTGCTGTTCCGGTGGCCATCGCCTCCGGCATGTCGGTCTGCGCCAAACGCGGCGTGCTGGTCAAAGGGGGTGGCGCGCTGGAACGGCTCGCGCAGGCTACCGCACTATTTTTCGACAAGACCGGAACGCTCACGAGTGGGCAGGCGCGGCTCGTGGAAGTCGAAAGCGCTCCGGGCATGTCATCGGACGCGGTGTTGCAGTTCGCCGGGTCGCTCGCACAAGCCTCGGCTCACGTCATTTCGGAAGGGGTGACCACCGCCGCACGCGAGCGCAATCTTGCGCTTCGCGCACCTTCGCACGTTGTCGAGCAGCCCGGCGCAGGCGTGGCGGGCAACGTGGACGGGCGAGAGGTCGCGATTGGCTCGTTCGCGTACGTGTCCTCCGTGGCAACGCCAGCGCCGTGGACCACGACGTTTCTTCAGCGGGTCGCATACGAGGGCGCCTCGGCCGTATTCGTCAGCGTGGACAGCAAAATGGTGGGCGCGATCCGGATGGCCGACCAAATCCGGCTGGAAACGCCCCGTGCTTTGCGGTTGCTGCGGCAGGAAGGCATCCGCCGGCTCGTCATGCTCACCGGCGACAGGCGTGACGTGGCCGAAACCGTGGGTGCGGCGCTCGGCGTGACGGAAGTGCGGCCCGAGCAGACGCCTGAGGACAAGCTGGCCGCCATTCAGGCGGCGCGCCGTGAAGGCACGGTCATCATGGTCGGCGACGGCGTCAACGACGCGCCTGCGCTCGCGTCAGCCGACGTCGGCGTTGCGATGGGCGCGCGCGGCGCGGCGGCCTCCTCCGAAGCAGCCGATGTCGTGCTGCTGGTCGACCGTCTGGACCGCCTCGTGGAAGCATTGCGGGTAGCCCGCCGCACGCGGCGGATCGCGGTCCAGAGCGTCGTCGCCGGCATGGCGCTTTCGTTCGCGGCAATGGCCGTCGCGGCGTTCGGCTACCTGCCGCCCTTGCTGGGTGCGATGCTGCAGGAGCTCATCGACGTGGCGGCCATCGCGAGTGCGTTAAGGGCATTGCGAATTCGCTCGACTGCCGTCACCGGTGTTCTTGCCCACGGCGACGTCGATCGCCTGAAAGCCGCTCACGTCGAACTCGGTCCTGTCATGGAGCAGATCAGGGGCCTGGCCGATGAACTGCCCCGCTTGCCGAAGGCATCGGTAGCCGGCGCGCTCGCCAGCATGAACGAGTCGCTGGCACGGCAGCTCGTGCCGCACGAACAGCACGACGACACCGAGGTGTATCCCGATCTGGCGCGTCTCGTAGGCGGAGAAGATCCGATGGCGGCGATGAGCGGCATGCACCGCGAGATATTTCGTATCGCCCGCTTGCTCAGGCAGATGACCGCGGACGTGCCGCCCGAGGGGCCTGATGCGCAGAGCGTGCGTGAATTCCAGCGCCTGTTGTACGGGCTCGATGCGATCGTACGATTGCATTGCGCTCAGGAAGATGAATTGTTCCATGCACTCGGGGAAAGCCCATAGGCTCCCCCGCCCCGCGGCCATCGGGGCGAGGTGCCTTTCCCTTAAGCTTCCGATAAGACTGGCGTGGCAACATACCGCCGTTGGCATTCAGGGAGCACACAAGATGGCAGTTTCTCGACAGTCCGACGCGCCGGCCTATGACGGCGTCGCTCGCCTGCTTCATTGGCTCGTGGTCGCTTTGGTCGCCGCTCAGTTCGTGATCGGCTGGACCATGCCGGATATTCATCGCGACACGCAGCCAGTCGGCCTGATTGCATGGCATTTGGGCGTCGGAGCCGCGTTGATTGCAACGATGGCGGCACGGGTCGTGTGGCGATTGGCGCATCGTCCGCCGCCGTCAACGCTATCGCCGGCGCTGAGGGCAGTCTCAGGAGCCACACACTTTCTTCTTTACGCGGTACTGCTTGTTGTCCCGCTATTGGGCTGGGCGAACGCCTCTTCGCGCGGGTGGGCGGTGAAACTGCTGGGGACGCTGAATTTGCCCGCTCTCGCGCCGACCGGATCCAGCGTCGGGCACGCGATGGGCGATATTCACGGGGTACTGGCATGGGTGCTCTTCGCCCTAATCAGTCTCCATGTCGGGGCCGCATTGTTTCATCGTTTCGTCGTCAAGGATCGCGTGCTGCAAAGGATGCTGCCGTAGTGCCGGATATCGGCACCGGAAGCGCCCCTTACTCTCTCATCACTGGAACCCTCCCAGCCTTGACCGCCTTCTTCAACACGTCCCAATCGGCCTCATTGCGCTCCGCATAGGCTTCCGCAAACTTGACGATGGCGTCATCGAATGCCTCGGACTTCCCGACATACCCGTAAATCAACGCGGGGTCTCCCGCTTTTGCCATTGAGTGGGCCAGCGCATGCGCACAAGACACCGCATATTCGCTGAGATCCGCGACATCGAAGGTCGTGAAATCAAATGCCCCCTTCATATCCCGCAACTGACGGACATAAAAATCGCTATTCGTAATGTGGGCCCTGGACCAACCCAGAAACAGATCGCTGGACGATTGCAGCAGCCTCTGCCCGTTCACGACACGCTCTCCATGATTCCCAAACCTGCTGCTCGACACATACTCTTCGAGCACGGAAGCCCGTGCCTCCTTGACCTGCAGGAAAAGCGGACTCTGTCCGTCCGCCATGAACAGCGCTTCGAAGCAACGCGTCCCGACGGACCCCACCCCGACGACGCGCACAGCCATATCGACAAGCTCATACCGATCAAACAGCGCACGTCGATCATCAGGCAACGTCATTCGATACTCGGCGAAGAAATGCCGAACGATCGCATCGAACTGTTTCGCCCGTTGCGGATTGCCTTTGGGAAAGTGATAAACAAGCGGTGGCTGGTCCCTGATCTGCAACTTGCCGTTGACTAACTCTGTGGCGTGGCTCATCACGCTGCGCGACGACTGCCCCCGCGCCTTGCTGATCACGGCCAATTCCTTTTTCCTTTCGAGTTCGGTGTCGGCGAGGGCCAGCATGTTCTCCGCCCCGAAGTGGTAGTACCAGACGTCGAGCGTATCCATCGCGCTGAAGTCGCCAATCAGTTCCCGAAAAGTCGCGCAAAGCCGCCGCACGATGCCGCGCTGGTCGCTCTGTTTGAAGCCGCGCTCACGCGCGGCGATGACGAACGATGCGGCAAGCCTGCGCACATCCCAATCGAAGGGCCCCGGCAACGTTTCATCGAAATCGTTGGGTCCGAACAAAATGCGCCGCTCGGGGCTCGCGAACAGGCCGAAGTTGGCGAGATGCGCGTCGCCGCCCAGTTGCACGATGATATCGGTGCGCGGCAATTTCGAGAGGTCGAAGGCCATCAGCGGCGCCGCTCCGCGATAGAACGCGAACGGATTCGCGACCATCCTCCCATACCGGATCGGTATCAGGTTCGGCAGCCGGCCCACGTTGGACTTTTCGAGCAGCGCAATCGGATCGCGCTCGACGAGTGTGCAGGTTGCGAGTTGCGCGCGGGGCGCGCGTTGGCGGGCAGCCTTCCCGGCCTCGATGCGCGACGAGCGTGAGCCTCGCCCTCCGAACATCTTCGACGTGTCTTCCTGCGCCAGCGAGGCTTGCGCAGCCGCGCTCAGCTCAGGCGCTTCGTCACGCTTGGTTTCCGCAGACTTCGGCAGCATGGCGGCTTCCTCCTGCAATCATGTGGGCATCAACGATCCGTCACGGCGTCGTATCGCCGCGCGCGGCTATCGGCTGCGCCGCGTTGCCCAACGCCTGGATCGCTTCGTCCACGGTCGAAAAGACCTCGTGAGTCGGAGCCTTGGCGCCCAGTACGTGATATCGCCTCATCTCGCGGAGAACGCCCGCCGGCACCGCGACCGACGCCAGGCCCACGCCCCGCCGATCAAGCTCCGCCCGTAACTGAACGAGTGTCTTGCCGGCCGTGTAGTCGATGTTGTTGATCTGAGTCGCGTCGACCACCACCCATTGCAACGGCGGACCTGCCTGCTCGACGAGCCGCAAAATTTCCTCCATGAAGCGCCCCGCGTTGGCGTAAAAGAGGTCGGCCTCGAACCGGTACACGACGATACCGGGCGCCGCGAGGAGATCGGGCGCAACCTCGTGGGGCACCCAATGCCCACTCGCCGCGCGCGTGAGCACGCGCGTGCGCAACTGATAGCTGTACCGCGTGTGGGCGATCAGCGAGAGGAGGACGGCGACGATGATCCCATGCATCACGTCGACGAACACGACGACACCCGCCGTGATCAACGCGACGAGGAATTCGTCGCGTTGCACGCGATAGAGTTCGACCATGCCTTTCACGTCGACCAGCTTCACGCCGATCATGAAGACGATGGAGGACAGCACGGCAGACGGGAGGAAGCTGAGCGGGCGCGTCAAAAAGAGCAGCACGAGCAGCACGATCACGGCGGTCGTGAGGTGCGCGACCTGGGTACGTCCGCCGGCGTCGTCAACCATTTCCGTCTTGGTCGGGCTGCCGTTCACGACGAACGTGCTCGAAAATGCCGCCGCCGCGTTTGCCGCAGCGAGGCCGACGATGTCGAGGTTGTCGTCGGCGCGCTCGTTGTAGCGGTTTGCATAGGCACGCGCGGTGGCCGCGCTCTGCGCAATGATGACGATGAAGCATGAGGCCGCCGTGGCCAGCACGTGGTTCATGTGCGAAAGCCCAAGCGACGGCAGCGCAAACGACGGCAATCCGCCCGGCACCGCGCCGATCACCACGATGCCGTGCCGGGCGAAATCGAACGCCGCGCTCGCGGCAATCGCGCCCACCACGGCGATCAGCGCGCCCGGCGCGCGCGGCGTCAGCCGCTTGCACCCGATGATCACAGCCAGAACGGCCACCGAAAGCGCCGTCGTGCCGACGCTCGCGCCACCGAGCCGCTGGAACACCGACACGATCTGAAACAGCGGCCCATGTCCCTGCTTCTCCAGCCCGATGAGTCCGGCGAGTTCGCCGGCGGCGACCTGAATGCCCACGCCGGTCAGGAAGCCGATCAACGCACTGCGCGACAGGAAGTCGGCGAGGAAGCCGAGCCGGAATACACGCGCGAGCACGAGCATGATCGCGACGACGAGCGCCACGGTACTGGTCAGCGCAACATAGTCGTTGCTGCCGAGGGCGGCCACGGTGACGAGCGTGCTAGCGAGGATGGCGGCGGTGGCGGAGTCCCCTGCAACGACGAGATGGCGCGACGCGCCGAACAGCGCGAACGCAACGAGCGGCAACAGCATCGTGTAAAGGCCCGTGACGGTCGGCGTGCCCGAGATCTTCGTGTACCCCATCACTTCTGGAATGCCGAGGGCGGCGAGCGTGATGCCGGCGACGATGTCGTGCGGCAACTGCGAGCGGTCGAACGGCAACAGCCCGCGCAGCAGGGGCAGACGGTGGACGGCCGCGCTGGCCGGGACAGGTGTCTTCATGGCGTCACCTTCGAGTTGGGCGTGAGCTTGCCGACCATCGCGCCCGCCAGCAGCTCATATCTCTCCCCCGACGGGTCTGTGAGGAAGAACCAACCGAACCGTGAACCTCCTCCTTTCACCAATATGTCACATTCACCGCCGGTGGCAATAGGACTTTGATGCCATGCCGCCCCGGCCGCATAGGATTCGGTGACTGCTGAATTCCACTGGGTGATGCGGATTGCGTCCGTCCGTCGACGCCTCCCCGGATGGCGATCATGTCAGCCTGACCGGTCGTCCGCGGGCTTCCAGGCGCAGTGCAAGTCGCATCAATAATAAGCATTGCAAAACGTTCAACCCTGTTGAGATTGCGTAGCGGTGCGATGCAGCCCGCCAGTTCCGGAGCATGTCGGTATCTTCGGATGTGGGCATAGCGGAGACCTCGCCGCAGCCGAAAGCGTGCGTGACTTGCGACGAGCGCGAAGCCGATCATGGCGGACAGCGATCCGTAACGCGCAATCCGTTTTTCAAACCGCCGCATAGGACCAAAGTCCGATGGTGCAGCGATTTCACCGTGATAGCCTGGAAACGCGGCTCGCCAACGCCCGGCGCTGTTTCGTCATTTTCGTCGTCATTTCGTCATGTCGCCGCAGGCGCACGGAGGCGCGCACGTGAAAGAGAATCGCACAGGCGCGAACGTTTCCCCGCTGGAAAAAGCCGGCGGGCGCCCCACCCTCGACCTTCCCCGCATCGTGCTGGGCACCGGGATGTTGTTGCTGCTTATCGGCGGCAGCCTCTATGTCCTGCGTCCATTCGTGCCGGCGTTCATCTGGGGCACCATGATCGTCGTCGCCACCTGGCCCGCGCTCGTCGGCCTGCAACGCCGCCTGAACGGAAAGCGCGTACCCGCGGTTCTGATCATGCTGCTGGTTCAGATCGTCGTGATCGTGGTGCCGTTTTATGCTGCCGTCTCCACGCTCGTCAGACACACCGACGACATCACGACGTTCATCAAAGGCCTGCCGACCTATGCGCTGCCGTCACCGCCGCGCTGGATCGCCGGCGTGCCGCTGGTAGGCGCTCGCCTCTCCAGCGAATGGCAAACCCTCTCGGATGCCGGGCCCGGTGGCGTGCTGGCCCAAGTTGAACCGTACGCCACCATCGCTGCCAAGTGGCTGCTTGCGCGCGGAAGCCAACTGGGCCTTTTCGTGATTTACCTGCTGCTCATGGTGATTGTGTGCGGTCTGCTGTACGCAAAGGGCGAAGTGGCGGCGCGACTGGCAACACGCTTTGCCGAGCGGGTGGCCCCCGACTACGGCGCCAAGATCGTCCATCTCGCCGCGCAGTCGGTTCGCGCGATTGCGCTCGGCGTGGTCGTGACAGCCCTCGTTCAGGCCTCTCTCGGTGCGCTCGGCATCTGGGTGGCCGGCGTGCCGTTTGCCGGGATTCTGGCCGCCCTGCTGCTGCTCGTCTGCCTCGTTCAAATCGGGCCGCTGCTGCCGTTGCTCGGTTGCGTGGCGTGGCTGTTCTACAGCGGTTCCCGGATCACGGCAATCCTGCTGCTCATCTGGTCCATCGGCGTCGCCATGCTCGACAACATCTTGCGGCCAATACTGATCCGCCGGGCGGTCGAACTGCCCATGGTCCTCATCCTCTTTGGCGTGCTGGGCGGACTGCTTTCCCTGGGTGTCGTCGGGCTCTTCATCGGCCCGGTCCTGCTCGCCGTCACCTATCACCTGCTGCTGGCCTGGATCGAGACTCCCGGACCGTCCACGCCGATAGCCGATGCCGCCGCGAGCAGCAGCGACACCTCGACGGCCAACAGCAAGGCAAACGAATAATTCGCGCTATCGGATCAGGCTCGGCGCGAATCTGGGAGCAAGACATGTCTGAAACACGGAAAGGAAAGAACAGCGGCAAGGCGAAGGCCAACGGCAAGCTCGGCAACAAGGAATATTTGGAAGCGCTGCGTAGGCTGCATGCCGAACTGGTCAAGATGCAAGAATGGGTCGTGCACAGCGGTGCGAAGATCTGTGTCGTGTTCGAGGGGCGAGACGGCGCCGGCAAAGGCGGCACGATCAAGGCGATCACCGAGCGCGTGAGCCCGCGCATCTTCCGGGTGGTCGCACTGCCCGCGCCGACCGAGCGCGAAAAGAGCCAGATGTATATTCAGCGCTATCTTCCGCACATGCCTGCGGCCGGTGAGGTCGTGATTTTCGATCGCAGCTGGTACAACCGAGCCGGTGTGGAGCGCGTGATGGGGTTCTGCACCGAGGGGCAGGCGCAGGAATTCCTGATGGCGGTGCCGCTCGTGGAGCGGGCCGTCATTCATTCGGGCATCGTTCTCATCAAGTACTGGCTCGAGGTGAGCCCCGAGGAGCAGACTCGGCGGCTCGAAAACCGTATCGACGACGAGCGCAAAATCTGGAAGCTCTCGCAGATGGATCTCGAGTCCTATCGTCGCTGGCACGACTACTCGCGTGCACGCGACGAAATGTTCGCGAAGACCGACACCGACTTCGCGCCGTGGTTTGTCGTGCGTTCCGACGACAAGAAGCGCGCGCGTCTGAACGCCATCAGTCATCTGCTCAGCAAGGTGCCGTACGAGAGCGTACCGCGCGCCAAGGTGAAATTGCCGGAGCGGCTGAAGGCCGGCGGCTATCGCGAGCCCGACTATCCATACCAGTTCGTGCCGGAACGATATTGACCCTGATCCGCTCGGGTTTTCTGGACAGGCGGCAACCGATACCCCTCGAGGAGCAAGGAAGTGATTCGTGTAGGACACGCCCTACACACCTTCCCGCTCGCCTACACGAGGATCGCTCGCCGCCGACTTCCTATTTCTGGGGAAAACCCGATACTCGAAGCATGAATGACATCCCTTCCCCCGCAGCGCTGAAAGTGTTCCTGGTCGACGATTCACCGCTGGTCCGCGAGCGCCTCGCGGCACTCATCGCCGCGATTTCCGGCGTCGAAATCGTCGGCGAGGCGGGCGACTCCGACATGGCCGTGAGCGGTCTCGCGACGTGCGACGCCGACGTGGCCGTCGTGGATCTGCAATTGGGCGAAACGAGCGGCATGGACGTGCTCGCCGCGCTGACGCGGCTGGATCGCCGGGTGGTTTCGATCGTGCTCACGAACCATTCGACGAAATCCGTGCGCGACGCCTGCCTCGGCCTAGGGGCCGATTACTTTTTCGACAAGACCGGCGAATTCCATCTGGCGCTCGACGCAATCGAGCAACTCGCCCTCAGCCGCGCTTCCAGCCCTTCGATCAGCCGCTGACGATCTCACGATAAAGCCGCTCGATATCGTCTTTTTTGCAAAGTCCGGTGCCCGCGTGCATGAGCGCCGCATTACATCGTCGGCGTGACGATCGGATACGTGAGGTGGCTCACCACGCCCTTCACGCCCGGCACGCTTTCCGCGGCGACGCGGATGGCCCGGCCCTCTTCGTCCGACTCGATGACGCCCCACAGATGCGCGACGCCTTCCTTGACGAGCACGCTGTGCTTCGGCAGCGCCCAGCGGTGCCCGCTCAGCTCGCGCACGATCGCGTCACGCAGGCTTTCGTCGCCGGCCGACACACCCGCCTCGTCCGGCGCGAGGCTCGCGAGCGCGCGGATCAGGTTCGCGCGGCTCACGATCCCGATCAGCTTGCCGTCCTTCAGCACGGGCACGCGCTTGATCCGGTTGCGTTCGAGAACGTCGGCGACGACTTTGAGCGACATGTCTTCCGTGATGGAAATCACGCGGTCGGTCATCACGTCGCCGACCGTGTGCGCATGCTCCTTGATGTACGTCGCGGCCAGCTTCCGGGTACCCGCCACGAACTCGAGCCACCACGAGCGCCGCTCGACGCCGGTGCCAGTCTCCACGCGGCGCAGCAAATCGCCTTCGCTGAGAATGCCGATGACCTGCCCGCTCGCGTCGACGACCGGCATGCCGCTGATATGGTTGTCCGCGAGCAGTTTCGCCGCGGTGTAAATCGTCATCTCCGGCGAAGCGGTGATGACGGGGAAAGTCATGACATCGAATGCGCGCATGGCGGCTCCTTGGAATGCGCACTGCCGGTCCTCATCGGTCGCACCGGCAGCAAAAAATTTCGGCGTCCGCACCGGCGGCATGCCGCCCGATGCCGAGGCGCCTGAACCTAGTCATCGTCGAACGGCGGCGGCCTCGTGCCACGCCGGTGCCATCGTCTGCGGCACGCCGCCCGTCGTATCGAGCACTTCGAGCGCCTGATTCAAGCGGCGCTCGTAGGCCCACGGCAGCCCGCCGCCGATCGCCAGCGCGACGCTCACCGCGCCGCGCAGCTCGTCGCGTGTCGCGCCCGCCTCCAAGGCGTCCCGCACATGGCCCGCCAGGCAGTCGTCGCCGCGCAGCGAGATCGCGACACCAAGTGCGACCAGCTTCTGCTCCTTCGAGGACGCCGTTCCCGACGAAAACGCCTGTTCCAGACTGTCGATATTCATCTCGCTCGCCCCTGCCAGTTCTCGCCAAGCCGCGTCAAACATGCAGCGGCGCTTGCACACACCCGCTGCTCTCGCGGTTCTGCTCGCAGCGGAAACGCCTCTGCCATCCCAGAATAGAGTCCGCCTGCTCCGCGGCTTTGAGGTACATCAATCAATTGGCGCGCCCTTGCACTTCAGCCGCCGCCACGCGCCGCTTGACCGCGATGAAGCTGATGGAAGTCGACGTCGACGCCGCCTCGCGCGGGCACCGTCACCCAGCGGGCGAGCATGCCGTCGTCCGGCATGGGGAACCTCTTGTAGACTGGACACCTCATGCAGGCAGAGTCGAGGTGCGCTCCGACAGCCGATTGATTGAGATCAATCGAGGGCCGCCGCGGGCCGCTATCGTCAAACTGCACAATGCGGCCGACGTGGGACGCGTCTTCGTCGCATCCGTCGCAGGAACCAGGGTCCGAAATTCGGCCGACAACGACAACCGAGACCGGCAGGAGTCGCCATGTGGTACACGTGGATCGAAGCGCAGCGCAACCTCGTGCGTACTGCAAGGGCGCTGGGCTGGCCCGCGCTTGCGGGCTATGACGGCGCATCGCAACTGCTTCAGCCGCTGCCGCCCGTTCCCGGCTTCGATATTGCGGCGGTGACGATCGGCGGGAATCCAGTGCCGGTCACTGAGGAAATCGTCGACAGCACGCCCTTTTGCGCACTGCGGCGCTTCTCGCGCGAGCGCGACGCGCTGCCGAGCGCGCGCCGCGCCGACCCCGCGATCCTGCTGTGCGCGCCGCTCGCCGGTCACCACGCGGTGATGCTGCGCGACATGGTCGAAACGCTGCTCGAGGACGGCGACGTCTACCTGACCGATTGGACCGATGCGCGCGACGTGCCGCTCGCCGAAGGCGATTTCGGCCTCGACGATTGCGTGCTTGCCGTCGAGCGGTTCATGCACAAGATCGGCGGCGAGCGCATGCACGTGGTTGCCGTGTGCCAGGCCTGCGTGCCCGCGCTGGCCGCCCTCGCGCTCGTCGCGAACTCAGGCGCGGTGCCCGCCGCGTCGCTCGCGTTGATGGGCGGGCCCATCGATACGCGCATCCATCCCAGCTCGCTCGCGCGATTTGCGCAATCGCACAGCGTCGACTGGTTCTGCCGCACGCTGATCGACTCCGTCCCCCAACCCTATGCGGGGGCCGGCCGACGCGTGTATCCGGGCTTCTATCAGCAGATCGCCATGTTCACGTCCTTCCCGCAGCACAAATGGGCGCTCGAGGCCGGCTACTGGTCCTGCCGGCTCGCCGGGAACGAGGCTGGAATCGCCCGCAGCCTGCGGGACCTCGGCGAATACGCAGCGGTGCTCGACATGGACGAGCATTATTTTCTCGACACGATTCGTGTGATCTTTCAGGAACAGCGGCTTGCGCGCGGCACGTGGCGAATCGGCGGGCGGCTCGTGCGCCCGCGCGCGCTGTCGTCGCTCGCGCTGTGCACCGTCGAGGGCGGGCGCGACAACGTCACCGGTGCCGGCCAAACACACGCCGCTCACGCGCTGTGCGGCGCGATTCCCGAGTCCTTCCGGCAGCAGCTGACGATCGCCGGCTGCGACCACTACGGGCTCTTCAGCGGCGAGCGGTGGCGCGACGCCATCCATCCGGCGCTCGTTCGGTTCTGGCGCTCGCTGCCCGCGCGCGTCGCACCGAATTCGGCAACGAACCCGACAGAACGGCAACCGAGCACCGAAGTCTGCGACCGTCCCGGCTAGCCATCTACCTTACGTCACCCCGAAAAAGCGTTTCGATCTCACTCGTCGACGACGGTGTGACTCGTTGACGTGGATCAGCAGACGGCATCGCAGAGACCGCATCATGAAGCGACGCCCGACAGCGTCCGACCCGCACGCCGGACCTTTGCTTCAGGCTCCATGACTTCGCGATCCGGAGGCCACGCATGAAACTGACTTTCCTAGGCGCCACCGAGACCGTTACCGGCTCGAAATACCTCCTCGAAGGCGCGGGTCTGCGCCTCCTGATCGATTGCGGTCTGTTCCAAGGCACCAAAAATCTGCGGCTCCGCAACTGGGCGCCGCTGCCGGTGCCCGTCGATACGCTCGATGCCGTGATCCTCACGCATGCCCACCTCGATCACTCCGGGTACCTGCCCGTGCTCGCGCGCATGGGTTACCGCGGGCCCGTCTACGCCACCTCGGGCACCGTCGACCTGTGCGGCGTGATGCTGAGAGACAGCGCGAAGCTGCAGGAGGAAGAGGCCGACTTCGCGAATCGCCATGGCTTCTCGAAGCATCACCCGGCGCTGCCGCTCTATACGATGGAGGACACCGAACGCGTGCTCAGGCAGCTCGTGCCGTGCGATTTCGACAACCCCGTCATGCTGAAGAACGGCGTGTCGTTTCGCTTGCTTCCGGCCGGTCACATCCTTGGCGCCGCAAGCCTCGTCGTGCACATCGGCGGCAAGCTGATCGCGTTTTCAGGCGATCTGGGCCGCCCCGTCGATCCGATCATGCGCACCCCGATGCCGCTCGCGCACGCCGACTACCTCGTCGTCGAATCGACCTACGGCGACCGCCTCCATCCCGAGAGCGATCCCGCCGCCGAACTCGAGGCGATCTTCGCGCGCACGTTCAAGCACGGCGGCGTCGTCGTGATCCCATCGTTTGCCGTGGGCCGCACGCAGTCGATCCTGCGCTACATCGCGCTGCTGAAGGAAACGGGCCGGATGGCGAACGTGCCCGTCTATCTCGACAGTCCGATGGCCATCAGCGTCACCGAGCTCTACCGGCGCCATCTGCGCGAACACCGGCTCACGACATCGCAAGCGGACTCGATCAGCAAGGCCGCGACGATGGTGCGCACCGTCGACGAATCGAAGGAGGTGACGGGCCGGCGCGGCCCGATGGTCGTGATCGCGGGCAGCGGCATGGCGACCGGCGGCCGCGTGCTGCATCACCTGAAGGCGTTCGCGCCCGATTCGCGCAACACGATCGCGCTCGTCGGCTATCAGGCGGCGGGCACGCGCGGCGCGGCGCTCGAAGCGCACGCGCTCACGCTCAAGATTCATGGCGAGTACGTGCCGGTGCGAGCGGCGATCGAATCGATTTCGTCGCTGTCGGCGCATGCCGACTATCGCGAGACACTCGCGTGGCTTGCGTCGCTGTCGACGCCGCCCGAGCGCACCTTCATCACGCACGGCGAACCGGCGGCAGCCGATGCGCTGAGACGCCGGATCGAGGAAACGCTGCATTGGCGGTGCGAGGTGCCGACCTACCTCGAATCGGTCGACCTGCCGGAGGCGCCGCGCGACGAGCAGGCGCAGGCCAGTTCCATGCCGACGAGCGACGAGCGCACCGGTCATTGCCGCTTCTGAGGCCCTCGAAGGAGATCCCGTATCCAAAACGGCGGACCTGATCCCCGTTTCTCTACAGATGGATCGAGTGCGCCCGTTTCTGCTCGATCCAGACCATCCCTTCGCGCAATCCTTCGAGCACCGCGTCGCGTTCGGTTGCAAATACGGTGTGATGCTTGAACTGATGTTCGAATTTGCCTTTTGGATCGTCGTGATCGACATGGACCGTGCAAACGAACCCGCCCGCAACAGGCTTGACCTCGGCCGAAACGGACCAGTCACCCTCACCGACTTTGCCTGACATCGTCATGATGAATACCTCGACTCGCAAAAATTCCAGCGTGACGCTGCATCGCCTTGCTGATCTTCTCCGCGATTGCGTCAACTCGCCGCCACCTCCGGCCGATGACGCCATCGACGGCCCCGCATCTGTCGAAAAGCCCTTCGCGGCCTATTGCATGTGCATGCCGCCGTTGACCGCGATATCCGCGCCGGTCACAAAAGCCGCATCGTCCGAACAAAGGAACGCAATCAGCGCAGCGACTTCGTCGGGGCGCCCGAGCCGGCCGACCGGAATCTGCGGCAGGATGCGTTTTTGCATGACGTCCTCCGGCACCGAGGCGACCATGGGCGTATCGAGGTAGCCGGGCGACACGGTATTGACCGTCACGCCATGCTTGGCAACTTCGAGGGCCAGCGCCTTCGTGAAGCCGTGCACGCCTGCCTTCGCTGCCGAATAATTCGTCTGCCCGAACGCGCCGCGCGAACCGTTCACCGACCCGATGTTCACCACGCGCCCGAAGCCGCGCTCCACCATCCCGCCGATAATCGGCTTCGTCACGTTGAACAGCGCGTCGAGGTCCGTGCGCATCACCGCGTCCCAATCAAGCTTCGTCATCTTCGCGAACGAGGCGTCGCGCGTGATGCCCGCGTTGTTGATCAGCACGTCGACCGTGCCGTGCTCCTCGAGCACGCGCTTCGCGCATTGCTCGCACGAGTTGAATTCGGCGACATCCATCTCGTACGCATAGAACTTGCGCCCCGCATCGCGCTCGTGCATGAGCCACGTCGACACATGATCGTTGCGCTCCGAATGCGACATCGCCACCGTCATCCCCATGGCGAAAAGACGCCGGCTGATTGCCGCGCCCAGGCCACCCATGCCTCCGGTTACGAAGGCAACGCGTTTAGCGGACATGCTGTTCTCCTGGAGAAAGGAACGCGCTCGGATCCCGGCGCGGTGCATCGGAAAGCGCCGAAAGCGGCGCGGAAAATCCGTCTGGCGAGATCACTTTACGCGGCCCGGCCCGAGTTCGATTGATCTGCATCAATCTGCAAAAAAACGTCCCTCCTAGACTCGGAATCACGCTCAGGCACTTCTTTTCCTTTCTCGGGAGCTACTGCAATGAGTTACAAAAGCATCCTCGTTCACCTCGATACGAGCGAAGCCGTAAACGCACGGTTCGAACTCGCGCTGCGGCTTGCCAAGCAATACGACGCGCATCTGACTGGCCTGTTCTCGGTCTTCGAGCCGGACCCGAAGTCCTTCAACGTGATGGCGGGCACCACCGAGTACTACGCCGGCCACGAAAGAATCCGCGCCGAGCAACGGGGTGCGATCGAACGCCTGTTCCACGCGGAGCTCGCACGCGCGAAAGTCACCGGTGAATGGAAGCTGGCGGCCCGCTACGCCAACCAAGCGGTCCCCGAAGCGGCGCGGCTGGCGGACCTGACCATCGTCGGCCAGGAAAACCCGAACGACCCCGAATCGTTCGTCGCCGACCAGTTCGTCGAGAACCTCGTCTTGACCGCCGGACGCCCAGTGCTCGTCGTGCCGTACGCCGGACAGTTTCCGAAGGTGGGCAGCAACGTGCTCTTCGCGTGGGACGGCAGCCGCGAGGCCACCCGCGCGCTGCACGACGCCCTGCCGTTCCTGGCGCACGCGAAGCGGATCACGGTGTTCACCGTGAACGCGCTGGAAGGCGAGCCGCCCGGGAACCGCATTCCCGGCGTGGACATCGCCGCCATCATCGCGCGCCACGGCGCGAACGTCATGACCGAGGCGACCGAGGGTGTGCGCGGCGTGCCCGTGGGAGAGATGCTGCTGTCGCGCGCCTCCGACCTCGGCGCGGACTTGATCGTGATGGGCTGCTACGGCCACTCGCGCTGGCGCGAGCTGGTGCTCGGCGGCGCCACGCGCTCGATTTTGAAATCGATGACCGTGCCGGTGCTGATGTCGCATTGACGCGGCATCGAGCCAGCAGGGCAATCTTAGTGACTGAACGACGAGGCTTCATCATGTACAAACGCATCCTCGCGCCGATCGACGGCAGCGACACCGCGAAGCGCGCATTCGATATCGCGCTCGAGACCGCGCGCGAAAACCACGCGGAGCTCATCCCCCTCTTTATCGTCGACGTGCCGATGGTGGCCTACCAGGCACCCGGCTGCGACCCCTCGATCGTGCGCGACGCCTTGCTGCAGGAAGGCGAAAACCTCAAGACCGAAGCGCTCGCCGCCATGCAGCGCGAAAACGTCAAGGGCACGCCGCGCGTGGTCGAAGCCGAGGTGCCCGGAAGCGACGTCGCGCAGTGCATCCTGGACGAGGCGCACAAGACGCAAGCGGATCTGGTCGTGATGGGCACGCACGGCCGGCGCGGCGTTCGCCGGCTCATGCTCGGCAGCGTCGCCGAGCGTTTCGCGCGCATGTCCTCCTGTCCGGTGCTGCTGATTCCCGGCAGCGCCGCAAGCGCCTCGCCGGCACACGCGGCAACGGCATCCGCAGCGGCGGCCGCCCAATCCGAAAAGGAACCGTCATGAGCTACCAGACTTTGCTCGTCCATCTCGACGACAGCCGCCGCAGCGACGCGCGCGTGGACTTTGCGCTCGATCTCGCGCGCAGGCACAACGCCCATCTGATCGGCCTTTACGTGGTCTGCCAGGAAATGTTCCGGCCCTTGCTCAAGCGCGACGACAGCTTGAATCTGGGCAAGCTGGAAGCACAGGGCGTCGAGCGCAAGAACCGCGCGCACGAGCGTTTTGTCGCGGCCGCCGAGCGTGCCGGATGCCGCTTCGAATGGCAAGCGCCCGCGGGCCCCGCGCTCGAGGCTGCGGCCTTGTACGCCCGCCACGCCGATCTCGTGATCGTGGGCCAGGAAGACCCCGACGATCAGGCTTCCTATATCGCACGCGATTTCGTCGAGGACCTCGTCATGACGGCTGGGCGGCCCGTGATCGTTCTGCCTTACGCGGGCCGCGTCGCGACGTTCGGCGAAAACGTCGTCGTGGCGTGGGACGACAGCCGCGAAGCCGCGCGTGCGCTCGCCGACGCGCTGCCGATTCTCAAGCGCGCCCGCTTCGTGACGGTGACGACCGTGGAAAAGCATCCCGACCGCGACGAGCCGGCGGGTTTCGACGTCTCCGGCTATCTGGAGCGGCACGGCGTGCGCGCGGGGTTTGCCTCGATTCCGCGCGCGTCCGGCGTGAGCACCGGCGCCACGCTCTTGAATCAACTGAGCGACGTGCACGCCGACCTGCTCGTGATGGGTGCCTATGCACACGCGCGAGCGAGGGAACGGCTGCTGGGCGGCGTCACGCACACCTTGCTCGAGACGATGACGGTCCCCGTGCTGATGTCCCACTGACTACGGAACACCATGCACCCAGGAACCGAGATCCCGTTTGCCGCCACCGGTACGCCGCCCGCTTACTCGACCTACCCCAAGCCCGACTGGTTTGTCGAAGCGTTCGACGCGAGCGTGCTCAATGCATGGCTCGCGGCGCCCCGCGCGCCGCATGCGCACGGGGCGATCGCCATCGAGTTGAGGCTGCCCGCCTCCAGCGCAGACGGTTGTCTTTGCGGCCGCGGCGACTGCGTCAGCGACGACGCCTGCTTCGACCGGCTCGACCACGAGATGGCGCTCTACCGGGCAGCGCTCGGCGACGCCCCCGAGGTGTGCGATCTGCGCTGGTCGAACGGCTGCGCGACGCTGCCGCGCAAAGCCATGCGGCGCCTTTATCGCGCCGTGGCCGGTCACTTCGGCATCCCCTCCGGCGCGGGTTTCGGCGCGCGTCTCGACCCTCACGCCCATCACCGGGATGCGCTGGTCACGCTTCGCAAGCTCGGCGCACATTCGATCCAAATCGGGGCGGAGCCGGTGGACAGGCATATCAAGCCCGATTCGACACGCTCCAGCGAGCGGGCGTCCGCATTGATCGCGTCCGCGCGTGACGGCGGCTTTACCGGTATCGAGGCAGAATACCGGATCGATGCGCCCGAGCGGCTTGGCGCATCGCCCAGAGCCTCCCTCGACACGCTGATCGCCGCCGGTCCCACGCGACTCGTCCTCTCGGATGCAACGCCCCTGAACGGCAGCCTCGTGGCCCACCCGCCCCAACTCGGCGCGCCGGCCGCGTTCGTCAACGCGGCGGCGCGTCTCGCGCACGCGGGCTACGTATGCATCGGAGAAAACCTGTTCGCGCTCGCCTCCGACCCCTACGCCGTCGCTCACCGGCAAGGCCGTCTGATGTGCCGCGCCGGCGGTTTTGCCACGCACCCCGCCGGCACGGTGCTGGGGCTCGGGCCTGGCGCCATTGGCCAGGTGGGTCCGTTCTATTACCAGAATCATCGGGCGCCGGCGCGCTACTTCGCGGCGCTCGATGCCGGCCATCTTCCGATCGAGCGGGGGCTGCATCTGTCGCACGACGACCTCGTCAGACGCTCGGTCATTTCAAGCCTCGCCACGAATTTGTTCGTCGACGTCCCGGCCATCGAGGCCGCGTATGGAATCGATTTCGGACAGGTCTTCGCTACCGAGTGGCGGCAGTTGCGCGCTTACGCGGAGGGGGGTCTGCTGACGATGGACCACAACGGCATCACCCTCACGCAACCGGGCCGCCTCGCGTGCAGCTCGATCTGCCAAGTGTTCGATGCGCACGCGCGCCGGAGAATCGAACGAATGCCGCAGACTTCGCTTTTGTAGCCCTTCGGGGTCGCACCATGTGGGAGGTGAGTCTGCATTGGCAATGAGCAGCCAATCTAGGACAATTTGCCTGATAGACCGGTATCGTCCCCCTACGCCTGGCCACCCGCCAAGCGCCCTTTGCCCCTCGGACCAACGACGCAACGTCGATCAAGGCACCGCTCACATGACCGTCCACGGTACGCCACCCACGCCTGTGGCACCGCGACCGCGCCCGCGCGGCTTTGCATTCCTGCGGCAGCCCGCGGCGGCGGCGCTCATGTCGTTCGTCGCCGTGCTGGCGGTTGCAGCGGCATCGTCGACGCTGGTCCGAGACCATCTGATTCACTCGGCGCAGGCCCGCTTCGACACGCGCGCCGCACACGTCACGGCGGACTTGCGCCGCGACCTGGCGGCCTATTCGCAAGCCGTCTATGCAGCCAATGGATTTCTCGCCGCGGCAATGGCCGGCGGCGCCAAGCCCGAACCGGACGCGTGGCGGCGCTATGTGAGCCGTCTCGATCTTGAAGAGATGCTGCCCGCGATGCGAGCGCTCGGCTACGCGGACGCGCCGGGCATCGAACAGACGACGACCCCCGCGAGCGCGTCCGATGCTGCCCCGCTCCCCCCCGGCACAGCGAGTACGCCGCCCACTGCCCCCTTTGCGCCCGTCGTGCTCGCATGGCCCGACACGGCCGACGCAGGACAAGGCACGCGCGACCTGGGTTCGGACGCGGTCCGACGCGCCGCGTTATTGCGCGCCGCCGACGGCGCACGGATCGTGCTCGACATTCATCCCGCGCCACTCGAAAGCTCAGGCGCAAACCCAGCGAGCGCCGGCCTCTACCTGCCTGCGTACCGCGAGGCGGCGAACGGCGCCCCTGCTTCCCGGCGCGCGGCGTTAGCAGGCTTCGTGTTCGCACAAGTCGATTTGACGTACCTCATCGCGAGCGTCGCCGCGCAGGAGCCTCACATCGACATGCGCATCACGGCCGGCAGCTCGGGCGTCACGCTGTATCCGGCGAACGGAGCCCCCGCCGAACAGGCCGACGAGCCGCCCGTTTTCCGCCATACCGACACCCTGCGAATCGGCGGCGAATCGCTCACGCTCGACTATGCGACGAGCACCCCGTCGCTCGTGGCCGGCGCCAACGACACCGCCAACGCCATCCTCGGCGCCGGCGCACTCGCGGCGCTGATGGCTGCGATCGCCGTCTTCGCGCTGCTGCGCAAGCAAAACGCGAAGACGGCGGACGCCGGGTTCGCGCATTCCCAATCGACGCTCAACGAGGCGCGGATGATGGCGATCATCCGCTCGTCGATGGAGGCGATCATCACGGTCGACGAGGCCCAGCGCATCGTGATCTTCAACCCGATGGCCGAGCGCGTGTTCGGCTGCTCGGCCATGGACGCGATCGGGGCGCCGCTCGAACGCTTCATCCCCGACCGCTTTCGCGCCGCCCACAAGAAGCATGTCGAGCAATTCGGCGTGACCGGCGTGTCGGAGCGGCAAATGGGCCGGCAGCGCGTGCTGTTCGGTCTGCGCGCGAACGGCGAGGAATTCCCGATCGAAGCGTCGATTTCGCAGATACGCGACGCCACCGGCAAGCTCTATACCGTGATGCTGCGCGACGTCACCGAACGCGTGCGGGCCGAAAACGAGCTGAAAACCTCGCGCGAGGAGTTGCGCGAGCTGTCCGCGAACCTGCAGAACGTGCGCGAAGAAGAAAAGACGCGCATCGCCCGCGAACTGCACGACGACCTCGGCCAGCAGCTCACCGCATTGAAGATGGACTTGTCGGCCGTCGAGCAGACGCTCGGCAAAGCGCCGCCTGCGCCGCCCGCGGTCACCACGCGGCTAGCCAGCATGCGCCGCTTGATCGACGCCACCGTCGCCTCGGCGCGGCGCATCGCGGCCGACCTGCGGCCCGTGATGCTCGACGATCTCGGCCTCGTGCCCGCGATCGAGTGGCTCGCCAACGATTTCGCGAACCGCTACGGCATCGAAGTCGAGCGCCGGATCGAACCTGGCGATACCGTCTTCACACGCAATAGCGCGACGACGATTTTCCGCATCGTGCAGGAAGCATTGACCAACGTCGCACGCCATGCGGAGGCGACGCGGGTTTCGATCGCGCTCGCCATCGAAGGGGATCAATGCATGCTGCGCATTGTCGACAATGGGCTCGGAGCCGCCGAGAGCCACGCACGCACCGGCAACAAGTCGTTCGGCCTCTTGGGCATACGCGAACGGGCGCATATGCTTGGCGGAACGGTCGCGGTGGAAACCTCCGAGCGGCACGGGTTCGCGATTACCGTGCTGCTCCCGCTCGCCGCCGTACAACCGGAAGAAACGCAGCCATGACCAAAGTCCTGCTGGCCGACGACCACGCGCTCGTTCGCGACGGTCTTCGCCACATCCTTCAGAACACGAGCGGCTTCGAAGTCGCGGGCGAGGCCGCCGACGGCGCGGCCACCATCGCGCTGGTGCGCTCGACACCCGCCGACGTGCTCGTGCTCGATCTCTCGATGCCGGGGCGCAACGGGGTCGAGCTCGTCAAGCAGATCAAGGATGAAATGCCGGCGCTGCGTATTCTCGTGCTGACGATGCACGCCGAGCAGCAATACGCCGTGCGCGCGTTCAAGGCAGGCGCGTCGGGCTATCTGACGAAGGACAGCGCGAGCGCCGAGCTCGTCGCGGCGGTCACCAAAGTGGCCGGCGGCGGCGTCTATGTGAGCATCACGATGGCCGAACATTTGGCGCAAAGCCTGAATGAACCCGTCGAGGCACTTCCCCACCATCGCCTCTCCGATCGGGAGTTCGACGTCTACCGGCGCATCGCCTCTGGTCAGACGATTACGGAAATCGCACAGGAACTGTGCGTGAGCACGAAGACGGTCAGCACGTACAAGACGCGCATTCTCGAGAAAATGCAGATGCCGCACGAGGCCGCGCTGTTGCGCTATGCGATCCGCCACAAGCTCTTCGACGAAAACGAAGACTTGTGACGCCATCCGGCCGCCGGCTGTGGGCACAGCCGCATGCCATTCCCCTGCCCGTCAGCCATTGACACATGTCAGGAAACGCCTACTTCCTGACTGCAGATCCTACGTGCCTCTCACCGCCCGCTGATTTCGGACAGCGCTTGCGCCGCCCATGCTCAAGCTCGGAGCGCCTGCGTGACAACAGGGGATGCTCGAGACATCTGTAGGAATCGCCCTACACGCCTTCTCCAAAACCTACCGCAACTTCGTACACCGCCGATTTATTTTTGCGATAGGTCAAACGATACTGCAAGCCATGCATACCGCCACTCGTTCATCACGTAAAGTTTTCCTGGCCGAGGGTTCCGCGATTGCGCGCGTTGCTCGCGCACGCACAGCTAGTTTCATTGATTGACCCAAGGAGGTCGTCATGTTTAACGAAGTGGGACATGCCGGCGATGTTGCTGCTGCCGCCCGTCCGCCGCTCACCACGTTCGCCGCCGCCGAGGCGCAGGCAAAACGCGCGTCGGCACGCTGTTCGGGCTGCGCCATGCGGGCCGTGTGCATGCCGACCGATTTGTCCGCACCCGAATTGGCCAAGCTCGACTCCCTGATCTACTCGACGCGATCGGTCAAGCGCGGAGACGCGCTGTATCGCGCCAACGACGACTTCCAAAGCATCTACGCCGTGCGCACAGGGTCGTTCAAGACCGTCGTCATGCATCGCGACGGACGCGAGCAAGTGACCGGCTTTCATTTGATCGGCGAGACGCTCGGCCTCGACGGCGTCTGCAATGAGCGTCACAGCTGCGACGCCATCGCGCTCGAAGACAGCAGCGTGTGCATCATTCCGTTCCGCCAGCTCGAAGGCATGTGCCGCGAGATCCGCACCATGCAGCACCACGTGCACCGGATGATGAGCAGCGAGATCGTGCGCGAATCGGGAATCATGATGCTGCTCGGCACGATGAGCGCCGAGCAACGCCTGGCGGCTTTTCTGCTCAATCTCTCGCAGCGCATGAAGGCGCGCGGCTACTCGGCATCCGAGTTCCACCTGCGGATGACGCGTGAGGAGATGGGCAGCTACCTCGGCATGAAGCTCGAAACCGTGAGCCGCATGTTCTCGAAGTTCCAGAAGGAAGGGATCGTCGATACGCGCGGCAAGCAGATCCGTATCGTGGATTTCGAACGGCTCGCGCAGGTCTGATGCGCGGGAAACGCTTTTAGGCAAACGCTTGTGGGTAGGTCTTGACGGCGCAATCGCGCCGTTTTTTTATCCCTCGCAAAAGCGGAAATAGCCGCTGTGCAGTATCACGGGCTTCATGCCTACCTCGTACAGCAGCCTGCAAGCCGCATGGTGGATCTTATGCCGATGGCACTCGAAAGCGCGCAGCACATCGTCCTCGCGTGACGACTGGGCGCCGAAATGGTCCTCGAGGGCTTCGGCGGTAATCGAACAATTGATGCGCCTGCCGTCGACGAGCGCGGGAAACGTGAGCACGAGGTCCGGTCCACGGTACTGCGGCGCCTCGTCGGGAAACTGGATCTGCATGGCTGTCACCTTCCGCGGATATCGCTTGTACATAGTGTGATTCGTAAGCGAGAACCGTACTTGACGTGCGTCAATTGAAAGCCTCGCTGCGTCTCTACACTCAATCCAAGAGTTCCCCTTCTGGAGAGACGCAATGCATGCGCGGCAAAAACAACTAGCGATCGGCACGGCCTGGCTATTGGCTGCGGGGCTCGCCTCGCCGGCGTTCGCACAACCGCCGGAGCCCACCGACCTCATCGATCAACAGCACTGCATGTTCTGCCACACGATTGACGCGCCATTTCTCGCGCCATCGTTCCGCCAGATCGCGGACCGCTACCGTGAAAAACCGAATGCGAGCGAGATGCTCGAACAGAAGCTGCGTCTTGGCGGAAAGGCGCATTGGGGCGACATGCCGATGCCGCTGCCGGCCGATCGCGGCGGCCCGCTGTCGCCCGAGGACGCGCACACGCTCATCGATTGGGTTCTGACCCAATGACGCCAGGGGCGCCGCCACTGTCCTGCACCATCATCAGTCTTCGGAGGAAGCGATGCGAATCACCGTTCACCTCGATACGTTCGATCGAATCAACCCTTGTGCGTATGCGATTCTCTGGCTCGACGACGCGTCGCTGAAATGGTCGCGCGAGGCCCACCTGGGCCTTGCGCTGCCGGAGTGGGGGCTGTTGCGCATGGAGGCGAATCGCACGCTGGTGTGCGGGCCATTCGGCGGAAAGCCGCTGTGCGTGCTCGAAGGACTGGCGCTTCGCAAGCAGGGCGGTCCGTTCGAGGGCGAAACCGGCCGCGCGCACTGGAGCACCCTCGATGCAGCCAGTGGCGAGCCCGGCCATTGGCATGTGCAATGTATCGACGAGCAAAGTACAAAACCCGAATTCGGCATCTTTGCGGACGACGAAGCGGCATGACCCGCAAATGCGTGGGAAGCGGCGCCACGCTCGATCGATGAGCGGCGTCCCAGCCGCCCTCGTCAGTTTCTCGACCCGGCCGCCCGGCGTTCCATCTCCCGTTCCGCGGCATCGAATACCGCCCGCACCGCGGCTTCCGGATCCTCGCTCATGAAATGCGGCAGCGGAACCAGCTCGCCTGGACGCGTGATCAGATCGAGCCGCGCGTCGTAAGTGACGCCGCCCGCGCCGCGCATCGCTTCGATGGCCAGGTGGCAATCACTGAGGCGCCGGGAAAACCGCTCGAGGCGCACGAGTTGCGCACCGGCCTCGGCTTCGATGCGTGCCGCCCCCGCAAACCCGAGGTATACGATTTGCATGCCCACCCCCATACACCACCTCCACAAACGTATCGTCTCGATGGCGCGAGAACATCGATGGACAGTGTCGACACTTCGCACTGCCCTTCCGTTGCGTGCCTAAGGATGAACATCGCTCGAATCCGAGACTTCATGTTCCTCGGTCGCGCGATTTGGCGTTTGATATGGGTCAATCGAGCGCAAGGCGACGCCGGTGCGCAGCGTGGAGGCCACGCGAATGCGCGGCGTCGAGCACGATTTTTCCGCACCGCCGCCGGACTTCATTGGGCCTCGTCAATGAAGCCGCGAAACTGCATTTCGGCTTCACGAATCTGTTCGGCACACGACGCGTACATCCATCCGGGTCCGCCATCGCTGCTGTACATGCCGCGGCACATGCCTCTCAGATGGATGATCGATACGCCGTCCCCGGCCTCCTTCTCGGCCCGGAAGTAGGCCACGCCGAACGTATGCGGTGCCGCCGCCTCGATGACGCTGTCGTCGGCGCGGCGGATTCCCGTCGCCGAGCGCGCTTCCACGTAGTGTCGCGCGAGCATCCAGACACGCGAGCATTGCGGTTCCGTCGAACACTCGACAAACGCTTGCTGCCGCGCTTCTTGAAGCGCGATTTCGGATTGCCGAAACGCGTCGAGCTGAGCTTGCGTCGCGCAGCCCGCAAGCACTGAGAGCGAAACGAACGCGATCGTCGCTGGCAGGAAGAGCTTCATGTCTTGTCGTGTTCCGGGGACTGCCGAAAGTGCGGCGCCGGAAAGAGGCGCTGCTTATGCACGATGTTGGCAAGCGATGCGCACGACGAATTGACGAGCGTCAATCGTCCGCGCTTTCGTTGCTGGCTCGCGCAGTTTGCTTGCGCATTGGCATGTCGCGCATCGGTCCGACGGGTTCGGCGACGGCAAGCGCAACCGGAAATTTGACGATTTGATGAAACGCCTAGCCATTAATTACCTACCGCAATTGACGCAAATCAGAATCACTGGCTGATGCGTGTGTAGAGTGCTTTCGAGGTCCGGCGCATTGCGAATCAGTCGCGGCGCGACACGCCTGGAGCCCGTCCATGCCGATGCCGCTTCACAGCGAGACGATCCGCATTCGTCGTTAGCGCGGTCATCGATCTAGCCCAATTCGATTCGAAGGAAGTCAGATGGATACTCGCCTGAAACCCGAGCCCGCCGACGATCGTGCGACCGCCGAGCCGATGCCGGGACGCCTGCCCGCCAGTCCGTTCCGTTCGCTCGATCATGCGAAAGAGGCATGGATCGCGCGGGCGACCGGCGGGCTTTCGCCCGCCGCGCTCTCGCTTGCGTTTGCCGATTGGTTCCTTCATTTGCTTGCCGCTCCCGGCAAGCAAATGGAACTCGCGGCGCTTGCCACGCGCAACGCCGGGCAGTTGTTCGAGTACGGGCAAGGTGCGCTGCTTGGCGCCGGCGTGCCGCCGGTCACGCAGGCGCTGCCCGGCGACGACCGTTTCCGCGCGGCTGCCTGGCAAATCGAGCCCTTTCAGTTGTGGCAGCAAGCGTTCCTGCTGACCGAGCAATGGTGGAGTGCCGCGACGCACGGGATGCCGGGCACGACCCGCCATCATGAAGACGTGGTGTCCTTCGGCGCGCGGCAATGGCTCGACGTCTTTGCGCCCACCAACTTCGCGCTGACCAACCCCGAGGTCTTGCAACGCACGGTGGCCACGGCCGGCATCAATCTCGCGCAAGGCGCCCAGCACGCGCTCGAAGACGCCTCGCGCATCGCGGCCGGCAAGCCGCCCGTCGGCACCGAGCGCTTTCGAGTCGGCGTCGACCTCGCCGCCACGCCGGGCAGCGTCGTGTTCCGCAATCACCTGATCGAACTGATCCAATATCGGCCCACGACCGAGAAAGTCGCGGCCGAGCCCGTGCTCATCGTGCCCGCGTGGATCATGAAGTACTACATCCTCGATCTGTCGCCGCACAATTCGCTGATCCGCTATCTGGTCGATCAAGGCCATACCGTCTTTTGCATCTCGTGGCGCAACGTCGACGAAGACGACCGCGATCTCGGCTTCGACGACTATCGCAACCTCGGCGTCATGGCTGCGCTCGATGCGATCTCGCGCATCGTGCCCAACCAGAAGATTCACGCGACCGGTTACTGTCTCGGCGGCACGCTACTCGCCGTGGCCGCGGCCGCGATGGCGAACGCCAAGGACGAGCGGCTCGCCTCGGTGACGCTCTTCGCCGCGCAAACGGATTTCACCGAGCCGGGCGAATTGCAGTTGTTCATCGACGACAGCCAGGTCTATTTTCTCGAGAGCATGATGTGGGAGCGCGGCTATCTCGGCGCGAACCAGATGGCGGGCTCGTTTCAGCTGCTGCAATCGAACGACTTGATCTGGTCTCGCGTCGTGCACGACTACTTGCTCGGCGAACGCTCGCCGATGATCGACCTGATGGCGTGGAACGCCGATCCGACGCGCATGCCCTACCGGATGCACTCGGAGTATCTGCGCAAGCTCTTTCTCGACAACGACCTCGCGTGCGCGCGGTATGAGGTCGACGGCCACCCGATCTCGCTGCGCAATATCCGGGCTCCGATGTTCGTCGTCGGCACGGAACGCGACCACATCGCGCCGTGGCGCTCGGTCTACAAGATCCACTACCTCTCCGATACCGACGTCACCTTCGTGCTGACGAGCGGCGGCCACAACGCGGGCATCGTGAGCGAACCCGGGCATCCGCATCGCCAATTCCGGATCAAGACCACTGCGGCGGCCGACATGAGCATCGGTCCCGACGAGTGGGTCGCGGCCGCCGAGCAGCGGGACGGGTCCTGGTGGCCCGCATGGAGCGAATGGCTCCATGCGCGTGGCGCGGCAAAGCGAGTCGCGCCGCCGCACATCGGCCTGCCCGAGGCGGACACGCCGATCCTCGCCGACGCGCCGGGCACCTATGTCTTCCAAAAGTGACGAAATCATGAACGACACCCTTCTGCACAACCGCCCGTTCGACGAACTGACGATCGGCGAATCGGCTTCGCTCGTGCGCACCGCGGGGCGGGACGACATCGATCTGTTTGCCGCCGTATCCGGCGATGTCAATCCGGCCCACCTCGACGCCGCGTTCGCCGCGCAGGACATGTTCGGGCACATCATCGTGCACGGCATGTGGACCGGCGCGCTGATCTCCGCGGTGCTCGGCACCCAGCTGCCCGGCCCCGGCACGATCTATCTCGATCAGACCCTGGCGTTCCGGCGCCCCGTCGCGCCGGGCGACACGATTACCGCGACCGTAACCGTCAAGGAAAAGCAGCCGCAAAAACGCATCGTGCTGCTCGATACCTGCTGCACGAATCAAAAAGGCGAGACCGTGCTGTGCGGAACCGCAACGGTGATCGCCCCCGCGAGCCCGATCGTCTGGCCGCGCATGCCGAAGCCGGAAGTCGCGGTACGGCATCACGATCGCTACGAGGCGTTCATCCGCGACGCACGCATCCAGCCCGCCCTGCGCACGGCGATCGTGCATCCGTGTTCACCCGAGGCGATCCAGGCTGCCATTGAAGCGCGTGACGAGAACCTCCTCGACCCGCTGCTGATCGGGCCCGAAGCGAAGATTCGCGCGGCTGCCGAAGCCGCCGGAGTCAGCCTCGACGGCATCGCGATCGAAGCGGTCGAACACAGTCATGCGGCTGCCGCACGCGCGGTCGAGCTCGGTGCGGCTGGCAAAGTCGCCGCGCTCATGAAAGGCAGCTTGCATACCGACGAATTGCTCGCCGCCGTGGTCGCTCCGGCATCGGGGTTGCGTACCGCGCGCCGCATCAGCCACGTCTATGCGATGGACATCCCCGCCTATTCGAAGCCGCTCGTCGTCACCGATGCCGCGATCAACATCGCGCCGACGCTCGAACACAAGCGCGACATCTGCCAGAACGCGATCGATTTCCTGCGCGTGATGGGCGTCGACGAACCGCACGTCGCTGCGCTCGCCGCCGTGGAAACCGTCAACGCCAACATGCCGTCGACGCTCGATGCGGCGGCGCTCACCGTGATGGCCGCGCGCGGACAAATCACGGGCGGCCTCGTCGACGGTCCGCTCGCCTTCGACAACGCCGTGAGCCTCGCTGCGGCGAAGACCAAAGGCATCGTCTCGCCGGTCGCGGGCCAGGCGGACATCCTGCTCGTGCCCGATCTCGAAGCGGGCAACATGCTCGCCAAGCAGTTGATGCTCTTCGCGGGCGCAGACGCCGCCGGGCTCGTGCTCGGCGCCCGCCTGCCGATCATTCTGACGAGCCGCGCCGATTCGCTGCGCGTGCGGCTCGCATCCGCCGCGCTCGCGAAGCTGGTCGCCGAACGCACCAGTCAAGGCGCTTTCCGATCATGAGCGATCCGCTGCTGCTGACTCTCAATCCGGGCTCTTCGACGATCAAGTTCGGTTTGTTCCGCGTGACGGGGCAAGAACCTGTGCGCATCGGGACCGGCAAGATCGATTTTCGCCTCAATCCGCTCGCGCTCGACCTTTCCAACGGCGGCGAGACGGTCAGGGTTCCGCTCAACGCGCCCGTCACCGAAGATCTGCACGAGGTGATCGACGAAACCCTCAACTGGTTCGCCGCGCATTTTTCGTTGAAGGACTTCGTATCGGTCGGACATCGCGTGGTGCATGGCGGCGACCGATTCGCGGGGCCCGTCGCCATCGACGATCAAGCCATCGCGGCCATCGATGCGCTCGTTCCGCTAGCCCCGCTGCACCAGCCGCAAAGCCTGCGGCTCATTCGCGCGATTCGCGCGCTGCGGCCACATTTGCTGCAGTCGGCGTCGTTCGATACCGCGTTTCATCGCAGCCAGGCCGATGTCGTCCAGCGCTTCGCGATTCCCAGCCGCTTTTTTGACGAGGGCATCAAGCGCTACGGCTTTCACGGCCTGTCCTATCAGTTCATTGCTTCGCAGCTTGCCCAGCTGTTCCCCACGCTCGCAAAAGGCAAGGCCGTCGTCGCGCACCTCGGCAGCGGCGCGAGCCTGTGCGCGCTCGATGCGGGCGTCAGCCGCGACAGCAGCATGGGGTTCTCGACGCTCGACGGCATCCCCATGGCAACGCGATGCGGCGCGCTCGATGCGGGCGTCGTGCTGCACCTTCTCGAACAGCGAGGACGCAGCCTCTCGGAGGTCGAGGACATCCTGTATCACCAATCCGGTTTGCTGGGCGTCTCGGGCCTCAGCGCGGACAGCCGGGAATTGCTGGCAAGTCCGCTGCCGCAAGCACGCGAAGCGCTCGACCTGTTCGCCTTTCGCATCGCAGGCGAAGTCGCCCGGCTGGCGACGACGCTCGGCGGGCTCGACGCGCTGGTCTTTACGGCCGGCATCGGCGAACACCAGCCTGAAATCCGCGCGGCGGTCTGCGAGCGCCTCGCGTGGCTGGGTATCGAACTCGATGCGCAATCGAACGCCGGCAACGCGCGCGTGATCAGCAGCGCCGCGAGCCGCGCGACCGTTCTCGTCCTTCCCACCGACGAAGAGCAAGTGATCGCGCGCGAGGCCCTCTCCACTTTTCGCACCCTGCATCGCGAGGAACACTCCACATGAACGCAGTCATCGATCTCGCAGGCAAACGCGGCCTGGTCATCGGCATCGCCAATCAGGACAGCATCGCCACCGGTTGCGCACGGCACTTTCGCGACGCCGGCGCCGAGCTTGCCGTCACCTACCTGAACGAGCGCGCGGAACCGTTCGTGCGGCCGGTCGCCGAGGCGCTCGAAGCGCCCATCGTGCTGCCTTGCGACGTCACCCGCCCCGGCGAGCTCGAAGCCGTATTCGCGCGCATCGCTGAAGATTGGGGGCGCCTCGACTTCCTTCTCCACTCGATCGCCTTCGCGCCCCGCGAGGATTTGCATGCGAGTCTCGTCGACTGTTCGGCAGACGGGTTTTCACTGGCGATGAACGTGTCGTGCCATTCGTTCATCCGCATGGCGAAGCTCGCGCTGCCGCTAATGAGCGCGGGCGGCAGCCTGATGACGGTGAGCTTTTACGGGGCCGAGCGCGTCGTGTCGAATTACAACGTGATGGGTCCCGTCAAGGCCGCACTCGAATCGAGCGTGCGATATCTGGCCGCCGATCTCGCCGCACGCAACATTCACGTTCACGCGATCTCGACGGGTCCCGTCAAGACACGCGCGGCCTCGGGCATCGAGCATTTCGACGCGTTGCTCGACGACGTGCGCGAACGCACGCCGGCGCATCACCTCGTCACGATCGATGAGATCGGACGTGTCGCCGCACTGCTTGCCAGCGATGCCGGGCGCACGCTCACCGGCTCGACGGTCTATGCCGACGCGGGATTTCACGCCGTCGCATGACTGTTGATCTAAATCACTGCGCATCGTCGCCACACAGGCATCCTATAAACATTCTCTTCGCATGCATCTTAAAGCCGAAGCGGATGCCATCCACAGCGCCCGTGCACCCCACCCGCCTCATTGGCCGGCATTGGCGCGCCACCAACGACCGTTCGAGAAAGGGAACAATTCGTGTTTTGCTACCAATGTGAACAAACCGATCGGACCGGCGTACAGCCGGGCTGCGCCTCCGCAAAAGGCAATTGCGGCAAGGACGCGACAACGGCCGATCTTCAGGATTTGCTTGTCTATGCACTCAAGGGCGTCGCTCAATACAATCGGCTCGCGCGTGACTTGAATACGGCAAGCCGCGAAGCCGAAAGATTCATTCTCTACGGCATGTTCACGACGCTGACCAATGTGAACTTCAACGCCGGCCGTTTCGTTCCCCTGTTGCAGGAAGCCGCCAACATTCGCGACCAAGTCCGCGAGGCTTGTGAACACGCCTCCGGCGGTCAGGGCAAGGTCGCCTGCGTCTTGGACGGACCCGCGGCATGGCAGCCCGCATCCGACCTCAACGGGCTGCTGGCACAAGCGCGTGAGGTCGGCATCAAGGCGGGCATCGAAAACGTGGGCGAGGACATCATTGGCTTGCGCGCGCTGATCATCTACGGCTTGAAAGGCGTTTGCGCCTACGCCCACCATGCGCGGATGCTGGGCAAAGAGCGCGACGACGTCTATGCCGGTATCGAGCAGGCGTTGGATTTTCTCGCGACGGACCCGGTCGATGTCGAAGCCCTGCTCGCACAGGCACTGAATCTCGGCTCCCTCAATCTCCAAGTCATGGAGATGCTCGACGACGCCAATACCGGCAGATTCGGCGCTCAGCAACCCACACCGGTGCGCGTCAGCCCGGTCAAGGGCAAAGCGATTCTGGTTTCGGGCCACGATCTGGGCGACCTGCAGGCGCTGCTCGAACAAACCGCCGGCACGGGCATCCAGATCTATACGCACGGAGAAATGTTGCCGGCGCATGCTTATCCGGTGCTCAAGGCCTATCCGCACCTCGCCGGCAATTACGGCGGCGCATGGCAGGATCAGCAAACTGACTTTGCGAATTTCCCCGGCCCTATCCTGATGACGTCCAATTGCATCATCGAGCCGAGGCCGCAATATCGCCAACGCATCTTCACGACCGGGCCGGTCGGCTGGCCAGGCGTGCGTCACTTGGAAAACCATGATTTCTCGATCCTGATTCAGGCGGCACAGGCGCTGCCTGGATTCAAGGAAGACGCCCCGGAGAAAACGATCACAATCGGATTCGGCCGCCATGCCGTCCTTGGCGTCGCCGACCAAGTCATCGACGCGGTCAAGTCCGGCGCGATCCGCCATTTCTTCCTGATCGGCGGCTGCGACGGCGCGGCGCCGGGCCGCAACTACTACACCGAATTCGCCGAAAAGGCCCCGCAAGATACGGTGGTCATGACGTTGGGCTGCAACAAGTACCGGTTCAATCAGCATGAATTCGGCGACATCGGCGGCATCCCGCGCCTGCTCGATCTCGGACAATGCAACGACGCGTATTCCGCCATCCGGATCGCCACCGCGCTCGCGCAAGCGTTCGAGTGCGGGGTGAACGACTTGCCGCTTTCCCTCGTGATTTCCTGGTTCGAGCAAAAGGCTGCGGCGGTGCTCCTGACTCTGCTCGCCTTGAATATCAAGAACATCCGCCTGGGTCCGACACTGCCGGCATTCCTGACGCCTAACCTGCTCAACGTGCTCGTCGAGAAATTCGGCATTCAGCCCATCGGTGACGCGCAAGCGGATCTCGACGCGGCGCTGTCGAGAAAGGTCGCCTGACCTGCCTACCTTCAACGCAACGCCGGGAGCCTGTACGGTCCCGGCTTTACAGGCTCGAGGCCATGACCTTTCGTATCCAACTCACCACGCGGGACAGTCAGCATTTGAGCTTCGACTGCGCACCCGATCAAGACCTCCTTACCGCCGCCGCTGAGGCCGACATCACACTCCCCTCGCAATGCCGGCAAGGCAGTTGCGGTGCCTGTCATGCAAGCGTGTCCAGCGGCGACTATACGGTGGGCCGGCACAATCCCGACGCGCTGCCGGCCCACTCGCCCAACGGCATTCTGATGTGCCGGACCACCCCGTGCAGCGACCTCGGCATCGACCTGCCCTACGATCACGCAAAGATCCTTTTTCATCCCGTGCCTCGCCGCGTTGCCGAGATCGTCGCACTCGAACCCCTCGCCGAGAACACCGTCAGACTCGAACTCCGACTGGAAGCCGACGCCGACAACGGTAACGCTGCGGAATTCGAACCGGGCCAATTCATGGAATTGGAAGTGCCCGGCAGCGAGGCGCGCAGAGCCTATTCGTTGGCCAATACAAGCAATTGGGAAGGCAAGCTCGAATTCTTGATTCGTCTCCAGCCGAACGGCGTTTTTTCGACTTTCCTGCGCGAGCGCGCTACGCCGGGCGGCCGGCTCATGGTGCGCGGCGCGATGGGCGGATTCGGCATCCAGGAAGGCAGTTTGCGTCCTCGCTGGTTCGTGGCCGGCGGCACGGGCGTCTCGCCGATGCTGTCGATGCTGCGCCGGATGGCCGAATATCAGGAGTTGCAGGAGGCGCGCCTTTTTTTCGGCGTCAATCGGGAAAGCGAGCTTTTCGCACTGGATGACATCGAGCAAATCAAACGCGAGCTGCCGCAACTGGAGGTCGAGCTGTGCGTTTGGCGGCCGGAAGCGACATGGAACGGGTTCACCGGCACGCCGGCCGATGCTTTGCGTCATGCGTTGGCTGAGGCGCCTGTTCAACCCGATCTCTATGTCTGCGGGCCTCCGATGCTGATTCGAGCCTGCGAAGACGCGGCAACAGAAGCTGGCCTGCCCTCCGAGCAGTTCGTTTCCGAACGGTTTCTTCCTCCGGGCCAAACCGAAACCTGACACGACCGTGGCGAATCGATGTCCATGCTTGGCTTGAACGACACGGCATAAACGCCAAGCGAGATGGCCGCGCCCGCCCTCAAAGCGGCACGGCCACCGGCACCCGCACGTTGATCGCCGTGCCCCGATTCGGCGAACTGACGACCGCGATCTCCCCGCCGAGCATCAGCACCCGCTCCTTCATGCCGGCGAGCCCGAACGACTTTCGATGGGTCGCGTCAGGATCGAAGCCGCGGCCGTCGTCGCGCACTTCGAGGAAGCAGTCGCCGCCTCTGCGTTCGAGCGTGATGCAAACCTCGGTCGCGTCGGCGTGCCTCGCGACGTTGGTCAGCGCCTCTTGCACGATGCGAAAGAGCGCCGTGGCGCGCTCCTCCGAAAGCACGACGCCTGTCTGCGGCGCGCACAAGCGGCACGGCATGCGCGCATTGCGCGAAAACTCCGCGGCGAGCCATTCGAGCGCCGCCCCGATGCCCGCGTCGAGCACGGCGGGACGCAGCGACGCGACCACGTCGCGCACGACCTGCATGGTTTCGTCAGTCAGCGCGAGCATCGTCTGCATATGTTCGGCCAGCGCCGGATTGTCGTGGCCGAACTGCATGCGCACGGCCGACGCTCCCAAGCGCAGCGCGGTCAAATGCTGGCCCAGTTCGTCATGCAGCTCCCGCGCGATGCGCTTTCTCTCCTCCTCACGCGCCGTTTCGCGACGCGACGCCAATTCCCGCAGCAACTCATACGACTCGCGCAGGCGCTGCTCGCCCTCCTTGCGCTCGGTGATATCGCGCCACACGGTCAGCACGCTCTGAATCCCGCCGTCGGCGCCGTACTCGGGAACCGCGTGCACGGACCAGCACTGCGGCTGCCCATCGCGCGCCCAAACGACCTCGAGCTTCGCCGCGACCCCGGTATCGAAAATGTCCCTCACCTGTGCCCGAAAGCCCTCCACCACCACGGCCGGCGCGCCCGGCACCTGGTGACCGGCCTGCTCGCCGAGCAAGTCGCCGGCGCGCATTCCGGTTACGCGCTCGAACTCCGGATTCACGTAGGTGCGCCGGCAGTCGCGGTCGTAGCGAATGATCGGGTCCGGCGCGTTCTCGGCGAGCGTGCGGAACGCGCGCTCGCTGTCGCGCGCCTCCTGCTCGATCGCACGCAAGCGCGTGATGTCGCGCGCGACGCCCAGCACGCTCACGACCTTGCCCTCGGCATCTTGTTCCGGAATATGGCGGATCTCGAAGATGCGCAAGCCGTGCACCGTTTGCCAGCGCGCTTCGTCCTCGTTCCATCGCCCTTCGGCGAACGCGCGCCGGATGCCCGCTTCGAGACGCTCGTTTTGCCCTTGCACGGTCGCCGGCGCGACCTCGCTTGGCCGCTTGCCGACGAACGCCTCCTGCGGCACGCCGAACGCACGAGCGACAGCGGGATTGGCGTAGATGTGCCGGCACTCGCTGTCAAAGCGCGCGATGACGTCCGGGAAGTTCTCCGCGAGCGTGCGAAACAGTTGCTCGCTGCGCTTCAACTCGTCAATGTCGCGGCTGATCGCGAGTATGCCGGCGACGCTGCCGTCCGGCGCGAACTCGGGAACGATCCGCATGTGTCCCCAGCGGATCTGGCCCGACGCATCGCGCAAGCGCACTTCGTCGGTGACTTCTCGACCGGTTTCGGCCACCTGGCGCAGCCACGCGAGGTATTGCTCCGCATCGACGAACGACGACAGCTCCAAAGGCGTGGTGCCGAGCACTTCGCTCGACGGCAACTGCATCAGCGCGAGCAGCGCTGGATTGACGTAGACGCGGCGGAACCCGAGGTCGTAGCGGGCGATGTAGTCGGGGGCATGCTCGACGACCGCGCGAAACGCCTGTTCGCTCGCGTGCAGGCGGTCCTGCGCATCGCGGCGCTCCGTGACGTCGGAGACGAGCGCGAGATCGTATCGCTTGTCGCGGTATTCGAAGTAGTTGGCGCGGATTTCAACGGGAAACGTGCTGCCGTCCTTGCGGCGATGCGTGCTCTCGATGACATGCGGGCCCGGGCCGCGCAGCTCGCGCCAGGATTCGTCCCATCGTTGCTTGTCCCAGCCAGGGTCGATATCCATGACGGTCATCTGCAGCAGCTCGTCGAGGCTGTAGCCGAGCGCGCGGCACGCTTCCTCGTTCACGTAGACGAAGCGCGCGTCCTCGGCGATCAGGTAGACGGCCTCGCGTACCTGGCTGAGCGCGAAGCTCATCAGGCTCAGGTTTTCCGTGCGCTGCGCGACGAGCCGCTGGAGCTGCTCGCGGTCTTCCCGCAGCGCAGCATTCTGGCGCTCCAGCTCGTCCTGGATAGCGTGCGCTATCGATGTCTTCGGGACTTCGTTCATCGGCTGCTCACTCGCGCGCCCGCTCCGCCACCCGCGGCGAACGGCGCGAACCATGCTTCATGAAGCATACGCGCTTAGGACCTCTTCACGCTAAAAACAGGCCCTAAATGCCGCTGCGAGTGAACGCAAAACGGAGAAGGTTACGCCCGCCAATAAAAAGCCGTGTGACACGGGGGAAAACTCGCGGCGGGAAGCTCGATGAAAGGTCAGGATGCGACGGGCAGCGGTACGTTCGCCGCCACTTCCGCTGGCCCGCTGATATCGCGAGCGTTGCGGCCATCATGCGCGAGCATCGCGAGGATCGCGCAACTGCGCTGCCCGAAAGCGCAAAGGATCTGCGACGAAGCCGAGAGCCGCGTGAGCTGGGCCAGCGTCAGCGCGCCGATCACGTCCGCTGCCTCCGGCGATAGCCCGAAGCACGCGATTCCCGCTGCCCTGTCCGCTTGCAGCAGCCGCTGCGCCACCGACAAGTACAAGAAATTGATCTCGCGAATCGAATCAAGCGTATCGCCGAAGTTCATTTAGCGCTCCTTGCCGCCGGGGCGAATTCGAACGAGAAAGCGAGGGGAAAGACGAAAATCGGGAATCGCTGCAAGCGTGCCCGCTTGACGATTGCATCTTAGCCGCGCAATGGGCGCCGCAAAGTCAGGAACGCCGGAAAATGCCCCGGCGCTTGACTGAACCTCGTATCAGGAAACCCTGACATCGCATTCGGATAGCGGGGCGCCGCGACACATACGCTCTCGTCGACGCGCGACAACGCGAAGCCCCGGAGCGACCCGGATGGCCGCAGATGGTTGCGCACGCAACCATCAATGCAGCGCCATCTCCAAGCGCTGATCGAAGCTCGCAGCCGGCATCGGCCGGCCGAACCAGTAGCCTTGCGCCTTGCCGCAACCGAGAGCCGCGAGCGCATCGGCCTGCGCCTTCGTCTCGATCCCTTCCGCGACGACGTCGAGCGACAGCGCCCCCGCCACCGAAATGATCGCCTTGACGAGCGCGAGCATCTTCGCATCGGCTTCGAGATCGCGCACGAATGATCGGTCGATCTTCAGGATGTCGATCGGAAACTTGCCGAGGTAGCTCATCGCCGAATAGCCCGTGCCGAAATCGTCGATCGCGATCGCCACGCCCAAGCGGCTCAAGTCCTCGAGCGTGCGGCGGACCTGGAAGTTGTCTTCGAGCAGCAGGCTTTCGGTAATTTCGACCGTGAGCCACTGCGGCGCGCAGCCGGTCGACGTCAGCGCCACGCGCACCGTCTGCGCGAATTCGTTCATGACGAACTGACGTGCCGACACGTTCACCGACACGCGCAACGCCGCTGTCGAGCGCGCGTTCCAGCGCACCGCATACTCGCATGCCGCTACGAGCACCCACTCGCCGATCTCGACGATGGTGCCGTTCGCCTCGGCCACGCCGATGAACTGATCGGGCGCGAGCCGGCCGCGCGTCGGATGATCCCAGCGCAGCAGCGCCTCCGCGCCGAGCAAGCGCCCATCCGGCAAACCGACAACCGGTTGGAACAAGAGCGCCAGTTCCCCCTGCTCGCGCGCCGCGCGCAGCGCATGGCCCAGTTCCATGCGTTCGGCTGCCGCGCGCGCCGCTTGTACGTCATGAAAGCAGAAGCGATTGCCGCCGCGCTTTTTTGCCGACAGCATCGCCGCGTCGGCAAAGCGCAGCAATTCGGACGCTTCGCGCGCGTCCTTGGGGTAGCGCGCCACGCCGATGCTCGCGGTGACGAAGACCTCTCGCCTGTCGATGACGATCGGCCCCGAGAGCGCGACGAGAAAGCGGCTCGCAACGAACGCCAGGTCGAAGTCCTCGTCCGCGAACGAAACGACGATCGCAAATTCGTCGGCCGCCAGGCGCGCGACCGTGTCGCCCGGCGACATGCCGCGCACGAGGCGCTTCGCCACGACGGCGAGCAGGCGGTCGCCGCACGCGTGGCCAAGCACGTCGTTGACGTCGCGAAAGCCGTCGAGACCGAGCTGGATCAGCCCGACCTGGCGCTCGTCTCGCGCGGCGCTCGCCAAGGCTGCCTCGAGCCGCTCGCGCAGCAGCGTGCGATTAGGCAAGCCGGTCAGCGGATCGAACCGCAGCAGCTCGCTCACTTTCTCGCGGTAGCGGGCCGCGCGTTTCACGTCGCGGCCGATCGCAACGCAGGCACAAAGCGCGAGCGCAACTGCGGGCGTCAAGCTCACGATTTCGGTCATACGCGAAGCGCGTCCTTTATGGTGACTTTGTGGTGGCGGACATCAAACCGGGGCGGGTCAGATGCGCCCGAGAAAAGGCGCGATCGACGTCCCTATGCCTTGTATACGGCACGGCTTCGGCGCTTCAAGAGGGCCCCGAGGGGCCATCGAATCCTGAAAATTTCGTAGGGGATTCCTGATTCGGAAGCGCGCCGCGTGTCGGCGTGCGCCCGTTGGCGCACCGGGGCATTCGCAACCGCAAGCCCGCCAAGCGCTGACGCCCGAACAGCCGCGCACAGCCGATCAGCCTGCCTGATCGAGATCCGTCTGGGCCGCCCAATCGAAGTCGCCAAGGCCGCGGTTGCGGCATGCGGCCTCTCGAGCACGGCTCTGCATCCACGCCGTCAACGCGGCAGCGGGCATCGGTCGCGCAAAGAAATAGCCTTGCGCGACCTGACAGCCTTGCGCTTGGAGAATGCGCCTCTGCTCGTCGTTTTCCACGCCTTCGGCCACGATCGTCAAGCGCAGGCTCGTGCCGATTCCCGTCACCGCACTGGCCAGCGCCCGCGCGCCCTCGTCCGATTCGAGCTCGCGCACGAAGCTCTTGTCGAGCTTCAGTTCGTCGACGGGCAAGCGGTGCAGATAGCTCAAGCTCGAATAGCCGGTGCCGAAGTCGTCGATCGACAGACCGACGCCAAGCTCGTGCACACGCTTGAGCGTCGCGAGCCCGCCCGAGGCGTTGTCGAGTACGACGTTCTCGGTCACCTCGAGCACCAGATCGCGGGGCAACAGCCCGCAAGCCGCGAGCGTCTTGGCGATGAGCGCGGGAAGGCGGCGGTCGCAAAAGGTCGTCGGCGACACGTTGACCGACACGTGCGGGATGACGATGTTTGCAGCGCGCCACTCCGACAATTGGCGGCACGCCTTCTGCAAGATCCCGTGGTCGAGCTCGGTGATGAAGCCGCATTCCTCGGCGAGCGGCACGAAACGGTCGGGCGGCACGACGCCGAACTCCGGGTGATGCCAGCGCGCCAGCGCCTCGACGCCGTAGATGCCGCCGTCGCTCAAGCGCACTTGCGGCTGATAGTGCAGTTGCAATTGATCGGCTTGCAGCGCGGCACGCAGCGCCATCTCGAACTTCAAGCGGTCCTGCGCGACGCGGTTCAGCTCGGGCGTGAAAACCGAAAACCGATGACGCCCCGCCGACTTCGCCTGATACATCGCCATGTCGGCGTGCAGCAGCAGCGTGTTCATGTCATGGCCGTGCTGCGGGAAGATCGCGATGCCGACGCTCGCGGTCGGCCGCAGCGTCGTGCTGCCGACCGTCACCGGCTCCTGCAGCTCGGCCATGATCCGCTCGCACAGCGCGGTCGCCTCTCCCGCATCGCAGGGCGAGAGCACGACGACGAACTCGTCGCCCGACAGGCGCCCGACAAAATCCAGCGCGCGCAGGCAGCCTTTCAGCCGTTGCGCGACTTCGCAGAGCAAGACATCCCCCGCCGTGTGTCCGAGCGAATCGTTGACGTGCTTGAAGCGGTCGAGATCGAGAAACAGCACCGCGAGCGTGTTGTTCGTGCGCGCCGCGTTCGCGAGAAGCGACTCCGTATGCGCGATCAGGAAGCCGCGGTTCGGCAATCCCGTCAAGCTGTCGTAGAACGCGAGGCGCCGGATGTTCTCCTTGCTCGCTTCGCGCTCGAGCGCCAGCGCGCAAAGATTCAAGCTGACGTCGATGAGCCGGCGATGCAGCGTGCCGGGCTCGCGCGTCTCGCGGTAATAGAAGGCGAGCTTGCCGAGCACGCGGCCGTCGCTCGAACGGATCGCGTGCGACCAGGCCTGCGCGAGACCGCAGGCTCGTGCCGGCTCCTTGAATTTCGCCCAGCACGAATCCTCGGGTGCGTCCGCGAACACCATGAGCTTGCCGCCGGAATGGCCGACACCGCACGCTTGCATATCGGGGCCGGCGTCGAGCCCGTCGACGGCCTTCGTGTACTCGGGCGGCAAGCCCGGCGCCGCAAGCGTCCAGAGCCGCCCGTCTTGGTCGACGCTGCAGATCGACGCGATGATCTCCGGCGCGATGCGCTCGACTTCGAGGCAGATCAGCAGCATGACGTTGAGGATCGGCGCCTCACGCGCCATCGCATTCAGCGCTTTCTGCTGCAGGACCTCGTGCATCTTGGTGTTCGTGATGTCGGTCCACACGCCCACCATGTTCCTGCACGTGCCGTACTCGTCGTTCACGATGTTGACGACGGCCTGGATCCACAACGGCTTGCCGCTGCGGTCGTAAATCAGGATCTCGACGCGAAAGCTCTCGCGCGCGGCGAGCCGTTCGCCGATGTACTCGAGCGTTTTCTCGTCGGTGTAGCGCCCGCTCACGACACGGCTCGGAACCTTGCCGTACATGTCGTCGAGCTGATAGCCGAGCATGCGCGTGAAGCCGTCGTTGATGTAGATGGTGCGGCCGTCGGGGCCCACGACGATGATCGCGCTGTCAGTCTCGTTGACCGCAAGCGAGAGGAGCCGACGCTCTTCGCGCCGCTTGACCTCGTTGGTCACGTCGCGGATGAACGCGGTGTAGAGAACGCCCGCCGCCGTAAAGACCTTCGAGATCGACATCGATCCCCACCGCACCGTGCCGTCGATGCGCTCGATCACGACTTCGCGGCTCGTTCCGACGATGCGGTTCGTGCCCGTATCGCGGTTCGCGCCGACGTATTGGTCGTGCTGCGCACGGATGCCGCGCGGCACGAGCATGCTGACGTTGCGTCCGAGCACGTCCGCGCGCGGATAGCCCCATAGCGCTTCGGCGGAAGCGTTGAATAGCGTGACGCAATTGTTCGCGTCGATCACGACGACGGCATCGGCGGCCTGCTCCAAGGTCTGGATCAGGGTCTCGCGCGCCTGGCTTTCGGTGAGCGGGTGATTCGACGGCAAGGTGGATTCGTCTGCCGAATTCTGTGCAGAGAGGCAAGCAGCAACGGCGGCTGAGGGCTGGGTCATGGCGCAAGCATGCGTTCAAAACAGGTCGATGCGTGCGCCGGCAGCGAGCGTGGGAACTCGGCGTGTGCGAAACCGCTGCATCGTGCGTGCGATCGATCATCCCACGCGGTCGGCGTCGGTTGGACAACACGGGTTTAGCGAATGGAAACAAGCACTCGTCACCGGCGCAGACGTACTAACGACTGCGTCAGGAAAATCTGAAGGGTGGCGGCAGTGTTAAGTAATGTCAGATGAATGCGGTGAATTGTCTGCGGAAAGAGAGAGCTCACGAGATTCGGCCGATGACACACGGCAATCAATGTAATAACATTGTGCCTACTCTCGCCACACAGTGGCATAACATTGTACCTACGGTGAAAACATGAAAACGACGATTCGCAGAATGGGAAACTCGCAAGGCGTGCTGATTCCGAAGCCCTTCCTCGCGCAATTGGGATTGGAGGACGAAGTGGAAATGGAAGTCGAAAACGATGCGATCGTATTGCGGCGCCCTCGCCACAAAGCCCGTGAGGGATGGGCGGAAGCGAGCAAGGCGATCGCGGAGAGCGGCGACGACACGTTGGTGATGGGCGAATTCGGAAACGCCGACGATGCGGAGCTCTCATGGTAGTGCGCGGCGAAGTCTGGCTGGTTTCGCTCGACCCGACGTTGGGAAGCGAGATTCAAAAGACGCGGCCCTGCGTCGTGGTGTCTCCACCTGAAATGCACGATCATTTGCGCACGGTCATCGTCGCCCCCATGACCTCGAAGGGCCGTCCCGCGCCGTTTCGAATTCCGGTTACGTTCAAGCGGAAACGAGGTTTGATCCTGCTGGATCAGCTTCGCGCAGTCGACAAACTGCGGCTGATGAAGAAAGAAGGCGCCGTCAGCGATAAAACGTTGCTGGACACGCTGCGGACCCTGCAGGAAGTGTTCGCGGAATAAGCAAGACCGCGAGTGCGCGTCGTTCTAGAAGCGCTTCGAAATCCCCACCGTGAACCCATGCGGCAGGATCTGCACGAAGAGCGGCGTTTGGTACAGCGTGGTCACATACCCGACCGCCGTGCCCAATGCCCAGCCGCCGAGCACGTCGGTCTGCCAGTGCGCCTGGCTTTTCATGCGCGCCACCGAATCGTAGGCAGGCAGAAGTTCGAGCCCCCATATCCAAGGATCGCGCCCCGCGTAGTTGACGATGAACGGCGTGACGAAGCTCGCCTGCAGCGTGACTTCGCCGCTCGGGAAGCTGTGGCCGCCGCTGAACCATTGATTCGGACCTTGCTGGGCGCTCGGACGCTGGCGCCCGAACGCGGCCTGCATTGCGTGCGCGGCAAGCGCGGAAATCGCCGACGAATCGAGCGTCTGCCAGAAGGTGTGACCGAGTTCGTCGTCGTTGCCGAGCCAGAACGCCCCGCCCAACTCGGTCGCAATCACGCTGTACTCCAACGCAAGCTGGACGTTGCGATTCCAGATGCCGCTCTCGTCCTTGCCGATTTCGTGATCGATGCCGAGCGGGCCGCCGCCGGCGTGCGCAACCGCCACGCACGATCCCAAGACGACTCCGGCGCCGCACCGCTTGAGCCGGCGACACAGTCGAGACGTCTTCCGATCCATAGAGACCTCGCCGGACAAGCATTCGGTGGCGATGTCATGCGTCTGCCGCGCGGCAGCCCGCACCTGGCAAACGATCGGGCAATCCACTCCCTCCCCGACCGTCGAGGCGAGTCTACGCCGCGATCCTGAAGAAAAACTGATGCAGCCGGGCGCCGCTTGCGGCGGCGCACGGCGAGCGCAACCTCGGCGCCAGCGGGCTACACTAGGCGGCATTCCGGGCCTGCCCCCGGAGAGGAAAACGTCGATGATCCACTCCATCCAGTATCAGAAGACTTGCCTCGCCGGACTCGACGCGATGCGCGCCGAAAGCGCGCAGAGCTACCCGCGCCACACGCACGATCAATACGGCATCGGCGTCATGGACCGCGGCGTGCACGCGTCGGCGAGCGACGGCAAAGAAGTGAAAGCCGGTCCGGGCAACCTGATCTTCGTGAATCCCGGCGAAGTGCACGACGGACGCGCGAGCGGCGGCACGTCGCGCATGTGGCGCATGCTCTATTTCGATCCGGCGCTGATGCTCGACGCGCAAAGCGACGTGCTCGAAGGCGTGGAGCGCCCGTTCGACTTCCCCGCAGCCGTTGCGATCGATCCTGTTTTGCAGGGCCTGTTCAACGCGCTCTTTGTGCACGCGACCCGTGACAGCGAGGGTGACGGCACGCCGCTCGACGCGATGGCTTGCGAAGCGGTGCTCCTGCAACTCGCCGCTCACCTGCGCCAACGCCTCGTCCCGTCGCAGCGCATCGCGCCTTCTGGTCAATCGATCCGCCGCGCGAAGGAGCGCATCGATACCGATCCGGCCGCTGCTCTCACGCTCGCCGCACTCGCCGACGATGCGGGTGTGAGCCGCTATCAGCTCCATCGCAACTTCATCCGCGAACTGGGCTTCGCGCCGCATGCGTACATCCTGCAGCAGCGCATCGCCCTCGCCCGCCGGCTGATCCGCAGCGGGACGCCGCTGGCCGACGCGGCTCTCGCCGCGGGCTTCTACGACCAGAGTCACCTCAATCGCTGGTTCTTGCGCGTCTTCGGCGTGTCGCCCGGCACGTATGCGCTATCGATGGGTTAAGCGCTCGCACCGCTCGCACATCCGTCCAAGATCGCCGTCACGCCCCTTGGCAGACTGGGCTCCCTTTCATGGAGCCCGGACATGTCACACAGGTATCGCGCCTATCTTTGCCTCGCGCTGGCGATGACCACCGTCGGCAGCACGGTGGTGGCCAGCAAAGTCATCGGCACCGGCTTTTCGCCCTTTGCGGCGACCGCATTGCGCTTCGCCATCGCCTTGCCGGTGTTTGCCGCGTTGATGGTGGCGACGCGCACCGCCTGGCCGAAGCCCGATCGGCACGACCGCCTCTTGCTGCTCGCGCAGGCTGCGGCGGGCAGCGTCGGCTACACGGTGTTTCTGATCGCGGGCACGAAGCTCACCTCCGCCGCCGACGCCGGCATCATGGTCGGCACCCTGCCCGCCGTCGCCGCCATTGCGGCGGCTGTGTTGCTGCGCGAGCCGCTGGCGCCGAAGATGCTGCTGTCGATCGGCCTCGCGACCGCAGGCGTGCTCGTCGTCGCCACCGATCGCGGCGGCCCTGCCGGCGCCCATTCGCTCGCGGGAGACGGTCTGATTCTCATGGCCGTGTTCTGCGAAAGCGTGTTCATCCTGCTCAACAAGCGCCTGCGCGTGCCGCTCTCGCCGCTCGCGCTGTCGACGACGATGGCCGCTCTCGGGCTCGCGACGTCGCTGCCGTTCGCGCTGTGGGATGTCGTGCACGGCCGCGTCGCGCTCGACGCAGCCGCGTTCCTCGGCGTCGCGTACTACGCGCTGGTGCCGACCGTGCTCGGCTTCTGGCTCTGGTATGCAGGCTCCGCGCGCGTATCCGGCGCCGAGGCGTCGCTCTTCACCGCGGTCGCGCCGGTAGCAGCGGTCGTCCTCTCGTCAGCATGGCTCGGCGAGCGCGTGGGCATGCCGGTCGTCGCCGGATTGATGCTCGTGATCGCCGCAGTGGCGCTGACTGCGTTGCCCGAGCTAAGACGGCGCGTGAGCGGACCGTGATGAGCGAATCCCGGCAACGCTGCGCAACAATAGACAAGCGCCGCTCAGTGCTTCCCGGCGTGCGTCGTGATCTGAACGAAATCGACCACGACATGCGCCACGCCGTATTTCGCGCTGAGTTGCTTCAAGCGCTGATCGACCGCCGACAGATAGTCGGCACGCGGCTCGACATCGGGGCGCAGCGTATCGAAGAGCGGCACGGGCGTGACGAGCAGCACGATCATCTCGGTGCCGAACGGCTTGCCGATGACCCAATCGCCCGCGCTGCCGACCGTCGCCGAATAGTTCGGCGGCGCCTGATTGTCCTTTTCGCGGCTGCTCGGCACGAGATGCGCGACGCTGCCGTCGAGCACGTAATAGTCGACGTAGACGTAGGAATCGAAGCTCGGGGTCGTGAGATCGACGACGAGCGCATCGCCTTCGTTCAATTGCCCGTTCGGCGCGCGCGTCCGGATGGTCGCCGCGCTCGCGGACGCGGCGGGCGCGGCGTCTGCCACAGGATGATTGGCGCTCCAGTACGGCGAGAACGCCTTGACGATGCCGCAGTTGTTCGCACCGACAGGCCGCAAGTCGAGATTCAGCGTGGCGAGGCCCGGCACGCCGTTCAACGCATCGCGCACTTGCGCTCGCCCGACGCGCGCCTCGACGAAGCCGTGCACGTTCAGCGTATGGCCGTCGACCGACGCGTTCAGCGCGGAACACGGCAGGCCGTCGAGCACAGGCGTCACAGCGGCGAGCGAGAGCGTTTGAGATTCGGTATTGCCAGGTGCCTGCGCGATCGCGCCCGACGACTGCTGCTGCTGCGGCTGGCCGCTCGTCCCTGCGAATTGCCGATACCCGAACCAAAGCGCCGCGAGCACCACCACCGCCCCGCCGCCGATCGCGAGAGGCTTGCGCGGAATCCGCTGCGGACTCCGCTTCGGCATCGAGGGCGCCGCAGACGCTACCGGCGCCGCATGCTTTTCCGTCCCCATGCCTTCGAGAAAACGCGCGACGCTCGGCGTGCGCGACGCGCGATCGAACGACAGCGCCTCGCTAAGCGTCTTCCATTGCCGCCGGTCGAGGTTCTTGGGACGCTCGGGCTGCCGCTTCTCGCTCCTCGCCTGCGTCGCGGACAGGCGATCGAACGGGTGATGCCCTGTCAGCAGCTCATACGTCACGCACGCGAGCGCATACACGTCGTCGCGCGGATCGGGCTCGCGGTGCTCAAACATCTCGGGGCTCGCGTAAGCGGGCGTGATGCCGCCGAGGCTGGCCGGATCGAAGATCGTGACGTCGGTGTCTTCGTCCGGACGCTGAAACACGCGCGCGATGCCGAAGTCGATCACCTTCACTTCGCCGCCGTCGGTGATGAACACGTTCGCCGGCTTGAAGTCGCAATGCACGAAGCCGCGTTCGTGCGCGTAGGCGAGCGCGCGGCCCATGCCGTTGATGATCGGCGACGCCTTCTCGTAGGGCATGCCGGTGAAATCGGGCGCGCGCAGCGTCTTCGAGAGCGGCTTGCCGGACAGGTACTCCATCGTCAGATAGACCATCGGCCCGTCGCGGTCGAAGTCGTACACGGTGACGATGTTGCGATGCGCGAGCGTCTGCGCCTTGCGCGCTTCGCGCTGCAACGCGATCAGCGAAGTGGGCTGACCGCGGAACTGAACGTTCAGCACCTTGATCGCGATGTAGGGCATGCGGTCCGATGCTTCGAGCTTGCGCAGATCGAGCGCCTTGTAGACGGTGCCCATGCCGCCCACGCCCAGGCACTCTTCGAGCACGAAGCGCCCGTTCAGCGTGTCGCCGATGCCCTTCACCGAGTCGGGATCGGCATTGGGCAAGCTGCTTGGAAAGGTGTGCGCTCCGGCGGACGGCGCACCCGGGCGCGAGTTCAGCGGCGCAGCGGGCGCGACGACCCGCGTTTCATCGCTTGCGCGATCGGCAAGCGCCGCATCGCTTCCGGTCGAGAACTGCTCGATATGGCGCACGACTTCCGCGTAGACCTCGCCGGGCAGCGGTTTTTTCGTCTGCGTCTCGTCGAGCACTTCGCGCAGCCGCACACCGTTCGCGTGGTCGGCCGCAAGCGCGCGATCGATTTCGTCGAAGAACGCGTCGTGCGACAGAGCCCCGCTCTGGAAGGTTTGGATTAGCTGCGCAAGGCTTGTCATTCGAACGCCTTCCACTCAGCCTCAGTTGCGCTTCCGTTGCGCATCCCATGCGCCGATGCGCGACGTACTGGAAACGCGGTTCAGGACGAAAGTAGCCACACTCTCTTAGACGAAACCGGCCGCGTTTCTTTAAGGATCGGTCTACTTTCCGATCGATACTAGTCTGCGCCAACGCCTTGCGCAATCGGTGCCCGAACTACCCGCGCCGTGCCAAGGCAAACCACGCCGCGTGAATGGCGCATGTCGCAAGACGGCCAACACGCCGCCTCGATTGTGTTGGATCGCCAGCGTCATCCGCGGGTTCGAAAACCGGCGTTCAGGGTCGGCCTCGCTCCCCGGGAAGTCACGAAACCCCCTTGTTTCAAGGCTCCGCAACGTTTCTTGGCCGTTTCGCTCACGACTGGCACACCCTATGCAGTATAGGAGCCGAGCCCGCAATACTTGCAGCTCAATCACTCGAAGCCCTACTGACTGCCTTTGGAGAACTGCCATGAAGACCTTGATGATCGAAGACCTCGCCGTCGCTAAAGAACTCGACGCCCGTGAAATGTCCGCCGTGCGCGGCGGCTACCTGCCCGGCCTGTATCCGTTTCCGTCGTACTACCCGTCCGTGCATGTCGACACGACGAACTTCAGCGCCGCGCAATCGATCGGCCAAAGCAACCTCATCGAGAACAACGTCGGCAACGACGCCGCGTTCGTGTCGAACATCAAAGGCACGGTCAACCCGTCGCAGACCGCCAAAAACACGATCGATTTCCACTAATCGCGCGTGGTCGTGCACCTTGAAGGCCGCGAGGCCCTCGAGGTGCACCATGCTCCCGCAACCGATTCGACCTACTCGGAGAAACGTCATGTCATCCCTCGTGATTCACGAACTCGCGCCCGGCCCGGACCTCGACCGCAAGGCCATGGCCTCGATTCGCGGCGGCGTCGCCAACCTGGGCCCCGGTAGCCCCGGCGGCCTGGGCAGCCCGAATATCAACGTCAATGTCGGCGTGTCGCAGAACATCAACCAAGTCCAGAACATCGAAGTCGCGGCGCTGAACAACATCGGCGTGCTCGGCGCCGATCTCGGTCCGATCCGGTTCAACGTCAGTCCCTCGCAAACCGCAAGTACCGGCTTCGGATTCTGAGCGCCGTTCGAACTCAGACCGAACTCAGGCGATCGGGGCCTCGCGGCCTCTATCGCCTGTTTTTGCGCTGGTTTTGTGCTTTTTTGCGTTTAGGGCCAACTTTCTCGTCAAGTGCTTGGTTATGGCCACCAAATACTGCATTTAGATCGGTACCCCATGGGCACTCGCCTATCATGAGTTAGCACGCTCTGTGACTGTGAATGGGTTCTCGCAGATGACGCGAGCCGGTTCTGACAGAGTGGTCGCGCCACCAGCCCTGTAGTCAACTCCAAAGGAGGGTTTCCCATGAAGTTCATCGTTCAATGGAAGGGTCAACCCGGCGTGCAGCAGTCCGCGATCAACCGATTCCTGGAAACAGGTGGCCGTCCGCCTGAAAACGTCACGCTCGTGGGGCGATGGCATGTGGTCGGTGAGTTGGCCGGCGTTGCGATTGTCGAAGCGACCGACACGAGCGGACTCGCGGCGATGATGCTTCAATGGGGTGACTTGTTGTCGTTCACTTCCGCTCCTGCGCTGACCGACGAGGAACTAGGCGCTGCCTTGACCGCCCTCAAGGCGGCCTCGAATTGATTCTGCAGGCCGCGAAGCCGGCTAAATCAGCGCTGGAATGCTTCAGGCACCGTGACATGTAGACGTGTGCATGACGCGTTCGGCGCTCGCTATCCCCGGACACCGCCGCGACTTGGGCTATTCACTCAGTTAGTGTTTCTGAACACAGCAGTCGCGCACCGCTTGAATTCAATATGTGAGGGAGAGCGCCCATGTCACCCGGCCGCAGAGTGCGTCTTTGTTCATTGGGATCGCTGTTGCTCGGTATAGTCGGAACAATATCGAGCGTGGCATTCGCTGCCGCGGAACTGCCTGACACAACCATCGTGTTTTGCTCGGAAGGCAGCCCAGCGGGCTTTGACTCCGCGCAATACACGACCAGCGTCGAATTCTCAGCCGCGTCGTACACCGTCTACAACCGGCTTGTCGAATTCGAGCATGGCGGTACGAAAATCGAGCCGGGTCTTGCCGAGTCGTGGGAAATCTCGCCGGATGGCCTGACGTATACGTTCCACCTGCGCCATGGCGTCAAGTTTCATACGACGTCATTCTTCAAGCCCACACGCGAATTCAATGCTGACGACGTCATGCTGACGTTTCAGCGGATGTTCGACCCGGACAACGCGTTTCGCAAGGCATACCCTGTCCAGTTCCCGTATTTCGCCGACATGGGGCTCGACAAGAGCATCGAGAAAATCGAAAAACTCGATCCCTATACCGTACGCTTTACCTTGAAGACGGTGAACGCGCCTTTCCTCTCGGAGCTGGCGATGCCCTTCGCGTCGATCATCTCGGCGGAATACGCAGATCAGTTGATGAAGACCGGCAAAGCGTCCGACATCAACCTTTTTCCCGTTGGCACCGGTCCGTTTATTTTTCGCAGCTATACGAAGGACGCGACCATTCGATTCGATGGCAACCCTGACTACTGGAAACCAGGTGTTGTTCAGGTCGGCAAGCTCATCTTTTCAATCACCACGGATGCCGCCGTGCGTGAGCAGAAGTTGAAGCAGAACGAATGTCAGGTCATGAGCTATCCGCGTCCGCAAGACATCGCGTCTCTTCAGAGCGATCCGCAGCTCCAGCTACCGCACCAGGTCGGCTTCAATCTGGGCTACCTCGCGTACAACACGACGCACAAGCCGCTCGATCAGGCAGAGGTCCGGCAGGCGCTCGACATGGCGATCAACAAGAAAGCGATTATCGCTTCGGTGTATCAAGGCGCCGGGCAGTTGGCCACGAATCCGATGCCGCCGACTCAATGGTCATACGACAAGGAACTCAAGGATGCGCCCTACGACCCTGGCAAGGCGAAGGACTTGCTCGCAAAAGCCGGGTACCCGAACGGCTTCGACATCACGTTGTGGGCGATGCCTGTGCAACGCCCGTACAACCCAAACGCCCGGCTGATGGCGGAAATGATCCAGGCAGATTGGGAAAAGATCGGTGTGCACGCCAGGATCGTGACCTATGAATGGGGCGAATACATCAAGCGCGGGCATGCTGGCGAACACGACACCATGTTGATCGGCTGGACAGGAGATAACGGCGATCCGGACAATTGGCTGGGCGTGCTGCTGGGTTGTTCAGCAGTGAATGGCAGCAACCTGGCGAAGTGGTGCTATCAGCCGTTCGAGGACTTGATTCAAAAAGGCCGTACAACAACGGACACAGCAAGCCGCACCAAATACTATACGCAGGCGCAGAAGCTCTTTAAGGAGCAGGTGCCATTTACACCCATCGCGCATTCGACCGTTTACCAGCCGTTGCGCAAGAATGTAACGGGCTTCAAGATCGATCCGTTTGGTCCGACACAGTTCTGGGGCGTTGGAATGCAATGACCCGCGCATCATGCAAAAGGGTGAACGCCTATTCACCCTTTTGCCAATTCATTGACCATTGTTGTTCGGTTCTTTCGATACCGATTGACCTGACTGCGAGATTCCATTACCGCTATTACCGTAAGCCGAATCAGATTGCGCCTGCAATGGTTTCGTCTGCGGCGAATCCGCTTGCTTCATCATCTGCTCAGTGAGCGCTCGGTCCTCCGCATCACCCTGCTCGGCATGTGCTACCGGCACCAGTGCAACCATGGCAATCATCAACGCAAGCGCCTTCATGGTGGTTCTCCAATATGTAATTTGGTATTACTAACTTCTTTCTTCTTGGCGTAAGAGTAAGTCCACTATAGTTTGTTGCGTCGGCAACTCAAGACAATCGTTTCGTCGTTTCTTACCCACTGCCTCGATCCGTCACGCGAGACAGTTGTTGGTCCGTATATGACCGTATTTTTCGCTTGCGAATGCAAATAGGCGAACGCTCGCTGCTCGCACGTTGTGAATGTACAAGTGGTAATGACGTGTGCGGCGCCGTTTCGCTCGATAGCTTGGCGTTGCCGCGCGTGGCGAGCGCCTATACTAAATTGAAGCTTCAGCCAACCTTAAGGCGCGCGGCAGCATGCTCGAACGCGATGCCGCTTCCCGATTCCCCTTCCGATTCGCGGAGTCCACCATGGGCACTCTTCTAATCAACGATCTCCCCGAAAGCGTCGATTTGGACAGACAGGCGATGGCCGCCATCACCGGCGGCTCGATGGTGCAGGCGCATCAGACGATGCTGGCGCCGCAGTTGTTCACCGGGCTGCGGATCGCCGCGGGCTTAGGCGAGTTCGCAGGGGAGTTCGCCGGCCGCTCGCCGATTGCGGAAGCGCTCGTGCAACGCACGCGCACTACGCTGCTGCGATAGCGAAAGACGCGGAAAGCGCCGCGACTGTGCCGCATTCCACCGCTTGAACGAAGCGCTTACGAAGCAAGCCGCAACATCGCCGGCCGCTCGGCTGCGGGTGGAAACACGCACCACGACCCGTCGTCGTGTCGAAAGAAGAAGATCGACAGCGTGCCGCTCGAATGCGAGGTCTCGATGCAGACGTAGCGCCGCCGATGCATGGGCATGCGGCTGAAACGGATCACGCGAGCGGGCGCGGCAGGCGTCGGTGCGAGCCACTTGTCGACGAGGCGGCGCAAGGTGGATTGGGTGGTACGGCCGGCTTCGGCTAGGGTGTCCATTTGCGTCTCCTTAAGGCGCTCGGTTGGTGTGCAATCAAGCGGCTTGCAGGACGCAAGCGGCACATTGAACGTATTGGCGGCGCGCGGCGCGGCGAGCAGCGATCAGCGCGTGGCACATTCCGGTCACGGCGCGGGCAGCCGTTGCGGGATGCAGGACGCAGGCGCGGACTTGTTCGCTGCGGCCCTTGCCGCACACGCACCACGTGCAGAAGTGTTCGCAGTTGTTCGTCAGCAGCCGGTAGTCGTTTTCGCCGAGACGGGAGCGCGCGCGTTCGACTGCTTCGACGCCCGAGTAACGCGTTTGACGGTCGTGCACGATGACGATTTGATGGCCTGCCGCGAAACGTTCGAGCGTGACTTCCTCGACCGGACCGCGATGCAGCGACGTGCAAAGACCGGAGTAGTGAATGACCTTGCCGTTGCCTACGTAGATGCCGTGATGGCTGTAGCCGGCGCGCTGCGTGACGAGATGGGCGCCGAGTGCGAGTTCAGCTGGCGCGGCGTGGCGAACCGCTTGGGCGGTGTCGGCATCGGCGAGTTGAAGATCGAGGCTCATGGCGGTGTCCATCTGCGTTTCGGTTGGCAACCCGTACGGCTCGTGGGTTTGCTGGTTGCCAACTACTCTGCATCAGGCATGCCAAAAGGCTTCGGCCTTGGTTTGACAAGGGTTTGCTATGGGATGGGTGAAACACGCGCCGCTTTCTGTTGTTGGCGGCCCAACGATTATCAAAGCGTTGTGTTGGGCCGAACGCGCCATTTGGCGTGCGTGGCGGGCGGCGGCCAAGACCTTCACCGAGTGAGGCGCCGCATCAGGTGCGGTGTTGGATTGCCGCGCACAGCGAATCGCTGCCGTGTTGGCCGGGAAACAACCATCGCGCCGCACGGCAAGCGGCCGATCACTCGCGGCCAACCACGCGGTACGCCGCCGCGCCTTGTGCGGCGCGGCCCGCGGCGAACGGCCAAGCGGCGGCGTTCAATCGCCACGACCCGCGCGTCGCATGGTACGGCACTTGCAAGGTATGGCGGGCACGCGGCTTGGCCGCATCTCGATCGCCACTCGCCATCCGGAGACTCATCATGGCCGCCATCACGATCAACGACCTTCACACGAAGCGCGAACTGGACCGCAAGGCCATGTCGCTGATATGCGGCGCGGGCGCGCCGTGGGTCTTCGGCTGGATTCAACCGTTTACGCCGCCGGTGGCGAGCGTCGGCCCGGTCGTCAACTTCTATCAGACCAACATCTTCGCGAACCAGCTCGTCAATCAGGTCGAGAATATCAACGTCAACAACGCCGCGCCCAATTCGAACGTCGCTGTGAGCGCCGGCGAAAACGGGAAAAACAACAGCCTCCTCACATGAACCGACGCACGAACCGAGTCATGACCCGATCCAGGCGGCAGCCATGCTGACTCAGTTCAATTGGACGTCGGCCTCGCGCACCGATGTGGGCCTCGTGCGCGCGATCAACGAGGACGCCTGCCTCGATCTGCCCGCGCACGGCATCTGGGCCGTCGCCGACGGCATGGGCGGCCATTCGGCCGGCGACGTCGCGAGCCGGATGATCGTCGATGCGCTCGCGGCGATAGTCGTGCCCCCAAACCTCGCGGACTTCGTCGCCTCCGCGCGCGCCGAACTGCAGCGTGTGAACCGCACGCTGCGCGACGAAGCCGCCGCGAGGCGCGTGCGCACGATCGGCAGCACCGTGGCCGCGCTTATAGCCAGCGGCAGTCAGTGCGGGCTGCTGTGGGCCGGAGACAGCCGCATCTACCTCTACCGGCGCGCGCAGTTACGGCAGCTCTCGCGCGATCACAGCCAGGTGGAGGAATTGAAGGCGCAGGGCTATCTGACCGCCGAAGAGGCCGTCGATCATCCGGCGCATCACTTGATCACGCGCGCCGTCGGCGCGGCCGATTGGCTCGAGCTCGACGAGCAGCGCGTCGAAATCAACGACGGCGATATGTTCCTGCTGTGCAGCGATGGTCTTTCGAATGAAGTCGACGAAACCGGCATCGTGAGCGCGCTGGCCGGCGGCGATTGCCGGCAAGCGACGGAAGCGCTCGTCGAGATGGCGCTGCAGGAAGGCGGACGCGACAACATCTCGGCTATCGTGATCCGCGCCGACGATCCGTATGCGGCGGATAAAACACTCGTGAATCCGGCGTTGCCCTGAACCGCGCGACCCCGCGTTTAGCGAGGTTTCCCCGCGGCCTCTTGATGCCGAAAGTCCTTCGAGCGGATGCCGTGCTTCTTCAGCAGCATTTGCAGATGTGAGCGGTTCATCTCGCAGCGCCGCGCGAGCTCCGCGACGGTGCCGCCCGTCTCCTGCAACCCGCGTTCGAGAAACGCGCGTTCGGCTTCGTCGCTCGCCGCGCGCTTCGCTTCAGCCAGCGACGCGGGCGCGAATGCGGGCACTCCCGCGGGCATTGCCGAGCCATCGACACCCACCGCCTCGGCGTGAGTCCCCACCGCGCCGGCAGCCTTGGGCTGAATATCTTCGGGAAGATGCCCGATATCCGCCATGTCGCCCGCGAGGCACGACACGCGATAAATCAAATTGCGCAGCTCGCGGATATTGCCGGGGTACGCGTAGTTGAGCAGGAAGTCGCGCAGCTTGGGCGTCATCTTGATCGGCCGGCGCTTGAGCGCTTCCGCGGCTTCGTCGCCGAAGTAAGCGAACAGCAAGGGGATTTCGTCGCGCCGCTCGCGCAAGGCGGGCAGCGTCAAGTGAATCACGCTCAAGCGATAGAACAAGTCCTCCCGAAAGAGGCCCTCCTCGCTCATCTGCCGCAGGTTACGATTGGTGGCGGCGACGATCCGAGTGTCGACCGCAATCGCCTGGTCCGATCCCACCCGCTGAATCTCGTGCGCTTCGAGCACGCGCAGCAGCTTCACCTGCCCGCTCAACGGCAATTCGCCGATCTCGTCGAGAAAGATCGTACCCGTATGCGCGCTTTCGAATTTGCCTTTGCGATCGTTCGACGCGCCGGTAAACGCCCCCTTCTTATGGCCGAACAACTCCGATTCGAGCAGGTTGTCGGGAATGGCGCCGCAGTTGACCGAGATATACGGCCGATCCGCGCGAGACCCGTTCGCGTGAATGACCTTCGCCATCAGTTCCTTCCCGGTTCCGCTCTCCCCGTCTATCAACACGGGCAGATCGGTCGGCGCCGCTTTTTCCGCGATCTCCAGCGCCGCGAGCAGCTTCGGGTTGTCGCCGAACGTCCCTTCGAAGACGAAGCTGCGATCGAGCAACGCCTGGCGGCGCTGATGCGCGCTCAAGTCCGCCGCGCGCAGCGCTTCGGGCTCGCGTTCGGCCGCTTCCACGAAGCGCTCCTTGCGCGACAGTTGCAAGACTTCGTCGCGCAGCGTGTTCGACTGATTCAGCAGCTTCTCGATCTCGGCGCGTTCGAGCCTTGGCGCCCAGCGCAGCGTCGAGCGCAGGATCTCGATCTTCTCGAGCAGCCCCGCGTAGGAGACCGCCGAGCTGCCCAAGCCATGTGGGTCGAAGAGTTTCATGCGGCGCTCAATTGCTTCTGGACCAATTGGTAATACATGCCCTGGCGCGCGACGAGTTCATCGTGCCGGCCTTGTTCGGCGATCGCGCCTTCGTACAGGACGAGGATCTTGTCCGCACGCATGATCGTGGAGAGCCGGTGCGCAATGATGACCGCCGTGCGTCCCTTGAGAATGTCCTGCATGTTCGCGAGGATGTTGCTCTCCGATTGCGTATCGAGCGACGACGTCGCCTCGTCGAACACGAGCAGCCGCGGGTCGTGATACAGCGCGCGCGCAATGCACAGGCGCTGAATCTGCCCGCCCGAGAGCCCCATGCCGCGCTCGCCGACGACTTGCTCGTAGCCGAGCGGCATCTTCGCGATGAACGCATGGGCGTCGGCCATCTTCGCGACCTCCTCGATGCGCCGGCGGTCCGGGCTGGCATCGCCGCACGCGATGTTTTCAGCGATCGTTCCGGAGAACACGAGGTTCGTCTGCATCACGTAGCCGATTTGCGCGCGATAGAACGCCTGATCGATCACGTTCAGGTCGTAGCCGTCGACGACGATCTTGCCCTCGGTCGGCGTATAGAAGCCGACCAGCAGTTTCGCAAGCGTCGTCTTGCCGGAACCGCTGCGGCCGACGATCGCGATCATCTCGCCCTGCTTGATATCGAGGCTGATGTTTTCGAGCACATAGGGCGTTTCGCCGCCGCCATAGCGAAAATACACGCCATCGAGACTGATGTCGCCCTGCAGATCCGGCAGCAGCACGCGCGAGGCGAAGTCCGACGGCTTCTGTTCCGGCTCGATATCGAGCACGTCGCCGAGGCGCTCCATCGCCACCGCTGCGTCGTTCATCAGGCTCCACAGGCCGACGAGCCCCATCAGCGGTGCGAGCACGCTGCCCATGAACGCGTTGAACGCAATGAGCTGGCCGATGGACATTTCCTGCGCGAGCACGAGACTGGCGCCGACCCACAGGATCACGATGGTCGTCGCCGCGTTCAGCAATTGACTGCCGAGCCCGACGAGGATGTTGAAGGCCTGTGCGCGATACTGGATTTCCAGCGCCTTCGCGTATTTGCGCTCCCACTTGAGCCGCACCGGCCGCTCGATCCCCATGCCCTTCACCGTCTCGATGCCGCCCAGCGTTTCCATCAGCAGCGACTTCGCCTCGGTCGACGCCGAGAACACCTCGCGCGCATAGCGCTTGATGCGAGGCGTCGCGAGCGCGGTGAGCGCCATGATCGGAATCACGAAGGCGATCAGGAGCAGCGTCATCTTCACGTTGTAGAGAAACATGATCGTGAAGTAGATGAAGATCATCAGCAGATTGAGCGCCGTGGTGACGGTCGATTCGGTCAGGAACGCGCGGATGGTCTGGTTCTCCTGGAAGCGCGCGAACACGTCGCCGGTCTTGCGCTTGGCAAAGAACGAGAACGGCAGCGACATCGTGTGCTTGAAGAACTGCGACATCATCGAGAAGTCGAGATTGCGCACCATGAAGTTCGACAGATGCGCGCGAATCGTGATCATGAGCTGCGTGAACAGATTCGAAATCACGAGGCCGAGGATGAGCAGATTCAACAGGCCCACGTTCTGGTGGACCACGACACCGTCGAGGATGTTCTGAATGATGAGCGGCGGCACCACGCCGAGCAGCTGAATCACGAACGTCGCGAGGAAAAGGTGCGCGAGGATCTTCTTGTACGGCGCGAGGTAGCCGATGAAGCGCACCCACGGCGAGCGCGACGCGGCTTGCTCAGTCGTCGTCTCGCTCGCGGTAAATAGCAGGCAGGTGCCGCCCCAGCCGCGCTCGAATTCCTCGACGGAGAGCTTGCGGAAACCGAGCGCCGGGTCCGCCACCCGCACCCAGCGTTTGCTCATGCCGTAGACGATGATGTAGTGGTAGCCCTCCCAGTGCGCGATAAACGGCAGCTCGAAGCCGAGCATCGCATCGAATGTGCATTGCACCCCGCGTGTCGTGAAGCCGAGCGATTCGCCCGTGCGCGCGAGGCTTTCGAGCGTCGCGCCTTGCGTCGTCACGTTGGCGAGCTCGCGCAGCTTGCCGAGCGTCATCGGTATGCCGTAGTGACGGCAGACCATCGCGAGGCACGCGGCGCCGCAATCCATCTCCTCGGCCTGCTCGACGAGCGCGAAGCGCTTGATGACTTTCTCGCCGAATTCAGGCTCCGTCGCGAGATCGAGAATCGCCGGGCGCTTGCGGCGTGCCGCGAGCTTTTTCTGCCGCTGCAGTTCGCGATCCACGAAACGGATGCGCTCCTCGAGCACCTCGCGCAGCTTCGGGTTGCGCTCGAGGATGAAGTGAACCGTCTTCTCGGGAATCACGAGGAGCCGCGTATCGGCGCTGGCGGTCACGCTCGCCTGCTGCTCCTGGCGCAGCACGCAGGCCCGCTCGCCGAAAATCTCCCCTGCGCCGAGCGTGGCGAGCGGATAGTCGACGCCGTCCTCGCTGCGCACGATGCGCACTTCGCCTTGGCGCACGACGTACAGGCGCAGGTCTTCGCGCGAGCCCTGCTTGATGATTTCCTTGCCGGCCGCGACGCGCTTCACGCCGACGCTCGACACATACTCTTCGAGTTCGCTCTTGTTGAGCTTGCCGCGCAGATCGAAGAGCCGAGCGACGAAGCCTCCCGCCGAGCTGATCGCGACATAGCTGGTCACGAACGAAAGCGCCGCCGGATTCTCTGCGATCAGTGGCGCGAACGCGCTACGTGCGATGAACAGCAGTTCGACCTTCGACGACGCCCGCACCGACGCTTCGTGCCAATACTCGCGCAATACAGCGATCTCGGCGAACACCTCGCCCGCTTTGCGCACTCCTAGGCTCGTCTCCTTGCCATGCTCCTCGGTGAAGAGACGCACCGACCCCGTGCGGACGATGAAGAGCCCGTCCGCGCTTTCGCCGCGAAGACAGATCGTGTCGCCGAACGCGAACGTGCGCGTTTGCATCTCGCTCGCGAGACGCTCGAGCTCTTCGCGCGAAAACGGCGACAGCAGCTCGACCGACGAGAGGAAGTCCGCCAGCGATTGAGCGGTTGAGCCGGCAGTCGAGGCTGCGCTCGGGGCCGGTGCTTGTGCGTCCATGGAAATCGATCCTCGCCGTCAACGCGCCTCTATGATGTGTTCCTGCGCCCGCGCGGCGAGCCAGTCCTCGCGCAACAGGCGCCGCACTTCGGAGGCGACGTCCTGATCGAGCGTGGCCGGATACTTGGCCCTGACCGAGAAGATCTCGAAGAACGCGCCGTCCGGCGCCTCGAACGGCCCCAGCAGATCGCCGGCTTGCGCATTGAACACCTTGGCTTCGATGCCGGTCTTCAGCGATCCGCGCAACACTTTGCCGATGACGCCGCCGCGCTCGCGCGTATCGGCGATCGAATGCTCGCGCGCCATCTCTTCGAAGCTGTCCGGGTCGTCGCTGAGGATCGACATCATCTCCTTGGCCTGCCCCTCGGATTCCAGCACGATATGGCTCACTTCGATCGCGTCGAACTTCGGCGAGTTGAGCTTGAAATACGCTTCCACCGCGCCGTCGTTGCACACCTTGTCGAGCATTTTTTCCTGGTACAAGGTGTCGGTGATGAACGTCTCGAACTCGTCGAGGCTGATGCCGAACACGTCGAGATAGCGATTCATGTCGGCGGCGCGATGCAGATTGCGCACGCGGCGGAACTGGTCGGCGCGTTCCTGGATCTCTTCGGGCGTGACGCGAATGCCGAGCTTCTTCGCCGCGTGGACCGTGAGCCGCTCGCGGACCTGCTGCTCGACGAGGCCCTCGAATTGCCCGGTCAGCTTCAGCATGCGAACGAAATCGTCGGTTCCGATCACCTCGTCATCGATGCGCACAATGGCCGTCATGTCACTTCTCCTTCTTATCCTGCGATCTGCCTGAACGGATCGAGCGCGAAATCGATCAGGCGGCGTTCGCGAACCACGATCTCGGCGGTGGCCGTCATCCCGTATCGCAACGGGTACTTCGTGCCGGCGACCGAGTAGTAATCGCGATCGAGCGTGACGCGGCCTTCGTAGACCGGCAGCTTCGTCGCGACGGAAGGCTTCGTCGCCGGCGAAATGTATTCGAGCGTGCCGCTCACGACGCCATAGCGCTGATACGGAAACGCGTTGAACTTCAGCTTGACGGGCAGCCCCTCGTGAAGAAACGCGCGGTCCTGCTCCGAGATCTCCACCTTGACCACCGACCGCGCATTCGCGGGCGCGATGCCGCCGAGCGGCGTATTCGCCTGAATCTTGTCGCCGGGCTGCGTGGTCGTGACGTCGGTGATCACGCCCGAGACGGGGGCCAGCACGAGCAGGAAGTTGTCTTTGTCGATGTTCTCGAAGCGGATGCGCGCGGCCGCGTCGGCGGCAAGGCGCGCGGTCTGCACTTGCAGGCGCAGCTTGTCCTCGGTGTTCGCGATCTCGCGCACCGTCGCGTCATACTCGATGCGCAGGTTCGTGAGCGTCTCGCTGCTGCCTTCGAGCTGCGCCTTCGCCTGTGAAAAATCGTGGCTCTGCTGCGCTTCCAATTGCGCGAGCCGCGCCTGCGCAATCCGCAGGTTGTTCTCGGCTTGGAGAGACGCGCTCTTCTTTTCTTCGACTTGCGTCTGCGACACGCCTCCGCCGCCCGGCGTCGAAAACAAGCGCTGGAATTTGTCCTGCTCCTCTTTCGCCAGATCGCGCGCGTGCTGTGCGTTGTCGATGTTGCTGCGCGCTTCGTCGAGCTGCGCCTTTTGCGATTGCGCGAGCTTGCTCGTGCCCTCGGCGATGCGGTTTTCGTGCAGATGCGTTTCCACGTCGATCTGCTGCTTGAGCGCGTCGGCCTTGCGCTCCATCAGTTGCTTCTTCGCCGGGAACTGCTGCCATTCGCGTTCGGCGTCGTCGAGCTTGAGACGCGCGTCGAGCGCATTGGTCGCCGCTTCGATCGCGCCGCGCGCGTTGATGCGGCCGATCACGTCGTCCTTCTTCACGGGCTGGCCTTCGGCGATATAGATGTCCGCGAGTTCGCCGTCGACGGGCGCATAGATGCGGCGCACTTCCGATTCGGGCGCGAGCGCGCCCGGCGCCGAGACGATCACGTCCGCGCGCCCGATGCACGACCACACGAGCGCCGACAAGACGAGCGCCACCATCACGATGACGGTGGCCTCGATGAGCCGCAGCGGCTGCGAGGTCAGGATCGCGATGCCTTCCGCGCTGTGGTCTTCGAGCGCTTCGCTCAGCGGCTTTAACGGCTTGAGCGGTTTCGGCGGTTTCAGCGGCTTGGGCATCTTGAGATTGAAACGCTTAGGGGGACGGTCTGGCGTCATGGCCGTCTCCTGTCTCATGCGAAGCAGTGTCTGCCGAACTTGACGCTTCGGCGCTAGCTCCGGCCCCATGCGAAGCTGAGGAGCTTGTCGCGAGCTTTTCGAGCTTCGCCACGCGTGCTTGGAACGGCGGCGTCGCGAAACGGAGCTGCTTCAATTCAGCGGCGACGGCCTGCGTATTGCCGGCGCGCGCATCGCTCTCAATTTGCTGGTATTGGCGCAGATCGCTGCGCACGCTATCGAATCCCGTCAGCCGCGGATAGCGTTCGCTGTAATCGTCGAGCAGCGCGGGCAGCGACTCGAGACGATCGTCGCTAAGGGCCTTGTCGATCGCGGTCTTCAACCGCTCGGCCGCCGCCCCATACACCGAGTCGTCGCTTTCCAGCTTGCGCAGATGACTCAGCGTATCGCCGTACGACGCCGCGAATTCGGGCACGAACGAAGCGATCCGATCGAGCGCGTGCTGGTTCGGGTCGGGGTCGTCGTTCCAGCGCTCGACGAGCGAACTGATCACGGGTTCGTCCTTGAAGAGGCGGATCGGCGCTTCGGCCCCGCCGCGGGCGGCCCAATACGCTTCGAGGTCGCCCATCCAGCCGATCTCAGCGACGAGCGGCTGGGCATCGGCGTTGTGCTGCGCGAGCGTTTTCATGCCGGCGACGATCGAGTGCGCGCGGTCGAACTCCTGCGCTTTCACCGCCGCGAGCCACTCGGGCACCATCGCCTTCATCAACGCCTCCGTGCCCGCCGCCTGAAACGCCGCATCGCCGGGATGCCTTGCGAGATAGCGGTCCGCCGTTTCCGTCGCCGAGGCGTAGCGCCCCGCGTCGAGCAGCGCGTGGATATCGCGCTGCGGCGCGTTGCGCACGTACAGCGCCATGACGAGCACGCCGAGCGCCGCGAGCGCCGCGCCGCCCCATCGGCCCCAACGCCGCAAATCGAGTTCGCCGCTGCCGCCAAGCGCCTCGCTCAGCTCGGAGACGAAACGCGTGAAGCGATCGCCCGTCCGGCGATGGCGCGGCTTCGCTTCGTGCTTGAGCGCCTGCGCCTGCGAGGCGTCCGGATTCACTTCGTCTTCCTGCTTCAACGCCGGGTCGACACAGAAGATGTCGAGAAACGAGTGCGCGGTCCCGACGAACGTCGTGCGCTCCGGATCGATCGCGGGCTGTGCGGGCTGCGCGGACGGTTCGGCTTTTGCTTCGGCCGAACGTTCGGTGCTCTCGCCCCCCGCCTTCATCTTCGTCACGGTCGGATCGGCAACGGGTCCGCGACGGACCTCTGCACGATAGACGAAATGGTTGCCGCCAAATGCAAGCGTCTCGCCGTCGCGAAGCGCCAGCGCGCTTTCGTCGAGGCGCTTTCCGCCGACGAATGTGCCGTTCGTGCTGCCGAGATCCTCGACGAAGACGTCGCCGTCGCGCAGAAAGATGTGTGCGTGACGGCGCGACACATAGTTCACTTGATGCGGATACGTGCCCTTGTAGCGCGCGAACGTGTCGTCGGCCTTGCTGATCAGAAACGGAAAGCCGGTGATGACGATCGGCTGCAGGTCGAGGTCGTCGCGCTCGGGCGTCAATGTGACGACGATGGATTGCGGTGCCGGCGGCGCCACGCACGGCATCAGCTCGACGCGATAGGCGAGGACGCTCGCGAAGCGGATCTCGTCGCCGTTGTGCAGCGGATGCGGTTTTTGACGCACCTCGACGCCGTTCACCGTCGTCCCGTTCTTGCTGTCGAGATCCGCGATATAGGCGACGCCGTGCTCAAAGAAAATTCGCGCATGCCGCCTCGACAACTCCGCGACGACCTCGGCGCGCGCCGACGCGAACGGCGTCTCCGCGCGCCCCACCGCGAACAAGTCGCTCTCGATGCGGATTTCGCCGAACTCGGGATGCGATATCGGCCTGAGCACGATATCGACACGCCTCGCGAGCGGCGTCTGCATTTCGGCAATCGGAACGTCGTCAGGAGACATGGCTCGACACAACGATCAGCGTTTATCCGCCAGCCCGCCGTCTCGATCGGACGGGTGGCGCAACGACGGATAAACCACGTTGACACTCAATGCCGGAGCGGCCGTGCGGGGAGTGTTAGAAAAGTGTAGGCGACGCGTCACGGTAGTCAATTGGCGCTGTCGTTGCTGCCGTTGCTCGCGTTCTGCACGACCACGTCGGTCCAGCCGCCACCGATCGCCTTGTAGAGCGTCACGGTGTCGGTGAGGATCTGCTGCTGGTTCTGCAGCAGCGAGAGTTCGGCCGATGCGAGCGTGCGCTCCGACTCGAGCACTTCGAGCTGGGACACGACGCCCTCCTTCAACTGCGCCTCGATCTGCGTCGCGACCACCCGCAGATGCGCGTTCTGCTGCGTCAGCTCGATGCGCTGCTTCTTGTGCGCGTCGAGATTCACTAGCGCGTTCTCGACTTCCTCGAACGCGGCGAACACCGTCTGCCGGTATTGCTGCTCGGCAACCTGGCTCTGCGCCTCGGTTGTCTTGATGTGCGCCTTCACCTCCGGGTCGAGCATCGGCAGATCGATGCTGGGCAGGAAGCTGAACGTGAATGCCTTGAACAGATCGGAGAGCTTGAACGCCGCCGTGCCGCCCCGGCCCGTCAGGCTGATGGTCGGCAACTGGGCGAGCTTGGCGGCGCCGATCTGATCGTACGATTCGAGGATGCGGTACTGCGCGGCGACGACATCGGGCCGCCGCGACAATAATTGCGCGGGCAAGCCCATCGGCACGTCCGGTACCTTGACGCGATCCTGCAGGTGGCCGGCGGGCACCTTGAATTCGCCGGCAGGCACGCCGACGAGCGTCGCAAGCGCGTTCTCGGCGAGATCGCGCGAACGCTGCAGGTCGATCAGCTCGCTCGCGATGCCGTTGACTTCCGCCTTCTGGCGCAGCACTTCGGTCTGCGGCACGACACCGTTCGCGTACATCGTTTGATCGATCGCGAGAATCTGCTGGTTCTTGTCGAGCGTCTTCTTCTCCTGCGCGATCTGGTCGTCGAATTGGAGAAGCAGGAAGTAGGTGCTCGACACGCCGGCGACGAGCGTCAGATAGCCCGCGCGCCAGTCGGCTTCCGACGCGTGATATTCGGCCTTCTGCGCCTGCACGCTTTTTTCGACCTTGCCCCAGATGTCGATGTCCCAATTGACCTGCGAGCCCAGGTTGATCGTCTTCGTGAGCGGCGCGCCCGTGGTTTTTTCGAAGTCGACGCCCGCGCCGAGATCGGCCGAAGGCAGGGCGCCCGCGCGCGCTTCGCCGATTTGCGCCCCGGCTACCTGAATGCGGGCCGCAAGAATCTTGATATCGACGTTGCCGTCGATCGCTTTTTTCACCAGCGCGTCGAGATACGGATCGTTGAATGCCTTCCACCATTCCGGGTTGACCGTATCCGCCGCCGACACCGGGCGCTGCGTATGCGCCCACGAATCCTTGGCGGGCATGTCGGGCCGCTTGTAGTCGGGGATGCTCAGATCCATGCAGCCGCACAACACCGTTGCGCAAACGCCGGCGGCTAGTGCGTGCTTGAGGAACGCATGTGCTAGGCCGATATGGATTTGGGCGCGGGCGGAGGCGGTTGAGGGGTTCATGGTCTGCTCCGGGGGGTGTTGGGGTGCTGCGGGGAGAAGGTGGAAGTGCTAAGAAACTTGCTTGTGTGTCGGCCCCTAGCGAGCCGTTTAGGTTGCGGTGCAACCTAAACGGCTTTGCCCGGGACAGGAGAAAGTGCTAAAGCACTACCTCCTGTCGCGACGCCCGTCGACATTAGTGGAAATCGATCGTGTTTTTAGCGGTCTGCGACGGGTTGACCGTCCCTTTGATGTCCGAGGCGAACGCCACGTCGTTGCCAACGTTGTTCGAGATCAGGTTGCTTTGGCCGATCGATTGCGCGGCGCTGAAGTTCGTCGTGTCGACATGCACGGACGGGTAGTACGACGGAAACGGATACAGGCCGGGCAGGTAGCCGCCGCGCACGGCGGACATTTCACGGGCGTCGAGTTCTTTAGCGACGGCGAGGTCTTCGATCATCAAGGTCTTCATGACAGTTCTCCAAATGTGAGAGAGAGGCTTCGGTGGATTGAGCTGCAAGTGTTGCGGGCTCGAGCCTTATACTGCATAGGGTGTGCCAAGCATGCGCACGCGTTCGCGCGAAAACGCGCAAACGCCCGTCAATGCTGGGCTTGGCAGGCTAGGAGAACGAATCGGAAGGACGGATGTGAACAGCGCGACATCGACGATGTGACAGTGCGGGACCAACATGCAACGCGAGAGGTGTTGCTGTCGCGGCAACACCTCTCGCGCCAATGCACTCGTGTCACTTCATGTCACTTCACGTAGATCGTGATCTTCTTCGAATAGACCGGCGGATTGTGCGGCACGTGGTCGAAGTCGCCCATCAGCAGCTGCAGCGTGTGCTTGCCGGGCGGCAGCTCGAGCGTGGTCTCGGTCTGGCCCGCGCCGAAGTGCAGATGATTTCTGTCGGATGGAATCTGCTGATCCATCGGCGGCAGATCGGTATCGACTAGCAAGTGATGGTGGCCCGTGTTCGGAAACTGCACGCCCACCGGCGCCACCCCCATGTAGCGCAGGCCGAACCAGACACGAAACGGCTTGCCTGCGGGCAGCACCTGCCCGTCGTTGGGCCAGCCGATATAGACGACGGCGTGCGGATCGGCCTTCGTGGGGCCGGCATATGCCAGGTTAGCCACGCTACCTACGTTGGCAACGCTAAGCGAGATCAGCAAGGCGGCGGCGAACGCAATTCCCTTCTTCATGGCGTTGACTCCCGGTTCTTGATTCAAGACGAGTCCGACCCGAGGCCGCGCCCGCTCGGCGCGCCCGGCCAGGCGCCCCCCGCTACTTGACGGTGATCGTGATCTTCTGCGAATACACCGGCGGGTTGTGCGGCACGTGATTGAAGTCCCCCATCAGGAGCTGCAGCGTGTGCTTGCCGGGAGGCAACTCGATGCGCGCCTCGGTCTCGCCGGCGCCGAAATGCAGGTGATTCCGGTCGGATGGAATCGGCTGATCCATCGGCGGCAGATCAGTGTCGATCAGCAAATGGTGATGCCCCGTGTTGGGCCGATCGACGCCCTTCGGACAGATACCCATGTTGCGCAGCCCCATGCGCACCCAGAACTTGCCGCCGGTAATCACCGAGCCGTCATACGGCCAGATGATGTACACCTCGGCGCCGGTCGGCGACGGGGTCGGCCCGGCCAACGCCGGGCGCGGCAGGAGCATCGCGCCGGTGGCCCAGGGAAGCGTGGCGGCGATAGCCACGAGCATCGTTCTTCTGTGCATGACCGTGCCTCCCTTTCCGACTTTTGCTTCGCGTACTTCACTGCTTCGTGCCGCCCCGGGTTTGCCCTCGGGTCGCGATTAATAGCTTAGGACGTAACGCGCGCGAACCCTACCTCGCGATGCTGGCAACAACCCTATTCTCGCTAATACCCATGCATGACGCGCCTTCAAGCGCGGACTATTCGCTCGTCTTTATTCGAAATCTGCTGCTATCGTTGTTGATGGGGATGCGAGATGCCGAATACAAGGAGACTGAATATGTGGCGAAAACTCTTGCCGGTATGCCTGTTCGCATCGCTCCTCGTCGCGTGGCCAGGGAGTCCGCACGCCGGCGTGCTGCCCAAAGACAGCTCGGAACAATACGAAATCACCTTCTGGGATTCGATCAAGAACAGCACGTACCCGGGCGATTACGAGGCGTATCTGAAGGCGTATCCGAACGGCCGCTTCGTGCCGCTCGCGCAAGCGCGCCTCGAACGGTTGCGCGCGGCGGCATCCGCGGCATCCACGGGACAAGCGGCACATCCGCCTGCCGCACAAACTCAAGCGGCACCGCCCGCACCTGCCCCCACACCCGCCCCCGCACCGGCCCCTGTTCCTGCGCCTGCGAAGAATGCGCAAGCGCCCTACGGCACGGCACCCACAGCAGCTGCAACGCCCGCCAAACCCGCCGCCGCCGGCGTGCAGGAAATCAAGGACTGCCCAGCGTGCCCTGCGCTGATCGCGCTCAATCCCGGCGCGTTCACGATGGGCAACAACACCGATGACCCATCGGAAAAGCCCGCGCATCACGTGACGATCGGCCACCCGTTCGCGCTCGCGAAATACGCGGTCACGGTCACGCAATGGAGAGCCTGCGTGAGTGCGGGAGCCTGTCCGCAGCTGTCCAACGAAAACAACTCGGGCCCGAATACGCCGGTACGCGACGTGAGCTGGGACGACGCGCAGCAATATCTGAAGTGGCTGACGAAAATCAGCGGCAAGTCCTATCGCTTGCCGACCGAGGCGGAATGGGAATACGCGGCGCGCGGCGGCACGGCAACGCGCTACTGGTGGGGCGACACGATGAAGAAGGGCAATGCGAACTGCAAGGACTGCGGCGACCCTTGGCATCCGGACGCGCCGGCCGACGTCGGCACCTTCGCGGCCAACCCCTACGGGTTCTACGACATGAACGGCGGCGTGTGGGAATGGGTCAGCGATTGCTGGCACAGCTCGTTCAAAAACGCACCGGCCGACGGCCGCTCATGGGACGAACCGATGTGCGAAGCGCGCGTAATTCGAGGCGGCTCATGGAAGGACGACGCGAGCTACATGCTCTCGTCGACACGCTTTAAATACGACGGCAGCGTGCGCTACTCGGAGAACGGATTTCGCGTGGCGCGGGATATGAAGTGACGCTCGCATGCGGGCGCTGTGTGCGCTGTGTGCGCTGTGTGCGCTGTGTGCGCTGTGTGCGGTACGGGCCCGAGCTGCTCCATAATGTCCCGCACCGCCACTCCTGGTCCGCCCCGCACTCACCATGACCTACGACCCCAACAACCCCTTTGCCAAAATCCTTCGCGGCGACGCCCCTTGCGTGAAGGTCTGCGAAACCGGCGACGTGATGGCCTTCATGGATTTGATGCCGCAATCGGACGGCCACGTGCTGGTCGTGCCGAAGGAACCCGCCGCCACGCTTTTCGATTTGTCGGATGCGGGCGCTGAGGCGAGCATCCGCGTGGTGCGGCGCGTCGCGCTGGCCGTGCGCGCGGCGCTTGCGCCCGATGGCGTCTTCGTCGGGCAGTTCAATGGACGCGCCGCCGGCCAAACCGTGGAGCACGTGCACTTCCATGTGATCCCGCGCTGGGCCGATCAGCCGCTGCGGATGCACGCGCGCGTGGTCGCCGATGCCGCCGAATTGGAAGCGCTGGCCGAGCGCATTCGCGCGCATCTGCGCGACTGAATGCGAGACTGAGTGCACGACCCAGCGCTCGACTCAACGCTCGACTCAGCGCCTACGATCGTCCGATCAGCGAAAACGTTTTGTGCGCTTTGTGCGGCTGCGCTTCGTCGCTGTCGTCATCGCCGATCACGCCGAACTCGATCGGAAAGCGCGTGTAGAAAACGTGCACGTTCTCCGCTCGAACGATGGCCAGCATGCGCTCGGCCTCATCGCCGGTCACAGCGAGGATGATCTGCAGCGGCTGGTCAGCCAGCTTGAGCACGTGCGGCGCGTGATGGGCGCCGGCGTGCCCGACGCCCTCAGCGGCACTGATGACCGTCGCGCCGCGAATACCGAGCCGGCGCGCCTCGTGCAGCAGCCATTCGCAGACGGTCTGATGTCCGTGCTTGCGATTTTGCTCGGTGTAGAACGTCAGTTGATAGCCGTTCACGACCCCCTCCCGCACGCCACGCGTGTTCGGCGGCTAAGCGCCGCTTTGATCGCGCTGCGCAAAGCGAATCGCCTCGGCCAGCACCGGCGCGATCTCGTCGACGCGGTCGCGCTCGATCCGCAGCTCGACCCACTCGTTCATCGCCGAGCGGCCATACGGCTGAAACGCGAACGCGCGGCCGCTTTGCACGAGCGCTGCCGCGCGTTCGGCAGGCAGCTTGATGCCGAGGCCGCTACCGTACACGCAGAACGCGATATGGCGCCCGACGAAGGCCGCCGGACAGCCGAACATCGCCCCCTCGTGCACGGGCGCGTCAATGTCGCGCACTTCGTTGAATGCAGCGTCGAATAGAAACCGGTCATGCAAGAGCCTGGGTGTCGAGTTCATGCTCTTCTCCTTGTCCCATGCAGTGCGGTGCTTGCACGCGCTTGGCGAAATTCGCCTGCGCGACAGCCCCTACGCCCCGAGCACCTCGTATTCGATCGAGTACCGCGTATAGAAGAGGCGGACGCCGCCGTGCCGCAAGATGTCGAGCAGCAAGTCGATCTTGCTGTCTTCGGCCGCGACCGTCACCGCGACCGGCTGATCGGCCAATTCGAAAAAGCGCGCCGCGTGGAGCTTGCCGTGCGTGCCGTATCCTTCGGTCACTTCGATGACCGTTGCGCCCTGAATGCCCGCTTTCGTGGTTTCGTCGAGAATCCAGCCGACCACGGTCTTATGGTTCTTGCGGTGGCTCTGGTTCGCCGCGTACATCGTCAACTGGCTGCCTTTCATGGCGCACTCCGATGGATCGGCGTGAACGAACGCAGCGCGCGATCCTGCAGGCACATTCGCGAGGTGGGGGTCGATCGAGTGTAGCACCCGCTCCTGGCCGCCGCCATTCGCGTATCCGGCAATGCTAGACTCCCGGCCAGCCCGCCCAGGAGCCGCGCCGCGACACGCGACTCGCACGCACCGCGCTCCCGGCTGCTCAACCTTGTCTGGAATCTCACATGTATTGGTCCATCCTCGCCGTCGGCATCGGCGGCGCGCTCGGCTCGCTCGCCCGCTGGGTGCTCGGCCTCCGCCTCAACAGCCTGTTCCCCGCGTTGCCGCTGGGCACGCTCGCTTCGAACCTGATCGCCGGCTACGTGATCGGGGTTGCCGTCGCCTGGTTCGCCAAGCTGCCGAACATTGCGCCCGAGTGGCGGCTCTTCGTAACAACCGGCTTGATGGGCGGGCTCTCCACGTTCTCGACGTTCTCCGCGGAAGTCGTCGCGCAGCTGCAGCAAGGCCGGCTCGGCTGGGCCGGCATGGAAGTCGCGATCCACTTGTGCGGCTCGCTCATCATGACGGCGCTCGGCATCGCAACCGTGGCGCTCATCGTCCGCTAACCCAAATCCTCCCGCACTAAGCGATAGCGCACATAACGCTTGCCGTCGCTATCGACTTCCCCCACGCGCCGCATGCCGAGCTTCTCGGCAACCCGGCGCGAGGCGGCATTCTCCGCCGCGATATCGGCGACGATGCGCGGCAGCCTCACCGTCTCGAACGCGTGCCGCATGAGGGTGCGCGCCGCTTCGCTCGCGATCCCCCTTCCCCACGCATCGCGCACGAGCCGCCAGCCGATCTCGACTTCGGGCCCCGCCCCGTGATCGGGAATCAGGAGCACCCAGCCGATGAAGCGCTCGGGCGTGGCCGCTTCGAAAATCGACCAATAACCGAGCCCGCGCGGGTACGCGCGCGTCATCCGGTACTCGACGAACGCCCTGTGCTTGACGGGGTCGTCCCATGGACCGGCGATATGACGCGTCACCTCCGGATCGCGGTCCATCGCCAGGCAGGCTTCGAGATCCGCCATCGTGCGTGGGCGCAGCCACAGACGGCCGGTGTCGAACACCGGTAAAAGGTCGTCAGCGGGCGTGGCTGACGTTGGCGAAAACGATGTCATTGCATGAATCGGAAAAGAGAACGGTTAAGCGAACCGCTAAAACTCCGTGCGCAAGCGCATAGCTTTGCATTGCGCCAACAGCGCACGCTTGCAATTGGCGCATGCCGTGCTTTAGCCATTAGCAACCTACATGCTTGGCTCGGCTTTAAAAATTACGTTTAGCCAACAACGCTTGCGGCTTTCTTTGTCATTGTGAAACACGGCTAGGGATTATTACTAAGAAATCACTGATGAACCATGCAACCGCTTAAGCAGCGGCGTACACTCGCTCGTGCCCAATTGCGGGGGCGTGCCGGGGGATGGCGCTGCCCCACCCAGCCCGGGCCACATGGAGACTCTGGAGAACAATGATATGAGCTGGACGCGCGAACAAAGAAACGTAACAATCGCGGCCTATCTAGGCTGGACCCTGGACGCCTTCGATTTCTTCCTCATGGTGTTCGTATTCAAGGACATCGCCGCCGAATTCAATACCAAGATCACCGACGTCACGATTGCGCTGACACTCACGCTCGCCGCGCGCCCAATCGGCGCGCTGATCTTCGGACGGCTCGCCGACAAGTTCGGCCGGCGTCCGACATTGATGCTCAACATCGCCTGCTACTCGCTCATTGAATTGCTCTCCGGCTTCTCGCCGAACCTGACGACCTTGCTCGTGCTGCGCTTTCTGTTCGGCATCGCGATGGGCGGCGAATGGGGCGTCGGCTCGGCGCTCACGATGGAAACCGTGCCCACGCATTCGCGCGGTTTCGTCTCCGGTCTGCTGCAAGCGGGCTACCCGAGCGGCTATCTGCTCGCCTCGGTCGTGTACGGCATCCTTTACCAATACATCGGCTGGCGCGGCATGTTCTTCGTCGGCGTCGCGCCGGCGCTGCTCGTGATGTACATCCGCACGAGCGTGCCCGAGTCGCCCGTATGGAAGACGATGGAAAAGCGCGCGCGTCCGGGCCTCGTCGAGACGCTCAAGCAAAACTGGAAGCTGTCCATCTACGCAATCGTGCTGATGACCTGCTTCAACTTCTTCTCGCACGGCACGCAAGACCTCTATCCGACCTTCCTGCAAAAGCAGCATCATTTCGATCCGCACACGGTGTCGCTGATCGCGATCACGCTGAATATCGGCGCGATCGTCGGCGGCCTGTTCTTCGGCTCGCTCTCGGAGAAGATCGGCCGGCGCCGCGCGATTTTCATCGCCGCATTGATCGCGCTGCCGGTGCTGCCGGTCTGGGCCTTCTCGACGACGGCCGTCACGCTTGCGATCGGCGCGTTCCTGATGCAGATCTCGGTGCAAGGCGCATGGGGCGTGATTCCCGTCCACTTGAACGAGATCTCGCCGGATGAAATCCGCGCGACGTTCCCCGGTTTCGTGTATCAGCTCGGCAACCTGCTCGCGTCCGGCAATGCTCCGATGCAGTCCGCGTTCGCCGAGAGTCACGACAACAACTATGCGCTGGCGCTCGCGACCACTTGCGGCATCGTGGCGGTCATCATCGCGGTGCTGATTTTGTTCAGCCGCGAGCGGCGCGGCATCGATATGCAGCTATCGGCAGAGCACGTCAAATCGACAGCTTGACGTGTCGTTTGAAAGCAAAAAGCGCTTTGCCATAGCGCCTTTTGCTATGGCAAGCATGAAGCGATGCGTGCACGTTCGGGCAAGCGGTTTCTTGACTCTTTGCTTGAGCGGTCTAGAGGACTCTGTCGATAAACAAGCCTTGCCGTAATCACGCATCGATCCGTATCTTATAAAAAACAGGTGTTTGAATTAGATCGTTAAACAGTTGAATGCTTGTACGCGGCCGGGCAACCGGCATGGGAGGCGCACATGGCAGTTCGCACACCGAGCCGGCTCGCCGGCGACACGAAGGCGCGCATCTTGGATGCCGCCGAAGATCTCTTCATCGAATGCGGCTACGAGGCGATGTCGCTGCGGCACATCACGTCGCGCGCCGAAGTCAATCTCGCCGCCGTCAACTATCACTTCGGCAGCAAGGAAGCGTTGATCCACGCGATGCTCTCGCGCCGGCTCGACAAGCTGAACGAAGAGCGACTGAAGCTGCTCGACCGCTTCGACACGCTGCTCGGCTCGCACCTGACGTGCGAGCACGTGCTCGGCGCGATGTTCATTCCGGCGCTGCATCTTTCTCGCGAGCCGCGCACGGGCGGACGCGCGTTCCTGCGGCTCTTGGGGCGCGCGTACACCGATCCGTCCTCGTTCATCCGCGACTTTCTGAGCCGGCATTACGCGTCGGTATCGGAGCGCTTCTTCGATGCGTTCCAGCGCGCGTTGCCGCATCTGCCGCGCGGAGAACTCGGCTGGCGGCTGCACTTCGCGATCGGCGCGCTTTCGGGGATGCTCGCGGGCGGCGACACCGACGGCCTCATCGTCGAGTTCTCGCAGGGCAAGTCGATGAACGACCTGCAGTTGATCGCGCGCCTCGCTTCGCTGATCGTCGCGGCGCTCAAGGCGCCTCAGCCCGACGCGGCGCAGTTGGCCGCGTTCGCCGCAGTGCTCGGCGACGCGGGCGATAACGTCGAGAACTGCCTGGCGAGCAACGGCGGCAACGCGAGCGCTTTCGCGCCAAGCGCCGAGACGCCGGGAACGGAAGATGCTGCACCGCAGGCAGAGGCCGCCTCGATGCCCCCATCGCTGCCCCCCAGCGACGAACCGCTTGCGCCGCCGCCCGGCTCGACGATGCCGGCTTCCCGTCCAGCCGCCTGAGTTCGCTTCAGGTCCGAACCCGGGTCCGAGCATCGAGCCTGCGGGGCGCGCGCCAAGCCCGCCCCGCCCGCTTGCTCTTCGCAGGGAGACACGCTCATGGCATGGCTCTTCGCGGCGCTAGCCGTCGCGAGCGCCGCACTCGTCTACTTTCGCGCTCGCGCGACGTGGTGGCTGGCGGCGACGGCCGTGTGGGTCAGCGTCGTCCACCTGAGCGGCGCGGCGGGCCGTGGCGCCGCGCTCGTGCTGGCGGCGGTCTTCGCGCTGCCCGCAGTCGTGCTCGCCGCGAAGCCCCTGCGCCGCGCGTGGCTCTCCGAGCGCGCCCTCAAAGCGTATCGCCGTCTCTTACCTGAGATGTCGGCTACCGAGCGCGACGCGATCGAAGCCGGCACCGTGTGGTGGGACGCCGAGCTTTTCTCCGGCCGCCCGCGTTGGGAAGCCCTGCTCGCGTACGGTCCCGCGACGCTATCCCCGGAAGAACAAGCCTTCATCGACAACGAATGCACGCGTTTGTGCGATCTCGCGAACGACTGGGACAGCACCGCGATCTGGCAAGACCTCTCCCCAGAAGCGTGGCGCTACCTCAAAAGCCAAGGCTTTCTCGGCATGATCATTCCGCAGCGTTATGGCGGCAAAGGATTCTCCGCCTACGCGCACTCGCAGGTCGTCATGAAGCTCGCGTCGCGCTCGTCGGCGGCGGCCGTCTCGGTGATGGTGCCGAACTCGCTCGGTCCCGCCGAACTGCTGATGCACTACGGCACCGAGGAACAGAAGAATCACTACCTGCCGCGACTCGCGCGCGGCGACGAGATCCCCTGCTTCGCGCTGACGAACCCCTACGCGGGCTCGGATGCCGCCGCGATTCCCGATGTCGGCATCGTCTGCCGCGGCACCTTCGAAGGCCGCGAGACACTCGGCTTTCGCATCACCTGGGAGAAGCGCTACATCACGCTCGGACCGATCGCGACGGTGCTCGGGCTCGCGTTTCGCGCGCTCGATCCGGACCATCTGCTCGGCCCCGGCGACGAACCCGGCATCACCTGTGCCCTGATTCCGGCGACGCATCCCGGCGTCGTGATCGGGCGCCGCCATTGGCCGCTCAACGCGGTGTTTCAGAACGGCCCGAACTCGGGCAACGACGTCTTCATTCCGATCGATTGGGTGATCGGAGGACGCGCGCAAGTCGGCAACGGCTTGCGCATGCTCATGGAGTGTCTCGCGGCGGGCCGCGCGATCTCGCTGCCGTCGTCGAACGTCGGCATGGCGAAGCTCGCGGTGCGCGGCACCGGCGCGTACGCCGCCGCGCGCCGGCAGTTCAGGACGCCGATCGGCAAGTTCGAAGGCATCCACGAAGCGCTCGGCCGCATGGGCGGCAATCTGTATCTGATGGACGCCGCGCGGCGCTTGTGCGCGCAAGCGGTCGATCTCGGCGAGAAGCCGTCGGTCCTGTCGGCGATCGCGAAGTACCACATCACCGAGCGCACGCGCCAAGTGATCAACGACGGCATGGACGTGATCGGCGGCAAAGGCATCTGCATGGGGCCGTCGAATTTTCTGGCGCGCCCCTATCAGCAGATGCCGATTTCGATCACCGTCGAAGGCGCGAACATCCTCACACGCAGCCTCATCATCTTTGGGCAGGGGGCGATCCGCTGCCATCCGTATGTGCTCATGGAAATGACCGCGGCGCGCGAGCCTGATCGCGAGAAAGCGCTGCGGGATTTCGACGATGCGCTCTTCGGGCACGCGAATTTTCTTGCGTCGAATGCGTTGCGCGCGTTCGTCTACGGCATCACGGCGGGTATGGCGATCTCGGCGCCCGCCGAGGCATACGCGCCGCTCGCCGCGTATTACCGCTCGGCCACACGGCTTTCGATGGCGTTCGCACTGGTCGCCGATGTCACCATGCTCGCGCTCGGCGCCGATCTCAAACGCCGCGAGCGGATCTCCGCGCGGCTCGGCGACGTGCTCTCGCAACTGTTCCTGATCTCGGCGACGCTCAAACGCTTCGAGGACGAAGGACGCCAGCAAGCCGACTTGCCGCTCGTGCGCTGGGCCGTCGAGGACGCACTGTACGCCGCGCAGCAGGCGCTCGACGGCGTCCTCGCCAACTTTCCGAAACGGCGCCTGGCGATACTGCTGCGCGCCTGCGTGTTTCCGCTCGGCATGCCGTTGCGTCCGCCTCGAGACGCGCTCGCGAGCGAAGTCGCCGAACTCGTGCAGACGCCTTGCGACGCACGCGAGCGGCTGGTCGCCGATTCGTACGTGCCCGACGCCGCCGTCGATCCGCTCGGCTACGGCGAGCGGCTGTTTCATCTGACGCCGCGCGTGGCGGCCATCGAGCACCGCTTGCGCGACGCGGTAAAGCGCCGCCAGCTCGCGCCGATGCCCCAGAGTTTCAAGGAATGGAAGGCATGGGCCGATGCGGCGCAGCAACAGGGACTCATCGACGCCGACGAACGCCAAGCGCTCGACGACTACGCGCGCTACGGCGAACTCGTCGTCAAGGTCGACGATTTCGGCCCGGAATTCGACCTTCTCGAAGCGCTGCAAAAGCGTCACGAAGCGCTTGCGAAGTCGGGCGAGCTGATCGCATGAAACGCTCGCGCACACACGCCGCGATTCCGCCGCGACGCGGTGGACTGGCGCAACCGCAAGCAACTCGCCGACAATAGACGCCGACCTGGCGCCGACCCAACGCCAAGCCGCCACCCGCGCCCCAAAAGAAGACGACACGACGACGCCATGAACGACACCTACCGCAACTTCGTGAACTCGCCGCTCGGCGCACGCGTCGTGCGCTCGCTCGGCCTGCCCCAGCCCGAAGTGCTGCGCCGCTACCGGATCGGGCAGCGCGAAGCGGAATTCGGCGGCATCGCGGCGATCGGCGCGGGGCCGGCGCCGAGTCTGTTCGAGGTGCTGGCCGGCGTGCTCGAGCGCATCGGCATGACGAGCGTGGCGCATGAGCAAGCGCTGGCGTGGCTCGCGATTGCGCAGCGCCGTCAGTCGATGAGCGGGCGCTTTGCCCCGGTCGCGCCCAACGCGAGCGCGCAGGAACGCGTCGCCGCCTTGATCTTCGATGCGACCGGGATCGCCGACAGCCTGCAACTCGACGCCGCGTATGCGTTCTTCCACGACACCCTGCGCTCGCTCGGGGCATGCGGCCGGATCGTCGTGCTCGGCCGGCCGCCCGAGCGCTGCGCCCATCCGCGCCAATGGACCGCGCAGCGCGCGCTCGAAGGCTTCGTGCGCTCGCTCGGCAAGGAAGCGCGGCACGGCATCACGGCGAATCTGATTTACGTCGGCGATGGCGCGGAAGACGGCATCGAAGCGACGCTGCGCTTTTTTCTGTCGCCGCGCTCGGCGTTCGTATCGGGTCAGGCGGTGCGGATCGAAGCCGCCACGATCGACGCCATCGACGACTGGACCCGACCCCTCGCCGGCCGGCGCGCGCTCGTCACGGGCGCGGCGCGCGGCATCGGCGCCGCGATCGCGCAGGCGCTCGCGGATCTTGGCGCGCGCGTCGCCGGCCTCGATATCGAGGCGCTGCACGACACGCTCTCGGTGACGATGCACGGCATCGACGGCGCCGCGATCGATTGCGACATCGCCGCGCCCGAAGCGCCGCAGCAGATCGCGGATGCGCTCGACGCGATGGGCGGCGTCGACATCGTCGTCCACAACGCGGGCATCACGCAGGACAAGACCATCGCGAAGATGACCGCCGACGCTTGGCGGAACGTCATCGCCGTCAACCTCGCCGCGCAGGAGCGCATCGACGAGGAACTGCTCTCGCGCGGCACCTTGCGCGACGGCGGGCGCATCGTCGCCGTCTCGTCGATCGGCGGCATTGCGGGCAACGTCGGGCAGACCAACTACGCGGCGTCGAAAGCGGGCGTGATCGGCCGCGTGCAGTGCCTGGCGGGCGGGCTGCGCGAGCGGCGCATCGCGATCAACGCGGTCGCGCCCGGCTTCATCGAAACGCACATGACCGCGAAGATGCCGTTCGCGCTGCGCGAAGCGGGCCGTCGCATGAATTCGCTGAGCCAAGGCGGCGAGCCCGGCGACGTCGCGCAGACGATCGCGTGGCTCGCGCATCCGGGCGCGGCGGGCATCACGGGCCAGGTCGTGCGCGTATGCGGCCAGAGCCTGTTCGGCGCGTGAGAGGGCCGAGCGACATGAGCGAATGGCTCAAGCCCGCCGGAACCGGTCACCCTGGCGAGGCGCCGCGCCGCGTGAAGACGGTCGTCGTCGAGAAAGCGCCGGCGCCGCACGTGCTGTACGCGCGCGTGATCGCGGGCCTCATCAAGCGCAACCGCGCAGCGCAATTGCCCGCGACGCGCCTCGTGATACCGGCCGCGAAGCTCGACCCCGCGGCGATGGAACGCTATGCGCGCGTCTGCGGCTTCATTCCCGAGCACGGCGTGCCGCTCACCTACCCGCATCTGCTCGCGTTCCCGCTGCATCTGATGCTGCTCACCGAGCCCGCGTTTGCCTGGCCCGCGCTCGGTCTCGTGCATCTCGCCAACAGCGTGCGCCTGCGCCGCCCGCTCGAGCTCGACGACACGCTGCGCGTCGAAGTCGAGTGCGGGCCGCTCATCCAGCACGAGCGCGGCCAGGCGTTCTTGATGTCGGCGCGGATCTACCGGCGCGGCGAAGCGGTATGGGACAGCGACAGCCTCTATCTGAAGCGCAACGTTCCCGCGCAAGGCGCGCGCTTCACGCCGCTCGCGATCGAGCGCGCCGCGCTCGCGCGTGAGACGCGCTGGCAGCTCGCCGCGCAATTGGGGCGCGACTACGCGCAGGTATCGGGCGATTTCAATCCGATCCATCTGAGCCTGCTCTCGGCGAAGGTCTTCGGCTTTTCGCGCGCGATCGCGCACGGCATGTGGACGCTCGCGCGCACCGCCGCCCTGTTCCAGCCGCCCAAACCGCTCGCGTCGGCCGAGCTCGACGGCGAGTTCAAGCGGCCGATGTACCTGCCGGGCGAGGCGTCGTTATGGAGCGCGTCGCGCGGCCCGGGCGAGCGCGAATTCGAAGTGCGCGACGTCGCCGGCGACAAACCGCATCTGTGCGGACGCTTCCGCTGGGAGACTCAATGAAGCACGCGCTGGAATCTAAAGTCGATTCGAATCGTTATGTCGATGTGAGCCCATCCCCACCATGGAGGAGCCCCGCATGCCCCGCCCGCTTCCCGCTGTCAGTCCCGCTGTGAGGCGCGTCGCCATCGTCGGCGGCAACCGGATTCCGTTTGCGCGCTCGAACACGGCGTACGCACGCGCCTCGAACCAGGAGATGCTGACGTTCACGCTGCAAGGGCTCGTCGACCGCTTCGATCTGCACGGCGCGCGGCTCGGCGAAGTCGCGGCGGGCGCCGTCATCAAGCATTCGCGCGACTTCAATCTCACGCGCGAAGCGGTCATGTCGACCACGCTCGCGAAGGAAACCCCCGCCTACGACGTGCAGCAGGCATGCGGAACGAGCCTGGAAGCGGCGATCCTCGTCGCCAACAAGATCGCGCTCGGCCAGATCGACGCGGGCATCGCGGGCGGCGCCGACACGACCTCGGACGCGCCGATCGGCGTCAACGAACAGATGCGCGAGATTCTGCTCGAAGCGAACCGCAGCCGCTCGGCGGGCGAGCGCCTCGGCGCGCTCGCGAAGCTGCGGCCCGGCATGTTCGTGAGCCCGCAACTGCCGCGCAACGTCGAGCCGCGCACGGGGCTCTCGATGGGCGCGCATTGCGAGCTGATGGCCAAGCGCTGGGGCATCGCGCGCGAGGCTCAAGACGCGTTCGCGCTCGAAAGCCACCAGAAGCTCGCTGCCGCCTACGAGCGCGGCTTCATGAACGACCTGATGACGCCCTACAAAGGGCTCACGCGCGACAACACGCTGCGCGCCGACGCCACGCTCGACACCCTCGCGCAATTGAAGCCCGCCTTCGACCGCGACGCGGGCACGCTGACCGCCGGCAACTCGACGCCGCTGACCGACGGCGCCGCCGCCGTGCTGCTCGCGAGCGAAGAGTGGGCCGCGCAGCGCGGGCTGCCGGTGCTCGCCTATCTCTCGGTCTCGGAAACGGCGGCCGTCGATTTCGTCGACAAGAAAGAAGGCTTGCTGATGGCGCCCGCCTACGCGGTGCCGCGCCTGCTCGCGCGCGCCGGACTCACGCTGCAGGACTTCGATCTCTACGAGATTCACGAAGCGTTTGCCGCACAGGTGCTGTGCACGCTCACCGCCTGGCAGGACGACGAATACTGCCGCACGCAGCTGGGCCTGCCCGGCCCGCTCGGCGAGATCGACCGCGCCAAGCTCAACGTCGACGGCGGGTCGCTCGCCACGGGCCATCCGTTCGCGGCCACCGGCGCGCGCATCGTCGCGGGCCTCGCGAAGCGTCTCGCGCAACTCGGCAAGCCCGCGGGCACGGCGCGCGGGTTGATTTCGATCTGCGCGGCGGGCGGCCAGGGCGTGGTCGCCATCGTCGAAAATTGAACACGAGAACCCATCGAGAGACAGAGATGACCGAACCCACCGCCACATCGTCGACACCCGCGTCGACACCCGCATCCGCGTCGTCAGCGAAGGCGCCCAATACCGACGGCATCTGGTACGCCTCGTACCCGCCCGAGGTGCCGCACGAGATCGACGTCAACCGCTATCAATCGGTTGCGCAGTTCTTCGACGATTGCACCGCGCAGTACCGCGAGCGCGTCGCGTTCGTGAGCGTGGGCGAAAACCTCACGTATGGCGAGCTCGCACGCAAGGCCACAGCATTCGCCGCGTATCTGCAGAGCGTGGGCGTCAAGCCAGGCGACCGCGTCGCGATCATGCTGCCGAACACGTTCCAATACCCCGTCACGCTGTTCGGGGCGTTGAAGGCGGGCACGATCGTCGTCAACGTGAATCCGCTCTACACCGTGCGCGAACTCGCCCATCAGCTGAAGGACAGCGGCGCGCAGACCATCGTCGTGTTCGAGAACTTCGCGAAGACGCTCGAAGACGCGCTGCCGGGCACCCAGATCAAGCGCGTCATCGTCACTGCGCTCGGCGACCTGCTCGCCGACGGCTTGAACCTCAAGGGGCGTTTCCTGAACTTCGTGCTCAAGCACGTGAAGAAGCTCGTGCCCGCGTATGGCTTGCCGCAGGCGGTGCGTCTGAAGCAGGCGCTCGCGCTCGGCGCCAAGCGGCCGTTCGCGCCCGTGCGACTCACGCACGCCGATCTCGCGTTCCTGCAATACACAGGCGGCACGACCGGTGTCGCGAAAGGCGCGATGCTCACGCATCGCAACATCATTGCGAACCTGCTGCAAGCGAAGGTGTGGGCCGAGAGCGAACTCTCCGGCGATGTCGAAACGGTGCTCACGCCGCTGCCGCTCTATCACATCTATTCGTTGACCGTGAACGGCCTCATCTTTCTCGGCCTCGGCGGACGCAACATCCTCATCGCGAATCCGCGCGATACCGTGCGCGTGATGAAAATCCTGCGTCACGAGACGTTCACCGGCATCACGGCCGTCAACACGCTCTATAACGCGTTTCTGGAGAACGCGGAGTTCCGCCAACGCGACTTCTCGAAGCTCAAGCTCGCGATGGCGGGCGGCATGGCGATGCAGCGCGCTGTCGCCGAGCGCTTCAAGGCCGTGACGGGCAAGCCGATCGTCGAAGGCTACGGGCTCACCGAATGCTCGCCGATCGTCACGATGACGCCTGTCAGCGTGAAGGCGCAGCGCGAGTTCGACGGCTCGGTCGGGCTGCCCGCGCCGTCCACGCAGGTGCGCTTCAAGAAGGTCGACGGCACCTGGGCCGACATCGGCGAACCGGGCGAGCTGTGCGTGAAGGGGCCGCAAGTCATGAAGGGCTATTGGAACCGCCCCGACGAAACCGCGAAGACGTTCGACGCCGACGGGTGGCTAGCAACCGGCGACATCGGCGTGATGGACGAGCACGGCTACGTGCGCCTGATCGACCGCAAGAAGGACATGATCCTCGTGTCGGGCTTCAACGTGTATCCGAACGAGATCGAAGACGTGCTCGCGATGCACCCGGCCGTGCGCGAAGCGGCGGCGATCGGCATTCCCGACGACGTGCAGGGCGAGCGCATCAAGGTGTTCATCGTCGCGCGCAGCCCGATGACGGCCGACGACGTGATCCAGCACTGCCGCAAGCATCTGACGGGCTATAAGGTGCCGAAGCTCGTCGAGTTTCGCGATTCGCTGCCGCAGACCAACGTCGGCAAGATCCTGCGGCGCACGCTGCGCGACGAGGAGATCGCGAAGCTCGGTCAGGCGCGCGGCGGCTGAGGGTCGATGATGGCGGCGCGGCGCAAGCGCCGATGGACGTAAAGGGAGAGCGTCATGCAACGTTTCAAGTCGGGTCCCGTATTGCGCTTGCCGTGCTCGCTGAGCTTGCGATGCGCGGCACGTGCCGCGCGGGTGGCGGCCATCGGCACGCCGCGAACGCTGGCACTATCCGCCGCGGCCGCCGCACTGCTGTTCTCCGGCTCGCAGGCCGCCTATGCGCAAAGCGGCACGGCGAGCGCAGCCGCTGCGCAAGCGGACCCGGCCGCGCTCGCCGAGGCCGCCGTGAAGCCGCCCACGGTGCCGGCCGCGCAGGCCGGCAAGCTGCCGCTCGGCGCGCAGGTGCTGTGGCTGCGGCGCGCCGCCCAAAGCGGCATGCTGGAGGCGCTCGACGACGACGCGCTCGTCGCCCTCTTCACCTCGCTCGATCCGCGCACGCTGTCGCGCTACATCGCGGCGGGGCCGAACGGCTACCCATCTTACGAATTCACGATGCTGCGCCAGGAGCGCCTTCGCGGCGTGTTTCCCGACAAGCCCGATCACATGCTCGTGCGTCTCACGCGCGATCCGCTGCGCATCTACGTGAAGTGGCTGCCCGACGGCGCGCACGCGGGGCAGGAATTGATCTACGACTCGACGCTGCGCTCCGACGAAATGTACGGGCACTTGGGCGGCATCCTCAGCGTGATGCCGCTGTGGACGTCGCTGAACGGCGCGCTCGCGCGGGCGCAGTCGAATCACAACGTGCGAGAGCTCGGCACCGAATTCATCGCGCAGCAGTTCCTCGCCGACAGCAAGAAGTTCGAGACCGCCGGTGTCGAGCGCTCGCAGAAGATCGAAGTGAAGACGCTCGCGGGTGTGCGCGTCGTCGCGTTTACGTTCGAATCGCCGACGGGCCGGCCCGAGTTCTACGCGAAGAAGGAAACGCTCGGGCTCGATTTGCGGCATCCGTACTTCCGCTCGGTCGAGTCCTACGACAACGACGGCCGGATCTTCGAGCGCATCGTGTTCGACAGCATCACGCCGAAAGCCCTGCCCGACGATACGTTCGATCCGAAGAATCCGGCTTATAAGTTCTGACGGACGGTTCGCGGTTCGTCGTCTAGGCGGGTTTGCGGTCGATGAGGAGTGTGACGGTCGCAGGCAAACGAGGCGCGGCATCGATCGCATCCGGCATGGCGATGTTCCGCACGCGCCAGTTCGCACTTGCCGCGAGTTGCCGCAGCACGAAGCCATCCGATGCGCGCAGCACGCCGATTGCCAACGCGTTCGCTTGCGCGAGATGGGGCGCGAGCGTCGCGTGCCAAAACATCCCTGCGTCGCCGCCGATCTCCATGAACGGCATCGCGCGCCGCGCCGCCGTGGCGGCGGCAAACGCGCGGCTCGCGGGAAGCGAAGTGTCGACGAGCACGATCGTCCCCGCCCGCTCGAGCGCTGCGGCGACGCGCGGCGGCACGCACGCTGCCGCGCTCATCCATGTGCTTGCCTTCACGAAAGTCCGTCGATCCATCGCTCTTCCTTTACGCGCGTCCGGCGCTGTCAGACACCGTTCCGGCAGCCAACGCTACGACCAGCATAGATCGCCGCCAACGCCAATGCGAGCCGACGGCGCGCATCAGCAGCACACGCCGAACTCCCGGCCCGCCCAGCGCCAGTCGCTCATCGACAACAGTCTGTCTCTAATTAATCGAATTCGCATAGAATGGCGCGCGCGGTAAGTTTCAGTAACAAATTATTACAAATCAGCAACAAATTATTACAGCCACGCGCGCCCCATGACCAGGGCAACGCCTGAAACGCCTCGAACCATGCCTGCGGATTTATCTTCATCAGCGACGCCGTCGTCGAACGGCGCGCACGTTGCCTATCGTCCCGATATTGACGGCCTTCGCGCGATCGCCGTCTCGTCCGTGGTGATCTTCCATGCCTTTCCGGCGCTATTGCGAGGCGGCTTTGTCGGCGTCGATGTCTTTTTCATCATCTCCGGCTATTTGATCGGCACGATCATCCTCGGCGGATTGGCTGCGGGAACGTTTCGCTTCTCGACCTTCTACGCGAGACGAGTCAAGCGGATTTTTCCGGCGCTGCTCCTGGTGCTGATCGCGTGCTATGGGTTCGGCTGGTTTGAACTGTTAGCCGAGGAGTTCAAGGAACTCGGCAAGCAGATCGCCGCCGGCGCCGGTTTCGTGTCGAACCTGGCGTTATGGCAAGAAGCCGGCTACTTCGACACCGCGGCGGAAACCAAGCCGCTGTTGCATTTGTGGTCCCTCGGCGTCGAGGAGCAGTTCTATATTTTCTGGCCGATCGCGCTATGGCTCACAAGACGAAATCGACGGGCCCAAGGCTGGCTGATCGTCATCGTCGGCATCGCCTCTTTCGCGCTGAATGTCTTCACCGTAGGCAGCCATTCGGTCGCGGCTTTCTATTCGCCCTTCTCCCGTTTCTGGGAGCTGTTGATGGGCTGCTCATTGGCCTTTCTGACGCTCGAGCGAACCGCGGCGGCAGCCAAGTCCGGCAACTTCATGTCGATAACGGGCGCGTTGCTGATTGCCGCGTCATTTGCCCTGGTGAACAGCAAGCGCGTCTTTCCCGGCTGGTGGGCGCTGCTGCCGACGATCGGGGCCACGCTTCTGATCGCCGCCGGGCCCAACGCATGGGTGAATCGAAATGTGCTTTCGCGCAAACCCTTGGTGTGGATCGGCTTGATCAGTTTCCCGCTCTATCTTTGGCACTGGCCATTGCTGGTGTTTGCTCGACTGATCGAGGGCGAACTTCCGGCATGGCCGATCCGCGCCGAAGCGGTCGCTCTGAGCCTCGTCCTCGCCACGGCCACCTACCTGTTGATCGAGACGCCGATTCGCTTCGGTCAGCGCATCCCTGGACGCGTAGCCGCGCTTTGCATACTGATGCTCGGCGTCGGGTATGCGGGCGTGAACGCCTACCAGCGCGACGGCTTGAGTTTCCGAATCACGTCGATGGCCAGCCGGTTCACGACGACCCGATTCGACACGACGAAAAGCTGGCGCGAGCACGTCTGCTTCCTGGAGTCGAGCGATCGTGCCGAATTTGGCTCGGCATGCGTGGATTCCGGGCACGGTCCGCTGGTGTTCTTGTGGGGGGATTCGTTTGCCGCTGCGATTTCCCCTGGGCTTCGCGACCTGCAGTCCCACTACGATTTCCGGCTCGCGCAATACACCGCTTCCGGGTGCCCCCCGCTTTTGCCGGCCGACGCCCGTGATCCGCGCTGCGCGCGCGTTCACCAGCAGTCGCTGGCAGCGCTGCGCGAGACGCACCCCGATCTGGTGATACTCGACGCAAACTGGATCTCGAGCGATCTCGCGAGCATCAAGGACTCCATCGCGGAAATCCGCGCGGACGGCGTCAAGAACATCGTCCTCGTGGGGCCCGTGCCGCAATGGAACGATGCGCTGCCCAACGTCTACTGGCTTTACTGGCGAAAGAACCATCATCAGATCCTGCCGCCCCGCTCCTCGTTCGGCTTGGTCGCGGGGATTCCCGAGCTCGACGGCGAAGCAAGGAACGCAGCTGCAGCGGCCGGGGTTCGCTATGTGTCGGCGCTCGGAGTCTTGTGCGATTCCGACGGGTGCTTAACGCGCACGGGAGCCGGCAAGGGTGAACTCACCGTGTTCGACCGAGCGCATCTCACGCCTGCTGGCGCGAAGCTGCTCGTCGATTCATCGGTGGATCAATTGCTGATTCCGTCGGTGGCGCCGCCGCGGCAAACGTCTTCCGGTGCAATGTGATGCTTGTTCGCGCCGGCGTTCATACCTAGCGCTTGTCGAGTTGTGGAACGTGAAAGCCGGTGCCGCTAAGCCGTGTTGGCTAGCTGCGCCGCGTAGTCGCGCACATCCACCGGCCACCCGGCGATGAGTTCGTTAAAGCGCAGCTCGTCGTTCGCAAACAACGCACGGGACGCTTCCTCGAAACCCGGAAAATCGCCGGCCATCGCCGACATGAAGTGATACGCGCGCTCCTGCGCTTTTCGCACGCGGTCGCGGTCGCCGTGCGTGCGCCGCGCTTCGTCGACGAGCTTGCGCAACACCACGGACGCCCCGCCCGGCTGCGCCGCGAGCCACTCCCAATGCCTCGGCAGCAGTGTCACTTCGCGCGCGACGACGCCGAGCTTCGGGCGTCCCCGTCCCCGCGGCTCTTCGGGCTGAGCGTCCTCGGAGACGGTTTGCGCTTCGACCTCCGCCTCGGCCTGCGCCGCGAAACGCGCTTCCAACTCGGCGTCCGTGCCTCTCGTATCGATATCGATCGAGCGGCCCGTGCTGTCGTCGAAGATCAGCACGGGGCCGGCCGCACCGTCGTCGAGCGCGCGCCTGACCGCGCGCGCGACCGTCAAAAGCGAACCGCTGGCCACGCGGCTGTGGCCGTCGAAACTGGTGTAGGAATGGGATTGCGATGGGTTGGCCACGGCGGGCTCCGGTCATAGGATTGACCGAATAATACCCGGGTATAAATCAAGTTGCAATATTACCCGGGTAAATCAGATGGGACGCTCAAGTTGCCCGCTTCACTCGGAATTCCGCCGCCGCGATGGGACGGCGGCGGCACCCGCTCATTGAAGCACTCGCTTTCCGTAGATCCATTCGATGCTTCCGTACGGCGCGACTTGATCGAGATCGGCAAGCATCGCTTTGGCGCCCGCGTCATTGCCCTTCACGAACTTCGCGTACGCGCCGCCGTAGAAGAGCGACTCACCGAACGCTTCTTGTTGATCCGCTCCCGACATGGCGCCAATGATCTTCGCGGTTTCCTTCACCGTGTCCTCACCCTGCCACATGCGCAGCAAGGCGCCATAGTGACCCTTGTCGTTCACCGTGTAATAGGCGGCCCTCTTTTCAAGCTCGGAATCGGCCAGCGACGGATCATGCGCTCTCGCCATGATGTAGCGGTAAAGCAAGCTCTTGTACGCCGAGAAGCTCGGCCCCTCGAGCAAGGACTCGGTGTCCGCCAGCGTCTTGATCGCGTTGCCCCATTGCTCCAACTGCATGTAGCAGAAGGTCGCGGTGACGAAACCCTCGGTGTACGTGCTCAGGGCCGACGCGCGCGCATTGGACGCTTGTCCATCAGCAAATTTCCGCGTCGCTTCGAGTTGCGGCGCGAGGATGTCGAGCGCGGCTTGCGGCTGATTTAGATTGAACAAGATGCCAGCTTTGGTCGCGACCACGTCTTTGGACTTCGACGGGTCCAGCATGCGCAATGCCCGATCGACGACAGCGAGCGCTTCATCCGATTGGCCGAGCGAATCGAGCTCGGCCGCCTCGTCCTGCATCGCAAACGCCTTGTCCGATGCCAAAGTGGCGGCGCCTTCCTTTTTCCGCGCTTGCGCGAGGCGCTGCTCGTGGTCCGCCTTCAGGTAGTTGACGTGCACGGTTCCACCGGTCGCGTCCGCGGAGTCGATTCCGCATGCGGGCGCCTGCGGCTCCACGGGAACGGGGTGCGCTGCGTCGGTAATATCCGTCACGTGCTGCGAGCAGCTTTGCATGCCCTGAAAGTCGAACTCGACGAGATACGCGTGGGCTTTCTCCGGGTTGAACGAGGTGACGATCGGCCCGCACGAGTACGTTTGTACCGGCGACATTGATGTCGGCTGATCCACCGACTTGGTCAGCGCTTTCACTTGGACCGGCGTTCCCGGCTCGACATACTGCACGCGCGACGTTTCCACCTTCCGCAGCGGCCTGTTGAGTTTTTCTGTCAAATTCGCGATCCAGGGCAGCAACACGCCCCGGCCGCTATCGAACACCGCGCCGACCGGCTGAAAATCGCCGCATGCCTGCGCCGACGTGCTCTGCCAGAACATGACGCTCATCGGCATGCCCTTCGATCGAAACACCAGCTTGGCCTTGTCGGCCTGGCTGGCGGGAATGGCTTCGTCTGCCAGCATTGTCCGCGGCGCCTTGGCGGCATGGGCAATGGCGCCAGGCTGGCTCGTGCCGTCATGGTGGTGCGCGCAGCCGCCAGTCAGCAAGGCGGTCCCCATCAGGCAAGCCGTAAAGAAGCGAGAACGTTGGTCTGTCATCGAGAATACGTTTTTGTTCGTGGTCGAGTCCTGAATGTCGGCGGCACGAAAACAATCTTTAGTAATTAACCGCTTATATTTGTCACTTGACTTTGCGGCTCGAACATCGCCACGAATTACGTATAACCGCGCTTGCCCCGCCACGCTCGCGGCCAGATCCCCTGCTTGCCCGGCGACAAAATGCCTTCGGGATCGAGCGCATCCTTGATCGTCTCCGACAGCCGCAATAGCGCTCCGCCGTTAAAACCGTATTGCGCGGCGGCGAAGTCCATGTACGCAAGGTGCGCGCGATATTCGCCGTAGCCCGCCGCATGCGCGTCGCTCATCAACGAGCGCAGGGCGTCGCCGGCGGCGTCGGTCTGCCGCGCGTCGTTGCGATCGAAAATCACGGCGGCGATGTGATGCAGATGCCGCTCGCCCGCCGTGAAGCCCCCGTAGTAATCGAAGCCGTATTCGGCCATGCGCGCCTTCGCGAGCGTGTATTGGCGCATGGCGTCGCGCCCCGTGAACGGGCAGATGGGCGAAAAGTCGACGTGCGCGCCCGCGCCGCCGCGCCAGTCGAGCATGCGAAACGCGCTCATCGATGGAATGCCCGCGAGATTGCGATTGGCGCCGCCGCCAGGCTCGGCGTCGCCCGCGTACTTCGCCGCCGTGATCCGCGCGCCGCGAATCCGCGCGAACGCACGCTGAACCATCGCGTAACGCACGTCGAGCAGCTCCGGCGCGCCGTAAAGCGCGAAATGCAGATTCCAGCGGCCGACGCCAAGCTTGTCGAGCATCGCCGCCACCGCGCTTTCGGGCATCGCGCCCGCGCCGTCGTACCACTGCGAGCGCGGCGACACGCTGGCCGCGCGCCGGATTCCCCCTTCGATCACGGCGTGATGGCGAATCGTCTCGTCAAGACGCAGCGGCCGCAGCGTTTCGACGATCGCTTCGAGATCGGCCTCGTCGCGGCATTGAATCTCGCCGAGCAGATACGCGCTCGGCTGCGGCATGAGCCAGATGCCGAGCTTGGTGACGATGCCGAAATTCGACTGCATGAACATCGCGTCGTACGACGGCCCGAATCCCGGCCGGTACACCTGCCACGACGTGCCCGGATCGATGCCGCCCATGCCCGTGCGCAGCACGTCGCCGTTCGCGAGCACGACCTCCATGCCGCACTGCATTGCCGCGTGATCGCCGTAGGGCGTGTAGCCGAAACCGCGCTCGAGCGTGTTGCCGACGATGCTCCCCCAGCCCGCCGCCGGCGCATCGACCCATAGGCGCAGGCCGTGCTCGCGCAGATACGCGTAGAGATCGAAATACGTGACGCCGGGCTCGACGAGCGCAAACGCGAGCGTCTCGTCGACTTCGAGAATGCGGTTCATGCGCTTCAAATCGAGCACGACCGATCCGGCCAGACGCGGCGCGGCGCCGCCGTAAGCGAAGTTGCGGCCCGTCGAGACGGTCCACAGCGGCAGCCGGTAAGCGTTGGCGATGCGCAGGATCTCGCGGATCTCGTCGACGGACGCAGGCAGCACCGCCGCCGACGCGGCGAATGCCTGCGGATTCTCCGGCCCAGGCAAAAACGGATCGGCGTAGGCCGCGAGATCGTCGCCGCTCGCGATGAGGTTCGGCCGGCTGACGACCGAAGCCAGTTCGGCAAGCACCTTGTCGAACGTGGCCTCGGAAAGATTGGGCGGCAGGGTGCGTGTCAATTCGCGTTTCCTTGCTGTTGTTATCGATCGTCGATCCAGCACCGCGAGCGAACTGCCGCTACCGGGCTGCGGCCACTACCGCGCCGCGACAGCACGAATCAGTGGCGATGGAATCCTCCGCTACCCGCGCCCGCGCCGGCCCATCCGTGCGGGCTGCCCCACGCATGCGGGCCGCCCCAGCCGCCGCGCGTTTGCATCATGTTGCCGCGAAACACGCCGTGCATGTGCATGGTATTGCCGTGAAACACGATGTGCATGTGATCGTGATCGAAGTGATGGAAATGGTGGAAATGATCGACGAACACGAACGACGCGCCGACACCGACCACGACTCCCGGCACCCAATACCACGGACTGTAGTAGTACGGACCGTAGTAGTACGCATAGTCGCTTTCCGGGATGACCCAGCTGCCGTCGAGGTTCTGCACGATCTGCCAAGTGCCGTCCGCCTGCAGGCACGCGAGCCCTGAAATCTGCTGCGTGGTGCCGTCGATATCGACTTGTCCCGTCACTGGGCGGCATGTGCCAACAGGAGGCGATGACGTGGTTGCTGCGTCCTGCGCCGCAGCGGGAACGGCGCACAGCACACCGGCGACGAGCGCCGTTCCGAGTCCAAAGGTATTACGCATGATGTCACCCTGCCTGGAGCGAGCGCGGCCGCATCGAACATGGCGGCCCGCGAGGCGCCCCCTTACGTGCAGCGCATCGCCGCACACGTCTCGTTCCCCGCTTGTTGGCCCTCGTTTATTGGTCCCCGCTTTTCTGGTCGTTGATCTGCTTGTTCACTGCCACACGTCGGGCCGCCCCCCAAGCGCGCTGCACACGTCGATCGCAATCGCACGCAACTTATCCTCCGACAACTGCCCGGAGAGCGCATAGCCCATGTGGTCGCTGATCCAGTAGAACGTGCGGCGGTTGCCGTCGCGCAAGAGCCGGAACGCCGTCTCGTCCTTCGGGATCGCGGTGACGTAGAGCGTCAGGCGCGCGCCCGCGTCGTTCTGATACATGAACTGCGCGGCCGGACTCGCCGCATCGCCCGGCAAGAGCCGACCGCCGACGAGCGAATAGCCATATTCCTGCAGCGTCGGCACCGAAAGCGGCCGGTTCAATCGCTTAGACAGCCACGCGATCAAATGCTCCTCCTCGGCCGCCGCCACCTCGACCGGGTGCCGTTTCTCCGGCGCGTAGACCGCGTAGGCGATGTCTGCCCTTTCGGCGAACGACATCGGCTGCGGCTGCCACGCGAGCCGCTGCGAAAACGCTCCCGCCAGCACCGCGACGCTCGCCCCCACCGCCACCCACGAGGCCGCGATCGCAACCCGCTGCCACCACGGCCGATGCACGCGCAGCACGAGATACGGCGGTCCTGCCCTGTCCGCCTCGCCTGCGCCCGACGGCGCCCCGCACAGCGCGCGCAGCGCGGACTGCTGCGCGCGATACGCGGCGACGAGGCTCGCGGCGCGCTCATCCGCGGCAAGCCGGGCGGCTACGTCGAGCCGCTCGGGCTCGGGCAGCTCGCCGTCGGTGAATGCCGAGAACGTGCGCAACTCGGCTTCGGTGAAGCCGGAAGTCGCCGCGGGGTCGTAATCGTCGCTCATCTCGTGTTTCTCACTACTTTCAACGACGCAGCGTGATGCGCCGGACCGTCAGTCAACAGCACGCGCAAGTGCTCGCGTGCGCGGGACAGGCGTGACATCACCGTGCCGATCGGTACGTTCAGCACCGCCGAGGTCTCCTGATAGCTGAGTTCCTCGACGCCTACCAGCAACAGCACCTCGCGCTGCTCGACGGGCAGCAGGTACAGCGCGCGCTGCACGTCGCGCAGGAAGAGCGCATCGACTTCGCCGTGGGGCGCTTCGAGCGTGCGCCACGGCGCGTGCTCATCGTCGACGGCGATTTCGCGCCGTCCGCGCAGCTGGTCGATATAGAGGTGCCGCAATATCGTGAGCAGCCACGCGCGCAGGTTGCTGTCGGGGCGAAACGCGTGCGCGCGGGTGAACGCACGCTCGGCCGTGTCCTGCACCAAGTCGTCGGCCCAGGCAGGATCGCCCGTCAGTGCGCGCGCGTAGCGCCGCAACTGCGGGAGCCACCCGATGACGTCCGCTTCAAAGCTCACGCGGCGACGGCACGCAAGGCCCCGCCGTCAATAGCCGCCGCCGCTGCCGCTGCTGCTCGCGCCGCCGCCGGCGGAGTTCTGATCGCTGCCGTTCGGCGTCTGACAGCCGCTCGCGGCGAGCGCAAGCGCGACAACCACGAAAATGGCGGATAGCTTCCGAATCACGTTCATGTGCCTCTCCAAGTGAGTGCGCCAAAGCACGGCGCGGGACATCGCGCGCCGCTCGCGGCCAATGGCCTCTGAATGGCGTCCACGTAACGATTTAACGGGCCGCGAGGCCGCTTTATTCCGCAAACGCGCACGCTGTTTCTTACCAAAGATTAGGTCTGAATCGGGCCCGTGTCGCCCCCGCCGCGCGGGCGGCGCCGCGCCGCTCGCGCCGCCCGGATACCCCGCATTATTGGCACGCGTTATAGTGCATGCCGGCCATACGAAACACGCGCACCGCGACCCGGGGTAAAATCCCGACGAACGCGCTTGCATCGCCCGCACGCGCGACTAACTTTCTCGCAGCCCCCGCTGCGCCTTCGCAATGCCCAATCCCGCAGAATCGCATCCGCAAAACGACTTCATGAACGCCGCGCGCAAAGAAAGAAAGCGCGTTGAAATCTATCTCGTGAACGGGATTCGTCTCACGGGATGCATCGAGTCGTTCGATCAGTATCTGGTGATGCTGCGCACGCCGGTCGGCCTGCAAGGCATCTACAAGCGCGCCATTTCGACGATCCAGCTCGATACCGGCACGCGGCCCGGTCCGCGCGGCCCGCGCACCGGCGGCAGCGGCCACGGCGAGCGCCATACCTCGCGCGACAGCTTCGGCCCGCGTGAATCGCGCGATTCACGCGAATCACGCGAATCACGCGATACGCACGGCTTGGCACCGGCAGATTCAAGCGCGCCGGTGGAGCGTTCGCCGGACGCACCCGCTTCCGGCTCCGCCCCAGTCGTCGTCACGCGCCGGCGCCGGCCGTACGGCTCGGCACCGGGCGGCAACGAATCCGGCGAGTGACCGGCGCTCAGGGTCGCTCAGGGTCGTCAAGGCGCCGCAGGATCTCCTCGATCCGCTCGCATTGCTTGAGCGTCAGTTCGAACTGACGCTGCACCGCAAGCAGCCGCCGACGCCAATATTCGACATTCAGCATCGGATTGGGCGGCTGCCGCGTCGCCCAATCCAAATGGTTCAGTTCGGCTTCCACCACGTGCTGCGCTTGAACTCTACGGGCGGCGTTCGTTTCTTTCTTTCCCATATCGTGTTCGCGTGTTGAGCGGTTGTCCCGCTACGCATCGGTTGCGCAAAATCGGTGCCGCGCGCGGGTCCCGCACTCAAGACGCGCAAGGCGCGCGCGTTTTGAACGAACGCCTCTCGCTCACGCTTTCCATCCAGCGTCCAGATCGCATCGCCCTCCGTCGAACTGGCGGGCCTGAGCTATGCTGAATGCTGGGTAGTCTGACTGGAACGGGAGCCACATCATGTCCTCTGCAAAGCCCACGCCGAAGCCGCCTGATCCGCACCCTGTCGAATCCGCCGAAGAGCGTCTCGACGAAGCGCTCGACGAGACCTTCCCGGCGAGCGATCCGATCGCCGTCGACCCTGCCGAGCCGCCCGAAGACAAACAAAAACGCCGCTGACGACGCGCGGCCGACCGATGCCCACCCATGCGTGAGATCCAAGACCGCTTTTTGCGCAAACGCGACGGCGAAGAAGCCCGCGTCACCTACACCGAGCTGTTTTTCGACCTGATCTACGCGTTTGCGGTCACGCAGCTTTCGCACCGGCTCATGCACGACCTGAGCGCGACCGGCGTGCTGCAGACGCTGGTCCTCTGGTTCGCGGTGTGGCTCGGCTGGCAGTACACGTGCTGGGTCACGAACTGGTTCGACCCCGAGCGCCCGCCAGTGCGTCTGCTGGTGTTCTTCGTGATGGCCATCGGCATGATCATGGCGGCCTGCCTGCCGCTCGCGTTCGGCTCGCGCGGGCTCGTGTTCGCCGTGAGCTACGTGACGATCCAGGTGGGGCGCAGCCTCGCCGTGCTCGTTTTTCTCGGCGGCAGCCACTCGCTCACGGCGAACTTTCGGCGCATCACGGTGTGGCTCGTCATTTCCGGGGTCTGGTGGATCGCGGGCGGCCTCGCAGACGGCTCGGCGCGCCTGATTTGCTGGGGCATCGCGGTGCTGTGCGAGTACGTGTCGCCGATGTTCGGCTTCGCGCTGCCGCTTCTCGGCCGTTCGCACTCGAGCGACTGGCGCAGCGCCGAAGGCGGCCATCTCGCCGAGCGCTGCCAGGCGTTTGTGATTCTCGCGCTCGGCGAATCGGTGGTCGTCACGGGCGCCACGCTCTCCGACACCGTGTCATGGAACGCCCCCACGGTCATCGCTTTCCTGGTCTGCTTCGCGGGCAGCGTCGCGATGTGGTGGATCTACTTCGACTGGGGGAGCCGCGCCGGCAGCCATGCGATCGCCCGATCGCGCGAGCCGGGCCTGATGGGCGCGTATTTTCACTACGTCCACGTGATCCTGATTGCCGGGATCATCGGCTCGGCCGCCGCCGACGACCTCGTCATCCTCCATCCGGACGCGCGCATCGGCACGCCGACGGCGCTCCTGCTGATCGGCGGCCCCGCGCTCTACGTGATCGGCTGCGGCCTCTACAAGCGCGCGATACACAGCTGGCTGCCGCTGTCGCATTGGGTCGGGCTCGCGCTCTGCGCGCTCATCGGCCCGCTCGCGTTCCATACGGATTTGCTGATGACGGGCACGCTGACCACGCTGATGATGGCCGTCGTTGCCGCCTGGGAGAGCGTATCGCGCCGGCAGTCGGCGCACGCGCGCGGCTTGCGGGCCGAGTGAGTCCCGAGTGAGTTCCGAACGAACGGCCCATGAAAAACCGCCGCCCCGCTCAGCAAGCGCTAAGCGGGGTGGCGGTTTTGTGTAGCGGCAAGCCGGCGATCGGACCGCCAACAGCCAGCAAACGTTGGCGGCGCAGCTCGCGCGACCGGGACGCTCAGTGCGTGCGCGGCAACCCGGCGTCGTTCTCGCGTTGCAAGGCGGCCACGGCGCGCTGCGCTTCACGCAGTTGCGCTTGCGCCTGGACCTTCTGCGCCTGCAGCGCAGCGGCTTCGTCGCGCGTTTCCTTCTGATGGTCGTCGACGAGCTTCTGCTGCGCATGCGCGATACTGAGGTCGGCTTGCAGACGGTTCGCACGGTCCTGCGACAGGGCGATCAAGCGGTCCGTGTAAGCCTTTTGCGCCTCGAGCTTGGTGCGGCGGATTTCGACATCGGCCAACTGCACGCTTTTGCGCGCGAAGTCGCCGTAGATCGCTTCGGCGCGTCCTTCGTCCTGCGTCTTGATCACACGCCAGAAGTTCTTCTGCTCGAACAGCGCGACGTAGTACGTCATTTCCTTGCCGTAGAACAGCAGGCTCGCGCCATAGCTGCCGTTGTAGGCCGTGCGCAGTTCGACCAGGTCGTTGCCGTGGATCATCTGTTGCAGTTCAGCAACGTTGCCCGTGGCGGATTGCTTCGCTTCGTCGGCCGTGAGGGTGGTCGTGGCCGGTACGGCAGCCGCGACCGGTGTTGCCGACGGCAGCGGGTCGTTCGTGCTCGCCTGCGACGCGACGGCCACGTCGGCCGCGCTGCCGGAGGCCGCCGGTATCGCTAAGTTACTGTTCGAATTGACTTGTGCATGAACTCCCTGGATTCCCCCGATCATGACCAGCGCGGCGAGCGCGGTCCCCCGCAAGTGAGATATTTGGATCATGTAGTTTGATTCCTGCGCCGATAGTTCTAATTGTCAAATCAAGCGTCTCATTATTACTCACTTTCACGCGTTTCGGGTTCCTAGTGGACGATTTGGTACGTACACATTTTTCCCCACAAGATTTTGCGGTTGATGCCGAGATATAAGGCGGCATCCTGCCGCCGCCAAGCGTTCGCATCGAGGGCGGCGAGCACGCGGTTGCGCTCGGCGAGATTGCGCAGCCCACGCGTCAACGCAACGTTTTCGTATCGGCTGAACTGACACCAAATACGCTCGGCACTCGCGCCGGCCTGATTAGAAGTTCCACTCGCGCGCAGAAAGCGCAGGTTCGCGCGTATTCTGCTTGCACTCTTAAAAAACGCTGTCCGTAGCCTGCCGTGACGACGCGGCGACGCCGCGACGACTCGGCGCGAAAACAATCGAAAGACTACTCACCCAAGGAGGAAGACAATGCGGCATTTCACGCAACGCGCCCAGGCGCTCGCGCTCAATACGCTCAAGCAGGCCACGCTCGCCGGCGTGCTGCTGGCTAGCGCCGGCTTCGCGCTGGCTCAAGGAACCGATACCCCTGTCGGCACTTGGCAAACGATCGACGACCACACGGGCCAGCCCAAAGCGCTCGTGCAAATCACCGAGGACAGTAACGGCGCCCTGAGCGGCAAAGTCATCAAAGGTCTCAGCCCGAACGACAATCCACAGCGCCGCTGCACCGAATGCACCGACGCGCGTAAGGATCAGCTGATCCTCGGCATGACGATCATCAACGACATGAAGAAATCGGACGGCGGCTGGGACGGCGGCAACATCCTCGATCCGGAGAACGGCAAGGTGTACAAGTGCAAGATGCACGTTGAAGACAACGGGCAGAAGCTCGTCGTGCGCGGCTACATCGGGATTTCGCTGCTGGGCCGCTCGCAGACCTGGAATCGGGTGCAGTGAGCGTCTAAGGAAGCCAACGGCCAGCGACGCGCAACACAGCCCCTAAACGCGGCTCAGCTCGAGCAACAAGAAGAAAGAGTATGCCGGCCGGCGATACGCATCGTCCGGCCGGCTTTGTTTCACGGATACATGGCCGAACGCAGCCATACCTTACGCCGCGCGCTTGAGAGCGACGGCGAACTCCTGCCGCGGAACCGTTGCTGTCGACACGGCAGCAGGCGCTGGCGCAACCGGATTGGCAGGCATGCCGGCCGAAACCGCAGGCGCCGGCTTGATACCCGGCCTCGTGTACGAGCGCATGCGCAGTTCCATGAGGCTGCACAACTCCTCACTGGCAGCGCCGTATAACTGCTGGAGCACTTTCTTCAGCGTGCCGGACTGATGCCACGCTTTGAAACGGCGGTGGCAAGTCTGATACGACGGGAAGCGGCGCGGCATGGCGGACCACGTTGCACCGCTGTACATCACCCACAGCACGCCGTTCAGAACGGCCCGCGTATTGGCAAGGGGACGGCCACGCAGCTCGGCGCGCGGACGCAGTTCCGGCAACAGCGGTGCCACGCGTTGCCATTCTTCATCGGTAATATCGCGATACGGTGTCATGGTCCTCTCCTTTGTCAGATCCATGACACAACAATATCGAGGTACGCATGCACCGAACATCGGATTAATCCGATTCTTGAAATAGCCTGATGGCGGACGTGTTGCCGCTTCTAACGGCGTCCGCTTGCGCCTTCGCTATCCATTAGGTCAACGACGTGTCGACGATCCGTCGCGGCGTTTCCAAATACTCCTTCGATTGCATCTCGACCAAGCGCGACACCGTCCGGCTAAATTCATTGGCCATCGGCCCTTCGACGTACAAGTCCTCGGCCGGCACCGCGGCCGACATCAAGAGCTTCACCTTGTGGTCGTAGAACACGTCGACGAGCCACGTAAAGCGCCGTGCCTCGGACGCCATCCGCGGCGACATCTGCGGCACGTCCGACAGAATCACCGCGTGAAAACGCGTCGCCAGCTCCAGGTAATCGTTCTGCGAACGCGGGCCGCCGCATAGCGTCGCGAAGTCGAACCAGACCACGCCATCGGCCTTGCGCAGCGCCTTCAGCTCGCGCTTTTCGATGCGCAGGATCGGGCTTTCGTCGGGCACCGCGGCGAGCTGCGAATACGCGGCGCGCAACGCCTTGTCAGCGGCGGCGCCGAGCGGCGTGTGATAGACGGACACCTTCGCGAGCGTGCGCTGCCGATAATCGATGCCCGCGTCGACGTTGATCACGTCGAGCTTCGTCTTGATCAGCTCGATCGCCGGCAACACCCGGTCGCGATGCAAGCCGTCGGGATAGAGCGTGTCCGGATCGTAGTTGGACGTCATCACGAACTGCACGCCATTCTCGAACAGCTTGTCGAGCAGCCGATACAGGATCATCGCGTCCGCGATATCGGACACGTGGAATTCGTCGAAACAGATCAAGCGATAGCGCTTCGCGACGCGGCGCGCCAGTTCGTCGAGCGGATCGGCCTGCCCTTTCAGCTCTTCGAGCTCGCGATGCACCTCGCGCATGAACTCGTGGAAGTGCAGCCGCGTCTTGCGCGTGAGCGGCACGATCGCATAGAAGCTGTCCATCAGGAAGCTCTTGCCGCGGCCCACGCCGCCCCACATGTAGATCCCGCGCGGCAGATCCGGACGCATGATCAGCTTCATGAAGGCGTTCGGGCGGCGCGCCTTGTAGGCGACCCACTCTTCGTAGCACCGCTGCAGACGGTCGACGGCCGCGCGCTGCGCCGCATCGGATTGATACCCCCGCGTCTGCAGTTCCTTTTCGTAGTATTCGGTGACGTTCATCGTGTGACGGTAGAAAAAACAAAAGGCGGTGGGATCGCTCCCGCCCGCCTTCGTGGTACTGCAGTTGCGCCCGCTTCACTCAGCCGGCGCGACCTCTTTACCGGATTACATATTGAGCGAGCGTTTGTCGACGGCGAGCGCCGCTTCGCGCATCACTTCGGAAAGCGACGGATGCGGATGGCAGATACGGCCGATGTCTTCCGACGCCGCCTTGAACTCCATCGCCACCACCGCTTCCGCGATCAGGTCCGACGCGTCCGCCGAGATGATGTGCACGCCGAGCAGCTCGTCGGTTTTCGCGTCGGCGATCATCTTCACAAAGCCGTCGGCCTTGTTGATGCCGAGCGCACGGCCGTTCGCCATGAACGGGAACTGTCCCGTCTTGATCTCGCGGCCTTCGGCCTTCAGTTGCTGCTCCGTCTTGCCGACCCACGCGATTTCCGGCTCGGTGTAGATCACCCACGGAATGCAGTTGTAGTCGATGTGCGGTTTCTGGCCGTCGATGACTTCGGCGACCAGCACGCCTTCGTCTTCGGCCTTGTGCGCGAGCATCGGGCCGCGCACCACGTCGCCGATCGCGTAGACGTTCGGCACCGCCGTGCGGCAGTGATCGTCGACGTCGATGAAGCCGCGCTCGTTCGCCTTCAGGCCGATCGCTTCGAGACCGAGGTTGTCGGTATTCGGCACGCGGCCGATCGACACGATCAGGCGATCGGCTTCGAGCGTCTGCGCGTTGCCGTCCTTGTCGGTGTAGGCCATCGTCACGCTGTCTGCGGTCGTCTTCACTTCGCCGATGTTCACGCCGAGGTGGATGTCGAGACCCTGCTTCTTGAATTGCTTCGCCGCTTCCTTCGCGAGCGCTTCGTCACAGGTGCCGAGGAATGCCGGCAGCGCTTCGAGCACGGTCACGTCGGCGCCGAGACGGCGCCACACCGAGCCGAGTTCCAGGCCGATCACGCCCGCGCCGATCACGGCGAGCTTCTTCGGCACGGAGTCGAATGCCAGTGCGCCTTCGTTGTCCGACACGATCTTGTTGTCGACCGGTGCGTTCGGCAGGTGGCGCGCCTTCGAACCCGTCGCGATGATCACGTTCTTGGCCGTGACGACTTCGGTCTCGCCCTCGCCGCTCACTTCGATCGTCACGCCGGCGTCGGTCTTGCCGGTGAACTTGCCGTGACCCTTGAGCCAGGTGATCTTGTTCTTGCGGAACAGGAACTCGATGCCCTTCGTCATCTTCTCGACGATGCCGTCCTTGCGGGACATCATCTTCGAGATGTCGAGCTTCACGTCCGACACGTTGATGCCGTGGTCAACGAGGTGATGCGACGCGTTCTCGAACTCCTCCGACGACGCGAGCAGCGCCTTCGACGGAATGCAGCCCACGTTCAGGCACGTGCCGCCGAGCTTGAGCGCGCCGGCCGGGTTCTTCCATTTTTCGATACATGCGACGGTCTTGCCGAGCTGCGCGGCGCGGATGGCGGCGATATATCCGCCCGGGCCGGCGCCGATCACGACGACGTCAAATTCTTTGGACATGACTATCCTTTCGATGACGCAGCGGCGCGCGGTGGGTCATTCAAACCCGGCCGCGCGGCGCTGCGATTCAGATCAAATGCAATGCGGAAGACTGATGCGAACTACAGGTGTAACCGCAGGGATTACAGATCCAGCAGCAGACGGGCCGGATCTTCGAGCGCGTCCTTCATCGCGACCAGCGACAGCACGGCTTCGCGGCCGTCGATGATGCGGTGGTCGTACGACAGCGCGAGGTAGTTCATCGGACGGATCACGATCTGGCCATTCTCGACCACCGCACGCTCCTTCGTCGCGTGCACGCCGAGAATCGCCGACTGCGGCGGGTTGATGATCGGCGTCGAGAGCATCGAGCCGAACACGCCGCCGTTCGAGATCGAGAACGTGCCGCCCGTCATTTCTTCGATCGACAGCTTGCCGTCCTTCGCCTTCTGGCCGAATTCGGCGATCTTCTTCTCGATGTCGGCGAGGCTCATCTGATCCGCGTTGCGCAGGATCGGCACCACGAGACCGCGCGGCGAACCGACCGCGATACCGATGTCGAAGTAGCCGTGATAGACGATGTCGTTGCCGTCGATCGACGCGTTCACGAGCGGGAATTTCTTCAGCGCGTGAACAGCCGCCTTGACGAAGAACGACATGAAGCCGAGCTTCACGCCATGTTCCTTCTCGAACTTGTCCTTGTACTTGTTGCGCAGGTCCATGACCGGCGCCATGTTCACTTCGTTGAACGTCGTGAGGATGGCGTTGGTCTGCTGCGACTCGAGCAGACGCTCGGCGATACGCGCACGCAGACGCGACATCGGCACGCGCTGTTCCGGACGGTTGTGGAGCCACGTGTCGGCGGATGCCGGGGCCTTCACGTCCTGCAGCGCCGGGCGCGCAGCCTTCGCGGGCGCGGCGGCCGGAGCCTTGGCAGCCGGCGCCGGTGCGGCGGTGCCCGCGGCGAGCACGTCGCCCTTCGTGATGCGGCCGTCGCGGCCCGTGCCTTGCAGTTGATCGGCGGAGAGGTTCTTCTCGGCCATCAGCTTGTTCGCGGCGGGCGAAGCAGCCGTGCTGGCCGAAGCCGCTGCTGCTGCCGGTGCAGCGGCGGGCGCCGGCTGCACTTCGGCCGTGCCTGCGGCTGCAGCGGCTGCGGGAGCCGCGGTGGCGGCGGCGGTCGTCGCGCCCGCCTTCGCTTCCGTGTCGATCTTCGCGATGATTTCGTCAGCGACGACGATATCGCCATCGTGCTTGATGACTTGTGCGAGCACGCCTGCCGACGGGGCCGGTACTTCGAGCACGACCTTGTCGGTTTCGATCTCGATCAAGATTTCGTCTTGCGCGACAGCCTCGCCCGGCTGCTTCTTCCACTGGAGCATGGTGGCTTCCGAGACCGACTCGGACAGCTGGGGAACCTTGACTTCTACGATAGCCATGTGATTTTCCTGAACTCGTATCTGGGTGAGCGCGAACTTGGCCCGGGTTCGTTGGGACGCCGACTCTCGATAACGGCGCAAACGACCTCGTGCTTGAGCGGGAAAGCGCCCAAGCGCTTTCCCGGTTCGCTGCGTTTCGTTTATTTAGCGATCGATGCGCTCTTCAAGCGGCCAAACGCGCCTTCGACCAATGCCTTTTGCTGCTCATAGTGCTTCGCGTAGTAACCGACTGCCGGTGAAGCCGAAGCCGGACGGCCGCTGTACGCGAGCTTCTGTCCTTCCTTCATGCCTTCCTTCAGGTGGTGTTCGACGTAGAACCACGGGCCTTGGTTTTGCGGCTCGTCCTGCACCCAGACCACTTCGGTTGCGTGCTCGTACTTCTTCATTTCCGTTTCGAACTGCTTGTGCGCAAACGGGTACAGCTGCTCGATACGGATGATCGCGACGTCGTTCGACTTCGATTCGCGGCGATGCGCGACGAGGTCGTAGTACACGCGGCCCGAGCAGACGAGCACGCGCTTGACCTTCTTCGTTTCGATCGAGGCATCGACTTCACCGATGATCGGCTGGAACGAGCCCTTCGCGAGTTCGGACAGATCCGACACCGCCTCCTTGTGGCGCAGCAGCGACTTCGGCGTCGCGACGATGAGCGGCTTGCGGAACAGGCGGATCATCTGGCGGCGCAGCAGGTGGAAGATCTGCGCCGGCGTGGTCGGCTGGACCACTTGCATGTTGTGGTCCGCGCACAGCTGCAGGAAACGCTCGATACGCGTCGACGAGTGCTCCGGACCCTGGCCTTCGTAGCCGTGCGGCAGCAGCATCGTGAGACCCGACTGACGGCCCCACTTCACTTCGCCCGACGAGATGAACTGGTCGATCACGACTTGCGCGCCGTTCACGAAGTCGCCGAACTGCGCTTCCCAAGCGACGAACGTGTTCGGCTCAGCCGTGGAGTAGCCGTACTCGAAGCCGAGCACCGCTTCTTCGGACAGCACCGAGTCGATCACCGTGAACTTCGCCTGGCCTTCCGCGATGTTCTGCAGCGGAATGTACGTGCCGTCGTTCCAACGCTCACGGTTCTGGTCGTGCAGCACCGCATGACGGTGCGTGAAGGTGCCGCGGCCCGAGTCCTGGCCGGTCAGGCGCACCGGGTAGCCCGAAGCGACAAGCGACGCGAACGCGAGGTGTTCGCCCATGCCCCAATCGAGCGGCGCATCGCCACGCGCCATCGCGCGGCGGTCGTTGATCACGCGCTCGACGAGCGGGTGGACCTTGAAGTTGTCGGGAACCGTGGTGACGCGCTCGCCGAGGCGCTTCAGTTCCGCGAGCGGCACGGCCGTATCGGCCGAATCGGTCCACTTGCGGTTCAGGAACGGCACCCAGTCCACCGCGTACTTGCTCTTGTAGTTCGAGAGCACCGGATCGATGGTGTGGTGGCCTTCGTCCATCGCGGTGCGGAACGCCTTGACGTAGTTGTCCGGATCTGCCGCGCCGATCACGCCCTGCTGCACGAGCTTCTCGGCGTACAGCGCACGCGTGCCCGGGTGCTTCGCGATGGTCTTGTACATCAGCGGCTGCGTGACCGCCGGCGTGTCCTGCTCGTTGTGGCCGAGCTTGCGGAAGCAGATGATGTCGATCACGACATCCTTGTGGAACTGCATCCGGTAATCGATCGCGATCTGCGTGGCCAGCACGACCGCTTCCGGATCGTCGCCGTTCACGTGCAGCACCGGCGCTTCGATCATCTTGACGACGTCCGAGCAGTACAGCGTCGAGCGCGCATCGCGCGGGTCCGACGTCGTAAAGCCGATCTGGTTGTTGATGACGATGTGCAGCGTGCCGTGCGTGCCGTAGCCGCGCGTCTGCGCGAGGTTCAGCGTTTCCATCACGACGCCCTGGCCCGCGAAGGCCGCGTCGCCGTGGATCTGCACCGGCAGCACTTGCAGGCCGTCTTCGTCGCCGCGGCGGTCCATCCGCGCCTTCGCCGAACCTTCGACCACCGGGTTGACGATTTCGAGGTGCGACGGGTTGAACGCGAGCGACAGGTGCACCGGGCCGCCTTCGGTCGAAACGTCCGACGAGAAGCCCTTGTGGTACTTCACGTCGCCGGCCGGCAGGTCGTCGACGTGCTTGCCTTCGAATTCGGCGAAGAGGTCGGCCGGCATCTTGCCGAGCGTGTTGACGAGCACGTTCAGGCGGCCGCGGTGGGCCATGCCGATGACGATTTCCTGCACGCCCTTCGAGCCCGCGTGGCGGACGACTTCGTCCATCGACGCGATAAAGCTCTCGCCGCCTTCGAGCGAGAAGCGCTTCTGGCCGACGTACTTGGTGTGCAGGTAGCGCTCGAGGCCTTCGGCAGCCGTCAAGCGGTTCAGGATGTGCTTCTTCTTGTCAGCCGAGAAGTTCGGCGTGGCGCGGATCGCTTCGAGCCGCTCCTGCCACCAGCGCTTCTGCTCCGGATCGCTGATGTACATGTACTCGGCGCCGATCGTGCCGCAGTACGTGTCGCGCAGCGCTTTGACGATGTCGCGAAGCGTCGCTTGCTCGAAGCCGAAGTACAGGTTGCTCGCGCTGAACGTCTGGTCCATGTCGGCTTCGGTGAAGTCGTAGAACGCAGGTTCGAGCTCGGGGATCGCGGGACGCTCGCGGCGCTTCAGCGGATCGAGATTGGCCCATTGCGAGCCAAGGAAGCGATAGGCGCTGATGAGGGTCTGGACGTGGACCTGCTTGCGTGCCGTGGCGAGGTTTTCGCCGGCTTCCGCTTCGCGCGGAATGAACGCATTGGCTTTGGCGCGCTGGGCGAACGATTCGACGATCGGGCCATGGGCCACATCATTGGCGGAGGTGCCATCCGACGCGGGCGCGTTCTGAAGCGCGTCGAAATACTCGCGCCAGTTCTCGGGCACTGAAGCCGGATTGTCGAGATATTGCTCGTACAGTTCTTCGACGTACGGAGCGTTGCCGCCGAACAGATACGAGTTCAGCTGGAATTGCTTCATCATGTTTACGCTCACCTTTCTTCGAGTTTCTCGAGAAATAGCGGGTTACTCAACCTTCCGCGACACGGCCTGACCGTTTAGCGGATTGCGCGAATCAAGTCTTGCTTGGAAGGACCTAAAACTAGCAAGCGGAGCATAGCACAGAACGCATATACGGGATTCCGCAAACGCTATGCAAGATGACAAAAAGCCGCTTTGCAGCGGCTTTTTGCTGGTGCTATACGCGCTCGCTTCGAGCGGCGCTTAATCGTGAAGCGCTTAATCGACTGCGGCTTCGCGGCTCGCGCGGCGGCGCTCGTGCTCCTTCAGGTGACGCTTGCGCAGACGAATCGACTGCGGCGTCACTTCGACGAGCTCGTCGTCGTCGATGAATTCGACCGCGTACTCGAGCGACATCTGGATCGGCGGCACGAGGCGCACGGCTTCGTCGGTGCCCGACGCGCGCACGTTCGTCAGCTGCTTGCCCTTGATCGGGTTCACGACGAGGTCGTTGTCGCGGCTGTGGATGCCGATGATCATGCCTTCATAGAGCGCGTCGCCCGGCTTCACGAACATGCGGCCGCGGTCCTGCAGCTTCCACAGCGCGTAAGCCACGGCGGCGCCGTCGTCCTGCGAGATCAGCACGCCGTTGCGGCGCTCGCCGAGCGAGCCTTCCTTGAGCGGCGCGTACTCGTCGAACACGTGACTCATCAAGCCCGTGCCGCGCGTGAGCGTCATGAACTCGCCCTGGAAGCCGATCAGCCCGCGTGCCGGGATGCGGTACTCGAGACGCGTGCGGCCGCGGCCGTCGGACGCCATGTCGAGCATTTCGCCCTTGCGGCGGCCCAGCTCTTCCATCACGCCGCCTTGGTGGCCGTCTTCCACGTCGACCGTCAAGAGCTCGTACGGCTCGTGCTTCACGCCGTCCACTTCGTGCAGCACCACGCGCGGACGCGACACGGCCAGCTCGTAGCCCTCGCGGCGCATGTTTTCGACCAGGATCGTCAGGTGCAGCTCGCCGCGGCCCGACACTTCGAACACCGTTTCGTCGCCGGTATCGCGCACGCGCAGCGCGACGTTGTGGTTCAGCTCTTTCATCAGACGGTCGCGGATCTGGCGGCTCGTGACAAACTTGCCTTCCTTGCCCGCGAGCGGCGACGAGTTCACGAGGAAGTTCATCGTCAGCGTCGGCTCGTCGACGGTGATCATCGGCAGCGCCTCAGGCGTATCGACGGCGCAAATCGTCGCGCCGATGCCGACTTCCTCGATGCCGTTGATGAGCACGATGTCGCCGGCTTGCGCCTCGTCCACCTGCACGCGCTCCAGACCCTTGAACGACAGCACCTGATTGATCTTGCGATTGAGGATCTCGCCTTCCGGGCCGAAGCGCAGCGCCACTTGCTGGCCGGGCTTGATGCGCCCGCGCGCGATGCGGCCGACGCCGATCCGGCCGACGTAAGTCGAGTAGTCGAGCGACGTGATCTGCAGCTGCAGCGGCGCCTCGGGATCGGACGGACGCACCGGCACGTGTTCGAGGATCGCCTCGAACAGCGGGCGCATGTCGCCTTCGCGCGCGCTCGGCTCGAGCGATGCATAGCCGTTCAGGCCCGACGCGTACACCACCGGGAAGTCGAGTTGCTCTTCAGTCGCGCCGAGCTTGTCGAAGAGGTCGAACGTCTGATTGATCACCCAGTCGATGCGGGCGCCCGGGCGGTCGATCTTGTTGACGACGACGATCGGCTTCAAGCCGAGCGCGAGCGCCTTTTTCGTGACGAAGCGCGTTTGCGGCATCGGGCCTTCCACGGCGTCGACGAGCAGCAGCACCGAGTCGACCATCGACAGCACGCGCTCCACTTCACCGCCGAAGTCGGCGTGGCCCGGGGTGTCGACGATATTGATGTGCGTGCCTTCGTATTCGACCGCGCAGTTCTTCGCGAGAATCGTGATGCCGCGCTCTTTTTCGATGTCGTTCGAGTCCATCACGCGCTCGGCGATCTGCTGGTTCTCTCGGAACGTGCCCGACTGGCGAAGCAATTGGTCGACGAGCGTGGTCTTGCCGTGGTCGACGTGGGCAATGATGGCGATATTGCGAAGAGCGCGGGTCATAGGAACCTGGAAACGCAAGGAATTTGCGCGAAATGTGAAACACGTTGAGTGCGCCGAAGCGGCTGGACGGGACAACACCGGCCGAATTTGATTGCACTTGGGACAGCCAAAAATTATAGCACGCGCGCGTGACGCCGAATTAGCACACCTTCCACTTCCCCGCATCGCGCCGAATCGACGCAGCCGCACAAACTCAAAGCGCCGAAACGCAGAACCGGGCCGGCATTCTCCATACTGTCAGTAGGCGCTTAATACAAAAGACTCTTTCCTGGGGTGTAATAACGCTTGCCGCGTCAACTAACCGCACCTATACTCCTGCCTAGTCAATTATTGCAATCGCACGAGAATCATGACGGAACCTACCCCCGCGCTGCCCAAGGAACTCAGCGAATATCAAATGGGCGAAAGCGTCGGCTACCTGATTGCACGCGTGAAATCGGTCATGTCGAACCTGGTCACGCAACGCACGATGGCGGAGTTGGGCATCACGAGCACGCAGGCCAGCATCCTGTTCATGGTCGCGAGCGGCCGATGCCTCGTCGCAGCGGAGCTGGCCCGTGATTACGGGATCGACGCCAGCGCCGTCACGCGCCTGATCGACCGGCTGGAGAAGCGCGGCCTGCTCACGCGCGTACGCAGCAGCGAGGATCGCCGTGTGGTGCGTCTCGCCTTGACGCCGGAGGGCTACGAACTCGCCGCCCGCATGCCGGAAATCTTTACGAGCGTGCTCGACAAACTGCTCGCGGGCTTCACGCCCGAAGAGGTCGGGTTCCTGAAGAGCATGCTGCGGCGCGTCCTCGTCAATAACGGGGATCAGACGAATTGAGCACGCGGCGATCGCACGCGGCAGCAACGCCAATTCGCATCCGAACACACAAAAAAATACTTGCAGGGTCCATGATCACACTCCATTCCACGAGTCGAGCGATGAAATCTCTTTCCCCGTCGGTCCGCGCGCTCTCGTCCCGGGGGGCTGTCGCCGCGGCGGTCGCGGCGCTCGCCCTCGCCGGCTGCGTGAACTACTCCGGCATCAAGAGCGACAAGCACATCGCACCGGCGACGCAATTCGAGTCCGCGCAAAGCCTGCCGGGCCAGGGCGCGCAATGGCCGTCGCTCGACTGGGCCGGGCAGTTCGGCGACCCGCAGCTGCCGAAGCTGATCGCCGAGGCGCTCGAGGGCAACCCGACGATCGCCCAGGCGCAGGCGCGCGTCGCGAAGGCACAGTCATATATCGAAAGCTCGCGCTCGAACCTGTATCCGAAGGTGGACGGCAGCTATTCGTGGAATCGGGAGCTTTTTTCGGGCAACGCGCTCTACCCCCCGCCCTTCGGCGGCACCTGGTATAGCGAGAACAACGTGCTCGCGAGCGCGTCGTGGGATCTCGACTTGTGGGGCAAGAACCGCGAGAAGCTCGGCTCGGCGGTTTCGCAGGCCAAGGCGGCCGACGCCGACATGCAGCGGGCGCGCATCACGCTTGCGTCCTCGGTGGCGCGGACGTATAACCAACTGGCTCAGCTCTACGCGCTGCGCGACATCGCGAAGCGCGAAATCAAGAACCGCCAGGACGTCAGCTCGATCACGAACGGGCGTGTCGCTGCTGGCCTCGACACCAACGTCGAGAAGCAGACGGCTATCGGCAATATCGCGAGCAGCCAGACGACGCTGTCGGACTACGACGGTCAGATCGCGATCACGCGCTATCAGCTGGCCGCCCTGCTCGGCAAGGGCCCCGATCGTGGCCTGCAAATTGCGGAACCGGTACTGGCACCGGGCGGCGCCGTCGCGCTGCCGGACAACCTGCCCGCCGATCTCGTCTCGCGCCGGCCCGATATCGTCGCCGCGCGCTGGCAAGTGGAAGCCGCCATGCACGACGTGAAGGAAGCGAAAGCCGAATTCTTCCCTGACGTGAACCTCGCCGCCGCCGCGGGCTTCGATGCGTTCGGCTGGGGCCGCTTCCTGACGTCGTCGAGCCGTCAGATCCAGTTCGGCCCGGCGGTCCATCTGCCGATCTTCGACGCCGGCGCGCTGCGCTCGCAATTGAAGGGACGCTATGCCGACTTCGACCTCGACGTCGCCAACTACAACCAGACGCTCATCAACGCGCTGTCCGACGTGGCGACGCAAGTGGCGTCGATCCGCTCGGTCGACCAGCAGATGGGCGACGCGCAGCGGGCGCTCGATGCGTCGACCAAGGCTTACGAGCTGGCTGTCATCCGCTACAAGGCCGGTCTCTCGGAGCAGCTGCAGGTGCTGAATGCCGACATCAACCGCCTGTCCGCCGAGCAAACGGTGACGAATCTGAAGATGAGGCGGCGCGACATGCAGTTCGCGCTGATCACGGCACTCGGCGGCGGGTTCGATGCGAACGCCGCGGGCCTGACGGCGCCCACCGAAGCGTCCGCCGCGCACGCGCCCGGCTGAACCCCGCGGACGACAGACGACTAAACGACCAAGATTGAGAGAATACGGAGCTTTGCAATGAGTGAAACCCAACAAGCCGCGACCAGCGTGCAGCAGCCGAAATCGAACGGCAAGCGCAAGCGGATGATGACGCTGCTCGTGATCGTGATTCTGATCGCGGCCGTCGCCTACGGCCTCTACTACTTCCTCGACGCGCGCTTCCACGAGGACACCGACGACGCCTACGTAAACGGCAACGTCGTGCAGATCACGCCGCAAGTCACGGGCACCGTCATCGCGGTCAACGCCGACGACACGCAGACCGTCAAGGAAGGCGCCCCCCTCGTCGTGCTCGACGGCGCCGATGCGCGCATCACGCTGCAGCAGGCCGAGGCGAATCTCGGGCAGACGGTGCGCCAGGTGCGCGGCCTCTTCGTCGACGACAACCAATATGAAGCGCAAGTCGCGCTGCGCCAGTCGGATCTCTCCAAAGCTCAGGACGACCTGCACCGCCGGATGCAGGTCGCGCAGACGGGCGCCGTGTCGCAAGAAGAAATCTCGCACGCGCGCGATGCCGTGAGGGCCGCGCAGGCCTCGCTCGACGCCGCCCAGCAGCAGCTCGCGTCGAACCGCGCGCTGACCGCCAACACGACGATCGCGACGCACCCGAACGTGATGGCCGCAGCCGCGAAGGTCCGCGACGCCTACCTCGCCTACGCCCGCAACACGCTGCCGGCGCCGGTCACGGGCTATGTGGCGAAGCGCTCGGTTCAGGTTGGCCAGCGCGTGTCGCCGGGCACGCCGCTGATGGCGATCGTGCCGCTGAACGCCGTGTGGGTCGACGCGAACTTCAAGGAAGTGCAGTTGAAGCACATGCGGATCGGCCAGCCGGTGGAGATGACCGCTGACGTGTATGGCTCGTCGGTCACGTACCACGGCACGGTGATCGGCTTCTCGGCGGGCACGGGCTCTGCCTTCTCGCTGTTGCCCGCGCAAAACGCGACGGGCAACTGGATCAAGGTCGTGCAGCGCTTGCCGGTGCGCGTCTCGCTCGATCCGCAGGAGCTCGCGAAGCACCCGCTGCGTATCGGTCTCTCGATGAATGTCGACGTGAACATCAAGCAGGACGGCGGCCAGCTCGGCGAAGCGCCGAACACCGTCTATTCGACCGACGTGTTCGCGAAGTACGGCGATCAGGCCGATGCCGAAATCGCGCGCATCATCGCGGCGAACGCCGGTCAGAACGTAGGCTTGCAGCAACAGAAGGCGGGGTCCGCCCATGCGGCGGCAAACGGCGCGTCGCACGGCTAAGCAAGCCACCGCCAAACCGAATCAAGGTCTCAAGCTCAATGGCTCAAGCTCAAGCCCCTCACCCGCCGCTGCAAGGCATGCAGCTGGTGATCGGCACCATCGCCGTGTCGCTCGCGGTGTTCATGAACGTGCTCGACACGTCGATTGCGAACGTCGCGATTCCGACGATCTCCGGCGACCTCGGCGTCTCGGCCGACCAGGGCACCTGGGTCATCACGTCGTTCGCGGTCGCCAACGCGATCTCGGTGCCGCTCACCGGCTGGCTCACCGACCGCATCGGCCAGGTGCGCCTGTTCCTCGCGTCGATCGTGCTGTTCGTGGTGTCGTCGTGGATGTGCGGCCTCGCGCCGACGCTGCCGCTGCTGCTCCTGTCGCGCGTGATTCAAGGCGCGGTCGCCGGGCCGATGATCCCGCTCTCGCAAGCGCTGCTGCTCGGCGCCTATCCGCGCGAGAAAGCGCCGATCGCGCTCTCGATGTGGGCCATGACGACGCTGATCGCGCCGGTCGCCGGACCGATTCTCGGTGGCTGGATCTCCGACAACATCTCGTGGCCGTGGATCTTCTACGTCAACATTCCGGTCGGCATCGCCGCGGCGGCGGCGACCTGGGCGATCTTCCGCAAGCGCGAATCCGTCGTTAAAAAGGCGCCGATCGACGGCGTCGGCCTCGGGCTCCTCATTATCTGGGTCGGCTCGCTGCAGATCATGCTCGACAAAGGCAAGGATCTCGACTGGTTCTCGTCGACGACGATCGTCGTGCTCGCGCTGACCGCAGTCATCGGCTTCGCATTCTTCGTCGTTTGGGAACTGACGGCCGATCACCCGGTGGTCGACCTATCGCTCTTTGCGCGGCGCAACTTTACGGGCGGGACGGTTGCGCTATCGATCGGCTATGGGCTCTACTTCGGCAACCTCGTGCTGCTGCCGCTGTGGCTGCAAACCGATATCGGCTATACGGCCACCGACGCCGGCCTCGTGATGGCGCCCGTCGGCCTGTTCGCCATCTTGCTCTCGCCGGTGACAGGCAAGTTCCTGCCGCGCACCGACCCGCGCTACATCTCGACGGCCTCGTTCTGCACCTTCGCGCTGTGTTTCTGGATGCGCTCGCGCTACACGACGGGCGTCGACACCTGGGCGCTCACGTTGCCGACGCTGATCCAGGGCATCGCGATGGCGGGCTTCTTCATTCCGCTTGTGTCGATCACGCTGTCGGGCCTGCACGGCAGCCGGATTCCGGCCGCGTCGGGTTTGTCGAACTTCGTGCGGATCATGTGCGGCGGCATCGGCACGTCGATCTTCCAGACCGCGTGGGACCATCGCACGATCCTGCATCACGCGCAGCTCACCGAGCAAGCGAACGCGTACAACCCCGTGTTCGCGCAGCAGATGACGGGAATGGGCTCAGTTGGGCTCGATCAGGCGCAAAGCTATGGGCTCTTCAACAACATGGCGACGCAGCAGGCCGCGCAGCTTGGCGTGAACGACTTGTTCTATTTGTCGTCGGCGATCTTTATCGCGCTGATCGCGCTCATCTGGATCACGAAGCCCGAGCGGGCCGGTGGCGCGGATGCGGGAGCGGCGGCGTCGGCGGCGCACTAAGAAGCTTCGGCGGTCACGACAAGCCGCTCCGGCGCAAGCACGCCATCCGCCGCCTTCGCGACACCCAGCAGCCTGCCGCCGTCTCCATAGACGCGCACTCTCGAACCCTGCTGGGCATCGATCGCCGGCAATTCCGCGAGACGCAAACGCTGTCCGTGCAGAAATCGACGTGTCGCCTCGGCGTCGAGTTCGACTGACGGAAACGTCGACAGCAACGCATCAACCGGCTGCAGCCACGCATCGCGCTCGCCTTGCCCGGCATCGGAAAGCGCATCGAGCGTCACCGAGTGCTCGAGCGTCAGCGAGCCGACACCCGTACGGCGCAGCGCTACCAGATGCGCGCCGCAGCCGAGCGCCTCGCCGATATCCTCGGCGAGCGTGCGCACATAGGTGCCCTTGCTGCATGTCACGCGAAACGTCACATCGGGCAGCGTACACGCGAGCAATTCGAGCGCATGAATCGTCACATTGCGCCCTTCCCGCTCGACCGTCTGCCCTGCGCGCGCATATTCATAGAGCGGCTTGCCGTCGCGCTTGAGCGCCGAATACATCGGCGGCACCTGAACGATGTCGCCGCGAAATTGCGCCAACGCGGCCTCGATCGCGGCGAGGTCGCAATTCACGGCGCGCGTTTCGAGCGCTTCGCCTTCCGCATCGCCCGTCGTCGTGCGAATGCCGAGGCGCATCGTCGCCTCGTAGGTCTTGTCGGCGTCGAGCAAATCTTGCGAAAACTTGGTCGCTTCGCCGAAGCACAGCGGCAAAAGGCCCGATGCAAGCGGATCGAGCGTGCCGGTGTGACCGGCCTTCTTCGCGGTATAGAGGCGCTTGGCGCGCATCAGCGCGTCGTTGCTCGACAGGCCAACCGGCTTGTCGAGCAGCAACACGCCGTCGAGCGCGCGGCGCGGCACGCGGGGGCGTTGGGTCTGAGTCATGTAAGAGGCAAGACGATGGAACGATGGCGAATGACGCGCGGCGCGCGAAATCAGTCGTCTTTTGCTCGCGTCGCGTTCGCTTCGTCGATGAGGCGCGACATCTCGACGGCCTTCTCGATCGTCTTGTCGTAGTGGAAATGCAGCGTCGGCACCGTATGGATGTGCAGGCGCTTGAACAGCAGGTTGTGCAAATGGCCGGCCGCATGGTTGAGCGCGGTCTGCGTCGCCTGCGCGTCGCCGGTCAGCGTCGTGAAGTACACCTTCGCATGCGCGTAGTCAGGCGTCAGCTCGACGCTCTGGATCGTGACGAGACCGATGCGCGGGTCTTTGACCTCGCGCATGATGAGTTCGGACAGATCGCGCTGAATCTGATCGGCGATCTGGACGTTGCGGTTCGGGGTACTGCGTTTTTTCGGCATGATGATTCCGTGATTCGGTGCGTCCAATAAAAAAGGCGGAACGGGCCAGCGCCCGCTCCGCCCTTCGAGCCTTCGCGCCGGTGGTTACAGCGTACGCGCGACTTCCGTGACTTCGAACACCTCGAACTGATCGCCTTCGACGATATCGTTGAAGTTCTTGATCGACATACCGCACTCGAAGCCCTGGCGCACTTCCTTGACGTCGTCCTTGAAGCGCTTGAGCGAATCGAGCTCGCCGGTATGGATCACGACGTTGTTGCGCAGCACGCGCACCGACGACGAACGCTTCACGACGCCGTCCGTCACCATACAGCCCGCCACGCTGCCGACCTTCGGCACCTTGAAGACTTGGCGCACCTCGACCATGCCGGTCACGACTTCGCGCTTCTCCGGCGCGAGCATGCCCGACATCGCTGCCTTCACCTCATCCACTGCGTCGTAGATGATGTTGTAGTAGCGGATATCGACGCCGTTCGCTTCCGCGAGCTTGCGGGCCTGCGCATCGGCACGCGTGTTGAAGCCGATGATGACCGCCTTCGAAGCCGTGGCCAGGTTGACGTCGTTTTCGCTGATCCCGCCGACCGCGCCATGCACGACCTGCACGCGCACTTCGTCCGTCGACAGCTTGAGCAGCGACTGCACCAGCGCTTCCTGCGAGCCCTGCACGTCGGCCTTGACGATGAGCGGCAAGGTCTGCACTTCGCCTTCGCCCATCTGCTCGAGCATGCTTTCGAGCTTCGCAGCCTGCTGCTTCGCGAGTTTGACGTCGCGGAACTTGCCTTGACGGAACAGCGCGATTTCGCGCGCCTTGCGCTCGTCCGGCAACACGATGACTTCTTCGCCCGCCGCCGGCACTTCCGACAGACCTTGAATTTCGACCGGAATCGACGGCCCTGCGGACTTCGTCGCCTTGCCGGTTTCGTCGAGCATCGCGCGGACGCGGCCGTAAGCGCTGCCGGCGAGCACGACGTCGCCGCGCGAAAGCGAGCCCGACTGCACGAGGATCGTCGCAACCGGACCCTTGCCCTTGTCGAGCTTCGCTTCGATCACGATACCCTTGGCCGGCGCTTCGACCGGTGCTTTCAGTTCCAGCACTTCGGCTTGCAGCAGGACGTTTTCGAGCAGATCGTCGATGCCCGAGCCCGTTTTCGCCGACACCGGCACGAACGGCGAATCGCCGCCGTACTCTTCCGGCACGACGCCCTCGGCGACGAGTTCCTGCTTCACGCGCTCGGGGTTCGCTTCCGGCTTATCGATCTTGTTGATCGCGACGACGATCGGCACGCCACCCGCCTTCGCGTGGGCGATCGCTTCCTTCGTCTGCGGCATCACGCCGTCGTCGGCTGCGACCACGAGAATCACGATATCGGTCGCCTTCGCACCGCGCGCACGCATGGCCGTGAACGCCTCGTGACCCGGCGTATCGAGGAACGTGATGACGCCGCGCGGCGTGTCGACGTGGTACGCGCCGATGTGCTGCGTAATGCCGCCCGCTTCGCCCGCGGCAACCTTCGCGCGGCGGATGTAGTCGAGCAGCGAGGTCTTGCCGTGGTCGACGTGGCCCATCACCGTGACGACAGGCGGACGCGGCAGTTGCTCAGCGTCGGTCGCTTCGCCTTCGACGAGCAGCGCTTCCGGATCGTCGAGCTTCGCCGCGACGGCATGGTGCCCCAGTTCCTCGACGACGATCATCGCCGTTTCCTGGTCGAGCACCTGGTTGATCGTGACCATTTGGCCGAGCTTCATCATCACCTTGATGACTTCCGAAGCCTTGACCGACATTTTGTGCGCCAGATCGGCGACCGTCACCGTTTCCGGCACGTGCACTTCGCGCACGATCGGCTCGGTCGGAGCCTGGAACGACGTCGCTTCCTGATGCTTGCCGCGTCCCTTCGGGCCGCCGCGCCAACCGCGATCGACGCCGCCGCTCGAGTCGCCGCGCGTCTTGATGCCGCGACGCTTCGCAGCGTCGTCCTGCCAGCCGCCCTTGCCCGCGCCCGGCTTCTTCTTGTCGCCAGCCGCCGGAGCCGACGATGGCGTGGCAGCCGGCGCGGCCGCCGGCGCAGCCTTCTTGGCCGGACGCGAGGCACCCTCACCTGCCGGACGCGCCGGCTTGTGCAGCGTGCCCTTGGCTTCCGCGGCCTTCGCAGCCGCCGGCGCTTCCGCAGCCTTGGCAACCGGTGCGGGCTCAGGCGCCTTGACCTGCGCCTTGCGCGGCGTGTTCATCATTTCGCGAATCGCACGCGCTTCGGCTTCGGCCGCCGCACGGCGCTTGCTGATTTCTTCCTGCTCGGCGCGCGCCGTTTCCGCTGCGACGCGAGCCGCGTCTTCAGCCTTCTTCGCCGCTTCGCGTTGTGCCGCGCGTTCCGCTGCCGCGCGCTCTTCGTCCACGGCAGCCGAGCGTTCCGCTGCGGCCTCGGCCTGTTCGCGCGCTGTCGCTTCGGCAACCGCCGCCGCGCGCTTCTTCGCGGCTTCTTCTTCCTGACGGCGACGCTCGGCTTCCGCCGCCTGCTCGCGGGCCTGGCGCTCGGACTCTTCTAGCGCGAGGCGTTCCTGACGCTCTTTCAGCTCCTGCGCCTGCTTCTCGAGCAGCTCGGCCTCGCGGCGCGCTTCTTCCTCGCGGCGCTGAAGGTCGGCCTCTTCGGCCTCGGCTGCATGATTCGATGCTTCCACGCCCTGTTCCGCGGTTTCGTCGCGCTTGACGAACACGCGCTTCTTGCGCACCTCGACTTGAATGGTGCGAGCCTTGCCCGTCGCGTCGGACTGCTTGATCTCCGACGTGTGCCGTTTGGTCAGCGTGATCTTGCGCTTGTCCGCGTCGGCCGAACCGTGCGACTTGCGCAAGTGGTCAAGCAGACGCGACTTGTCCGTCTCGGACAAGACATCGTCTTCGCTCGCTTTCTGTACGCCGGCCGCCTGGAGCTGCTCGAGCAGCACGCCAGCAGGCATTTTGAGTTCCGCGGCAAATTGGGCTACGTTGTTACTCGCCATTCATTCCTCTTAGTGCAAGGACCGATTCCTTGCGGTTAGCATCGGGTCATGCGGCCAGCGGGCCGCCATCAAATCAGTGCGCCATGGTCGTTTCTCTCAAGAAAAGAAAAGGCCGGGCCGTTCCAAGGTCTTCATTGGAACCAGTGTTCTCGTGCTTTCATGATCAGCGTCTTCGCGGCTTCCTCGTCCATTCCCGTCATCTCGACCAGCTCGTCGACCGCAAGCTCGGCAAGGTCGTCGCGTGTCTGAATCTGGTGCTCGGCCAGCTTGGCGAGCAAGTCGGCATCCATGCCATCCAGGCTCTTCAGATCAAGGGCGACATTTTCGACCTTTTCTTCGTTCGCGATCGCCATCGTGAGCAATGCATCGCGCGCGCGGTTGCGCAGTTCGTGAACGGTGTCTTCGTCGAACGCTTCGATTTCGAGCATCTCGTTGAGCGGCACGTAGGCGATCTCTTCGAGACTCGTAAAGCCTTCGTCGATCAGGATGTCGGCGACTTCTTCGTCGACGTCGAGACGCGCCATGAACAGGTCGCGCAGCTCGCCGCGCTCCTGATTCTGCTTCTGCGCGGACTCGTCCGGCGTCATGATGTTGATCTGCCAGCCGGTGAGTTCGCTGGCAAGACGCACGTTCTGGCCGCTGCGGCCAATCGCGACCGCCAGCTCGTTTTCGTCGACGACGACGTCCATCGAATGCTTTTCTTCATCGACGACGATCGACTGGACGGCTGCCGGCGCGAGCGCGCCGATGACGAACTGGGCGGGATCCTCCGACCATAGCACGATGTCGACGTTTTCGCCACCGAGCTCATTGCGCACAGCCTGCACGCGCGAGCCGCGGATGCCGACGCAAGTGCCGATCGGATCGATGCGCTTGTCATAGGCGATCACGCCGATCTTCGCGCGCACGCCAGGGTCGCGCGCCGCCGCCTTGATCTCGAGCAGGCCCTGCTCGATCTCGGGCACTTCCATTTCGAACAGCTTCATCAGGAACTCGGGCGCCGTGCGCGACAGCTCGATCTGCGGACCGCGTGCGGTGCGATCGACCTTCGCGATATAGGCGCGCACGCGGTCGCCCACGCGCAGGTTTTCCTTCGGAATCAGCTGGTCGCGGCGCAAAAGCGCTTCAACGCGGCCCGATTCGACGACGAAGTTGCCCTTGTCGAGACGCTTGACCGTGCCGGTCATGATCTTTTCGCCGCGCTCGAGGAAGTCGTTCAGGATCTGCTCGCGCTCGGCATCGCGCACCTTCTGCAGGATCACCTGCTTGGCGGCCTGCGCGCCGATGCGGCCGAATTCGATCGACGGCACCGGATCTTCGATGTAGTCGTCGATTTGCGCTTCCGGCTGCTGCTCGCGTGCTTCGAACAGGAGGATTTCCTGATCCGGCTCCTGCAGGCCCGCTTCGTCCGGCACGACGCGCCAGCGGCGATACGTTTCGTGCTCGCCGCTTTCCCGGTCGATATGGACCCGAATATCCACGTCTTCGTCGAAGAGCTTCTTGGTGGCCGAGGCGAGAGCCGCTTCGAGCGCAGCGAACACCACATCCTTATTGACGTTCTTTTCGCGTGCCAGCGCATCCACCAGCATCAACACTTCGCGACTCATTGTTTGCGGCTCCTAAAGTCAACGTGCGGGACGAGGCGCGCCTTATCGATATCCGCGAGCGTGAAATCGAGCATCGCGGCGCCTTCCTTCCCTTCAAATTCCAAACCAATCGCTTCGCCGTTCGGCGCATGCAGAATGCCCCGGTACGATTTACGCCCGTCCAATGGCTTCTTCAATGTAATGACGGCCTCGCTGCCCGCGAAGCGTTCGAAATCCGCGAGTTTCTTCAGCGGACGATCGAGTCCCGGCGACGATACTTCGAGCCGCTCGTAATCGATATTTTCGACTGTCAGAACGTGCTGGAGCTGACGCGTAACTTTTTCGCAGTCTTCAATCGCGATGCCGGACGGCTGGTCAATATAGACGCAGAGCATGCCGCGCCCGGTGCGTTCGAGATCGACCAGCTCGTAGCCCAGACCTACGACCGTGGTTTCTATCAGTTCCGTCAGTTGCACAGTGCCCTCTAAGGTGTACGCGCACAGCCCTCGCCCGTTTGCGTTTCACCTTCGGGCCGCGCGCCAAGCCGGCGCACGGAATTGGTGTGTGCCAACTCGAGATGCCGAACCGTACCAGCAAAAAAAAATGGGCTTCACGCCCATCTTCTTCTAACCGGTGGTCGCACCTGAGCTGCACGTTGATGCCACCCTACTGCTGCCAAGTCAGTGACAAACCGCAGTGACCAAGCCTAATGCCGCACGCCCAGCGACTTCGCGATTGTAGCATTTTTCGGTACGAACGCAAACCGCTTGACGCTGTCGAGCGCGCTTATCGCTTGATTTCGCAGCATGTTTCACTGGAAAAGCGCGCGTTCGTCCGGCCAACGCGCAGGCCGGGACAGCGCCCGGCTGCACGTCGACATTGCCGCTTACCGCCCGCGCGAACGGTTGCGCGCCGCCGGTCGCTGACCGCCGCGATTGCCGCCGCTACCGCCCGCGCCGCCCGTGTTTGCGCCGCCGCCCGCCCGGTTGCCGTTCGCGCCGCGGTTGCCGCCCTGCGCGCGATTGCCGTTGGCGTTGCCGCCCGATGCGCGCTTGCCCGGCCCGGTCGGCGCACGATTGCCGTCGACGTCGCGTCGGCCGCCGCCCGCGTTCTGCCCACGGCTACCGCCACTGCGATTGCCGTAACCGCCGGAACCCGCGCCGCCGCTACCGCTGCCACCGCCGAAGCCACCCTGCCCGCCGCCGAACCCGCCACCCGCGGCGCCGCGCCGGCCGCCGCCACGCTGGGGCTGGTCGAAGCGGCCATGAGCGGTCAGCACCGGCTCGCGGCTGATGAATCCCATCGACGTCTGCATCGGATCCGGCTGACGGCGTTCGGACGCCGCATTGCGCCCGCCCTTCTCTTCGGTCGGCGCCTTCAGCCCCACCGATGCCATCAGACTGCGCACCTGATTGTCCTCGAGCTCTTCCCAGCGGCCGCGCTTCAAGCCGCGCGGCAACAGGATCGGGCCATGACGCGTACGGATCAGACGGCTCACCATCAGGCCGACCGCCTCGAACATGCGCCGCACTTCACGATTGCGCCCTTCGGCAAGCGCAACGTGATACCAGTGATTCGTGCCCTCGCCGCCGCCGTCGCGAATGCGCAGGAAGTTCGCCGGGCCGTCTTCGAGCTCGACGCCGTGCAAGAGCTTCTGCCGCGAGCCTTCGGTCAGCTCGCCGACCACGCGCACCGCGTATTCGCGCTCCACGCTATAGCGCGGATGCATGAAGCGGTTCGCGAGATCGCCCGAAGTCGTCAGCATCAACAGGCCTTCGGTGTTGAAGTCGAGGCGGCCCACCGCCAGCCACTTGGCCGTCTTCATCGGCGGAAGCTTGTCGAACACCGACGGGCGCCCTTCCGGGTCCGCGTGGCTGACGATCTCACCCGTGGGTTTGTGGTACAGCAAGACGCGCGGCGGCTTTGTCTGCAGCTTGCGCTTGACCGGCTTGCCGTTGATGCGGACCTGGTCGGTCGGCATGATGCGCTGGCCGATGTGCGCCGGCTCGCCGTTCACCGACACGCGGCCGGCCACGATCAGCTCTTCCATCTCGCGGCGCGAGCCCATGCCCGCTTCGGCGAGCACCTTGTGCAGTTTCGGCGCGTCGTCGTCCGGAGATAGGATGCGCTTCGGCGCCTCCTGGCGGCCGCGGCGCAGCATCGGCGCGCGCACGCCGCCGGTGCTGCTATTGTCGGCATCGAAAGCCGGCGACGTCACGTAGGAGAACAGGTCGTCCTGGGCGGGGGCGCCCGCTTCGGCCGATGGAGCTTCGGTGCGCTTGCTCTGGCGGCCACCTTCGCGCTTGGCGCCGGCTTGCTTGCGGGGGCCCTTTGCGCCCGCTTCCTTGCGCGGCGCGCGCACCTGGGCGGCGACCTCGCCGTCCGGCGGAGCCTCGGTTACTGCGCCCGCGGGCTGAGCGGGCGCATTTTCCGCGCCCTTCGTTTTTGCCGCCGCGCGGCGGCGCGCGATCAGACTGCGCGGACCGCGTCGCAGACCGCGGCGCGGCCGTTCTTCGTCGCCCGCTTCCGAGCCAGGTGCAGCGCGCTCGGTCTCGCCGGACGACGCCTGGTGCTCTTGCGCGTCGTCGCGGCGCGCAGCCTCGACAGCATGCGCGGATTCGGACGAATCAGTGTCGTGGGTAGTAGTCAAAACAACCTCAAGTGTCAGGTCGCGCGCGCCCATTGCGGGCGCGGCTGGTGTTCGGTTACGTCAAGCGCTGCGCGACGCGGCTTCGTCGTCGGTGAATTCGCTTGCGTCCTGCGCGGCGTCACGCCGATCCTCCGGTTCGCCGGCCGCCGGATCGCCGTGCGTCACACGCGTCGGGTTCGGCTCGAAGGCGTGTTCCGTTTCGTGGAACGCGCTCGAGTCATGAGTCGGTCCTGCTAAATCGGCCGGGCCGCGATCGGCCGGGCCGCGATCGGCGATCGCTCGATTTGCATCGTCTGCCTGCAGCTCGACGCGCGCTGCGGCGCTCTCGGCTTGCAGTTCAACGTTTGCTTCTGCGTCGAGCGGTTCGCGCTCGACGGTGGTTTCGTCACGCTCGCCCGGTGCGGCGGCATTCGTTTCCGTCTCTGGCAAATCGTGCGCCGCTGGCTCGGCATCGCCGTGAGCGGCAGCAGCCGCATCGGTTTCACCCTCGACCTCCGCGGGCGCGCCTGCCTCGCCATCCGGAAACTCGATGGCGTGCTGCGCGAGCAGATTCCCTTCGATCGCAGCGGCCGGATCATCTAGCGCAGGCAACTCGTCGAGCGCCTTCAAACCGAGATCGTCGAGAAACTGCTTGGTCGTCGCGTAGAGCGCCGGACGGCCCGGCACATCGCGGTGCCCGATTACTTCGATCCAGTTGCGATCCTCGAGCTGCTTCACGACTTGCGTATTGACCGTGACGCCGCGAATTTCTTCGATATCGCCGCGCGTCACGGGCTGCCGGTATGCCACGATCGCGAGCGTCTCGAGCACCGCGCGCGAATATTTCGGCGGCTTCTCGGGATGCAGGCGATCCAGATAGGAACGCATCGCAGGCTTGCTTTGAAAGCGCCAGCCGGACGCCAGCCCGACAAGCTCGACGCCGCGCCCCGACCAATCCTGCTTCAGATCTTCGAGCAACGTGCGAACGGTATCTGCCGACACGGCGTCGGCAAAGAGCTTGCGCATGTCGCCGATTTTCAGCGGCTCCTGCGCGCAAATCAAAGCAGTCTCGAGGACGATCTTCGCCTCTTGGGTATTCATGCAGCTAGGCCAGACCCTGTGGTCACTGAACCGGATCAAACAGACGATATGGAACTGAAGACGCGCTCGCCCGATTTTGATCGGTCATATTGATGGGAGCACGGACCGGGGGGTGGCGAATCGTACCGCTATCAAGCCAAACCCAGCCGGACGGAGCAGCGAAATTCCGAGGAGGAACCGCGTGACTGAACGCCATCTTACGCAAAAATATCCGGTGCGTAAAGAACGGCGCCCGCGGTTCACCGCCGCGCGAGGAAGCGGCGCAGCCGCTCGACGCCGAGATCGAGCCGCGCCGGATCGCATGCATAGCACCAGCGCACGAAGCCCTCGCCCTCCGGCCCGAACGCGCTGCCGGGGGCCAATCCCAGGCCGGCCTCGCACACGAGCGACTTGCAAAGATCGAGACTGCGCTCCGCGCCCGGCAACGCGAAAAACAGGTACATCGCGCCGGGCGGCGTTTTCACGTCGACGCCCGGAATCTGCGCGAGCGCGCTCACCAGATGGTCGCGCGACTCACGCAGGCTCGCGGCCAGCTCCTGCGCGAAGCGCTCGCCCTCGCGCACGGCCACGACGCCCGCCTGCTGCACGAACGACGGCGCGCACGACGTGTTGTATTCGACGAGCTTGGACAGGTCGTCCATCAGCGCGCTGGGCGCCACGATCCAGCCAAGCCGCCAGCCGGTCATCAGCCACGCCTTCGAGAACGAATTGACGCAAATCACGCGCTCGTCGCGCGCGGCGAGATCGAGGAACGACGGCGCGCTGCGCGCTGCGCCGGCGTCATCGGCATGCGCGCCGCCATCGCCGTAGTAAAGCCGCTCGTACACGTCGTCCGCGACGATCCAGATGCCATGGCGGCGGCAGTGCTCGAGCACCGCCTGCTGCTCGTCGCGCGTCATGACCCAGCCGGTCGGATTGTTCGGCGAGTTCAGCATCAAAAGCCGCGTATCGGGCGTCAATGCCGCGAGCAGGCGTTCGAGGTCGAGCGTCCAGCCGAGCGGGCCATATTCGAGCGACACGGTTTGAACGCTCGCGCCGAGGATCTTCGGAATCTCGACGAGATTCGGCCACAGCGGCGTCACGGCGACCACGCGGTCACCCGCGCCGACGACCAATTGCGCGGCCAGCATCAAAGCATTCACGCCGGCGCTCGTGACCGCGACCTGATCCGGCGACGTCTGACCGTGCAGCGCGCTCACATAGCCGGCAAGCGCCTCGCGCAGCGGGGCGATGCCGAGGTTGTACGTATAGAACGTAGCGCCGGCCGCGAGCGCCTCGCTGGCCGCATCGCGGATGAACTTGGGCGTCACGCGATCCGATTCGCCGAACCAGAAAGGCAGCACGTCGGCCACGCCGAAACCGGCGTTCGCGACCTCGCGAATCTGAGAAGGGCGCAGCGCGCGCACGGCATCGCGCGCGTTGGGCGCGCCTTGGCGGAACGGGTCTGGTTCGCTCATGGGACGTTCGGGTACGGGGAACATGGATGGGAAAGGCGAAAGTGTAGCGCGTGCCGAACGAACGCAAGCGCTAGCCCACCGAACGTTCGATAGGCCAGGCGCGGCCTATCCGAGATCCTCGGCCCTCGCGGGAAGCTGGCGGATCAGGCCCCACACCGCCTCGGCAGCGGGCGAGAGCGAACGGTCGCGGCGACGCACGAGCTCGACCGTGCGCTCCGCGCGCGGCACGAGCGGCCGTGCGACGAGCGACGTATCGGCCGGCACCGGCAGCGCGAGCCAGGGCAGCACGCTCGCGCCGACTCCCGCCTCGACGAGCCCGAACACGGTCGCCGTGAGCCCAAGCTCCTGCACGATCTGCGCGCTCACCTGATGCTCGGCGAGCACGGCGTCGATCAGCGGCCGGCTGCCCGACGCGTGATCGAGCAACACGAGCCGCGCCCCTTCGAGCGCGCGCCAAGACACCTCGGTGCGCGCGGCAAGCGGATGATCGGCCCGGGCGACGAAGCAGAACGAATCGATCATCACCGGTTCGCTGATCAGATCCTCCGCGCCGTGCGGCCCGATAATGACCCCAAAATCGACCTCCCCCGACTTGACCTTGCGCACCACGTCGCTTTGCACGTCGTCGCGCAGGCCGAGCGTGACAAACGGAAACTGCTTGCCGCACGCCGCGATGATTTGCGGCATCACGCGACACGCGACCGTCGGGCTCGCCGCGACCACCACCCTGCCGCGCCGCTGCTCACCGATCTCGCGAATTTCACGCAGTGCCTCGTCGAGTTCCCTCAACAGACGCGACACGCTCGCAATCAGGTTCGTGCCGACATCGGTCAATTGCACTTCGCGCGTCGTGCGGTCGATCAGCTTGAGGCCAATTTCGCTCTCCAACTCCCGCACGCAGCGGCTCACGGCGGATTGCGTGAGCCCGATTTCATCGCCGGCGCGGCTGAAGCTCTCTTGACGCGCGACCTCGATAAACACGCGCAACTGCCGCAAGGTGACATTCATTTGTCCGCCTCATCAATATGCCCCGTCGATGCGATTCTATTGCCAACTCGCCGGATTGGAGCGTCGGCTGTCGTTTCTTGCGGCGCAACAATCGGGCGCAGACGCACGCCTGACGGGCCAAGTGCACAAGATTGGTGATAGCCCTTATTTTCTGGATGGTCGTTTTAGCGTCTTATACGCCCCTAGCTGACTTCCGTGTGGCCTTCTGCAAAGCGCCTTGGAGGCAGTCGCAAAGCAGATGGCACGCTTCGTGCATTGATGGGCGCACCGGCCGGCGCCGCCCGCGGTTCGATGACTGATCGACCGCCGCGGTCTGCCCCGGCCCCTGGCACCCGGTTGCGGGTGTGTCGAGAGTGCGCGGCGCGGGGCAGCGCACCGGAGTTAGCTTCGCTGAGGTGAGGACATGATGCTGTTCGACGATTTGAGAGATAACGAGTGGGCGCTGGTCGAGGCGTTGTTCTGCGCGGAGCCTGCACGCAGCGAGCGGCGCGGTCGCCCGCGTGTGGAAGCCCGAGCAGTCGTGAATGCGGTGCTTTGGGTATTGTCGACGGGTGAAGGCTGGTCGAAGCTGCCGGGCCGCTATCCGTCGCCGCCGACCTGCCGGCGCCGTTTCGACGAATGGCAAGCCGACGGAACGCTCGCGGAGATCGTGAAGCGTCTTAGCACGAGCGGCCGCCAGATTTCGCTGCGCGGACGCATCGGCGCGACCGCCGTGAAGACGCCGGCGCCGCCGAGCCGCGACCGCCTGCGCGGCGCATTCTGGACCAACCCGGAATCCTGGCGCGCGCCAGTCAAGATGGCTTAAATCGAATTGCAGCCGGGCGCCCATGGGCGCCCGGTTCGCGTCTGAAGGCAGCCGCGACGAGACACCGCGGCAATCTCGCCGAAGCGCGCTCCGACGCACCGGCACCCAACCTGCCTGCTACACCGTTACTCACGCAAGCCCCGCCGCCATCGTGCCGCCCCGCTGTGTGGGCAGCGCTCGTCAAACCATCAGCGTTTGGCGAAACATCTATTTACCATTATTTACAACGTGCTTTCGCTTACGCGCTTACTTTACGAGTATGCGAACGAGCCGCATTGGGCGGTTTGATAGCTTGCACGGGGCTGGAGTGGGCGCGGAAGTGCCTGCTTCGGCCGACCGCTGTGGGCCGGGAGTCAGTGCTGAAGCACTAACTCCGGGCAACCACAGCATGGGGCTGACCTAAGCGCTAAAGCGCTAAGGTCATCCGACACAGGAGCCACCATGAAATCAATGTCACTGCTACTGTGCGGTGTCGTGGTTTCGCTGGCGACTGTTGCCGCCCACGCGCAGCACGCTCCCCGTGACTGGAACCGTCAGTCGAACGGCGCACCGATTCAATCCCTGCCGCAAAACGACCCGCGCGGACCTCAAATCACTCCGACTGTGCCTCGCGGCGATTTGCGCGGCGACATCGCCAGTAACGCCCGCTCGCGCGCCGAACCCGCCCGAGGCGGCGAAAACCGCCGGCAACCGTGACGCGTTGCGAAAATAACGGGAACCACCCGGCATAGTCGAAGTCGGAGTAATTGCCATGAGCACAGCGTGGCAGCAGCAAATATCCGGTAGCCCGTATCCTCGCGATACGGGCTTTTTTTTCGGATGACGCGTGGACCGGCGTCAATGCGAGCTGCCCCGATAAAATCCGTTGCTCGCGCAACGACCTCAAGGGCAGACCGGGTTTGTGCTACGAGCGCGCTTCCAATGCGGCCGCGGCGAAAGCTTCGCCCAGTGCGTAGTCATGCGTGCGCTGCGATTCCCAACTCAGCGCCCGTTCGTCGCGCGCAAGACGCGCAAATTCAGCACGGCCTTTGTCGGTCAGAACAGCGATGTCGACCGGCGCATGGAAACCGGGTGCCGGAGCGACCGTGCGTTGGCGGACGATATCCATCAAGCCGAGATTGCGTAGATATTGGAAGACACTTGGGCGCTTGGCCCATGGAACCTGGCGATATTGCACTCGCCTGAGCGCCTCGAGTACCGCTTCGTTGGAATACGTGGTCATCTCGATTCTTTCTTAAAGTGCAGCCATGACACGGCTTCACACGGCGCAATGCCGCGCGGCCGATGATGCCCGGCTGCGTCGGACAAACCGGGGATCACGAGCCCGGCAAGTTCGGCGCGACCGCCATTCCAATGTACCACCTATAATTTCGAGCCCCCGTTCGAACGCCCGTGGAGCGCTCATTTCATGCCGCCGCGATACGTCTTAAATCGACGTGATGACAGCTCCATGAATTGCCTCGAAACTGATACGTTACCCCAAGTCAATTGATCTTATTCACTTTATTCGCGCTTTTTTTCGCGGTTTTTCTACTATGGCGCCGTGCGCGGCTTGTCGTCGCGATCGCGGGCATCGGGACATTTTGGCTCCTTGCGACGGGCTGGCTCGCGGCACCCCTGCTCGACTGGGCGCAACCTGACGTTCCGCGCGAGCGCCAGGCAATCTTCGCACCGCGCACCGCACTCATCGTGCTAGGCGACGGAACCGAGCACGACGATAACGGCAGCCTCGTTCCCAAGCGCGACGCCATGATTCGCATCGCCAAGGCGGCGGAGCTCTACGCCGAATGCAAACGTCGCGAGGCCGTTTGCACAGTCATCCTCAGCGGCGGCAATCCGCAGCGGCACGAAACCAGCGAGGCCGATAATTACGCTCCTTATTTGTTGCGTCTTCATGTCGCGAAAACTGACGTGTTGCTCGAAAACACCAGCCTCAACACCTATCAAAACGCGCGCAACGTTGCTCGCATACTACGCGGCGAACGTTACGATTCGTTGATGCTCGTGACATCGGCGTATCAGATGCCCCGTGCGTTGCTCGATTTCGCGCGGTTCGGGCTGTCGCCGCATCCGATCGTATCGAACGCGCGGCATATCCGGCGCGGCGTGCTGCCCCGCTACACCAATTTGGTCAACACCGAAGTCGCGCTGCACGAATTGATCGGGATTGCACAATTCCACGTCTATTGCGCGATCGGATGGTTCTGACACCAGCAGGCGTTGGCAATAGGCAAACATGCAGCACCGGCATTTGATTCGGAGTCCAAGTTTTTTCGACGCGGATTCTCGCCTGCATCAACCGCGCGGCAGTCGGGCCCGGAATCTGCTCGCCCTGCTTCCGAGGCACGTCCTTTCGAGCCTCGACGCACTTGTAACCAAATGTAACGATCCGTCACTTTTCTCATACACCCTCGGTTGAAGTGCCGATAGGTCGCTAGAATGCAGTGTCCAGCCGGACAGGCCATACATTTGCGTCCATTACCAATTAACCACCCTGCACGGAGGTATTCATGAAGAAAGTATCCCTGGCTATCTTGGTTTCTTTGTCGGCGTTGGCAGGTGCTGCGCATGCGCAGACCGATAACGGCATCACCGAAAGCACGGACCCGGCAAAGGCCGCGGATATCGAGCAGCGTGCTCAAGCCCTGCAGTCGCAGCAGGAAGCCATGCCCGCCCATCAAGAGATGAAGCAAAAGCCGATGCATCATCACAAGAAGCCGATGGCGAAGAAGGAAGGCGAGTAAGTTCGCACGCCCCAGGCAAGCAGCCGAAGCCGGTTATGCCGGCTTCGGCTTTTTTGTTTGCGGCCGCTTCGCGACGGTATGCTACAGTCGCGCACCGAATTTTCCCAACCCGTGCGCACCCCGGTGCGGAGGACAGAATGAGCAACATCCAGTTGGATATCGAATGGACCGAAGCCGCATCCCGCAAAATTGAAAAGCTGATGCCGCGCGGCTCGCAGGAGGCGTATCTCGCCTTGCCGCCGGTCGAGTGTTTGCCGATGGAAGGCGATGTGCTGTTTCTCGGACCGTCGGGCAAACAACAGCCGTTCATCGTCGCGGAACGGCAATATCACCACGAAGGCGATGCCGACTGGACCATCATTCTGATTCTGGACGTCCCGCAAGCCGCGCATTGAGCGCCGCCTGCAGCACGGTTCCAATACGCTAAGCCGCAAGCGGCGCCCTCGAAGCGAGGGCGCCGTTTTTGTTTGAACCGCCGCCCTACGAGGAAAGGCGACGGGGCCATCCGACCTGCGCGGAGCGCGGATCATCATCGGCCGGGCACGCGGTGAATGAACGGCTCATCGCGTGCCCCTCTCCCTGTTTTTGCCTTCCACTCAGACACAGCAGCTTGCGTGCCAAGCCAACACGCCTCGTTACGCCTTTGATTTTCATGACTTAATTTTTCGCTCGCGCGCGAAAGCACCATTTCCGCCGTGGCGTTACGCCGTAACGTCACGGTACGTCCCACCTTCCCACTGGCGACGGACCCACCCTTCGTTTCGGATCCGCGAATGAAAAAGCCCGCCTCGTTGCCGAGGCGGGCTTGCATCGAACGCTGGATTCAGCGCGCTAAAACAGGATCAGCGCAACTGGTCGATCACGAGCCCCATGATTTCCTTCGCTGGACGCGACGTATCGACCTCGCCCTTGGCGTCAATCACCGCCACGCGCGTCTGATTCGGCGTCACCGCACGAACGTTGAGCAGATATTGCTTCGCTTCCTTTTCCTTCCGGCCGTGGAAGACCTGGCTCCAGAAACCCTGCTCCTCCGAGGACTTGTCATTCGGGTCGACGTAACGAATGAAGTACAGCCCACGGTTGCGATCGCGATCGTCGACGGTGAAGTTGCTGCGGTCGAGCGCAATGCCGACACGCAGCCATGCGCGTTCATACGGCTCGTCGAGCGTGAGTTCCGTCGACGTATATTGACCGCTCGCCGCCGGCGAAGCGGCCGGCGCCGACGTCTTCGCGGCTTGCGCGACGTTTTGCGCGGCAATCGCCGCGACGCCCGTTTGCGCGCCCGCTGCCGCCGGCTTCGCGGCCACTTGCGGCGTCGCGTCGATCGTCGTGCCGCTGGCGGGCTGGTCCACCGACGCGACCGTCATGTCGCCGCTCGAGTTCGCCCGCGCGAGCGACGCCATCAGCCGCTTCAGGTACTCGGTTTCGAGCGCCGGATCATTCGGTTTGGCTTGCCATTGGGTCTGGTCGTTGTTGACGCCTGTCACCGCCTCGTGCAAGCCTTTCTGGCTGATGAACACGTAGGTGCCGCCGTTCGGCGCCGCTTCGAGACGCGTACGGTACTTGTTGCGCTCGGCCGCCACATACGAGTTGCCCATCGCCTTCGTCAAGGTATCGCGGATCAGACCTTCGTTGATCGACGCACGTGTTTCGTTCCAGTCGGTTTCCATCACGTGCTTGTCGCGCTGATCGACGACGAGCAGAAAGCCTTGCTCCTGCCAGAAGCGGCGCACTTGCGGCCAGACGTCGTCCGGCGACTTGTTGTCGACCACGAGCCAGCTTTCGGTGCCGTCGCGCTGGATATGCATGCCGGCGACCGGCGGAATCACGGTATCGGCCTTCGGCGCGGCCTGTTGCGTCTGTTCGAGGCTGGAAAGCGAAGTCGCGCCGCCCTGCGGAGGCAGCGAACGCTGATCGGACGTTTCCTCGAGCATATTGGGCGGAACGGCAAGCGACACTTGTTTCGACTTCGAATCGCTCTTGTAGTCGACCTTGGTAGGCGACGGCGAACTGCAACCGGCAACCAGGCCGCCAGCCAACAGCAGTGCTGCGAACCGCGAGGTAAAACGAAGATCAGTCATGTTCTAGGAATCCTTCGGCTACGCCACGGCGATATTTCCGTGGATCAACCGCGCATTTTACCGGTCCCGGGCGGGCCTGTGCAAAAAGCGGCTTACCCGGGCGGAGCGGGCAGTCGGTTGCCTGTTCGCGAGATTTAACACTCAGCAACCATTTTAGCCATCTCCTCCGTCACCGGAATGACCGATCACTGCCTTGCTGCGTAAGGCATTCAATCGATTCGCGCGCGATTTTTTCGAGACCGCTCTCCGCCCTCTCCAGGCTTAGGGGTCCTGCGAAACCCCGCCGATGCTATCGTCCAAAAGCAATTTTAAAAATCAGACGTATCGAGAAATTGAGGGAAACAGCCTGATGAGAAGCACCACGCCCGCTCGCGCCGCTTGGCTAGCCGCGCTTGCCTTGTCCATGACCTTTTGCACGAGTGCACACGCTCAATTGGGCGGCACGCGAGCCGCACTCGCCGGCATGCCCGCCGCCCGCGCGCTCACCCAATCCAATGGCGCCGAAGGCGCTTTGAGCATCACGACAACGGTCGACGACGGCGGCACGACGATCCGCGAATACGCCACGGCGAACGGCCGGATCGTCGCCTACACCTGGGACGGCCCGACGATGCCCGATCTGCACAAGCTGCTCGGCGCGCGCTTCGAATCGTTCCAATCAGGTGCCGCGACGTCGCTGAACCGGCACGCGGGGCGTGTCCAGCAAGGGGATTTCGTCGTTGAATCGGGCGGGCAAATGCGCAGCTACATCGGCCGGGCGTGGCTGCCCGGCGCATTGCCCGCCGGCGTCTCGATCGACGATCTGCGCTAGGGAGGCATGCGATGCTCACAAGAACGACACGCTGGTTCGCGCTCGGTCTCCTTGTCTGCGGCGCACTGGCGGGATGCGGCGGCGGCGGCAGTAGCGGCGGCGGGAGTGCCGCCTCCGCGGGGAGCGCGTCGCCGCCGAGCCAGAACACGGGGGGCGGCAACACGTCCAATCCGGCTGACACGACCGTCACGCCGTCGACCACGCCCAATGTGCAGCCGATCGTCGTCGCCTCGACGCCGAGCGGCACGCCCAACATGCTGATGACCAGCGTGACCGTGTGCGCGCCGAGCACGTCGCAATGCCAGACGATCGACAACATTCAGGTCGATACCGGATCGTACGGCCTGCGGATTCTCGCTTCCGCGCTGACCTCGAACCTCGCGCTGCCCGCCGTGCCGTCCGGCAGCGGCGCTCCTGCCGCCGAATGCGCGGTGTTCGGCAGCGGCTACACCTGGGGCGCGGTGCGCAGCGCCGATGTCCGGCTCGCGAGCGAGCTCGCCACCGCGATTCCGATCCAGGTGATCGCCGACGCGTCGGTGCCGACGGTCGCCTCCGATTGCGCGCAGACGGGCGCACCAATGCAGGACAGCACGAGCCTGCGCGCGAACGGCATCCTGGGCATCGGCCTCTTCGGCGCCGATTGCGGCAACGGCTGCGCGAACTCGGCGCTGCCGCGCTGGTACTACGCGTGTCCGGCAAACGGCGCGTGCGCCGCGAGCGCGCAGCCGCTTGCGCAGCAAGTCAGCAATCCGGTCAGCCAGTTCGCCACGGACAACAACGGCGTCATCATCGACTTGCCCGCCGTCGCCGACCTCGGCGCGGCCTCGGTCAGCGGCTCGATGATCTTCGGCATCGGCAGTCAGCACAACAATGCGCTCGGCAACGCGACGGTGCTCCAGCCGAACGCCGACACGATCTACGTGACGAGCACCGTGGACGGCGCAACGTTCCCGCAGAGCTTCTTCGATACCGGCTCGAACGGCCTCTTTTTTTCGAACGCGTCGCTGCCGCAATGCAGCGACTGGTATTGCCCCTCGACCGAACAGCGCTTCTCCGCCACGTTCAGCGGCACGAGCGGCGGTACGACGTCGGCGGCATTCTCGGTCGCGAACCAGATCACGCTGTTCGCAACCGGCAATGCGGCGCTCGGCAACCTCGCCGGACCGGCCGCGGGCGTCTTCGACTGGGGATTGCCATTCTTTTACGGACGGCGCATCTTCACCGCGATCGAAGGGCAGCCGACGCCCGCCGGGCTTGGACCGTACTACGCGTTCTAAGGCCTCAATCGAGGCGCGCGCTCAAGTAGGCCGTCACGACGGTCTTGAACTCGGCAACGAGCGCGCGCCGCTCGCGCGGTTTCGCATCGGCGTAAAGGGGGTTCAGGCCCTTGACCACTTGCAGCGTCACGTTGGCGATCCGCTTGGCCTCTTCGGCCGACAGCTCCGGCTTGCGCCGCTGAAACACCTTCGCGAATCGCTCGCGCAAGCGGTCGCGCGCGGCAGGGTCGCGCGAATAGCCGATCGGTGCGCTCAGCAACGGGATGTAGGCGGGCCGCGCCGTCATGAATTCGATCAGCAAATCGAAGATCCGCTCGACGAGCTCGGGCACGGCGAGCGCGTCGCCCTCCGTCTCGAGCGAGCTCCAGCTCGCGTCCATTTCATTGCCGTACTGGACGCGCAACGCGTAAGCGAGCGCCTCTTTGTTCCGGAAATACTGGTAGACCGCGCCGATCGACACCTCGGCGCGCTCGGCGACTTCCGTCATCGTGGCGGCGTCGTAGCCGCGCTCGGCGAACACCGACGCGGCGGCGTCGAGCAGAGACGCCACCCGGCGTTCTCCGTGCGCGCGCTGCGGCACGCGCCGTCTGGTTTGTGAGTTATCTGAGGCCATCCTCACATTTTAGGCGTACAATCCAATGTGAGGCTACCCTCAGATTATGGAGCATCACATGACCCCGATTTCGTTTGATCCGAAAACCACCGCCCTCGTTTTGATAGACCTGCAGCACAGCAACGTGGGACGCCCGCTCGCGCCCTATTCGGGTCCTCAAGTCGTCGAGCGCTGCGCCGCGCTCGCGGCGAAGCTGCGCCAGCTTGGCGGCACGATCGTCTATGTGCGCGTGAATGTGCATGAGTTGCTGCATGTGCCGGCCGATGCGCCCTTGCGTGCGCCGGACGCTCCGCTACCGCCGCCCAGCGCATCCGAACTCGTTGCCGAGGCGGGCTGCCAGCCGTCAGACGTCTTGGTCACCAAGCGTCAATGGGGCGCGTTCTATGGCACGGATCTCGAACAACAACTGCGCCGGCGCGGCATTCGGACCGTGATGCTGGGCGGGATCGCGACAAACTTCGGGGTGGAATCGACCGCGCGCACCGCGTTCGATCAGGGTTACGAGTTGGTATTCGTCGAAGATGCGATGACGAGCATGGCGGAAGACGCACACCGTTTCGTCACCCAGCATATCTTTCCGCGGATGGGGCGCGTGCGCTCGACGGCGGACGTGTTGGCCGCATTGGAGTAACGATTCGGCGCGCGCCGCCCACTCGAGCCAGCGGCGAATCAGTGCTTGCGGTCGCCATGCGACAGGATGCGTACGAGCGCGACCGACTTGGCCGCCTCCTCCGCTTCCTGCGCCGTGTCGAATACGCCGTTCGTTACGTGGACGGCGTGCCAGTCGGGCTCGTCGGTGGCGTCGCAGAAAATCCGGAACCGCGCGGCAAATCCGTGCGGCGCGGTGGGAATCACCTCGATGTCGACGGACGCGCCTTCGATTTGATGCCTTACGAATCCGTCCATATCCGCCTCCGTGTGTCACAGTCGCTGATCGAAAATCGTAGCACTATGGCGGCAAGACGGTGATGGGACGGTCCGGCGCCCCGGCGGCCCCTCTCGGGCCAGCGGACCAGGCAACGGCGGGCGCGACTGCGGATTTACTGGCTGTCGGAATCGGCCGGCGTCACCCAAGCAGAGGGGGCGAGCCAAGTGAACGACGCCAGTTCTTCACCCTTGAAGAGACATTCGGCAGCAGTCGGCGTTTTGACCTTCTTCGGTTTCGCCGATGCCACGGCGGCCGATGCCGCAGCGGTTGCCGACGCCGGCGCAGCGGCAGAAGCGGCCCCAGCCGTCGACGCGGCGCTCGAAGCCGACGCCACCGCAGCGGACGCTTCCGCCGCCGCCTCGTCAGGCGCCGACACCGCCAGCGCCGCCGAAGCCGCCGCCGGCGTGCTCTCGATGGTCCCCTCGACGACAACGCGCGATCCCTTGATCGCCACGCCCGCATGCGAGATGGAGAGCTTGCCGTCCGGGAATTTCTCGCTGGCCATGCTGCGCATTTGCTGTTCGCAGGCGCTGGGGTTCTTGTACAGCACGCAGCCCGCGATCAGGACGGGCGCGACGCTCAGGCACGCGAGCAGCGAAATCCGAATCTTCATTGAGGTTCCGTTTTTTAGGGCGGCGGTCATTGTAGCGTAGCTCTGCATGGGGCCGGAGTAAGTGCTGAAGCACTAACCCCGGTCGACAGCGACGGCCGCCCCAAGCATCGGAAATCGATGCGCGGGCTTCTGCTCAACGCGCGACCGGCTCCACCTCCTTGAGCCGATTGGCGACGCGCACCGCCTCGAAGTAGGCAGGGTTCGGCGGCCGCTTCAGGTAGCGCCCGGCGCCGCGCTGCGCGCGCAGATCGCCGTTCGCCCATGCCAAGTTGCCGCGCGAGATCGTATGCGTCGCGACGCCTTTGACCGTCATGCCTTCGAACACGTTGAAATCGACGTTCTGGTGATGCGTCTTCACCGAGATCGTCTTCGACGCCTCGGGGTCCCAGACGACCAAATCGGCGTCGGCACCCACGGCGACCGCGCCTTTCCTCGGATACAGGTTGAAGATCTGCGCGGCGTTCGTCGAGGTGACGCGCACGAACTCGTTCGGCGTCAGGCGCCCCGTGTTCACGCCGTTGTGCCAGAGCACCGACATGCGGTCTTCGACACCGCCGCAGCCGTTCGGAATCTTCGTGAAGTCCTCGCGGCCCATGGCTTTCTGCGAGGCGCAGAACACGCAGTGATCGGTGGCCGTCGTGTGCAAGTGGCCCGCTTGCAGCCCGTGCCATAGCGCGTCGCGATGCTGTTGCGTGCGAAACGGCGGGCTCATCACGTGGGCGGCGGCGCGCCCCCAGTCGGTATCGCGATACACCGATTCGTCGATCACGAGATGGCCCGCGAGCACTTCGCCGAACACGCGCTGGCCTTCGCTGCGCGCGCGAATGATCGCGTCGAGCGCGTCCTTGGCCGAGACGTGCACGATGTACACCGGCACGCCGAGCACCTGCGCGATGCGGATCGCGCGATTGGCGGCCTCGCCCTCCACTTCCGGCGGACGCGACAGCGGATGCGCCTCGGGACCCGTGAAGCCGCGCGCGAGCAGTTCCCGCTGCAGACGGAACACGAGCTCGCCGTTCTCGGCGTGCACGGTCGGCAGCGCGCCGAGTTCGAGCGAGCGCATGAAGCTGTTCACGAGCACTTCATCGTCGGCCATGATCGCGTTCTTGTAGGCCATGAAGTGCTTGAAGCTCGATACGCCGTGCTCGTGCACGAGCGTACCCATGTCGCGATGCACCGATTCGTCCCACCACGTGACGGCGACGTGAAAGCCATAGTCCGCCGCCGCTTTCTCAGCCCAGCCGCGCCATTCTTCGAATGCGCCCATCAACGGCTGCTTCGGGCTCGGAATCACGAAGTCGATGATGCTCGTCGTGCCGCCCGACAGCCCGGCCGCGGTGCCCGTGTAGAAGTCGTCGCTCGCTCGCGTGCCCATGAAGGGCAGCTCCATGTGAGTATGCGGATCGATGCCGCCCGGCATCACGTATTGCCCGCCGGCATCGATCACCGTCGCGCCCGCCGGCGCGTCGAGATCCGCGCCGATCTGCGCGATGGTGCCGCCCGATGCGCTGTCGTCACACAGCACATCGGCTCGATAGGTTTCGTTGGCGTCGATTACCGTGCCGCCGCGTATCAGGATTGCCATGCTGCTGTCTCCTTCAGTTGATTCTCGATCGGTTAGGGCCTGTTCGCGCTGATAACAGGCCCTACGCGCTCGCCACGCGCGGACTCGCGCGCTTGCCGAGCTTCATCCACACGCCGTAGACGAGCGCCGCGAGCACGAGGCCCACGAACCACGCATAGGTGTAGAGGCTCTTGAACGCGTCGGGCACGTTCGGAAACGCAGCCGGAAACGCGGTATTCAAAAAGCCCGGCAGATTCGGCAGCACGCCAATCAGGAGCGCGACGACCGCCGCGATATTCCAGCCGCCTGTGTACGCGTATTCGCCGTTCTCGTCGAACAGTTCCGCGTGATCGAGCTTCGTGCCGCGCACGAAGAAGTAATCGACCATCATGATCCCCGCCACCGGCCCAAGCAGCGCCGAGTAGCCGACGAGCCACGTGAAGATGTAGCCCTGCGTCGTCGCCAGGATCTTCCACGGCATCATCACGATCGCGATCGTCGCGGTGATGAGGCCACCCGTCTTGTACGAGATGCCCTTCGGCCACAGGCTCGAAAAGTCGTACGCGGGGCCGACGAGGTTCGCCGCCAAGTTGCAGCACATCGTGTCGAGCGTGAGGATGATGAGCGCGATGCCGACGCCGATGCCCGTCATGCGGCTCGTCAGGTCGATCGGGTCCCAGATCGCCTTGCCGAAGATCACGACCGTCGCCGATGTCACGACGACCGAAATCACCGACAGCAAGGCCATCGGCAGCGGCAAGCCGATCGCCTGCCCGACCATCTGATCGCGCTGCGTTTTCGCGAAGCGCGTGAAGTCGGGGATGTTGAGCGCGAGCGTTGCCCAGAAGCCGACCATCGCCGTCAAGCTCGGCCAAAACGTCGCCCAGAACTGGCCCGCCTTCTTGCCGCCTTCAACGAACTGCGACGGCGTCGCGAGCATCGAGCCCACGCCGCCTGCCTTCGACGTCGCCCACCACACGAGCACGACGCACATCACGACCTTGATCGGCGCGGACCAGCTTTCGAGCCAGCGGATCGAATCGGTGCCGTTGACGATGAAGTAGATCTGAATGCCCCAGAAGAACAGAAAACACGCGGCCTGTCCCGCCGAAATGCCGATGACCGCGAGCGGCGCGCCTTGCAGCGCGTTGCCGGTGAGGATGTTCAAGAGCGTATAGATCGCGCTGCCGCCGAGCCACGTCTGAATGCCATACCAGCCGCACGCGACGATCGCGCGCAACAGCGCAGGCAGCTTTGCCCCCTGCGTGCCGAACGACGAACGCACGAGCACCGCGTAGGGAATGCCGTGCTTCGCGCCCGCGTGGCCGATCAGGAGCATCGGCACGAGCACGATCGTGTTGCCGAGCAGCACGGTCAGCACCGCCTGCCACGGCGACATGCCCTGCTCGGTCAAGCCCGCGGCGAGCATGTACGACGCGATGTTCATCACCATGCCGACCCACAGCGCGGCGAAGTGATACCACTTCCAAGTGCGCTGGGCTTGGCCCGTCGGCGCCAGGTCGTCGTTGTACAGCGTGCTGCCCGATACGCCTGCCTGCATCAGCGTGTCGCTGGTTCCCGCGGATTGATTCATTGAAGGTTCTCCAATCGTTGCGATCGTTCAAGCCGCTTTCGCGGCCACGTCGGTCTCGTCTTGTTGCTGCACACGTGAAGGGTTGTTTGGATGCGTCGTCCAGTTCGAATACGCACCACTGTCCACGCGCTCCATCGTGATGCATTGCTCGACCGGGCACACGTGCATGCATAAATTGCACCCGACGCAGTTTTCGTCGATCACTTCGAAGTGGCGCACGCCGTCCTTCTCGCGCGTAATCGCCTGATGCGACGTGTCCTCGCACGCGATATGGCACAAGCCGCATTGGATGCAGCGGTCCTGGTCGATACGCGCCTTGATGTCGTACTGCAGGTTCAAATACTTCCAGTCCGTCACGTTCGGCACGGCGCGGCCGCGGATGTCGTCGAGCGTCGCGTAGCCTTTTTCGTCCATCCAATTCGAGAGACCGTCCGCGAGGTCGGACACGATCCGGAAGCCGTAATGCATCGCCGCCGTGCACACCTGCACGCTGCCGGCGCCGAGCACGATGAACTCGGCGGCGTCGCGCCACGTCGAGATGCCGCCGATGCCGGAGATCGGCAGCCCCGGCGTTTCCACGTCGCGCGCGATTTCGGCCACCATGTTCAGCGCGATCGGCTTCACGGCCGGGCCGCAATAGCCGCCGTGCGTGCCCTTGCCGTCGACGGTCGGCATCGGCGCCATCTGGTCGAGATCGACCGCGACGATCGAGTTGATCGTGTTGATCAGCGAAACGCCATCGGCGCCGCCTTTAAAAGCCGCGCGCGAGCCGAGGCGGATATCGCTGATGTTCGGCGTGAGCTTCACGAGGCACGGCAGGCGCGTGCCTTCCTTCACCCAGCGCGTGACCATCTCGACGTATTCGGGCACCTGGCCCACCGCCGAGCCCATGCCGCGCTCGCTCATCCCGTGCGGACAGCCGAAGTTCAGCTCGACCGCGTCGGCGCCCGTGTCTTCGACGAGCGGCAGAATCCATTTCCAGTCGCGCTCGTTGCACGGCACCATCAACGAGACGATCAGCGCGCGGTCGGGCCAGTCGCGTTTCACTTGCGCGATCTCGCGCAGATTGACGTCGAGCGGGCGATCGGTGATCAGCTCGATGTTGTTCAGGCCCGCGATGCGCTGGCCGTTCCATTGCACCGCGCCGTAGCGCGAGCTGACGTTGACGACGTGCGGATCGAGCCCGAGCGTCTTCCAGACGACGCCGCCCCAGCCCGCTTCGAACGCGCGGTTCACGTTATAGGCTTTGTCGGTGGGCGGCGCGGACGCGAGCCAGAAGGGGTTCGGCGACGTGATGCCGGCAATCGTGCAGCGAAGATCGGCCATGTTCGGCTCCGTGGGGTGTCTGTGTCGTTTGCGTGGCGCGCTGACGACTATCGTTGCGCGCGCATCTATCTCTTTGCCGCTAGATGCACCTAGGCCGCTCGCACTGCCGTGCGCGCGAACACACGATCGATCGACGCCGCCGCGAGCTTGCCGTCCTGCACAGCCTGCACGGTCAGATCGAGGCCGGTCGCCGCGCAGTCGCCGCCCGCCCAGACGTCGCCGAGCGACGTGCGGCACTCGGCGTCGACCGCGATGCGCGCGCCGTCGAGCGTGAGGATCTCGCGATCGACGCCGGCGGCAACGAATGTCTGCCCAATCGCCTTGAGCACCATATCGGCCTCGACCGTGAAGCGCTCGCCCGTGTCGGCGAGCCGCCCTGCTTCGTCTTCACGCGTCCATTCGAATTCGACAGCCGTGACGGTTCGACCATCGCCGAGCACCCTCACCGGACGTGCGTTGAGAATCAGCGAAACGCCCTGCGTTTGCGCGAATTCACGCTCGGCCCACGTCGCGCTCATCGCGTCGACGCCGCGCCGGTACGCCATCGTCACGCTCTGCGCGCCGAGCTTTTTGCTTTGCACGGCGGCATCCACCGCGGTATTGCCGCCGCCGATCACGACCACGCGGCGGCCGACGGGCAGCGTGGCGAGATCCTTGGATTGGCGCAGCCGTGCGATGAAGTCCACTGCGTCGAGCACGCCGTCGAGCGTTTCGCCTTCGACGCCGAGCGCCTTCACACCCGCGAGCCCCACCGCAAGAAACACGGCATCGTGCTGCTGGCGCAAGTCGGCGAGGCTCATGTCCCGGCCCAGCGCGACACCCGAGCGCAATTCGATACCGCCGATCGACAACAGCCACTCCACTTCGCGCTGAGCGAAGTCATCGACGGTCTTGTAAGCCGCGATCCCGTACTCGTTGAGGCCGCCGGCTTTTTCTCGCGCGTCGAAGAGCGTCACGCGATGCCCCGCCAACGCGAGACGATGCGCGCACGCCAGCCCGGCAGGCCCTGCGCCGACCACGGCGACATGGCGCCCGCTATCCGCCGCGCGCTTGAAGAGCGTCTCGCCGCGCGCCATCGCCCAATCGGTTGCATGCCGCTGCAACGCGCCGATCGCGACCGGCTTGCCGTCCTGATGGTTGCGCACGCAAGCGCCTTCGCAGAGGATCTCGGTCGGGCACACGCGGGCGCACATCCCGCCAAGCGGATTCGCCGACAGGATGTCGAGCGCCGCGCCCTTCACGTTGCCGTTGCCGATCTTGCGGATGAAGCTCGGGATATCGATTTGCGTCGGGCAAGCGTTCACGCACGGCGCGTCGTAGCAGTAGTGGCAGCGGCTCGCGGCAACCGCGGCCGCGCCTGCGTCGAGCAGCGGCGCGATATCGGCGAACTCGCACGCGAGTCGATCGGCGCCGAGACGGCCGGTCGCGATATCGCCGGTTTCCTTCGTGGTCATGCGCGCTCCTACACAAAAAAGAGGACGAACGGAGCCCGCCGGCCTCGCTCGCGCGAAGCCGGAATACGGGTTGGGCACACCTTGCTGAATACGCTTAAAAGTAGCGGCTAAATCGATCGATGGACCGTTGGCCGCCGAACCCCGGCGGCGAATCGGCCATCGCCGACAGGGTCATGAAACCGGCTCGCTCGCACGCTCGAGCATCGCGTGCAGCAACACGTTCGCGCCGGCCTCGATCCATTCGGGCGTCGCGTCCTCGATCTCGTTGTGGCTGATGCCGTCGACACACGGCACGAATACCATCGACGTCGGCGCGACCTGCGACAGATAGCAGGCGTCGTGTCCGGCGCCCGAGACGATGTCGCGGTTCGAGTAGCCGAAGCGCTCGGCGGCGCGGCGCACCGAGTTCACACACGCCTTGTCGAATGCGATCGGCGCGTAATAGAAGATCTGATCGAGCTGGGTATCGAGGCCGATGGTGTCGGCGATGCTCGCGACACCCTTGCGCAATTCGGCGTCCATCTGAGCGAGCACGGCATCGTCGGGATGGCGGAAGTCGACCGTGAAGAACACGCGCCCTGGAATCACATTGCGCGAGTTCGGATGTACTTGCATCATGCCGACCGTCGCGCACGCGAACGGCGCGTGATCGAGCCCGATGCGGTTCACCAGATCGACGACGCGCGCCGCGCCGAGCAGCGCATCGCGGCGGCGCGGCATCGGCGTCGGGCCCGCGTGCGCCTCCTGGCCCGTCAGCACGATTTCATACCAGCGCTGGCCTTGCGCGTCGGTGACGACGCCGATCGTCTTATGTTCGGCTTCGAGAATCGGGCCTTGCTCGATGTGCAGCTCGAACGCCGCGTGAATCGGCCGGCCGCCGCATGGCACATCGCCCGCATAGCCGATGCGCCGCAGTTCCTCGCCGATCGTCTTGCCGTCGACGTCCTTGCGCGAGAGCCCGTATTCGAGCGTGAAGACGCCCGCGAACACCCCCGAGGCCACCATCGCCGGCGCAAAGCGCGAACCCTCTTCGTTGGTCCAAATGACGACCTCGACCGGATGCTCGGTTTCGATGCCGTGATCGTTGAGGCTGCGGATGATTTCCAGGCCGCCGAGCACGCCGTAGATGCCGTCGAAGCGGCCGCCCGTCGGCTGCGAATCGGCGTGCGAGCCGGTCATCACCGGTGCCGCTGACGCGTTGCGGCCGGCACGCCGCATGAACACGTTGCCCATTTGATCGACCGTGACCGTGCAGCCGGCCTCCTTGGCCCAGCTCACGATCAGGTCACGCCCTTCGCGATCGAGATCGGTCAGCGCGAGCCGGCAAACGCCACCTTTCTTCGTCGCGCCGATCTTCGCCATCGTCATCAGGCTGTCCCACAAGCGCCGGCCGTTCACCTTGACCAGCGCTTCCAAACCTTGCTCCGTGACTGCGCTCATCTGTGCCTCTCCTTATCGTTTTGGGGCATGTCGCCCTGCGTCGGTGCATCGCTTTGCGGCTCCGGCTAACATCCGATTTCCCGCCTCTCCAATCCTGTCCGATTGGACAGGTTGTAGACCATTAATTTTGATATTTCAATGGGTTCTAACCCAGCGAAAAGCATGCCATTGCACTGCAGCAGACCCGCGCGACGAGACACCAGGCCGCTTGCGACACGCCCCATGCGAACCACGAGATTGCGACTACAATGAGGCGCGACGCGGCAGGCAAGCCGAACGAGGCCGATGATGAAGAGCAACGAAACGCGTGCAGTCGACCACGAACACGAAGAAACATCGAAACCGATGCGGCGCCGCAAGGCGCACATCCGTCACACGAATGAAGCGCACTTGCTCGCGTGCGCGGAAGCGGTCTTCGCCGAACGCGGGCTCGAAGGTGCGAGCACCGCGCTGATCGCGGAGCGCGCGGGCCTGCCGAAAGCCAACCTGCACTACTACTTCCCGACCAAGCTCGATCTCTATCGCCGCGTACTCGACGACGTGTTCGAGGAATGGCATCGCGCCGCCAATACGTTCGAAGGCAGTGACGATCCGGTGCAAGCGATCGGCGGCTACGTGCGCGCGAAGATGGCGCTGTCGCGGCGGCGGCCGCTTGGATCGAAGGTGTGGGCGAGCGAGATCATTCAAGGCGCGGCGCACATGCAAGACATCCTGTCAGAGCGCGTGAAGCCTTGGATGGAAACCCGCGTCATCGTGATCAACGATTGGGTGGCGCGCGGCCTGCTTGCGCCGATCGATGCCCGCACGCTGCTCTACATGATCTGGGCCGTCACCCAGCATTACGCCGATTTCGATGCGCAGATCCAGGCGTTATCGGGCAAGCGCGCGTTGTCGAAAAAGGCGTTCGATGCGGCGACCGAAGAAGTGGTCGCGCTGATCATTCGCGCCTGCGGCGCGACGTCGCCGAACGCTCAGACTCAAGCACCAGCTCATGAGGCGCGCGAGGAGCGAAGCTAGTCAAGCACCCAATGTCTTCGCCAGACGCTCGCGCAAGAACTGCGTAAACGCGCGGATCGTCACCGAGCTTTGACGATGCTGCGGATACACCGCATAGACCGTAAACGACGACCGCGAGAAATCCTCGAGCACTTCAACGAGCTTGCCGCTCGCCAACGCATCCGCGACGATAAATTCCGGCAGCCGCGCGATACCGAGCCCCGCGATCGCCGCATCGCGGATCACCTCGCCATTGTTCGCGCGCAACGGGCCGCGCACATCGAACATCTCGCGCGCGCCATCGACGATGAACTCCCAACCCGAGCGCCCTTCCTCCCCGTACAGCAGACACGCATGGCGCTCCAAATCGGCGGGCGTGGCCGGCGCGCGGCGCCTGCGCTTGTAGCCAGGACTGCAGCACGCGACGAGCCTCACCTCGGCGAGCTTTTGCGCGACCAGCGTCGAATCGGCGAGCGTGCCGATCCGCACCGCCATGTCGAAGCCCTCGCCGACCACGTCGGCGACGCGATCGCTCAATTGCATATCGAAGCGCACGTCCGGATGCGCGCGCAAGAATTCGGCGACGAGCGGCGACAGGTGAATCATGCCGAACGACATCGGCACGCTCACGCGCAACAGGCCGCGCGGCTCGGCGCGCTGCGCGGACATCGCTTGCTCGGCGTCCGACACTTCCGTGAGGATGCGCCGCGCGCGCTCGTGGAACTCGTAACCGAGATCGGTCACGGCAAGCTTGCGCGTGTTGCGCACGAGAAGACGTGCGCCGAGGCTTTCTTCGAGCGCCGCGACCCGCCGGCTCACGAACTGTTTCGATAGCTGCAAACGGTTCGCCGCCGCCGTGAAGCTGCGCGCATCGACCGTCGCAACAAAAATCTTCATGTCTTCGAGCTGCATCCGTGCCTCGCCTGATTGTCAACCTAAATGCGACATTGATTCTCAACCCGACGCGATTATATGCCCATCGATTGACCTAAAATTTCGTCAACGCATCAGGGCAGCGTTGCAACGATGCCCTCAACGAAACAACGGAGATTTAAATGATCGATGTCCGCCACGCCAGCCAACGCGGCCGCGCCGAGCACGGCTGGCTCAGCTCGCGCCACTCGTTTTCGTTCTCCAGCTACTACGATCCGCAGCAACTCGGCTTCTCCGACCTGATCGTCATCAACGACGACCGCGTCGCACCGGGCCAGGGTTTCGGCAAGCATCCGCATCGGGACATGGAGATCTTCTCGTACGTGCTCGAAGGCGCGCTCGAGCACAAGGATTCGATGGGCACGGGTTCCGTCATCGTGCCCGGCGACGTGCAATTGATGAGCGCGGGCACGGGTGTCGCGCACAGCGAATACAACCATTCGCGAAGCGAGCCCGTGCATTTCCTGCAGATCTGGATCGTGCCGTCGGAGAAAGGTGCAACGCCGCGCTATCAGCAGAAGAACTTCGCTGCTGCGGACAAGCGCGGCAAGCTGCGGCTCGTGCTGTCGCCTGACGGCGAAGGCGAGTCGCTTGCCTTGCGGCAGGACGCGCGCGTCTACGCTGGGCTCCTTGACGGCGACGAGAAGGCCAGCCTGCCGTTGCAAGCGGACCGCTACGCGTATGTGCATGTGGCGCGCGGCTCCGTCGTGCTCAATGGCGTGCGCCTGAACGAAGGCGACGGCGCGCGCATTCGCAACGAGGACATGCTGACTTTCGCGGAAGGCCGCGACGCCGAAGTGCTCGCGTTCGATCTGCGCAACCGCGAACTCTCCGACATGTACGCCTGATTCGAACTCGGATCGCTTCTGCTTTTGGACCGAAACCTACGATCTGATTTTTACTGATTACCCGAAAGGAACGAACATGAGATACGACCTTTTTGAGCAACGCAAGGATGCGATCCTGCTGGTTGCCCGTGTGCTGTTGATGGTGCTCTTCGTGATATTCGGCTGGAACAAGCTGACCGGCTTTTCCGGCACCGTCGCCTATATGGCGACGACCGGCGCGCCCGCGCCGGAGTTGTCCGCGATCATTGCGGTCGTGATGGAGTTGGTCGTCGGCCTTGCGCTCATGGTCGGCTTCTATGCCCGTCCGCTTGCGCTCGTGCTCGCCGTCTACACGCTCGGCACCGCGCTCATCGCCCACCACTTCTGGAGCATGACGGGCATGGTCGGCTACGACAACATGATCCACTTCTACAAGAACGTGAGCATCATCGGCGGCCTGCTGTTCCTGGCCGCGGCCGGCCCCGGCAAGTACTCGCTCGATCGCAAGTAAGCTCGGCCAATTAGCTCGAACGCCTCATCGCCCGGTCCGGGCCCATTCGACGGCGCTACGCGTGATGCGTGGCGCCGTCGGCGCGTCTGGCGGTCGCGAGCATCACGCCGCCGATCACGACGACGCCCGTGAGGATGCCCGCGAGCCGCAGCAAGGCAGGCTTCGGGTCCGCGGACCATTGATGATCCTGTACGAAGACCATGATGAACGCGATCGTGAACTGCCGACCGGCATAGCTCGCGCCTTCCTTGCCCGTCTGCAGATGACAGCCGACCCACACGCCCAGCGCGAGGGCGATCATGCAAGGGATCGTTTCACCGCGCAGCACCGGCAGCAACGCGACAGCGATAACGCCTGCCAACAGGCAACCTGCGAGACGCTGCACCATTTTTTCGAGCACGGGGCGTATCGTGTCGTCGACGATCGAAGCGGCGGGCAGCACGACGACCGCGATCGTCGTGACCATCGCCTGCGCGAAGCCCGGCAGGTTCAGCACATACGCGAGCGCAGTGAGAATCGCGATCGACACGCCTGCCTGCATCGCGAGACGCTTGCGCGCGGCTTGAAACGACACGGGCTCGAGCGTGATGACGGGCGCCGGGCCCAATCCCGCGGGCGCCGCGGGCTCGGCGGTTGCGGCGTCGTCCGCGGCGGCTGACGGTTGGGCATTGCCACGCGCCTTTTGCGCGACGCGAGTGAACCAATCGCGATGCGCGGCCCAGACCGAGATGGCCCAGGCCGAAGCTTCCTTTCCTTCGGGCCACGCCATGCCGCGATGCACGACGACGAGTTGAGCCAGCGCCGAGACCAGCACGCACGCCAACGTCCCGACGACCACCTCGATGACGCGCAACACCGCAAACCCCGCGCTCGCTTTCATCGACATGAGCAAGTGGGCCTCGAACGCGACCATCAGCGCGGTAATGGCGCCGAGAATCCACGCGTAGCTCGCCTCCGAACCGATCGCGCGATAGACCGAGACCCCGCCGATCACGCCGAGCACCGGCACGAAGAGCCACGGCAAGCCGCCCAACCACGGTCCGGCGAGCGCGCCGACAATCGCGCCGATCACGGTACCGAGCACGCGATGCAGGCCGCGCTTCGCGGACGCGCCGAGGCTCGTCTGCATCACGGTATAGCCGCTGATCGCGGCCCACCAGGTGTTCGACAAATGCAGCGCGTGCGCGAACAGCACGGCGAGCGCGACCGAAAGCGTCGCCTGCGCCGCGAACCCCATGCGTTCGGGCGACGATCGCCATGCGGCCAGCTCGCGTGCAATCCCATAGGCCGCGTCGCGCGCCGCGTCGGCGACATGCGCGAATGCATTCAACGCTCGACCCCACGCTCCATCCGATGCACCGAGATGCCTTCCATCGGATCGGGGTCCTCGCGCCACGGCGCGCGCCGCAGCATGCGCAGCGTGTCGTCGTAGCCGACGGCCCAGCGCCGCTCGATGCCGCTCGACGAGAAGTCGATGTCCTTGTGCAGCTCGTCGCCGTTGAAACACGGTGCGTCGAGCTCGATCACCCGCATCGTCGTGCCGCAGCCCCACGCGAGCAGTTCTTGAATGGCGGCCGAATCGCGCTCGCCCTCGGGAATGTGCTTGCCCAGCTCGCGAATCACGTGACGCAGCCGGTGGATCTGCCGCTGCCGTTCGAGGTGGCTCTCCGCGCGGCTCGAGTACTGGATGTCGCGCTGACGCCCCATCGCCTGCCAGATCGAAACCGGTTCGGGCCCGTGGGCCGGCCACAGCTGCACCGCGAAAATCACGGAGCTGCGGCGCGGATGATCGTCGAGCACAGCTTCGAGCGGCGTATTCGAGTAGACGCCGCCGTCCCAGTACGTTTCGCCGTCGACGCGCACTGACGGAAACCCGGGCGGAAACGCCGCGGACGCCATCACGTGATCGACGGAAAACGCGGCATCGCGATTCGTGAAGTAGCGCATCCGGCCGTTCGCGACGCCGACCGTGCCGACCGTCAGCCGCGTCGCCTTCTCTTTCGCGTTCAGATAGTCGAAGTCGACGAGCGCGTTGAGCGTCTCGCGCAGCGGCTCGGTCGTATAGAAGGCGGCTTGGTCGACCCCGACCGGCATTTGGAGGCCGAGCCAGGCCCCGGGTCGCGGCGTGAAGAACGGCGAGATGCCCTGCGTCACGATCGCGAGATTGCGCAGCCAGTCGTCCCAGAACGGAAACCAGCCGCCCGTCGCGCTGCCCGGATACGCGACGCGGCGCCAGAACTCCCTGAGCCGCGCGAGTCGCCGCTCGCGCGGATTGCCGGCGATGATCGCGCCATTGATCGCGCCGATCGACGTGCCGATCACCCAGTCGGGCTCGACGCCCGCATCGTGCAGCGCCTCGTAGACGCCGGCCTGGTACGCACCGAGCGCCCCCCCGCCTTGCAGCACGAATACGATCTGTCCGGGAATGTCGGCGCACGCCGACCGGTCCGGCTCCTCCTGCTGCGCAGGCAGCGGACCGCTACGGCCGCTCGGTGCGTCCTGATCCATGAACCCTCCTTCGTGCGTATAACGAAGTCGCGCGGATGCCGCGCGCCGGGCGGCCTAGTGAACTGCCGCATGAAGCGTCGGCGTGCGAGGCATCGCACGCATAGCATAGGCGAGCGGCGCCCGATTGGCGTGTCGATCGGCGTTCAATTCGTCGGCTGCTGCGGACGCACATAAGTTCGCACGCCGGCCAGCGGCGAGCCGTATTCACCGGATTCGACATTGTTCGGCAGGCCGTTGACGAGCTGGGCGCGCGGATCGGCCGGATTCAGATTCAGCTCGCCGGCCTGCTGGTTGCCGTGCGTCGGATACTCGCTGCCGCGCGCGGCGTTCGGCATCAAGCGCGTGCTGTTCTCGGGCGCGTACATGTCGTCTTGAGGGCTCAGACCTTGCGCGTATCCGTGAGCCGCGAGTCCACACGCTGCCGTGCACAATGCCACGCGCAGCACCATCGCCATTCGTTTCATGTTCGCCTCCGAAATCAGGAAAAAGCCGGGGAAAAGGCCGTCGCGGGCCGCGCAGCACGGCAACCGGCGTTTGCGCGGGCCACCGTGAAAATACGCATGGCCGCGGCCGACGGATTCACTGTAGACGCTCCGGGCGCGTCGCACACGGGCACGGATGACGCCCGGGCACGCCCCTACATTACTGGCGCGCGATGCGCGATACCATGTGCGCGCGCCATGCATTACCGCCTTGCCGTCCCCATCCATCCCTTTCGGAGCCGCGATCATGGAAACCACCAATCCCAACAGCCTTTTCGCCGAATACGCCAAGATGATCGAGAAGTTCAAGCTCCCCGGGATCGACGTCTCCGCCGTGTTGGAGTCGCAACGCAAGGACATCGAGGCACTGGCGGCTGCCAACGCCACGGCGATCTCGGGCATGCAGACGCTCGGCCAGAAACAGGCGGAAATCCTGCAATCGACGATGAGCCAGGTGCAATCGCTCGTCACGCAACTGACCACCTCGGGCGCCACGCCGTCCTCCAGCGCGGGCGAACTGGTGCAGCAAGCGCTGCACAAGGCGCTGGCGGACATGCAGGAGCTTGCGGACACGGCCTACAAGACGCAGTCGGACAGCTTCGCCGTGGTCAGCAAGCGCGTGTCGGAGCACGTCGAGGAACTGAAGGCGCTCTTGCAGGCGAAGAAACCCTGAGCATCCGGCGTCGGCCGCGAGGCTCGGTCAACGCCACGCGAAGCGCGAAGGGAGAGCCGCGATGCTTGCCGCCGGCTCCCCGCTGTCGCGTGAACCGCGGCGCCCTTCCCAGCCTCGACAACCGCCGAAACCCACGAAGCGCCGACGACGGTAGGAACGACGCGATGCACCGTCGTTGAAGCTGGCTGCTCTATTTAAATCGATTGTTGGTGCGAAAACGTACGCAGCCAAACGAAATGGCGTATGCCCGATTCCGGTAAATAGACGATGCTTAATGCTCCGATAGTTGGACGTCCGCAAACACTGAATTGCGATTCCGACGGATTATCGACAGCGCTCGAATCGGTACACTAAATCAGCAAAAGAGTCTCGGGGGGCCCTAACATGTTGACCGCTTTTTTCGTTGCCAGCCCGTTCGCGATAGCGGCGTTGTTTGCGTTTGCCAAGTTTGCCGACGCGCGCACCGGCGCAGCCGAACGCGACTTGTAGACGCCGGTGGCGCGAACGACGCGCGCCTAATCGCCTGACATCTCCTCATCCGGGACTTCGTCGCCGAATCGCTCGCCAACGTAGCACCGCATCGCAGCAATCAACGCCGTTGCGCCGGTATGCCGGAAATCCGCTTTCGCGATCTCGCGCCGGTTCCCCACGCTCTTCTCGGCTCCCCAGCAATCGTCGAACTTGACGATGCTGATCCCCTCGCGGTCAATGATCGGCCCACCTTCGTTCCAGTCGGTCGACGGCACAAAAGCCGCGTCCACCGCGCTCTCGGGGTCGCCGTCGCACGGCGGCTCCTCGACCCAGCACAGTCCGTCGTCGACGCGCGGCTTGGGCAGCTCGGCTGCACGAGCGACCCAGTAGTCGAGCCACGCACCTTCCAATTCCGATATCCGCATCGTTGCCCTCCGTATTTGTCTGCAGTGTACGCCTGCCAAGTGTGGCGAATGTGACACGGATTGCGCGTTGCCGCCGCGCGCTGTCCGTCACAGCGGGCGTTCGGCATGCCGTGCGCCACAGCCCTGCTTCGTGGCCGCCTTGGCGGATTATTTCGCAGTACTTTATTATCTGCGGAAAATCTTCCTAGGCTCGAAGGCATCCTCGCCATTCGAGTTCGCCGCGCCTCCCACTGGCTTGCCGGCAATTAAGGTAATACGATAGCAACGGCGACGATCGCGCCAGTCCTTCGCCGGCGATCGATTGCCAAGCGCTTCAGTCAACGCATTTCGAACCATCGAGCGCTATCGACTCACCCACTTTTGCGGAGCAGCCATGCGAGTTGTCGTCTTGGGTAGCGGCGTCGTCGGGGTGACGAGCGCCTATTATCTGGCGCGTGCCGGGCACGAAGTCACCGTGATCGACCGCGAGGCCGGCCCGGCGCTGGAAACCAGCTTTGCCAATGCCGGGCAGATCTCGCCGGGCTACGCCGCGCCGTGGGCCGCGCCGGGCGTGCCGCTCAAGGCTGTCAAATGGATGTTCCAAAAGCACGCGCCGCTCGCGATCCGGCCGGACGACGCCGACAAGCAATTCCAGCTGCAGTGGATGTGGCAGATGCTGCAGAACTGCACCGCCGAGCGCTATGCGATCAACAAGGCCCGCATGGTGCGCCTCGCCGAATACAGCCGCGACTGCCTGCAAGCGCTGCGCGCCAAGACCGGCATCGAGTACGAAGGCCGCACCGGCGGCACGCTGCAGGTGTTCCGCACGCAGCAGCAACTCGACGGCGCGGCGAAAGACATCGCGGTGCTCAAGGAAGCCGGCGTCGCGTATGAACTGCTGATGCCGTCCGAGCTGTCTCGTGCCGAGCCGGCGCTTGCCGCGACCGCGCACAAGCTGACCGGCGGCCTGCGCTTGCCCGGCGACGAAACCGGCGACTGCCAATTGTTCACGACGCGCCTGGTTGCGCTCGCCGAGCAGCTCGGCGTGACCTTCCGCTTCGACACGCTCGTCGACGCGCTCGCGCTGGAAGGCGGCCGCATTGCCGGCGTGCGGCACGGCAGCAAGCTCGTGCACGGGGACGCGTTCGTCGTCGCGTTCGGTTCCTATTCGACAAAATTTCTGTCGGGCATCGTCAAGATTCCGGTGTACCCGCTGAAGGGCTATTCGATCACGGCGCCCATTGCCGACGCCGCCAAGGCTCCCGTGTCGACCGTGCTCGACGAAACCTACAAGATCGCGATCACGCGTTTCGAGGAGCGAATTCGCGTGGGCGGCATGGCCGAGATCGTCGGCTTCGACAAGGAACTGCGCGAGGCGCGCCGCGACACGCTCGAAATGTGCGTGAACGACCTGTTCCCGGGCGGCGGCGATACCGCAAACGCGACGTTCTGGACCGGGCTGCGCCCGATGACGCCGGACGGCACGCCGATTGTCGGCCGCACCGCCGTGCCGAACCTGTTCCTGAACACGGGACACGGCACGCTCGGCTGGACGATGTCTTGCGGCTCCGCACAATTGCTAGCCGACCTCATCTCCGGCAACGAGCCGGCGATCCGCTGCGACGACCTCAACGTGTTCCGCTATTCCGACGAGCCTGCGCCTCCGGCGGATTTCGAGCTTGCCTGACGCCGGCGATCTAAAGGCTATGATGTAAACACTGCTGATGTCACCGCAGCCTTGCATGGGAGGCCATCGTGAACAAGGTCTTGGTCGGTTTTGACGGATCGGAGTCCGCGCATCACGCGGTCGCTTTCGCGGTGGATCTCGCGAAGCGATATGGGGCGAGTCTCTGTGTCCTGCTCGTGGCGCGAACGCCGGATTGGGGCGCGCTCGAGTACGAGCGCGTCGACGTGGTCGAACGCGAGGTGAAGCACTGCGAGGAGATCCTCGCCGAGATCAAAGCGAAGCTCGGCGACCTGACGACGGTGCCGATCCAGTTTGATCTCGTGATCGGCCAGCCCGCCAAGGAGATCGTCCTGTACGCCGAGAAGCACGACATCGATCACCTGGTCGTCGGCCATCGCGGCCACACGATGTTCGACCGCTGGCTGATCGGCTCGGTCGCGCGGCAGGTCATTGCCTACGCGCCGTGCGCCGTCACGATCGTGCGCGACCGGTCCGCCGACAAGTCCATGCGGGCGAAAGCGGAACGCCACGCCGAAACGGAAACGCCGCTGCTTTGAGCGCCCGGCGTCGGCGAGCGCACAGATTCGACACGATGCGCGCGCCCGCGCTATTTGGCAGACGGGCTGTTTTCGCGAATAATGGCCCAACATCCGTTACTGGACGAGGGCAACCATGGATTACAGCCCCGATGCCATCCGTACCATCGCCCTGGTCGGGCATGGCGGCTGCGGCAAGACTTCCATTGCCGAAGCGCTGCTCCACCAGGGCGGCGCGGTGCACGCGCCCGGCAGCGTGGAGCGCGGCACCACGGTCTGCGACTTCGACCCGCTCGAGCGCAAATACCATCACTCCCTGAATTCCGCCGTCACCCACCTGCATTACCGCGACACCCGCATCCACCTCCTCGATACCCCCGGTTATCCCGACTTTTCGGGACTGTCGATCAGCACGCTTTCCGCCGTCGAGACCGCCGCCATCGTCATCAATGCGCAGACCGGCATCGAAATGACCACGCGGCGCATGATGGAATGGGCCGGGAAACGCAAGCTCTGCCGAATGATCATCGTGAACGGCATCGACGGCGAAAAAGTCGATCTTCCCGGTTTGCTCGCGCAAATCCAGGAGGCGTTCGGCAAGTCGTGCCTGCCGATCAACCTGCCGGCGCAGAGCGGACGGCAGGTCGTCGATTGCTTCTTCAACCCTGCCGGCGAGGCCGATTTTTTGTCGGTGGAAACCGCGCACAATCAATTGATCGATCAGGTCATCGAGATCGATCCGCAATTGATGGAGCTCTACCTGGAGCAAGGCGAGGCCATCACTCCCGAGCAATTGCACGAGCCGTTCGAGCGCGCGCTGCGCGAAGGCCATCTGATACCGGTCTGCTTCACGTCCGCGATAAATGGTGCCGGGATTGCGGAATTGCTCGACGTGTTCGTGCGGCTCTTGCCGAATCCATCGGAAGGCAACCCGCCCCTTTTCTATCGCGATGCGGACGGCCGCCAGGAAGTCGTTCACGCCGAACCCGACGCCGGCAAGCATGTGCTCGCCCACGTCTTCAAGATCGTCGTCGATCCGTACATCGGCAAGATGGCCGTGTTTCGCATTCATCAGGGCACGATCAGGCGCGACAGCCAGCTCTACATCGGGCTCGGACGGCAGCCGTTTCGCGTGGCGCACTTGATGATGCTGCAGGGCAAGGACCATGTGGATGTTCCCGAGGCCGGACCCGGCGACATCTGCGCCACGGCCAAGGTCGACGAGATCGGCTTCGATGCCGTGCTGCACGATGCTCCCGAAGACGGCGATATCCACCTGACGCCGCTCGACTTCCCCACCCCGATCTACGGCCTCGCGATCGAACCCGCGCGCCGCGGCAACGAGCAGCGCCTCTGGGAGATTCTGCAGAAACTCGGCGCGGAAGATCCGTGCCTGCGCATCGAACACCCGGTCGGGACGAACGAAACCGTCGTGCGCGGTTTGGGCGAGCTGCATCTGCGCCACATGCTCGAACGGCTCGCCGACCAGTACAAAGTCGACGTCGTGACGCGGCCGCCGAAGATCGCCTATCGCGAGACCATCGGCGGCAAGGCCGAAGGACATCACCGCCACAAGAAGCAAACGGGCGGCGCGGGCCAATTCGGCGAGGTGATGCTGCGCGTCGAGCCGCTGCCGCGCGGCGCCGGCTTCGAGTTCGTCGATGCCGTCAAGGGCGGCGCCATCCCAGGCCAGTTCATTCCGGCAGTCGAAAAAGGCATTCTTCAGGTGATCGAGAGCGGGCCGCTCGCGGGATTTCCGATGCAAGACGTGCGCGTCACCGTGTTCGACGGCAAGAGCCATTCCGTCGATTCCAAGGAGGTGGCGTTCGTCACCGCGGGGCGCAAGGCGTTCATCGATGCGGTGCTGAAGGCACAACCGATCGTGCTCGAACCGATCGTCGACATCGAGGTGATGACGCCGGAAACGGCAATGGGCGACATCATCGGCGATTTGTCGTCAAAGCGCGGGCAGGTTCACGGCACGCGCAACATCGCGGGCAACGCGGTGGTCGTCGCGGGACAGGTGCCGCTGTCGGAACTCAACGATTACCAGTCACGGTTGAACGCCATTGCGGGCGGGCATGGGAACTACAGCATCCAGCTCAGCCACTACGATCCGGTGCCGCCTTCCCAGCAGGAGAGACTGGCGTCGCAACATAAGAAGCAGGGGGATGCTGCAGCGCAATGACCCACTAAGTGGGGTCGACGCCAAACTCAAGCGCTCCTCGGGGCGTCGAATACACATGCCGGTAGGCTGCCCAACAACGCTCGATCGAAAAGCGCGAGACCATACGCGAGCGCGCCTGCGCGCCTAGTTGCTCGAGTCCTTCGCGACTGAGCGAAAGGAGGCTCACCATGCTTGCCGCCAGCGCCTCAGGATCTCCACGCGGAACGACACAACCCGTGTCGCCGATCAACAGCGCGGTATCGCCGACATCGGTCGCGACGCATGGGACGCCGCACGCCATCGCCTCGCCGACGACGGTCGGCAGCCCCTCACTTCGCGACGACAGACAGAAAAGATCCAGCGAGGGGATCACCAGATGCACGTCGCTGCGCGGGCCCATGAGATGACACACGCCTTCGATGCCAGCCCGCCCGATCATCATCGTGAGTTCCCGATTGCCATGATCAAGACCCCGTCCGATCATGACGAAGTGGCACCCAGGCAGCATCGCGGACGCCTTCGCTACCGCGCTGACGAAGTTACCGTAGTCCTTGGCGGGATCGTAGCGGCCGACGATGCCGACAATCTGCGCCGCGGGACCCAGGTCGAGTGCCGGGCGCAACGGGTCGCTGTCGCGCGGACGCGGCTTGAACAGCTCGAGATCGAACCCGTTGAAAATCACATGCATTCGCTTGTGGCAGTAGCCACCGCCGGAGTGCGACGACCGCGCCGCTTCAGCGCAGCACACAATCACATCGGGCAGCCACGACGACAGCCGCGCGCAGCACTTTGCGACGAGCGCCAGCTTGACGCCCGAACCGAACGAAGGGAATTCGGTCTGGTGCACCCCCCAGGCGAGCGTCAACCGGCTCAGCCGGCCGGCGCCGCGTCCGGGCACAAGCCGCGCGATCCGCGCGGCAACGCCGCCAAACAGATCGGCGTGATACATCCAGGTCTGCACGACATCCGGCCGAAGCTCGACTAGCCAGCGCACGAGACGGATGAGACTGAACGGATTGGGCACACTGCGCGACATTCCGAGCAGCCGCACCTCGATGCCGAGCGCGCGAATGCGCTCACCCATCGAGTCGAGCGACGACATCGAGATGACCGTGTGTTGAACGCCGTCGCACTGCGACGCCTGGATCAGGCGATATAGCATCATTTCAGCCCCGCCCACTTGGAGGCCGGAAATGACGTGAACGATTTTCATGGCGCAAATTTCCCCGAGCGGTGTTGTCACCCACCGTCAAATCGGCGCCGGCAACGTAGCGCCGAGCTCCTGATAAACCGCAAACATCTCGCCGAGCACGATGCTCTCGTCGAACTCTTCCAACGCCTTCTTTCTCGCTGCGAGACCGAGCTTGACGCCGAGCGCACGGTCGTCGTCGAGGATGCGGATCGCGTCGGCAAGCGCTTTTGCGTCACGCGCGGGAATCAAAATTCCGTCCTCGCCGTTGCGAGTCACCACCTCGCGGCAGCCGGGTGCATCTGTCGTAATCAGCGGCAACGCACACGCTGCGCCTTCGATCAGCGTCGTCGGCAGACCTTCGCGGTAATAGCTCGGCAACACGACGACGTCCACGTCCGACAACAGTGCGGGCATGTCGCTCACGTGACCCAGCCAGACGAGCAAGCCGTCGCCAACCCATTTCTCGATTTGGCTGCGGCGAATCGCAGCTGGATTGCCGTCGTCGGGAGAACCGGCGAGCAGGAATATCACCGAACGTCCTTCGCTCCGCAGCATCCGCGACGCTTCGACGAATTCGCCAATGCCCTTCTCCCAAATCAGTCTCGCCGCCAGCACGACCCGCAGCGGCGCACGCGTCTGCGACGCGCGCGGCCCGTGCGGCAGATAGCGTCCGAGATTGACGCCTGCGCCCTTGATCAGCCGCAGCGAACGCTCCGCCGCAATATGCGACTGCTTGAAGAGCGCGACGTCGTCAGCGTTCTGCAATATGACCGCCGAACGCTCGCCATGAAACGCGGAGCGCATCACATGCCGCACCACGGGCCGGAGCATGCGCGCGCGCAGTTGATCGCTAGTGAACACGTAACCCATGCCGTCGATCGCATTGACGCGAATTGGCACGCCGACGAGCCGGGCCGCCAGTGAGCCATACACCGCGCCCTTGATGGTGAAGCCGTGCACGAGGAGCGGGCGTTCGCGTCTGAAGAAGCGCGCGAGCCACAGCACGAGCCCAAACTCGCGCCACGGGTTGAGGCTGCGCCGTTCCATCGGCATGACCTCCCAGCAAAAGCCGAGATCCCGCAACTTCGGACCGTAGCTGCCGTCGGGCGACAGCAGGATCACGTCGAAACCGCGGTCTCGCAGCATATGAGCAAGCGACAGACGGAAGTGGTATAGATACCAGTCCGTGTTGGCCAGAAGAATGACTTTCTGCTTCAGCATCGTCGTGCCCCGAGGATTCCTCAACCCACACGCAACCGAGCGAACAGCCGGTCCCAAACCGCAAGAATCGTGGCGACGGAATACCGTTCCCGGATTGAGCGCGCACCCTTGTTGCCGAGCTCTTCGCGCAACGAGCCATCGGACAGCAGACGCCGAAGCGCAGCAGCAAGCGCGTCCGAATCGCCGGGTGGGATCAGCAGGCCATCCTGACCATCGCGCATCAATTCGCGCGGCCCGCTCGGGCAGTCGAATGCAACGGCCGGTACGCCGAGCGCCATGCTTTCCATCAACGCCATCGGCATCCCTTCAAAGCGCGAGGACAGCACGAACGCGTCCGCGGCGGCCATCTCGTCCCATGCGGCCTGTGTCCGTCCCGGCAGAAAGACCCGATCGGCCAGATGGAGCTTCGCGATCCTGTCTGTCAGCATGGATCGCTCGGAGCCTTCGCCCCAGATCCAAAGATCCCAGTCCTCGAATTCGTCCGCGATTTTTGCGAATGTCTCGATCAGCAGTTCGTAGTGCTTTTGCGGATGCAGGCGACCCACGGAAATCAGGCGTTTTCTGCCACCCGCGCGCCGTGGCTTGGCGATGCCGAATAGTTCGTCCGGAACGGGATTGGGAACGACAGCGATGCATGGCGTGACGCCCTCGCGCGCCCTGCGGAACTCCGCCGCCATCGATTCGGAGAGGAACGTCAGTGCGGACGCCTGCGGATACACGAGCCGGCACAGCGTCTTCCACAGCACCGACCGGCCATCGGCGGCAGGGTCGTTGTGTTCGCACGCCACAACCGGAATGCGCAGGCCGCGAGAGGCCAAGATTGCGGTGACGTTGACATTCGTCAGAAACGACACGATGACGTCCGGCTGCTCCTCCACGAAAATCCTGCGCAACGCAGCCATTCTCGCGGCGTACCCGAAAAGCTTGGATGCGTTGCGTGCGGTTCGTTCAGCCAGAAAGATCACCCGCACCTTGTCGGAGAGTCGAAAGAAGCTGTCACCGCCTTTGCTGTACGTCGCGACCAGCGTTACCGAGTCGCTGCGTGCGGTCCACGCGCCCGACAGAATCGCGGCAACACGTTCGGCACCGCCCGGCCCCATCGCGCTGACGACGAGAACAATTTTCATTTTTCGCAGTCTCCCCGAGCAGACGCCGGCTCAGCCTGCATCACTGCCGCGCAGCATGCCGAGCGATAGAAGGAACGCGCTTGCATACAAGAGCGCCGTCGAAATCTGCACGCCTGCAATGCCGAAGTAGCGAACCAGCACGAAATTGCCCGCCACCTTCAATGCGAAGGCCAGCAACGAGATGTTCGCCACCAGCCTGAAGCGTCCTTCGCTTATATACAGCTGCCATAACACCAGCACCGCAAAATAGAACGGCACCTGTAGCAGTCCCCAGCGAAAAACATCCGCCACCCTGAGCGTGTCTGCCGCGGTAAAGGCGCCTCGTTGGAACAGCACGGCGATGATCGTTGGCGCGAGCAGCCACGACACCACAACGCAAGCGAAGCCAAGCGCGAGCGTGGCAAGCGCCCATATGCGCGCGGTGCGCCGGGCGAGTGCCGGGTCCCCCCGTTTCTGGATGTCGGCGAATACCGGCAAGGTGGCGCGCGCGGCGGCCATCGCACCCATGCCGAGCAACAACGCGAGCACGCGGTTGGCGTAGCCGAGCGTGCCGTTCGCCCCTTCCCCGAGACGGGTCATGAAGTACTGGTCGAGCGGCGCGCAAAAGCACAGAGCGATTTGGCCGACCATGAGGGCCTGGATCGATCGCGACAGCGGCCCCCAATGGGGAGAGTGCAGCGACAGGTGGACGCGGCTCGGCACGCCGTCGGCGCGGGTCGCGAGCGACCTCAGCCAAACAACCTGTAGAGCGAAGCCGACGACGGTCCCAAGGACCAGCGGCACAACGCCGTTGCCGGGCGGGGTCAGCAGCACGCTCACCAGTATGACTGCCGCCGGCAGCCCTTCAAGCAGGGTATTGATGTGCCGCTCGCGGGCCTGCAGACGCGCGGCATAAATCCCGGACGCGAGTATCAGTCCACCGGTAGGCGCGAGCCAGAACATCATTTGCCGGCACATCTCGCGTGTCACCGCGGACAGGTCGCCGCCCATCGCGCGAATGGCGAGCGGCCAGCCCAGATATAGCGCAAGGACAAGCAGCACGCCGGTCACTGCCACGGCCCCTTCCATTTCGCCTATGAACCGTGCCTGATCGTCGCTTGCGCGCGTGCGCAGATTGACGAACATGGGCACGAGCACGACGCTGATTACGGTCAACAACGTGGTGGGCAACCACGTCACGAGGGTGTTGGTGAACTGGTACGCGTCGACGATGTTGCTGATTCCATACTTGTACGCGATTGCCATTTCTTTCAGCGCCCCGGTGCATTTGCCGACGAGCACGAACGCGGAGACGCGCACTGCGGCCCACGCAATGCGCAGATGGTCGGGATGGCTGCTGAGCACCCGCTCCCGCCACCGCGAAAGCTGGAACATCACGGCGCTTACCATTGCCGGTCGCACTTGACTGCGGGTGCGCCAATCCTTCCAGCAATCCGGGCCTGTTGCCGCGAGCGCCGCGTCACAAGGCAATCGGTTCTTTTCGGCATGTTATTTCGCGCTCGCGTTGTAATGGCTCGCGATATAGGCGTGGCTTCCGTAGCGCCCTGGGTGCAGGTACTTCATGCTCTGCATGGTGAAGCCGTTCAGCATGACGCCGCAGACGCGAGCGCCGGTCTGAGCGAAACGCTTGGTCGTTTCCTCAATTTCCGAAATGCGGGTCTCGGAGAATCGCGCCACCAGAAAGACCGACCCGGCACACGGCGCGATGATGCCCGCGTCGGAGACCGCGAGCGCGGGTGCCGAATCGAGCAGCACGATGTCATACTGCGCCGACGCCTTGTGCATCAGGTTGTCGAAAACGGTGCCGTTCAGCAGCTCTGACGGGTTCGGGGGATAGGTGCCACACATCAATATGTCGAGGTTCGGCAGGACATCACGCCTGATGACCTCGGGAAAGAGCGTAGGATCCGCAAGCACCTCGGCGAGTCCCGCGCCGGTCTCAAGACCGAAACTGCGATGCAGTGTGCCCTTGCGCAGATCACCGTCGACGAGCAGCACGCGTTTGCCGGCCATCGCCATAATCAGCGCGAGATTGGCGGCGACGAACGACTTGCCGACCTGCGGCAGCGGCCCCGCCAGCATGACGATGTTGTTGGGCGCGCCTTGTAACGCGAATTGCAGTGCCGATCGGAATGAACGCAGGCTTTCGACGGTTGGATCACGTGGGTAACGGTGCGCGAGAATCAAGTCGTTCGCCTCGGAAGCTTTCGCCCGGCGATCCAGTTCGTGCTGCTTCGCGCTGTGCGGAACCATCGCGTACACCATCAGGCCCGTGCGCGCCTCGACTTCCTCGGGCTCGGTCACGCCGGCAATCAGCAGTTGGCGGACATACGTAATCGCAACGCCGGCGAACAGACCCAGCAATGCGGACGCGAAGACGATCAGCGAAGCGATTGGACGAACGGGATGCTCCGGCGCCTCGGCGCGGTCGATCACCTGTGCGAAACCCGCCTTGCTTGCCTGGACGAGCCGAAGCTCCTCGATGTTGTTGCGAACCGTGGAGTAGAGCTCTGTCGTCACCCTCACGTCGCGCATGAGTCCAAGCGCACCCTGCTCTTCCAGGGGCATCGCCTTCATCCGCGTTTTTTGATTGTTGAGGTACTGCTGGGTCAACGCGATCTGGTTATCGACCGCCACCACGATCGGATGCGACGGCGTGTACCGATCCGCCAGTTCGGCACGGGTCCGCTGAAGGTTGAGGAGTTGCACTTCCGCGTCCGCGATCCTCTGCATGATCAGCCGGCCTTCTTCGCTCGCATCGACGAGCGTATTCGAATTGCGATACGCATTGTAGCGATGCTCGGCCGCCTCCATTTCAGCCTTCATCGCGGGCAGCTGGTGTTCGAGGAACGTTAGCGAGTTCGCCGCGATGGTCGCATTACGATCGTTGTTCTCGCTCACATACTCGTCGCCGATCGCGTTCAACGTCCCGCTGAGCCACTCAGGATCGCTTCCCCGCATCGAGACGTTCAGGACGTTCGACTTGTCGCCCTGCTCGACGACCTGCAGGCGCTTCTGGATCTCGTCGATCGCGTCCTGTCGCGATGCCCGCTTGAGATCGAAGCGGATGCCGGGTGCCGCCACGATCCGTTCAACACGCAAGGTCAGGTCGCCTTTCTTGGTCTTGAAAGTTTCGGTTTTGCCAACCGTGCCCGTGACGGGGCTGGCAAGGTCGCTGCCGCTCAGCTCGTAGCGTCCTCCAGTCAGCGCGGTGACCGCAAACGGCCGGCCTTCCAGTTTGCGCGGCACATCGAACGTGTCGACATCGATCTGTTCCTCACCCCACGCGTATCCGCCGAGGCCTAACAAGCCGGGCTTCGAGAGACCCGTGTTATGCCGGGCAAGCCAAGCACCGATCAAGGGAAAGCGGTGCGGTGCGGAGATCAGGTCCAGCTTGAGCTTGTCGACCGCATTCGCGACGATCAGGCGTGACCGGATCACCTGCATCTCGGCTTCTGCGTTCGACTTCGCATCGAACGACGGCGATACGATGCTCAGCAGTTCCGGCTTCGAGGTGCTCGGAACATCGCCCTGGTCTTCCACCCTGAGGAGAAGGTTCGCCTGGTAGATCGGCGAAGTCAGCGCAATGACGCCACCGAGAAGCAGGCAAACGCCTGTCGTGATTGCGATCGTCCGCCAGTGACGCACCAGGAGGTCGAGCATCTGCGGCAAATCGCCGTGGCCGGCCAGCACCGATGAAGATATTGATGTCTGCTCTACGTTCATGGCGGTCCCCGGAATTCGCATGCTTTCAAGCCAGCTTGCTTAACCTCAGTCGAACGACACTGCCTTGTGGAGCGAAACGCCCAATGGCAGCTGAATTAATCTGAAGACAACATACCAGCGGCGCATCCGCATTTGTGTTTGAAAACGCACATTGGCAAATAAACCGCGGCGCTACATTTAACTCCACCACAAGAGCACGCAATAGATTCGTGTGAATAAAAAATATATTCGTGTGAGTAAAACTTTATTCTTTCGCCAAGCATGCAGCGCTGCCGTAGCAGCACCGGGGCCTGCATTCGTTAATGCAAAAGTAAATCCGACTTGCAATGTTTTTTAAGCTGATGAATTGCAATAGCAGCCGGTTGGTTAAAGGTTTACTCGCAGCGTAATTTGATAGATACGTCGAATTTCGGCCGCGCTGGCAGGCGGTAATCCGGTCGATTAACCAGCCGAGGCATGAAAGATGCCGAACTTGATACTTGGCTTACTGATCTGCTTCCTGATCACCCTCGTCATCGTCAAATATGCGCGCCTTGCCGGCCACCACGCGCTCGACCATGACCTCACCGGCGTCCAGAAGATGCACGTGGTGGCGGTGCCTCGGATCGGCGGTATCGCTGTGGCGATCGCAGTCACGCTGACAATGATGCTCGGAGGGTGGCTCGGCACGAATCCGCGCGAAGAATCGTACGAATTGCTTCTTTGCGCCACCCCGGTCCTGTTGGGCGGCGTCTTGGAGGACCTCACCAAACACGTTAGTCCCACGGCCAGGCTGCTTTGCGCGATCGCCTCGGCGGCGGTAGGCGTGTTCGTGCTGCGGGCGGTCGTCGGGCGTGTCGACTTGCCGCTGATCGATCATCTGCTGAAATTCTGGCCCGTCGCGCTCGGCCTCACGTTGCTCATGGTGTCGGGCTTGACCAATGCGATCAATATCATCGACGGCTTTAACGGACTGGCCGGCGGCTTTGCGATCCTGGTGTTCGGCTCGCTCGGTCTCGTCGCTCATCAGGTGGACGACTGGCTCATTTTGAGCATCTCCCTGACGATGATCGGCGCCATCATGGGCTTTCTGATTTGGAACTATCCGTTCGCATCGATCTTTCTTGGCGATGGGGGTGCCTATTTCATCGGCTTCATCATGGCCGAGCTCGTCGTGCTGCTAATCACGCGTCATCCAAGCGTATCGGCTTGGTACGCTGCCGTCGTGACCATTTATCCCGTCTGCGAAACCGTGTTCACGATCTATCGGCGGCGCTTCGTGCGCGGTTGCGCTGCGGGCAAACCGGATGGCATCCACCTCCACACGCTGATCTTCCGGCGCCTGGTACGCCGTGGAGGGCATCCGGAAACCCCGCGCCAGCGCACGCGCCGCAACGCGAGGACGTCGCCCTACCTGTGGTTGATCAGTCTCATTGCCGTCGTGCCTGCCACTTTTTTCTGGCAGAACGAAGTGGTGCTCACCGCAACCGCAATAACGTTCATAGCGGTCTATGTCTGGCTTTATATCTCGATCGTCAAATTCAGGACGCCGCGCTGGCTCGTAACCTACATGCCGCACGAGGTCGAACCCCCAGCCACCGAAACCCCCACTAATCCGCCATGCTGACGAACCGTCCCCGGTACGGATCGACTGTGAGCGATTCCGCCTCGGCTAGCACCAGGTGCAAATGACCATGCGCCCACCCATCTTGAATCGCGGCTTGATGTTCGTCGCCCTGCTGCTGTGCTCGCTGACGAGCCATGGACCCTATGTCGTGATGGCAGGCATCCTGCTGCTGTGCGCCTGCTGCCTGAGCGATCCGGACGTTCGCGAGGCGCTGTTCAGCCCTCGTTATGTGGTTTTCCTATCGCTGTCAGCGGCAATTATCACAGCGTGCTATCTGTGGTACCTCGCGGTGCCGCATGCGAACACGGCGTACGATCTCGAGAAGTCTGCAAACAACAACTATCTCTTCTTCTTGCTGGCCCTGATGTTTCTCGCAACCTTCACCGCGCTGATCGAGAAACGCCTCGACGAGATTACGGGGCTGCTCTCGGCGCTGCTCAACCTGCACTGCGGCGTGCTGTTTTTTCAAACGGCGACGCTGCTCGTCACGGGGCAGTACATCGATTTCATCAAGCCGATAACCGGCGAAGCCTCGCGATACCTGATTGACGCGTCGATGAATCCGATTTTCCCATTCCGTCCAACGGGGCTTTATGTCGAACCGTCGACATACGGGGCGGCAGTCGCCGCAATGTCGGTCGGCTATATCCTGCTTTCCAGGGCACGGGGACGCACGCCGTCGCTGCTACCCATCGCATTGACTGTCATCGCGATGCTCATCACCCAGTCGACTGCAGCGATAGTCCAAGCGGTCGTGCTCATTGCAGCCGTCATGATGACGCACGCGGACCGCACGAAAGCGTCGATCGCGATCGCCGTGTTCGCCATTGCGGCGCCGAGCCTGGTTGCGGCTTATTTTCACAGCTTCTTGCTGAAGTTCAACGCGGATTCGGGGCTGCGATTCGAGCTGATCTCGTACATTTTCCAGGCGCGACACGGCTGGGATTACGTCTTTGGCTACGGCCCCTTCTCCCTCGAATACGATTTGTACGATCTTTCTAAACCGAGAGGCAATCTTGGACCGGCGGTCGCCTCACTCAATGACGCAGGCTTACTCAACTTTTTTGTCGTGCAATTCGGCGTGGCCGGCCTCGCGATCCCCGCCGCGATATTCCTGCGCATTCGCAAAGACGTAGGCACCCTGTTGTTTTTCGGCCTGTTGATGACCTCGAAGCTTTCGTACACCGCCCCGGTCCTCTACTTGGGATTGCTACCGCTGATATTGCGGCTGAGGCCGCTGCCGGGCGTGGCCGCGAGGCCGAAAGGCGCCGACGCTATTGACGTCGGTCGCTTCGAGAAAGCGTCACGCGCGCAACTTCCGCTTTTGGAGAAGTCTCGGGCTCGCTCAACTTGAGCTTATCGCCAACTATGCTGACGGCGACCTGCGATCGCGCTGCCAATCACGTCAACTCGGACGCATTCAGTCCGCTGCGCATGCGGCAACGCCTAGCCGCGCCCGTTGTGGTTCGCCGCGTCAGGTTCGTTATTGTCCGCTAAAGCGCGATGTGACGCGCGCACGGCGCGACGTGAGCGCATGCGCCTCTCCCTGGAACCGCCACGGCCGAACACCCCGCGGAACAGTACGTCCGCGACGGCGATGAGCGCGAGGCCGGCCACGAGGATGAACGCGATTGTGCAGATGATTCGTAAGACACCCATTACCTTTAACTCCGACTGAAGTACGCCATTTTCCCACGATTGGCAAAGGCGCCGCTTCGGAATATTGCATGCCGCCAAATCTGTACCGGCAATGTTGCGAAAATGCGAACGCCCGACGCTGCCCCCGGGCGTTAGGGCAACGCTGAACAAGCCTGTCCATGCCATGACGCATGACCGTTGTGAATGGTGAACTGGATCAGCATTGCCTTACGTTCAATGTAGAAACGATCCAATCTCCCGCGCTTTGTATGCCCGGCCGCATACCCCTCAGAGGCAGCGCACATGCGCGCTTTACTGGATGATTTTGCATCCCTTGACGCAGATATTTTTCACATACTGCGCGGCGCCGCCGCTCGCCTTTTGCCAAATGATGCTCGGCAACGTTGCAACAAGGCTGCTCGGCTTCTGGCCCACACCCGCCACCGTGTTGTAACGCACCATGTTCGTCGAGTAATTTGCGCCGCCTGCGGTGCCACCCGTCAACAACACGGCGGCGCCCATGTCAGGCGCGCCATAACCATGCACCGCCGTGATCTGGTTGTATTCAATTAGATTGCCGCCGCTCAACTGCTTCGGATTGTCATTCTCGACGCCGAGCGCGCAGTCTATCGACACATTATGTCCGATGTATCCGTTCCGGTGAGCGACGAACACGGCCCCGTAGTAGCCGCAACTCTCGAAGCGGTTGTACGCGATGATGTCGCCACTGCCCCCATCCACCTCCCCATAGGTCTGGAACATCGCCTGACCGAAGAATCGGGTGAACGTGTTGCCGATCAAGATGAAACGGCTGACCCGATCCCGTGTTTCCACCGGAATGTTGTAATGCCGAGCATCGTCGACGAAAAACCGCGGCGCGAGCGTATTGGAACCGACAAAAGCGCAGTTGGCAACGCTATCGCCAGTCAGCGTCCGCCCGTCGGTCGAAACGACTTCGAACATACTTAGCGCATAAGGATTGGTTTGCTTGAGCGTCGTGCCGTGCGAGCATTCGAGATGTCGGTTGCTGGCTGTGATCTTGACCGTCCGGTCGATCACGCAAGTTCCCGCCGGGACCTTGACGTCGCCCGCATTTAGAGCAGCCTGAAACGCTGCCGAATCGTCGGTCGTGCCGTCGCACTTTGCGCCGAACTCGCGTGGATTGACGGGGTTGACGAGCGCCGGCACAACAATATTGGGCGAGGCAGGAGACCCCGCAAGCGAGTTATCGGCCGGCGTTTCGCCTTGACCCGCGAGTAAGTGCGATGACAGCAACGCCAACAAACCCGCCAAAAGAATGTCCGACAACCGGTAAGCAATCTTCATGAAATTGGCTCCATCGGTTAGCGCTATGCTTAAGAGCGGCAATCGCATGATTTTGCATGCGAACGCTCGGCCCTCCGGCACACAAACTAATACGGCGTCGACGGTGGGCATTGTGCGCTAACGTACCGATGACCGGAAAGCAACCGCCTAAAGTGGATCGAAAAAGAAAGCCGGCAATTCTCGTCTTATTCAATTGGTCTTATTTGACCCGCTATAGTGGCTTTCCTTGTACGGCAATTGAAGGTTCCGACGAATTAACTCATTTCCTCGTACGCTTTTGTGCTGCCTCGACAACAGGTAGATGGAGCGATCTATGCCGCAACCGTACCAGTCCATCCCGAACGTTGGTGCGGTTGTCGTGGGCGGTGAATTAAATGGCCTGGGTGTCGTACGATCGCTCGCTCGACAAGGGATTCCGATCGTAACGGTCGACACCGAAAGCAACCGGGCGGCGCTATGGTCCCGTCACACCCGCGGCCGCCTGATCAGAAACTTCGAAGGAAGAGAATTCGTCGAAGATATGATCGAAATTAGCAAAAAGTTTGATCAGCCGCCAGTGCTTATCTTGACCGCTGAGCAAGCGGTCCATTCGGTTTCCGAAAATCGCGATGAATTGTCCAGGTGGTTTCGGTTTCGCCTTCCAACCGACAAGAGCGTCAAACTGTTGAGCAGCAAGGCGGACTTTCACGACTTTTCGCTCCGCCACGACTTCCCGGTTCCGCGAACCGCCATTCTCGAAAGCCCCTGCGACGTAGCACTGCTGGATCAGCTGACGTTTCCATGCGTCCTCAAACCGGATGACAAACGAAGTGCACTAAGCGGAGAAAAGGAACGCGCGATTCGCGTCGACACCTTAAAGGAAGCCCGTGAGCACGCAGCGGCGATGCTTGAAACTCCGGGCGGGATCGTCGCACAAGAGTGGATCGAAGGCGCGGATAGCAATATCTATTTCACGCTCTTCTATCGTGGAGACAACGGGCAAGCTGTCGCCACGTTTACAGGGCGCAAGCTTTCATGCTATCCCCGCAACGTCGGGAGTACGGCCGTCTGCATTGCCGCACCGGACGCGCGTGAGGTACTCGAGCCCATGACCTTGGCCTTTGCGGAATGCGCCGGCATGGATGGCATGGGCAGCATGGAGTACAAGTGGGACGATCACCATCTGAAATTTGTCATGATCGAGCCTACAGTTGGCAGAACTGATTGGCAGGAGGAGATAGCGACGCTATGTGGAGTCAATATCCCGTTTTCCGCCTACCAATACGAGCTCGGGCATCCTGTCGCCTCCCCTGAGCCCCGCCAGGCGTCTGTCGCGTGGCGCGCGACGCTCATCGACAAGCTGCCTCGCCATCTTCGAACCGGCGTGACAAATATGGTGGATGGCTATTTTCGCTGGGATGACCCGCTGCCAGCCTTGAAATATTACTGCCTGAACGATCCACTGCGCCGCATAGTGCAGCTGGCGCAGCAAAAGTCACCCTCAGCTCGACCAGGAATGTGCTAAACGGGAGGAACGAATGGCAGCGACCGACACCGTCATCATTGGTGCAGGACCCTATGGACTATCCCTTGCCGCTCACTTGAACGCATCCGGCGTGCCTCATCAGATTTTTGGCAAGCCCATGCAAGCCTGGAGCGACTTTATGCCGCCGGGCATGCTCATGCGTTCTGAGGCATTCGCTTCCAGTCTCTATGCGCCGCAACGCGGCTATTCGATGAAGGACTACTGCGCGCACAAGGGCATCCGATATCAGCCTGTAGGCATGCACCTTTCGCGCGAAACCTTCGTGGAATACGCGCTATGGTTCCAGCAGAACCTTGTCAGCCAAATAAGGACGGTCGAAGTTCTCGACATGCACCGCGTGGAAGGCAAGTTTCATTTCAGCTTGAGTGACGGCAGTTCCCTGGTGGCACGCCGCGCGGTATTGGCGCTTGGACTCAAGGGATTCGAAAGGATACCTATGGTTCTAGACCGACTGCCAAGGGAATATGTATCCCATTCCTGCGAGTATGGAAACCTTGACTGGGTCCGGGATAAGGACATCGTCATTGTGGGTGGCGGACAGTCGGCTCTCGGCTTGGCGGCCCTTATGCACGAAGTGGGTGGCCGCATACGCGTTCTCGCGCGAGAACGCAATGTAACCTGGAATAGAACGCCGAATAGCACCCGCGGCATCCTATCGAAACTGCTCAAGCCGGAAGGCGGGATCGGCCAGGGATGGCGCGCCCACATCATTGCCGAATATCCCTTTCTGTTTCGAGAGTTGCGTCAGCAGCTCCGCAAAGAAGTCGTGAATTCCACATGGGGTCCATCCGGTGCCTGGTGGCTCCGTGATCGCGTCGTCGACAGGATCGAGGTGTCTTTGGGCAGCGAGGTACGCCATGCCGCCGTTGAAAACGGCCGAGTGGTCCTGCGCGTTGCCGTCGACAACCAGGAATCGCAGATCGAGGCCAATCACGTCATAGCGGCGACGGGCTTCAAGACCGACATGAGCCGACATGTGTTTCTTTCAAACGAGATCGTCCAGTCTATGTCGCTCGTAGACGGTGTGCCCGAACTGACGCGCAATTTCGAAACCGCCGTTCGCGGGCTTTATGTGATCGGACCGGCATCGGCATACAGCTTTGGGCCCGTTATGCGCTTCGTCTACGGAGCGAAATACGCGGCGCCACATGTCGCGCGGCATATCAGCAGACTGTATCGTCAGGATGCACAGACGCCGCTCACAGCGGGTTGCAGTACGGCGACCAAGACGACTATTAATCAGGCCGGACGCTAACAGCGTCTTACGCCAAGTCCATTTAAATCTGCTTCCTTGATATGACGGCTACGCAGCACATGGAGAATGGACAATGATGCCCCAAAGAAACGGCCTTTTAAAGGAACTCATTGCGAGCTTTCTCATTGCGTCGGGCATTGCCTGGCTAACACGCGTACTGCTTTGGCGCGATAGAACTGCAATCTTGCTTTATCACGACCCGGACCCTGATACGCTTGATCGCCATCTGACTTACTTGCGCACAATATGTGATCTGGTCCCGCTTGACGCCCTAGCTCAGTCCAGCGCGGGGCGCCCACGCGCGATTATCACGCTCGACGACGGCCACGCCGGTAACGCCGCTCTCTTGCCGATTTTCCTCAAGCACAAGGTGCGTCCGACGATTTTTCTGTGCAGTCGGATTGTCGGGCGTCGGCGCACGCATTGGTGGTTGCATCCGTGGGCGGAACAGGCAGGGATCGAGCGGCTGAAACGACTACTCAATTCGCAACGACTCAACGAACTCCATGTAGGCGGCTTCTCGCAAGACGGCGACGATCAGGCGACCGGGCTTTCCCTTGAACAAATCGAAGCCATGCAGCCGTTCGTGGACTTTCAGTCGCACACGCGATTTCATCCGATACTCACGCGCTGCGACATCCGGGAATGTGCAAACGAGATCACCGATTCCAAACGTGAAGTCGCTGCCTTGGCTAAAGGCGCTTGCGTGCACTTTTCTTATCCGAACGGCAACTATGGCGCCAGAGAAATCGAATTCGTGAAGGCGGCGGGATACAAGACCGCACGTACTTGCGACGTAGGCTGGAACGATAGTCGCACGGATCCTTTCCGCTTGCGGACGATCATCATCACCGACGACGCATCACCTTCATGGTTCGCTGCTCAATTGACAGGGATACCCCTGTTCCTGCGTTATCTGCGCGGGGGCGGATGGGCTGGACGATTTCCGCAGTTCTGATCCTCTCCGTATCGAATGCAACATTGGCCAGCGGCACGTGGAATCGCCCAAACGTTTCGTCTTAGCCGGCGATTCCCGTTGTGTTGGCATGAGGGACCGAAATGAACAACCGGGACGACACGATTGATCATCTGGAGCCGACTCGAACGCTACCTATCTATACCCCTCCGCCTGAGCGTGTCCCTGTGACCCAACTGACAGCGTTCACGGCTGCACTGAGGGTTCATACAGGCGAGGCACTGCCGGACTACGCGGCGTTGCATGCGTTCTCGGTACGGGAATATCGGGCCTTCTGGCGTTTCTTCATTGACTGGGCACAGGGATTTGACTACAGCGGAAATCCGGAACCCGTTTGTGTCGGCGACGTGTGTGAGCGAGCAACGTTCTTTCCGCACATCGAATTGAGTTACGCGGACAATCTGCTCAGTTTTGACGTTGCGCCTACGGCAGCGCCAGCCATCACGGCCTGCCACGCCGACGGCACTCGGGTCCGGCTGACTCGCTGCGAGTTGCGCGAACGCGTGGCGCGTCTCGCCGCAGCACTGGAACGACTGGGCCTGCGTTCCGGCGATCGCGTTGCCGCGGTCATGCGAAGCGACGAGCGAGCGGTCATTGTCGCGCTCGCGGTGGCTGCGATAGGGGCAACCCTCTCGACGGCATCGCCCGAGATGGGGGGCGAGGCACTCGTCGACCGCTTTGGCCAGCTGTCGCCGACCTGGCTATTTGTCCATACCGTGGTGGCGACGTCGGCCAATGCGAGAACGCGGGCTTCGGGAGTCGCAACGCTCGTTTCCTCACTCGAGTCGGTGGAGCACGTCGTCGTCCTGGACGATGAGCCGCTGGCTGCCAGCAGCACCGCGCGGATTCACTTCTTCAAGGAACTGAGCGTTCAAGGCAACGCGGCAACCTTCACGTGGCGTCGGTTCCCGTTCAACCATCCGCTTTTCATCATGTTTTCCTCAGGAACGACCGGAAAGCCGAAGTGCATCATGCACGGCGCGGGAGGTTCGCTGATCGAGCATTTGAAAGAACATCGCCTGCACAGCAACCTGGATGTGGGCGACAAGCTTTATTTCCATACTTCGTGCGCGTGGATGATGTGGAACTGGCAACTGTCTGCGCTCGCCTCAGGTGTCGAGATCGTGACGTATGACGGACCGATCACAAAGGCCGATACGCTGTGGAGACTCGTCGCGGACGAACAGGTGACGGTATTCGGAACCAGTCCCGCGTATCTGAGGATGTGCAACGAGGCGGGACTCCAACCCTGGCGTCAATTCGATCTGAGCGCGCTGCGCGCGATGATGTCGACGGGCGCGGTGTTGTTCGATATGCAGTTCCGCTGGGTGATGCAGTATGTCAAGCCGCTGCAGTTGCAGTCGATTTCCGGCGGCACGGACATTCTAGGCTGCTTCGTGCTCGGCAATCCGCACCTCCCGGTTTGGTGCGGCGAGGCGCAGTGCCGAAGTCTCGCTCTCGACGTACAGGCATGGGACGGCGGGGCGAAGACGGATGGCGTAGGTGAGTTGGTTTGCACGAATCCATTCCCGTCTCGTCCGCTCGGTTTTTTCGGCGACCCGGACGGCGTGCGCTTTCACGATGCCTACTTTAGCGCGAACCCGGGAATATGGACGCACGGCGACCAGATCGAATTTTCGCCATGCGGCGGCGCACGCCTGCATGGTCGCTCGGACGGTGTGCTCAACGTGCGCGGCGTCAATGTCGGGCCGGGTGAAATCTATCGCGTATTGAGCGACATCGCGGGAATTCGCGAAGCGATGGTGGTCGAGCAGCGAATCAAGGAGAAAGGCGACGCGCATGCCTATGATCGCCGCGTGGTGCTTTTCGTTGTGCTCGAGCGCGGCATGAGTCTGACGACTGAACTGACAGTGCGCGTGCGCCGTGAACTGGCCCGCCGAATTTCGCCCACCCATGTCCCGAACGTGATTCTTGCAGTCGACGAGTTGCCGGTCACGCATAGCGGCAAGCTGTCCGACTCTGCTGTGCGCAACGCCGTGAACGGTCTGCCCTTGACGAATACCGCAGCGTTGCGCAACCCCAAATGCCTCGATGCGATTCGCCAACACCCAGGGCTGGGCGCCGACGCGATCGCCGTGCATAGCGCTTTGCCGCCAGTTGGGAAAACGGCGGCGGAACTCGAGGCGTACCTGATCGCATTGTGGGAGAACTTGTTCGGCTTCTCCCCAATCAGCCGCGACGACAACTTCTTCGATCTCGGCGGCGATTCGCTTTTGGGGACCGCGCTCGTCACGGAGGTTGAGCGGGCGAGTCCCTACAAGATGTCGCTCGCCAGGCTATTGGTCGCCCCGACAATCGCGCAGCTTGCTGCGGCGATGCTGGACGACGCGGGTTCAAATGCGTCGGAAACCGTCGTGCCCGTACGCAATGGCACCGGCGCGCCGGTATTCTGGGTTCATAGCATCGCGGGCAGCGTGATGGAGTGTCTTCCGGTCATTCTCGCGATGAAGAGTTTGCGTCCGTTCTACGGCATTCACGCGAAGGGCCTTCACCCGGATGAAGAACCCCTGCGATCCGTGCGAGACATGGCCTTGTGTTACGTCCGCGAGATACGCAGCATTCAGCCGCATGGGCCATACACGCTGGTCGGATATTCATTCGGAGGGCTCGTCGCGTTCGAGATGGCGCTCCAGTTGCATCGCGACGGCGAATCGATTGAGCAGCTATGCTTGCTTGACACACATGTCCACGACAGTTGCCTTCCTTTGGCGGACTGGCTGGGCTACCAACTGGAGTATGCGACGCGTCAGTGGCGAATGTTCCGCGAAGTGCGACCCGCGCAGCGTGCTCGCTACATCTTGAAGAAGCTGACGGGCGCTGCGGACAACATTCGATTGCAATTCGGCAAGACGGCGCATAAGCCAGCGGCCGCAATCGCTCATCTGCCACAGCCGTTGCAGCGGATGCGCGAAGCGATGCGTCTCGCGATGGCCACCTACAGGCTGCCCAGGTACGACGTCGGACCGATTCACTTCGTTCGAGCCGCACTGCCTGTCGACGATCTTTGCGATCCGTTGCCCGCGTGGCACCGGGCGGCCCGGCGCGGACTCGAAATTTCTCGCGTGGGGGGCAGCCACGTGGAGATGATAGTGGGAAGAAATGCCGGAACGCTGGCGGCCACGCTCGATCGCGTGCTGAGCGAAGTTCAGGCACAGGCAGCCAATCGCATGTAAGTCAGCATGACGTCAATGAGCGGATGTCCGGCTTCTTGAGTTAGGCAAGCGCCGGCGCTCGGATTCTCACGAGCCGAGTGCCAGCGAGCCGTCAGAACAGGTGGCGAATCCCGATTTGCACGCCGGTTTCACTCTGCCCCGCGTCCGGTGTCAGGAACGACCCCGTCGTAATACTGGCGCCTGTCATCTTGTACTGCGCGGAGTTTTCATTGTTCAAGCGCGAGACGACGCCATAAAGCCGTGTGCTTTTCGAGAGATCGTAATTGACGATCGCGCTATATTCGCGCGCGCCATTGCCGAGCGATGAATCGTCCTTGATCCATGCGTAGCCGGCGCCAACACTCAAGAACGGACTAAAGCGGAAATCGGCGGAAACGGAATACGTGCTGTGCCATTCGCCCGGCACGTTGCCGACCGGACCGACCGACGGATCATACTTGCCGGCCGGATTCGACAACGCATTGCCGGTGGTCGCCGAGATCACATCGTTCGCGCGGAAATAGCCGAGGTAGAGCTTGCCCCGGCCGTAGTCGTAATTGCCCCCTGCCATGATTTCCTGTACCCGGACAGTGTTCGTCGCATTGGCCGCGTTCAGATACGCCAACGCGAGATAGACAGGACCTTGCGTGGTCTGCACACCCGCCTGGTAGACCGCGTTCCCCGCCAACGTCCCCGGCTGCCCGCCGACCGAATAGTGAACTTCGAGTTGGGTGTTCGCGATCTTCGGCGAGAGGTAGCTGATGTCGTTGTCGACGCGCGCCAGCCAGTTGGAGAAATTGTTGTAGCCCGACCCATACGTCGCCGCACTGAATGCGTCCATATTGCCGCTCCAAGCGAACATCGGCGTATTCTGGCGGCCGAACCGGAACTCGCCGTATGGCGCCGCAATGCCAACCCATGCCTGACGGTCGAAAAAGCGATAGGGGTTCTGCTGCTTGCCCGTCCCCGGATCGAATCCGTTCTCGAGGACGAACGTCGTTCGGTATCCGCCGCCGAGGTCTTCCGATCCCCGCAAACCCCAGCGGCTCGTCAACTCGCCGTTGTTCCCCAGGACGCTCAGAGACGTATTTTTGCCCCCGACTTTGGCCGATTGATAGCCTGCGAAGACATCGAGAATTCCGTACAAAGTCAGCGACGATTGCGCATACACTGCATTTGAACCGATCACCTCTACCGTCAACATCGTTAGTATTACTATTTTTCTAATATGCATATGTTCTCCTCGTTCTTCTGTCTTCTACGCGAAAAGTGAAATAGCTGTTTGCCTAACGCGCCGGCTGCGGCGCCAGCATCCGCTTCACGACGAGAGCCAGCGGAACGGTAAAGCAGAAGTGAGACATGAAGCCGCCGATGATCACGGCGGGGTCGTAATAATCGGGATGATTGTTAGAGGCGATCGAGATAGCCACGTGCATCACGATCCACGCGACGATGGCATAGAACAGCGCCACGAACGTCGCTTCGTATCCGCGCCGGCGGAAGTAAGGCCAAATCGCCGCAAACAGCACGCCCCACGCGGTGGCGAAGACAAAGTGAATGCCCGTGCCAACGATATAGGCCCATATCCCGATCGCCTCCTGCACTTCCTTGCCGAACACGAGGCCCGTTGCGTTGCGTGGAATGCCGGCAAGCGGCATCAAGTGCTGCGCGCCAACCCACACCAACGCCTCGTAAATCCAGATGATCACCGCTCCCGTCAAGCCACCTGCCACGCCGGCGCGCAGAGTGGCTTTGAGATCCGGTTTCGCGGATGCCTCCCAATTCTGTCCTTTAGGGATTTCCTTTCCGTTAGTGCTGTAATTGCTGCTCATGTCTCCACTCCTCGTTACGTTGTTTTAAAAAATGTTCGCGCTGCGACCGTCGACTCCGTTCGCGATGGCGACAGCGGCATCGCCGCAAGCGGTCTCACGTCTCCGCCATCGGGCTCGTGATGTAACGCAATGCCACGCGATTCATCACGATGGCGATGGCGGCGAAGACTGCCGGCACGGCAAGGATCGAAAACACCGTGCCAAACGTGAAGCCCAGCGACAGCAGCACGCCGCCGACGAGCGAGCCAAGAATCCCGCCGAGCCGGCCGAACCCAAGCATCCAGCTGACGCCTGTCGCTCGCGCTCGGGTCGGGTAGTAGGTCGGCGCCAGCGCGTTCAAACCCGTTTGCGCGCCGCTCATGAAGAAACCTGCGCATGCGACCAGCACCGGCAGCATTCCCGACGTCAACGAGCCCGTGCCCAGCGCGAAGATGAAGACGCCGCCGAACAGGTACGCGGCTCCGATAACCGCGTTGCGGTTCATGCGGTCCATGGCGAACCCGACCGCGACCGCACCGACCGTGCCGCCGAGCTGGAACAGCCCCGTGATCGCCGCAGCCCGTTCGACGGGAAGGCCCGCGTCCTTGATGAGCGTCGGCAGCCACCCGGTCAGCAAGTAGATGATCAATAGCCCCATGAAGTACGTGACCCACAGCATGAGCGTGCCGAATGCGTAGCCATCGGCAAACAGCATGCGCACCGGTGCTTTTTCGACGGCTGCGGGTTCGGGCGACGTAAAGCTCACCTGGCTCCCGAATGTATGCCGGCAGACGCGCCCCAAGGTCGCCGCGATGCGCGTGACATCCGCTTTGCGAACGAGCATGAAGCGCGCCGATTCAGGCAGCAGCCAAAGCAGTACCGGCACGCTCAGGAGCGGCACGACGCCACCGAAGACGAATACGCCACGCCAGCCGAAGTGCGGAATCAGCCACGCGGCGATGAAACCTCCCACGCCTGAGCCAAAGTTGAAGCCGGTGAACATGATCGTGAGCAACAGCGACCGGCTGCGCGACGGCACGTATTCCGACAGCAGCGTCGTCGAATTCGGCATCGCGGCGCCCAGCCCGAGCCCCGTCAGAAATCGCAGCGCGATCAGCTGCAGCGGCGTGTCGGCAAACGCGCAGCACAAGCTGAAAAGGCCGAAGCACGTGACCGATCCGATCAGAATCGCTTTTCTGCCGATGCGATCGGCCGCGGGTCCGGCGGCAAGCGCACCGACCGCGAGCCCGATCATCGCCGCACTCATGACCGGCCCGAATGCCGCGCGCGCGACGCTCCAGTCATGCATGATGACGGGCGCAACAAAGCCCATCACCGCCGTGTCCAGCCCGTCCATCATGACGATAAAAAAGCACAGCAGAAGGACGAGCCACTGATACGCCGACACGCTGCGCGCGTCGATGAATGCCTTGATATCGACTGATGCCTCTGGGTTCATGCTTGTCTCCGTGGATTGATTTCTGCGCCCCGGGCTCTACCGTCCGCGAGGTCGTGTTCTTGCGCGATCGCGGCTAGGCCGCGCCTGGCACGTTGCGTGTCTTGAGAAACGCTTCGAGCGTCTCGCCGCGCATTGACGCATACATGGCTAGATTGCTTACCTTGACGACGCGCGCAAACTTTTCAAGGACGAAGAAGCACACGCCGTAGTGCACGAGGCCAAGCCAATCGCACGCGTCCACCAAGGCGCGCTCTTCGTCGGTCAGGCCGGCGGCGGCATAGGCGGCTTCGCGATCGCGAAGCCAAAGCTCGCGCGCGGACGCCTCGCGCATCTGCCAGAAGAACCGGTTCAAGCGCAGCGTCTTGACGCTTTGCCGGATATCGAACGGATAGGTGCCCGTCAGTTCCTCGATGCCGATCAGTTGCGGGTTCATTGCGTCACCTCGTCTTCGTAGAGCGTCACCGCCATCGCAGTGCTGGTCGCGAGGTAATAGTTGCGGTGCACCTCGCGCACCTTGTCGCCGAGCGCCCCGCGCATGGCGAGCCACATGATGGTCTCGACGCTCTCTGCCCCGCCGAGCCGCACATAGTCGACGTGCTTCATCTGAGCGAGACGCTGCGGGTCATGCACGATCAAGTCGAGAAACTCGAGGTCCCAATCGGTGTTGTTGAAACCGCTTCGTTCGCCGTGAACCTGATGCGACAGCCCCCCGGTGCCGACGACCACCACCTTCAGGTCCTGCGGAAACGACTCGATCGCGCGCCGCAGCGACTGGCCGAGCCGATAGCAACGCATTGCCGTGGGCAGCGGATATTGCAGCACGTTGACTTCCATCGGCACGAGCGCCATCGGCCAGCCGCCTTCGTGCGGCAGCATCAATGAGAGCGGCGAGTTGCAGCCGTGGTCGAGCGGACGCTCCTGAAAGATCGCGAGATCGAACTCGTCATCGATCATGTGCTCCGCGATATGGATGGCGAGGTCCGGATGACCCGCGATGTCGGGCAGCGGGCGCTTGCCCGCGCCCTCGTCCGCGAACGCGTGGTTCGGCGAGACGCCGAGCGCGAAAGTCGGATAGCAGTCGAAGAAGAAGCTGTTCGCGTGGTCGTTGTAGAACATCACCATCACGTCGGGCTGGGTTTCGGCGAGCCACTGCGCGACCGGTTCATAGCCCTTGAAAAGGGGCGCCCATGCGGGATCGTTCTGCCTTCGGTTGTCGTACGCCGCGCCAATGGTCGGCACGTGAGAGGTGCCGATTCCGCCGATGATTCTTGCCATGTCGTCTGATTTCCTGATTTGATGCCGTGCACGCCCTGCGCGCCGTTTCGATAGAAGGCCGGTTTCACTTCAATTCGCCGGCACTCGATACGGGATACAAAGATACAAAACCGCTCCGCTCGTCGACAGTGGGGGTTAACGTCATAACTGAACCATTTGCACCGGAATCAGCGGGCGTTTCCGGGCTTTTTTCGTACCCCGCCGTGCCCGAGAAGCCCGCCGCACAAGACCCGTTTGGTATCCCGTATCTCAACGCCCCTGTCACGCTCTCCAGCAACCCGCACGAGATCCGATAAACGGAACAGATACCGTCAGAATCAACTCGCAATCCGCTCGGCCGACCCGTCGAATCCCCGTGCACGCCGCTATACTTCCCGGCAAAGGAGGCCCGCAAATGAGTTCGACTACCCAGCACGCGATCGTGCAATCGCTGCGCGAGCAGATCCTGCGCGGGGAGCTTGCTCCCGGACAGCGCCTCGTCGAAGCGCAACTGGCGCAATGGCTCGGGGTATCGCGCACGCCGTTGCGCTACGCCTTGAGCGTGCTTTCTGCGGAGGGGCTGCTCGAGCGCTCGGGCGGGCGGGGATTCGTGGTGCGCCGATTCGGCGTCGGCGACGTGCTGAACGCGATCGACGTACGCGGCGTATTGGAGGGATTGGCTGCGCGCGCCGTAGCGGAACGCGGCGCGACGCCAGCACTGACGGCCGCGCTCGACGAGTGCCTGCGCGCAGGCGATCGCCTTTTTGAAACCGGCTCGCTCAAGAAGGGTGACGACCTGCGCTACGCCGAAATGAACGGACGCTTTCACGCATTGATCACCGACGAGGCGCAGAACGCGGCGCTAAGCGCAGCGCTGAATCTCAACGACAAGATTCCGTTCGTATCGCCGGCCACCGTTGCCTTCGACGAAACCGCCAAGGCACGTCAATTCACGATGCTGGCGTATGCGCACCGCCAGCATCATGCGATCGTGTCGGCGCTCGTGAACGGGGAAGGTGCACGTGTCGAGGCGTTGATGAAGGAACACACGTACATCTCGAAGGAAAGTCTCAATCTCTCACTGCCCAAGCTGCAGTTGATCGCAGGTGCCGCATAAAATGGCCGATAGCACGAAGACCGATCAACATTCGAATCCTGTTGCGAGGCAAGCACCGGTGAACCGAGGCGAGCTGCTGAACCTCGCCTGCCTGCGCGCCGTGTCGCTCGTTGCTCAGACGGGCAGCGTGAGCCGGGCCGCCACCGCCCTCTTTCGTGCGCAATCCGCAGTGACCCGGGCGGTACAGGAGATCGAGACGGCGCTCGCCGAGCCCCTCTTCGATCGCAAGCCTTCGGGCATGTTGCCGACGCCGGTCGGTAAAGCGGTGCTGAAACGCAGCGAACGCGTGCTCGGCGAGCTGGAAGAGTTGGCGCGTTGGTGCGAGGCGCGGGAATCGCGCCGGCGCTCCGCTACCGAAGGCAGCGTGCCTGCGTATCTGCTCAACGCCCGGCGGCTCGAATTGTTCTCGGCGCTGGCCCGGCACCGGCACATGCCGAGCGCGGCGCGCGCGCTCGGCATCACCCAGCCCGCCGTGAGCAGCGCGATCCGGATACTCGAGAGCGGCGCGGGGCTGACGCTCTTCGAGCGCAACCCGCGCGGCCTCCTGCTGACGAGCGACGGCGAGACGTTCCTGCTGCACGTGCGCCGCGCGCTGAACGAGCTGCGCCACGTCTCGGACGACGTGGCCGCGCTGCGCGGCAGCATCCAGGGACGTGTGACGGTCGGCGCGCTGCCGCTTGGCCGCACGCTGATCCTGCCCGAAGCGATCGCGAAGGTGATCGCCCAATACCCCGGCGTCAGAGTGGTCACGGACGAAAGCGCGTACGAGACGCTGGTGGCGGGGCTGCGCGCGGGCGATGTCGATTTCATCCTCGGCGCCCTGCGTCCGAACGATGCGGTCAGCGGCCTTGAAAACGAAAAGCTGATGTCGGAAGACCTCGTGGTGCTGGCCCGGCGCGATCATCCGCTTGCCGGCGAAAACGGCCTCACGATCAAGGATCTCGCCGATGCCCAATGGATCTTGCCGCGCAACCAGTCTCCGGCGCGCGGCCTGTTCGAGACGCTCTTCAAGCGCGCGAGAATCAAGCCGCCGCTACCGGCCGTCGAAACGGCCGACCTCGCCGTGATTCGCGGCCTGCTGTTGCGCACGGACATGATCGCGGCGTTGTCCGCTCAGCAACTGCACTATGAGCGGCAATCGGGCCAGCTTGTCGCGCTCGATGTGCCGACGCGGAACACGAGCCGCGATATCGGATTGACGCTGCGCGCAGCCGGCACGCCATCGCCGGCCGCGCGTGCGTTGATCGACGCGATTCGGATCGTCGCGGGCGACGTCGATCGTGAAGCGCGCGCGGCCGCCCGCCACCGGCCTCGCCGAAGCCCATAAGCGTGCTCCGATCGAGCACGCCTACGCCACGGTCCACACGGACGACGGAATCCCGACCTCGCCATCGAAGAGCCAACGCGCCGTGCGCAGCAACGCCGCGCCGAGCACCTCGGGCGCTTCCGGCGTGCCGCCGGTCTCGAGTTCGACCGTGAATTCGCCAGTGGGATGCTCGACCGAGACGCGCCTGCGCCGCCCCGGCGCGGACGCGGCGATGCCGTCGCAGACCGTGCCCGGCATCACCGCCGCGCTCGCCACGCTCACCGCGCCGAGCACGCCGATCGAGGCATGGCAGCGGTGCGGAATGAAGCTGCGTGTCGAGAGCGTCCCGCCTCGCTCGATGTCGCGCGGCGGAGCAATCAGGCACATCTTCGGCACGGTCCGCTCCTTCACGTCACCGAGATTCATCAGCGGACCGGCTTGCAACCGGATGGCTTCGATGCGTGCTTTCAATTCCGTGTCCGCATCGAGCGCCTCGCGGCTCTCATAGCCGGTGCGTCCGAGATCGCTCGCCCGAATCAGCACCAACGGCATGCCGTTATCGATGCACGTGACGTCGATACCGTTGATCGCATCGCGCAGCCGGCCGGTCGGCAGCAGCGCGCCGCAGGTCGATCCCGCCGTGTCCCGGAACGCGAGGGGAATGGCGGCCGCCGTGCCGGGCACGCCATCGATGCGCGCCTCCCCCTCGTAGGTCACGAAGCCGCCGGGCGTGGGCACGGAAGCCACGGCGATCTGCCCGGTATTGACCATGTGGATGACGACGTCCGTGGTCGCCTCGCGCGCGCGCATCAGCCCACGCTCGATCGCGAACGGACCGACTGCCGCCAGCATGTTGCCGCAGTTCTGCCCATAGTCGACGCGCGCCTCGTCGACGACCACCTGCGCGAATAGATAATCGACGTCCGCGTCGTCGCGCGTCGAAGGCGATACGATCGCGACCTTGCTCGTGAGCGGATCGGCCCCGCCGATGCCATCGATCTGCCGACGGTCCGGCGAGCCCATCACCGCCAGCAGCACGCGGTCGCGAACGGCAGGATCGCCGGGAAGATCGGACGCGAGAAAGAACGCGCCTTTAGACGTGCCGCCGCGCATCATCATGCAGCGAATGCGCGTCTGACGCCGCACCGGACTATTCGACATGGCAACGCTCCCTTAGCGTTCGTCGGCGGAGTCGACGTAGCGCAGCCCCTTCGCCGCCAGCTTCTCGCGCATGCCGTAGTAGTCGAGCCCGAGCGTTCCCGAGGCCAGCACACTGCGCGTCTTTTCCTCCTTGGCGACGCGGGCCAACGCGGCGTCCGCGACCGCGTCGACCGTTTCGAGCGGAACGACGAGCACGCCGTCGGCATCGGCGACGATCACGTCGCCGGGACGCACCGACTGCTGCGCGCAAACGATCGGAACGTTGACCGAGCCGAGCGTCTCCTTCACCGTGCCTTGCGCGGACACCGCCTTCGACCAAACCGGGAAATTCATCTGCTGCAGTGCCCGCACGTCGCGGCAGCCGGCATCGATGACGAGCCCGCACACCCCGCGCGCCGCCAGCGAGGTCGCCAGCAGCTCGCCGAAATAGCCGTCCTCGCACGGCGAGGTCGGCGCGGCGACGAGCACGTCGCCCGGGCGGCATTGCTCGACGGCGACATGCAGCATCCAGTTGTCCGACGGCGGCATCAGCACCGTGACGGCCGATCCCGCGATCGACGGCCCGGCGTAAATCGGGCGCAGATACGATGCGAAGAGCCCAAGCCGGCCTTGCGCCTCGTGCACTGTCGCCACACCCGCCTCACGCAGAATGTCGACGCTCGCCGGTTTCGCCCGCGATATCTGCGTCACCACCACCCCGCGCTTCATGACAGATCCCCCACCACTTGCGGCGTGACGCGCTGATACGCTTCCGCGTATTCGATGTTGCGGCTCGCCGTGATGCCGATATTGCGTTTCGCCTGCACGCCGCGCTGCAGCGCCACCCGCGTGTAGTACTCCCAGAGATGCTCCTGGCCGGCCATGCATTCGATCGCGCGACGCTTGACCTCCCAGACTTCGGTGATGTCGAGGAAGGTCGTCGGGGTCCATTCGCACTGCTCCGTCTGGTGCGGCTCGAACGCATAGACGGGCGGCGCGCCGACCACTTTCTGCCCCGGCCGATGACCTTCGGCCTGCGCGATGATGCGAGCCTCCTGCGCGACGTGCATCGCGAGCGGATGATCGAAGTTGTAAGGGTCCTTGAGCGAGTGGCTCAGCACGAACGCGGGCTGCACTTCGCGATAGACATCGACGAGCCGCATCAACGCCTCGTCAGGGACGCGCAGCGGATAGTCTCCGAGATCGAAGAACTCCACTTCGGCGCCGAGCACATCCGCGGCACGCTCCGCTTCCTCGCGACGGGCCGCCTTCACTTTTTCGATCGTCATCTCGCCCTTGCGCCAGAGCTTGGCCGATTCGCCCCGCTCGCCGAAGGACAGGCAGACCACTTTTACCCGATATCCGTTCTTCTTATGGAGCGCAATCGCTCCGCCCGCGCGCCAGACAAAGTCCGCACTATGCGCGCTCACCACCAACATCGATTGACTAGCAGTCATGGTTCGGTCCTGTTGAAATCAGGTCGTTTCGTCAGGACCCATTCTAGGTCTGGAGGCTCGCGGGGAGCCGTGCGAAGTACGTCGGATAGCCTTCTGATTTGTTTATCGATCGCGCTGTGGGAGGGGTGCCTCGAGGCGCCGAGCGCCATTTTGGGGACGGCGCTATGCTAGCGGTTCCGTTCAACCAAGGAGCATCCAATGAAACCGACGCCAGGATCGATGATTTCCTTTCAGCGCCCTGACGGCCAGCAACTCCAGGGTTATTTGGCAACGCCCGAGAAGCCCGAAGGCGCGCCCGCAATCGTCGTGATTCAAGAGTGGTGGGGATTGAACGACCAGATCCGCGGCGTGGCGGACCGGCTTGCGCAATCCGGATATTTGGCTTTGGTACCCGATCTCTATCGCGGCAAGATGACCGTCGAAGAGGAAGAAGCGCATCACTTGATGAGCGGTCTCGACTTCGGCGACGCGGCCGGCCAGGACGTTCGCGGCGCCGTGCAGTACTTGAAGCAGCGTTCCGAACGCGTCGCGGTGATGGGCTATTGCATGGGCGGCGCGCTGACCCTGTTGTCGCTATGCCAGACCCCTGAAGTATCGGCCGGCGTGGTGTGGTACGGCTTTCCTCCGCTGGAGTACATCGACGCGTCCAAAATCAAGGTGCCCGTCATCGGCCACTGGGCCACCCAGGACGACGCCTTTTCAATCGAGACGGTCGGTGCGCTGGAAACCAAGTTGTCGGACGCCAAAGTCAACTTCGAATTCCATCGCTATCTTGCACGTCACGCGTTTGCCAACGAGACCGCGGTCGGGCCCAGCCGAATCGCGATCACGCAATACGATCCCGTCTGGGCGCAGTTGGCCTGGGACCGTACGCTGACGTTCTTGGGACGCACGATGTGGGCGTAGCGCGCGAATAGCGGCTCAGTGACCTAAACCGCTCGCCGCGATTTGCTGCTCCACGAACTGCGCGAACAGCGCGTGCAAATGCGTGGCCGGATGAAGGTCGTCGGCGAACATGTACGTCTGATCCGCGTTGGCCGACACGTAGGTGGGCGGCGAGCAGAACAATGACGTGTCATCGGGCGTTTTCGACGGGTCGCAGGCTTGGGCCGTGTTGGAAACGCTAAAGCCGTTGGCCTGAAAATTCGCGATGATCTGATTCACCCACGTGTAGGAATCGATCTGAATGACCTTGCCTTGCAGGCCGTCGGCCTGCAAGGCAGCATTCAAGTCATTGTTGAACATCTGCGACTCCTGGGTCAGCGTCGCCCCGCCGTCGGGCTGAGCAAGGCCTTTCGGCGACAGCCCGACATTCGGCACATTGACCACGACAACATGCGTGGCGCCGCCCTGCACGATTTGTCCAATGATTTGAGCGAGCGTGCTGGCAGCCGTCTGAACGGTTTGCGCCGCGGCCGGCAGCGCGCCCGCACGAAGCACGTCGTTCGCGCCGGCCCAGACCAGCACCAGTTGACTCGCGTTGAAACTCCCGTGAGCAGCCAGATAGCTCGAAACCTGCTGATTGACCGGCATTTCGACATTGCCGATCACGTCAGTCAGAAAGTCATTCTGACTGGCCGGCGTCGCGACCGTGGCGCCGCCTTCCGCATAGCCGAGACCGCCTTGCGCACTCAATTTATGGGTGATGTCGATCGTATAGGCCGCGCTTAGCGTGCCGCCGTAGTACTGTGCGACGTCCTGCGTCCACACTTGCCCCGGATTGGTCGTGAACCGCCCGCCTCCCACGGCGCTCGCGATCGGCGCGTAAGTCCCCACGTCCGACAAGCTATCGCCGAACGAAACGACTTGCAGACTGATGCCGCCCGCCGGCGCCGACCCGCCGCCACCGCTGCCCGAGCCACTCCCATGCCCCCCGCAAGCGGTAAGCAGTGCAATCAGCACGGCAGAAATTGCCATGCCTGCCTTGTTATGGATTCCACGCATCGCGCCTCCCTGCCGGTCGGCCGGAGCGCAGCGCGCGCTCCCGGCCTGTCGCCAGCCTGCTCAACGTTTTTTGGAAAGTCCTTACGAAATCGCGTATTCGCAACCCACACCGCAAACGGCATGCCGGCAAGCCTCCACCAGTGCATCGAGCGTCGTCACGACCGAAGCCTCGCGTTCCTGAAACTCTCGGCCGAATTCGCTCTCGTTCGCCGCCAGTCCGACGATCAAATGCGCCGTCGCGATGGCTTGCCTGGGATTTCAAATCGACGGCGAGATCCAGCCGCTCGATCAGATCGAGCGCCGCCTTCTTGACGTGCTTGAGTTGATCGGCGGTGATCTTGCCGCGCAGCAAGTCGTTGCGGGCGTAGCGCAGACCTTCGATCACCACCGTGTCGTAGTAGGCGGCGAGACCAAGGCTCGCAGACTGGAAGCGTCGGGCGGCGGATGCTTGCCGCCGAGGTGGCGGGAGGTGCGGCGCGCAGTCACGAAGGAACTCCGGTTTCACCATCGACCGCACGGCGACACGATCAGCCCGGCAACATCCGTCACCACGAGAATGAGCACGAACAACAGGGTCGACATCAGGCTTGCGTGCGTGATGAACGCAACCCGGCGCAGCAGCACGTGGTCCGAACGAGCGCCCGCTTCGCGCGCCACCGTCGCCGCGATCCGCCGGTTTCGCCATGCGAGCGCGGCGCCGCACACCCCCATGATCAAGCACACGGCGGCGACCACGGCGGAAGTCGTCAGCGCGCCGTGCAGCCGGGGCTGCGGCAACGGTTTGTCATAGGCAAAGCAGCTTTGCGCCGCGAGCGCCTCGACGATGGCGATTTGCAGGAACCACGCGAGCGGCGCGGCCAGCACGCCGAACAGCAACGCGGGCGCGCCGAGCGGATGACGTGCGCGGCGCGGCTCAGCGGCTGCTTGCGATTGCGAAGGCGGCATCAAGACTCCTCCTTGTCGGTTTCGGATGCTTCACCCGTCTGTTCGTCGGAATGGGGTCCACTCATCCGGTAACAGCCCGCAAGCAGCGTTCCCGACCTGCGTCCCCCATCGCGCGGGCGAGGAAGTTGTGCCACAGCAAATGCCCGTTCCCAGGCGCGTCAGACATTCATCGATCGTGCGCGCGGCAGGCTACGCGCAAGTTGCTGACGGTCCATTGATCGCCGCTCGGTCCGTCGCGAAGGCTGCAATCCGGAAAGATCGACGCCACGATCTTTCCGGACTCGGGGCACCGTCATCGTCCAGCGACGCCCATCACCAGCAAGAATTGAATCCCATACGTCGACACGCGTATCGCCACCCGCCGCCGCCTTTCCCTGTCCCCTTCCACTCGCAAGCATGGTGCCCGTCCGGCCTACCTCCTCATGCTTTCCAGCAAACCTTCGAGCCAATCCGCCATATCGTCCGCGCGCTCCTCTTCGGCCGCGAGAATGCTCTCCATCACGCGGCGCGACCGATAGTCGCACCGCGTGGCCGGACTTCAACCTCGCCAACGGACGGCGATCGGCGCGAGGCATAGCGGAGCGACGTGTGCACACGGCATGTGTCGGCTCGCGCGATGACATCACCGCGAATAGGGATACGACCATCGAAAATCTTCAGCGCCTTAAGATTCTTGAGAAATGAATCTTTTATTGGAGCGGCGCGATGAAGATCGGTGAGCCAAGGCCCAGTGCGATGAATTCTTCGTTGGAGTCAAACGCGATGCCTGTTCTTCGGCTCGGGTTTCGTCCTTTCTATCTGGGCGGCGCGGCCTTTGGACTCGTTGCGGTCACGCTGTGGCTAGCCGCTTTGCATGGCATCCCGATCGCCGGCCGTTCGCCGATGATGAACGGCATGATCTGGCATGTGCACGAAATGCTCTTCGGTTTCGTGGCCGCGATCCTCGTAGGATTCCTCCTCACAGCGGTGCGCGCGTGGACCTCGCTCGAGACGCCGCGCGGCATCTCGCTCGCGAGCCTGTGGTTGCTCTGGGCGGCCGGCCGGGTGCTGGTCTGGTCCGGCCCGGAACCTGTCGGCGCGGTGATCGATAGCGTCTTTCTGCCCGTCGTCGCGTGGGTGCTGTTTCGCGTGCTGCTTGCCGCCGGCAACCGCCGCAACATGTTCCTGCCGGCAGCGTTGGCTGTGCTTGGATTGATGAATGTCCTATTTCACTGGTGGACGTGGCACGGACGCATGGACCTTGCGCTGCGTATCGCGTACGCGGCAACGGGGCTCGTCATCATGTTCGTCGCGGTGATCGGCGGACGCGTCATACCGATGTTCACCAAGAACGCCATACCTGGCTTCTCCGTGAAGCACTGGAAGATCATCGAAGCGCTCGCGACGCCAACCGTCGTGCTCGCGCTATTCGCGGATGCGCTCGATGCGCCGTCTTTTGTCGTTATCGGCTGCGCAAGCGCTGCGGCAATCGTGCACGCGACGAGAATCGCAGGATGGCGTTCATGGCGAGTGGGCGCACGCCCACTCCTCTGGATTCTTCACGTTGCCTACTTGTGGATTCCGATCGGCTTCGCGCTGCTCGCGTTGTCCGCGTGGGGCGGAATCTCTCACTCGCTAGCGATACACGCGCTAACCGTAGGCGCGATCGGATGTGCGATCGTCGCGATGATCACGCGCACCGCACTTGGACACACCGGGCGTCCGCTCGTCGCGGGACGCGTCGAGGTCGCGAGCTACTGCCTGATGATCGCCGGCGCACTCCTGCGCGTATTCGGCCCCTGGTTCGACGCCGACGCGAGCGGTGCCTGGCTGTTGGCAGCGGGAATCGCATGGTGCGCGGCGCTGCTCGTCTATTTGATCAAGTACGTTCCGTTCCTGACCTCCGCGCGCATTGACGGAAAAGCGGGCTGACCTGCTCCGCCACATTCCATCACAGACGATATTTTGCAAACAGGCTCACGACGTTGGCGGCTGGGTGGATATTTTCATGCTTGAACGTTGCCGCGAGGAGTGCATCGATCGAGCCCGAAGCTATCCCGTTCCACACAACCCTTCCGTCCTGCCGGACCTTTCGGCCCGACATGTAAAGAGCGTACTTCTCGTTCGAGATGATCAACTCTATCGCAATCAGCAATGAGCTAACCGATAAGCTTCGAACCTGTGCTTCCTGTAATTCGTCGAGCGCCACCGGCAACGACGGTGTCCTTTTTCAATCCAGCAGGAATAGCGCGTTACTGCCGTTCGCTAAGCACCATTCGGGAGTCTTTGTGCCTAGCCTGGCTTCGAAAAATTCTTGAACGGCTTCACATCTTCGAAGCTTCTTGTACGCCCAGATCGCCATTGTGAGGTCCGGCAGTTTCGGCCGGCGGAAGTGTGTTGCATCGACCGGTTGAATCCACACTCAGCGAGGCGCTCGTAGTCCGCGCCACGCGAAAGCGACGCAGTGGGAATCAGTTCTTTGGCTGGCTGTAAATTCAATGCAGTCATCTGAGCGACAGGTTCATGCCGCCCTCCGCCCGTAGCAGCAAAGACTCGCTTTCGCCCCGCTCGCGGACGACTCGTCGTTCAAGCGCGCGTACAACTGGAATTTTCCGGTGTGCCACGGACCATGCGATAGGAGCGAAGCAGGCCCTCGTACCGATACCGACATTTCTGCAGTACCCGTGCCGAGCTCGCGTTGGTCTCAAGCACGGCTCCTTGAACTCGAACGAATCTAAGTGCTAAAAACGAACACTCCGTTACCGCCTTGAGCCTTTTCGCTGATCAGAATTCGGAAAATAAGCGACTCGCTTGGGATGTTGTAAATATCTCTAAGCATCAGGTTATACGTGGCCATATCTTAAGAAGACAATGCTGATCTATAAACATCATGTTCAGATATAAATAGGCGCGGCAGCGCTGCATTCTGGCTGCGCTGGTTCTTGATTGATGACGTATTCAGACATGGCGTGCGCCTCAGATCGGCCCGCCCCGCCGGTCAAGGCTTACATAGCCTCCGCACCGGCAGGGTGACGGCAAGGCGTTGCCTCAATGTGCAGGCTAAATAAACATACAAATGAAAAATGCACTCCGCATATTGCAATTGAAAATTGTGCGGCTATGATGACGTCTTCGTAAGGATTTCCTGACTGACCGCTTTGCAAAGACAAAGGAAATATTTGCCGCCATTCGCCGCGAAGACGGTAATTAATGCTCGCGGCGCAGACAGACTAAATCGAGGAGACAATATGCTGAGTCCCCATGAATTCGCCACCTTAATGCTCATCAAGGATGCGCCGGATCAGATTGGACTGGGCCGCGCCGAGCTCGACACGCTGCTGGAACGTCAGCTCATCTCACTGGAACGCCTCGCGTCGGGCCACCGACGTCCTCATGTCACAAGCGAAGGCGCTTCCATTCTCAAGGCCGTCGCGCGTAGGCGCTAGGGCATTGCGGCGCGTGTCGCTGGAGCACGTGGCGAACGAGCTGAAGAAGAAGTATGCGAAGTCGCTTTTGTTGGACTTTAATGTGTAGTGCCTCTTGCTGTAACGACCCTCCGAAGTATTCGCGACGCATGCTGCCTGGCAGGCGTCCTTGCGCTTCGGTTCATCCATCATCGCCATTCGCCGTGCGACATCCGGTCGATCGGGGTTTCGTACGGCGGACTGCATCCTGAGGAATTTCAATAATGGCTCTATCGAGTCCCGAGCAAATCGCCGCATCGCAGAAGGCCAGCCTCGACGCATTCTTCGGATTGACCGGCAAGGTCTTTGAAGGTGTCGAAAAACTGGTTGCGCTGAACCTGCAGGCCGTCAGGTCCACGCTGGCGGAATCGCAGGAGAACCTGACGAAGACGCCCGGCGCAACAGACCCGCAGCAGTGGTTCACGCTGCAAGCCGGTTTCACCGCGCCTTTCGCGGAGAAATCACTGTCATACGGCCGTCAACTCTTCGAGATCGCGTCAACTACGCAGGCTGAGGTCGCGCAACTCGCACAGACGCAGTACGAACGGTATAACGCACGCATGCAGGAATTCATCGAGGAAGCGACGAAGAGTGCTCCCGCGGGTTCCGAAGCGGCGATCGCCGCATGGAAGTCCGCGATCAGCGCCACCACCACGCTGTGCGAATCGCTGCAGAAGACGGGGCAGCAGGCCGTGGAAATGGCCGGGACTAATCTCGAAGCCGTCACGGCCTCAGCGTCCAGGGCCGCCAAACGTGGTGCCACCGAGTCGGCTGCAGTAGCCGCGAGCGCGAAGCAATAATGCTCACGCGGGCAGCAATGCCCGCGCAATCGGTTCCATACTTATATGTAGGATTCCTTTTATTTACTTCGGTTAAGGGTCCGGCATTTCAATGCTTCCAATTTTTGACTGAAGGCAGTGTTGCTCCCGACGGGCACGCCGCCGGCATTTGTGAGGACGATTCGATGGCAAAGCAGATCGCGGTAGTAACGGGTGGCATGGGTGGACTGGGCGAGGCGATCAGCATCAAGTTGCATGACGCCGGTTATACGGTCGTAGTCACCTATTCGCCCCGCAACACCGGGGCGAATGCGTGGCTTGCACGCACGGAAGCCGAGGGACGACAGTTCCGCGCGTATGCGGTCGACGTCGCCGACTACGACTCGTGCGAAACATGCACGGCGCAGATCAAAGCGGAAGTCGGACCCGTCGACATCCTGGTCAACAACGCCGGCATCACGCGCGACGCCAGCTTCAAAAAACTGGACAAGGTCAATTGGGACGCGGTAATCCGCACCAACCTCGATTCGGTGTTCAACATGACGAAGCCCGTGTGCGACAGCATGGTCGAGCGCGGCTGGGGCCGCATCATCAACGTGTCATCGATCATCGGCTCCAAGGGTGGGTTCGGCCAGACCAACTATGCTGCGGCAAAGGCCGGCATGCATGGATTCACGAAATCGCTGGCGCTCGAGGTGGCGAAAAAAGGCGTCACCGTCAACACGATCTCGCCCGGCTATATCGCGACGAAGATGGTGATGGCGGTGCCCGAGGACATCCGCGAGACAAAGATCATTCCGCAGATTCCGGTCGGCCGGCTCGGGCACCCAGACGAAGTTGCCGCACTCGTGCTGTACCTGTGTTCGCGTGAAGCGGGCTTCGTGACCGGCGCCAATATTGCGATCAACGGAGGGCAACACCTGCAGTGAACCCGAGAGATCAGCAATGGAGGTTCCGATAAGTGAAGCCATGGCGATCGTCGTAGGTTCATTCGTGCTGGTGACGGCGACAGTGTTCGTCGCCGCTCACTATCACCAGGAGCAGATGCGCCGAAAACTGTTCAAACGGCTGGATCACCCGGGAGGCGTCACCATCATATAGAATGCTGCGCTTTGCCTGTACTCCCGTGTGGTTCAAAAATCTTCAGCTTCATCGTCTTCCGGCCCCTTGGGCCGTGACCCCCGATCAAATGGAAAAATGGCTGGCGCCCCATGCCTTTCAGCCGGGCAACAGCATAGAGATGCAGAGCCACGGATGGGCGTCACGCGACGACGGTGCACTCGTGTATTCGACCAACGGGCAAATGCTGCTCACGTTTCGTGCAGAAAAGAAGCTGCTTCCGGCTTCGGTCGTCAATCAAGTGACTAAGGCCCGAGCGCTTGAAGTCGAAGAGCATCAGGGCTTTAAGCTCGGCCGAAAACAGCTGCGCGAACTCAAGGAGCAGGTCACCGACGAACTGCTACCGCGCGCGTTCAGCATTCGTCGTGATACCCGCGTATGGATCGACGCGGTGAACGGCTGGCTGATCATCGATGCGGCTGCCCAGGCGCTAGCCGACGACATTCGCGGGCTGCTCGTCAAATCGATCGATCAATTGCCACTTGCCAGCGTCCGCGTTGCGCTTTCGCCGGTTGCCGCCATGACGGACTGGCTGCTGTCCGGAGAGGCACCGGCCGGCTTCACGCTGGATCAGGAAACCGAGTTGCGTTCGTGCGGCGAAGGCAACGCGACGGTGCGATACGTCGGGCACGCGCTAGAAACGGACGACATGCGCCGCCACATCGAAGCGGGCAAGCAATGCATGCGCCTCGCGATGACCTGGGACGACCGGGTCTCCTTCGTGCTGACGCCGTCGCTGACCATCAAGCGTGTCATGCCGCTTGACGTGATCAAGGAGGCGGCGGATCCCACCGCGCAAAACGACGACGAACGCTTCGAGTCCGACGTCACGCTGATGACGGGCGAACTGGGCCGGATGTTGGCCGACCTGGTCGAGGCCTTGGGCGGCGAACAGCACGAGTCGATGCAGCGGGCAGCTGAGGCCTGATCTCCGTCGGCTGTCGAGGATCAGCGCCCTGCAGCGACGAGGTTTCGCGTCGACGCGTCAACTTCAAAGACAATCGCCTACGCGTGCCGCGTCACACGCCTGCTCGATACACTCGCACAACGATTCGACGATCGCCTCGAGCGACGTTCCAGGCCCGAATATCGCTGAGACACCTTTGGACGCCAACTCGGCGGCATGCTCGCCGGGAACGATACCGCCCACGACGACACGAGTCGGCAATCCACGCGAAGCGAGTTCGTCGAGTAAGCGCCCGACTAGCTCCAGATGTGCGCCCGAGAGCGACGAGACACCTACGATATCGACGCCTTCGGATTGCACACTGTCGGCCACCGACACCGGTTGCTGAAACAAAGGCGCGCGCATCACTTCGTATCCGGCATCCGCAAGTGCGGACGCGACGACGGCCGCGCCGCGGTCGTGTCCGTCCTGCCCAAGCTTGGCGATCAGAATGCACGGCCTGCGATCGCGGCGGCTGGAGCGACGTTTGTCATTCTTCTCGGTGGATTCGATCTTTCGGTCGCCGGCGTCTTGTCGCTTGTGAATGTCGTGCTCGCCACACACCCGCTCGACGGAGCCGGCATTGCTGCCCACTGCGTATAGACGTTGACCGAAGGATGTGCGCGTTTGAGTAAAGCGCGAACTCGCCAAGCAGATCGGGGTCACTCAACCGTTGCTGTATCGGTATTTTCCCAACAAGGAAGCGCTCATTGACCGCGTGTATAGCGAAGTCTATCGATGGGATCCCGCATGGGAGCGGTTACTCGCGGACCGCAGCATACCGCTGCAGGAGCGTCTTTGTTCGCTCTACAAAGCCTATTCGCATGTCATCCTCCAACGCGAATGGATTCGTACGTTCATCTTTGCCGGGCTCACGCGTGAGGGTATCAACAAGCGCTATTTGGAGAAGCTGCGCGAGCGCATATTCCGCCCGGTAATGGATGAGATCCGTAACACGTACAGCCTACCCACTCCTACGACGCCGGCTGCAAAAGAAGCTGAACTAGAACTCATCTGGAGCCTGCATGCGAGCATCTTCTATTTAGGTGTCCGCAAGTGGGTGTATGGGCTGCCCGTACCAAAGGATCTTGACGCACACGTAGAGCGCCAGGTCGATGCTTTCCTCAACGGCACACCCGCCACTCTGAAAAGGCTCTCGTCACCCTCGTCCGCTACGAAGGAGCCTTCGACACGGGGTCGTCGTTCGTAGACGCGCTGATTCGGCTAACGCCAAACTGAATCAGTCTCGATACTCATATCGCGCTGCTCACCGTTGCTTGCGAGGCTATCTGCTCGATATTCGTAGGCCAGTTTTGTTGGCGGGTCTAGAAACCTTCGCAAGACACTCAACGGGGCGACGACACCACCGCTTTGTCAAGCGATCCGTCGGTCATCTCGACGGATCGCTGCGCGTCACGCGCTACTGCGCTGAAAACTTCATCTGCACGACCTGCGTAGTCCCATCGGGTTGAGGCACATTGACATTGACGGCCAATGCGGGGGCGCCAGCCGGCGGCGTACCGCTGAACTTGCCCGTCGACGGATCGAACTTGAGCCACGACGGCAAAGGCTGACCGTCCGCTGTTTGTGCGGTCACCGTCGAACCGGCTGGCATTTGCTTAGGAAGCGTCACGCTTGCCGTGATCTGCGCGTTCCCGGAGCTGCCTCCGCCCGACGAAATCACGACGCCGTGTCCGCCTGTGATGCTCGCGTTTTGTGAACTCGAATGATTCACGTCTTCCACGGAAAGCGACCCACTAGCGTGCGTCTCGGTTCCTGTATCCGGTGTGCGCTGACTACCGATGACCGGCGCATTCTGGTTGAGTGGACCTTGCGGCACGACACCGTTCGACCAGCTCGACGAACGGCTGCTACCGGAGAGACTACCGGTCCCGCTTGTGGTCGGCTTGACGCCGTTGACCCAGTTCGACGAACCGCCACTGCCGGAAGTGCCGCCGGTCCCGCTCGTGGTCGGTACGACGCCATTGACCCAGCTCGATGAACCGCCACTGCCGGAAGTGCTGCCGGTCCCGCTCGGGGTCGGTACGACGCCATTGACCCAGTTCGACGAACCGCCACTGCCGGAGGTGCTGCCGGCCCCGCTCGGGGTCGGTTTGACGCCATTGACCCAGTTCGACGAACCGCCGCTGCCGGAGGTGCTGCCGGCCCCGCTCGGGGTCGATACGACGCCATTGACCCAGTTCGACGAACCGCCGCTACTGGAGCTGTTGCCATTCCCGCTAGTAGCGGGACTCGTCGTATTGGCATCACTCGATGGTTGATTTGCCAACTTGGTACTCGAGGTACTCCCGCCCACGGTAATACCGAATCCCACCGTACTGGTCGTACTCTTTGCCGCCGTGATATTGACGTTGCCACCGGCATTGATCGACGTAACGCCCGACGAACCCAGGCTCGTGCCCTGCAAGTCCGTGTCTCCGCCGGACGACAGGCTGAGATTACCGCCGCTACTAACGCTCGCCACGGTGCTGGTGTCGCTCTTGCTCTTCGAATAATTGCCATTCGCGTTCAACGAGCCCGATTTCGTGGTGGTCGCATTGGGCTGTGCGGCCGTCGGCTCATTGGTCTGGCTGCCTGCCTTCCCCGAGATGCCGACACCATAACTCTCGCTGGTGCTCGTGCTATGCGCGGCATTGAACGCAAGCGTACCGCCCGCGGCAACCGACGCGTCGCTGCCGCTCGCGATCGTCGTCCCGGTAAAGGTTGCGTCCTTGCCACTACTGATCGTCAACGGACCACCGCTGCTAATACTGCCAACCACCGCGGTATTGCCGTTTGATGAACTGGCGTCGTAGCCAGCGCCCGCGCTGACCGAACTACCGCTTTTACCGGCTGTCACGGACAACGACGCGTTCTGAGAATGCGAAGAGGCGCTGCTGGTATCGGATGCCGCGTCATAGTTCAGATTGCCGCCGGTGCTGATGTTGGTCGCACCGGTCGAGCTGAGATTGGTGCCCTGGAAATTGGCGTCGCCGGTCGTGCTCACGTTCAGGTTGCCGCCCGCGGTGATGCCACCCGTCACCGCGGTACTGGAACTTTGCTTGCCCGACGCTCCGGTGTACCCACCGCTCGCCGTTGCGTTCTTCTGGACCACATCGACCTGCACGGCGGCGGTTCCGGTGGAGCTATTCGATTGACTCTCACTGGTGTTCTGAGCCGCCGTGTAATTCAGCGTGCCGGCACTGACGTTCACGTTCTTACCCGCGTCGATCGTGGTGCCTTGCAGATTGGTGGCTCGCGACGACTGCGTATTCACGCTCCCGCCCACATTGATATTCGAGACCACCGCGTTACTGTTGCTCGACGATTGCGAGTTTTGCTGGTTGGTATAGTTGGCCTCGAAACCGGCACCGACCTTGACGCCCGAGCTCGAGCCCGAATCCAGGCCCCCTGAAACTGATGCGTTGATCGAGCCGTAGGTCCCCACGGTTGCCGTATTCGTCGTGGTGCTGGAGGATGAATAGCTGGTGTCGGCTGCCGCCTCGCTGTTGATGGTCTTCGCGGATTGATTCAGATTGCCGCCGGCATTGATCTGCGTGCCGACATCGTTGATGCTCGAGCTCGCGTTGCGATTGATGTTGCCGCCCGCGGACAAGCTCGAGGTCTCCGCCGTGGTTGTGCCGCTGCTCGAAGACTGCTTGGTATTGCTCGCGTAGATGCCCACTTCGCCGTTTGCGGATGCACTGGCCGAACCATTCGCATTCACGCCGATCCCCCCATTGGCGCTACCGCTCGCCTGGGCGGATGCACTGCCGTTGGCAAACAGGCCCACTGACGTGTCGCTGCTGGACGAGGTCGTCTCATGCACATCGGTCGCGGCGTTGAACGACATCTGCTTGGCGTTCAGGTTGAGATTCTGACCTGCGCCAAGGCTGGAACCCGTAGTGGTCAGGTTATTGCTCGCATTGACCGTCAGGTTGCCGCCGGCCGTGATCGCCGAACCTTGATTCGTGATGTCGACGGTGCTGGTGGTGCTGGTGTCGTGGGTTGCCAGCGCGAGCTGGTTGCTGCTGGACGCGTTCGCACTGACGCTGGCGGCGGCGCTCGCATTGGGCGTGATGCCTTTGCCCGCGCTGCCGGATACGTTACCGCTCGCTGCGAGCGAAGCCGTATCGTTGGTGCTACCGATCAACCCAATCGCGGTACTGGTGGTGGTCGTGGTGGAGGTCGAGACATTCCGTGCCGCTTCCACATTGACATTTTGCGCGTTGACCGTCGCGTTGCCTCCGGCCGCCAGCGTCGAGCCTTGAAGCGTGACGTCGTTCTTCGCGTTGATCGTCGCATTGCCGCCAAAGCTGACGCTGGAACCGACGCTTTGCGAATTGTTGTCGGTCGTCGTGGTGGTGGTATGCGAACCGAAGTCGATCCCACCGGAACCTTGTGCGCTAACCTGCGCGCCTGCGCTACCGGATGCCGAACCCTGAACGTCGCCGTTGGCGGAGCTTCCCGTCGCGCTGCCCGAGGCATTCGCGCTAGCCGACACGCTGCCTTGCCCCATCCCGTTCGCAGCGCTGCCGCTGGCCGACGCTTGCGCGTTGTCCTGGCCATTGCCCGACGACGCGCTAGCCGAGGTGCCGGTGCTGCCGCCGTTGTTATGGTCAACGCCGAGAACCGTGGTGGTCGAGGTCGTGGTGGTGCTGGTGCTGGTGTTTTGCGCCGCTTCGATATTGACGTTCTGGGCGCTCATCGTGCCGTTGCCGCCCGCTTGCAGCGTAGCGCCCTGCAAGGTGAGGTTGTGGCCCGCGCTGAGATTCGCGTTGCCGCCGAACTGGATATTGCTGCCGACCGCCGTCGTCGTATTGCTCGCCGTGGTGGTTGTCGTCGAGGCATAGAGCGATTGGTCGTAACCGACACCGGACGTCGTGCTCTTGCTCGTATCGGTCGTCGAGTTGCTTTCCGCGCCGATGTTGATATTGCCGCCGGCCTGCAGATTGCCGTTGCCCGCCGCCGTCACGTTCGTGCTATTGAGCGTGAGGTCCTTGCCCGCCTGGACGTTGAGGTTGCCGCCGGTCGTCAGATTCGACTGGATTTGCGTTGTCGTCGAAGTCGTGTCGCTACTGATCGTGGTCACGAGACCATGCGAGCTTGCCGAGTTCGTCGTGGTCGTGTTCGTGTCCTGAACCGTGTCGAAGGTCACATTGCCGCCGGCCGACAGACTCGCGTCCCCTCCGGCGGACATATTCGCTCCGAGGTTCGTGATGTCCTTCGCCGCATTAACGGACAAGGTTCCCGTCGATACGATGCCGGCCTGATTGTCGACCTGCGTAATGTTTCGCGTTGCGCTGCCGCTGCTTTGCGTCAGAGTCTGATTGACGATATTCCCGTTCGTCGACGTCAGATTGACATTGCCGCCTGTAATCAGACCGGAACTGTTGACGATATTGCCTTGCGAGACCACGTTGAGCGATTGACTGCCGCTGATCGTTCCGCCGGTATTGGTCAGCGAGGTCACGTCGAGATTGGTGTTGCTTGCTTCAAGCACGGCGCCCTGCGTAATACCTGCCTTGGTCGCCGCGCTCAGATAGACGACCGGTGCAAGGACCTTTTGGCCGTCGACGACCGTCTCGACCATCCAGACAAGGTTCTGGGTGAGATTCGCGACCTGGGCCGCCGTCGGCGCCTGACCGAATGTCAGACCGAGCGTTTGGCTTTCCGATACGGCATTGTTGAGCAGCCCTTGCATCTGCGTCGCGAGCGTGTTGTAACCGGTCAGCAAATCGTTGCCGGTTTGCGCAATCAATTCCTGCTGCACCAGATAAGCTTGGTAATTGTTGTCGCCGACCAGTTCGCCTGTCGTGTCGGGGTTGTAGCCAAGCTGGCTCTCGAGATAGGCGGCACCGAGGTAATTGCTGCCCGAGCCGAGCAGCGGATTCGTGACGACGAGGTACTGTGCACCGGGCGCCTGATCGGTGACGAAATAGCCGTTCGGATTGGTCGGCAGCGCAATCGTGATGCCGCTCAGACTCCGGAACGTGTTCGCGCTCACGGGCTCAATCGGCTGCTTGCCCGCAAACGTCACACCAGAACCCGGACTCACTGCCGACGTCTTTTGAGCGAGTTGAGCCTCTCCCGAACCGGTCTGCGACGGGGCGGCAGACAAGGCCTCGCTGAACGGCGTCGAGCTATACGGAAGATTCGCAACCGCGGTACCCGACGATGAAGGCAGTGTCGGATTCGACGATGTCGCTCCCGGCGCTGAGACAGGACTCGTCGTCGGACCGATGTTGTACAGCGCGCCAGTCGGCACGTTCAGCGTGGTCGCGTAGATGCCTGAATTCGTGTTGTAGCCCGGAATGACGCTTGAGGTGTAAGTCACCGAGTCGTTCTCGTCGGGATTCGTCGCGCCGCTGACGAACCCGCCAGCCGCGATGTATTCAAAGTAGTTCTCCCAAGTATGCGTATAAGTCAACTCCTGCGGCGCAAGCGCGCTATTCGTAAAGGTCGACCCCGAATTCGCGCCCACGATGTTGACCGTACCGCCCGAGATCAGCGCGCCGATATTGTTCGCCGTCGTATAGCCCGTCAGGCTGACCGTTCCGCCGCCCGTGCTGATGATCTGCGGAGCAAAGGTCGGGGCCGGGCCATTGAAGGATTGCGAGACCGTCCAGGTTTCCGTGTAGTCCGTCAACGAACATTGGTCGGCGATGTTACCCGCACAGTTGTGATAACCCAATGAATAGACGACGTTCGAAGTCGTCGCGTCGTTCTGCGCGGAACCCCAGACCAGCGACCCGGCTTCAGACGATTCGTTGTCGATCGTCGCGGCATTCAGTGTGATATTGCCGTTCGCCTGAACCATGCTGTTGTTGACGATAGTACCGGCCGTCAACGAAATACTGCCGCCGGAATAGATCGTCCCGCTCGCGGCGTTACCCGTCGTCGCGGTCGCCGGCGTATCGAGATTGCGCAGCGTGTTGACGTCGCTCACGTTCAACACATTTCCCGCGTACAGGGAACCGCTATTGGTCAGATTGTCGCCGTCCGCGTCGAGGTAAAGCCCATTGAGCGCGCTGATGCCCCCTGTGTTCGTATTGGTGATGCCGGGCGCCTTAAGTTTTAGCATGTCCCCTGAAAAGATCGCGCCATCGTTGGTCAACGCATTGCTCAGATCGAGCGTCAGCGTCCCGGCGCCGCTCATCGCACCGAGAATGCGCTCGTTGCTCCCGGTCGAATCCATATTCAGCGTGCCCGCATTGATACTGAGGTCGCCGGACGCTGAAATCTCAGCGCCTCGAGTGCCGGTATCCAACGTCAACGTCGTAACGGGATGAGATGCGCTGCCAAGCGTCATCGCATTGCCCAGAATCGTTCCCGAGCCGCCGACGGTAATGCTCGACGCATTGTTGACCGTCAGCGTCGAGGCGCTTTGCAGATTGCCGTTGATTTCCGCGGTATAGCTCCCCCCGCCAATACCGTTGATCACAGCATCGCCGTTGACGAGCACAGCACCGTTGTCAAGCAGGTCGTTGCCGATATCGAGCGTCATCGTGCCGACGGATTGCAGCGTGCCCGCGTTTTGCAGATTGTTGGCGTGGATGGTGCCACCACCGTTGCTTGCGGTAGCCAACGTGAACGTCGCGCCGTTTTTGTTCAGCAGTGCATCCGTCACCGAGATGTTGCTACCAGCACTTGTACCGCCCTGAATCGTGCCGTTGTTGTCGAGGTTCGCAAGGGTGAAATCGAGTTCGTTGCCGAGCAGCTTGCCGGTTTGCTGGTTGCTCGCGGTGCTGTTGGCCGCGTCGAGCGTAAGCACATTGCCGGCTTGAACCAGACCCGTATTGTTCAACGACGTGCTCGTCGTCGAGCTATCGATCACGAGGTTACGACCGGCAACCAATTCACCGTCGTTGTTCAGTTGGGGCGCCGTGACGTTGACATCGCTCGCACCCTGCATGACACCGTCTCGCTGGTTATTCAGCTGTTTCGTGACGGTCACGCTGTCGGGAGATGTCGGCGCCTGCGTCGAAAGCAACCATTGACCATCGTTGGCCAACGAATCGGCGACCACCGTGCTGCCGCTCGTCGCCTGAATGACCGCACCTGCATTGTTCTGGACGGTTGCACCCTGCAGACTCAGCGTCCCGCCCGACAGCACCTGTCCAGTGTTGTTGACGTTTTCGGTGCTGCCGCCACTGAAATCCGCGATGCCGAGGCCCGTCGCGCCATAGATCTGGCCGCCGAGTTGATTGTTGAGCGTTCCGCCGATATCGAGGCTCGCCGCCCCGGTGCTTGCGTCGACGAGACCCGCGTTCGTCAATCCGTGGCTCGCGCTCAGCGCTAACGTGGCCGCTTGCAGCGTGCCATCGTTGGTCAGCGAAGTCCCGCCGAGGTTCAACGTGCCGCCCGCTTCGGTTGCCGCACCGTGCTCGTTAATGTACGTCGTCGTCGCGCTAGCAGTCAGATTGTCTGCAGCAAGCACGTTGCCCTGATTGTCGACGCTGTTCGCCGAGATCGTCGCGCTACCGCCCGACTGCAACGTGCCGCTATTGGTCAGCGCGCCGCTTGCCGTCACGGTATCCGACGAAGCGCCAGATTGCGACGACAGCAACCACGTGCCCGCATTGTCGAGGCTCGCAACCTGCACCGACGTGCTTTGGCCTGCTTGAATCCAACCGCCCGACGTATTGCCGATATTCGCGCCCTGCAACGTCAAAGACGTACCCGCGAGCAGCGTACCGCTGTTCGTGACCGATTCGCTCGCCCCGCCGGACTGGTCCGCAATGCTGAGCGAACCGCCCGCCTGAATCGTGCCGCTATTCGTCAGCGACGATCCGGACTCGATCGTCGCCGCTCCCGAGTCGGCCGAAAGCACGCCTGCGTTGTTGAGCCCTCCCGCTGCGATCACGCTCAGCGTTCCGCTCGCACTTTCGACGCCTTCGCCAGTACCCGCTGCGGTCGTGGTCGCGCCGGCCGAGTTGAGGCTCAAATTGCCCGCCGCTTTGACGAACGCGGTGCCAAGGTCGAGGTCGCCCTGATTGCTCTTCAGCGACAGCGCATTGCCGGCGACCAGCTGCGCACCGTCGGGTCCGATACTCAGGTTGCCGAAGACCCCCGACAGGGTGCTTGCGGCCGACTGCCAGTGGGTGCCATCGATCGTTGCCGCACCTGTGATATTGAGCGACAGCGCGCCGCCCGCGTAACGCTGATTGTTGTTGGTGAGCGAACTCGTGCTCGACGCATCGGTGAGGCTCGCGGCCGTCAACGACAGATTGCCGTCCGCGACAAGCGCACTTCCGGTCATCGAGGCTCCGCCGGCCGCATTGACCGAGAGGTCCTGACCGGCCGTCACGCTGGCGCCGTTCAGCGTGATCGCATTGGCGGCCGTGCTCGCGCTCGCGATCGACACGTTCTGTTGCGCCGACACATTGCCTGCGAGCACGATCGCTCCCGCGGCGGAGAGCGTGAAATCGCCGGCCGTTGCCGCGACGTTGCCCAGCAAATGCACGCCAGGACCTTGCTCGGTCGCAATCAGCGTAATACGGTTCGCATACATGCCGCCGAGCGCCGAACTGTCGATCGCATAGGCCGGACCGCTTCCCGTCGGCGAGGTCGTCCCGGTCACGGCGCGCGTCGCATAGCTCCAGACGTTCGGACCGACCGTGATGCCAAGATCCTGCGCATTGATCGGCGCCTGGAGTTCTACGGCACGTGTGACGAGATCGACAATCTGCTGCCCCGTTGCATTGAGGCCGCTGCCGTTCACCAGAATGTCACCTTGCTGGACGTTGAAGCCGGTCAACGCGCCATTGCCGCCGAATGTCGGCGTGCCTGTCGTCAACGTCACGCGATTCGTATTGATGAAGCCACAACCCGAACACGTAATGCCGTACGGATTGGCCACAACGACGTCTGCGGCACCGCCGACGACTTCGGTAAAGCCGGCGAGCGTCGATCGGTTGTTCGAAGTGACTTCGTTGAGGATGACCGTCGCCGATTTCGCCAGATTCGGGTTCGCGAACAGTTGTCCCGCGAGCTTCGATTGGACCGAGATCTGGCTCGTCGGAGTGTTATTGAGTACGAGCCCCGCCGAATTGACGTTGTACTGCTGGTACGTATTGACCGACACGCCTGCGCTGTTCGGTGTCGAAATCCGCACGATCGTCGTGCCGTTGTTTGCCGTCGTCGCCGATGTATTGCCGCTGCCCGGGGCAACGACGACGGACGGACTCCCGGCTGATGCGAGATCCGAAGCAGCAACGGCAGCCAGCGCCGCTGCGCTCAAAACCACGGTACGGGCCGTCTTGCCGCGTGCGCGAGCGGTTTCCGAGACAACGGCCCACATGCCGCGACTGGCGTTCCAGACAATGCGATAGACGTGATTCATGGCTCAGCCCTTACAACGAGTACGACAAACGGAAGAAAACACGATTGGCCTCACGTGCGATCGAGTTCGGCATGGTCAGCGGGTGCGAGAAATACACTTCGCCGCTCACACGGCGCCATTGCCAGGACGCGCCAACCGTCAACCCGGTCATCGTGCCGCCGGGCACGCCGGGCGCACGATTGGTCACGGACCCCGCGTCGAAGCCGGTATAGAAGCGACCGGACAGCGTGCCCAGTTGCCCGGAAAGCGAGAACGGCACGCCGATTTCATTGCGCCAGTAAGCGCCTGTGTCGCCGCTCAAGGTCTCGTCGAGAAAGCCGCGCACGGTGGTCGGCCCGCCGAGTAGAATTTGTTGCGAGCCGAACAGCGTCGTCATCGCGTACTGCGCATCAAGGTGGCTCGACCAGTCGAGGTTTCGCCCGAAGAGCGAGAACGGTCGCGTGTAGCCGAGGTCGAGCGTGACTTTCGAAAACTGGGCATGAGGCGCGCTATCGGGAACCTCGCCGGGGTCGCGCAGCGAACCCAGTATCGGCAGACCCTGGACAAAGTCGAACCGCCCATTGAACAAGCCACCGCCGACACCCGCGAAGAGCGACGTGCCAAGATCGAGAAATGTCAGCTCCCGACTCGCAACGCTCAGGAACTGGTGCTGAAGATAGCTGCTCGTCGACTGGTCCGTGAGCGAGGCCGAAACCGAGACCTTGCTGTCCTGGTTGCGGAACACGACACGATCGAGGCCGATGCTGCGCGTGATTGTGCTGCCTTGGGAGAGCAGCGGCGTACCGCTCGCTTCGTTGACCAGCGAGTCGTAGCGCATGTCGCTCAGATCGAACGTCAGCGTGTTATAGCCAAACGGGATCACGACATCGAGTGCATCGGTTTTCGAATCGTGAGCGCTGTCGAACGGCAGCGTCTGACGATGCGTGACCGATACGATTTCATTCAAGCCGAGAAGGCCATCTTCGGTGACAGTCGCCATTCCGCTCAGGCGACCCGTCGCGTCCACACTCTGGTTGTCGTAGGACGTGAACAAATGCAGCGGAAAGCTCTGTGGATTGTGAACGACGACGACGCTCTCGCCCGGCTGGCTGCCCGGTTCGATGTCGAGGCGCGCATTGTTCGACGTTGCGCGGTTGATCTGGTCGATGCCCTGCTCGAGGTCCCGCAGATTGAGCATCGCGCCCGGTACAGCCGGGAAGATCGCATTCGCCCAAAGCCGATTGTGCGGGTTGTCTTCGATCCGGTACGCCTGTATGCGCCCTTCGACGACCGTTATCGTCAGTTGCCCCGTTGTCAGATCCTGCGCCGGCAGATACGCGTGCGTCGTGATATAGGCGCGCCGAAAATATTCGGCGGTGATCTCGGTCAGCAGCGCTTCGATGTCGTTAGCTCTGAGGCAACGGCCCTCGTAAGCATGGACGAGCTTGTCAAGCGTGCCTTTGGGAAGATGGGTCGCGCCATTGACTACGATGGCCTTGATATCGCGGCACGGCCCGGTCTCAGGCACCGTGACAGGCGCAGGCGGAGTCAGTGTCGCGCCTCCCGTGCGGCCTGGACGCTCCGCATTGCTCTGGTCCTGACGAAGCTGATTCTGCTGTTGCCTGAGGATCACATCGTTTTGCCGCTGCAAATCATTGAGATTGAGCGGACTATCTGCCCACGCACTCGATGGCGCCGCAAAGTAGTCGATTGCAAAAGCGAGTATCGCTCCGTAGACGAGCCCTTTATATCTGACGGTCATTTCAATTGTATTTTCTTGACGATGGTTTCAAAAAGGGCGCGCAAACGCGACATCGCGACGTTGAACGGCGTTGCCTCACGTCGGGCTCAAGAGTTCGAAGGATTTGGGCGTGCCTGGTCCCTGGTCACGCAATGGATTCCGTCCACTTCCGCTTCCCCCGAAGCTGTCGTGCGCACAGGCGCGAGCGTCTCGTCGCCCTCGCTGCGGCGAATCCGCTTCGCACCTGTCGTGCCGTTTCAAGCTGCTGTCTGTTTCTGATGTACTACAGCTACCCCGTGCGGAACGTATCGAACCTCGTGTGTTACGCTGACCCGCTCATTTCATTGAGTTGTCCAAAACGCTCCACACGCGTTCAATGCATTGCACCCGGCCGCTCGCTTCCAATGGTCGAATCCGTTTTCTGAGGGGGTGGTGTCTGACTAGGCATCCGGTTTCGCGGAAACCTCAGCGCGGGACGGTCGCGATACTTCGATCCGCTCGTCCGTACGACCGCCCGCATTGGGATCGCGTTTAGCACCGTCACACCGTTATCGCGGCTCGAAACACCCGACGCACCGCGCTTCCAACCAGGCTCAGAAGCGATGAGAGACTATCGCGATCAGGCGATCACGGTAAATACTGCATCTGTAGTATTTGGCGATCAAGTCGATGATTTTTAATGTTATTTATTCGACGATGCGCGCGTGAAGCGAGGGTTTCAGGCAGGTTGCGCGTCGATCAACGCCTGCATTTTCTCCGGGTCAAGCGGTTTGTGGACCACATGAAAACCGCTCGACGTCGTTGCGTCGATCCCGTCGGCCGATGTGTCGCCGGTGATGATGATCGCGGGTATTTCGCGGCCGATGGCCTTGTACACCGCGTGAATCACATCCACGCCCGTCACTCGCCTCGCGAGCCTGAAGTCGGTCAGCACCATTTGAAGTGCGGGGCCATGGGACGTCGCGACGACGACAGCCTGTTCGATCGACGACGCGGCAACCACCGTGTGACCCCACGCACGTAGCAGCGTTTGCATGCTCGCGAGCACGTCGCGATCGTCATCGACGACGAGTATGGCTCTTGTGCGTCTGCTCGAGACCGGTGCTGCATCGATGACGTCGACTTGGTTATCGAGCGCCGGTATATCCGGCAGTGCAGGCAATCGCACGGAGAACAGCGAGCCTCGCCCGAGTCTCGAGCGCACCCGCACGTTTGCGCCGATCAGCACCGCCGTGCGCTGGACGATCGCGAGACCCAGGCCAAGGCCTTGTTCACGGTCGCGTGCCGCATTGCCGACCTGGTAGAACTCCCGAAAAATCATCGAGTGTTGATCCGCTGCGATGCCAATGCCGGTATCGAACACTTGAATATCGACTTCGTCGCCGCGTCGACGACACGCGACCCGAATTCCTCCGCGCGTGGTATAGCGGACCGCATTCGAGAGCAGGTTCGATAGGATGTTGTGCAGCAGGGCTGCGTCGGTTTCGAGCCAGACCGAGGTCGACCGGATCTTGAGGCTCAATCCTTTTGACGACGCGGCCTCGAGGAAGTCGTTCTCGAGCGCATCGAACGCCTGTTGTAACGGAAAGCGGCGCGGCTCCGCGTTGATCACACCTGCGTCGAGCCTTGAAATATCGAGGAGTACATTGAGCAGTTGCGACATGCCCTTGAGCGCCGTCTGGAGGCGTCCGGCAATGCCATTGAGGGCGGTGCGTTCGATGTTCGGCGCCTGGGCTATGGCGCGCAAGGTCGCGATATAGAGCCCAAGCGCATGCGTGGGCTGACGCAGGTCGTGACTAGCGGCGGCCAGGAATTGCGACTTGCTTCGATTCGCGAGTTCGGCTCGCTCCTTTTCCTCGGTCAATTGCCGGATCAGCCCGATATTTTCAAAGCGAAGAGAGACCGAGTCCAGTACCGTGCGCTGGAGGTTTCGGCTAAATGAAAGGTTGACCCCTAAAAGGAAAAGAGACAGGAATCCGAGCACGGAAAACAGCGTATTGCCGTAGGCGAACGAGCGAATCGCAAACGGCAATACCGTCGGTAACGCATACGCGAAATAGGTCGGCCAATAGGAAGACAGCGAGGCGACCGAGCCGCCGGTCATGCCCGCGAGCACGATACAGATAAATGCGGTCACGACCGTGTTGTCGGGTGCAAAGAACAAAAGACCCATGGACCCCCATAAACAACCCGACAAGCCGGACAACAGCACGTATCGGCGTGCACGGCGCATCGCGGTCTCGATCGGATGTTCTCCTGCGAAGCGATCGCGCCAGACGATCACGATGCGAACGACCGTTAGCAGATAGATTGCAGCGGCCCACCCGAGCAAATCGCGCCTCGAGACCTCGGACCAGAGCAGGAATATCGACAAGCTTACAACTGCGATATTGCCGAACAGGATAGGCGGAGACTGGCGATACAGCGTATTGATCAGTTCCAGCCGCACCTTGGGTCTGATATTTTTAGAGGTATTTTTTACCATCGTGAATTCACGTATGCGATCTTGCGAAGACTCCGTTTTTCGTGAAATGATCTTCGCCATATTCCGGCCGGGATTGGCAACGCTGCCATCCGCTCCGTATTGTCGCAAAGTCGTACGCCGTTGAGTAACCTACAAAAATAAGCGAAGGGGAAAAATGAAACGCATCGTGCTAGTAGACGACCACGCGATGGTTCGCGATGGGCTCAGACTCTTGCTGACGACCCGGGCCGACTGGCTCGTCGTCGGAGAAACGGGGGACGGGCGCATGGTCTGCGACGTGCTGCGCGACACCCAAGCGGATTTGCTGTTGCTCGATCTCGAACTACCCGGTTGTCATGGAACCCAGCTCGCACAGCAAATCAAGGCGGAATTCCCGGAGATCAAGATTCTCGTTTTGACGGGTAACGCCCATGCCGCGACGGTCCGGGCGGCGATGGCGGCAGGCGCCGACGCCTATATGCTCAAGCACGAAGACGGCGACGAACTGCTTTGCGCGATCTCGCTCGTGTTGTCGGGCATTCGCTACGTGAGCAAAACACTCGCGCGTGCGCTCGAAGTCGAGGACGGGGCCACTGTTGCGCCGATCACCGCGCGTGAAAAAGAAATCCTGGCGCTCGTCGCGAACGGATACTCGAGCCAGCAGATCGCCGACAAATTGAATCTGAGCGTGTTGACGGTCCGCAAGCATCGTCAGAATCTGATGTCGAAGCTCTCGCTGCGCAACGTCGCAGAAGTCACGGCTTACGCGATTCGCGACGGTCTTTCGATATCGAACCCTGGAGCGTGATCGGCTTCGGAGCGCCGCCTCGATCGGCGAACCACCCGCCGTCGCCGAGTACACGCGCCGTCTCGAGCGGGTCAAGTGCACATCGCAGAATGATCGCGCCATAGTCGAGATTCAGGTCCGTGGATCGACCTTGAACACCGAGATGGCGACGCGTAGTCCGACGGCCTGTTCGTCGTCTCGATGGTCATCAGCGCCAACGATATCGTGAACCCGGCGGCACAGGACGACCCGGCGAGCCCGATCGCCGGCATGCCGGTGCTCGAGGTCTGGAAGGCGAAGACATCGATCGTGATGAAGCGCAGCATGGCATCGGGGTACGCCGGCGTGGATAACCCGCTCTTTTACAAGGACGACAACCGCATGTTGTTCGGAGACGCGAAACCGATGTTGAGCGAGATCTTTGGGACGCTGAAGGCCTGAGCGCGGCAACGCGCTCGCAGCGAATGGCCGGACTCCGCTGTCGAGCGATTTGGGCACGATATGTTATCGGCCCGCAACGTGTACGTGAGCGTCGCCACTAGGTATCAAGCACTCAGGCGCTCAATGCGTTGTGAGCCGCCAGCGCGCGCACCAGTGCCCAGTCTCCATGCTCGCAAAAGTCGATTAGCACGGTCCCGCATGGGCCATCGTGACTGGCAAGCCGTTTGACAAACCGGTCGTTCATTCCCTTGATTTGCGTATCGCCGCATGCCACCACATGCGGGTTGGCAGCCATCCCGGTGCCGCTGCAGAAGTTCACCACCCAACGGTGCTCGCTGGCGCGCGGCGTGCGCGCCAGCAGCGCGTCGATCACGCGCCATTTGTATTCCATCGACACGCGCACCGGCACGCGGAATTCGTCCTGAATCGCGAAGGCGGCGCCCTCGATGTCCAAATCGAACGTCGAGTTGTCGGGCCATGCCGAGAGATCGATGCCGAGCGGGGCCGCGCTTTCGAAGCGCCGCAGCAGCACGATCGAACCACGCACGTCGGCCATGCGAGGAATCGTATTATCCAAGCGCCAGTTCGCGCGTGGATAGCGCTTCACATACGCTGCGAAGGTTTGCGCGAAGGTGCGCGTGCAGGCGTGCGTACCGCACTCGTCCTTCACCGACATCACGATGCACTCACGTGGGTGGCGGTCGAGGAACCTCGCGCAGGTTTCGATCACGTCATCGAACATCAGGCCGAGCGCGATACGCGCGTGATTGATGTGAAATACGTCGCCTTCGTGCCGACAGCGAATATCGAGCACGCGGACCCCGTGCTCCAATTGCGCTTCGAGCGTGGCGCCTTGCGTCTTGGCCAGCGGATCGTCGACCGTGTAGGCGCAGGTATCGTGGCTGCCAGGCAGAGTCAATCGATTCAGGTGAATCTCGTCGGGCAATGCCGACATCCAATCGCTGAGCTTCGGTTCGTCTGTGTGGAAAACATGGCTCATTTTCTTGCGCCTCCTCGAGCATCGCTAAACACATTCAAGCGTGTTCCCTTGCAACCTGAAAGTCTCGTCATCGTATGAGATCGTTTTCAATCAGAAAACTTCAATACGGCGAGGTTTTACGCGCATCCCGCCAAACGAGTTGCGGTAAGCTTATTGGCATCACGTTTTTCCATCAAGAAATGACTCAAAAACACAATCCATGGGTCACGGCGTCTGAAGTCGCACGCCGTGCCGGCGTGTCGCGCTCGGCGGTTTCTCGAGCCTTCACACCCGGTGCGAGCATTGCCCCCGAAACGCGCGAACGCGTTCTGAAAGCGGCAAATGCGATGGGATATCAGGTCAACATGATTGCACGCGAGATGATTCAACAGCGCAGCAGTCTGGTGGGTGTCGTGACGGCCGGCTTTGAAAATCCGTTTCGCGCGCGGCTGCTCGCCGATATTTCAATTGCGCTGACGCGCAACAATCTTTCGCCGCTCGTCATGAACGCAGAAGACCCGGCGCAAATCAAGCACTCCATGGAAATGCTGCTTAGCTACCGGATCGCCGGTGTCATCATGACCTCGGCGTCGCCGCCGCTCGATCTCGCGCGCCAGTATCTCAAGTTCAAGGTGCCCGTTGCGATGATCAATCGTGCGGCGGATCTCGACGCAGCCGACGTGGTCGTCAGCGATAACGCAACGGGCGCGGCGATAGCCGCGCGCATGCTGCTCGAGACAGGCGCCAGCCGTCTCGCCTTCATCGGCCCGTCCAAGACGAGCCACAGCGGCAAGTCACGCCGCGATGCCTTCGTGCGAGCGTTGAAAGCGCGTCCAGGAAAGCGTAGCGCCACGGTCACCACGATCGTCACGCCCGCCGACGACTACGCCAGCGGTGCAAACGCCGCGCACGAACTGCTGGCCAAAGCGCCCCTGCCCGACGGCGTGTTCTGCTCGAGCGACCTGCTCGCGCTCGGCTTCATCGATGTGGCGCGGCAGCACTTCAAGCTGAAAGTTCCTGAAAACATCGCCGTAGTGGGTTTCGACGACATCCCCGCTGCCGGCTACGAGAACTACGCACTTTCGACGATTCGGCAGGATACCGAAAGACTGGCCAGCGTCGCGGTGGAGATGCTGATGGAAAGGATGTCTTCCTTTCGCGGTGCATCGAGGGTACGCGCGGTGCCGGTGTCGAGCGTCGTGCGCCGCACCTGTGGCTAGGCCGCGCTCAGCCGGGAGAATCGCCTTCATGTCCGTATCGGCATTTGTCGTTGAGGTTCCCGCTGCCGAGTCGCTAGTGGGGGAATTGCGCAGCCGCTTTGATGCCACCTCCAATCCAGTATCGAGCGTGCCGAGGGGCTGCTCCGTCGATATTTGGCTAACCGAGGAGCCGCGATGCCGTCCGGACGATTTCCTCGATGAACACCTTGATCGTTGGGTGGTTGCGCTCGCCAAGGCGATAAGCGACGTAAATCTTGCGGCGAACCTCGGGCCTCAGCTTGACCCATGTCACGCCGGCCGGCAGCCGCGCCAGCCTCAGTCCGGGGACCATCGACACTGAGCAGCCGGCGGCCACCATGGCTCCCGCCATCTCGAATCCACGGCATTTGGCGTTGATCCTCGGCTCGTACCCGGCGCGGCGGCATAAATTGGTGAGAATGTCGCCAAAGCCGCTCCACGTCGATTCGATGGCCCAGGTTTCATGCCGGAGGTCGGCTACGCTCACTGACGGCCTTTTGCTCAGCGCATGATCGGCCGCGACTGCGATGTAGAGCGCATCCTCCGCGACCGGTACCACCTCCACGCTTTCTCGACTATCGCCCATCGCAATCGAGAGGTCGTCGATCAGGGCAATGTCCGTTCGCCAGGACCTCAACGCCGTCAGCCCCTCAATCGGATCGAATTCTTCAAGAACGATCTCCAGGCGCGGATAGGCGTGCTGCAACGCCTTGTATGTCTCGGGCAGCACCGCCGACGCGATCGACGGAAACGCCGCGACGCGAAGCTCGCCGGCTATCTCGCGCCGTAGCTCGGCTAATTCCGAACGAGCCTCGTCCAGCACAACCATGACTCGTTCGGCGTAGCCCACCAGCGCCTGTCCGGCGGGCGTAAGCCTCACCCCGCGGCCAATGCGCTCCGTGAGCTTGACACCGGCCTCCTCCTCCAGTTGCGCGATCTGCTGCGAAACCGCCGACGGTGTCAGGAACAGGGCCTCGGCGGCTGCCGCCATCGTGCCGCACCGCGCCAACTCCAGCAGCGCCCGAAGACGCCCGACTTCCATGATCTGTACCCTCGAAGAGGCATCAATATTAAACAGAATTTCTAATGTATTAGATCAAAAAAGATAAGTATACATGCGCATATCCATTGCCTACGATTGAGTTGCAGATCGGCGCCGGAGAACAACATCAAGACAGAGGCGCCCCACTCGAGCAACCTCTTGGAGATTGTCATGCTTGCCTTTCTTTTCACGCAGATTAGCCACTGGTTCGAGCACATCGAACAACAACGCAACGACGAGTTTCTGCTGGGCGCACGAGACCTGGCCGAACTTGAACGCCGGATGCGCTTGGCGGAAAGAGACTGACTGTCTGCGAGGTAGCGTTATTTGTCTCTGTCGGGAGTCGCTAGGTATTCGCGCATGCACTGGGCCGATCCACCAACGCCGGTGACATAGCCGAGTGCGCACTGCTGTTACCGTCTGCCATCGACGACCCATTGCAGGTCGGATCGAAAAAAAGCGGCCACGCAGATGCGCGGCCGCCAAACGGAGAATCCGGCTCGCTACGAATTCAAGCGGGCAAATTAGTTTTGCTGCTGCTCGAAACGACGCAGCAATTCGTTGCCGCGTGAGACGGCCGCGTCGAGACCTTGCTGCGGCGTCTTCGTACCAGCCCATACCTGTTCGAGCTCTTCGTCGATCACGGTGCGGATCTGCGGCATGTTGCCGAGACGCAAGCCTTGCGTATAAGGAAGCGGCGGCTTGTTCAGCATCTGCTTGATCGCGGTCTCCGCGCCAGGGTGGCTCGCGTAATAGCCTTGCTGGCTCGCGAGTTCGTAGGCGGCCTTCGTCACCGGCAGGTAGCCGGTGTCTTCATGCCATTTGGCGGCGACCGCCGGACTCGACAGATAGGCGAGGAATTTCGCCACGCCCTTGTAGACCTCAGGATTCTTGCCGGCCAGCACCCACAGGCTCGCTCCGCCGATGATCGCGTTTTGCGGCGCGCCCTTCACCGAGGCGTCATACGGCATCATGCCGGTGCCGAAGTCGAATTTCGCCGACTTGCGTATCGTCGCCAGTGCGCCCGACGAGTTGGTGACGATGCCGCAGTCGCCGCTGTAGAACTTCGAGTTCGCTTCGTCCTTGCGGCCCGCGTACGTGAACGTGCCCTGCTTCGCCATGTTGGCGAGGAACTCGATGTGGTGCACCTGTAGCGGCCGATTGAATTCGAGCGCCGCGTCTGCGCCGTCGAAGCCGTTGTTTTTCGAGGCGAAAGGCGCGCCATGCCAGGCGCTGTAATTTTCGAGCTGGACCCAGCTCTGCCAAGCCGTCGCGAAGCCACATGCCATGCCGCTCGCCCTCAGCTTGGCAGCATCGGCGGCTACTTCGTCCCAGGTTTGCGGCGCACGATTCGGGTCGAGGCCCGCCTTCTTGAAAGCGTCCTTGTTGTAGTACAGGATCGGCGTCGAGCTGTTGAACGGCATCGAGATCAGCCGGCCGGTCTTCGCCTCGCTGTAGTAGCTGCCAATCGCCGGAACGAAAGCCTGGCTGTCGAGCGGCACGCCGGCGTCCTGGAAGACCTTCCACACCGGCACGATGGCTTTCTTCGCGCCGATCATCGTCGCCGTACCGACCTCATACACCTGCAGGATGGCCGGCGCATCGCCGCTGCGATAGGCCGCGATGCCCGCGGCCAGCGTCTGGTCGTAGTTTCCCTTAAAAACCGGCACGATCTTGTATTCGCTTTGCGAAGCGTTGAAATCGTTGGCGATGGCGCTTACGCGCTCGCCCAGCGAAGCTTCCATCGCATGCCAGAACTGAATTTCCGTGGCTGCCTGCGCGGCATGGCCGGCACACAACGTCAGGCCCGCCGTCGCCGCGGCCTGACGGATCCATTTTGCTTTCAACATGTCTCTGTCCCAATCCCGTTGACCTTCCCGCGCGCCTGGGCGGCACTCGTCGCAGGCGCGCTCCGAAAGGTGCGCGGGCGCGGCGCGAAATCGCCGCGCCCGCAATGGCAGCGTGTTTTAGAACGTGTGGCGCACGCCGATACGCACGAGAGTCTGCGTATCGCCCGCCGACGAGATGCCGTTCGCCACGTCGCCGATCGACGCCGTGGCGTTGATGACGTTGCCGTATTGATCAAGCGTTTTGCCGCTCGCCTTCTGATAGCCGACCAGACCGTACAGCGCCGTGCGCTTCGAGAGGAAGTAAAACGACGACAGGGTGAACTGGTTGTACTTCGGCCCCGACTGCCCTTCGACCGCGCTCCCCGCGGTGTAGTCGTAGCCCGCCGCGACACGCAGCGTGGGCGTAGCCTCCCAGGACGCCGTCAAGCCGGCCGAGTTGAAGGTTTCCTTGCCCTGAAAGAGCGAGAAGCTACTGGCCTTGTATTGCGTGTTGCTGTATGACACGCCGAGTGTCACCGGCCCGATCGCGTACTTACTCGACGCCGCGATGATCCGCTGATACTGCGCGGTCGCGAAGCCCTGGTTGATCGACGACGCGAAGGTGCCGTCATACGCGCTGGTCCACGTGCCGCCCGTCGAGCCGTAAGCGTTGTTTGCCACCAGGTACGCCGCGCCGATCGCGAACGGGCCGTTCACGTACTGGCCGCCCAGGCTCCACGTGCTCTGGTTCTTCTCGCTGCCGGCCTGGTTGCCGAAACCGTACAACGCGCCGAGCGTCAGACCGCCGAACGAGGGGCTCGTGTACTTGAACGAGTTGTTCTCGCGCGACTGGTTGTCGATATTGTCGAGGTCGCCCGGGTGGGCGCCCATGCCGGTCAGGAAGCTGGTCGGTCCGATCGAGCCGACGAAGTCGACGATCGGGTCGTACTGGCGGCCCATCGTCAGCGTACCGAACTTCGTGCTCGTCAGGCCCATGAACGCCTGACGGCCGAACTCACGGCTGCCTTGGCCCAGCTGGCCGGTGCCGATATTGAAGCCGTTTTCGAGCTGGAAGATCGCCGCGAGGCCGTCGCCCAGATCTTCCTTGCCCTTGATGCCCCAGCGGCTGCCCGACCAAGTGCCGCTCGTGAAGGTGTAGGCGGACTTGCCGACCAGCACGGCGGGCGTGCCCGTCTTGCCAGCCGTGCTCACCACGGCCTCATTGCTCGTGTAACCCAAGCCCGCATCGACGATGCCATACAGCGTCACGCTCCCCTGAGCGTGGGCCGCCGCGCAAATCCCGTTAAGCGCGACCAGTGCGAAAAGTGACTTTTTCATCGTTGTACTCTTGCTTCCACCCGTTAAGAATCCAGCTTTGATCCTGCGTTGCACACGTGTGCAACGCAGGGCGAAAAAAAGAGGCGTTATGGGACCACGCCTCTGTCTTTTTGCTCCCGTGCACTACACACGGTGCCGATTCGTTATTCTGAATCTGCGCGCAGTATCGAGAGATTCCGTGAATCGTCTATGACAACCTTGAGCCTGCCTCGGAATACCGGCAAGCCGGGGCGAATTGATTCGCAAGGCAAAGGAAATTCCTACCGGATATTCAGGTTTGACTGACTACCTCGGCCGTGCGCGCCGCGAGCGCCTTGCCCGCTTCATTCCAGCACCAGCGCGAGTCGAACTGTGCATATCAGCGCCGTTGCGATATCGATCGAACAGAAAAGCGTTTGTCCAATGGCGCGAGCTTCTCTAGGATCACGCCATCTTCAACCCTTGACTCGTAACACATGAACAAGAGAAAACTGTTGGGAACCGTGCTGACCTCCATCGTGGTGGGCTGGGGACTCGCAAGCGCGCAGCTCTCGCTCGCGGCGGATCAAACCGTGCGTGTCGGGATCATGTCGGGCGAGGACGAGGACGTATGGCGCGTCGTCTCGGCGAACGCCGCGAAGCATGGCCTCACTGTCAAGGTGACGACGTTCTCCGACTACACGCAGCCGAACGAGGCGCTCTCACAGCACGATCTCGACGCGAACTCGTTCCAGCACAAGCCCTATCTCGACGCGCAGATCAAGGCGCGCGGCTACAAGATCTCGCCGGTGGGCTTCACCTACGTGCAGCCGATCGGCCTCTACTCGCACAAGGTCAAGTCCGTTGCGGCCCTGCCGCAAGGCGCGACCATCGCCGTGCCCAACGATCCGAGCAACGAGGGCCGGTCCCTGTTGCTGCTGCAGGCGCAGGGGCTCATCACGCTGAAGCCCGACGTCGGCCTGCTGCCGACCGCGCGCGACATCGACAAGAACCCGAAAAACATCCACATCAAGGAGCTCGATGCGGGTATCGTCGGGCGCGCGATCGACGACGTGGACGCCGCCGTCATCAATACGGACTGGGCGATCAAGGCCGGCATCAAGATTCCGCAGGAGCGCATCGCGCGGGAAGCCGTAAAGGGCAATCCGTATCGCAACTTCCTCGCGGTCAACGAGAAGGATGCGAACGCGCCGTGGGTGCGTACGCTCGTGGACGCCTATCAGCAGCCCAACGTCGCCGCGGAAATCCTGGCGGTGTACCACGGCGCGACGCTGCCCGCCTGGAACGGGGCGCCACAACAGTAAAAAGCGACGCGCGGCGCGGAAGCCGGCCTCCCCTCCATCAACGTCGCAGTCTCCGTGCCCGGCCATGAGCAAATCCGGGCGCGGCAGTGATCGCCTTGCCATCCGCATCAGAACGAATATCCGATGCCGATCAGATACCACTGCTCCGTGGTCTTGGAATCCGGCTCGTAGTAGTTCCCGACCGTGTTCGACATGCCGTAGTTGAAGCGCGTGACTTGATAGCTGGCATTGATATGCAGATGCTTGGTCACCGCATAGTCGAGGCCGAGCATCCCCGTCACCACCGGTTTGGCGCCGAGGTTGAAGGTTCCGCCGACGATGCTTGCCGTCATCTTCGCGCCGAAGGTGCGGCCTACACTCACATCGGCGCTGCCGACGAGCCGCGACGTGAACGCGTACTGTCCGATGAGGCCGGCGCTGACGGTCTGGTGGCGATAGTGCTCGTAGTAGCCGTATTGATCGTCGCTGCTGTCTCGGACCCAACTGTGATAGCCGTAAGCGATGTACGGGATCAATTGCGCGTCGCCGAACGGCGAAACCAAAAACGCGCGGCCGAGCTTGATCGAGACGTCCGCGGTCTTGTCGTGCGTCGTGCTCTGATAGGGATACAGATTGCCGAGCGAGTCCTCCAAGTAGCCGTCGTAAGCCGTCGAGCCCGCGGCATAGCTGACCGCCGCGCTCAGGTAGACGTTCGTCAGGCCCAGCACGGAACCCTGCCTGACCGCCGCGATGCGGTACGCGAGCTGCGTGCCGGTTTCCGAGTCGAGCGGGTCCACGGTGGCCGTCGATTCCGTGTAATCGAGCCGATGGCCGCCGATCGAAACAGATACCTGATTGTTGGCACTCGGAAGCGCACCGGCGCCCGGCGCCTCGTCGGCATGGGCCGGGCACGTTGCTGCAACAAGGCATAGTGCGGCGAGACAGGACGGAAGAGTGAGACGTTGCTCGATGGCGGAACGTTGATGGGAGATTGGCTTCAGTGATGCGCACATACGCGTGATATCGACCTCGGGTAGACACGTGGCGCAATTTTTCCATGGCACATCGACGAAAACACGACCTTCGTTTGGATAACTACTTACCTTCTCTATCGGCAAATTAGTGGTCCGGCGCGATTCCCGCACACGCGCGGCTCGAAATCGAAACGCATCCGTGCGGCGGCGCTGTCTTGCTCGCCTCGAAAGACTTGGTAAGACCTCTCCCAAAACCCTCCACAGATCGAGGCTTTCGGACGGCTCGCCGAGGCTTAATCTCACTGCCGTCGGATACCGACGCGCAACCTCCCCTCGACGGGCATGCCGCCCTGCGCGTCGCTCCGCCCTTGGGCTTACCAACGAGAGGTTGCTATGGTCGCTAACCACGACAAAGTCTCAGTCCGTCGTCTGCTTCGGCACAAAACCGCGCCGCTTTTGCTGGCGCTCCTCGCAGCGGGAGCGATGGCGCCCAGCGCGTTCGCCGTGAGCTTTCGATGTCCGCACAACGGATCGGTTTCGGAAAAGCTGATCTGCAGCGATCCGAACCTGTCGTCGCTCGATGACAAGCTCGCCATCGTCTACAAGCGCGCGAAGGACGCCGCCCCTTCCGCCGAGGCGATCGAGGCCGACAGGGTCGCGCAATGGCAATGGCGCCAGCGCAATTGCAAAGACAAGGCGTGTCTCTCGGACTGGTACCAGCGACGCATCCGCGAACTGGAAGCCGATTTCGCGCACGGACTAAGCGTCGAAGCGGCGAATCTGGCCGCGAACATGGCGGACCAGAACATCGTCCCGGCGGCGCGGCCGGCCGTCCTCGAGATCAAGGGCCTGGGCAAGGCGCTGAGCGAGCCTCCCGCCGACCACGGCTCGCATGACGGCGCAAAGCCGGCGCCCTGCACGTTCAAGGAGAACTCGAACAACTGCTTGGCGTCGAGCGCCCATCAGGCCGTGCTCAATCTGGAGAAGAGCCGCCTGGAGAAAGCCAGCGTGACGACGGAAGCCAAGAAGTAACGGTACGGCAATCGAGCGCGAAGGATGCAATGGGCGCATGTCGCGCCCTTCACGAATGTGTATGCCAAAACGAAAAGACCGGCTTTCGCCGGTCTTCCGTAACAAGCTAAGTGCTTGATTTTACTTGGTCGGGGCGAGAGGATTTGAACCTCCGACCACCTGCACCCCATGCAGGTACGCTACCAGGCTGCGCTACGCCCCGAAAGCGTGAAAGTATAACAGACACTTCCACCGATTAGAACCATCACCTCACAACTAGCGCCGCAACAGATCGATCACACTCAGCAGGTCCTTGCGCAACTGCTCGACGTTGACCTCTTTGCTTGAAGACGTCGAAGAAGACACCGCGCCAGTCGCGGCAACCGGCTCCTCACTCGGCGCAGCAGCAGTAGCAACAGCAGCCGCAGGCTCATCGATCACCGCCCCATGCGAATCGAGACGATTGCGCGCACCGTTGATCGTGAACCCCTGCTCATACAGCAGCTCGCGAATCCGCCGAATCAGCAGTACTTCATGATGCTGGTAATAGCGACGATTGCCCCGCCGCTTCACCGGACGCAACTGCGTGAACTCCTGCTCCCAGTACCTCAACACGTGCGGCTTCACGCCGCACAGTTCACTGACTTCACCGATCGTGAAGTAGCGCTTCGCCGGAATCGGAGGCAAGACGACTTTTTCGACCGTCGTTGTCATCGTCAGTTAACCGTCGTGTTGAGTTGCGCGGGAAACGCGCTGCGTGTATCAGCGCGCGAAGTTCTCTTCAGCGCCGTTTTCGACGAGCGCCTTTAACTTTTGACTTGCATGAAACGTCACGACACGGCGCGCGGCGATCGGAATCGCCTCGCCGGTCTTCGGGTTGCGACCGGGACGCTGCGGCTTGTCGCGCAACTGGAAGTTGCCGAAACCGGACAGCTTCACGCTGTCGCCGCTTTCGAGCGCGTCGCGAATCACCTCGAAGAATGCCTCGACCATGTCCTTCGCTTCACGCTTGTTGAGCCCGACATTGTCGAACAGCAACTCGGCCAGCTCGGCTTTGGTGAGCGTCGGCGCTTCAGCCGAAGCGCCGGCGGGTGATGTCGGAATGTCGCGAATCATGGCGCTACGCTGCGCCGTAAGAAGGGCTTCGAAATCACTCGAGTTCATTTCGTTCATATCAATTGATGGCGCGTTACACGAATACCGGACAATGCAGGAACAACCTTAAGAAGTCGTCCGCGCTTATCCACGCAACCGTGCGCCATAGACTCGAGCCAAGCGATCCACCAGGGTTTTGACGGCCAGATCGACCGTTTCGTCCTGAAGGGTACCCGCAGTATCTTGCAAGGTTACCCGGAACGCAAGGCTTTTCTCATGGGCTCCAAGCCCACCAGAAGTATTTGATTTTGCACGAAATTCATCGAAAAGTGCAACCCTCTGGACAGACTTGCAAGCGTCCTCGGAAAGCGCCTTTTGCATCTCGTCGAGCAGTGCCTGAACCTCGATTTTCTGGTCCACGACGACCGCGATATCACGCCGCACCGGCGGGAATTTCGATACCTCGGCAGGCGTCGGCAGCGAACGCGCGATCAGCGCATCGGCGTCGATCTCGAACAGGATCGGCGCGTTCGGCAGGTCGTATTTCTGCATCCAGCGCGGATGCAGTTCGCCGACCCAGCCCACCGCGCGGCCATCGAGCTCGATGCGCGCGCTGCGTCCCGGATGCAGCGCCGGATGTTCGGCCTTGACGAAACGTGCGACGCGCGGCGCGAGCAGCGCCTCGACATCGCCCTTCACGTCGAAGAAATCGACTGCGCGCGAGCCCGCGCCCCATTGCTCCTCGACCACCGGACCATAGGCGAGCGCACCGATGCGCTTCGGCTGCGCATAACCCTCGACAGCCAGCTCGCCCGCTTTCAGCGACGGATCGTGCAGGAACACGCGCCCCGCTTCGAACAGGCGAATACGTTCCGCGCGCCGGTTCAGGTTATGGCGCAGCACGTTGATGAGGCTGCCGAACAGCGTCGTGCGCATCACCGAAAGCTGGCTCGCGATCGGGTTCAACAGGCGCACCGGGTTGTCGTTGCCCGCGAAGTCCTGCTCCCACTCGGCATCGACGAAGCTGAAGTTCACCGTCTCGGCATAGTCGCGCGCGGCGAGCTCATGACGTATCGTGTGGATCGAGCGCTGCGTTTCGTTGGTCGCGCGCATCTCGCTCGCGGCCACCGGAGGACGCGCCGGAATCTTCTCGAAGCCGTAGATGCGCGCGACTTCCTCGATCAAGTCTTCCTCGATTTCGATATCGAAGCGATACGGCGGCGGCGTCACGGCGAAGGTATCGCCATCGCGCTCGAACTGCAGACCGAGGCGCGTGAAAATCTGCGCGATCTCGTCGGCGCCGATTTGCACGCCGATGATGCGGTTCGCACGCGCGACACGCATCTTCACCGGCGTACGCTGCGGCACGTTGACGGTCTGATCGTCGACCGGGCCGGCCTTGCCGCCGCAGATGTCGAGAATCAGCTGCGTGATGCGCTCGATGTGCTCAACGGTCGTCGAGTAGTCGACGCCTCGCTCGAAGCGATGAGCGGCGTCGGTCGAGAAGTTGTACTTGCGCGCGCGGCCGCGGATGCTGTCCGGCCACCAGAACGCGGCTTCCAGGTACATGTTCGTTGTGTCGAGCGAGACGGCCGTGCTGTCGCCGCCCATGATGCCCGCGAGGCTTTCGACGTGGCGATCGTCCGAGATCACGCCGACCGTTTCGTCGAGCTCGACCGTGTTGCCGTTCAGCAGCTTCAGCGACTCGCCGCGACGGCCCCAGCGCACTTCCATCGCGCCATGAATCTTGTCGAGATCGAACACGTGCGACGGACGGCCCAGCTCGAGCATCACGTAGTTCGAAATATCGACGAGCGCCGAGATGCTGCGCTGGCCAGAGCGCTCGAGGCGCTCGACCATCCATTGCGGGGTCTTCGCGCGCGCGTTGACGCCGCGAATCACACGTCCCGAGAAGCGGCCGCACAGATCGGGCGCAACGATCTTCACCGGCAGGACTTCATCGAGCGAAACGTCCGCGGGCTTGAATTCGGGCGACTTGAGCGGGGCGCCGGTAATGGCCGACGTCTCGCGCGCCACGCCGAATACCGACAGGCAATCGGCCTTGTTCGGCGTCAGCTTGATTTCGAAGATCGCGTCGTCGAGGTTGAGCGTCTCGCGAATGTCTTGGCCGATCGGCGTATCTTCCGGCAGGATCAAGAGGCCGCTATGATCTTCGGACAGCTTGAGTTCCCGCGCCGAGCACAGCATGCCCTGGCTTTCCACGCCGCGCAGCTTCGACAGCTTGATCGCGAACGGCGCACCGCCCTCTTCCGCCGGCGGCAGTTGCGCGCCGACCAGCGCGACGGGCACCTTGATGCCAGGCGACACATTGGGTGCGCCGCACACGATGTTCAGCGTCGCGCCGGTGCCGGCGTCGACCTGACACACATTGAGCTTGTCCGCATCGGGGTGCTTGACCACTTCCAGCACGCGGCCCACGACGATCTTCGACGTCGGCGGCGCAGCCGGCCGCAGACTTTCGACTTCGAGGCCTGCCATCGTCAGCGCATGCGACAGCTCGTCCGTCGTCAGTTGCGGGTCGACAAAGGTTCTCAGCCAGGATTCAGGGAATTGCATGGATGTCTACGTTCGAAATGGGTTATGTCCACGTCCGGCTCAATGCTTGACAGTCCGCCGGAACACAGCTCGCGGTGCGCTTCGCGTTTGGCGTGCGCACCGCGCTCGGCTCGCGTTATGCAAACTGGCGCAAGAAGCGCAGATCGTTTTCGAAGAAGAGCCGCAGGTCCTGCACGCCGTAACGCAGCATCGTGAGCCGCTCCAGACCGCTGCCGAACGCAAAACCGATATAGCGTTCCGGGTCCAGGCCCATATTGCGAATCACGTTCGGATGCACTTGTCCGGAGCCCGAAATTTCGAGCCACTTGCCGGCATTCTTGCCCTCTTCGAACATCATGTCGATTTCGGCGGAAGGCTCGGTAAACGGAAAGTACGACGGACGGAAGCGCACGAGGATATCGTCGCGCTCGAAGAATTTCTTGAGGAAGTCGCTATAGACGCCCTTCAGATCCGCGAAGCTGATGTTCTCTTCGATCCAAAGCCCTTCGACCTGGTTGAACATCGGCGAATGCGTCGCGTCGCTATCGACGCGGTAGGTGCGGCCCGGCACGATCACCTTGATCGGCGGCTTGTTCATGCGCGCATAGCGCACCTGCATCGGGCTCGTGTGCGTGCGCAGCAGCAGTTGACGCCCCTCGGCATCCTTGCCGTCGATGTAGAAGGTGTCCTGCATCGAACGCGCCGGATGGTTTTCCGGGCTGTTCAATGCGGTGAAGTTGTACCAGTCGGTTTCGATCTCAGGGCCGTCGGCCACGTCGAAGCCGATCGAACGGAAGATTTGCTCAACGCGCTCCCACGTGCGCATCACCGGATGCAGACTGCCGGCGCCGGCGCCGCGCCCGGGCAGCGTCACGTCGATCGCCTCCGCGGCGAGGCGCTGATTCAAGAGCGCGTCAGCGAGCGCTTGACGGCGCGCCGTCAGCGCGGCCTCGACCTGCTGCTTCGCGACGTTGATGCGCGCGCCTTCGGTCTTGCGCGCCTCGGGATCGAGCTTGCCAAGGCCCTTCAACAGCTCGGTCAATACACCCGACTTGCCGAGAAACCGCGCCTTCTCGTTTTCGAGCGTGGTGACATCGGCGGCGTGTTCGAAAGCGCTTTGCGCATCGGCGACAATCTGGTCCAGATCCATTGATCCCATCATTTCAACGTCATTGAAAAGTGACACGTACTCGAGCACGCAGACCCGAGCGGCGAACACATGCGAATTCGTTCATACCAACAAAAAAGGGGCTCGGTGAGGAGCCCCGTTTTTGTTGCAGCGGCACCGAGACTACCGGATCTTCGCTGCAACGAACCACGCAGTGCTAATTTCGCAATTAGGCTGCAACGGCGGCTTTCACCTGCTTCACGATCGCAGCAAAAGCAGCCTTGTCGAACACCGCCATATCAGCCAGCACCTTGCGGTCGAGTTCGATCGACGCCTTCTTCAGGCCGTTGATGAACACGCTGTACGTCATATCGTGCTGACGCACCGCCGCATTGATACGCGTGATCCACAGTGCGCGGAACACACGCTTCTTGTTGCGGCGATCGCGGTAGGCGTATTGGCCAGCGCGCATGACCGCCTGCTTGGCGATGCGATAGACGTTATTGCGACGGCCGCGGTAGCCCTTCGCAAGGTTGATGATCTTCTTGTGGCGGGCCCGTGCGGTAACCCCACGTTTAACTCGAGGCATGTTTCGCTCCTATGAGTATCGGTTAAGGGTTAGGCGAACGGCAGCATCGCGCGGACGGAGTTCAGATCGGAATCATGAACTGCCGTGGCGCCGCGCAGGTGACGCTTGTTCTTGGTGGTTTTCTTGGTAAGAATGTGGCGCTTGAAGGCTTGACCGCGCTTGACGGTACCGCCCGGACGCACCACGAAGCGCTTTGCAGCGCTCTTCTTGGTCTTCATCTTAGGCATGACGAACAACTCCAGTTTATTAGATGGCGATGGGTGTGCGGTTGGCTGAAAGCCCTTGACCCGCCCTTCGAAACCCAGTCCACTTGTGTGCAGCAAGCCGATCGTGCCGGCTGCCGCCTTTTCAGGAAAAGAGCCCGAAATTCGGGCTCTTAACCGAAACCTGCCAGTTACTGCTCAATTCTGTACAACCGATGGCGCGCACCACACGGCGCGCTGCCCAATCACTTCTTCTTCTTCGGGGCCAGCACCATGATCATCTGGCGCCCTTCCATCTTCGGCATCTGCTCGACCTGACCGACTTCATCGAGGTCGGTGCGCAGGCGCTCGAGCATGCGCATGCCGATTTCCTGGTGAGCCATTTCACGGCCACGGAAACGCAACGTGATTTTCGTCTTGTCGCCGTCTTCGAGGAAGCGAACGAGGTTACGCAGCTTGACGTTGTAGTCGCCGTCATCCGTGCCAGGGCGGAACTTCACTTCCTTGACCTGGATGACCTTCTGCTTGAGCTTCGCCTCGTGTTGCTTTTTCGCTTCCTGGTACTTGAACTTGCCGTAATCCATCAAACGGCAAACGGGCGGCACCGCCTGCGGGGCGATTTCAACCAGATCCACGTCCTGCTGTTCCGACAACCGGAAAGCTTCGGCCAATTTCACGATGCCGAGCGGTTCGTTCTCGACTCCGACCAGACGCACCTCAGGTGCAGTAATTTCACCGTTGATGCGATGCGACGACTTATCAGTAGCGATGTTACGTTTCCTCTAAAAATTAAAAAAACGAGCCGCGCTGCCGGATGGCTTACTTGAACGCCTTTACGTCTTCAGACAGGCGCTCAACGAAGGTGCTGATCGGCATAACGCCCAGATCGACACCGCCACGGGCACGCACGGCTACCGTTTGTGCATCACGCTCTTTGTCGCCGACGACAAGCAGATACGGCACTTTTTCTAGCGTGTGCTCCCGTATTTTATAGCTAATTTTCTCGTTGCGCAAATCGACCTCGACTCTAACCCCTTGTTTTTGCAACGATTGGGTCAGATTTTGCGCATATTCGGCCTGACTTTCCGCAATATTCATCACGACGACCTGCACCGGCGCGAGCCACGATGGCATCGCACCCGCATGGTGCTCGATCAGAATTCCGAGGAAACGCTCCATTGATCCGACAATTGCCCGGTGCAGCATCACCGGCCGGCGGCGGCTGTTGTCCTCAGCCACGTACTCGGCGCCGAGGCGCTCCGGCAGCACCATGTCGAGCTGGAGCGTGCCGCACTGCCACGAACGGCCGAGCGCATCCTTGATGTGGTACTCGATTTTCGGGCCGTAGAACGCACCCTCGCCCTCGAGTTCTTCCCACTGGAGGCCGCAGGCGGTCAGCGCGTCGCGCAACCCTTGCTCGGCGCGATCCCAGATCTCGTCGGTACCCGCGCGCTGCTCGGGGCGCAGCGACAGCTTGATGTCGATCTTGTCGAAGCCGAAGTCCTTGTAGACGCTCATCGCGAGCGTGTTGAACTTGATCGACTCGGCGATGAACTGCTCTTCGGTACAGAAGATGTGAGCATCGTCCTGCACGAAGCCGCGCACGCGCATCAAACCGTGCAGCGCGCCCGACGCTTCATTGCGATGGCATGAGCCGAACTCGGCGTAGCGAAGCGGCAGATCGCGATACGAACGCAGACCGTGCTTGAACACTTGGACGTGCCCCGGACAGTTCATCGGCTTGATCGCGTAGTCGCGCTTTTCCGATTCCGTCGTGAACATGTTTTCACGATAGTTCTGCCAGTGACCGGACGCCTCCCACAGCGAGCGGTCCATGATCATCGGCGTCTTGATCTCGAGGTAGCCGTCGTGGTTCACGCGACGCCGCATGTATTGTTCGACCTGCTGCCACAGTGACCAGCCCTTCGGATGCCAGAACACCATGCCCGGCGATTCGTCCTGCATATGGAAGAGATCGAGTTGCTTGCCGAGCTTGCGGTGATCGCGCTTTTCCGCCTCTTCGAGCATGTGCAGGTACGCGTCCTGGTCTTCCTTCTTCGTCCAGGCCGTGCCATAGATGCGCTGCAGCTGCTCGTTCTTCAAGTCGCCGCGCCAGTACGCGCCCGCAACCTTCATCAGCTTGAAGACCTTCAGCTTGCCGGTGGACGGCACGTGCGGGCCACGGCACAAATCGGTGAAGCCGCCATGGGCGTAAAGCTTGATTTCGTCGCCGGCCGGGATCGACTCGATGATCTCGGCCTTGTATTTCTCGCCGATGCTCTTGAAATAGTCGACGGCCTCATCGCGCGAGACGACGCGGCGCGACACCGGCTCGTCTTTCTTCGCGAGTTCCTGCATGCGCTTTTCGATCTTCTCGAGATCTTCGGGCGTGAAGGGACGCTGATAGGAGAAGTCGTAGTAGAAGCCGTTGTCGATCACCGGACCGATCGTCACTTGCGCTTCGGGATAGAGATCCTTCACCGCGTACGCGAGCAAGTGCGCCGTCGAATGGCGAATGATGTCGAGACCGTCCGCATCTTTTTCGGTAACGATCGCAAGCGCCGCATCGCGATCGATCAGCGTCGACGTGTCGACCAGCTCGCCGTCGAGCTTGCCGCCGAGCGCGGCCTTCGCGAGACCGGGGCCGATGGAGGCCGCGACTTCGGCAACCGTCACCGGATGATCGTACTGTCGAACCGAACCGTCAGGCAGACGTATCGAAACCATTGTGTTCTCCGAAATGCCCGCACAAGGCGGTACATGAAACAGCGTGTTGGCAACAAGAATTCGCTATCAGCCAGCAAGCAGCGGACTCACAGCGAATAGGCGACCAAATAGCGGCGGCGTTGCATGAGACAAAAAAAATGCGGCCCCGCTTTCGAGGGGCCGCATTCACATTTCAGCAAACTACAGGGCGAAAGAGGTCCTCGACTAGCGTCGCTCCGAAGTAACTTCGGTAAACGTTCGCGGTGTCATAACCGTATTCGCCTTTTGCGCCGAGGCGCTTTCTGCGTTTCTTTGAAACCCCGGCGAACCGGAGTTTCGATTTCGTTGGTAGGCTCGATTGGACTCGAACCAACGACCCCCACCATGTCAAGGTGGTGCTCTAACCAGCTGAGCTACGAGCCTGAAGAAGCTGAAATTATATGGAGCCCATCGATACTTGGCAAGCACTTTTATGCATCGACATTAAAAAAGTTATCGCGTGCTGTTCGAGGCTTGAGTCGATGAATGTTTCTGCGACGTGACGCTAGTCTCGATCACGCGCGCACGCTCACGATTTGCGCGACGCACGCACGACGCCGCTCACCTCGCCAAGCAGTGTGCACGCACGCTGCACTTGCGCCGCGTTCGACACCTCGACGGTGAACTGCATGAACGCGGCGTTGCGACGACTCATCGTCTTCACGCCGATCACATTCATCTTCTCGCGAGCGAAGACTTCGGAGATGTCACGCAAGAGTCCTTGGCGATCCACCGCTTCGATCGCGAGATCGATCGGGTAGACCGACGAGCCGCGCCCACCAAGCACATCGGCGGACCACGCCGTCTCCAACACGCGCTCGGGCGCGCGTGCTGCCATCCGCTGAAACGTCGCGCAATCGCTGCGATGTATCGACATGCCTTTGCCACGCGTGACGAAACCGCTAATGGCATCCGGCGGCGCGGGCCGGCAGCAGCGCGCGAGCTGAGTCAAGAGCGCGTCGACGCCGACGACAAGCACGCCCGCCGACGCACCGTGCGCAACGCTCGCCCCGCTGCTGCGTTTCTCGAAATGCTCGGGCGCCTCGACCTCGGGCTCGGGCGGCGGCGCGTCGGAGAGCGCCTGTTCGATGTTGCGCAGGCTGAACTCTTCCTTGCCGACGACGTTGAACAGATCGTCGGGCGCCTTGAAGCCGAGCTTCGCGGCGAGCTGATCGAGATTGACCGATGTCCGGCCTTCGCGCTGCAGCGTCTTTTCGACCAACGCGCGTCCGGCAGCGATGTTCTCCTGCAATTCGATCGCGTTGAACCACGCACGCACCTTCTGCCGCGCCCGGTGGCTTTGTAAATATCCGAGCTGCGGATTGAGCCAGTCGCGCGAAGGCCCGCCTTCTTTCACGGCGACGATCTCGACCGTCTGACCGTTGTGCAGCGGCGTGTTGAGCGGCACCATTGCGCCTTCGACGCGCGCACCGCGGCAACGGTGACCCAGCTCGCTATGCAGGTGATACGCGAAATCGACCGGCGTCGCGCCTTGCGGCAATGCGATCACGCGCGCCTGCGGCGTGAGCACGTAGATGTGATCGTCATCGAGCGTCGCCTGACGCAGTTGCTCCCATGGTTTGCTCGCGCCCCGCTCGCCCTCGGCGACGTCATCCTTCCACGCGAGCAACTGACGCAGCCACGCGATCTTCTCGTCGTATTTTTCGCTTGCAGTGACCTGGCCGCCATAGCCGCGCGCTCCCGCTTCCTTGTAGCGCCAGTGCGCGGCAACACCATATTCTGCGAACTGATGCATCTCCTGCGTACGGATCTGCACTTCGAACGCGCGGCCGTCATCGCCGATGACCACGGTATGCAGCGATTTATAGCCGTTCGGCTTGGGACGCGAGATGTAATCGTCGAATTCCTTCGGGATCGGCTGCCACAAGTTGTGGACAATGCCGAGCACGGTGTAGCAATCCTTGATGTCCGGCACGATCACGCGGAATGCGCGCACGTCGTAGAGCTCGGCGAAATCGAGCTCCTTGCCGCGCATCTTGCGCCAGATGCTGTAGATATGCTTCGGCCGCCCGCTGACGTCGGCGCGAATGTTAGCGGCAGCCAATTCTTGCTGCAGCCGTTCGATCGCGCTATCGACATAGGTCTCGCGCTCCACGCGCTTTTCGTCGAGCAGCTTCGCAATGCGCTTGTACGTATCGGGATCTTCGAAGCGAAACGCGAGATCCTCGAGTTCCCACTTCAACTGCCAAATGCCGAGCCGGTTCGCGAGCGGCGCGTAGATCTCGAGCGTCTCGCGCGCGACGTCAGGCCCCGGCGACCGCTTCGCCGCCGCGTAGTAGCGCAGCGTCTGCAAGCGCGACGCGAGGCGGATCAGCACGACCCGGATGTCCTGCGCGAACGCGAGCAGCATCTTGCGCAACGCCTCGATCTGCGCGCGGCGCGCGGCCTGCGCATCGCGCCCGGCCTCCGGCAAAGCGCTTTGCGCCGCGCGCAGGCTGACCGTGCCGAGGCGCAGCAGCTTCCTCACATCGCCGACGAGCTGCGCCACCTCTTCGCCGAAGCGCTCGGCGATCACGTGCTCGGGATCGTCGAGATGCGGCGTCAGCACGAACAGTGCGGCCGCGAGCACGGCTGGCGGGTCGACGTTCAGCGTGCGCATGATCGCCGCGGTCCCGGCGGCGTGATCGGCAAGCAGTTCGCCGGTCGAGAGCAGCACGTCGCCGGCGTGCTCGCGCACGAACGTCAACGCGTCGTCGAACGACGGCGTCGGATTCGTTTCGGTCGTGACGGTATCGGCATTCATCGTGCAGGACTACGCAAGCAAAAACTCGAACTCAATGCGGCTCAATCCCGCTGGGCGGCCACGACCACGATTTCAACAAGGCACTTCGGATTGGCGAGCTTCGACTCGACGGTCGCGCGCGGCGGCGTCGCGCCGGTCGCAACCCAGCCGTCCCACACGGCGTTCATGCCGCTGAAGTCCACCATGTCCGACAGATAAATCTGCACCGACAGCAGAAGCGACTTGTCGCTGTTCGCTTCGGCAAGCAAGCGGTCGATATGGCCGAGCACTTCGCGCGTCTGGCCGCTGATGTCCTGCTCCGTGTCGTCTGCGATCTGGCCGGCGAGATAGACCGTGCCGTTGTGAATCGCGATTTCCGAAAGACGCGCGCCGACGTGGTGACGAATGACTGCCATGGAGTGTCCTGAATGAATGAGGATGCGTTGATCGAAAGTGGCCGCGGGAACAGGGTCATGTCGTCCCGCACAGCCTCATATTATGACGCGTCGCCGACGAAGAAGCGGCGCGCTATGTCGATCTGCGTGCTGTCGAGGAACGCCGGTGCGTGACCGACGCCTTCGATTTCGACGCTCGATACCGCCCGCCCGCGCTCCACCATTTGCGCGACCGTCTCGCGCGACAGCAAGTCCGACTCCGCGCCGCGCACGACGAGCACCGGCCCTGGCGTCGCCGCGAGCGAAACCCACAGGGCCGCCTCGCCGGCGGCGCTCATCTCGGGCGTCGTCGCGGCAAACGGCACCGCGACGCGAGGATCGTAGCGAAACTCCCAAGCGCCGTCCTCGCGCTCGCGCAAGAGCGGCGTGTTGATTTCGCTCCACTCCTGCGGCGTCAACGGCCCGAACGACTCGGCAAGCGCAGCCGCATGATCGATTCCCTCCTGCTTCGTGGTGAAGCGCGCAGGCTTGCCGAGATATTCGCCGATGCGCTCGAGCGACGCCGGCTCGATATGCGGACCGATGTCGTTGAGCAGCAGCTTCCTGATCGGCGAATTGGGCAAGCCGGCAAGACCGAGCCCGATCATTCCGCCCATCGACGTGCCGAACCAGTCGACCGACTCGACGTCGAGCCGCGCGATGAGCGTCACCATGTCAGCGACGTACTGAGGCACCACGTATTGATTCGGGTTGCCGAGCCAATCGGACAAGCCGCGGCCCACCACGTCGGGACACACGACCCGGTAGACATCGGAAAGCGCCGCGGCCACCCGGTCGAAGTCGCGGCCCGAACGCGTCAGGCCATGCACGCACACGAGCACGCGCGGATTCGCCGGATCGCCCCACTCGGTATAGGCGACACGATGCAGCCCGCTCGCGCTCGCGCATTGCACGTAACGTTGGCGCGGCACGGACGAAAGAGCAGCGGTTGAAGATGCGGCGGGTGTAGAGGTCATCTGGGCTTTCCTCGGGCTTGGGAGCGGACGAACGACGCGTTACGCGACATCGTCGCGAAAGGCTTGGGACAGCACGTTGAACATGCCGTCGATTGTAATCGCTTTGCGATAGCCGAATGCCCGGCCAAACGGCTAACGCGCATCGCCCGCCACGCGAATTCGATGCACTCACTGCGGGCCTGGAGTAAGCGCTAAAGCGCCAACTTGGGTCGACAAAAAAACGGGCGAGGCTTTCGCCCCACCCGTTCGCCCATCTCGCATGCCGGCCGGCAAAGCCGGCTGGCGAGACGTCAGTGCACCGCGCTTACATCGAGCGGCGCGCCCGTTTTCGCCTTGATTTCGTCGACCGTCACGCCGGTCGCCAATTCGACGAGCTTGAGCCCGTCATCGGTCACGTCGATCACGCCGAGATCGGTGATGATCCGATCGACGACGCCCACGCCCGTCAACGGCAGCGTGCATTCTTCGAGGATCTTGTGCTGGTCGCCCTTCGCGACATGCTCCATCAGCACGACCACGCGCTTCACGCCCGCGACCAAGTCCATCGCGCCACCCATCCCCTTGATCATCTTGCCGGGGATCATCCAGTTCGCGAGGTCGCCCTTCTTGCTAATCTGCATGGCGCCGAGGATCGCGAGGTTGATGTGGCCGCCGCGAATCATCGCGAACGAATCGGCCGACGAGAAGATCGACGAGCCGGGCAGCGTCGTCACGGTCTGCTTGCCCGCGTTGATCAGGTCCGCGTCCACTTCGTCTTCGTATGGCGACGGGCCGATGCCGAGCAGGCCGTTCTCCGATTGCAGCCACACTTCGACGCCCGCCGGCACGTGGTTGGCAACCAGCGTCGGCAGGCCGATGCCGAGGTTCACGTAGAAGCCGTCCTGCAATTCCTTCGCCGCGCGCGCGGCCATTTCGTCACGAGTCCATGCCATGATCACTCTCCTTTCGCGCGGACGATGCGTTGTTCGATGCGTTTTTCCGGATGCGCATTGAGCACGATGCGCTGCACGAAGATGCCGGGCGTATGGATCGCGTCCGGATCGAGCTCGCCGGTCTCGACGATCTCTTCGACCTCGGCGACCGTGATCTTGCCGGCCATCGCGCACATCGGGTTGAAGTTGCGCGCGGTGCGGCGGTAGATCAGATTGCCGGACTTGTCCGCTTTCCAGGCTTTGACCAGCGCGACGTCGGCCGTGAGCGACGGCTCGAGCACGTACTGACGGTCGCCGAACTGGCGCGTCTCCTTGCCCTCCGCGATGATCGTGCCGTAGCCGGTGTTCGTGAAGAACGCGGGGATGCCCGCGCCGCCCGCACGCAGTTTCTCGGCAAGCGTGCCTTGCGGGGTGAATTCGAGCTCGAGTTCGCCGGCCAGGTATTGGCGCTCGAACTCCTTGTTCTCGCCGACATACGACGAGATCATCTTCTTGATCTGCCGCGTCGTGAGCAGAAGGCCGAGGCCGAAGCCGTCGACGCCCGCGTTGTTGCTGATGCAGGTGATGCCCTTGACGCCCGAATCGCGCAACGCCGCGATCAGCGCCTCGGGAATGCCGCACAAACCGAAGCCGCCGACGGCGAAGGTCTGCCCGTCCTTGACGATGCCTTCGAGCGCGGCGGACGCGCTTGGATAGACTTTGTTCATCTGTATGTCCCTTCCTTTCCTCGACTTGGAAACCGAATAATCCGGATCGGCGCGGTCAGCATCGAGCACGGTTCCGATGCCTCATTCTAGTCATCTACGGAAAATGCCGGCGTGAACCCGGACAAACCGTGGCGCGCGTACCGTCGTTATGTGATCCGTGAAAGGGTACGATGCACGGGCCTTACGGCACAATACGCAAAAATACATAAGCAATCGCCCGGCGGGCTGGCCCCGCAACGCTTCGACATGCCCCAGATCGACTACCAGACCGCCTTCCACCTCGCACCGATCGGCCTCGTGCTGTCGCGTGACCGCATTATCGAGGACTGCAACGATGCAGTGGCCGCAATCTTTCGCTGCAACCGGGAGGCGCTGATCGGGCAGTCGTTTCAGGTGCTCTATCCCTCGCCCGCGGAATTCGAGCGGATCGCCGAGCGCATTAGCCCGATCATGACGGCGCAGGGCAGCTATGCGGACGACCGCATCATGAAGCGCGCAACAGGCGAATTATTCTGGTGTCATGTGACGGGGCGTGCGCTCGACCGGCGCGCGCCGCTCGCGGCGGGCGTCTGGACTTTCGAGGATTTGAGCGCGACGCGCCGGGTCGCTGTCGAGCTGACGCCGCGCGAGCGCGAGATCGCCGCGCTGCTCGCCACCGGCAAGACGAGCAAGCAGATCGGACGCGCGCTCGACATCAGTTCGCGCACGGTCGATGTCTACCGGGCGAGACTGATGCGCAAGTACGGCACGGGCAACGCGACCGAACTGCTGCAGAGGCTGCTGGGGAATTAGCCGGGCATCGGCGAGCCCGGCGAAGGCGCGCGAATCGAATGGCCGCGCTCAGGACGCCTTGATCAGCACCGCGTTTTCGAGGGTGTCGCGCAGCAAGTCCGGAATCGGCACCGACTTGCCCGCCGCGTAATCGATCCACACGCAGCGCGCATTGCCGCGCGCGTAGAGCTGACCGGGGTCATCGGCGCGCGTCAGCTCGAACCCGGTATCGAAGCTGCTGCGGCCCGGCTTGCCGATCGTCATCCGGCCGATCACGTGGCCCGGATAGTGCAATTGCCTCAAGAACTCCATCGACGCGTTCACGATCACCGGCCCCTGCCCGTCCTCGTGATTGCCGATAAGGCCAAGATGTTCGAACCACGAAATCCGCACCTGCTCCATGTAGCGGAAATAAACCGTGTTGTTCACGTGGCCGAAGGCATCCATGTCGCCCCAGCGGATCGGCATCGACATCTCAAAAACGGGGTGGTAATCGCTCATCGTACTTCTTCTGCTCTTCTACACATGAAAATCGGGGTGGTACCCGGCGCACGCGCATATCGAAGCCGTGCGCCGGCGCCGCCGGGCGCAACGGCCCGAGCGGCGGATTGACTCAGGACTAGGCGAGACCGAACCCGTCGTCGGCGGCAATCACCGCGCCATTGACGAATTGCGATTCGTCGGCGGCGAGCAGCAACAGCAGGCCGTCAAGGTCCTCCGGCTGGCCGACGCGGCGGCGCGGCAGCATCGCCAGCAGCTTTTGCCCTTGTTCGGTCGACCAATGATGGTGGTTGATCTCCGTGTCGATATAGCCGGGGCAGATCGCATTTACGTTGATGCCGTGGCGGCCCCATTCGAGCGCCATCGCCTTCGTCATATGCACGACGGCCGCCTTGCTCATCGAATAGAGGCCGATTTGCGGCAGCACCCTCAAGCCCGCGACCGACGCGATATTGATGATCCGGTAAGCCGGCTTCTGCGCGCCTCCCGCGCGCATCATCATCCGCTTCGCCACTTCCTGCGCGACGAAGAAGGCGCCGCGCGTGTTGGTGTCGAACACGTATTCGAAATCGGCAGGCGTGACGTCGGTGAGCTTTTGCGTCGTCGACACACCCGAGTTGTTGACGAGGATGTCGATCGTGCCCGCTTCCGTTTCCGCGTGCGCGACCGCCGATTTGATGCTCTGGTAGTCGGTCACGTCGAGCGAAACGACGTGCGCCGCGCCGCCGGAAGCCTCGATCTCGGCGCGCAGCTCCTTCAGACGCTCGACGCGGCGGCTAGCCAGCACCACCTTCGCGCCCGCTTGCGACAACACCTGCGCGAAGCGCTTGCCAAGCCCGCTCGACGCGCCGGTGATCAGGGCGACCTTGCCTTCCAGATTGATCGAACGGCCCATTGTCATTCCTTGTTTGGTAAAGGTTTGCGGATCGCAGGCTCGCCGCAGTCGCGCGGCGACACCCTATCACAAAATAGAACGATCGTGCTAATCTGCACAGATGCGGTTGCGGCAGTCCGACCGTTCCCTGACAATACGAACCCGAAAAAAGCATTCTAACGGTAGAGGAGCCCCAATGACCCCCGAAAGTCTCATCGAGCAATACGGTCCGCGCGAGTCGATGGAATATGACGTCGTGATCGTCGGCGGCGGGCCCGCAGGGCTGTCGGCCGCGATCCGGCTCAAGCAACTGGCCGCCGAGAAAGGCACCGACATCGGCGTGTGCGTGCTCGAAAAGGGGTCGGAGATCGGCGCGCATATTCTGTCGGGCGCGGTCATGGACCCCCGCGCCATCCACGAGCTGATTCCCGACTGGAAGGAAAAGGGCGCGCCTTTGAACGTCGAGGTGACCGAGGACCGGTTCCTGTTCCTCTCGGAGAAAGGCGCCGTCAAGACGCCCAACTGGGCGCTGCCGGATAACTTCAAGAATCACGGCAATTACGTGATCAGCCTCGCCAACGTCACGCGCTGGCTCGGCCAGCAGGCCGAAGCGCTGGGCGTCGAAATCTTCCCGGGCTTTCCGGCTGCCGAGGTTTTGTATAACGACGACGGCTCGGTGAAAGGCGTCGTCACCGGCAACATGGGCGTCGGCAAGGATGGCGAGCCCACCGAGAACTTCCAGCTCGGCATGGAGCTGCACGCGAAATACACGCTCTTCTGCGAAGGCTGCCGTGGGCATCTGGGTCGCCAGCTGAACGAGAAGTTCAAGCTCAACAAGGATTCGGACCCGCAGGTCTACGGCATCGGCATCAAGGAGCTGTGGGAGATCGATCCGGCCAAGCACCAGCCGGGCCTGGTGATCCACACGGCCGGCTGGCCGCTCGACACCGACACCTACGGCGGCTCGTTCCTTTATCACATCGACAACAACCAGGTGATGATCGGCTTCGTGGTCGGCCTCGGCTACACGAATCCATACCTCTCGCCGTTCGAGGAGTTCCAGCGCTACAAGACGCATCCGGCGATCCGCGCGTTCCTCGAAGGCGGCAAGCGTGTCTCGTACGGCGCGCGTGCGATCACGGCGGGCGGGCTGATGTCGCTGCCGAAGCTGGTGTTTCCGGGCGGGGCGCTCGTGGGCGACGATGCGGGCTTCCTGAATGTGTCGCGCATCAAGGGTTCGCACGCGGCGATCAAGACCGGCATGCTCGCGGCCGAAGCGGCGTTCGATGCCGTTCAGGCGGGCCGTCAGGGCGACGAGCTGAGCGCGTATCCCGAGTCGTTCAAGACCTCGTGGCTGCACAGCGAACTCCATCGCGCGCGCAACTTCAAGCAATGGATGAGCAAGGGGTTGTACCTGGGCACGCTGATGGTCGGGCTCGAACAGAAGCTGCTGGGCGGTAACGTGCCGTGGACGCTGCACCATAAGCACTGGGACCACGAGACGCTTAAACCCGCCTCGCAGTGCAAGCCGATCGACTATCCGAAGCCCGACGGCAAGCTGACGTTCGACCGGCTCTCGTCAGTGTTCATCTCGAACACGAATCACGAGGAAAACCAGCCGGCGCATCTGACGCTCAAGGATGCGTCCGTGCCGGTGAACGTGAACCTGCGCACGTATGCAGGCCCAGAGGGCCGCTTCTGCCCGGCCGCCGTGTATGAGTTCGTGAAGAACGACGACGGCAGCGACCGGCTCGTGATCAACGCGCAGAACTGCGTGCACTGCAAGACCTGCGACATCAAGGACCCGACGCAGAACATCGTGTGGGTCACGCCGGAAGGTGGCGGCGGGCCAAACTATCCGAATATGTGACGCGGTTGACGATCAACTGAAAAAGGGCGCCTCGGCGCCCTTTTCTTCGTGCGATACCGCTTCCCACAGCGAGGCGGCTCGCGCCCCGCTCTATCGCTTACGGCGCGCTAGCCGCAATCTTCGGCGTCGCGACGACGACATCGCCGCATTGCGCGCGATGACGCAACGCGTGATCGATCAGCACGAGCGCGAGCATCGCCTCGGCAATCGGCGTCGCGCGAATGCCGACACACGGATCATGCCGCCCGAAGGTCTCGACGACGGCCGGCTCGCCTGCCTTGTCGATCGAGCGGCGCGGCGTGCGAATGCTCGACGTCGGCTTGATGGCGATCGAGACCGTGATGTCCTGCCCCGTCGAGATGCCGCCGAGCACGCCACCGGCGTTGTTGCCGACGAAGCCTTCGGGCGTCAGCTCGTCGCCGTGGACCGAGCCGCGTTGCCGCACGCTCTCGAAGCCCGCACCGATCTCGACACCCTTCACCGCGTTGATGCCCATCATCGCGTGAGCGATATCGGCATCCAGCCGATCGAACAAAGGCTCGCCCAAACCGACCGGCACGCCCGACGCCACCACGTTGATGCGCGCGCCGATCGAGTCGCCGTCTTTGCGCAGCGCATCCATATAGGCTTCCAGTTGCGGCACGATCTCGGCGTTCGGCACGAAGAACGGGTTCTCGCGCACGTGCGACCAATCGACGAACGGCACGTCGATCTCGCCGAGCGCGCTCATGTAGCCGCGCACTTCGACATTCAGATGCTCGCGCAGCCACTTCTTCGCGACGGCCCCTGCCGCGACCGTCGGCGCCGTCAAGCGCGCCGACGAGCGGCCGCCGCCGCGATAATCGCGTATGCCGTATTTCTGCCAGTAGGTGTAGTCGGCATGGCCGGGACGAAACGTGTCGACGATGTTGCCGTAGTCCTTGCTGCGCTGATCGGTGTTGCGGATCAGGAGCGCGATCGGCGCGCCGGTCGTGACGTTCTCGAACACGCCCGACAGGATCTCGACCTTGTCTTCTTCCTGGCGTTGCGTCACGTGCCGCGACGTGCCGGGCTTGCGTCGATCGAGTTCGATCTGGATGTCTTCAACGGTCAAGGCCATGCCGGGAGGGCAGCCGTCGATCACGCAGCCGATGGCGGGACCATGCGATTCACCGAACGTCGTGACGGTGAAAAGCGTACCGAGAGTATTGCCGGACATGAGCGTCGTCCAAAAGAAAATCGGGGAGACCGCTACTATACCAGCCGGTTAATCGCGATGCCCCCGCCCCGCGCGGCTGCCGGCGCTATTTGCGCACACCGCGCAGCTCGGTGACGATCTGCTGCAATGCCTCCGGCGTCGCTGCATGCGGGTCGAGCGGTTCCGCCACCGCGAGCGTCAAGCGGCTCATTACGCCTCGTTTGACCGGCCGCGGCCAGTGCGCGTCATCCGCGCGCGAAAACACGCTGCCCCAAAGCCCACGCAGCGCCATCGGCACCACGGGCGCCGGCGTGCGCCTGATGATCTCGCTCACGCCGTGCTTGAACGGATTGATGTCGCCGGTTTTCGTCAGCTTGCCTTCCGGAAAGATGCAAACGAGGTCGCCCTCGGCAAGTGCCGCAGCACACGCGTCGTAGGCGCGCTCGAGCATCGCGGCATCCTCGTGCGCCGGCGCGATCGGAATGGTCTTCGCGTGACGGAACAGCCAGCCGATGAACGGCGTCCGGAAAATGCGATGGTCCATCACGAAGCGGATCGGCCGCGGGCTTTCGGCCATGATGACGACCGCGTCGACGAAGCTCACGTGATTGCAGACGAGCACGGCCGCCCCAGTCTCCGGAATGCGCTCCGGATGCACGAGACGAATGCGATAGAACGTGTGCACGAGCACCCACGCGATGAATCGCAGCAGGAATTCCGGCACGAGCGAGTAGATGTAAGTCGCGACCACGACATTGAGCAGCGCCGTAGTCAGGAAGATGCCGGGAATGCTGACGCCGAGCGACGTCAGCACGATCGCCATCAGCGCCGAAACGATCATGAAGAACGAGTTCAGGATGTTGTTCGCGGCGATGATGCGCGCCCGGTGCGTCGGCTGGCTGCGGCTTTGGATCAGCGCGTAGAGCGGCACGCTGTAGAAGCCGCCGAACATCGCGAGCAGGAACAGGTCCGCGAGGATGCGCCAGTGTCCGAGCTGCGCGAGAAATTCGCCCACAGACAGCAGATGCCCCGCCGGCGGCAGCGCATGGCTCGCGAAGTACAGATCGATCGCGAACACGCTCATGCCGATCGACCCGAGCGGCACGAGCCCGATCTCCACGCGCCGCTTCGACAACCGCTCGCACAGCAGCGACCCGATGCCGATACCGAGCGAGAACGTGGCGAGCAGCACCGTGACGACGTCCGGATCGGCCGAGAGCACGTCCTTGGCGAAATTGAAGAACGACGTGAGAAACGTCGCACCGACGAACCAGAGCCACGAGATGCCGAGCAGGCTCAGGAACACCGTGCGGTTCTCGCGGGCGAGCGCGAGGTTGCGCCACGTCTCCGTCACCGGATTCCAGTTGATCTGCAAATCCGGCTGCGGCGCGGCCGACACCGGCACAAACGACGACACCGCGCGCCCGACCAGCGCGATCGCAACGCACCCGAATGCGAGGATCGCCGCGCCGTGCTCGACGAAGCCCGCCGCCGCACCGCCGATGATCGTGCCGATCAGGATCGCGACGAAGGTCCCCATTTCGACGAGGCCATTGCCGCCGACCAATTCGCGATCGTTCAGATGCTGCGGCAGATAGGCGTATTTGACCGGGCCGAACAGCGTCGAATGGACGCCCATCAGGAACGTGCAGACGTAGAGCAACGGCGCGCTATGCATCCAGAAGCCGGCGCCGCCCACCAGCATCACAGCGATTTCGAACGTCTTCACGAAACGCGTGAGCGTGGCCTTGTCGTATTTGTCCGCAATTTGCCCCGACGTCGCCGAAAACAGCACGAAGGGGACGATGAAAATCGCGGAGATCAGGAAGGCGGCCGTTTTCGCGTCGACGCCGGAAAAGCGCGCGGTCTGATAAGTGACGAGCGACGAGAAACCGACTTTGAATACGTTGTCGTTGAGCGCGCCGAGGAATTGCGTCCAGAAGAACGGCGCGAACCGGCGCTCGCGCAGCAGGCCGAACTGAGAGTGATGCTCGCGCTCGGCATGGCGTTCACGTTGCGCGGTCGGGATGGGATGATCGCTCATGCGGTCGGGGAAATGTCGAGAGGGCTGATCGGCGGCCGCCATGTTGGGCCGTGTTCGCTACCGGCGTGCGGTGCCATGGTATGGCATGGATGTGAAACGAGCCTGCGCGGGCGTTGCATGAGACCAAAGTAAGGCTCTGCATGGGGCCGGAGTAAGTGCTGAAGCCCTAACTCCGGCCGACACGCTAAAGCGCTAACTCTGGTCGACACAAGAAAAAGCGCGCGTCGAGCGCGCGCTTTTTTTCGGTTCGATCTGGCGGGTCGCCGCGCTATGCCGCATTGCAGCAAAGTCGCCTTGGCGGACACGCCTACACCCGCCACTCGCGGCGCCGAGCCAACGAGCTAGCGCGTTTCGCGCTGCTCCTGCTCTTCTTCCGGCCAATCCCGGATATACGCCTTCAGCATCCGATTTTCGAAGCCCTGCTCTTCGACCACCGCCTTCGCCACGTCGTAGAACGAAATCACGCCCATCAGCGTGCGGCTCTCGAGCACCGGCAGATAGCGGACGTGATGTTCGAGCATCATTCGCCGCACTTCGTTGACGTCGGTTTCCGGCGTGCAGGTGATCGGATGATCGTCCATGACCTTGCGGATCGACGACGTGCCGACGCTGCCCGCATTCTTGTGCAGCGTCATGATGATTTCACGAAACGTCAGCATGCCGACCAGCTCGCCATACTCCATCACGACGAGCGAACCGATATCGTGTTCGGCCATCGTATCCACTGCTTCATGCAGCGACGCATCGGGCGTGACCGTGAACAAGGTGTTGCCCTTGACTTTTAGGATGTCGCTGACTTTCATATTTGTCTCCCGATAAAGCACAACTGACTTTTGATCGTAGCGGAAAGCCCCTCAAAAGGAAAGCGAGCGCGCCCGCCGGCGGCCCTACGGGTTTGCCCGCGACGGACTCGATGCCATGCGAATGCCATGCGATGCAGTGATACGATGGCCGGCACTTCAACCATTGCGGGCGCCGTCCGATAAAACCGGCCCCGCCGCCCCCGATGTCCGCCAATCGTTTCGACACGCTTGCGCTGCATGCCGGCGCAGCCCCAGACCCCGCGACCGGCGCGCGCGCCACGCCGATCTACCAGACCACCTCCTTCTCGTTCCGCGACACCGACCACGCCGCCGCGCTCTTCAACATGGAGCGCGCGGGCCACGTCTATTCGCGGATCTCGAACCCGACCGTGGCCGTCTTCGAAGAGCGCGTGACCGCGCTCGAGAACGGCGCGGGAGCGATCGGCACGGCGAGCGGGCAAGCCGCGCTGCATCTCGCGATCGCGACGCTGATGGGCGCGGGCTCGCATATCGTGGCGTCGAACGCGCTCTACGGCGGCTCGCATAATCTCTTGAACTACACGCTGCGGCGCTTCGGCGTCGAGACGACCTTCGTCAAGCCCGGCGATCTCGCGGGATGGCGCGCGGCGCTGCGCCCGAACACGCGGCTTCTGTTCGGCGAGACGCTCGGCAATCCAGGGCTCGACGTCCTCGATATCGCCGCGGTCGCGCAGATCGCGCACGAACACCGCGTGCCGCTCCTCGTCGATTCGACCTTTACCACGCCCTATCTGCTGAAACCGTTCGAGCACGGCGCCGATTTCGTTTATCACTCGGCGACCAAATTCCTGGGCGGCCACGGCACGACGATCGGCGGCGTGCTGGTCGACGGCGGCACGTTCGACTTCGTCGCGTCGGGCCGCTTTCCGGAGCTGACCGAGCCGTACGACGGCTTTCACGGGATGGTGTTCGCCGAGGAAAGCACGGTTGCGCCGTTTCTGCTGCGCGCGCGCCGCGAAGGACTGCGCGACTTCGGCGCCTGCCTGCATCCGCAAGCCGCATGGCAACTGCTGCAAGGCATCGAGACGCTGCCGCTGCGCATGGAGCGGCATGTCGCCAACACGCGCCGCATCGTCGAGTTCCTGGTGGCGCATGCGGCCGTCGAGTCCGTCGCCTATCCGGAGCTCGAGTCGCATCCGGACCACGCGCTCGCCAGGCGTCTGCTGCCGCGCGGCGCGGGCGCCGTATTCAGCTTCAACCTGCGCGGCGACCGCGCCGCGGGCCGGCGCTTCATCGAAACGCTCACGCTGTTCTCACATCTGGCGAACGTCGGCGATGCGCGTTCGCTCGTCATCCACCCGGCGTCGACCACGCACTTCCGGATGGACGCCGCGGCGCTCGCCGCCGCCGGCATCACGGAAGGCACGATCCGCCTGTCGATCGGCCTCGAAGATCCCGATGACCTGATCGACGATCTCAAGCGGGCGCTCAAGGCGGCAGCGAAGACGACGGCAACGCCGGCACCCGCGAACCAGGGGGCCGCATGATCGTCGACCTCAACGGCGCCGCCGCTTACGCCTACACCGGCGGCAAAAACTTCGACCGGGCCCTGCCCACGGCCGTCTTCATCCATGGCGCGCAGCACGACCACAGCGTGTGGGCCTTGCAAAGCCGTTACTTCGCGCATCACGGCTTCAACGTGCTGGCCGTCGATCTGCCGGGCCACAGCCGCAGCGCGGGCCCCGCTGCAACCAGCATCGGCGCGCTCGCCGACTGGCTGGCCGCGTTCCTCGATGCAGTGGGCGCCGACACGGCATTCGTTGCCGGGCACAGCATGGGCTCGCTCGTCGCGCTCGAATTCGCGGCCCGTTATCCGGCGCGCGCCGCGCGGCTCGCGCTCGTCGCGACGGCCGTGCCGATGACCGTCTCCGACGCGCTGCTCGATGCAGCGCTCCATCGCGAGAGCGAGGCAATCGAGCTGGTCAACCACTGGTCGCATTCGACGATCGCCGCCAAGCCGTCGGCTCCCGGCCCCGGCTTCTGGCTGCACGGCATGAACCAGCGCCTGATGGAGCGGATCTCCGCAAACGGCGAGCCGCGGCTCTTTCACACCGACTTCACCGCGTGTAATCAATACGCCGACGGGCTTGCACGCGCGGCGCAGGTGCGCTGCCCGGTGCGCCTCGTGCTCGGCAGAAAAGACGCCATGACGCCGCCACGCGCCACGCGCGCGCTCGCGGACGCCCTGAGCGCGGCCGGCGCAGAGGTGGACACGGTGACGCTCGATGCCGGCCACGCGCTGATGTCCGAACAGCCCGACGCCACGCTCGACGCGCTATTCAGCTTCGCGGCACCGCTTCGCTCCGGAACCCAGCGTTGACTCACGATAACGGCATGTGGGCGACTGCACCATCGGCCGAACGGCCGAGTTGCACGCCCGCACCATTCGCAGCAAAATGAATCTAACTCTTTGATGGAATTGAATTTGCTTGATTGCTTGGCGCGGGTCGCGAGCACGCAATGAAGCAAGGAGCAAAGGAGGCGACGATGGCTCACACTGCTCAAACCGATCACTTTGCGAGTTTCGCGGAGTTCTATCCGTTTTATCTCGGGGAGCATCGCAACGTCATGTGCCGCCGCCTGCATTTCATCGGTTCGCTGGGCGTGATCGGCTGCCTCGCGATGGCGATCTCAGCCGGCGACTGGCTCTGGCTGCCGGCCGCCATCTTGTGCGGCTACGGCTTTGCGTGGATCGGCCACTTCGCCTTCGAGAAGAACCGCCCTGCCACCTTCCGCCACCCGCTGTACAGCCTGATGGGCGACTGGGTGATGTTCAAGGACATCTGCGTCGGGAAGATCTCGCTGTAGCGAGCCGAGTCTTACGACGAGCCAAGCCGGCGTTACAGTCCCGCCGCCTGGTGCGGCAGCGCTTGCGTTGCGCCGGTGTCGTCTACGGCGACCGTTTCGCTCGCCTTGCGTGCCGCCAGCAACGTCGCGAGAGAAATGTCGAGCTTCTGGTTGTCGAGAGCGCCGAGCAAGCTCGAACAATCGACACGCGTCGGAGCGAGCCGCAATTGATATTCGAGTTCGGCGCGATCGATGACGAACAAATCGAACAGCCGTCCAACGGTAATCTGCGACGGGTTCGCGAGCAGCACGTAACGCGCCAGCCGGCCGTCGTTCTCGAGACGCGCCACCCATTCCCGCTTGCTGAGTTGGGCGATGAGGTCGGTGGCGGTGTCCATGTCGCAGCGGAGCATGCGCGCAAGCTCGGTTACGGTGTGACCAGGTTGGCCCGCCTCGCGCGCTTCGTCGAGACGCGCGAGCAGCTCTAGCGCGTCGAGCAGATCGCCGCCCGGATAGCGCTGCCGGTGAAACTGGCCGATGCGTATCGCAGGCAGCGCCGATGCGATCATCGCGCCCGCAAGCGTGATGAACCAGCACAGGTACATCCACAGCAGGAACATCGGCACGGTCGCGAAGGCGCCGTACACGGCCGTGTATGTCGGAATCCGGCGAACGTAAAAGCCGAAGCCGCGCTTCGTCAATTCGAACGCGATCGCCGCGCAGATGCCGCCGACCGCCGCATCGCGCCATTGCACGACGCAATTCGGCATGTAGACGTAGAGCATCGTGAACGCGAGCGCCGTGAGCGGCAGCGCCGCGCCGGTCAGCGCCCAGTCGATCAATGCCGAGACGCGCAAGCCGGCAAAGAACGGCGAGCGCGTGAACAAGTACGACGAGATCGAAAGACTCACGCCGATCAAAAGCGGCCCGAGCGTGACGATCGACCAATAGACGAGCACGCGCTGCGCAAGCGGCCGCGGCTTGGTCACACGCCAGATCACGTTGAATGCCGACTCGACCGTCATCATCGTCATCACCGCCGTGACGAAGAGCACGATCATCCCCATCGTCGTGAGGCCCTTGGCCTTCGTCGCGAACTGGTTCAGATACTTGAAGATCTGGCTGTTGATCTGGTCGGGCATCAGGTGGTCGGCGAGGAACCCCTGCAGCGAAGCCTGGAACGACGAGAAAATCGGAAACGCGGTAAAGAGCGCGAACGCGACCGTCGCGAGCGGCACGAGCGCAAGCATCGTCGTGAATGTGAGGCTGCCGGCCACTTGCGGAATACGGTCTTCGCCGCTGCGCTTCGCAGCGAACTGCGCAAGACGTTTGATCGTATCGAAATCCAGACTCAGCTTCGGCAAAAACCTTCTCCTATTTGGCGCCGGGCACCAGGCAACGGGCACCTCAGCCTCCTATAATAGCCGCTCATCGATAAGTGCCCCTAGCGCTGTCGCAACGCGCCAGCCCCCCAGGGGGACCTCCTACGGGGTGGGAAACGGGCGGAAAAAACGGGCGGAAAACTTGAGGCGGCCCGGCGGTTTCTTGAGAGGTTTATGAAAGACGTTCTTGTACTTTATTACAGCCGCCACGGCGCCACGCGCGAGCTGGCGCTCGCGATCGCGCAAGGCATCGACAGCGTCCCCGGCATGCAGGCGCGCATCCGCACCGTGCCGCCCGTCTCGACCGTCTGCGAGGCGACGCAATCCGACATCCCCGCTGACGGCCCGCCTTACGCGGAGCTTCGCGATCTCGAGGAGTGCGCCGGTCTCGCGCTCGGCTCGCCGACCCGCTTCGGCAACATGGCCGCTTCGCTCAAATACTTTCTCGACGGCACCACGCCCCAGTGGCTGTCGGGCGCGCTCGCCGGCAAGCCGGCCTGCGTGTTCACGTCGACGGGCAGCCTCCACGGCGGGCAGGAAACGACGCTGCTGTCGATGATGCTGCCCCTCCTCCATCACGGCATGCTGATCATCGGCATCCCTTACACCGAGAGCACGCTCACCACGACACAAAGCGGCGGCACGCCTTACGGCGCCTCGCATCATGCGCGTGCCGGTTCCAGCGAAGGCGGCATCTCGGCTGACGAGAAGACGCTTGCGGTCGTGCTCGGCGTGCGCGTCGCGCGAGCCGCGGCCCAGCTCATCGAACGCGTGTAAGCGCAGCGGAATCCTCGATGCAACCCATCGCACCCGCGACGCAGACCGTGCCCCAAGTGATCCCGCGCCGCGGCTTCGCGCAAGGCGCGGCGCTTTCGCTCATCGCTTTGATCGCGCTCGCGATCGTCTGGGAGGGCTGGCTCGCGCCGCTGCGCCCGGGCGGCTCGGCGCTCTTGCTGAAGGCCGTGCCGCTCCTGTTGCCGCTCTTCGGCGTGCTCAAGCGCCGCGTCTACACGTTTCAATGGGCGTCGATGCTGATCCTCCTCTATTTCGCCGAGGGCATCGTGCGCGGCATGACCGACGGCGGGCTCTCCGCGCGACTCGGATGGATCGAGGCAGCGCTCGCCGTGATCTTCTTCATTTGCGCGCTGGGCTACGTCGCCCCGTTCAAGCGCGCGGCTCGCGCGGCCCGGCGCGGCACGTGACTAGCGTGACTATTACGAAAGAAACACCCATGACCGACTCCGCCAACGCATCCCACCAGGCTTTCGTCGCGGCGTGCCGCGACGCGATCGGCGCAGCCCACGTGCTGACCGACGCGCACGACACCGCCTCCTATCTGACCGACTGGCGCGGCCGCTACAACGGCGCCGCCTGCGCTGTTCTACGGCCTGCCAATACTCAGGAAGTCGCGTCGGTCGTGCGCCTCGCCGTCGAGCATCGCGTCGCGCTCGTTCCGCAAGGCGGCAACACCGGGCTCGCAGGCGGCGCGACGCCGGACACGAGCGGCGCGCAAGCGGTCGTGAGCCTCGGGCGCCTGAATCGCGTACGCGCGCTCGATCCGCACAACAACACGATCACCGTCGAGGCCGGCGTGATCCTCGCCGACGTCCAGACACGCGCGCAGGAGGCCGACCGGCTCTTTCCGCTGTCCCTGGCCGCCGAAGGCAGCTGCACGATCGGCGGCAATCTCGCGACAAACGCGGGCGGCACCGGCGTGCTGCGCTACGGGAACGCACGCGAGCTGTGCCTCGGCCTCGAAGTCGTGACGCCGCAGGGCGAGATCTGGGACGGTCTGCGGGGCCTGCGCAAAGACAACACCGGCTACGATCTGCGCGATCTCTTCATCGGCGCGGAGGGCACGCTCGGCATCATCACGGCGGCCGTCATGAAGCTGCATCCGCAGCCGGCCGCGCGCGTGACGGCGCTCGCCGCGCTCGAATCGCCGCACGCCGCACTCGATTTCCTGTCGCTCACGCAGCGCTTCACCGGGCCGCTTTTGACCGGCTTCGAACTGATGTCGGAGTTCTGCCTGCGGCTTGTCGGCAAGCATTTTCCGCAGCTGCGCTATCCGTTCGACGCCCCGCATGGCCAGATCGTCCTGCTCGAGCTCTCCGACAGCGAAAGCGAAGCACACGCGCGCGCGATCTTCGAGCGGCTGATGGAAACCGCGCTGGACGAAGGGCTCGTCGCCGACGCCGTCGTCGCCGAAAATCTCGCGCAATCGCGCGCGTTCTGGGACCTGCGCGAACACATTCCGCTCGCGCAAGCCGAGGAAGGATTGAACATCAAGCACGACATCGCCGTGCCGATCTCGCGCATCGGCGCGTTCATCGACGAAACCGACGCCGCGATCGCACTGGCGATTCCGGGCGTGCGCATGGTCACGTTCGGCCATCTCGGCGACGGCAATCTGCACTACAACGTGCAAGCCCCGGAAGGCGGCGACGCAAGGGCCTTCCTCGCGCAACATCAAACGCCGATCAACCGGATCGTCTACGACAGCGTGCACAAGCACGGCGGCAGCATCAGCGCGGAGCACGGCCTCGGACAATTGAAAATCGACGAAGCCGCGCACTATAAATCGCCGGTCGAAGTACGGCTCATGCAGGCGGTGAAAGCGGCGCTCGATCCGCTCGGCCTAATGAACCCCGGCAAGGTGCTACGCTAAAGCATCGGCGGCAAGCCGTTCCCAATCGAAACCGACCGGCAGGAGATGCGTCCGTGAAAATCCGCGTGTTGTCCGATCTGCATCTCGAATGCGACGAGCCCGAGGTGATTGCTCACGCGGGCGCGGATCTCGTCGTGTTGGCCGGGGACATCCACAACCACGCGGAAGGTCTGCGCTGGGCCGCCGAGACGTTCGACGCGCAAGTGCCGGTCGTCTACGTGCCCGGCAATCACGAGTACTACGACGGCGAATTCGGTGCGCTGGAGGCGGCGATGCGCGACGCGGCCCAATGCGTCGACAACGTGCACTACCTGAACAACGGCGCGCTGATCGACCCGGATGGCCGCTGGCGCGTGCTCGGCACGACGCTATGGACGGATTTCGCGCTGTTCGGCGCGACCGATGACGAGCGCGCGCAATCGATCGCCGCGGCGGAAAAAGTCATGCTCGATTTTCGCGGGCTGATTCAGGTGGCGTGGCCCGGCACCGGCACCGATGCGACCATGATAAGCGCCGGCGTCCCGCGCGATTTCACGCCGGCCGACACGCTCGCGCTGCACCGCCATGCGCGCGCATGGCTCGAGGCGGAACTGGCAAAACCATTTAGTGGAAAAACGATCGTCGTCACGCACCATGCGCCGCATCGGCTGAGCCTTGCGGCGCGTTACGCGAACGATTTGGCGTCGGCGGGATTCATCAGCGACCTGCAGGCGCTGGTACGCGAGCCGGTCGCGCTGTGGATTCACGGACACACGCACACGGCGTTCGACTACACGGTGAACGGCACACGTGTCGTCTGCAATCCGCGCGGCTACGTCGACCGCCGGACCCGGCGTCTGGAGAATCCGGATTTCGCTTGGGACAAGGTCGTCGAGATCTGAGCTTATCGCGTCACGCGCTTGGCCACGCGACGCACGGGAACCAGCATGAGCTGCGGCACGAATTTCAGGCGGCGCAGCAAGTCGCGCGACGCGGCGATTCCGATCAGACCGAACATGACGGCAACGCCGATCAGCACATGCGTATCCATGGGGTCCCTTCTTTCGATGTGTAGGCAGTCACGACACGGTAGCAAATCGACTGACGGCGAGACGTAAAGAAATGTTGCCGCACGGCCATTCTGTAACAGCCATTGATCGGCGGCCCGTTGCACGGTAGGCCGCCGCGGAATTCATCCCAGCGCCACTCAAGTCCGGGCAAACTGGCGCAGCGCCGCCTGATCGGCCGCGAGCGTCGCGGGCAACTCTTCGCGCAGGAAATCGACCCAGGTGCGGATCTTCGCGTCGAGGTACTGGCGCGACGGATACAGCGCATAGACATTCATCGGCTGAGACGTGTACTCGGGCAAAATCCACACGAGCTCGCCGCTCTTGAGCCATTGAATCGCCGAGTAGGTCGGCAGGACGGAAATGCCCATGCCTTCGCACACCGCCACCGCCATCGCCTCGGCGACGTTGACCTGGAACGTCGACGGCGGCAGGGAGAAGGTCTCCTGGCCGTTGGGGCCGTCGAAGGTCCATTTGCCGGCCGTGAGCGTCGGCGCAACCATGTGCAGGCAGACATGATGTTCGAGATCCGCTGGAACCTTCGGCACGCCGCGCGCCTCGAGATAGGACGGCGCCGCGCATGCCACGCTGAATGCGCTGCCGAGACGGTGCGAGACGAGCCCCGAGTCCGGCAAGTCGTAGCCGAGCACGAGCGACACGTCGTAGCCTTCGTCGAGCAGGTCGGGAAGGCGATTCGAGAGCGTCAGGTCGATATCGACATCGGGATAGCGCTGGCGGTAGCGGCCGATGGCCGGCACCACGCAGTGCATGCCGAAGCTGCTCATCGCGTGCATCTTGAGCTTGCCGGACGGATGCGCGTGCGCGTCGCTCGCCTCGGCCTCCGCCTGGTCGACGTAGGCAAGAATCTGCTCGCAGCGCTGCAAATAGCGCTCGCCGGCTTCGGTGAGCGCGATGCGGCGCGTCGTACGGTTCAGGAGCCGCGTGCGCAGATGCGTTTCCAGGTCGGATACGGCCCGCGACGCGTAAGCGGTCGTCGTGTTCAAGTGCTGCGCGGCGGCCGTGAAGCTCCCCGCTTCGACGACCCGGACGAATACGCGCATGTTTTGCAGCGTGTCCATACTATCCCTTCTTGAGTTCTGGTCGATTGTTACACAAACTGAAATATCGACTATCTCAATTTCCGTAAAGAACCATTACATTTTTACTTGTTATTCGATAATCTCGCAAAAAATATAATTCATACCAGGTATATATACTCATTTAAGGAGAAAATCGTGCAGTCTCCGGTAGCGAAAGGAAGCGTTGCGCTCGCCTTTCTTGCACTCTCAATGATAATCGCCGGATGTGCCAGTACCGGAGGCATTGCACCGCAAAGCAAGGCGGCCGACGCGTCGTCGTTCGATATCGGCAACGCGGTGCGCGCCGCCGACGCCAATGCCCAATGGCCCGCCGCCGACTGGTGGCGCGCCTACGGCGATCCGCAATTGAACTCGCTCGTCGACGCTGCCCGCGCGGGCAGCCCGACGCTCGCGGCCGCGCAGGCGCGCGTGCGCTCGGCGATGGCGCTGGCAGGCCGCGCCCAGGCGGCCCTGGCGCCGCAGGTCAACGGCAGCCTGTCGGTGGAGCGCCAGCACTGGGCGGACGACCCGCTTTTTTACGGCCCGGGAACGCTTGCGAACACGAACAGCTGGAACAACACCGCGAGCATCGGCCTCTCCTATCACCTCGACCTGTGGGGCGCCGACAAGAACGCGCTCGAACGCGCGCTCGACGCCGCCCACGCGCAGGCCGCCGACGCGCGCACCGCGCAGCTCGAACTCGAAGTCAACGTCGTGCGCGCGTATGTCGATTTGTCGAAGAACTACGCGCTGCTCGATATCGCGAAGCAAGTGCTCGAACAGCAGAAGCAGCTGGCGGCGCTCGCGCACCGGCGTCTCGCGGGCGGCCTCGGCACCCAGCTCGAAGTGAGCCAGACCGAGGCGCCGCTCCCCGAATACGAGCGGCAGATCGATGCGCTCGATGAATCGATCGCGCTCGACCGCAATCAGCTCGCCGCCCTGGTCGGCAAGGGCCCGGGCGCGGGCGACTCGATCACGCGGCCCACGCTGTCGCTGGCGATGCAGGCCGGCCTGCCGTCCACGCTGCCGGCCGAACTGATCGGCCATCGCCCGGACATCGTCGCCGCCCGCTGGACCGTGGCGGCGCAGGCGCGCGGCATCGACGTCGCGAAGGCCGCGTTCTATCCGAACATCAACCTCGCCGCGTCGCTTGGCGGCTACGCGACGGGCGGCCCGCTCTTCCAGTTCCTGAATTCGGCAAACGGCAGCTGGACCGCCGGGCCCGCCCTGTCGCTGCCGATCTTCGACGGCGGCGCGCGGCGCAGTGAGCTCGGCGCGGCGGCCGCGGGCTACGACCTCGCGGTCGAGAACTACAACCAGACGATCGTCGGCGCGTTGAAGGACGTCTCCGACCAGGTCGTGCGGATTCGCTCGCTCGCCACGCAGGAACAGGACGCGCAGCGCTCCGTGGCGGCGGCCAAGAAGAGCTTCGATCTCTCGCGGGAAGGCTATCGGCGCGGGCTCACCGACTACGTCAACGTGATCGTCGCCGAATCGCAATGGCTCAATGCGCAGCAAGGCGTCGCGCGCACCCAGGCCGAGCAGCTCGTCGCGCACGCGTCGCTGATGGCGGCGCTCGGCGGCGGGCTCGACGATCCGGCGAACGGTCCGAGCGCCGCCGATACGCTGCCGGGCCACACGACGGCCGCGCAACGGGCGGTGTCGACGGTGGCGGCGGCCGTTTCATCGACAGCGGCCAAGGCCGCCAATGCACTGGCCGGCAATCCGGTGGCCGGCACTCCGGTGTCGCCCAGTCCGCAGCAGGCGCCCGCGGCCGCGCCGGCCGCTCCTGCCCCCGCACAGTAAGGCGCGCCAGCCATGTCCGCCCCCTCTCCCTCCTCGTTACAGCAAGCGCCGCGCACGCTTCGCGACTGGTACGCGATCTTCAGCGATTGGGCGCGCACCGACGGCGCCACGTGGATCTATGTCTTCAAGGCGCTGCTCGCGGCGTTCCTCACGCTGCTGATCGCGATGCGGCTCGAGATGTCGCAGCCTAGGACGGCGATGACGACCGCCTTCATTGTGATGCAGCCGCAAAGCGGCGCGGTGCTCGCCAAGAGCTTTTACCGGTTCTGCGGCACGCTGATCGGGCTCGTCGCTACCCTGACCTTCGTCGGGCTCTTCGCGCAGCAGCCCGAGCTGTTCATGGTGACGCTCGCGCTCTGGGTCGGCATCTGCACGGCCGGCGCCGCGCGCAACCGCAACTTCCGTTCTTACGGGTTCCTGCTCGCCGGCTATACGGCGGCGCTGATCGGCCTGCCCGCGGCGCAGGCGCCGAGCGGCGCGTTCCTGTCGGCGCTCACGCGGGTGTCGGAGGTCTCGCTCGGCATCGCCTGCGCGGGCGTCGTCAGCGCGCTCGTGTTCCCGCAGACCGCGGGCGAGCAGATGCGCACCACAGTGCGCGCGCGCTATTCGGCGTTCGTCGAATATGTCCAGGCGACGCTCGCGGGCCGCACCGACCGCACTTACATCGAGCAAACCAGCACGCGCTTTCTCGTCGATATCGTCGGCTTCGAGACGATGCGCAGCCTCGTCCAGTTCGAGGGCCCCGACTGGCGCCTGCGCACCGGCCAGCTCTCGCGCCTGAACAGCGAGTTCATGACGGCGTCGACGCGCTTTCACGCACTGCATCAGCTGATGAACCGCCTGCGCGGCGCCGGGGCCAACGACGCGATCGCGGCGCTCGAGCCGTATTTCAGGGAGATCGCGCCGCTCTTGAGCAAGAAGTCAGGCGAGCCGGTCCTGAGCGCCAGCGACGCGGGCCATGCGGCCGAGCAACTCGAGGCGTACAAGGCCACGCTGCCGGGCCGCGTGCGCGAGCAGCGCGCCACCCTCGAAAACCAGCCCGATTTCCCGCTGCTCGATTTCGACACGGCCTCCGAGCTGCTGTACCGCTTCATCGACGACATGTTCAAGTACTCGCGGACCTATGCATCGCTGGCGTCGTTCGAGGCACAGCCGCGCGAGCGCTGGATCGAACACTACGAGCCGAAGACCAACTTGGTCGCGACGCTCGTGGCCGGCGTGCGCGGCGCGATCGTCATGGGCGTGCTCAGCTGGTTCTGGCTGCGCACGGCCTATCCGAGCGGCACGATGCTCGTGGCGACGGCGGCGGCGATCTGCGCGCTGGCCTCGTCCTCGCCGAACCCCACGCGGACCGCGCTCCAGATGGGCATCGGCATCGCCGTGGGCGTCGTGGCCGCCTTCATCGCCGAATTCGGCGTCTATCCGCACATCGACGGCTTTCCCATGCTGTGCGTCGGGCTCGCCCCGTTTCTCGCGCTCGGCATCTACGTTTCGACGCGCCCCGGGTATGCGGGGTACGGCGCGGGCTACCTGATCTTCTTCTGCACGCTGGCCGGCCCGGACAACCTGATCAACTACGAACCGAGCGGTTTCATGAACGACGGCATTGCGCTCGTGATGTCGGCGCTGGTCGCGGCGATCGCCTTCGCGGTCCTGCTGCCGCCCGCGACGCCGTGGCTGCGCAACCACTTGGTCGCCGACTTGCGGCGCCAGGTCCTGTGGGCGTGCCAGGCTGGCCTCGAGCGCGTGCGCCCGCGGTTCGAGAGCGGCACGCGCGATCTGGCGTTCCAAGCGCACGCGCTTGCCGAAAACGAGCCCCAGGTGCGGCGCGACACGCTGGGCTGGCTCGTCGCGGTGCTCGAAGTGGGCAACGCGATCATCGACCTGCGCGAGGAGCTCGCGACGCTGCCGCGCGATCCGCGCTACGCCGCGACGATGCCGTGGCGCAAGACGGTCGCGAAGACGCGCGAAGCCATCACCTCGCTCTTCTCGAGCCCGGACGCGCAGCGCCTCGACGCCGCGCTCGCCTCGACCGGCGACGCGATCGCAGCCGTCCAGCAGACGCTCATCGCATTCGCGCCGCCGCGCGACGAGCGGCGTCAGCTGCAGCGCATCCTGAGCCACCTCCACTTCATTCGCACGGCGCTGCTCGATCCGGAGTCGCCGCTCGAACATTTCGTGGGCAAGCGCCAGCGCCCCGCCGCGGCACAACCATCGGGAGAGCACCATGCCTCGTGAAATCGCCGTTCTGGACGCCTACGTGCCGACCATCCTGCTTCTATGCGTAGTCGGCGCGGCCATCACCTGGGCACTCGACCGCGTCCTCGCCTGGACCGGCCTCTACCGCGTCGTCTGGCATCCCTCGTTGTTCCGGGCGAGCCTGCTCGTCTGTATCTGCGGCGTGCTGGGGCTCGCCGTCTACCGTTGAATCATCAAGCGCTGATTAGAGTCACATCATGACCATCCGAAAAATCTTCGGCTTTCTCGCGACCGCCGTCATCTTCGTCGTCGCCATCCTGATCGGCCACAAGCTGTGGGTGTACTACATGGACGAACCGTGGACCCGCGACGGCCGCGTGCGCGCCGAGATCGTCAACATCGCGCCGGACGTCTCGGGCTATGTCGTCGAGCTGCCGGTGAAGGACAACCAGTTCGTCAAGAAGGGCGACCTCCTGATGCTGATCGACCCGGCGCACTATCAGATCGCGGTCGAGCAGGCGCAGGCCGCGGTCGCCGCGCGCAAGGCCGAATTGCAGATGCGCCTCGACGACGCCAAGCGCCGCGCGGACATGGACAGTCTCGTCGTGTCGAAGGAAAGCCGCGAGAACGCGTCGCACACCGCGTCGAGCGCCGAGGCGCAGTACCAGCAGGCGATCGCCGCGCTCGACGCGGCCAAGCTCAACCTCGAGCGCACGCGTGTCGTGGCGCCGGTCGACGGCTACGTGACCAACCTGAACGTGTTCAAGGGCGACTATGCGACGACCGCCTCGCCGAAGCTCGCGATCGTCGACAGCCATTCGTTCTGGGTCTACGGGTATTTCGAGGAAACCAAGCTGCAGCGCGTGAAGATCGGCGCGAAGGCCGAGATGCGGATGATGGGCGGCGGCGTGCTGAAGGGCCACGTCGAAAGCATCTCGCGCGGCATCTACGATCGCGACAATCCCGCGAGCCGCGACCTCGTCGCCGACGTGAACCCGACCTTCAACTGGGTGCGCCTCGCCCAGCGGGTGCCGGTGCGCATCCATATCGACGAAGTGCCCGACGGACTGGTGCTGTCGGCGGGCACGACGTGCACCGTGGTCGTGAAGCCCTGACCCGGTGCTAACCAGGCGTTAGCGCAGCCTGAACTTCCCGACGAGGCGCTTGAGCGCCTTCGCCTGATCGTCGAGCGAGCGCGCGGCGGCCGTCGCTTCCTCAACGAGCGCCGCGTTCTGCTGCGTGCCCGAATCCATCTGCGTGACGGCCTGATTGATCTCTTCGATGCCCGCGCTCTGCTCCGACGACGCCGCCGAGATCTCGCCCATGATGTCGGTCACGCGCTTCACGGCCTTCACGACTTCGTCCATCGTCTGACCCGCGTCCTGCGCGAAGTGCGAGCCGTTCGCGACGCGCTCGAGCGACGCGTTGATCAACCCCTTGATCTCCTTGGCCGCCTGCGCGCTGCGCTGCGCGAGGTTGCGCACCTCGCCCGCGACCACCGCGAAGCCGCGGCCCTGCTCGCCCGCGCGCGCCGCCTCGACCGCCGCGTTCAGCGCGAGGATGTTGGTCTGGAACGCGATCCCTTCGATCACGCCGATGATGTCGCCGATGCTCTTCGCGCTGTCGCTGATCTCGCCCATGGTCGAGACCACGCGCGAGACGACCTCGCCGCCCTTCTCCGCGATGTCCGACGCGTTGTTCGCGAGCGTGCTCGCCTGCTTCGCGTTGTCGGCGTTCTGCTTCACGGTCGAGGTCAGCTGCTCCATGCTGGCCGCGGTCTTCTCCAGCGACACGGCCTGCATTTCCGTGCGCTGCGACAGATCGAGGTTGCCCATCGAGATCTCGCCGGCCGCCGACGCGATCGCCTCGGCGCTCGCGGTGATCTCGCTGACCGTCTCCGAGAGGCCCACCTGCATGTCGCGCAACGCGACGAGCACGCTCGATTTGTCGTTCTTGGCAAGCGTGATCGGATGCGAGAGGTCCCCCGCCGCGATGTGGCTGGCGATGTTCTTTGCGTAGGCCGGCTCGCCGCCGAGCTGCTTCGTGAGCCTGCGCACGACCCATTCGCCGATCAAGAACGCCACGACGAAGAGGCCGATCGTCATCCCCGCGATCATCACGAACGACGACTTGAAGATGAACGCCGACGCTTCGATCGTCGCCTTCGCCGCGGTACCGCGCGATTCGACGAGCTCGTCGACGAGCTTCTCGAGCTTTTCGGTTTCGACGAGCAGCGACACGTCCTGCGTGCCGACCTGCCAGTTCATCTGCGACAGATCGAGCGGCTGCGCCTTCACGAGCGTCACGAACGCGCGCAGGTGGTCGCTCCAGGCCGACACGGCCGCAGCCAGCTTCTTCTGGTGGGCCAGCGCGTCGGCATCGGACGAGTCGGTGTATTGCTGCAGCATCGACAGTTCGCCGGCGATCGCGGCGAGCCCCTTGTCGACATCGCCGCCGAGATCGTCGCGCTCCTTGGCGGTGGTCGCCGTGAGCAGCTGCTTCTGGGCGCGGCTCGCGCGCAGCACGTTCGCGCGCACCTCTTCGGCCGCGCGGCTCGCGACGTGCCCCTGGTCGTAGATCGATTGCGTCGAGCCGTTCAGACGGCTGATCTGCGTGAGCGAAAAGACGCCGATGGCGAGCGTGCCGGCGAGCAGCACGGCGAACGCCAGCCGCAGCGTCGCCTTGACCGACAAGCTATTGAGCCTGCTTGGCGCCGAGCGCTTCTTGCTGTCGCTCGAACGGCCCCCTGCCGACTCGTCATCCGGTACGAACCCCGCGCCCGAACGGCGGCCCAGCGAAACTGCCTTCATAGATATCCCCGCTTTTTTCAAAACGAGCCGCCGGACCGGTGGGTCCGGAGCACGGCTTAGCTTGCCCGGGTCAACGGCATTTGGACGTGGTTCCTTTAGCGTCGTGCGCCCTGATGTAAACCCGGCCCGGCAGCGTCGGCGTGGTCTGTCGCCGCGCGCCTCGGACGGTTTATAACCGGACAAAAATCGCGCGCGCACACGGCGTCAAGGAAGGTAAGAACCTGTCGCGCCCCGCTGACACTCGCTTGACGGCCGCCGTTTCGCACGCTTTCGGTGCAGGCGAGCCTGTCCGTCTCGTGCCGATCATGTCCGAATCACGACAAAACTTGTCCTTACATTTCACACGCGCCACATTACACTGCTTCGGAAGTTCACCGTGCGTTGCCCGCTCCGGCTCGGCGCATGCCCCGTCCACCTTTCAACCGCCGTCCATCCAATGGAAACGAGCCTCGACAAACGTGCCCTCGCCGGTTCCGCCCCCGGCCAAGCCGGCGCATCGGCGCAGCCCGCCGTCGCCAAAGTTCAGCGCACCGTCTATTCGGTGCTGGGCGCGATCAGCTTCGCGCACCTGCTGAACGACATGATTCAGTCGCTGATTCTCGCGATCTATCCGATGCTGAAGGCGAGCTTCTCGTTGTCGTTCGGGCAGATCGGCCTCATCACGCTGACCTATCAGATCACCGCCTCGCTGCTGCAGCCGCTCGTCGGCTACTTCACCGACAAGCGTCCGCAGCCCTACTCGCTGCCGATCGGCATGGGCTTCACGCTGACGGGGCTCGTGCTGATGTCGGTCGCGCCGAACTTCGGCGTGCTGCTCGTCGCGGCGGCGCTGGTCGGGTGCGGATCGTCGGTGTTTCATCCGGAATCGTCGCGCGTCGCGCGCATGGCCTCGGGTGGACAGCACGGGCTCGCGCAGTCGCTGTTCCAGGTCGGCGGCAATGCCGGTTCGTCGCTCGGCCCGCTGCTCGCGGCGCTGATCGTGATTCCGCACGGACAGCGCAGCATCGCGTGGTTCTCGGTCGCGGCGCTCGTGGCCATCGTCGTGCTCGCGCAAATCGGCCGCTGGTACAAGCGGCACCCCGCGACGAAGAAAGCGAAGAGCGCGCACGCCGCGCACCACGCGCTGTCGCGCAACCGCGTGATGCTGGCGATGAGCGTGCTCGTGCTGCTCGTGTTCTCGAAGTACTTCTATCTTGCGAGCATCAACAGCTATTTCACGTTCTATCTGATCGACAAGTTCCACCTGCCCGTGCAGGCCGCGCAGATCCACCTGTTCGTGTTCCTCGCGGCGGTGGCGGCGGGCACGATCATCGGCGGGCCGGTCGGCGACCGGATCGGACGCAAGTACGTGATCTGGGTGTCGATCCTCGGCGTCGCGCCGTTCACGCTGCTGCTGCCGTACGCGAACCTGTTCTGGACCAGCGTGCTGACGGTCGTGATCGGGATCGTGCTGGCGTCGGCGTTCTCGGCGATCCTGGTTTATGCGCAAGAACTCATTCCCGGCAAGGTGGGGATGGTGGCCGGGCTGTTCTTCGGTTTCGCGTTCGGGCTGGGCGGCGTCGGGGCTGCCGTGCTCGGCCAGCTCGCGGACGCGACGAGCATCGCGTTCGTGTACAAAGTGTGCTCGTTCCTGCCGCTGATCGGCATCCTGACCGTGTTCCTGCCCGACGTCGAAGGCAAGCGCGCGAAGGCTTGAGCCGCGCTCGTCATTCATCGCTCCAAGCAAAAGCGCCGCAACTGCGGCGCTTTTGCTTTTGGAGTCCAGTGCCCGCACACGCTAGCGCATCGGCACTTGCACAGGATTCCTTTTCATTACCGGCAGCTTGACTCACTTGGCGATGGCCCGCCGCACGCTGCCGTCGACCGCGGCCAGTTGCGATTCCGCCTCCGTCACGCCGATGCCGCGCTTTAACGCGACGATGGCCACCTTGACCTGAAAGCCGCACGACTCCAGCGTGCGGCGAGCCAGTTCATCGGACGCGCCGGTGGCATGGGTGGTCAGGTTGACCGAGCGGTGAATGAGCTTGGCGCTGGTCGGCCGCAGGTCGACCATGAGGTTGCCGTAGACCTTGTTCAGCCCAACCATCAGGGCGCTCGAAAAGCTGTTGAGCGCGATCTTCTGCGCGGTTCCGGCCTTCAGACGCGTGCTGCCCGATATCACCTCGGGACCCGTGTCGAGCACGATGCCGATATGCGCTTCGGTCACCACCGACGCGTCGGGATTGTTCGCAAGACCGATCGTGAGCGCGCCGGCACGACGCGCCGCGCGCAGCGCGCCAAGCACATAGGGGGTGCGGCCGGACGCGGCGATCGCCAGCACGACGTCGTTTGCCGCCGCCTTGACCGACAGGATGTCGGACGCCCCCTGGCGCTCATCGTCCTCCGCCCCTTCGATCGACTCCCCGATCGCTCTCGATCCGCCCGCCATCAGCGCAATCGCCCGATGTTTCGGCCATGAGAACGTCGGATACAGCTCCACCGAATCCATCAGCCCGAGGCGACCCGAGGTCCCGGCGCCGACGTAAATCAACCGGCCTCCGTCACGCATCCGGGGAAGCGCCTGTCGGACCGCCTCGGCCAGCTTCTCCCGACTGTCCCAAACCGCCTTCAACGCGTTGCGCTGGTCCTCGATCAGGACGTCGATCAGGTCATCGGCCGAATAGAGATCGAGCTCCGTGTGCAGCGGATTCGGCATTTCAGTCTTCGTAACCATGGCGAATGTCCTGGTCAAACCGGCATCGGCCATTCCAGGTTACGCCAAATCGATGACAGCATGGCGGACGAATGCCCCTCCGGAAACGCATCCGGAGCCCCGCTGGGCAAGCCGCGCGGGCAACCGCGAAGGCGCTGGCTCGGAATCTGCAGCACGGTCATGGTGAACCCGGGTTGTGAGGCGTCGACTCCGGGTCCTATGCTGTATTGCGGCACGTAATGAAGCACCTGCGGAAACACCTGCCGAAGCGCTCGGCGCACCAGCGCGACGCCCCGCAGTCGCCGTTCGAGCACCGCCCCGCCAACGTCCCCGAGGATCGCCGACCATGACCCGCTACCGCGATTTCCATCGCCGCTCGATCGACGCCCCCGCTGAGTTCTGGCGTGCCGAAGCCACGCGCATCCATTGGGAGACGCCGTTTCACACGGTGCTCGACGCCAGCCGTCCGCCCTTCACGCGCTGGTTCGTCGGCGGCCGCACGAACCTGTGCCACAACGCGCTCGACCGCCATCTCGCCACGCGAGGGCAGCAGGATGCGCTCGTGAGCGTATCGACCGAGACTGGCATCGAACGCCGCTTCACGTATGCCGAGCTGTACGACGAAGTGAACCGCATGGCGGCGGTGATGCGCTCGCTCGGCGTCGCGCGCGGCGAGCGCGTCCTGATCTATCTGCCGATGATCCCCGAGGCCGTGTTCGCGGTGCTCGCCTGCGCGCGGCTCGGCGCGATCCATTCGGTGGTGTTCGGCGGTTTTGCCGCGGCGAGCCTCGCCGCGCGCATCGACGACGCGAAGCCCGCCCTGATCGTCACCGCCGACGCGGGCGCGCGCGGCGGCAAGGTGATCGACTACACGCCGCTCGTCGACGAAGCGCTCGCGCGTGCCGAGCACAAGACCGCGCGCGTGCTCCTGATCGACCGGCAGCTCGCGCCCGAGCGGCTGTCCGCGAGCTATCTGGTCGCGTACGAGCCGCTGCGCGAGCAGTACTTCAACGCTCACGTGCCGTGCGAATGGCTCGAATCGAACGAATCGTCGTACGTGCTTTACACGTCGGGCACGACCGGGCGGCCCAAGGGCGTGCAGCGCGACGTCGGCGGCTATGCGGTCGCGCTGGCGGCATCGATGGAGTACATCTTCGAAGGACGCGCGGGCGACACCATGTTCACCGCGTCGGACATCGGCTGGGTGGTCGGCCACAGCTACATCATCTACGCGCCGCTGATCGCCGGGCTCACGACCGTGCTGTACGAAGGCACGCCGGTTCGGCCGGACGGCGGCATCTGGTGGCGGCTCGTCGAGCAGCACAAGATCAACCTGATGTTCACGTCGCCGACTGCGCTGCGCGTGTTGAAGAAGCAGGACCCGGCGTTGATGAAGGCTGCGGATCTGTCGAGCCTGCGCGCGCTGTTCCTCGCCGGCGAGCCACTCGACGAGCCGACTGCCGCGTGGATCCAGGACGCGCTCGGCAAGCCCGTCGTCGACAACTACTGGCAGACCGAAACGGGCTGGCCGATCATCGCGATCCAGCGTGGCGTCGAGGCGCTGCCGCCGAAGCTCGGTTCCCCGGGTGTGCCTGTGTACGGCTACAACCTCGCGATCCGCGACGCGGGAAGCGGCGAGCGCTGCGGCCCCGGCGAGAAAGGCGTCGTCACGCTCGGCTACCCGCTGCCGCCCGGCTGCATGACGACGGTCTGGGGCGACGACAAGCGCTTCGTCGACACCTATTGGTCGGAGATGGCGGGCGAGCCGGTCTATTCGACGTTCGACTGGGGGATTCAGGACGACGACGGCTACGTGTCGATCCTCGGGCGTACCGACGACGTCATCAACGTCGCGAGCCATCGCTTCGGCACGCGCGAGATCGAAGAGGCGCTATCGAGCCATGCGGCGGTCGCCGAGGTAGCCGTGGTCGGCGTAGCCGATGCGGTGAAGGGACAAGTGCCGCTCGCGTTCGTCGTGCTGCGCGATGCGCAAGCGGCCGCAGCGCCCGACGATCGCAGCAAGCTCGAAGCGGCATTGCTGGCGACCGTGGACCGCTATTTGGGCGCCGTCGGACGTCCGGCCCGCGTGCATTTCGTCGCGATGCTGCCGAAGACGCGCTCCGGCAAGCTGCTGCGCCGCGCGATCGCGGCGCTGGCCGAAGGCCGCGATCCAGGGGATTTGCCGACGATCGAAGATCCGGCGGCGCTGCAGATCCTGCGCTCGGTGCTGGAAGGCGGTTGAGCGCACGAGGCGCGCGGCTCAAGCCCGCGAGCGCGCCTCCAGAAACCGCCGCAAAATCCCCGACGAATACGCGTGCGCAATATCGGTGAGAAACGACGTGAAGGACGCGGTCGCATGGTCGTCGGCGGTGTCGGAGATGGTCCGCACGATCGCGCACGGCACGTCGTGCTCGTAGCAGACCTGCGCAATCGCCGCGCCTTCCATTTCGACCGCAAGCGCGTCCGGCAGCGCGGCGCGCAATGCGCCGACTTCCTCCGAGCTCGACACAAACCGGTCGCCGCTGATCACGAGCCCGCGATGCACGCGCGCACCGTGCAAGCGGAAGCGCTCGGCGAGCGCCGCGCCTTCGTCGGCGACGAAGCGCTCGCACGCAGCGGCGAGTTCATCGGCGAGTTCGGCGTAAGCGGCAAAGTGCGTCACGCCAAGCAGCGGCACTTCATAGCGGGGGAACAGCGGCGACGCATCGAGATCGTGCTGCAGCAGCGCATTCGCGACGACGACATCGCCGACGCGCACCTGACTCCCCACGCCGCCCGCGACGCCCGTAAACACGATCGCATCGACATCGAACACGTGGATCAGTGCGCTCGCCGTCGCCGCGGCCGCGACCTTGCCGACGCGCGCGAGCGTCACGACGCACGGCACGCCGTACACGGTGCCCACGTGATAATCGCGCCGGCCGACCGTCACGGTGCGCAACTCACCGTCGGCGCGCATCGCATCGACGAGATCGCCCAACTCCTGCGGCAACGCCGCCAACACGCCCAGCGGCCGTTGCTTGAATGCCATCGTTTCCTTGCTCATTATTCGACCGCCTGCAATTTGGCGACAGCCAGCGCGAGCCACTTCTCGCCGTGCCGCTTGAACCTGACTTGCGCGCGCGCGTCGGCGCCGTTGCCTTCGAGCGCCGTCACCGTGCCCTCTCCGAATTTCGTGTGAAACACCGCCTGGCCGACCTTGAAGCCCGTGTCGGCGGCACGCTGCGTATTGGCGAACGCGGGTAGCGGCGCCTGATCGACAGCGGCACCGGCATAGCTTTCCTGGCGATCGGGACGCGCGAACCAGTCGCGGCCCCAGCCCGCGTTGTCCGAGCGGCCGCCCCAGCGCGCCCCCGCCTCGATTTTGGGCGTGAGCCACTTGAGCGTCTCCTGCGGCAGCTCGTCGAAAAAGCGCGAGCGGATGTTGTAACGCGTCTGGCCGTGCAGCAGCCGGCTCTGCGCAAACGACAGATAGAGCCGCTCTTTCGCCCGCGTGATCGCGACGTACATGAGCCGCCGCTCCTCCTCGAGCCCGTCTTGCTCGAGCGCGCTGTTCTCGTGCGGGAAGAGTCCCTCTTCCAGCCCCGTAATGAAGACCGCCGTGAACTCGAGCCCCTTCGCCGCATGCACCGTCATCAATTGCACGGCGTCCTGGCCCGCTTGCGCCTGATTGTCGCCCGCTTCGAGCGAGGCGTGCGAGAGGAAGCCCGCGAGCGGCGTCATCGTGTCGGGGTTCTGCGCGGGGTCCGTGATGCTGGCCGGATCGAGCACCACGGCGGACGGATCGCCCGGCACCGCTGCGATCTCGGGCGCCGAAGTGGCGCCGGGCCGCAGCGGGATCGAGCGCGCCGGCGTGTCGAGCCCATAGCCCTCTTCGCTGACGAACGCCGCGGCCGCGTTCACGAGTTCCTGCAAGTTCTCGAGGCGGTCCTGGCCTTCGCGCTCGTTCTGATAGAAGTCGGCGAGACCGCTCGCGCGCACCACGTACTCGACCGTCTCCGGCAGGCTCATCTGCTGCGTCTCGGCGCGCATCTTCGCGACCAGGTTCGCAAATGCGCCGAGGCTCGAGCCGGCCTTGCCGGTCACGTAAGGAATCGCCGCCGCCATCGAACAGTTGTAGAGACGCGCCGCGTCCGCCAGCTGCTCGATCGAGCGCGCGCCGATGCCGCGCGCCGGGAAATTGACGACGCGCGCGAACGCGGTGTCGTCGTTCGGGTTGTCGATGAGGCGCAGATACGCGAGCGCGTGCTTCACTTCCTGGCGCTCGAAGAAGCGCAAGCCGCCGTACACGCGGTACGCGATGCCCGCATTGACGAGCGTGTGCTCGATCGTGCGCGACTGCGCGTTGCTGCGATAGAGCACCGCGACCTCGCCGCGTGCGAGCCCCGTGTTGATCAGCGCCTTGATCTCCTCGACGATCCAGCCGGCTTCCTGCGAATCGGTGGCCGCCTCGTAGACGCGCACCGGCTCGCCGTGGCCCGCGTCGGTGCGCAGGTTCTTGCCGAGCCGCCGCGAATTGTTGGCGATGAGCTGGTTGGCCGCGTCGAGGATATGGCCGTGCGAGCGGTAGTTCTGCTCGAGCTTGATCAGGTGCCGCACCTTGAATTCGTGCTCGAAGTCGCGCATGTTGCCGACGTTCGCGCCGCGAAACGCATAGATCGATTGATCGTCGTCGCCGACCGCGAAGATCGCGTTCGGGTTGGCGTTCAAGTCGCCCGCGAGCATCTTGAGCCACGCGTACTGGAGCTTGTTGGTGTCCTGGAACTCGTCGACGAGGATGTGCCGGAAGCGCGCCTGATAATGCGCGCGCAGCGGCGGGTTGTGCGCAAGCAGCTCGTAGCAGCGCAGCAGCAGCTCCGGGAAGTCGACGACGCCTTCGCGCTGGCACTGCTGCTCGTACGCCTGGTAGAGCTCGACGAACTTGAGATTGAAGCTGTCGGACGCATCGACGTGCTCCGGCCGCAGCCCCTGTTCCTTCGCGTTGTTGATGAAGTACTGGAGGTTTTTCGGCGGATATTTCTCGTCGTCGACGTTCAGGCCCTTCATCAGACGCTTGATCGCGGACAGTTGATCCGCGGTATCGAGAATCTGGAACGTGGCGGGCAGCCCCGCGTCGCGGTGATGCGCGCGCAGCATCCGGTTGCATAGGCCGTGGAAGGTGCCGATCCACATGCCGCGCGTGTCGATCGGCAGCAGCGCCGAGAGGCGCGCCATCATCTCGCGCGCGGCCTTGTTCGTGAAGGTGACGGCGAGCACGGTGGCGGGCGACGCGAGCCCATGCTGGATCAGCCACGCGATGCGCGTGATCAGCACGCGCGTCTTGCCGCTGCCGGCCCCGGCCAGGATCAGCGCGGGTTCGTTCGGCAGCGTGACGGCGGCATGTTGTTCGGGATTCAGATTCGCAAGCAATTCGGGCATGGGAGAGCGAGGTAATGGCAAGGCGTGGCGGCCACGAAGGCGCGCGTAGCGTGGTGCGCGATGTCGAGTCGGACATTATAAGTCCCGGGCAAGTCAGCGACGTCCGCCAACCATAGGGGTGGATATCGCGCTCGCTGACGCGCGATCAACACATAGATGTGTGTTACACATAATTATGTGCTAAATTTATCCCATCAAACGGGAGTGCCATCATGGCGGAAACGGTCAATTTCACGGGTTCGGTCGATCGCGACCTGCTCAAGCGTGCAAAGATCCTCGCGGCAAAAACGGATACCTCGGTCAATGCGCTGTTCAACGCCGAGCTGCGCTATCTCGTCGAGACCTTCGAGGCGGCGGAGGCGAGTGGTAATCAGAATTTCCGGACGCTGCTCGATTTCTCGCTTGGCCGCGTTCACGATCGGAAGGCGATGGACGCGCTCGGCATCGATAGCGACGAAGACTTGTTCCTGCTGATGGCGCAAGCGCACTTGCCAATGCCGCGCCTGCCGGACGACGAAACGCGTCGCATGGCTGACGATTTGAACTCGCTCCTCAAATAACGGATGGCCGCCCCCCCGACAATCGCCCTGCTCCCGGACGCCGGGCCTTTGATCACGCTCGCTTACGCCGATGCGCTGGATCTGTTGCTCAAACCGGACTGGCCCGTCGAAATCGTCGACATGGTGCTGCACGAAGTCACGCGCAACCAGACGCCGACGAGCGAGCGCATTGCACAATGGGTCCGCGAGAACCGCATTGCTGTCATCGAAACCAAAATCCATCGCCATTACACGCAGACAATCGCGGCCTCGTCACCCGCTTCGCCGCCCAGAAAATCGAATCTTGGCGAACAGGCGATTCAGGAGGCGATGAACGACTTGAGTCTGTCGCCCGGGAAAGCGGGTGTCTTCCTCTTCGAGGACCATAAAATCGCACGCGCAAGCTTCCTGCTTCCCGACAACTGCCGCAAAGTATCGACGCGCGCGTATCTGCTGTTTCTCGAAGATCGCGGGTTGATCGAGTCCGCAGCAGAAACCGAACGGCGCGCGATTCTCGCCGGCCGCTCGTTCTCGCAACTCCGCTTCCCGCCCGATTAGCGCCCCGCCATTGCCCCTCGCGGCCCTCCGGCCCCATCGACCCTTTATAATCGAACGTTTCGACGTATCTTTTCACGCATTTTTCGGCAGATTCCCCACCATGAGCGACACCACGCTTGCGAAGAGTTTCGAACCCCAGACCATCGAGGCCCAGTGGGGCCCGGAATGGGAAAAACGCGGCTACGCTGCGCCGGCTTTCGTGGCCGGCGTCAAGGACTTCTCGATCCAGCTGCCGCCGCCGAACGTCACGGGCACGCTGCACATGGGCCACGCGTTCAACCAGACGATCATGGATGGCTTGACGCGCTATCACCGCATGCTCGGCGAGAACACGATGTGGCTGCCCGGCACCGATCACGCGGGCATCGCCACGCAGATCGTCGTCGAGCGCCAGCTCGATGGAGAAGGCGTGTCGCGCCATGATCTCGGCCGCGAGACATTCGTCGAGCGCGTGTGGGAATGGAAACAGCAGTCGGGCTCGGCGATCACGAGCCAGGTGCGCCGCCTCGGCGCGTCGATCGACTGGTCGCGCGAATACTTCACGATGGACGACAAGATGTCGGCGGTCGTGACCGACGTCTTCGTGCGGCTCTACGAGCAGGGCCTCATCTATCGCGGCAAGCGGCTCGTGAACTGGGACCCGGTGCTGATGACCGCCGTGTCCGATCTCGAAGTCGCGAGCGAGGAAGAAAACGGCCATCTGTGGCACATCCAATACCCGCTGTCCGACGGCAGCGGTCATCTCACGGTCGCGACGACGCGTCCCGAGACCATGCTCGGCGACGTCGCCGTGATGGTCCATCCGGAAGACGAGCGCTACGCGCACCTGATCGGCAAAACGGTGAAGCTGCCGCTCGCGGACCGCGAGATCCCGATCATCGCCGACGACTACGTCGATCGTGAGTTCGGCACCGGCGTGGTGAAGGTCACGCCCGCGCACGATTTCAACGACTACCAGGTCGGCCAGCGCCATAAGCTGCCACAGATCGAGATCCTCACGCTCGAAGCAAAGATCAACGACAACGCGCCCGCGAAGTACCGCGGCCTCGATCGTTTCCAAGCGCGCAAGCAAGTGGTCGCCGATCTCGAAGCGCTGGGCCGGCTCGAATCGGTGAAACCGCACAAGCTGATGGTGCCGCGCGGCGACCGCACGAACGTCGTGCTCGAGCCGATGCTGACCGACCAATGGTTCGTCGCGATGAGCAAGCCGGCACCCGAAGGCACGTTCAATCCGGGCAAGTCGATTGCCGAAACGGCGCTGAACGTCGTGCGCAGCGGCGAGATCAAGTTCGTGCCGGAAAACTGGACAACGACTTACTACCAGTGGCTCGAAAACATCCAGGACTGGTGCATCTCGCGGCAACTTTGGTGGGGCCATCAGATCCCGGCGTGGTACGGCGAAAACGGCGAGGTGTTCGTCGCGAAGACCGAAGCCGACGCGCGCGCGCAAGCCGACGCGAAGGGCTACACCGGCGCGTTGAAGCGCGATGACGACGTGCTCGACACGTGGTTCTCGTCGGCGCTCGTGCCGTTCTCGTCGCTCGGCTGGCCGAACGAGACCGAGGAGCTGCAACACTTTCTGCCGTCGTCCGTGCTCGTCACGGGCTTCGACATCATCTTCTTCTGGGTCGCGCGGATGGTCATGATGACCACCCACTTCACGGGCAAGGTGCCGTTCCACACGGTCTACGTGCACGGCCTCGTGCGCGACGCCGAAGGCCAGAAGATGAGCAAGAGCAAGGGCAATACGCTCGACCCGATCGATATCGTCGACGGCATCGATCTCGAATCGCTCGTCGCGAAGCGCACCACGGGGCTCATGAATCCGAAGCAGGCCGCGACGATCGAGAAGAAGACGCGCAAGGAATTCCCGTCGGGCATTCCGTCGTTCGGCACCGATGCCTTGCGCTTCACGATGGCGTCGATGGCGACGCTCGGCCGCAACGTCAATTTCGACCTCGCGCGCTGCGAGGGCTATCGCAACTTCTGCAACAAGCTCTGGAACGCGACGCGCTTCGTGCTGATGAACTGCGAAGGCCACGAGTGCGGCTTCGACAAGCCCGAACTCTGCGGCGCAGGCGACTGCGGTCCCGGCGGCTATCTCGACTTCTCGCAGGCGGACCGCTGGATCGTGTCGCTCCTGCAACGCGTCGAAGCCGAAGTCGAAAAGGGCTTCGCCGACTATCGTTTCGACAATGTCGCGAACGCAATTTACAAGTTCGTGTGGGACGAATACTGCGACTGGTATCTCGAACTCGCGAAGGTACAGATCCAGAACGGCACGCCCGAGCAGCAGCGCGCGACGCGCCGCACACTGCTGCGCGTGCTCGAAACGGTGCTGCGCCTCGCCCACCCGATCATCCCGTTCATCACCGAAGCGCTCTGGCAGAAGGTCGCACCGCTCGCGAAGAGCTACCCGGCAGGCGCAGCGGAGGGTGCCGCGTCGATCATGGTGCAGCGCTATCCGATCGCCGAGCCGAAAAAGATCGACGAAAGCGCCGAGCGCTGGGCGTCCGAGCTGAAAGCGGTCATCGACGCCTGCCGCAATCTGCGCGGCGAAATGAATCTGTCCCCGGCGACGAAAGTGCCGCTCCTGGCAACCGGCAACGCTGAACAATTGCGCACGTTCGCCCCATACGCGCAAGCGCTCGCCCGTCTTTCGGAGGTCAAGATCATCGCCGACGAAGCGACGCTCGACGCCGAAGCCCATGGCGCGCCGATTGCCATCGTCGGCGGCGACAAGCTCGTGCTGAAGGTCGAGATCGACGTCGCGGCGGAACGCGAACGTCTTGGCAAGGAAATTGCTCGCCTGGATGCGGAGATCGTCAAGTGCAACGCGAAGCTCGGTAATGAGGCTTTTGTCACAAAAGCCCCTGCCGTAGTTGTGGAACAGGAACAGAAAAGGCTGTCAGAATATCGTGACACCATTGCCAAGCTGAGCGCTCAACTCTCGCGGCTCCCCGCGTGAACTTGGCGGTTGAATTATTTCGAGCACACACGAGGACGCAGATCCCATGTTGAAAGTCACCAAAGCCGTCTTTCCGGTAGCGGGCCTAGGCACCCGCTTCCTGCCTGCGACCAAGGCGAGCCCGAAGGAAATGCTGCCGGTCGTCGACAAGCCGCTGATCCAATACGCGGTCGAAGAAGCGATGGCCGCCGGCATCACCGAAATGATCTTCGTGACGGGCCGCAGCAAGCGCGCCATCGAAGACCATTTCGATAAGTCCTACGAAATCGAAGCCGAACTCGAAGCGCGCGGCAAGGACAAGCTGCTCGAGCTCGTGCGCAGCATCAAGCCGAGCCATGTCGACTGCTTCTACGTGCGCCAGCCGGAAGCGCTCGGCCTTGGCCACGCGGTGCTGTGCGCCGAGAAGCTCGTCGCCGACAACCCGTTCGCCGTGATCCTCGCAGACGACTTGCTGTATGGCGAGCCGCCCGTGATGCAGCAGATGATCGAGGTGTTCGATCACTATCACAGCTCGGTGATCGGGGTCGAAGAAATCCCGCCGTCGGATACGAAGTCTTACGGCATCGTCGACGGCAAGGAATGGGAAGACGCGATCATCAAGATGTCGGGCATCGTCGAGAAGCCGGCGCCCGAAGTCGCGCCGTCGAACCTGGGCGTGGTGGGCCGCTATGTGCTGAAGCCGCGCATCTTCGATCACCTGCGCGCGTTGAAGCCCGGTGCGGGCGGCGAGCTGCAGCTGACCGATGCGATCCAGTCGCTGCTCGCCGACGAGCAAGTGCTTGCGTACAAGTACCACGGCACGCGCTTCGACTGCGGCAGCAAGCTCGGTTACTTGAAGGCGACCGTCGAGTTCGCGCTGCGCCATCCCGAAGTCGCGACCGACTTCGAAAACTATCTGCGCACGCGCCAGCCGGTGATGGATAGCTAAATCCCCCGCCGCTGCGTTATCCGATGGAAAAAAGCCCTGCCGAAGCAGGGCTTTTTTGCGCGGCGGCGGGTAACGCGTGAAAGCGTTCAGCGCCGGCGCATCAGAAACACGAACGTCTTGTCTTGTGTGGAGCTTTCCACGATCTCATTGCCCGTCTGCTTCGCGAACGCCGCGAAATCGCGTTGCGAGCCGGGATCGGTCGCGAGGACCTTGAGGATTTGGCCGCTCTCCATGTCGGCGAGCGCTTTTTTCGCGCGCAAGATGGGCAGCGGACAGTTCAATCCGCGCGCATCGACTTCCTTGTGAATTTGCATCGGCAATCGACCTTCGGGGTGAGGCGCCGGGCCGCCGATCATTCGTGGATCGACGGGCCCGCGCCGTACAGAGGGTCAAATTCTACCGCACGCGACGATCCGCCGCCGGGAGCCTGCTCGGGTCCCGGCACGTCTCGCGCGCCGAACCGTGCCTGTCGTCACAGCTCGACGGGCTGTCCGGTCGTCAGCGCTTCGCGCAGCGCGCTGCCGATACGCGTCGCTTCGAGCGCATCGGCAAGCGTCGCGCCCGATGCCTTACCGCCCCTTACCGCATCGACGAACGCCTGCGCTTCGTGCAAGAACGCGTCCTCGAAGCGCTCGAAGAACGTCGGCGTGCATTCGTTGCGCACGCCGTGCTGGTCGTAGATCTCGACGCGGCTCGCGCGCGGAATATGGCCGATCGCGAGCGCGCCCGCCGTGCCGATGACTTCGGTGTGCGTGTCGTTGCCGTGCGCCATCGTGCGCGACGCGTAGAACACCGCAAGCCGCCCGTCCTCGAACTCGCAGACGGCCACGCCGTTATCGACGTCGCCGCACGCACGCAAGCCTTCGTGCAACGCGATCGTGCCCGTCGCGAACACGCGCTTGGCGCGCGGATTGCCGAAGAGCCAGCGGGTCACGTCGATGTCGTGCACCGTGCAGTCGAGAAAGATCCCGCCCGAGGTCGGCGCGAAACGCACGAAGAAGCCTTCGGGGTCGTTCTTGTCGGTGGTCTGCGAGCGGATCATGAAGGGCCGGCCGATCGCGCCGCGCTGGATCTTGTCGTACGCGTCGCGGTAACTCGGATCGAAGCGGCGCATGAAACCGATCGTCGCTTGCAGATGCGAGTGGCGCTTCGCTTCTTCGAGCACGCGCTCGCATTCGGCCACGTCGAGCGACAGCGGCTTTTCGCAGAACACGTGTTTGCCGGCACGCAAGGCGGCGACGATCTGGTCGGCGTGCAGCGCCGACGGCGTCACGAGCCATACTGCGTCGACGTCCTGGTCGGCCAGCAACGCTTCGTAGTCCGCGTAGAGGCGTGGCGCAGGCAGCGCTTCTTGCGCCCACGCGCGCTCCTCGTCAACGGGACTGCACACAGCGACGAGCTCGGCGCCAGGCACACGAAACGCAAGATTCTGCGCGTGGCGTTTGCCGAGGCGCCCCAAGCCGACCACGCCGATTTTCACCGGCGTGCGATTAGCAACATGAGTCATAGAACGCTCTCCCCTCGCCTGTCACGCTTCGTTGCCCACGCGCACCGCGCGGCCTTCGCGCCATGAGCGCGTGGCGGCTTCGGCGAGTTCGAGCGCCTTCAAGCCATCGGCGACCGTCGTGCGAACGGGCTTACCCTGTGTCACCGCTTCGAAGAAATGCGCGATTTCCAGCGCATACGCGGCGCGATAGCGTTCGAGAAAGAACGCCTCCGGCACGTCGCTCGACACCGCCTTCTTCGAGTACGCGACGACTTCCGTCGGCCGCACGTTACCCGCTTGCAGCATGCCGTCGCTGCCGAGAATCTCGAAGCGCTGGTCGTAGCCATAGGCCGCGCGCCGCGCGGTGTTGATCTGGCACAGGCGTCCGCGCTTCGTGCGGATCGTCACCGCCGTCGAATCGATGTCGCCCGCGTCGGCGATCGCCGGGTCCGACAGCACGCTGCCCGTCGCGTGCAGCGTCTCGGCTTCGTCGTCGAGAATCCAACGGAAGATGTCGAAGTCGTGGATCAGCATGTCCTTGAAGATGCCGCCCGAGCGCAGGATGTACTCGACGGGCGGCGCGCCCGGATCGCGGCTCGTCACGACGAGCATCTCCGGCGTGCCGATCTCGCCCGCGTCGATGCGCGCCTTCACCGCGGCGAACGTCGGGTCGAAGCGGCGCTGAAAGCCGATCATGCAGACGACGCCCGCGCGTTCCACAGCCGCCGCGCAAGCTCGAGCGCGCTCCACCGTCAAGTCGACGGGCTTCTCGCAAAACACATGCTTTTTCTGCGCGGCCGATTGCTCGATCAGATCGGCGTGCGTATCGGTGCTCGAGCAGATCACGGTCGCGCCGATCGACGCATCGCCCATCGCGCCATCCACGTCCGCGACCTGCGCGCCATGCTCGGCCGCGAGCGCCGCGGCCGCCTCGCGGTTGACATCCACCACGTACTTGAGCTTCACGCCCGGCTGGCGTGCGAGGTTGGCCGCGTGAATGCGGCCGATCCGCCCTGCGCCGAATACGGCAACGTTGATCGGCGAGCTGGGTGCTACGTTAGTCATCGTATCCTCCAATGTCTTTCGATTCTTCGACGGTCAATTCCAGCTTGTACGCAAGCGCGACGAAGAGCGCCTGACACAAGCAGATGGTGCTGGTCAGCGAGCGGAACGCGAACGCGCTCCCCTCCTTCACAAAGAGTTGCGTGGTCGCGTAGCGGGCGAGCGGCGAGAGACGGCTGTCGGTGATCACGAGCGTCTTCGCCTGATGATGGTGCGCAACGCGCAGGCAATATTGCGTTTCCTTGCCGTATGGCTCGAAGCTGATCGCGATCACGACGTCGCCCTTCTTCACGCTCCTGATCTGCTCGCGAAACATGCCGCCGAAACCCGAGACGAGATGCACGCGCTTCGGCGTGTGCTGCAACGCATAGACGATGTAGCTCGCGACCGGAAACGAGCGCCGCACGCCGATCACGTAGATGTTCTCGGCCTGCTGCAGCATCTTCACGGCGGCGTCGAACGCTTCGTCATCGAGGTTCTCGTCGAGCTCGTCGAGGCCGCTCTTGCATGCGGCGACGAATTCGCGAGCGACCGATCCGCCCAAGAGCTGTCCGGGCTTGTCGTCGATCAGCTTGCGGATGCGCTGCTTATAGGTCTGGCCGGACGGGCTCTGCCCCGTGTAAGCCTGCTTGAAGACTTCCTGCAGATCGGAAAAGCCGGAAAAACCGAAGCGTTGCGCAAAGCGCACCACGGCCGACGGATGCACGCCGCAGCTCGACGCGATGTCGCTCGTGCGGTCGACCATCACGCTCGAGCGGTGCTGCTCCAGGTAGGCCGCCACGCTCTTCAATTGGCGCGGCAAGGTCTCGTAGGAGTCGGCGATGCGCTGCATCAATTCGTCAACGCTCGGCAATTCGGCGGTGTTGTCGTCCTGCATGGCCCGTCCCCTCTTCAAATTGCTGCGGCGCGGCGCAAACCCAGGTGTAGCAAGGCTCTACAGCGCGCCAGACGGTGCTGATTATAGGCACGCGCCGCGCCAAATTGGAACGTATTTTCCATTTTTATTTGCAATGAAATTTTCTTTGCAATCTCACAAAAGTTGGCCTAATCTTGCTCGTGAGCGGCAACACAACAGGCTGTCACTTGACGCTCGCCCTCCTTGAGGACATCACCGCCCGCCCCGTGCGGATGCCGCCTCGATGGCCCCCGGGAGATCAATAACGACATAACCTGGATAGGTGGAGACAATGAGACTTTGCACTGGCAAGGCTGCACTGAGGACGTTCGTCGCGGCATGCGCGCTGGCGCTAGGCAGCGGCTTTGCAGCATCGGCCGCCCAGGCCGATCCCGCGGCTCACTTCGTACTGATCAGCCACGCGCCGGATTCCGATTCGTGGTGGAACACGATCAAGAACGCAATCAAGCAGGCGGACGAAGACTTCAACGTCCAGACCGACTACCGCAATCCGCCGAACGGCGACATCGCCGACATGGCGCGTCTCATCGAGCAAGCCGCCGCGCGCAACTACGACGGCGTCGCCGTGACGATCGCCGACTTCGACGTGCTGAAAGGCGCGATCGCGAAAGTGACCGAAAAACACATCCCGCTCGTCACGATCAACTCCGGCACCGCCGAGCAGAGCGCGCAACTCGGCGCGATCATGCACATCGGCCAGCCGGAATACGAAGCAGGCAAGGCCGCCGGCGAAAAAGCGAAGGCCGCGGGCATCAAGTCGTTTCTGTGCGTGAACCACTACGCGACGAACCCGGCCTCGTTCGAGCGCTGCCGCGGCTTCGGCGAAGCGCTCGGCGTCGACTACAAGGCATCGACGCTCGACGCGGGTCAGGACCCGACCGGCATCCAGTCGAAGGTCAGCGCCTACCTGCGCAACCATCCCGATACCGGCGCGGTGCTCGCACTCGGCCCGACGTCGGCCTCGCCGACGATCAAGGCGCTGCAACAGATGGGCCTCGCCGGCAAGATCTGGTTCGCGACGTTCGACTTCTCCGATGACATCGCCAAGGCGATCCAGGACGGCACGATCCAGTTCGCCATTGACCAGCAGCCGTACCTGCAGGGCTATATCGCCATCGCGGTGCTCGCGATCGCGAAGAAGGACCACACGACCGACCCGGCCAAGATCCAGGCCGCCCTCAAGTCGAACCCGAAGTTCAAGGCACGGCTTGAAGCGTACGGCCTCCAGCCGGTGTACGGCGCGCGCAACATCAGCTCAGGCCCGGGTTTCATCACGAAGGCCAACGTCGACAAGGTGGTCAAGTACGCAGGCCAGTATCGCTAATGGTGTAGTGGAGGAGTGGGTCGGATGGCCGGCCCCCGGAACGCCGAGACGACTGCGAGGCGGCGTTCCGACCACGAGCGCTCCGGTAGCACGAAGATTTGCTCTTACCTTTGTAGCATTGATTTGCATTCCTACGCTTCATAGTGCCGCACGGTTCGCCTGACAGGGGCAATCCGCATGGCGCATCAAGGAGACTTAGATGGGTGTCGTCGATCATTTCCACCTCGGTTCGCGCAAGCATCACGAAGCGGCTCAAGAGGGCGCGTCCTCTTCCTCGTCAGACGAGCGCGTGCGCCGCGAGTCGTGGCTCAAGCATCTGCTGAGCCGCCCCGAGTTCGCGGCCCTGGCCGGCACGGTGATGGTGTTCATCGTCTTCGCGATCGGCGCCGGCAACTCCGGCATGTTCAATCTCGACGGCATCATGAACTGGTCGCAGGTGGCCGCCTATCTCGGGCTCATTGCAGTCGGCGCCTGCCTGTTGATGATCGCTGGGGAATTCGACCTGTCGATCGGCTCGATGATCGGCTTCGCCGGCATGATGGTCGCGCTGCCGACCATGTATTTCCACTGGCCGATCGAGCTCTCGATCGTCTTCGCCTTCGTCGGCTCGATGGCGCTCGGCGCGCTGAACGGCTATCTCGTGATGCGCACCCGCCTGCCGTCGTTCATCGTCACGCTCGCGTTCCTGTTCATCCTGCGCGGCTTGACGCTCGCGCTTTCCGTGATGTTCGCTGACCGCACGATCATCTCGGGCGTGGGCGACGTCGCCGCGCAGAGCGGGTTCGCGCATGCGCTCTTCCAAGGCGTCGCGTTCCACGGCCTCTTCAAGTGGCTCGGCCATATCGGCCTCGTCAAGCTGCTCGACAACGGCGAACCGCTCGTGCCGGGCGTGCCGAAAGTCATCGTCTGGTGGTTCCTGCTCGCGGCGGTCGGTGCGTTCACGCTCGCCAAGACCCGCTTCGGCAACTGGATCTTCGCCGTCGGCGGCGATGCGAATGCCGCGAAGAACGTCGGCGTGCCGGTCAAGCGCGTGAAGATCTCGCTGTTCGTGCTGACTGCGTTCTGCTCGTGCCTGTTCGCCGTGCTGCAAGTGTGCGATATCGGGTCGGCTGCCGCCGACCGCGGTCTGCAGAAGGAATTCGAAGCGATCATCGCGGCGGTGATCGGCGGCTCGCTGCTCACGGGCGGCTATGGCTCGGTGATCGGCGCCTCGTTCGGCGCGCTGATCTTCGGCGTCGTGCAGATCGGCATCACCTACACGAACATCGATTCGGACTGGTTCCGCGTGTTCCTCGGCGTGATGCTGCTGTTCGCCGTGCTGTTCAATCACTATGTGCGCAGCCGCGTGGCCGCAGCGCGCTGAGATCGTCTCGATACGCTGAATCCAGGAGTTCATGATGTCCGACACTCAACAAACCGGTGACGACTACATCCTCGCGCTCGAAAACGTGAGCCGTTATTTCGGCAACGTGATCGCGCTGAAAGACGTCACGCTCAGGCTCAGGCGCGGCGAAGTGCATTGCCTGCTCGGCGACAACGGCGCCGGCAAGTCGACGCTGATCAAGACGCTCGCAGGCGTCCATGCGCCGAGCGAAGGCACCTACCTCGTCGACGGCAAGCCCGTGCATTTCGCGTCGCCGAAAGACGCGCTCGATCTCGGCATCGCGACCGTGTACCAGGATCTCGCGCTCGTGCCGCTGCTTTCGGTGGCGCGCAACTTCTTCATGGGACGCGAGCCGCAGAAGAAGCTCTTCGGCCTCGTCAACGTGATGGATATCGAAACGGCCGCCAAGGTCGCACGCGAAAAGCTCGCCGAAATGGGCATCAACGTGCGCGACGCGAATCAGCCGATCGGCACGATGTCGGGCGGCGAGCGGCAGTGTCTTGCGATTGCGCGCGCGATTCACTTCGGCGCCCGCGTGCTGATTCTCGACGAGCCGACTGCCGCGCTCGGCGTGAAGCAGAGCTTCAACGTGTTGAAGCTCATTCACAAGGCACGCGCGAAAGGCATCTCGGTGATCTTCATCACGCACAACGTGCACCACGCCTACCCGATCGGCGATTCGTTCACGCTGCTCAATCGCGGCAAATCGATGGGCACGTACACGAAGGAAACCATCACCAAGGACCAGGTGCTCGACATGATGGCCGGCGGCGCCGAAATGCAAAAGATGATCAGCGAGCTCGAAGGCGCAACGATCTAAAAACCGACTTCCAGGAAAGACCATGGCACTCACCACCGACCCCACCACCGGGCGCTCTGTCGAGCCAGCGCCGGAACCGAGCCGCTTCGCGGCCGGCCGCGAGCGCGACATCATCTGCCTGGGACGGCTCGCGGTCGACCTCTACGCGCAGCAAGTCGGCGCGCGTCTCGAAGACGTGACGAGCTTCGCGAAGTACCTAGGCGGCTCGTCGGCGAACATTGCGTTCGGCTGCGCGCGGCTCGGGTTGAAATCGGCGATGCTCACGCGCGTCGGCAACGATCATATGGGGCGCTTTTTGACGGAGACGCTCGCGAAGGAAGGCTGCGACGTGAGCCATACGCGCATCGATCGCGACCGTCTCACGGCCCTCGTGCTGCTCGGGCTGGAGGACCGCGATACGTTCCCGCTCGTCTTCTACCGCGAGAACTGCGCCGACATGGCCGTCGACGAAGCCGATTTCGACGAGGCGTTCATCGCGTCGTCGAAGGCGCTGTTGATCACGGGCACGCACTTCTCCACGGAACAGGTCAACCGCACGAGCCGTCGCGCGCTCGAATACGCACGCCGCAACACCGTGCGCACCGTGCTCGACATCGACTACCGGCCGGTGCTGTGGGGCCTCACCGGCAAGGCCGACGGCGAAACCCGCTTCGTCGCGAACGAAAGCGTGACGGCGCACTTGCAGCGCATCCTGCCGCTCTTCGATCTCGTGATCGGCACCGAAGAAGAATTCCGCATCGCCGGCGGCAAGCACGCACTCATCGACGCGCTCGCGATGGTGCGCGCGGTGACAAGCGCGACGCTCGTCGTCAAGCGCGGTCCACTCGGCTGCTCGATCGTCGAAGGCGCGGTGCCCGCCTCGATCGACGATGCGCCGATTCACGGCGGCGTAGAGGTCGAAGTGCTGAACGTGCTCGGCGCGGGCGATGCGTTCGCATCGGGCTTCCTGTCGGGGTGGCTGCGCGACCGGCCGCTCGAAGACTGCGCACGCGCCGCGAATGCGAGCGGCGCGCTCGTCGTGTCGCGCCACGGCTGCGCGCCCGCCATGCCGACGCCGGCCGAGCTCGACTACTTCCTGAACGCCGCGGCCGCCGATCCGCAGCGCATGCGGCGTCCCGACAAGGACACGACGCTCGCGCGCCTGCATCGCGTCACCCCTGCCCGCAAGCAGTGGGACGAAGTGCTCGGCTTCGCGTTCGACCATCGCAACCAGTTCTTCGAGCTTGCGCAGCAGACCGGCGCGAGCGAATCACGCATCGAAACGTTGAAGGGCCTGTTCGTCGAAGCCGTCGCGCAAACGGAAGCCGCGCTCGGCTTGCAAGGCCGCATCGGCGTGCTGATCGACGACCGCTACGGCCAGGACGCGCTGAACGCCGCCACCGGACGCGGCTGGTGGATCGGCCGCCCCGTGGAGCTGCCCGGTTCGGCACCGCTCGAATTCGACCATGGCCGCTCGATCGGTACGTCGCTCATCAGTTGGCCGCAAGAGCACGTGGTCAAGTGTCTCGTCTACTACCACCCGGACGATCCCATCGAGCAGCGGCTCGAGCAGGAAGCGCAATTGCGCGCGCTCTACGATGCGACGCAGGCGAGCGGCCATGAACTGCTGCTCGAAGTGATCCCGCCGAAGCGCGCCGATCTGCCGAGCGAGCCGGACACCGTGTTCCGCGCGCTCAAGCGTCTCTACAACATCGGCATCTATCCCGAGTGGTGGAAGCTCGCGCCGCTCGAGGCGGCGCAATGGCAGGCGATCGATGCGCTGATCGCCGAGCGCGATCCGTATTGCCGCGGCGTCGTGCTGCTGGGTTTGTCGGCGCCGGCCGAGCAGTTGATCGAAGGCTTCGGGGCGGCGGCCGCGTCGCGAAGCTGCAAGGGTTTCACCGTCGGCCGCACGATCCATCATGAGCCGAGCCGCGCGTGGCTCGCGGGCGAGATCGGCGATGCCGAACTCATCGCCAACGTGCGCAAGACGTTCGAGACGCTGATCGCGGCGTGGCGCAAGGCCAAAGGCGGCCGCACGGGTACTCAAGCTGCGGCGCATCACGGCGTTCGCCAGGAGGCGGCATGAACCAACGCGCGTTGCACCATGACGCGGCAACTTCGGCCACGGCTCCCTCGGCGCAGGCCGATCAAGGCACCACGATCCGCCTGACCGCCGCGCAAGCGCTCGTGCGCTATCTCGCGGCGCAACGCGTCGCGGCGGAAGACGGCAGCGCGCGCACCGAGCCGCTCTTCGGCGGCGTGTTCGCGATCTTCGGCCACGGCAACGTGGCCGGGATCGGCGAAGCGCTGTATCAATACCGGCACGAGCTGCCGACCTACCGCGCGCACAACGAGCAGGCGATGGCGCACAGCGCGATCGCCTACGCCAAGGCGCATTTCCGCCGCCGGATGATGGCCGTGACGACGTCGATCGGCCCCGGCGCCACGAATCTCGTCACGGCCGCCGCGCTTGCGCACGTGAACCGCCTGCCGGTCCTGCTACTGCCGGGCGACGTGTTCGTCTCGCGCGCGCCCGACCCGGTGCTGCAGCAAATCGAGGACTTCCACGACGGCGGCATCTCCGCAAACGACGCGTTCAAGCCCGTGTCGCGCTACTTCGACCGCATCGTCCATCCGGCGCAGCTCTTGACCGCCCTGCCCCGCGCGCTGCGCGTCCTGACCGATGCCGCGCTGTGCGGCCCGGTCACGCTCGCCCTGCCGCAAGACGTGCAGGCGATGGCCTACAACTATCCGGCCGATTTCTTCGAGCCGCGCACCGTCACGTTCCATGCGGGCGCTCCGGTCGAAGAGGAACTCGAAGCGGCGCTCACGCGCCTGACGATCGCCAGGCAGCCGATGATCGTCGCGGGCGGCGGCGCACTGTACAGCCGCGGCGCGCCCGATGCCCTGCGCGCATTCGCCGAGCGGCACGGTATCCCGGTCGGCGAAACGCAAGCGGGCAAAGGCGCGCTGCCGTGGGATCACCCGCTCAACGCGGGCGCGATCGGCGTGACGGGCTCGTCCGCCGCGAATGCGCTCGCGCATGAAGCCGACTGCGTGCTCGCTGTCGGCACCCGGCTGCAGGACTTCACGACCGGGTCGAACACGCTCTTCACGCAGGCCGACGTAATCGGCATCAACGCCAACGCGTTCGACGGCCTCAAAGCGCGCGCGCACATCGTGCAAGCGGATGCGCGCCGCGCGCTCGACGCACTCGGTACGCGCCTGGCCGACTGGAAGGCAAGCGCCGAGTGGACCTCGCGCGCCACCTCGCTGGCCAACGCATGGCGCGACACGGTCGCGACCCGCACGAACACCCCGGCGCAAGCCGGCGTGCTGCCGTACGACGCCGACGTGATCGGCGCGGTTCAGCGCTCGGCCGAGGGCGGGCTCGCGCAATCGGCCGCCGACGACATCGTCGTGTGCGCCGCCGGCACCCTGCCCGCCGAGCTGCACAAGCTCTGGCGTGCGGGCCGCCCGGGCGCGTATCACGTCGAATACGGCTACTCGTGCATGGGCTACGAGATCGCAGGCGGCTTGGGCGCCAAGCTCGCGCGGCCCGAGCGCGAAGTCATCGTGACGGTCGGCGACGGCAGCTATCTGATGATGAACAGCGAAATCGCGACGTCGGTGATGCTCGGCGCGAAGCTCATCGTCGTCGTGCTCGACAACCGCGGCTACGGCTGCATCAACCGCTTGCAGCAAGCCTGCGGCGGCGCGCCGTTCAACAACATGTTCGACGACTGCACGCAGGGCCCGCTCGGTGCGCCGGCGATCGATTTCGCCGCGCACGCGCGCTCGCTCGGCGCGCTCGGCGAACACGTCGCGAATGTCGCCGAACTCGAAGCGGCGATGAAGCGCGCCCGCGCGGCGGACCGCACCTATGTCGTCGTGATCGATACCGACGGCGCCCGCACGACCGACGACGGCGGCTGGTGGTGGGAAGTCGCCGTGCCGGAAGTGTCGACGCGCGAAGCGGTGCGCGCAGCGCGCGAAGCCTACGACAAAGAGGTTGCCCGGCGGATTGAAGGCGATACGAAGCGAAACGGCTAACGCAGCACGGAAGACCCATCGCGCCAAAGCCCGGGAGCGCTTCACCGGCAACTTGGCGCGTCGCTACGAATTATTCTGAGGATCGCTCGCATGAACGCATTCGAAGTACGCATCGGCATCAATCCGCTGTCATGGATGAACGACGACCTGCCGTCGCTCGGCGGCGAGACGCCGCTCGAAGTCGCACTGACCGAAGGCCGCCAGATCGGCTATGAGGGTTTCGAGCTCGGCAACAAATTCCCGCGCGAGCCGGAGGCGCTGAAGGCGCTCTTCAAGCAATACGATTTGTCGCTCGTCTCCGGCTGGTATTCGGGGCGCTTGGCGGGCCGCAGCGCCGAGGAGGAGATCGAAGCGGTCGGCCCGCACCTGGAGCTGCTCGCGAAGAACGGCGCGACCGTGATGGTCTACGGCGAGGTCGAAAATTCGATCCAGGGCGCGCCGCGGCCGCTCTACCAGCGCCCGCGCTTTTTCACGAACGCGCAATGGGACGCCTACGCCGAGCGCCTCGAAAAATTCGCGCGCTACACGCTTAGCCAGGGCGTGCGCGTCGCCTATCATCATCATATGGGCGCCTACGTCGAGACGGCCGACGACGTCGACAAACTGATGGCGCGCACGAGCGACGCGGTCGGCCTTCTGTTCGACGCCGGGCACATCACGTTCGCGGGGGGCAACCCGCTCGAGATGCTCGACAAGCACATCGCGCGCGTGTGCCATGTGCATTGCAAGGACGTCCGGCCCGCGGTGATCAAGCTCGCGCGCAACCGCAACTGGAGCTTTCTCGATGCGGTCATCGCCGGCGCGTTCACGGTGCCCGGCGACGGCGCGGTGAATTTTCCGGCGATCATCGACAGGCTGAAACGTCACGGCTATCGCGGCTGGCTCGTCGTCGAAGCCGAGCAGGACCCGGTCATCGCGCGCAGTTACGAATACGCGCAAAAGGGCTATCGGACGCTGCGCGCGCTCGTCGATGCGCCGTTCGATGCCGGTATGGAGGCAGCATGAGCTTACTAGTGAAGGCACAACGCGAAGGTCAGACGATCGCGCGCGTAACGCCGGAATCGGCGATGTGGCGGTACGTCGGGTTCGCCGCGTACCGGCTCGAAAAAGACGAGGTGCTGTACGTCTACGAAGGCGCGCGCGAAGCGTGCATCGTCGTGCTCACAGGCGCGGTGTCGATCGACACCGGCGATCAGAAATGGACGGGCCTCGGCTCGCGCGACAGCGTGTTCGAAGACTCGGCCCCCTACGCCGTCTATCTGCCGCCGAACGTGCGCACGACGGTTCGCGCGGAGCGCGACGCCGAAGTCGGCGTCGCGACCGCGCCGGCCGAAGGACGCTACCCCGTGCGGCTGATCGAGCCCGCGAAGATGACGCGGTCGGTGCGTGGCAAGAGCCTGAATACGCGCTACGTCTGCGACATCCTTCCGCAATCCGAGCCGGCCGAGTCGCTGCTCGTCGTCGAGGTGCGCACCCCGGGCGGACACGCGTCGAGCTATCCGCCGCACAAGCACGACACCGATAACGTGCCGCTCGAAAGCTCGCTCGAAGAAACGTACTACCACCGCCTCAATCCGCCTCAAGGGTTCGCATTCCAGCGCGTCTATACGGACCTGCGCGATATCGACGAATCGATGGCGGTCGAGGACCACGATGTCGTGATGGTGCCGCGCGGCTACCACCCCGTGGTCGTGCCCTATGGGTACGACTCGTACTACCTCAACGTGATGGCCGGGCGCGAGCGCGTCTGGCACTTCAAGAACGATCCCGCGCACGAGTGGATCATCGAGAAGCCGCCAACCTGATGCCCTGATTCCGATCGTGGCGCCGGACTCATCAGCCCGGCGCGAGCCACGCGTCGACCGTCGCGCGGTCGAGTTCGTCGAAGCGACCTTCGTAGACGATACGGCCGCCGCCGATCACGGCTGCGCGCGTCGCCAGATCGCGCGCGAACTGCATCCGCTGCTCGATGAGCAAAATCGCGACGCCTTGCGCGCTCAATTGCCTCAAGCACGCGCCGACTCGCTCGACCGCCTGCGGCGCAAGCCCTTCGGCCGGCTCGTCGACGATCAGAAAGCGCGGCTCGCCCATCAGCGCGCGGGCGAGCGCCAGCATCTGCTGCTCGCCGCCCGACAACGCCCCAGCCTTCGCGGCACGCCGCTCCGCCAGGATCGGAAACAGCGCGTAGGCGTCGTCGGCCGCGAAACGGCGTGCCCGCCCGCGCTCGCCCGGCATCACGCCGAGCTGCAGGTTCTCCTCGACGGTCAGCGCGGGAAACACGTCGCGCTGCTCGGCCACGTAGCCCAGCCCCAAGCGCGCGATTTCGAACGTCCGCAGCCCGACCAGCTCGCGGCCCGCAAAACGGATCGTCCCTCGCGCGCGCACCAACCCGACGATCGCTTTCGCCAGCGTCGAACGGCCCGACGCATTACGTCCGACGAGCGCGACGATTTCGCCCGCGTCCACTTGCAGATCGACGCCGAACAGCACCTGGCTCGCGCCGTACCACGCGTCGAGATGGCGGATGTCGACGAGCGCGCTCATCGTGCTGCCGCCGGTCCGAGATAGGCCTCGCGCACCGCGGCGTCGGCGCGAATGGCGTCCGGCGTGCCGGTCGCGATGATGCGGCCGCGCACGAGCACCGAGATGCGGTCGGCCAAGCCGAACACGGCCTCCATGTCGTGCTCCACCATCAGCAGCGTCTTGCCCGCCGTCGTCGCGCGAATCAGCGCCAGCGCATCGCGCGCCTCGTCGCGGCTCATGCCGGCGGTCGGCTCGTCGAGCAGCAGCGTGTGCGCGCCGCTCGCGAGCGCCATCCCAAGATCGAGCGCGCGCTGTTGCGCGTAGCTCAGTGCGCCGGCCAGCCTGTGCTCGCAGGCCGCGAGGCCGACGGCCTCGAGCACGCCGCGTGCGCGCTCGTCGATCGCGCGCGAACCGGCGAGGAGATTGCGCCAGCGCGCGCCACGCGGCGCTCCGCTCAACGCGGCGCAACGCAGATTGTCGAAGGCCGTGAGACGGGGGAACACGCTCGTCGTTTGGAAACTGCGCGCCAGGCCGTGGCGGCTGATCGCGTACGGCGCGCGGCCCGTGATGTTCGCGCCGTTCAGCTCGATGCGCCCGGCGGAAGGCCGCAAGGCGCCGGCGATCAGATTGAAGAGCGTCGACTTGCCCGCGCCATTGGGGCCGATCAGCGCATGGCGCTCGCCGGTTTCGATCGACAGATCGACGCCGTACAGCACTTGCGTCGCGCCGAAGCGCTTTTCGACGCCGGAGAGGACGAGCGCGTGCGTCATCGTTCGGTCTCCGTGCTGCCTGATTGGCTTGTGTGGGTCGCCGCGCGACGCGCGCGACTGAGCGCGACCCACCCGAGGCCGGCCAACACGGCCACCGCCCCCCACACGCGCGGCGAATCGGCCTGCAGCGCCAGCGCGCCGATGCGAAACACGCCGCCCGTATCCGCCGCGAACTGCCGCGCGTAGACCGCTTCGACGGCCACTACGAGCGCAGCCAGCCACGCCAAGGCCGCCACGGCTCGCGGCCAAAACGCTCGCCAGCCGAAGCGGGCGGCGCCGCGCGCCGCCAAGCCCGCGAGCCCGTCCGGCGCCGCGATCACCACGACGACAAACAACAGACCGAGATAGAACTGCCACGCACGCGTGATGCTCGCGAGCGCGACGCTGAAAAACGTGAGCGTCACCGCGCCGAGCACCGGCCCGAAGAAGACACCGCTGCCGCCGATCACCGTCGCAATCAGCACCGCTCCCGAACGCGCCATCCCCACGCCTTCGGCCGACGCCAGCTCGATATTGACGAGCGCGAGCGATCCCGCCACGCCTGCAAAAAAAGCCGACAGCACGGTCATCGCGTAGCGAATGCGCCGCGGATCGGTGCCGAGCGCCGCGACGCGCACCGGGTTGTCGCGCACCGCATTCGCGAGCCGCACGAGCGGCGTGCGCGACAGCACGAACATCGCGACGCACGCCAGCACGCACCACGCGGCAATCAGGACGTACGCCTCGCGCGCCGGCCCGAAGCTCCACGCGCCCCAGTGAGGACCGGCGGCGCGGTCGATCGGCACCCCGGCAGCGCCGCCGAACCAGTCGGGCAGCGTCCAGGCCGCCGCCGCGGCAAGCTCGCCGATGCCGAGCGTGATCATCGCGAACGCCGTGCCCGCGCGCCGCGTCGCGACATAGCCGAACACGGCGCCAAAGAGCGCCCCCGCGAGCCCGCCGACCAGCGGCAGATACGGCAGCGCGAAACCGAAGCGATTGAAGAGTTGCGCGGCGGCGAACGCGGCCAGACCCGCGTAGGCCGCATGACCGAACGAGAGCAGCCCCGTCTCGCCGAGCAGCAGGTTGTAGGAGAGCGCGAAGACGATCATCGTCGCGGTCTGCGCGAGAAACGCGAGCAGCCAGCTTTCGCGCGAGACCAGTGCAGGCACGGCGAGACAAGCGGTCAACGCAATCCATGGCAGCGCGCTTCGCCAGTTGGCGGCACACGCGGCCATCAAAGACGCTCTCGCCCGCCGTTGCGACGGCGATTCTTTCTGCGCGCTACGCATCGTCGCTGCGCTGCCCGAAAAGGCCGCGCGGCCGCACGGCAAGCATCGCGACGAGGAGCCCATACGGCACGAGCGGCGCAAGCTGCGCCACCGTCAGCCCGGCCCACGCCTGCGGCAGCGACGCTCCGGCTAACGCCGCGAGCGACCCAAGCGACGCACTGCTGCCGACCGCCAACGTCTGCAGACATCCGACGACAAGCGAGGCGGCCAGCGCCCCGCCAAGCGACCCCAGTCCGCCGATCACCACCACGACGAACACGACCGAGCCGATCGATTCGGCCATCGCCGGCTCGATGACGAACAGCGGCGCGCCGATGACGCCGGCCGCCGCGGCGAGCGCCGTGCCGACGGCGAAGACGAGCGTGAACACGCGCGGCACGTTGTGGCCGAGCGCTTCGACCGCCTGCGGATGCGTGAGCGCCGCGCGCACGACGAGCCCCATCCGCGAGACGCGCAGCACCGCGTACAACGCGGCCAGCATCGCGGCCGACACGCCCATCATGAACGCGCGATACCGCGAGATCGCGGCGCCATACACGGTGAAGAAGGTGCCGTCGAGCGCGGCGGGCACGTTCGCCGACAACGCGCTCAAGCCCCAGACGAGCTTGACGGCCTCGGCCAGCAGATACGCGACGCCGAACGTCAGCAACAGCTCATGCAACGCGCCATGCGGACGCACGCGGCGCAACAGCCATCGTTCGAGCGCCGCGCCCGCGAGCCCGACGATGAGCGGCGCCGCCACGAGCGCCGCCCAGAAGCCCGCATCGGCCGCGATCGAATAGCCGACGTACGCGCCGAGCATGTAGAAACTGGCGTGGGCAAAGTTGAGCACGCCGAGCATGCTGAAGATCAGCGTGAGCCCGGCCGACAGCATGAACAACAGCATGCCGTAGCTGATGCCGTTCAGCGCCCCGATCACGAACGACTGCACGTGCTGCCGCGCCTAGGCGAGCGGTTCGAGCGCGGCGCGCAACGCATCGGGCAGCGCGACGGGCCGACGCGTCAGGCGGTCGACGTAGACGTGCACGAAATGCCCCTGAGCGCACGCCTCGTCGTTGCCCTCCTTGAAGAGCCCCACCTCGTAGCGCACGCTCGTCGAGCCCAGCCGGGCCACCCGCAACCCCGCCTCGACGCGGTCCGGAAACGCGAGCGACGAAAAGTAGTTGCACTGCGTCTCGACGACGAGCCCGATCGTCGCGCCCGCTTCGAAATCGAGCACCCCGGCGCGAATCAGATAGTCGTTCACGACCGTATCGAAGTAGCTGTAATAGACGACATTGTTCACGTGCCCGTACACGTCGTTGTCCATCCAGCGCGTCGGGATCGTCAGGAAGTGGGGATAGGCGGCGCGCGGCGCGGCGCTGGGTTGGGTCATGATCAAAGCGACTCCTCCAGCATGCGCCGGTAATCTTCGGCGCTTGCGAGGCGCGGATTCGTCTTATGGCAGTGGTCCACGAGCGCGCCTTGGATGACCTTGTCGAACACGCTGGCGTCGACGCCCATTTGCGCGAGCCCCGTGGGCAGCTTGAGGCGCGCGGTCATGTCGAACAGCGCCTGCGGCAGATCGGCGTTGGCGTCGAGCCCCATCACGCGGCGCATGCGCGCATAACGGCGCTCCGCCACCACCGATTCCGCCGTCGCGTTGAAGCGCAGCACCGCGGGCAGCACGACCGCGTTGAGCGTCCCGTGATGCAGCGATGTCCGTCCGTCGACCTCGACGCCGCCAAGCGGATGCGACAGCGAATGCACGCAGCCGAGCCCCTTCTGGAACGCCATCGCGCCCTGCATCGACGCGCTCATCATGTTCAAGCGCGCGGCCCGGTCGCTGCCGTCGTGCGTCGCGCGCTCGATGTGCGCCCAGGCGCGTTCGAGCCCGTCGAGCGCAATGCCGTCGGCAGGCGGATTGAAGGCCGCCGAGAGAAACGTCTCGATGCAATGCGCGATCGCGTCCATGCCCGTCGCGGCCGTCAGCATCGGCGGCAAGCCGAGCGTGAGACCCGGATCGCAGATTGCGGACTTCGGCAGCAGGTGCCACGAGTGGAAACCGAGCTTGCGCCCGTCGTTCAGGATGATGATTGCGCCGCGCGCGACTTCGCTGCCGGTGCCGGAAGTCGTCGGTATCGCGATCAGCGGCGCGACGGCTTCGGTGATCTTGCCGCTGCCGCCTTCGATCGTCGCGTATTGGGTCAGATTGCCTTCGTGCGTCGCCGCAATCGCGACCCCCTTTGCCAGATCGATCGGCGACCCGCCGCCCACCGCGATCAGCCCGTCGCAAGCTTCGTCGCGATAGCGCTTCGCGGCAGCCAGCACCATGGCCTCGGTGGGGTTCGACGGCGTCTCGTCGAAGACCGGCACGTCGCCGAGCTTGAGCGCATCGAGCGCGCGCCGCACGAGTCCCGCGGCGACGACGCCCTTATCGGTGACGATCAGCGGCCGCTTGATGCCGACGCGCGCGCATTCCGAGTCGAGCACGCCGAGCGCATCGTAGCCGAGATGGATGTGGGTCAGGTAATAAATGTAGGACATGGCGAGTCTTCGCTCCGCGTGAAAACCAACCCCGCGCACAGCCTGTCTCCTGGCTGCCGCGGCCGCCCATGGCGTGACTACTGCCCGGGCCTCTCGACGAACTCGAACGGCAAGCCGCGGCGGCGCATCCATTCGCCTAGCGCCTGGCCCGTGCCCGCGCGCCACGGACGCAGCTTCGCCGGTTCGACAAGCCGATATTCGAGCAACTCCGGCGACAGCGCAATCTCCCCATGCGCGCGCACGTGATACGCGATGATCAGCTCGTTCTTGCGGATGAATTCATAGACGCCGATGAGCTCGGCCGTCTCGACGTGCAGCGACGTCTCTTCGAGCACCTCGCGAGCGATGCCCGCTTCGGGCGTTTCGCCGTTCTCGAGGAAGCCGGTGATCAGCGCGAATACCCCTTCGGCCCAGGCCGCGTTGCGAGCGAGCAGGATCTTGCCTTCGTACTCGACGATCGCGGCAACGACCGGCACCGGATTGTTCCAGTGCACGAAGCCGCAGGTGTCGTCGGGACACGCCCGGCGCGGCAGGCCGCCATCCGTATCGACGTCGGCTCGTTCGATCAAAGACTTGGCACAGCGCGGGCAGAATTGGTAATCGGACATACGCAGAGTGTGGATGGCGCGGGCACGTCCGGCGAGGCGACATCAATCCGCCACCGCCGGCGAACGGACATTTTAGCGATTTTGGGTCGCATGCGCCGGTGGTCCGCTCAAGCATAAAAAAACCGCGGGCACCGATGCCCGCGGCTTCCTTCTATTGCGTCGACAGCCGGCCGCTAGAGCAGCCCGCCGTCACTTGCAACAGCCTGCGTTACCGCCGCCGTTACAGTTGCGAAGCGACCCAACCCTGCACGCCGGCCAGCGCCTTCGACAGATTCGCCGGCTCCGTGCCGCCTGCCTGCGCCATGTCCGGCCGGCCGCCGCCCTTGCCGCCCACTTGCTGAGCGACGAAGTTGACGAGCTCGCCCGCCTTCACTTTCTTGCTCGCGTCCGGCGTCACGCCCGCGATCAGGCTGACCTTGCCGCCTTCGACCGACGCCAGCACGATCGCCGCGTGCTTGAGCTTGTCCTTGAGCTTGTCGACCGTTTCGCGCAGCGTCTTCACATCCGCGCCTTCGAGCGTCGCGGCGAGCACCTGCACGCCCGACACTTCGATCGCCTGACCGGCGAGCTCATCGCCCTGGTTCGACGCGAGCTTCGACTTCAGCGCGCCCAGTTCCTTTTCGAGCGCCTTCACCTGATCCTGCACCTGCGCGATGCGCTGCGTGAGTTCGGCCGGCTGCGCTTTCAGCGCCGCCGCTGCGGCATTGATGCGCGCGTCGAGCTCCTGAACGTAGCGCACCGCGTTGTCGCCCGTGATCGCTTCGACGCGGCGAATGCCGGCCGCGACGCCGCCTTCCATCACGATCTTGAAGAGACCGATATCGCCGCTGCGATGCACGTGCGTGCCGCCGCACAGCTCGCGCGAGAAACCGAGATCGAGCACGCGCACTTCGTCGCCGTACTTTTCGCCGAAGAGCGCCATCGCGCCGCCCTTCACCGCTTCGTCGAACGGCATCACGCGCACGATGCCGGGCGCGTTCGCGAGCACTTCCTGGTTGACGATCGCTTCGACGCGGCGAATTTCGTCGTCCGTCATCGGCGCGTTGTGCGCGAAGTCGAAGCGGGTCTTGTCGGCGTCGACGAGCGAACCCTTCTGCTGGACGTGCGAGCCGAGCACTTCGCGCAGCGCCTTGTGCATCAAGTGAGTGGCCGAGTGGTTGCGGGCCGTGCGGGCGCGGCGGATCGCGTCGATCTCCGCTTTGACGACGTCGCCGACCTTGAGCGTGCCTTGTTCGAGCGTGCCATGATGGCCGACCACGTCGGCCTGCACCTTCAGCGTATCGACGACCGCGAAGCGCACGCTCGCGTTGGCGAGCAGGCCCTGGTCGCCGACCTGGCCGCCCGATTCCGCATAGAACGGCGTGTGATCGAGCACGACGACCGCCGGCTGGCCCTTCGCGACTTCGTTGACAGCCGCGCCGTCGACATAGAGCGCGACCACCTTGGCATCGTCGAACACCTGCTCTTCGTAGCCGTGGAACGTGGTCTTCGCTCCCGAGTATTCGAGACCCTGCGCCATCTTGAACTTGCCTGCGGCGCGCGCCTGCTCGCGCTGGCGCGACATCGCCTCGTCGAACGCCGGCTCGTCGACGCTCATGCCGCGCTCGCGGCAGACGTCCGCCGTCAGGTCGAGCGGGAAGCCGTACGTGTCGTGCAGCTTGAACGCGATTTCGCCGTCGAGCACCTTGCCGCCCTTGGCGTCGAGATCGGCCAGCGCGGCGTCGAGAATCGACATGCCGTGCTCGATCGTCTCGAAGAAGCGTTCTTCTTCCTGGCGCAGCACGTCGGTCACGCGCTGCTCGGCGTCCTTGAGTTCCGGATACGCGCCGCCCATTTCCGCGACGAGATCCGCGACGAGCTTGTGGAAGAACCCGCCCTTGCGGCCGAGCTTGTAGCCGTGGCGGATCGCGCGGCGCACGATCCGGCGCAGCACGTAGCCGCGCCCTTCGTTGCCGGGAATCACGCCGTCGACGATCAGGAACGAGCAGGCGCGGATGTGATCGGCGATCACCTTCAGCGAATTGTTCGACAGATCCGCGACGCCGGTTTCGCGCCCGGCTGCTTTGATGAGCGCCTGGAACAGATCGATTTCGTAGTTGCTGTGCACGTGCTGGAGCACGGCCGCGATGCGCTCGAGACCCATGCCCGTGTCGACGCACTGCTTCGGCAGCGGCGTCATGTTGCCCTGCGCGTCGCGGTTGAACTGCATGAACACGAGGTTCCAGATCTCGATGTAGCGGTCGCCGTCTTCTTCCGGCGATCCCGGGGGGCCGCCCCACACGTCCGGGCCGTGGTCGTAGAAGATTTCCGAGCACGGACCGCACGGACCGGTGTCGGCCATCTGCCAGAAGTTGTCCGACGCGTAGCGCGCGCCCTTGTTGTCGCCGATGCGGATGATGCGCTCGGTCGGCACGCCGACTTCCTTCGCCCAGATGTCGTAGGCTTCGTCGTCTTCCTGATAGACGGTGACCCAGAGCTTGTCCTTCGGCAACTGGTAGACGCCCGTCAGCAGCTCCCACGCGTAGTGGATCGCGTCGCGCTTGAAGTAGTCGCCGAACGAGAAATTGCCGAGCATCTCGAAGAACGTGTGGTGCCGCGCGGTGTAGCCGACATTTTCGAGGTCGTTGTGCTTGCCGCCCGCGCGCACGCTGCGCTGCGCGGTCGTGGCGCGCGAGTACGGACGCGATTCGGCGCCGAGGAAGACGTCTTTGAACTGCACCATCCCCGAATTGGTGAAGAGCAGCGTCGGGTCGTTGCCGGGCACCAGGCTCGACGACCGGACGATCGTGTGGCCCTTCGATTCGAAGAACTTGAGGAATTTCTCGCGGATTTCGGAGGCTTTCATAGCGTGCTGGGGACAGTCTGGCTGGATCGGGCGGCACCGCGCAGGGGTTGCGCCGGTGGGCCTGTGGATGATTGCTTAAACGACTGATTATACGGGATTGCCGCGTGCGCGCAGCCCCTCGGGCCAAGCCGCGGCGAGCGATGGCCAAACGGCCCGGGCTGTCCGGCCGAATGGGCCGAACGGCCCGAATCGCTTACCATCCTTCTGAATTGCCCCGAGAACCGCCCCCCGCGCCCGCCGAGACGAGCGCCGACAACCAGGAGACAGAACCCGAACATGGGAGCCCTAAGCCATATCCGCGTGCTCGACCTCACGCGCGTGCTCGCCGGCCCGTGGTGCGCACAAACGCTCGCCGATTTCGGCGCCGACGTCATCAAGATCGAACGCCCCGGCGCGGGCGACGACACGCGCCACTGGGGCCCGCCGTACCTCAAGACGCCCGACGGCGCCGATACTCAGGAGGCCGCTTACTACCTCGCCGCGAATCGCAACAAGCGCTCGGTGACGGTCGATATCGCGACGCCTGAAGGGCAAAAGATCGTCCGCGAGCTGGCCGCGCAAAGCGACGTCGTGCTCGAGAACTACAAGGCCGGCCAGTTGAAGAAGTACGGCCTCGACTACGCGTCGCTCAAGGAAGTGAAGCCCGATCTGGTCTATTGCTCGATCACGGGCTTCGGGCAGACCGGCCCCCACGCGCAGCGCGCGGGCTACGACTTCATCGTCCAGGGCATCGGCGGCTTCATGAGCATCACGGGCGAGCGCGACGACCTGCCGGGCGGCGGCCCGCAGAAAGCGGGCGTCGCGATCGCCGATCTGATGACCGGCATGTACTCGACCGTCGCCGTACTCGCCGCGCTCGCGCATCGCGACCGCACCGGCGTGGGCCAATACATCGACATGGCGTTGCTCGACGTGCAGGTCGCGATGCTCGCGAACATGAACGCCAATTTTCTGGCGAGCGGCGCGCCGCCCATGCGCTGGGGCAACGCGCATCCGAACATCGTCCCGTATCAGGCCTTCCAGACCAGCGACAGCTGGATCATCGTCGCGGTCGGCAACGACGGGCAGTTCCGCAAGTTCGTCGAAGCCGGCAATCGCACGGAGCTGGCCGACGATGTGCGCTTCGCGACCAACCCCGAGCGCGTGCGCCACCGCGAAGTCCTCGTGCCGATCATCGCGGAGATGGTGAGGACGCGCAGCAAGCACGAGTGGATCGAGCGGCTCGAGGCAGCCGGCGTGCCGTGCGGCCCGATCAACAATCTCGCCGAGGTGTTCGAGCACGAGCAGGTGGTCGCGCGCGGCATGCAAGTCGACTTGCCGCATCCGAGCGGCGCGACCGTGAAGCTCGTGCGCAACCCGATCCGGATGAGCGAAACGCCGCCGCAGGCGCACAGCCACCCGCCGACGCTCGGCGAGCATACGGACAACGTACTGCGCCGCGTGCTCGGCTACGACGATGAAACCATCGCCGCGCTGCGGGGACGCTCGGTGATTTGATCGAAGGCGCCGGATTGGGATGGACGGGCGATCAATCGATCCGGTCAGTCGACCAGCGATGCCAGCAAACGCCGCCCTTCCTCCCAATCGCCGAGCCCGCTTTCGGCGTTGATATGGCCGCGCGGCCCGATATTCACGAAGCGGCTACCCCAGGCGTCGGCGCAGCGTGCGGCGAATTCGGTGCTGCCATACGGATCGTCGCTGCTGGCAACGACGATGGTCGGAAACGGCAGCGGCACGAACGGCACGTTCGCAAAACCGTGCGCTTCGCTCGGAAACGAGACGCTCGTCGGATCGGGCACGGCGACGAACAAGGCGCCCGCCACTTTGGCGAGCTGCTCGGGAGTCGCGACGTGCGTTGCCCAGAAGACCGTCGTCAGACAGCCGAGGCTATGCGCCGCGATCAGCAGCGGATCTTCCTCCGACGCGGCGACAACCGTATCGAGCGTGTCGCACCACGCCTCGCAAACGGCGTTTTCCCAGTCGGGCATCGACACCCGCACGAACATCGGATCGGCAGCTTCCCAGCGGCTTTGCCAGTGGTCCGGTCCTGAATTGGCGTACCCCGGCAGCACGCATACTCTTCTTGCATCCATTGTGTTTCCCTGTTTCCGCGGCCCTCGCCGGTAGAGCCCGCCATCTTGCCGAACGCGGGCCATACATGCAAGGCGGTCCGTCCGCGCGGGCGGCCGCTCAGGTAGAATTGACGGATCAAGCGGGCGCACGCCGCGTCCATTTAGCAGACTCTCTCCTTCTCGCATGAACACCGAACGCAACGACGCTCCGGCGGTATCCAATTTCATCCGCAACATCATCGACGACGACAACCGCACCGGCAAATGGGGCGGCCGAGTCGAAACGCGCTTCCCGCCCGAGCCGAACGGCTATCTCCACATCGGTCACGCAAAGAGCATCTGCCTGAATTTCAGCGTCGCGGGCGACTACGGCGGCGTGTGCCACCTGCGCTTCGACGATACAAACCCCGAGAAGGAAGACGTCGAATACGTCAACTCGATCATCGACGCGGTCACGTGGCTCGGCTTCGAGTGGAAGAAGGCCGATGACGATCGCGAGTACCTGTTCTACGCGAGCGACTACTACGACAAGCTCTACGCGTTCGCCGAGCTGCTGATCCAGCGCGGCAAGGCCTACGTGGACAGCCAGTCGCCTGACGAGATGCGCGCGAACCGCGGCTCGGCCACGGAGCCCGGCAAGAACTCGCCCTTCCGCGATCGTTCGGTGGACGACAACCTCGACCTGTTCCGCCGCATGAAGGCCGGCGAGTTCAAGGAAGGCGAGCACGTGCTGCGCGCGAAGATCGACATGGCGTCGCCGAACTTCAACATGCGCGACCCGGTGATCTACCGGATTCGCTTCGCGCATCACTACCGCACCGGCGACCAATGGTGCGTGTACCCGATGTACGACTACACGCACTGCATTTCGGATGCGCTCGAGAACATCACGCATTCGCTGTGCACGCTCGAATTCGAAGACCATCGGCCGCTCTACGACTGGATTCTCGAGGAACTCGCCGACGCCGGCGTCTTCACGCGGCCGCTGCCGCAGCAGATCGAATTCTCGCGCCTGAACCTCACCTACGCGATCACGAGCAAGCGCAAGCTGCTGCAGCTCGTCACCGAAGGCCATGTCGACGGCTGGGACGACCCGCGCATGCCGACCATCGTCGGCGTGCGCCGGCGCGGCTTCACGCCGGACGGCATCAAGCTCTTTTGCGAGCGCATCGGCGTCACCAAGGTCGATTCGTGGATCGACATGAGCGTGTTCGAAGGCGCGCTGCGCGACGATCTCGACGACAAGGCGCCGCGCACGGCCGCCGTGCTCGACCCGCTGAAGCTCATCATCGACAACTACCCGGCCGATCTCACCGAGGAATGCGAGGCGCCCGTGCACCCGCATCATCCGGAGCGCGGCATGCGCAAGTTCCCGATCTCGCGCGAGTTGTGGATCGAACGCGATGACTTCACCGAAACGCCGCCGAAGGGGTATTTCCGGCTCTTCCCGGGCAACAAGGTGCGTCTGCGCTACGGCTACGTGATCGAATGCACGGGCGTTGACAAGGACGAGAACGGCAACGTGAGCGCCGTGCACTGCAACTACTATCCGGACAGCAAGTCCGGCACGGAAGGCGCGAACAACTACAAGGTGAAGGGCAACATCCACTGGGTCAGCGCGGCGCACGCGGTTCCGGCGGAAGTCCGTATCTACGACCGGCTCTTCAAGGAACCGCAGCCCGACGCGGGCGGCCGCGACTTCCTCGAAGCGCTGAACCCGGATTCGAAGCGCGTCGCCCACGCCTACCTCGAGCCGGGCGCCGGCGATGCGCAGCCCGAGGAGCGCTTTCAGTTCGAGCGGCACGGCTACTTCGTCGCCGACCGCTACGACACGAAGCCCGGCAAGCCGGTGTTCAACCGCATCGTCGGCTTGCGCGACACCTGGGGCAAGCCGGCCTGAATTTGCTTAAGGCGCGCTCGCGCAGGTCGTTTAACAATAATTCGTCGTCGAGTGGTTCACCCGGGGGATCGATGAAGTTGTCCGCTCGATTCATGCCGCTCGCAGGCGCGGCGGCGATGCTCCTTGCATTCGCCGCCCACGCCGACGAGCTCAAAGGCACGCTGAGAAAAATCCACGACGACAATGCGATCGCGCTGGGCGTGCATGAATCGTCGGTGCCGTTCGCCTATTCCGACGGTCACGACCGCACCGTCGGCTACTCGTACGCGATCGCGATGGAGATCGTCGGCGAAATCAAGCGAGAGCTGAACCTCCCGGGGCTGGTCGTGCGCAAGGTGCCGATCACGCCGCAAAACCGCATTCCGCTGATGATGAACAGCCAGATCGACCTCGAATGCGGTTCGACAACCCACACGCACGCTCGCGACGAGCAAGTCGCGTTCTCGAATAGCTTCTTTCAGTACTCGGTTCGCATGCTCGTCAAGAAGCAGTCGGGTATTGCGGACTTCCGTGATCTCGCCGGCAAGCCGGTCGTCACGACGGCCGGTTCCTCCGACGAGCGCCTGTTGCGCAAGCTGAACAGCGACGAGCAACTGAACATGCGCATCATGAGCGTGCGGGACCATCCTGAAGCATTCGACGCGTTGCGTACGGATCGCGCGCTCGCTTATGTCATGGACGAGCCGCTGCTCTACGGGAACAAAGCGGAAGCGGTGCGTCCGGACGACTATGCAATCGTCGGCACACCGCTTCGCCAGGAAGTCTATGCGTGCATGCTCAGGAAGGGCGATGCGCCGTTCAAGAAGCTCGTCGATGGCGTGATCGCCCGTCTGGAGACGTCAGGCGATGCGCAGAAGCTCTATGAAGCCTGGTTCACGCAGCCGATCCCGCCGCGCGGGCTCAACTTGAACTATTCGATGTCGGATGAAATGAAGGCGCTGTTCGCGCATCCGAACGACAAGGCGTTGGATTGATCTCGCGGATCGGAACCGCGACGGCGCGGCAACACAGCCCACGCCGCGCCGGTTCACAGCGACCGATGCAGATCGGCGAGCGAGAGCGTCGTCTGAAAGAGCCGAAAGAGGCTGCGGCTCGCATAGCGCTCGACTTCGCCAGGCTCGACCCAGCGAAACGCATCCATCTCGGGAATCATCACGCCGTCCGAGCGGCGCGGAAACATCGACGTGCAGACACAACGGCTCAGGTCGAGTTCGTCGTCCGTCGCGCGCGCCGCGAATAGATGCAGGTCCTTGTCGCGACGGTAGAGAAAACGCCCCAAGTCCTTGAGGCGCTCCGGCGCGAGCACGATGCTGGTTTCCTCGACCAGCTCGCGCAACGCCGCGGCGATCGGTGCCTCGCCCTCCTCGCCGTGGCCTTTGGGGATATCCCAATGGGTCGTGTCGGTCGCGTGGGCCAGCAGCACGCGCCCTGCGTGGTCGAGCAATACGACACCGCAGGAAGTCACGCGCTCGATCATCGACGTTCCCACTGCTGAACTTGCCGAGATTGCCGCCACGGCGTTTGCATGCTGCACGCCGCAGCGCCGGCACGTGTCGTCACGGCCGCCATCACTTCTGCTTCTGGAATTGCCATGCGCCGTCGCCGGCCTTGCAGTATTGCGGGCGCAGCGTCATCGACTGCCCCTTCGCGTTCAGCGTGGCCGTCATGCGGCGGCACGTGCGGTCGCCGTCCTTCGTCGTCTGGCCGATCGTCATCGTCGCGTCCAGTTTGACGCTGGTGCCCGTGCCCTCGTTGGTCCACACGGCCGTCTCGCCGTCGCGCTTCGTGTCGAGCGCCGTGTTGGCCGCCTTCAGCAGCGAATCGACATCGCGCTGGCGCATGTAGCTCACCGGCGTATCGGACAGGAAGCCGTAGTTCGAAGCCTGCGCCGCAACCGCGCCCGCAAGCAGCAGGCCACCGGTGATCGCGCGCAACAGGGATGAAATTCGCATCGACATTGATAGGTTCTCCTTGGATCGATCGTTGGAACATCGTGGCCGTCATGACTCTTGGCCACGAAAGACGGTCGAGAGAATAGCACGCAGGCTATGGCGCGCCGGCTGATGTCAGGCGCGGCGCGTGCCCGTCGGCGCGGGGCACCGCGCCTTGTTGTGCGCTCACCGTATCGGGTTCGTAGCCGTCGGTCAGCGTGCCGAGGAACGTAATGATGTCCTCGATCTCGGCCTCGTTCAGAGCCGGCTTGTCGCCGGGCTTGCGATCGAATGGCGGATCGGTGTTCAGGTTGGCCCAGTAACGCCTGGGCAAATCGTCGAACTTGCGGACCTTGCCTTTGACGACCGGATATAACTTCTCCGGGTTCGTATCGCGCTCGGCGTAAAAGCGCATCACCTCTTCGAGCGAGTGGTAGATGCCGTTGTGGAAGAACGTCTTCTTGAGCGCGATGTTGCGCAGCGTCGGCGTTCTGAAGAGGCCGCAGTATTCGTCCTGGCCCTTGAGGTCGGTGCGTTCGGGGCCGCACGCGCCGAGGTCGAAGAAGTGCGGGTCCTGGTTCACCTTGAGCGCGCGGTTGCGCGGCACGCCGATTGCGATCAGGCCGAAATCGCTGAACTGCGGCGGCGAGCCGTCTCTCGCGGGCTCGCTCAAGTGACAGCTCGCGCAGTTGCCTTTGCGTTCGTCGTTGAAGAGCTGCAGGCCGCGCAGCTCGGCCGGCGTGAGCGCCGCGCGGCCCGCGAGGTACGCGTCGTATTTGCTCGTGTAGGGGTAGAACGTGGCCGGGGTTTGCTCGAAGATGCCGAGCGCTTCGAGCACGGCATCGAAGGTGGCGTTGTCGTCGTCGAACACGTGCGAGCCGAACGTCGCGCGAAACGCGTCGGCATAGGGCGCCGCGCGCACGGCGGCCGCCACGCGCGCGGGCGAGCTGTTCATCTCGAACGGCGAGGTCAGCGGGATGCGCGCCTGTTGCGCGCCGGTATCGACGCGGCCGTCCCACGTGAGGCCGCCGGTCGGACCGTTGTCGATGCTTTCGTCGCCCTCGTCGTCCGAGTCGTGGAAGTGCGCCGTGAAGGCCGGCACCGATTGCAGATATTTGAGCGTCGGCACCGCGCGGAAACCCGGCCGACGCATATCGCTGCCGCCGAGCTGCACATCGAGCGCGTTCGGCGGCCCGAAAGCGTGCGCCGGGCTGTGGCAGGTCGCGCACGCGAGCTTGCCCGAGCCGGAGAGAGCGGGATCGAAGAACAGCTGCTTGCCGAGCGCGGTCTTCTGGCGCACGGCTTCGTAGACTTGCGCACGCGTCTGCGGGCCGCCGCTGTCCGTGCCGGCAGGCCGGATCGCCGCCTCGCCGGCCGCCCCGCTTGCGTCGCTGCGCGCGAGGCCCTGCGCCGCGGCCATAGGCACGGCAACCCCGCCTTCCGCATGGAGGCCCGGCCCGCGCGCATCGCACGCCGCAAGCCCGGGGGACAGCCCGACCAGCAGCACGACCGCCATCCACGGCCCCGCCAACCGCGCCGCCGTGCCCGAAGGCACACTCCCCTGCCACCGCGACCACCGCTGCCAAACCCCAGGCACTTCGACCCTCCTCGGAAAACGCTGTGACATATCGGCACGACCCGCTTTGCGAAACCGGCCAAGCATAGGACAAGTGCGCGACCCGCGCGGCCGCCGTGACGGCCCGCCGCAACACGGGCGCCAGTATTGCATTCGCTTGCATGATTCTGTCAAATCACGTTGCGACACTTTCGCCATTTGCCGGCAGGCGTTTCGCGCCGGCCGGCTCCACGTGAAGAGAGAGATCACGCATGAACAACAACCGGATCGGCGCGGCGCTCTTGGCGCTCGCGGCAGCAGCCACCTTCGCCGGCTGCACCAGCACGAACGTTTCGAAGCCGAGCTTGACGGACGTCAAGACGGTGGTCGTCATCTACGCCGAAAACCGCAGCTTCGACAATCTCTACGGGCACTTTCCCGGTGCAAACGGCTTGCAGAACGTAACGCCCCCCAGCGCGCAGCAGCTCGATCGCAACGGCGCCGTGCTGCCGACGCTGCCGCCGGTCTGGAACGGCCTCACGCAGACGGGCGTGACGCCGGTGGTGACGCAGGCGATGACGGTCAACCTGCCGAACGCCCCGTTCGCCATCAACGACCCGAACGGCTTCAACACGCCGCTCTCGACGACGACACGCGACCTGTGGCACCGCTTCTACGAGAACCAGATGCAGATCGACGGCGGCAAGAACGACAAGTTCGCCGCGTGGGCCGATTCCGGCGGTCTCGTGATGGGCCACTACTCGATGAACGAATCGACCCTGCCGCTGTGGAAGGTCGCACAGCAGTACACGCTCGCGGACAACTTCTTCATGGGCGCGTTCGGCGGCTCGTTCCTGAACCATCAGTGGCTCGTATGCGCGTGCACGCCGATCTATCCGAATGCGAACAAGAGTGTCGCGTCCGGCTCGATCTCGGCGGTCGAGGCGGACGGCGTCACGCTGAAAGTCGCGCAAAACGCGCCGGCTTCGGCGTTGAGCGGTCCGCCGAAGTTCGTGAACTCGGGCAACCTGACGCCCGACTTCTACGCGGTCAACACGATGCAGCCGCCGTATCAGCCGAGCGGCAACAAGCCGGCGGCGGGCGGCGACACCGCATTCGCGGACCCGAAAATTCCGACGACGCTGCCGCCGCAGACGCAAACGCACATCGGCGACCTGCTCAACGACGCGCATGTGTCGTGGGCCTGGTACGGCGGCGCATGGGGCGCGGCGCTGTCGGCGGGCGAAGGCGGTCAGCCGGGCGTGATCTACGGCAAGAACCTGACGGCGCCGAACTTCCAGGCGCATCACCAGCCATTCAACTACTTCGCCGATCTGGCGCCCGGCACGGCGAACCGCGAGCAGCACTTGCGCGACGGCGGCCTCGACGGCACGGAATTCATCAAGGCGATCGACGCGGGCACGCTGCCGCAGGTCACGTTCTACAAGCCGCAGGGCAACCTGAACGAGCACGCGGGCTATACCGATGTGGCGTCGGGCGACCAGCACATCGCCGATCTGATCGCGCACCTCGAAAAGAGCCCGCAGTGGAGCAACATGGTCGTGATCGTGACCTACGACGAGAACGGCGGCTTCTGGGACCACGTCGCGCCGCCGAAAGCCGACCGCTGGGGACCGGGCTCGCGCGTGCCGGCGCTCGTGATCTCGCCGTTCGCGAAGAAGGGCTATGTGGATCACACGCAGTACGACACGACGTCGATCCTGCGCTTCATCACGCGGCGCTTCGCGCTGCCGGAACTGCCGGGATTGGTGACGCGGGACAAGGCGCTGGGCGTAAACGGCGAAAAGCCGATGGGCGACTTGACGAACGCGCTCGATCTGAACGCCGCGCAGACGCAATAAACGCGCCGCCGATATCGGGCGTTACGCTTCGGGGCAGCTTCCGCTGCCCTTTTTCATAGCTTGGCTGGCGAGGCGAGTGCTCCTTATCCTCAATTCCGAAGCAAGCAGTTCGGCAAAAACCTTGCGCTCATCAGGCGACAATCAGGGCCGGCACTTCCGGGTAAGCGCTGGATGGGGAGCTTCCGTGGAAGGCATGCAGTGCATGCGCCACCGCTGCTCAGGCTGTCTCATTTTTGTGCCACGTCAAAAGAATCTGCTCCTTCGCCTTGACCAGCGTTGCCACGTGTTCATTCAAACGCTGGCGGATTCTCTCTGTCGGGCCGCCGATCGAGAGCCCGTACAGGTCACCGCCGAAATCGAGTGCGACGGCCACCGCCGAGAGTTCGGGCGCACTTTCGCCGATGTTCGCGTACCAGCCGCGTCCGCGCGCGGTGTCGATCTGATCGATGAATGTTGCGAGATCAGGGGCGGTCGCATCCGTGTAGCGCTCAAATTGGAGCTTTGCACCAAGTGCTTCCTGCGTCGACGGATCGAGTTCGGCGAAAATCACTTTGCCGATCGAGTTTGCATGCAACGGCCGCAGCGTGCCAGGGGCGCATGAATAGCGTACGGCCTTCTCCGATTCAACCACATCGAGATACACAACAGCTGAACCATGGATCTTGCCGAGCACGATAGTTTCGCCGGTCGCGTCGCGTAGTTCCACAAGTCGGGGATGCAACATTTCGACCACGGGATCGACCGCGTTGATCGCGTTCGCGAGCAGCTGCAGGCGCCGCGTGGGATAGTAGCCACCCCGCTTGCGCACTTCGTAGAGATAGCCGCGGCTCACGAGCGTGCGGGCAAGCGCGAGGCAACTTGACGAGGGCACGCTCAGCAGCCGCGCCATTTCGGCGAGCGGCAGTGGCCGCTGTTCGGCAGCGAAGAGTTCGAACAGGTCGAGCGTGCGGGCAACGAGTTTGACGTCCATGGGGCAGGCGGTTGATCGCAAGGCGGCGCGATGCCCCTTGCGCGGATCAGTACGACTTCGGCAGCCCGAGCACTTTTTCCGCGATGAAGCACAGGATCATCTGCGGGCTGACGGGCGCGAGCCTCGGGATCATACACTCCCGCAGGTATCGTTCGACGTGGTATTCCTTCGCGTACCCCATGCCGCCCAGCGTCGCAATGGCCGTCTGGCACGACTGGAACGCGGCTTCGGCGGCCAGGTATTTCCCGGCGTTGGCTTCGGCGCCGCATGGCTCGCCCGCGTCGTATAACGTGGCAGCCTTCATCACCATCAGGTTCGCGGCTTCGAGCGCCATCCATGCCTGCGCGAGCGGATGCTGGATGGCCTGGTTCTGCCCGATGGGGCGCCCGAACACAACGCGCTCCTTCGCATACTGCGTTGCGTGGCGCAGCGCCGCCTGGCCGAGCCCCACCGCCTCCGAGGCGATCAGGATGCGCTCGGGGTTCAGGCCGTGCAGCAGATAGTGGAAGCCCTTGCCCTCATCTCCGATCCGGTTCTCCACCGGCACACGCAGGCCGTCGATGAAGAGCATGTTCGAATCGACAGCCTTGCGGCCCATCTTCTCGATCTCGCGGACTTCGACGTGCGCGCGGTCGAGATCGGTATAGAAGAGGCTCAGGCCGTCGGTGGGCTTCGTCACCTGGTCGAGCGACGTCGTGCGCGCAATGATGAGCATTTTGTTCGCGACCTGCGCCGTCGAGATCCAGATCTTGCGGCCCGTGAGTACGTAATGATCGCCATCGCGCACGGCCTGCGTTTTCAGGTGCGTCGTGTCGAGGCCTGCGTCGGGCTCGGTGACGGCGAAGCAGGCCTTGTCGCGGCCCTCGATGAGCGGCGGCAGGAAACGCTGCTTCTGTGACTCGCTGCCGAACACCTGCACCGGATTGAGCCCGAAGATGTTCATGTGCACGGCCGACGCTCCCGAGAGCCCCGCGCCGGACGCGCTGATCGTGCGCATCATCAGCGCGGCCTCGGTCATGCCGAGCCCGGAGCCGCCATAGTCCGGCGACATCGCAATGCCAAGCCAGCCCGCGTCCGCGAGGGCACGATGAAAGTCATGCGGGAAGCCACCTTCGCGGTCACGCTCGAGCCAATAGCTGTCGTCGAAGCGTTCGCAGATCTTCTCGATTGCAGCGACGATCGACTGCTGGTCTTCATTGAGGCTGAAATTCATCGGAGACTTCCTCCCAAGGCAAAAACGAAAGCATGATCAAAGCGGGAACACGCCTACCAGCACGGCGGTGAATACCATCAGCACAGAGGCGGCAAACAGGAACGGAATCGTGAACTTCTGATGCTCGGCAAGCTCGACGCCCGTCAGGCCGACAATCAGGAACGTCGCCGGCGTGAGGGGGCTGACGGGAAAGCCCGTCGTCATCTGGCCGAGCAGAGCCGCCTGCGCCATCTGCACGGGCGGCACGCCCAGAATTTCCCCGCTTTTCGCCAGGACAGGCAGAATGCCGAAGTAAAACGAATCGGGGTCGAAGAGCAGGCTGAGCGGCATGGAGAAGAGCCCCAGCACGAATGGCATGTGGCGCGCGTGCTCGGCGGGCACGTGGCGCACGACCACTTCGGCCATGGCAGTGAGCATGCCGGTGCCGGTCATGATGCCGGTAAACGCACCGGCCGCGAGCAGCACGCTCGCCATCATCAGGGCCGCCTTCGCGTGCGCGTCTACGCGCTCGCGCTGCTGTTTCACATCCGGATAGTTGATGACCAGAGCGAGCACCGTGCCGATCATGAACATGACCATCGGATCGACGATGCCCGACACCAGCGTGGTGAGCACAATCAGGGTGAGCACGAGATTGATCCAGAAACGCTGGGGCCGGCGCAGCGCAAGCTCCTCTGGCGTGAGCACCCGTGGCGTGGCGGCGATGCCGGCGGCATGCTCGCGTGTGAGACCGAGACGCTTCTCCTCGCGCTTGCCCAGAACGTATGCCGTGCCGAACACGAACATCAGCCCGACAAACTGCACGGGAATCATCGGGTAGAAGATCACGGTGCCGGGAATATGCAGGGCCGCGGAAGCGCGCAGCATGGGGCCGGTAGAGTCGAGATGTGGCGCGGTAGCAGTAGGTTCGGTTTGTCTGTTGCCGCCCCTTTCGTCTGGCGGTGCCCGAATAACCTCACCCTAACCCCGTTTCCACATCCCGCTCATCGAACCGGACATGCAGATTTCCCGCATCCGGCTCTCGGACAAGACATCACGCCTTCGTACACGGCAAGTTATTACCAAGGACCCTGTAGACGTACGAGACCGAAGTGCCCGTAAAGGTGCGAGGTTGGATAGGTCCCGCCCCTGCGACGTCTGACTTTGTGCTTGTTGCGTAACCACCGGCGTAACCGCGTAGCGGTGTAGCTGTCGATTGCTCGGTATGCTCGGCTGACGCTCCCTACTTGGAAGTAGTTTGCCCAGCCGCGCAACGTCCGATTCAACCTGCCCACCAACTCCGTGGTCCCTTGCCATACCGTCTTGAGGGCGGTCATCGCATGAAGCTTTTCGACCATGCGCCGGATACTCTTCTTCGACGGACGCATGCCCATACGGGCCCGACCAGTCATTGCTGAGTACATCCGCCCAAACGTAAAACCCAGGAAGTCGAATTCGCCTTCCGGCACCTTGCAGATTCGTGTCTTCTCCTCGTTGACCGTCAGCTTCAGCTTGCTCATGATCTCGCGCAGTCTGAGCAACGCCTCTTCGGCCTTGCCTCGCTTGCAGAGGATCACCAGGTCATCTGCATAGGTCACAATGCGACTGCCAAGACTTCGCTGAAGTCCGAGCTTCTTCCATGCCAGCACGAACCGGCGCATGTAGACATTTGCCAGCAGTGGTGAGATGGGAGACCCTTGCGGAATGCCGCGTCCGCTATCCCGAGCCTCCGTCGTGCGTTTCTTCCGGCCTCGGTCATCGGTTTCTTCAACGGGGCATTCCAGCCACATCTTGATCAGATGCAGCACACGCCGATCGACGATGCGTCGCGCGAGCGACAGCATCAATTCGGCGTGGGGAATGCTTCCGAAGTAGTCCGCGAGGTCGGCGTCAACAACGTCCGTTTGCCCTCGATGCAGCCGCTCTTCCACCTCGATTACCGCTTCCTGGGCATTTCGCCCCGGGCGGTAAGCGTACTGCTCGGGCGGAAGGTCCGCTTCGAAGATCGGTTCGAGCACCAGCATCGCTGCTGTCATGCACACCCGATCCCGTAGGGTCGAGATGCCCAGTGGCCTCAGCTTGCCATTGGCCTTCGGGATAAACACTCTTCTGATAGGGTCCGGCCGGTACGTCTCCTGCCTGAGCGCAAGCGCCAGTTCGCCGAGCCACTTCTGCACTCCGTACGCTTCGACCTCTGCGAAGTCCTGGCGATCGACACCGGGCGCACCCCTGTTCGAGCGACACTGGGCGTACGCATGCGCCAGCACATCCTCGCGATAGATCTTGTCGTACAGCGCGTAGAAGCGGTACCCGGCTTCTGCCTTCGCTTTCGCGTGTAACGCCGTCTGCAGCTTCTGAACACTGATCGGAGTTGATAGGTTGCCCAATCTCCTGGTCCCTCACCACGTATTGCGTTCGTCTTGAACTGAGGCCCCTTCCCTCCACCGGCATTACCCGGCTTCACCGGTACTACGAGCCTCTCCGTCATCCCAAGGCGCCCGGCCTGTCCCTCGCGGGCGTCCGGTTGGTCATCCCTGACCTCGCCAAGGGACTTCCCGTGTTGCGTACGCTTTCCTTGTGTACATGCTGTCGCCACTACCCCGGCGCAGCAACTGGGCGTCCAGCCTGCTCATTCACCCAGTCGTATCAGCCTTCCCCGATAGGGTTGCCGGGTCGGCCTGCGCATCGTCCTTTTCGAGGTTTGCTCGGCGTTCACTCGCGTTACGGCCTGCACACTCGCGCTGTCACCTATTCGTGACACGCATTACCAGAGGCTTCAGCCACTTCGTTACCTCCATGACTGCTCCGGTTGCTTCCGGCTGGAGCGGTTGCCGGGCGGGGCTTGCACCCGCTGGAAAGCGCCGCCTTTTCACGGCGCACACCCAAGGGAGGAAGTTGACGCCCGCGGCCATCGACGCGACGCACGCGAGAATGCGGCGGTCGAGACCCAGGCGGGTATAGAGCGGCATCATCGCGGGCAATGTCACGAGGAACGTGACTGCGCCCGAACCATCCAGATGAATGAGCAGGGCAAGGAGTGCCGAGCCCATGACAATGCGCGGCGGATGGCAGCCCACCACGCGCAGCACACCGTTGATGATCGGGTCAAGCATCCCGGCATCGGTGAGAATCCCGAAGAAAAGGATCGCAAACACGAACATGCCCGCGACCGGTCCGATGTTCTGCACCCCGTGAACGATGAACTTCGCGGTGGAGAGCCCAAAGCCTGCGGCGAGCGCGGCGACGATCGGCACGGCGATCAGCGCGACGAGTGGCGAGAGCCGTTTCGTGATGATCAGCGTGAAGAGAGCAACGATCGCCAGCGTACCGATTAGCGCGAGCATGATCCTATCTCCCTGTGCGTGAGGCATCCTGCCTGATCGGCTGGTGTCATTGTTGTCTCCTGCGCGGCGCTGCGTGTGCCGCAGTGGTGGTTATGTCGAACTGCTGGTTGATGCGTGGGCTACGCGTCGCCTGATCGCTCGCCGAAGACCTGCGCAGTGTGTTCGTCGAGTGCCGGCGGCACGCTCCGGTAGGTGGCCGGTGTACGGCCCAGCTTGATCGGCGATGCGATTCCGCGATAGGAGCCCATCTCCACCTTCATCGCACGGTGCGCCGTATGCGGATGCGCGAGCGCCGCACCCAGTCCGAGCACTGGCGCACATGGCACACCGTGGCGCACGAGCGTGTCAGCGAGCTGTGGGCCATCCAAGGCGGCGAAACGTTGTTCAAGTTCCGCTCGCAGATCGCTTCTGTGCTGACTGCGCAACCGGTTGTCGGCGAAACGCGGATCGGCGGCAAGCTGCGGCGCCTCGATCAGCCGGCAGAGCGCTGCGAACTGCGTGTTGTTGCCGACGGCGAGGAAGATGTCGCCACTGCCCGTATGAAACATGTCATAGGGCGTGATGTTCGGATGCGCGTTGCCGGTTCGCTGCGGTTCCTTGCCCGAATAGAAGTAATTGGGCGTGTGCGGGTGCAGGATCGAAAGCGCGCAGTCAAACAGCGTGGATTCGACAAACTGGCCGCGCCCGCTTGTCTCGCGCTCGCGCAGTGCCATGAGGATACCGAGGGCTGCATTCAGGCCGGTCACGAGATCGACGATTGGAACGCCAACGCGCAATGGCGCACCACCCGCCTCGCCGTTGACGCTCATCAGGCCGGTCATCGCCTGGATCGCCGCGTCGTAGCCTGGCAGCGCGCCGAGTGGGCCGTCCGGGCCGAAGCCTGAAACGCGGCAATGCACAAGCCGCGGAAAGCGCGTGGCGAGCACGGTGTCGTAGCCTATCCCCCATCGCTCGAGTGTGCCGATCTTGAAGTTCTCGACCAGGACGTCGGCGGTGTCGAGCAGCGCGAGCAGACGCTCGCGCTCCGCAGGTTGCGTGAGATCCAGCACGACGCCCAGCTTGTTGCGATTGACGCCCTGGAAGTACGAAGCTGTCTCACCATCGAACGGCGGCCCCCAGCCGCGCGTTTCGTCGCCGCCTGGCGGTTCGATCTTGATCACTTCCGCGCCGTGGTCAGCGAGGATCTGCGTGCAGTATGGGCCGCCAAGGACACGGGACAGATCCACAACGCGCAAACCGTGTAACGATCCAGCTATTGAAGGTGATGGGAGGTCCATACTGATCTGCACTACTGATTGGTTGGAATTGAAATAGCCAAGAACAGTGCAGCGCGAACAGCTGGCGAGCTGCCTGTCAACCCCTGACGTTGCGAAATGCCTGGATCGCCCACGTCGGGATCTGACATAAACGCACGGGCCAAAATTCACCCGCATGAATTAATATTCGCACGGGGGAATATTTAAGGTCAAGCTGGATACTGAGAGATCGCCCTAGGAATGTCCCTAGTACCGCTGCACAGAGGTAATGACGGTTTGGCAGGGTTGCAGAACAGGCAAGCAGTTGTGGTCAACGAGCAGTTCGATACTGCGAGCGACGTAGGAGACGGGACGCCGACAACGCAGGGCACGTTCACCATGAAGATTCAGGAACGAGCGCGCCTTGTCGACATCTGTGCAGTCGAGTCAGTTCTCGTAGCCATCCGGTCGAATGATTGTCACCGTACGCTTCTTGTCGCCTGGCTTCTGAAAACGGCGCGTGAGCGCGTGCGCGCCGGCGCCGGTCAACGGTCAAGCCATGCATCCAGCCCGATGCGGAATGCCACAGCGACGATGACCGGAAGCGTCATCATCATGACGATGCCGTAGTTGTCGACCATATCGCCGTACATAATCGGCCCATAGAGAACCACAGCGCCGACGGCGATCAGCGCCACGATGCCCGCGACGACGGTCAGGAGGTTGCGCGTCACAATGGAGACGCGCTTCGGATTTCGTTTGCTCATTGCGATCTTTGTGTCTTGAGCAATGACGGCAAGCGTGAGGAAAATGTTTGGCCCCCCCACGAGGAATCGAACCTCGATTTCAGGTTTAGAAGACCCGTGTTCTATCCGTTGAACTATGGGGAGGCGAAGCTGAAATTTTAAAGCGGACCGGATAATTGCGCCGGGGGCCGCGATTATAACCGATCCCCTCCCCGGCCCTTGCCATGCCCGCGCGTCGCTTAGACCGGCTGTGCGTGCATCATGAACCAGCCGAAGCAAAGCGCGCCCGCGATGATGCAATAGATGCCGAACGTCGCGAGGCGGCCGCGGCCCTCGAAATAGCGCATCAGGAAGCGCACGCTCAAATACGCTGCAATCGCGGTCAGCACGCCGCCGAGGAACGCATCGGCGAGTTGCTGCGGCGCGTGAAAGAGCTTCGGCACTTCGAGCAGGCCCGCCGCGAAAATGATCGGCGTGCCGAGCAGGAACGCGAATTCGGCGGCCTTCTCGGCCGTCAGGCCGGCCGCATTGCCGGCGATCATCGTCAAGCCGCTGCGCGAGAAGCCCGGAATCAGCGCGCCCACTTGTGCGAGACCGACCAGGAACGCCTGCTTGAACGTGAGCTTTTCCGGTGCGCGATGCGCGCGAGCGCGTTGCAGGCGGTCGCCGAGCCACAGCAGCACGCCGTTGACGATCAGCGCGAGCGCGACGATGCGCAAATCGTGAAAGATCCGCTCGAGACGCTTTTCAAGGATGAGGCCCACGAGGCCCGCCGGAATCGTCCCGATGATGAGCGCCCACATCATGTGGCCGTCATCGCTGCGGCGCCCGGCAAACGTGCCGAACCAGCCGCCGATCAGCGCGACCCAGCGCTTCCGGAAGTACCACAGCAGCGCGAGCGCGGTACCGAGGTGGAGCGCAACCAGAAAGGGCAGCAATTGCGGCGCGTGTGCGTCGATGTGCATGCCGAACAGCGCGGGGGCGAGCAGCGTATGTCCGAGACTGCTGACGGGAAAGAGCTCGGTGACGCCCTGCAGCACGCTCAAGAAGATCAAAAACCAGAGACTCACGCGTCGGTCCTTTTCGATGGGGAGGGATGGAAAAATCGAGACGTGGCGCGCACGGCGCCGATGCCCGGTGGCGCAACGATTATGCCTACGGGCAGCGGACACGCCAAGTTTTCAGGATTTTTTCTCGATTTTTTTGCGGCAGTGCGTCAGCGGCGCGGCGCGCTATCGGCGTGCGCTCATGCGCACTTCCGGGCGATCAGGCGGGTGCGAAGCAACGCCGGATGCGAAAAAGGTAGAAACGGGCGGAAAAAAAGCGCCGGTGCCGGCGCTCGAGATTCGACGCTCGTCTGCGGCGCTTGTCGCTGCAGCGGAGCGCGTGCTCTGGGCTCGCGCGCCGTTAGCGCGCGAACTTGTAGAAGAAAACCACAGTGCTGGCGGTGAACATGCCGAACAGAGCGAGGCCCATTGCCATGGCGATATCCATGCGTCCTCCTTCGAAAGTGGGTGGCGCGGCAAATAATGCCGGCCCAGGTTCGGCATTATCCGGAAACGCGACCGTTGCAACACCCGCAGTTTCCCGATCAAGGGTTTCTCCGTAACATAGGGCGGCGCAAAATTACCTTTTCCCGGCTCATCCGACCATGCCCCAATTCCAGCAGCAGGACATCCTCGAAATCACGCAAGGCGACGCGCTCTTGCGCATCGCGCCCCAGGCCGGCGGCCGGCTGCTGTCGTGGCAAATCGGCGGCGTGCCGGTCATCCACTGGCCGGATTCGGCCGACTGGAGCCAGCCGGCCAGGATTCGCGGCGGTAACCCTCTGCTGTTCCCGTTCCTTGGCCGCCATCGCGTGGACGGCCGGATCGGCGAATGGCGCGACCCGGCGGGCGTCGTGCGCGAACTGCCGATGCACGGCTTTGCGCGCGACCTGCCGTTTGCGGCCACGCTCGACGCCGACGGCCACGGCGTAAGCATGACGCTCACCGACACCGAGGCGACCCGCGCCGCGTACCCGTTCGCTTTCCGCTTCGAAGCCGCCTACCGGCTCGTGGACCCACAGACGCTGGATGTCGAATTGACCGTCGCGAACCTCGGCGACGCACCGCTGCCCCACTACGCCGGCCACCATTTCTATTTCGCGCAGCCGCACGCGCTGCGCGGCGAGACGACCGTGGAACTGCCGCCCACCTCGCGCCGGCACCAGGAAGCCGACGGCTCGATCAGCGCCCCGACGCCGGGCGAGCCGTCCTACACGCTCGACGATCCGCGCATCCATGATCGCTTCCATTGTCTGAGCGGCGTGCCTGCGCGGCCGGTGCGCCTTGTCTCGCCGAGTCTTCGCCGCGTCGTCGAGATCGATCTGCAGCGCCCCGGCTCGGTGCCGTGGTACGCCGTGACGACCTGGACCGAGGCGGACACGTCGGATTTCTATTGCGTCGAGCCGTGGCTCGGGCTGCCCGACGCGATCCACAACGGTCTCGGGCTGCGCTGGCTGGCTCCCGGCAAGACGGAAACCGCGGCGCTGCGCATCGCGGTCTCCTTCGAACCGGAAGGCCGGTGAGCCAGGCTTCGGCATGAAGCCCGCACGGCATCGCACACGGGGGCTCGACGTGCGATCGAGGGCGTGAATGGACCGCTAATCGCGCTTCGTCGACTGCGCCAAACGGGGTGCGCAAGCCGAAGCCGTTAAAATTAGACGTTTTGTACCTGCTGTGAGGAAACTTCGAGGAAGCCTCTCGGGGAAACCACTCTCGGCAGCGCTTTGCGAGGTTCAATGTTGAGAAGAAAAATAACGCGGCTCGTCTGCGCGTCGCTTGTCGCAGCACTGGCCGCTTGCGGTTCGGCACCTGTCGGACCGGGGTTCTATCGGGTCGAGCGCGGCGATACGGTTTCGAAGATCGCCCGCAGCAACCGTCAGTCCGTCCAGAACATCGTCCGCTGGAACAACCTGCCCAACCCGGATGCGATCGAGGTCGGCCAGGTGCTGCGCGTCGAGCCGCCGGCCAATTCCGCCACGGCGAGCGGTTCCTCGGGCCGCGCGTCGAACAGTGCGTCGACCGGCAGCTCCGGCAGCACGCGCCCGAGCGGCGCAAGTTCGTCGTCGAGCGCGGCGGCCGCGCCTGCGGTGAAGCCCGCGACCAGCATCGCGCTCGTGTGGCCGGCACCCGGCAAGGTTGCGCGCGGGTTCGACGGCGTCAACTCGAAAGGCATCGACATCGTCAATATGGCCGGCACGCCGGTCGTCGCGGCCGCGACCGGGACCGTCGTCTATGCGGGCAATGGATTGCGCGGCTACGGCAACCTGCTGATCGTGAAGCACAACGCCGACTTCCTGACGGCTTACGCGCACAACCGCACGCTCTTCGTCAAAGAAGGCCAGCAAGTTTCACAAGGGGAAAAGATCGCGGAGATGGGCGACACCGACAACGATCGCGTCGCGTTGCACTTCGAACTGCGTTACGGCGGGCGCTCGATCGATCCGACGCGCTACCTGCCCGCGCGCTGACAGAAACCGGCGCCGGCCTCGTCGGAGGCGTACGCCTCTTCTGACGACACATCGAGCGGCCAGCTCGGCGCCACAACCGGACGGGATGCCCCCCCATAGAGGGCGCTTCCAAGCTGCGCGTCGCTGCGCCGGGCGTCGCTACGCTTGCGCAGCCGGCCCGACAACGGGTCGACTCGCCGCGCGAACGCGAACAGCAAAATCAAGGCGAGCGGGCACATGCCCACGACGATCAAGAGCAGTCGCATAGCGATCTCGAACTTGGAATCCGTCGCATCATACGCGCGTATCGGAAACGGCATACGCTTGCCGCTAGTCGGCCTCCACTAGCGGGTGCAGCTTTGCATGGGACCCAAGTAAGCGCTGAAGCGCCAACTTGGGTCGACACAAAAAAAGCCCGGCGTGGCCGGGCTAACGGGGGTTCGGCGCATATAGGCAAAGGACCGGTTCACCATGCGCCGAGAACCAATCTAACAACGCTCTAAAGCGTCGGCAATGGATTAACGCTCGATAATCGAGAATCGGCGCATGAAGCAGGAGGAATGTCCGAGAAATGCGAGTCGATTATCGATGCGAAAGATCGATAGACCTCGGAAAGAACGTTTGTCATATCAAATGTCAATCCGTGGCCGGGCTGGAGGCCGATACTGTGGACGATTTGGCGGCGCAGCCCCGCACGCGTAAAATCTGACGGATTGCACGAAACTGGCTGCCGTACGATATTTTCGCCTTTCCCATGAATATTAATATTCAATTCAGCGCGAAAGATTTCATCGGATAATTTGCAAAGTCATTCGAGAATTCGAGCGATATTGAGCAGCGGATTATCTTCATTCATTTCAAAATAACCGATAAAAGACGAGACGAGGTGACACCCATGCTTTGCCCCACCGACAGCTACGAACGGCTCATCGAAGGCTTCTCCTGGCAGATCCCCGAGCGCTACAACATCGGCGTGGACACGTGCGACAAATGGGCCGACGGCAGCGCCCGGCTCGCGCTGATCTACGAGAAGCACGACGGCGCGCAAACCCGCTATACGTTCGATGAGCTGAAATCGCTGTCGAACCGGCTCGCGAACAGCTTCGCGAGGCACGGCGTCGCGCGCGGCGAGCGCGTCGGCATCTTCCTGCCGCAGACGCCCGAAACCGCCCTCGCCCATCTGGCTGCCTACAAGCTCGGCGCGATCGCCGTGCCGCTCTTCGCGCTGTTCGGGGTCGAAGCGCTGCAATACCGGCTGTCGAACAGCGGCGCGGTCGCGCTCGTGACCGACCGCCAAGGGCTCGAGAAAATCGCGTCGATCCGCGCGGCGCTGCCAGAGCTGAAGAGCGTTTATTGCATCGACGCCGATCCCTCGGACGGCGGTACGGCAGGCGTCCAAGCGTTCTGGCCCGCACTGCAAAGCGAGTCCGATGCGTTCGAACCGGTCGATACCGCCGCCGACGATCCGGCCGTGATCATTTACACCTCGGGCACGACCGGCAAACCGAAGGGCGCGCTGCACGGCCACCGCGTGCTGCTCGGCCACCTGCCCGGCGTCGAGATGCCGCAAGCGTTCTTCCCCGCAGGCGCCAAGCTGTTCTGGACGCCGGCAGACTGGGCCTGGATCGGCGGCTTGCTCGACGTGCTCTTGCCCGCGTGGCACCACGGCGTGCCCGTGCTCGCGCGGCGCTTCGAGAAGTTCGACGCCGATGCCGCCTTCGACCTGATGGCGCGCCACGGCGTCACGCACACGTTCCTGCCGCCCACCGCGTTGAAGATGATGCGCACCGTCGAGCGTCCGGCCGAGCGCTACCGCCTCGCTTTGCGCGCGGTCGCGAGCGGCGGCGAATCGCTCGGCGAGGAGCTGATCGAATGGGGCCGCGCGGCGCTCAACGTCACGATCAACGAGTTCTACGGGCAGACCGAGTGCAACGTCGTGCTCAGTTCGTGCGCGACACTGTTCGAGCCGCGCATCGGCTCGATCGGCAAGGCGGCGCCGGGCCACGAGGTCGCGATCGTCGACGACGCCGGCCGCGTGCTGCCGCACGGCACCGAGGGCAACATCGGCATCCGCGCGCCCGACCCCGTGATGTTCCTCGGCTACTGGCGCAACCCCGAGGCGACGCGCGAAAAGTTCGCGGGCGACTATCTCGTGACCGGCGACATCGGCGTGATGGACGATGACGGTTTCGTGCGCTTCGTCGGGCGCAACGACGACGTGATCACCAGCGCGGGCTACCGCATCGGCCCGGGCCCGATCGAGGACTGCCTGCTCGGTCATCCGGCCGTCCGCATGGCGGCCGTGGTCGGCATGCCGGACGAGACGCGTACCGAGATTGTCAAGGCGTTCATCGTGCTGAACGCGGGCTTCGAGCCCGGCGACGCGCTCGTGCGCGAGATCCAGACGCACGTGAAGACACGCCTCGCCGCGCATGAATATCCGCGCGAAATCGCCTTCGTCGACAGCCTGCCGATGACCGCGACCGGCAAGATCATCCGCCGTGAACTGCGCAGCGCCAAAGCGCCTTGACCGATGGTTTATAGTTACGCCCGCTCGTCATACACCACGCACATTCGATGACTTCCCCCGATACATCCGGCGCGGGCGCCCATAGCCCGCTCTACATGAAGCTGCTCGCCGAAACCGCCAAGATCGGCTGGTCCGAGCTCGAACGGTTCTTCGCGCGCGGCGTGCTGCTGCGCGTGGCGCGCGACCTCGATCTGGTGAGCGTGGCCGAAGCCATCGCCAACGACGACACCACGCAAGTCGCGCAGTGGCTGGCCGCCGGGCTCGTCGAGCGCGTGCAGACCGAGACCGCCACCGATTTCTCGGCGCGCGACCCTGACCTGTGGGCGGTCGTCGTGTCGCCGTGGGTGTGCGTGCAGGAACGCGGCTAGGCACGCCCGCGTGAGCCCGTCCCCCCGCTCTGCCGATTCCGCAGACGAGTCTCGACCCGAGTCCGCGCGAGGCGTGGCGGACCACGCCGCTCACACGTTGCCGACACGCTGGCATCGCCGCGTGCTGACGCTCGCGTTCCCGATCGTTCTCGCGAATCTCACGCAGCCGCTGTTGTCGGCCGTCGATACCGCCGTCGCCGGGCATCTGGACGGCGCCGCCTATCTCGGCGGCGTGGCGCTCGGCGGGCTCTTTTTCAGCTTCGTGTTCTGGAGTTTCGGCTTTCTGCGGATGGGTACGACCGGGCTCGTCGCGCAGGCGTTCGGCGCGCAAGACCACGCCGGGCTGCGCTCGAACGTCGTGCGCGCGCTCATGCTCGCGTTCGCGATCGGCGCCGCCGTGCTCGCGCTGCAAACGCCGCTGATCCGCTATGCGCTCGCCGCGCTCGGCGGCAGCGATGCCGTGCGTGAAAACGCCGCCGCCTATTGCCACGCGCGCATCTGGGCCGCGCCGCTCGCGCTGGCGAACTACGTCGTGCTCGGCTACCTGCTCGGCGCGCAGCGCGTGCGTCTGGCGCTGATCACGCAAGTCTTCATCAACGCCGTCAACATCGTCGCCGTGCTGCTGTACGTGTACGCGTTCGACTGGGGCGTCGCGGGCATGGGCGCGGCCACGGCGACCGCCGACGCCTGCGGCTTCGTGCTCGGCGCGTTCATCCTGTGGCAGTTGCGCCCGCGCGGCTTGCCCGCGCTCGACGCCGCGTCGCTGCTGGACACGGCCACGCTCAAGCGTCTCGTCGCGATCAACCGCGACATCTTCATTCGCACGCTGTGCCTGCTCGCGTCGTTCGGCTGGTTCGCGCACGTCGGCGCCCAGGAAGGCGACGCGACGCTCGCCGCGAACGCGCTGCTGCTCAACTTCCAGACCTTCATGGCGTTCGGACTCGACGGCTTCGCGCACGCCGCCGAAGCGCTCGTCGGCGCGGCGCTCGGCGCAAGGAATCGCGACGCGTTCAGGAAGGCGGTCAAGGTCACGCTGTTGTGGTCGGTGCTCGGCGCGCTCGCGTTCTCGCTCGTTTATTGGGGCGCGGGCGTGTGGATCATCGAGCGGCTGACCGATCAGGCCCCCGTGCGCGCCGCCGCCGAGCGCTATCTGCCGTGGGCGGCGCTCTCGCCCGTGATCTCGGTGTGGAGCTTCTTGCTTGACGGCGTGTTCATCGGCGCCACGCAAACGCGCGACATGATGAAATCGATGGCGATGTCGTTCGCGATGTTCATGACCGCGTCGTGGCTGCTCGCCGGGCCGCTCGGCAACCACGGCCTGTGGCTCGCGCTCACGATCTTCATGGCCGCCCGCGGCGTGACGCTCGCCGCCTATTTGCCGCGTCTTTCCACCTATTTCGGCGAGATGCGCTCACAGAATCTGCCGGCCGCGACCTGAGCTTTGCGGGCGGCGCGAACCCCGCGCGAACCTAACGCGCCTCGCTGCATTCGCGATCCGACCCCGGCGCCATCCGTGCGCCTGTCGCCGTTATTGCGGCGCTGCGGGCGTGTCGATCATCGCGGGCGGCCGGTCGTCGGTCGGCACGCCGTGGTAGTCAGGCGGATCTTGCGGCGGCTTGCCGTGATGAGGGGCGTCGACGCAGCCCGCGACCATCGTCGCGAGCAAGAAAGCAAAGGCAATGCGCTTCATGAAAGGTCCCGGATCGGATGAAGAACGGCAAAAAGAACGCGTGAGTCTAAATGAAAACGCTGGCCGGGATCGACTCGCCGCTTTCCGCGGTTTTTAACCCCATCACGATTTCCTCGCGCATGTCCTAAGATGTACGAGTGGCTGCAATCGCCAAAAAGGAGGCTGCCATGGATGCTGAATCGATCGCTGGCTTGGTCGGGCTCGGAGTGGGTCTGCTAGTGCTATTGGCACTCACGATCTTCGAATCGCGGTCGTACAAGCGCGAACACAACGGTGAAGGGATGCTGCATCACTGGCTCGCGGAGCATCACATGCTCGGTGGGCGGCGGACTAAGCACTGACGTTTCACTGTCTCGCATATTTCTGGGGTTGCATGCGCAGGCATGCAACCCCTTCGTCATGCCGGAAACGCGCGAAGCACTGGCACGCCAAGTCGCCGGGTGGGACGTTTCGCACTTGTTTCGCGCTTCGCCGCGCAACCGCCGTCGCGAGGCTCGGCTAGCCGCCGCGCGCGCGGTTAGCGGCAATTCGTAAAACCTTATCGGAAATCGTTGGTTTTCAGCCGGGCCGGCGGCCCGTAGATTCGGTGGTTTCGATACCGCGTCGCGCGCAACGTGTCTTTCACTCGCCGCGACGCCCAACCTCACGCGAGACCACCGCCCCATGAAACATGACACCCCCTCAAGCGTTGAGCGGAGAGCCTTGCTCAAGGCATCCATGGCAGCTGCCGCCGGCTTGCTGATCACGGGCACCGGCGCGCTCGCGCCGCTCGCCGCACGCGCCGACAACAGCGCCAAAGTGCTGCGCGTCGGCTATCAGAAGTACGGCACGCTGATTCTGCTGAAAGCGCGCGGCACGCTCGAAAAACGGCTTGCGCCGCTCGGCGTCACGGTCGAGTGGCGCGAGTTTCCAGCCGGGCCGCAATTGCTCGAAGGGCTGAACGCGGGCGCCGTCGACGTCGGCACCGTCGGCGAGACGCCGCCGATCTTCGCGCAAGCGGGCGGCGTCGATTTCGTCTACATCGGCAACGAGCCGCCCGCGCCCGCCGCCGAGGCGATCGTCGTCCCGCACAACTCGCCGCTCAAAACCGTCGCCGATTTGCGCGGCAAGCGCGTGGCGCTCAACCGCGGCTCGAACGTCCACTTTCTGCTCGTGCGCGCGCTCGAAAAGGCGGGCGTCAAATACACGGAGATCCAGCCGAGCTACCTCACGCCGTCCGATGCGCGCGCGGCGTTCACGCAGGGCGGCGTCGATGCGTGGGTGATCTGGGACCCCTACTTCGCCGCCATCCAGCATCAGGAAAACGCACGCGTGCTGACCGACGGGACCGGGTTGGTGAAGAACCTGCAGTACTACGTCGCCACGCGCAGCTACGCGACCGCGCAACCGGCGATCGTGAATGCGCTGCTCGACGAAATCGCGGCGCTCGACACGTGGAGCACGCAGCATCTCGCCGACGTATCGTCGCTATTGGCGGGACAAACGGGATTGGATGGCGCGACGGTCGACCTGGCGGTCAAGCGCACGACGTTCGGGGTGACTCGCATCACCGATGCCACGCTAGCCTATCAGCAGCAGATCGCCGATGCGTTCAGCGAACTCAAGCTGATTCCGAAGCCGTTGACCGTGGCCGAGGCGCGCTGGAAGGTATGAGGGCGGCAGCGCGTGCCGCCAAAGTGAGAGCCGCGCTACGGCAGCCGGCTTATTGGCTCTGCCAACGCGGCACGCATTCGAAGCGAAGATCGGCTTCGCGCGGGCTGAACCCGCGCACGCCGAACGTGCCGACATCGATCTCGTGCATCGCCTTGTCCTGCTCGGCGCAGAATTCCGTCGCATGGCCGACGCTCGCGTTCATCAGATGACGCCAGGAGACCAACGGATTGCTCGTCTTCGAGGTCACCGTGTAGCGCTCACGCGCCTCTTTCTGGATCGGGGAAACGCTGGTACACCCGCACAGGAGCAGGACAACGGACAGTGCGGTATAGGTCTTCATCGGCTAGGAGCGGTTGGATTTTGGCGATTCTGTCGTGCAGCTTGCAATTGTGCAAGCGGTTAGACGACTCATTCGGGCGCCATTGCGCCCGAATGAGAGCCAACGTTATATATCCGACCGATCAATCCAAGCCATAGGACAAATCCCAATGTCCCACGCCGCGATCACGGCGCCCCCGCGCCTCCTCCATCGTTCGCGACGAGCCCCGTGCGCTGCTGCGCGCCCCAGCTCCGGCGTCCGCTCAGAAAATGCACCCAGCCGAGCGCGGCGCCGGTGTGCCGCAACAGCTGGAAACTGAACGGCTCGGCGAGCGCCGCCAGGATCGCCATCGACAGATGCGAGCCCTGGCGATTAGCCGTCCAGCGCCGGTATAGATGCACGGACCAAAGGTGAAACGCGAGATCCACCACGATCTTCGCGAGGATCACGCCCGATACCGACAGCGCGACTCCGAGCCGCCCCGTGAACAGAAACATCAGCAGCAGAGCGAAGGCGGTGAGCCCATAAATCGGCTGCAGCGTATCGAATGCCTTCACCGGCATCATCAGCAGGCCGAGCGCGCCGTAGCGGCGATTGCCGGTGATGTCGCGGTTCCAGTACTGCGTCTGCAGGAATCCCGCGAACCAGCGGCGGCGCTGGCGCAGAAAGCTCGCCAGCGTGCCCGGCGCATCGGTATGCGCGCGCGCATCGCCGATCACGCGCACGCGCCACGTCAATCCGCTCTCGACCGCATGGCGGCGCAGGCGATGGATCAGTTCGTAGTCTTCGACGAGACACTGCGGGTCGAAGCCGCCGACCGTCAAGAGCGCTTCGCGCCGGAAGCACGCGAACGCGCCCGACACCAAGAGCAGGCTGTCCGCACGCATCCACGCAAACCGCGAGATGAAGTTGCGGATGTACTCGTAGGTCTGGAACCACTGGAAAAAGCGGCCGGCCGCATCCTTCGCGCAAAGCGGGGTAAGAATGCCGGTCGCGGCGACGAGCTCCCGTTCGGCGGCAAACGCGCGGCGCATCGCGGCGCACGCGTCCGGCTCGACGCGCGTGTCGGCGTCGACGGTCAGCACGATATCGGTATCGAGCGCCGTGATCGCCGCGTTCAACGCGCGCGCCTTGCCGGCATGCGGCACACGCAGCCAACGCAGCGACGGGAACCGCGAGCTCGGCGCGCTGAGCTGCCCCTCCGCCGGTTCGATCAAACCGTATTCACCGGCGAGCAAGGCTGCGGTGCCGTCGGTCGAACCGTCGTCGGCGATCACGATTTGCGCGGGCGCGGCCGTTTGTTCGAGCAGACCCTTGAGCGTCACGGGCAACACCGCCGCCTCGTTGTAGGCCGCAACGACGACACCGAGCGTCGGCAATGCCGATTGATCGATCGGGCTGTCGATTCGCGGCTTGAGCAACGGCAACGTCTTGAACGTGACGAAGGCCAAGAGCAGCGTGTCGTAGATCACGTACGCGATGCCGACCGACCACGCGACCACGCCGTGCAGCATGAATGCGCGCACGAAAAGCGTGATCCACAGGGCAAACACGCCACCGTGGATCAGCACGCTGACGAGCGGCGTGCCGCGCGGCGACACGCGTGGCGACAAGCGCGCGAAAGCGTCGTCGAGCGCGGCGCGGTCGGCGAACGCAGACTGCCGGCGCCGAGCGCGAGCGCGCTGCCGCTTCGGCGCAAAGGCCGGATGAGTGGGCGAACTCATGGCAGCATCCGGCGCAAAACCGATTCGCGATCGATCAGCTCATGCTTGAGCGCGCCGCCGATATGCAACGCGAGCACCGCGTACAGCACATAGCCGAACCACGTGTGGACGGCGCCGAGCACGTCGTGCATGTGCTCCTTGTAAGCGGGCTCCAGATTCATCACGAAGCCGATGCGCGGCCACGGCACGAGATGGAACAGCGTCATCGGATGGGTTGCCGCATCCTTCCACGCCGAATCGTGCAGCCAGCCCGACAGCGGCAGACCGATCATCAACACGTAGAGCAACAGATGCGCGGCATCCGCGCTTGCGCGTTCCCATGCGGGAAACGCCCTCGGCAACGGCGGCGGCCGGTGCGCGACGCGCCAGAGGATGCGCAGCAGCACGAGCCCCAGCACCGTGATGCCGATCGACTTGTGCGTGTCGATCACGGGGCGGATCCAGTCGTCGGGCAGGGAATCGGCCGAGAGGCCAAGCGCGACATTGCCGAGGATGCCCGCCGCGATCAGCCAGTGGAGAATCATCGCCGTGCGGCTATAGCGAATCAGTGGCTCGCCGTGATGCGGCGAACCGGTTTGGTGTTGAGTAAGCTCGGCTGGCGTGGTCATCTTTCGCGTGAATGAAGTGAAAGCAATCGTGGATTCAGTAAGTCGCCAGTCAGTTTCCAGGCAACTGTCCCGGAGAACGCGCGAGTCGAGTAGTTTATTCCCTAGTCACTGCGCGGTGATGGCACCCACAGGAAAGACGCTCCGGGATGTCACACATTCTTCACAAGACATTGTTTTACTGAGAAATTATCAATTTTGTGCGGCGCACAAAAAATACTTGACATGCCGCCGCGCTGTCCTAGAATGACGTTAATTGCTGCATCGCACAATGATTTGTGACATCAGCAATAGCCCCGTGCCAACGTCAACTCAACGAGGCCCACACCGTGTGGGCCCGTCCTCCAGGAGCGCAAACATGACCCTGCTCACGCCCGAGCAATTTTCCGCCGCCCAAAAGGCCAGCCTCGAAACCCTCTTCGGCCTGACGAACAAGGCTTTCGACGGTCTCGAAAAGCTGACCGAGCTGAATCTGCAAGTCGTGAAGTCGACGATCGCGGAAGGCCAGGAAAACGCGCAACGTGCGCTGTCGGCCAAGGACGCGCAGGAATTCCTCGCCCTGCAAGCCGGCATCGTGCAGCCGGCAGCGGAAAAGGTCCTGTCGTACAGCCGTCATCTGTATGAAATCGCATCGGCTACGCAAGCCGAATTCGCGCGCGCCGTCGAAGCGCAGTACGAAGATCAGAACCGCAAGGTGCAAGCGCTCGTCGACAACGTCGCGAAGAACGCGCCGGCCGGTTCCGAAACCGCTGTCGCGGTAATGAAGGCCGCGATCACCGCCGCCAACACGACGTACGAAACGGTCCAGAAGGCCACGAAGCAAGCCGTCGAAATCGCCGAAAGCAACTTCAACGCCGCCACCACGGCCGCGACGAAGGCTGCCGAGCAAGCCTCGCGCGCAAGCAAGAAGGCCGCTGCGGTTTAAGGGATTGCGCACCGCTGCCGCGCGGATGCAAGGCGCGCAGCGGTGCGTTCAGCGGGAAGCGCTGCGCAGTCGCGCTTTAAGTTAGGCGACTGCGCGGTCGAACGCTCCGATACGTTCAGCAGCGTATCGTTTGCCCGGCGAATGCCGGGAATTTTTTTATGCGGCGCGCTGCCTGTCGTCACTCGCTTCGCTCATGAGCGCCGTGTCCTGCCGCGATGTTTCACTGCATGACCGCGTCGTATCGAACAGCCTGACGCCGCGCGCCGTAGCGCCGCGGTTCCGCTTCGTCACAATCCACCGTGGCTGCGACCGTGTCATCGGGCACGAACACATAGCCTCGCCCCCGCATCGTCTGAATGTATTGGCGGCCGGCGGGAGACGTCCCCAGCGCCGTTCGAACGCGAAACACCAGCACGTCCAGCCCACGCTCGGCCTGGTCCGTCCCTTCCCTTCCCAGCATGCCGATGATCCGCGCGCGCGAAAGCGTCTTCATCGGATGCGCTGAGAAGATCTTCAGCAATGCGAATTCACTGGGCCTGAGCGCCACCTCGACACCGCCTCTGAAGAGGCGCCGGCCCAGAAAGTCGAGCGCGCAATCGCCGAACACGTATTGCTCTCGATAGACAGGCACAGCGAACCCCTCGCGATGATGACGGCGCAGTGCGTTGCGCACGCGCGCCAACAGCTCGATCGGGTCGAACGGATCGACGACATAGTCGTCCGCGCCGAGCTCGAAGGCGAGGATCTTGTCGACGACCTCGGTGGATCGGCTCACGATGATCACCGGCATGTCGTAGCCCGCCGCACGCAACGTTCTGAGCGCCGCCATGCCGTCGATGCCCGGCGCACCGTGCCGCAGCACGATCGCGGACGGCACCTCCACTTCGAGCCGCCTGACGAGCGACGTCGTGTCGTACAGCACCGACATGTCGACCTGATTCTTCTGCAGATGGGTGCGGAGTTCGTCGCGAATCGCCTGGTCAGGCTCTACGACAAGAAGGTGGGTGATCATCGCCTATGCGCTCTCATTCAACGGTTACCACATCGGCACCCATCATAGAGAGCAACTGTGCAGCGAAGATGGGGGAATTGCGGAGAAAATGTGAATCTTGCAACCGTGGCGTGCGCAGACATGGCGCACGCGCGAAAATACGGTCCGCCCTTCTGACCAAACGACCGGATCTGTGCATGAGAGTCGGCATCACCTCGAAACTCTTCTTCGCCATCTCGGCCGCCTGCATTCTGGTTGCGGTCGCGATGGGCGTCGCTGTGCGCTGGAGTTTCGAGCGCGGCTTTGTCGCCTACTTGAATGGGCAAAACGCAGCGGCTACCGCCAAGCTGACTAGCGAACTCGAACAACGCTACGTGCAGTACGGCAGCTGGGATTTCCTGCGTGACGATCCGAGCGCGTGGTATGCGCTGATCAAGAACATCCCGATGAGTCCCCGCGCCGACGATCCCGCCGCGCCGGGGCCGGACCACGCCGGCCCGCCTCCCCCGAATCGCGAATCCGCGGGCGGGACCCCGCCCGGCGACTTCGCGGGACCTCCACCGGGCGCCCCTCCTGGGCCGCCGCCCGGCATGACCCCGGGATCGGGCCCAGGCCCAGGCCCCGAACGCACGCCGCCGATGACGCTCTACGATGCCCAACTGCACCGCGTCGCGAGCAACGGACCGCCTCCGCCGCCCGACGCGCGCCGCAGTCCTTTGACGGTGGACGGCAAAGTGGTCGGCTGGCTATCGATCGCATCGCCGGAGAATCTCCTCTATGCCGCCGACCGTCAGTTCCAGGCGCAACAGGTGCGCGCAACGTGGATCATCGTGGGCTTCGCCGCGCTCCTCGCGGCCGGCGTCGCTATCGTGCTCGCCCGCCTCTTCCTCGCGCCGACGCGGCGCCTCGTGCTCGCCACGCACCGCCTCGCGAGCGGCGACTACGCGACGCGCGTGCCCGAAGCCGGCGGCGACGAACTCCATCAACTGGCGAGCGACTTCAACCGGCTCGCCACCTCGCTCGAAGCGGCCGAGCGCAGCCGGCGCGACTTCATCGCCGACATTTCGCACGAGCTGCGCACGCCGCTCGCGGTGCTGCGCGGCGAGCTGGAAGCGATCGAGGACGGCGTGCGCAGTCTCGATGCGACGACCCTCGCCTCGCTGCAATCCGAAGTCGCGATGCTGAGCCAGTTGATCGACGACTTATATGAGCTCTCGCTCGCCGATATCGGCGCGCTCTCGTTCGAGAAAGTACTGGTCAATGTCGCGCCGCTCGTCGAAGGCGCCGCCGAGACGTTCAGGGAACGGCTCGGCGCGAAAGACATCGCGCTGGAGACCGAATTCGGTACGGCGCCCGCGTTGATGTCTGCCGATCCGCACCGGCTCACGCAATTGATGAAGAACCTGCTCGAAAACTCGCTGCGCTACACGGACCCGGGCGGCAAAGTCCGCGTCGCCGTCACGGCCGAAGCGGAAGAACTGCGGATCGACGTGCAGGACTCCTATCCCGCCGTGCCCGAACCGTTGCTGCCGCATTTGTTCGACCGGCTCTTTCGCGTCGACGCCTCACGCAGCCGTCAAAGCGGCGGCGCCGGCTTAGGGCTGGCGCTGTGCCGGCATATCGTGCGCGAGCACGGCGGCACCATCACGGCCTCGCGTTCGCCGCTGGGCGGCCTGTGGATCATGGCCCGCTTTCCCACAATGAAACCACCCCATGACTGACCGTCCTTCGCGCCCTTCCATCCTGATCGTCGAAGACGAGCCCAAGCTGTCCGCGCTGCTCGCCGACTACCTGCGCACGGAGGGCTACGACCCGACGGTCATCGCTGACGGCCTCGCAGTCATCCCCTACTTGCGCACGCGAATGCCCGCGCTGGTTCTGCTCGACCTGATGCTGCCCGGACGCGGCGGACTCGAAATCTGCCGCGAATTGCGCACGTTTTCGAACGTGCCGGTGATCATCCTCACGGCGCGCGTCGACGAGATCGACCGGCTGCTCGGCCTCGAACTCGGCGCCGACGACTACGTGTGCAAGCCGTTCAGCCCGCGCGAGGTCGTGGCGAGGGTGAAGGCCATCCTGCGGCGCGTCGAGAACATCGAGAACGCGACGCGCACGGGCCAGCCAGCGCCGTCGCCGTTTGAGATCGACGTCGAACGTCATGTCGCGCGGCTCGACGACCGCGATCTCAATCTGACGCCGATCGAATTGCGCTTGCTGTCGCTGCTGCATTCGACGCCCGGCCGCATCTATCCGCGCGATCTTCTGCTGCGCAGCTTGTACGACGATCACCGCGTCGTCGCCGACCGCACGGTCGACACGCACGTCAAGAATCTGCGACGCAAGCTGCAGGCGGTGCGCCCGGAGCAGGACATGATCCGCTCGATCTACGGAGTCGGATACCGGCTCGAACGCGATCCGGCACAAAACGAAGCAGACGGTTCGAACGATTGAGGGTTAAGACGCTGTAACGATGCGGTGATGATCGCCCGACGGTCTTCCCCTAGATTGGGGGAAAGCGCGCCACTCGAAAAAACGCGCCATTCAACCCAGGGCTCAACATGATCTTCGACAGACATTTTTCACGCCGCCGCTTCCTAACCACATCGCTCGCCCTCGGCACAGCGCTTCAATTTCCGCTCAGGAGCGAGGCCGCGCAATCGCAGGACGCGAGCCTGTGCAAGCTCAGCGCGGAGCAGGAAATCGGACCGTACTATCTGCAAGACAACCTGCTGCGCAGCGATATCACCGAAGGAAAAGCAGGCGTTCCTTTGATTCTCGATATCGCGATCATCGACAAGCGCCGCTGCGCGCCGCTTGCCAACGCGATCGTCGATATCTGGCATTGCGACGCGCGGGGCGTCTATTCGGGCTTCGCGAAGCCGAGCGACAGTCCGCCCACCATGCCGCCCGGCCCGCCGCCGACTGGCTGGGGAGATCCATCGCACGGCGGCCCCACGCACGACGGTCTACCGCCTGGTCCACCGCCGCAAAGCCAGCCCACCGACAAGCTGACTTTTCTTCGCGGAATTCAACGCGCGGATACCAGAGGCAACGTCACGTTTCGCACGATCGTTCCGGGACTTTATATGGGACGCACGAACCACATCCACTTCAAAGTGCGCATGCCGGACACGTCGCTCGCCGGCGAGCATGTAGCGCATGTCGGACAGGTCTTCTTTCCGGAGGACTTGATGGTGCGATTGATGCACACTGAACCGTATCGTCGCAATACGATCCCCCGCACGACGCAAAGCGAAGACCCCGTGTTCATGCACCAGCACGGCGACGCGGCCATCGCGCGAACGATCGCGCTGCATGACGATGCTTACGAGAAGGGTATGCGGGCGCAGGTCGTCGCGGTTGTCGATCCAGACGCGACGCCGCTGCCGGTCGGCGTCGGCGGGCCGCCGGAGCCGCGCGCGTCTTGATGGCCGAGCCAGAAAAAGAAAAAGGACTTACGGCATGACACCGTAAGTCCTTGATTTCTTTGGTCGGAGCGAAAGGATTCGAACCTTCGACCCTCTGATCCCAAATGAGAAATGTAAACGCTCATCTAAGCCTTTCAGAATAAGGCTTTGAGCGCTCACGTGTCTAATGAATTGCCTAAGAAATTGGCACGAAGCGACGCGGGTTTGCAGGGAACGGAATGGCAATTATTAGACACCCTTGCATGGCGATATACTGTACATCCATACAGTGTTTGAAGGGGCATGCCATGGATCCGATCTGGGAATATCGGTGGGAATTCTTTGAGGATGGCTATTGGGGCGGCATGAAACAGACCAGCTTCTGGATGACCGACATCGAAGCGGCCCGATGGCACGCATTCGGGAAGCCGCAAACGCGCCGCCTCGACGAGACGAAGCGCGATCGGAACACGGTCAAGATCGATTACAACGCCACGTCGACAGGCTTTCATCAAATGCGTGAGAAATAAGGCGGAGCGGTAATTTAACGCGATCCGGCGGTTCCAGGGTCAAAAGAGGCCCGGTGGATCTGCAGCTGTGTCCCAACTGTAAATGATCAGCTCAGTGCGCGCAGCTGCGTGCTCAGCACCGCCGACGGTGTAGTCGATCTCGACGTTATCGATCTGATAGCCATCGAACGTCGTTCGGATCGATGGATGGTCGTTCAGGCTGAGGATCGCTTTCCCCTTGATCGTGCGAAGCAGCTTTGCCATCTCCTCGTATTCGGACAACGGAAATGGCACGCCATAGCCTTCCGTCTGCCAGTATGGCGGGTCCAAGTAGAAAAACGTGTGCGACCGGTCATAGCGCCCGATACAGGTTTTCCAGTCGAGGCGCTCGATGTACGTGCCGGACAATCGTAAATGCGCCGCGGAAAGCGACTCCTCGAGGCGCAGCAGATTAAGCCCCGGTGGGGACGTGGTTGCGGTACCGAATGTCTGGGACTCTATCCGCGCGCCGAAGCAATTTTGCTGCAGGTAGTAAAAGCGCGCCGCCCGCTGGATATCGGTCAACGTCTCCGGCGGAGTGTCCTGCAGCCACTTGAACACCTGGCGGCTCGACAGCGCCCATTTGAATTGGCGCACGAATTCCTCGAGGTGGTTTTGTACGACCCGGTACAGGTTGATCAGCTCACCGTTGATATCGTTGATCACCTCGACGGCTGCCGGCGGCCGCATGAAATAGAGGGCCGCGCCGCCAGCGAAAACTTCGACATAACATTCGTGCTTCGGGAAGCGCGGCAACAAATGCTCAGCGAGACGGCGCTTGCCACCGATCCACGGCACGATTGGAATTCCCATGGTTAATTGCGGCTGGAAGCCGCACCTCCCCCATTCGACATTGTCAAGGATTGCAACGACTGCACATAAAGCTCTTATTTCGTGATACGAATACCCACCTCGGACCAATGTGAGACGACCTATGCCGATGGGATTACGGGGTGGCCGGAATGGGCGATGCTGCGCGGCAACCGCCGCACGGGTGGGAACGGCACATGTCGTATAACGCACTCCACGTCCCACTCGATATCGGAACTTGGCAATGCACCCTCATGTTGCGTTGCGAGTACGAAGAGCAGGCGCGCCGGCGCCAATGGGCGCGCGAACGGGATCGAGACCGGGACCGCAACAGGTCAACCAACCGGCATAGCTGGTCGTGGCTTTCTAGGCGCGACGCCGAGGATGAGGCGGAACACCGCCAGCGTGAGGATGACAGGTGCACCTTCTTGCGATATTTCCGGCCAAACTATGACTTCCGTCGGCTGATCCCGACCGACATTATGGCAATCACTTCGTTCCTCGGTGATCACCTGAACGTCGTACATTGGAACTTGCCCACCGACAACGCGAGCATCGAGCGGCTGCTCAAACAGGCCGTTGAGGACGGCAGGCTGGTGCCGGTTGTCGACCGCGATTGGCGCTCGTATCAGAGGACGTTCAGGCCGGCGCCCGCTCCGGAGCGGTGGCCCCAGTCATATGGTGGTGGTACATCGGTGCCAACGGCGCGCTACGGGCTATCAGCGGTAGTGAGCGGTGGACCGACGCTCGGGGACGCGTCGACGGCGGTGGAAAGCGCAGGCGCTAGTGGCGGTTTCGACTGGCTCGGCGTTGCTGAGACGGTTGCGAACGGTGCGCTCGATGGTGACTATGTCACAGCCACGGACGACGCCAGCGCGGGTGATGACACGCCGCTTGGCGATGCGCAGCCGTTCGAGCTGGCCGACGATACCAATTCGGGCGATGCGATGGACATCGCGGCTCGTGGCGTCAGCGAGGCGGACGAGGCTGAATGCTTTGCACAGTACGAACGCGACATGGACGAATGCACAGCCTTTCGGAGTGCAATGGGGGGGCAACGGTTCATGGATGCGTGCTCACAGCGGGCATTCGAAAACTACCAACAGTGCAGAGGCTATTGATGGCAAATCATCCGGAAAAACGGTGTGTCGTGGTCATGTGGTCAGATGAGAAACAGGCGCTGATTTCGTACACGCTCGATGTCTCCAAGGTGCTGGCCGTCACTCAACGACTGTTCCCTCTGGAACTGCCTGTAGCAGACTACAACTACACCTTCGATGACGAGTTTGCTCGCCAATTCGGCGGGGCGACGCTCAATTTGCTTGCGCTATCCAATCCAGATCTGAAGCCGCTTATCAAGGTCACCCCCGCGAAGGAATGACCACAAGGCTTCACTGATTTTCATACGAGTACCAACCGCACCCCGAGCACCATTGTTGTTCGTTACGACGCCGACAGTGCCGCGATCACGCGCTCGATGAAGTGATCCTCGACGTTTGGCACCGGCAGCGACGGTGTGCCGATCGGGGTAAGCGGCCCTGGGTGCTGCCACGGGTGAAGCAGACGCGGTACTAGAGGCACGACATCCTCACCGTTGCGATAGAGATGCACCTGCACGCCGTTCGCTTGCAACAGCGCTCCGAGCGTGTCGTCGACGCTGACGCGGGGCGGCTCGAAGGCGTAGACCTCCTGTGGCGCCCGGCCCGCAAGACACAGTACGCCGGCATATAGCAGCGCCAGCGCCGCACCTTCGCTGTGCCCAACCGCCACGTCAGGCGTCGGCAACGCCATCAACGGATCGCGGATCGAACAGAACGCCTGCCAGAATCCTGCGTGCAGCACACCGAGATCCGGAACATTCACAATCTCAACGTCCAGATCTGCAAGCCAGCACGCGATGTTGTTCGTGCCAGGGAATGCGATCGCACTCCCCTCCACGATCGCACGCGCGGCGCTCGCCTCGGCGCCTATTTGAGGCGGCGACGTGTAAGCGCGCTGCGCGAGTAACGCGTAGTCTCGTGGTGTCATGGCGCGCCTCACGCTACTGGATCGGTGCCCCGCCAGCGGGCGGCGTCGATGCCGCTTCCGGCGCAGATGCGGCCGTCGGCGTGGCCGGCGCATACGTCGTCGCAGCAGCGTTCAACGCGCCGTTGGCGAGTGTCAGCGCGCCGCCGATCTCCTGCTTGAGCGATGGCGAGACGTTGGGCATTGACGCCAGCTTTTTCACAGCAACCGGGATCGTGGTTTGCGCGAGCGTCTGAACCGTGCTCGCGTCGATCGTGGCGTTCGTCGCGCACAGCGCCTTCATGTCGTCGATCGCCAGATCCACATCGGGGTCGAGCGTGTACAACATTTGCGCGTCCGTTGCCACCGGGTTGAAGAAGGCACATGCGTTACCCACGCGGGTTTGGATATCGCCAATAACAGCGGCGAATTTCTGCTGGGCCGCAGTGCTGCACGCGGTGATTTGAGCGAGCAGGAGCAGTCCTGCCGCGATTTGCAGCATGCGATTCATGGTTGTCCTTCGGAGTTGTGCCGCGGACGCGGTAACAGATTGACGGGAGAGTGGGTTGTGCCGCGCTTGCGGCAGTGATGGTTACTGCAACGTAGCCTGCTGCTGCGGTTGGGCAGCGGCGGCCGGCGGCACCACGAGTGCTTGCGCAGGCACGGGCGCCGGGGCAACCGGTGACACCGGCGCTGCGGCAACCGGCTGAGCGTTGGGCGCCGTTTGCGCTGCCGCCTCGGACAGCGCCTCTTCGCTGGTTACTGCTGGATCGATCGTCGACTGGATACCCGTGATCAGGTTCGTCAAGGACGAGGAGCTCGACGGCTGGTTCTTGGCAGCGTGATACACCCCGAGCCCGACCAGAGCCTGCCCGATGGCGAAGATCAACTGTTGCTGGTCAGCTCCCCGAAAGAAAACGAGCAGCGCCCACAAGGCAATCAGCAAAATCGTCGCGACAAACTTCATCCACAGTGCTGTTTTCATAGTGCTTCTCCAAAAAGAAAAAAAGCCGCTCGAGGCGGCGACATGAACAACGGGAAAATGACAGCTCTGGGCCGATCAGGCGACGTCGAGCAAAGTAAGGTGGTGGGCTCGGATGATCGCGATCACCATTGCGGCGTAGGTTGGCGCAGTCGAATAGCCACAACGCGCTATTGCCGTCGCGAACGCGGGACCGTTCGTGCAGGCGAAAGCCGGTTTGTAACGCGGATTCCGGATCAGAAACGCAGCGTGATCATCAATGCTGCCCAGCCAGTTTTCATAGGCGCGGAAGCGCGCGGTGACCTGCACCACCCTGCCGTCAGTAACCTCGTGCGTAAGCTGCGTCGTGAACGGCCCGTGCCAGAACCTGTCGGCCTTGATGCCGAACAGGTTCAGCCCAGGTGCGTGTAGCCCCCACCCCGACTCGAGCGCTGCCTGTGCGACCGTGACGCTCGCCGGTACTCGGGCTGTCCGGGCGCATGCCCGTGCCGCCGGTGCGATCGCGGCAATAAATTGTTGTGGCGTCACGATGGATACCTCCCATGATCGGCTGTGCCTTTGTCAGCCGCGGATTGTGTTGAGTGTTCGGTCGCGCCTCTGAAATAGAACGAAAGCGAACCCTTCAACTCGTTGAACCACTGCGCGATGAGAGCACCGACCGTCATGCTCGCCGTCGGGTTCTTCAGCAGTTCGTCGGCTGTCCCACTCAAGATCGCGGCGACGATACCGAGCCCACCAGAAAGCAGCCAGAAAGTGATTGCCGGTCGCACCCAGTCGTGAGGCGGGTGTGCGGCAGAATACGGTGCACTATCGTGACCAATCGCCTGGCTCGTGTACGACGCAGCCGCCGCCTGCGGACGATTCAACTCGGCCGTGGCAGCCAACTGCTGCACCAGGGCCTTTACATTGGCTTGCAGCCCCTGCAGCTTCACGGGCGCATCGGGATCAGAGGCAAGCGCGGCGGACACCGCCGGCGGCGTCGCATCGGTACCCAGCACCGCCGCGATCAAGGCACCCACTGCGGCACCCGCAGGGCCATCCAATAGCCTGCTGATGACCGGCGCAGCGCTGCCGACGCCCGCTGCGATATCTGACCATTCCATAATCCTCTCCTTTTGCCACCCCGCCCGACGTCATGAGGCTCGCCTCGCGCGGATCAGCCTCACGGCATGCATTGCGATCACAAAATCTCCCCGCACAAGTCGAATAAGCCACAACACCACCGCATTGACCGCAACTTCAGTTGGCTCCACGGGAGTGTGGTAGTAGCCGAACCACACCCGAATGGCGAGCACGCCATAGCCGACCACGAACGCATACCGGACCAGAGCTGCACGTCGCACGATCAATGAATCCCCCGTCATCCGGGTGAACATCAGGATTCCTACGATCACGGTAGCAATCAGGCCGTTGCTCATCAGGAGCGCGAAGTCAAGCGCCCCATGCGCGTGAAAATAAACAATCAGGCCTTTCATGACTGTCTCCCTAATATCATGTCAACGAGGCGGTTCAGAATCTGCGGTATCGCCACTTCCGACCAGTCCAGCACAATCATCGCTACCACCACGACAGATGCAGCAGAAATAAATGCGGCGAACCACTCTGGTAGCCAGGCCGCAGCTGCGCGTACCGCTGGCGTGATCGCATAGCCGCCGACAAGCGAAATGCCGAAGTAAATAGCCTTCTTTAGGCGCGACGGCTCCCTAGTCCGAAGCAGGAACAGCACGGCACCACAGAACACTCCGCTGAGCATCCCCAGTCTGGGTTCTGCTTCAATGACGCCTAGCGCGACGCCAGCAGCGACACCGACCAACATTGCGCTGGCCGCCGAAACAGGTTCAGGCATGCGCCCCCCTTCAAAAGAAAAACCCGGCGCGTTGGCCGGGTTTCGTTGCGAGCCGCATCAAGGCGGTCTGAGTTGAGTGTCTACGACCAACTGATTGACTTCACAGCGGCGACCGTCGCCGCACCTGCGATCTGCGCGGTGAGTGATAGCCGCTTGCCGATCGCTGCGCCCGACGCTGCGAGATAGGGAGCAGATTTTTGCAGCACACCCGCTGCAAGAGCAGCAACGGCCTGCCCGGACGCCTGCGCAATTGCCGATAGCAGAAGCGTCGTTGCCGCGTTGTTTGCCGTGTATGCGGTCGCCTCGGCGAGTTGCTGTCCCCACGTTGCGACCTCGAGATCCGGATACGCGGTTGTAATCGCTGCGAGTGCCTGATTGCACGCCGCGTTGATGATCGAGGTCTGCGCGGTCTTCGCGGCAGCTAGCTCAGCAGCTGTCTCTGCTCGAATCACCCAGTTGCCGCTCGCCGGGTCCGCAACCACCACGCTGCCCGGACCACTATTCGCCGGTGGAGCTACCCCAAGGCAGAACGGCACATCCGTTTCATCTGATACGCTGCCCGCATACTGAAACGTGTCAGGAAAATACAGGTATTTCATGATCGAGCCTCAACCGACTTTCAGAATGGTCATCGCGCCTTGCAAGTGCAACGGCGCAGCGCTTTGCGAACCGAGGACCTTCGAAAACCCCATCCATAACGATTGGCCACCCCAGTTCGGCTGAACGCCGCTGATATTAAGTGACCCCAAATAACCTGAGACCGTTTGAGTCGACAATGGGTAGTCCGCGAACCGCTGGACCGCGTACTGATAGACACCGGGAAACGAATATGCGACGCCGACTGCAAATACCATCTGTGCCGGCAACTGGTATGTGTCACTGGACCACGCAATGATTTTCGCGTTGCCGCACAGGATGTAGACGCCGCCCGGCAACACCATCGTACCGTCGGAATTGATCGTCGCCTGCAGACCGTTAAAGAAGTTCGTACCGATGCGAAAGTCGATCTGATACCAGCTGCCCTGATCGATTCCGATGCCGCCATTCGCTTGACCGCTGTTGCCAAGTTCAACGACAACACCGGGCAACGACGCGAGAGACGCAGGTTTGTTCAGGATCTGCGCTACGCCCGACGTTGCGTTCCAGTCCGCGTTGACCTGCTTAGCGAGCAGGCCGGCAGGGCTCACACTCAGCAGGTTGCCGACTGAAGGGTCGAGCACCACCGAGGCCTGAAGCGGTGAAGCGACCGTTCCGGAGCCCGACAGCGTGATGCTCTGGCTCCCCTGCATCTGCACCATCTGCAGGAATGTCGTCAAGTCGACCGTGACATCCGGCTCGCCATCGACCCCGTGAAGCACAAGAATGCCAGCCTGAAGCGACGCGCTCGCGAGATGCGCGTCGACGGCCGCAAGATTGACAGTCAGCGTTACGCCCGCCTCGTTCGTGAACGTCAAGACCTTGTTGACTGCGTCCCATGTCTGCGAGGTGACCGTCTCATGCGCCTTGACAACAGCGTCTGTGAGTAGCGGTTTTCCGTCGGCGCCGACCAGCAGCACATTTCCCTGATCCGACGACACGCCGCGGTAAAGCTTGTTTAGCGCGTCGACGAGATCGTCGTAGCGGTTCGCGGTGGGCGCAACGTTCGCCGCCTGGAGTACCCGCAACAGGTTCCCCAACAGATCATTCATTGGGTCAGCACTGACCTTTGTGCCGTTCACGCCCTTTGCGCAATCGCGGCCCCATCCGCCGTTCCCAACCGGCGGAACCGTCTGTCCAGCCACAACGTTCGGCGGGACGCTAACCGAATCAATGAGAAAACCCTGCATGGCTCACCCGATCGCAACTGCGTTGGAGGGGAACATCGCCGTGCCGCCAGCCTGAAGGGCCACGAGCGCCTGCTTGCACGCTGACACATATTTCGCAGCGGCCTTCGCAAAGGCCATGAAGGTCGCTGTGTCGGGAAACACATGTGGCTGCCCGCTGGCGTCCGCCCATGGAAAGGTCGTAGCTCCGTTCGTGAATTCCTGGTACAGCGCGATGAACTGCGCTTCCGCGCTGATGTTGGCGGCGTCGGAATCGGTAACGCCGTAAGTGCCGTTCAGCGTTGGTGTCGAGGAGCTCGTGACAACGAGTCCCTGAGCAACTGCCGCAGCGTACTGCCCCGCCGGAGTGGGCGGTGATGGTGGGGGAGCCGCGAACGACACCGAGCCGTCAGCGGCGTGCGTAACGATCCATCCAGGCAGTGCATAGTCGGGCACGCCATAGGCATTCTTGGGCGGAGACGCCGGATTGAAATGTGGGACCTGGGACAAGTCGAGTACGACGGTCAAATACTCGGTCCCGTTGAACGTGGCAGAACAACCGTATTTCATGCCGCTTCCTCAGAAAGTAAAGGACGTGTAGTTTCGCGGGGTAAACCAGTTCCCCGACTGCTGTGTCGTGGTCGCGATCATGCGCGATTCGCCATTGGCAAAGACAATGGTCAAAAAGTCATCGACAACGGTCGGCCCGGCGGACGAACCGTACGCCGGCGTCGTACTCCATGACATCGCCGCGATGCCGTTCGGCGCGACCTGGGGCTTGTTGTTAATGCTGTTCTGGAGGCCATTGATCTGCCCTTGCAAATTGTTGACGTCCGCGTTCAAGGCATTCGCGACACCGCCAATCGAGTTGTTCAAGTTCGCAACGTCCAATGCGAGTTCAGCCTCGAACACGACATTACCGAGATCGGTCTGATCCACCGTGACCGCGAGCCCGCCGGTCGTACGCCAGCCAACATAGATTTGGTTGGCACCTTGATTAGCGCCGCCGCCTTGACGCACATACGGACCGAGCTTCGAGATCGTCGTTTGAAGTTGCTGCGCGGATGCACCGATCAATTCCTCAATTGCCTGAAGCAAGTCGTCGTATCGATTCGGTGTCGGAGCAACCCCGGCCGCCTGCAATACGCGCAACAGGTTCCCGAGCAGATCGTTAAAGAAGTCCGCATCCGGCGTGGTGCCGTCGACGCCAGGCTGGCAATTCGTACCCCACCCACCACCGCCTGTGGGCGGAATCACCTGCCCCTGAACCGTAGTGCCAGGCGCCGGCACATCGTTGATATTGAAGCCTTGCATAGATCAGAACTCCCGATATTGAACGCACACGTGCGCTGGAATGAGTTTCGAGATGAGACACATAATCGGCGGCGGATCGGCACCGCAAATCGGCGAGCATCCCAACTGAAAACCGCAAGAACCCATCTGCGCATAACGTGTCGCGACTGGTGGTGCACAGTTGCCCGATGAAAGATCGTTGCACCCCATCTCGCTGCAGCCCATATCTGCGCTCGCGGTGTCGGCATTCGCGTTGACATTCACCAGCAGGAACTGCCGGCATCCATGCAACGCAGGAGCGTCCGGGCTACCGCCGATTTGCATACATCCAAGTTGGCCACAACCCATCGAAGACTGCGGCACCCCCCACTCCGCGAGGCTGCCTTGCGGATACCCGAGCCACGCGGCAACCTGCTGGAGGAAATTCAACGTCGGGCCGGCGCACGAGCTGTCCTGAAGTTGAATCCATTCGCATAGCATCCCGGTCGTGAGCGGTGGAGACGGACAGTCGCTCGGGTAGCCGAAGATCGCGGCCCACCGCGCGAGCATCGTCGTTGCCGTGCAGGGAAACAACTCGGCCAAAATGCCGCAGAGATAAGTCGCGCACTCTGAAAAACCAACTGCAATCGCGCGCCAGAAACGACTGATAACCCGCGTGTCGTCGCCGAGATCCCAGATAGGCCCCTTCGGCAAATTCTGCTGAATGGCCGTGATGTACTCGTCTTCACTCCACCCGCAGCTATCGCCGGTAATGGTGCAATCAGACATCAGCACGTCTCCCAATCGATCACGGCATTCGTGAAGATCTGCGTGGGTGGCTTCGGCACGAAAGTCGATTGCGGCATCGAATAGTCGAACAGCGCGGCTGTATCGATTACACGCCCCAGATCTTGAGCCGTATAACCGCGACCAGGCGATGCCGTGCGGACGAGATAACTGTCAACGTCGCTTTGCACATCATCCTGAATTGTCTGGTTGAACGGACTCGGACACCGGATCGTCAGATTGAGCGGTACGCCGACCGGCAACCGTGCCATCGGAATCGCGCCAACTGGCTTGCGGCACGGATCAGAGAGGTAGGCTTGCACGATCGCTACATCGGTTTGCTGGGGAATTCCGTAGGTGTTCGGATAGGCGTTGTCCATCATGAAATAGACGTTGATGACGTTGCCAGCCGCATACGCCCAGGCTCGCGTAACACCCGGTACCTCCAGCGCCCAGTCCACGTAGTCCTGCAGCGTGCCGTACCGGTTGCGGCGTTGCATACGCGCGATCATCCGCGCCCGCAGATCGTCGTCGTTCTCGATGTCGGCGCCACCGCCAAGGCCAGCAGCCCCCACCGTCGCGTCAGAATCCAGACCCGGCACGCTCGACATGAGCGACAGCGGCTCGCCTGCCAGCGCATTCGTCGCTGAGCCGGTCGTAGTCGCCATCACGTTCACGATCCCGTTTCCTGTCGCGTCGAGCTCAGCATCCGCCTGCGTGGTGTACTGGGTCTCGTCCTCGCGAGAAAAGATCGTTCCGGCGGGAATTGGCGTATTGGCGATGCCTGTGACGGCGACTGGCCCAATCGCCGCTGTCGGCATCTTGATATAGACGCGGAATAGGTTTGCCCATCGCTGGAGCCACACGCCCGTTGCTCTGTCAGGCATCGCCTGACGCAGAATATTTACCGCCTGTGCATAAAGCTCCCAAAGCATTCCGCCGACAACCGTTGCCGCGATCCACAGGTTGTTCGGGAAAATCCACGCATCTGAATTCGGCAGCTTCGCGCGAAAGGCTTGCCGCATCCGCTCAATGAGGCTGTCTTGAGTCGGTTGATCCATTCCGTTCAGGTCCAGTAACGCCGGAACTCCCGGCTATAGATAATTCGCCCGTCGCGCCCGTAGAGCACGGGATTGATGAACATCGCGCCTTGAGGTTTGTTCGCAGCGACAACGCACTGCTGCCGCGCGGCTGCACCCTGATCAACGAGTCGCTGCATGGCGTCGCTCGCATACGACCCTGCGTACTCGATCACCTTGTCCGTCAACGCCTGTCGATACAGCACCCATAGAAGGCTTCCGGGCGGGAATGGGCTGTAGATATCGCCCCACCATCCGCGGCGGTCTTCAGGGTTATCGAGGAAGGGACAATCGACCGGCGCGCGCGCTTCAGTAAAGAGCTGAATGATTACCGCGCTGTGCAACTGGTTGTCGGCCGCCAGATCGCCGTTGCGTACCTGCCAGTCCGGCAGATTCGAGAAATCCGACATGTTCATCGGGTCCGGCATGACGACAAAATCCCACCCGTCTCCATACGTCGGCGTGCACTGAATCATTGCGGACCTCCCGACAGATCCGTGCCACGTTGAACTTCGTCATGCCGATGGCGACCGCCGGAGACGTTGCAGAACACCACGTCCGTCTTGCCAGTCACCGTTCCGCTTGCCGTCACGTCACCGGTAACGGTCTGTTCGCCGGTCTGATCGAAATTGCCGACAAGCGTCACGTTGCCGGTAATACGAAGATCGCCTATGAGATCTGCGCCCTGCGGCACTTCGATACGGAGTTCGTCGCCGAGCAACTGGATCGTTCCGTCGTTCTTGAAGTGGATTCGATGCGGCCGACTTGCATTGATGAACGAATACACAGCAACCTCACCGTCGGCAACGTCATAGCGGAAACGCCGGTCGCCCACGACCACCACGACGTTGTGCGACTCGTCGCCGTCGATGCACTGCGCGATGGTTTCCGATCCAATCTTCGGCATTGCGGCCAGGCCGTACGGCTCGATCCACTCCGCTGTCTTCTGTTGATCCGCAAGCCCAACCAGCGTCAATACCTTGTTGGCCGCATTGGCAACACCAACGACAAAAGCGCGCCGGAACGTAGTTCGGGCGCGCTGATTCGCGTCACTCATAGAAATTCTCTCGCTACCGGGTCCAGAGCGGTGAGGTCCCGGCCTTCCCTGTCGATTTGCCAGCCGACGTCGCCGAGACAGGCTCGGGCGTATAGGCGCCTTGCGGCGCGAGTTCCATTTCGGTCACCGTTCCCGACGCGTCCTTCCGATGTTCGACACTCGCGATCAGCAGTTCATGATCGAGATTGAGCCGGTCGTCAGTCACCCGAATCAGTCGGTTCACCTGCCACAGCGAACCATCGGGCGCATGAAAGCCCTGAACGGTTACTTTGAGGTTGACCGACTCGCCATAGTCGCGCGACATCTGCCATTGCGCGCGCTCGAGCGTAACGCCCGGATCCGTTGGCCCCTCCGGACGCACGATGCACGGGCGGTACCGGGTCGTCGTCTTGCCGGTCGGGCTGGTGTAGTTCGCGATTGCTGGATCATTGACGGTCGCGGACGGCGCAAGATGCGCCTGCGCCTTCTTGACGTAAGCCGCGTGCTGCGCGTTCGTCCAGACTACCGCAGCCGACCCAACATTTCCGAAATCAGGGTCGCTCTGCTGCCCTTTTGCGATGTACTGGGAGAAGCGCTTGGTCCAATCGAATTTTGCTGCGGCGTGTTTGACGTGAGGTAGCGCGAACGAATAGCGGTCGCTGCCAGATCGGGCAATTTGGAGATCTCCATCCGGGCGGCTGAAGACCAGAAGGCCCGACAGCTTGCACAGCCTTTGGATTGTGTCATATGCCTTTTCTCCTTGATTGATTTCAAAGTTACCGATGCGCTGGCGTCCTGCACTGCGCGCGCCCGTGCCGCTCTTTCCCTTGCCGCCCTTCGAGGTCTTTTTCACGATTGCCGCGCCCTTTCCGTTGAATCGCGCATTGGCGACGCGCGACGGCGCATCCGACTCCGGATCAGTGTGTATCCCGATTCCATAGGGTTTGACGATGGCCGAGATGATCGACATGGCGTCGGCGCCACGGAAATTTCCGCCTGGCACGACCGTCGACGAGTCAATCAGATCGCCGGCCTTGGACCGGCCCGAGATATTGACCGTATGTTCTGTCTCGCCAATCTGGATCTCCAGCGCATCGACATAGCCCGTGCACACCAGCGTCCCGTCAATGAACAATCGGGCGGACGCGCCTGGCTGGATCCGCCATGCCTCGCTACGGCCGTACCATCGCTCAGTGACATCCAGCCCGAACGCGATCGCACCGTGCTTGATCGATTGCGTCACCTTCACCGACTTCCAGCCTTCGAATGTCAGCCCGTCAACCTCGAGCGTGACAAGGTTTGGGTAGTCAGTCTGTTGCGTCACGGGCATATTGAATCTGAGGCGGCAAGAATGATCCATTCATCGCGCCATTGCGATCAATCAGCTCGAGCGCGCGGGTCGGGTCGTCATACAGATCGTAGGCCACCGACAGCGAGGTTCGACGCACGGTGCCATTGAGCGTATCGAGCGGCTGCAAGTCGTCGGAGACCGTCGCGAACTGTTCACCGACGTACCGCAACATGTCCGAGAACATCTGGTGGATTTCCATCTGTCCATCGATAGCCGCCTGCGACTGTGCGTTCAGCACGCGCTGCGCAAAGTCGTAACGCGCCGCCATCGCGCTATCGCGATCCGGATAATCCGCGTCGAGCACGGCCTTTCCCAACTCGCCGAGCGCGGTACGCGACACAAGCGATTCGATCGCTTGTGCAGCATTGTTGAGAATCACAATCTGACCGGACGTCCCGGCGACGCGCGGCAGCGAAATATCTGACGTATCGCGCAGAGACTGCATCAAGAGTGCATAAGGCTGGAAATCCGTCATCGGAGACGTCTCAACGTCCAGCTCCGGCGCACCGCTCATCGTCACCTGAGGCTGATCGATGCGGTCGTCAAATACCGCGGTCAGTCCCTGCACGAGGTCCACGACGGACAGCGCGGTGTCAAGCGTCCCGAATGTGCCGGGTGCAAATGCTGCGACAACGGCAATCAAGCCCCGCAAGTCGAAATTTGTCGCGATGAACGAAAGCGTGTTTGCCTGCCCCACCCACGCGATTGCAGTCGACAGATAGCCATCGACCAGCTGCCGCACGTCGCGCGTCATGTCGCCAGCGTTGATCGCGTCGAGATACGCCGCGACTGCTTGATCGGCGAGCGACTGCGCCGTGTCGGCAATCAGGCCCGTGTTGTTGGTGACCTGAAGCGGCGACGCGTCACCACTTTCCCGAACGAATTCGATCGATACGTCAAATCGCCCGAGCACGTCTTTCGACGCGCGAATCTCCCACGTCTTGATCCGCGCGCTGATGTATCTCCGTTCGTATGGGTGATACAACGACCCGGCACTGGGTTGCTTGAATGCCGCCTTGAGCTCGTCACGCTTTCTCGCCAAATTCGGCTCGGTGATATAGCCCTCGAGCTTCCCCGTGTCCGGGGACATGCCGTTATCTTCGTTGTACCAGTCTTCCCGGTTCGGAAATTCGTGCGTGATGACGCGGCGACCGCCTCCGTCACCAAGATCGGCCGTTTCGAACTCAATGCCTCGAAACGACGCCTTGGTGATATACGGCTGAATGATGTCTGTCATGGCGTCACCGTCGATACCCCGACGTTTCCGACGATATTCGGCGCCCCGCTCTTATCGACGCCCGACTGGGAGACCTTCAACCCCTGATCGGCCGAGATGCGCAGGTCGATGCCGAGCTTGCCCTTTGTGTTGACCTCCACGGGTCCCGCCATCTTGACCTCTTGCGGTCGCTCGCTGATCGTCCGCGCGGGCGCTCGCCCCAGGAGGCGCGCATTTTCTTGCGCGCGATCCCGCATCTCTCCCGCGGTGACAGGGTTAATGGTCGAATCATTCAGCGCTTTCAGGTGACCCGTAAGCTTGTCGCCGAAACCGACGAGATTCGCCTTCTTCGTGGCAGCGTCGATGATCTTCTGGTCTTCGCCGTTTGCGTTAAACAGACTTGCAACCCCGGCCATGAATCCGCCCTTGTCTGCCGCAGCTTGAACGCTCTTGATCTTTCCCGAGATGATGTCGATCGATGCCGCAATCGCTCTGATGGTGCCGGAGACCAGGTCCGCCACAACCTGCACCGCCGCGAGCGCAACGCTAAATGCATTCGCGAATCCAGCGGCGATTTCAAACTTTGCGCCGGCATCTCCAACCGCAGTGTCAACGCTATCGAACGACTTACCCACCTCGCTCAACGACGTCCAGACTAGCGAAAGGGTATCCCCAATCTCTCCCAGAGCAGAACGAAAAATCTCCCATACACCACTACCGAATGCCTCAACCAGTGGCTCGACCGCATCCCAAACGCCAACCAGATTGCTCCATACCTTCTCAACAACAGGCTGGATCTTGTCCCAGTTGTAATAGATGAGAGCAGCAGCCGCGGAGAGCGCAAGCAACCATGGATTCATGCTCGTGATCGCCCGCAATGCACCGCCCGCTGCTCGAGCCGCGCCGCCCATTAATCCGACCATCCTGGCTGACATCGCAGCAGCCAGACCAACCTCGCGAATCTCGGTCACGAGTTGCCCCCCGGCGAGGAAAGTGAAACCCATCTGCGCCAGCCTCGCCGTGGTGGCTAACACGATCAGGCCACCGGCCGCCGCGATTGCTCCGCTCGCGATCTTGAACAGCGCGGGATGCGCTTTTTCGAACGCGCCGATCTTGCTTGCGAGACCCGACGCCTTGTTCGCGAGCCATTCCATCTTGTCCGCGAACAGGTTCACCAAGAGCCCCTGCTTCGCAAATTCGAGCTTTTTCAGCGACTTCGCATACTTCTCAACCTTCTCGACCTGTTCGTCCGAGAATACCCCGCCTGTACTGTCAGCCTCGGCAAATGCCTTGCGAATCCCTTCCTTGCCTTCGGCCATGAGTGCTGCCACTTCCCGCGCTTTCATGCCGAACATCTTCTGCGCAGCATTGTTGCTCTCGGATTCGAGACGCCCGGCGAGCGATGCATTTCCCTGATCGCGAAGCTTGTTGATCCGATCCATGTGTTCCTTGAATCGTGATGCAACGTCCATTGCGACATCGGTGATGCCGCGCACGTTCCCCTTCGCGTCCTTCACTGCGACGCCCATTTGTTTAAATAACTCGGCCTGATCCTTGGCTTTGCCGCGCGCAACATCAAATGCCGTCTCGCCCATCTTCGCCAGGCCGCGCGTCAGCACATCGGCATCCACGCCTGCCTGCTCAGCCGCATAGCTCCAACGCTGCATTTCTGCTACGGGCATACCGATGCTGGCGCCCTGCATCCTCAGATGCTCGACCTTTTCGGATAACTCGTTCAGGCTCTCCACTGCCCCACCGGTCGCCAGTGCGCCACCTAGTGCGCCGAGAATGCCCGAGGATCCCCATAGGCCCTTCGTGTGATTGGCGATCATCTGCATTTTCTCGCCAACGGTAGCCGCCATGTCGTTCATCATGAACTTGGTCCTGTCGTGAACGACGCGCGCCATCTCGCCGAGCCGCGCGTTGATCCTGTTGCAGACCTCGCTGACGCCCTCAGTGGCCGTGATCTCGACCTTAGACTTGAATGCAGTGGACATGGTACGGATCGAATTTGATGAGCCGCACATCGGCGGCTCTGGTTGATGCGTTACCCGGAATGCCTGTCGGCGTAGCTAACGGCTCGAGTGTGCATCCGAATAAGATCAGGCAGGCTTAGCGCCATCACAAACGCCGGATCGAGTTTGACATTGAACAGCAGATCGTCAATCAATTCGTCCAGGTTCGACGGCGTCACCCGAAAAAAGAGAACATCTTATCCGTCACTGCCGAAATGTCTTTGCGCGACATGGTGAGCAGCAACGGGCGGTGGATACCCGTAACCGCAGACACGTACGACAGCAAGCGATCGCGATTGAGCTCGACGCTGCTCGATCTGCCATCGTCCACCGGGACCATCCGGAACGGGTCGCCGATCTTGACGAAGGTGGTCGTGTCCGGGTCTTTAAGCACGAGTTTGTCGTGAGATTTCCCCTCCTGATCGATCAGGGGCTTGCTCAGCGGAACGATTACCTCACCGCTTTCATCGACCATCGTTCCCTGTTTCGTTTCGCTCATGATCCATTCACCTTACGACATGCCTTGCTTGCGATTTTGAAATTGCTGATTTCACCCTTTTCGGTGTTCAGCTTCGGTTGACCGACGACGTGCGCCTTCGAGAAAACAAAGGTATCGCCATTGACGAGTTGGATCGTCACCGGCACGTCGCACAGGGTGTACAGCGTCTGCAAATCGAGATCGCTCGAGTACGACAGCGTGCCCTCGGCCGACGCGGGTGTCGGCTTCTGCGTGATGTAGATCGTTCCGTCCTGGTTTGCATCCGCGGAGCGCTCAAAATTCAACGGTTGAATGTCGAATGCCCCGCGCGCGGAAATCTGCTGTCCGTTGACATTGAGGTAGAACGTGCCCGCAATAGCGCAGTTCGGCATATGCCTCTCCTAAAGCAAAAAGACCGCGGTCAGGCGGTCTTTCGGGTTGCGTGACTGCCGGCTCAGTTCGTTGCCGGGTACTGGTTGTAGAACTGGACGAGAATCTTGCCGATGCGCCACTGGTTGACGAAATCGGGTGGCAGGATCATGTCGACGCAGTTCGGATCGGAATCGCGCTGAACCAGTAGCAGATTCGCGAACTCGTCAACGTTTTCGATGACGTTCAGGTCCGCGAGCTGGTCTGCAAGCGCGATGATGTAGGTTCGAATGACGCTTGGCGTCACTGCGTACTGCCCCGGAAATACCGGGTTCCCATCATCCTTGAGCGACACCCGCGGGAACGTGGTCGAAATTCCGCTGTTCATGTACTCGATGAAGTACATGAGCTGTGCCATCGTATTGATGTCGAGATACGAATTGTCAGCGACACCCAGCCCGTTGACCTGGTAGGTCGTCAGCAGTCGATCGAGGCGCACCACGCCTGCCTGATCCACCGTCGTCGCACCCATGCCCTTGTAGTAGAGCATCTCGCGCACCTGTTTGTTGAAGCGGTCGGGGATCTCCGGTGCGTAGATTCCCGTCAGCTCGATTGTCTGTTCTGGCCGGGACAGTTCCGGCGCGTCAGACAGGTACACAAGCGCGTATGCGGCAAGCGCGGCGGAAACTTCCCACGGCGCACTAGGCGTTCCATACAGCCCCAAAATCGACATGTGCTGGTCGTTGTTCGTCGCGCCGAACGCGGCGAGTGCTGCAGGTGTCAGCGTCGTGCATGCGCTGAACGCCGCTCCGTACACCATCCGCATTGCCGCCCACCGACCGTTCATGTCGTCAAAGAAAGTCCGCGACGTTGCCAGGCTGGTTGCGTCGGTGTACGGCATCGCGACCCACTTGAACGGCTCATCCCCGAGCGTCGCCAGCGCGGCAGACATATCGGGATTGCCCGCGCCAACTGCGCCGGGCGCTACGGCAAGCGTCACCCCAGTCACCGGCACACCGATGCCGTTATAGGTCACGCGCACGTCGATGTGGCCGGCCGTCTCACCAGCGTGATTCGCCGTCAGCGTCACCGTGTTGCCGTTTGCCACCGCCGACACCTTGGCCTGCGGATCAGCGGTGATTGCGGCGGCCAGCCCATTGGCGACATCCGTTGCAGCATCGCCAAGCAATACGGCTGTCGTGTACTGGACGCCACCGACATAGACACCAGCGAGACCCGGACTCTGAAATTTCGCCGGATCAAGCGCGCACGTAACGATCCACGTACCCTTGATTGAAGCCGCGGCGTCGAGAAGCGGAAGCGCCCACATCTCCGCGAAGCCGCTCGTTTTGCGCACAATCCGCGCCATGTCGGCGAGCATCGAACTCTGCCCGAACAAGCCGTTTTCGTTACCGACGATCTGCACGGGCGCACCAGCACCCGCACTGCCGTTCGGCAGCATCTGACCGATCAGGAGGACACGCTCCGTCGACTGGAAATAACCGGCCTTGCTGTTGTCGACGCCGAAGTACAGGAACGGCACCCGGACGCCTTGCGGCACTCCCGGAATCGTGATGTCAGGCATGTAATTCTCCGAAAATCGTATGCGTATGCGTGTGCGTCACGCGGTCGGCGCGGCTTGCGCGCCCTGGCTGGCAGCCGCACCACTGGCAGTGGGCACTACAGTGGCCGTCGCGGTGGGCACCGCAGTCGTCACCGGCGCGACCGCCTTGGCCGGCGCCGGGGGTGTGACTTCCACGATGTCACCGAACCGCAGAAGGCTCATGTAGTACGGGTTGACAGGCACGTTTTCGCCTTCAGCCTTCAGCTCGCGGTAGCCGCGTTCAGGCATCAACACGATGCCGCGCGTCGGCTTTACGAATTTGGTCAGCATGAGTTACTCCGGAAACTTGGGATTGAACTGAACGAGGTCTTTGCCAAGCTGCACGCCGGCCTTGACGCACGACATTTGTGGGGGCGCCAGGCATGCGCCGGTCACGATCTCGGGTGGCAGACAGTTTTCAACGTAGTGCACTGTCAAACTAAATCGCCGAAGGCCAATGCGCGCCTGTCGCTCACTGTCCATTGCGCGGGTCGACTGATACTTGGAGATCCGCTGCACAAGCAGATTGAAGCCAATGGGTTTTCCGGCTTCGTCCAGGACGGGCTGGCGATAGAGCCGATCATCCCAAAGGACCTTGCGCCTAACCTGCTCCTCCATGTTGTCGAGCAGCATTTCGGTGTCGAAGTCCGTGCCCATGCTCGCGTACATTTCGATGTGCACGACGAGGTCAACGTGGGAGCTGAAATTCATCGACATGCCCGCACCGAAGTCTCCATCCTCTGAGTCCGTGTATACGGATATCGCTGGTAGTTCGACATCGGTTTGCAGCAGCTGCAGCGGCTCGGAATGACTGTCAAGCACCCGGTCTAGCGCTTTCGTGGACCCAGTCGCACACGATCCAGACTGCAACGCCGTATTCGGATCAGACAGGATCGTGACGATCGCTTGCCTTATTGCGGAACGAATCAGCATCACGCGCTCCCGCTGCAAAGAAACGTCGAAAGATCCGTGTAGAAATTCGGGTCACCGGGCCCGCTGATCTCGAGCAACGGTAGCCGCACCTCGCCCCACGGATTTAGCTTGACATCCTTCACTTCGTAAAGGATGCCGCGCACCACCATCAGCGATCCGGTCCCGTTCCGCGTATGGCCTTCGGCGTACTGCTTGTACTTCACAGGCACGACTGCGAAGTCCGCGATCAGCCCCCGAAGCTTCGGATTGACCTCAGCCACTTCGAGCACAGCGCCCCCCAGATGAAGGTCGTCTGGCGGTTCAACGAAATGCATGAATACCCAATCGTCCTTCCCGCCTGACGGGCGGTGCTTCACCCATTCACCAAACTCGGCAAGTTGAGCCTTCACCGCCTCGACGTAATGCCCCGCAAATCCACCGACGTAGCCAGCCGGAAGCCAGTCGGTCGCCATGATCAGGCAGCCGGCGGCTCGGTCAGGGTCACGGTCGGCCCGGTCTGCGTCGGTACGATCGGCTTCGCCTCGGGCGGCGCATCGGCGTCGACCGCAAAATGCCGCTTGACCAGCGTCGCGCCGATATCGTCCGAGACGGTGAACTGTTCACCAGGCGAGATCCATTTTTCGACGCCGGTACGCTTGTAAGTGGGCTCTCCACCGTTCTTGCCCGGAATCTCGACGATCGGGCTATCGACTTTCAGTCGACGCTTCGCAATCAAATCCATGACACCACCTTCAACGGGTATGCACAGCCACTACATTGAGTGACCGATCTGGCTTTAGAGGACCGTAGCGGCGACGGTTGCGTTCGGACGACTCGGCACCAACAGCGGTGCCGATTGCGTCATCAGCATCGCGGCGCTCGGGTCGTGCGACTCCCACATCTTCGCGAAGAACTTCTGTGCGAGGAGCGACGCGACGTCCTGAATCGCTCCGAATGCCTGGACGCCTGCGATTCCGTCGTCACCGGATGCGACCATCAGGACCGTTCCCGGTTCGAGATACGGCATCTTGTTGCCCTGTTCGTCGCGATACCAGTCCTGGTAGACCCACAGGTTGAAGTTGCCGAGCTGCCCCTTGTAGAGGTTTCGCTTCTGGACAGCCGGCAGCACGTTCGGCAGCGGACCGCCCAGATTCTGGTAGCGTTTGAACAGATCAACGAACACAGGGTTGTTCTTGATCGCGTTCCAAACGTCCGGCGTCACAATCACGTCGGAGCCGGCCGCGCCCGTCGCCTCGAGGATGAGCATCGACCACGCCTCGAGGTCGTCGAGGGGCGTAGCGGTCGGCTGCGACCAAAGCGCCGGGCCCGCCAGTGCGATCGTATTGTTGGGATCGCGCGCGAAATCCACCGTTACGGACGGATAGTCATCGCCGACGACAATGACTTGGCCTTTCGCCAGCACCTGTGCGGCCATCCATTCGAGGCGACGCTCGATTGCGCGCAGTTGCTTCTGCAGCGCACGCTGCGTTGCCAGCAGGAAACGCTCTTGCGGATCGAGCGTTCCGGCGCCGAGCGCTTCGCCGGCCGCCCGACGAAGCGCTTCTTCGGGCTGGATCGCGTGCTTCGGCTTCAAGTAGGCCGGTGCGAATGACTGAACGATTCGGCCTTCGCGACGCATCGGGCGCCCCGCGACGTTCGGGCTGACGAACGGGGCGATGCTTTCGTTCTCGGTGAAGCGTTCGAACAGGATTTCCTTGGTGTCGAACTCCATCACCGTAGGGAAGAACGAGTACAGCAGAAAGTTTTCCGGCTCGAAGACGGTCTGGATCAACTGCACCAGCTCGGCGGTATCGAAAATGCTATATGCGGACATGCGCAACTCCCATGCACGGACCGGGTACGCAATGTCCGGCCGCAGAAATGAAAACGGGCCGCGCGAAGCGACCCATGAGGAGGTGGTGGTAGCGGTTTGATCAGTTCATCTTGCGCAGACGGACCGTGCCGGCATTGTTCAACGCGCCCTTTGCAGCGAGCAAATCAGCGGGCGCCACGGTCGCACCCTGCATGGTTATTGCCAGTTCATTGAAGTCACCTTCGGCGTACACCTGCAGCAAATAGCCACCCGCAGCATGCGCGGTCGACTGCGCTGCGGTGATATTGCTCGGGCAGATGAAGTGTGCGGTCGCACCTGCACCAGCTGCAACGGTGTTGACCGTATTGGTCGCCGGATTGAACGACAGCAGATCACCGCGCGCATACGCGACGCCGCCCGTCAAATAGACTTCGACGAGGTGAACATCGGCGCTGACGACAAGTTGATCGGGCGTGTAACCCACTTCGCTGCTGAATGCCTGGTATGGGTCAGCTAGATTCGGGTCGTTTTGCGGATAAAAGTCCATGGTCGTGCTCTCCTATGTCACTCGAATCGGCCTAGCCAAATCGCTTCCAAAGCATCGCCGATTGTTCGGCAAACGCATTCTTCTTGTCGCCCATATTGCTGGCGAGATCCGCCTTCACGCCGGCCGCATCGGCCAGTTCGGCGACCGTACGGGCGCCTGTGGCTGCCTTTGGAAACGTCGCGAGCAGTGCGCCGGCCGTTTCCGGCGTCATGCCGGGCGTCAGTGCGAGCGTCACAGCCGATTCGCCACGGTCGGCAGCCTCCGCGTGCTGGAGAATCGCGGAGATTCGCGCGCGTTCCGCGTCCGCGCCCGCCTTGAAGCCCTCGGCACGGGACTCTTCGGCCAAACGCAGAGCCTCCGCAGCCAGCATCACGTCTTGTCCCTGCGCGTCAGCGCGGGCACCTTGCGTACTCATGAGTACACTCCCCTTCGAAGTGCCGCCCAGACGGGACAGCGTTGTGGAAAACTCATTGATCGCGTCGGAAAACGGCATGACCGCGTCCGCAAGACCGGCATCGACTGCGGCGCCCCCGCGATACAGCCGTGCCTCAGTGCTCAAAACCGACTGCACGTCCATCTTTCGCCCGTCTGCGACGCTCGAGGCGAACAGCATGCGCAGCTGGTCAAGCTCTCCCTGCCACCGATCGCGCACTCCATCAGGAAGAGGCTCGTAAGGGTTGCCGTCGACCTTGTTCGCGCCGGAATGGATGAGCGTTACCTTGACGCCGTCATCTTCGAGCTGCTTGCTGTAGTCCGCATGCGCCACCAACACACCCACGCTGCCGACCTCAGCCGTCTGCGTGACAATCAGCCGGTCGGCGGCGCTCGCAAGCCAGTAGGCAGCGCTCGCAGCGAGCTCGTTCGCATGGGCCCAAACCGGCTTCGACGAATCCGCGATCTTAGTGGCCAGATCCTTGACGCCCGACACCTCGCCGCCCGGCGAATTGATGTCAAGCATGATTCCGCGTACCTCGGGATCGGCCAGGGCACCGGCCAGTTTCGCTTCGATGCCGTCGTAACCCTGCAGTCCTGATACGGGGTCAAGGGCGGCGTTCTTATGAACCAACGTGCCGTCGACCGGAATCACAGCGACGCCGCCCTGAACGTCGTAGGCCCGATACCCACGCGACGGATCGTAGGCATTCAACACGCCAGCAATTGCCTGCCCCTCCAGCGATTCACCAGACGGCAACACGAGCTCGCTGATATTCAACCGCGGAGAAAGCGCGGCGAAAAAAAACCGGGCATAGCCCGGTTCAAGCAGGAGCGGCCGATTCAACGCCCGCGCCGCAATGTGTGGATAGCTCTTCATTCAGTCTCCACCTGAAGCATCGCGATCGTTTCCGGATCTGCCTGCCCTGCGTAGGGATCGGTAGTCGGCAATCCAAGCTCTTCCATGTACGCGATCTCACGCGCGCGCTGCTCGAGCTCTTCGTCCCAGCGATCGCCGTTGTCGGCGGTCACGTTCATGAGGTTCGTTTCGCCTGTCGTCAGCTTCGTCTGGTTCGCCTTCGCCGTCTTCAGCTCGTCGATCACCATCTTGCCCGCGCCAATCCAAGTCGATCGTGTCACCGCAGACCTCGCTTTCCAGTAGTCGACGCCTGGGGGCGGCTTGATCCTGCCGCGCGTAATTGCCTCGTCCATCCACGCCCGCACCATCAATGATGCGATGCGATCTACAAACCCCGCTCGCTTCCCGCTGACGTACTTCCATGCAACGTCAATTGAGGCGCGCGCGCTACTGTACGTCGTCTTCGAAAAATCCCCGGTGTACTCCTCGTATGATGTGTTCGTTCCACGTGCGCAGTGGCGCATCATCGAGGTCCGGAATGACTCGGCGTTCGCGTTCGGGTGATTGGGCGTCGTGAACTCAAGCGCTTCGTTCGGAAACAGGTGGGGGATTTTCACCCCATCGTATGTGAGGTTCGTTCCGCGGTGATACGCATCCTGCGCGACCATGAAAGCCGAAAGCTGATCTTGAAATGAAGCCCCGTTGAGCGCTTCCATGGCAGACCGGGCACCAAATTCCGACTTGATGACCATCGCGTAGGTCGTGGCGATGATCGCCGCCTCCAGCTCGACGTCCTCAAACCGGTCGACCATCTTCATTTTCTGAATGACGCTCGCGAACTGGCTGAATCCCCGCGTCTGGTTTGGCCGTTCGGCTTCGAACACGTGGATGATGTTCAGATCGCCGAACCGGTTGTACTTCGGATAGCGATCCCACGTGTACGAACTCATTCCATAATCGACATCCTGCTGGTGCCGGGTCCGGATCCAGTACGCAAGCGGCGCACCCCACGCATCCAGCTCGACGCCGGCACGCATCTTGTCGACGTCCATCGTCAGATTGCGGTTGCACATCCGCTCGGGTTCGATCGTCATGAAGCACGTCGAGTAGCCAGCTGGGCTCGAACGCCACTCGCGTGACAGAATCGCCTCGCCTTGCAGCATTTCGGTTCCGACACATTCCCGCAGGATCTGCGTCATCGTCCGGCGACGCGTCGCATCAATTAGGCATTCAGGATCGTCCGCATACAGGCTGAATTCCTGCTCAACCTGCGCAGCCCAGTCGTTCGCCGTCTTGAAGTCGATGCCGAGTGTCTTATAGGCCGGTCGAAGCTGAAGGCGATAATTCGCCCCGACAACGCGATCTTTCTGCGACTGAAGCGCGCCACGAGCGAAGCCGTTGTTGCGCGCCAGGTCGTGCGCGCGCCCTTCGACAATCGCCTTTTCCGGGAGCATGTCCCGGTCGGCGCTCTTCAGCGACGGACGCCAGTGGGCGAGCTCACGACTGATTCGCTCCCCCGACTTGAATGCTGCCCCATGAACCGTCACGCGATCGTCGGCACCACTGATCGGCACGCCGTGCTGATCAAGAATCTGAATGTCCATAGGGTTACCAGAAGCGACGACGCAACGGATACGCGCCCTCCCATCCGTGGTCTACAAATTTCGGCCTACCTGGCGCGCGATGACATGGAATGCCGAGCACCGCATAGCTTTGTGCACAAGGGCACTGCTGATGCAGGTTCAATATGAACTTCAGCAGCGCGTCAGGATTACGGCGACTGAATTCGGTTTCGGTGTCGATCGACTTGACCTTCACGACCTCCCGTGTTCCGCTCAGCAACGCCGTGTATGCAGTAATGGCGGCTGCCATCATCTGATCGCACGTCGGCAGCGTCGGCGCGACCGGCCCGCACGGTGGCGTAGTTAGCGGATCGCTCATGAATTCATGCTCCTGCCAAGCTTCTCGAAGATCGAGAAGTCATCTTCCTTCTTGTTCACCTGCTCGGCGAGCGGACGAGCCCAGTGCGGCGGCTTCGTCCAGTCGATCGTTTCACCCTTGATCATGATGTGCGCCGCGAGGTTGTACACCATCAAGTCAAACGCCTCGTTGCCCTGTTGCTTCGACCGACGCTTCCAGCCATCCGGCGTCCGGACCTCGGCCGTCAGCTCCTTGTAGAACCATCCGCCGAGCCATTCCGGAAAATGAATATAGCCCGGTCCCGGTTCTTCGCGATTAAGCGAGCGGTCGATCTCGTCTTTCAGTTGATTGACGTTCAGGACGTACAGCGGCACTCCGGTCCGCTTGAACTCGGTCGTCGACCGCGCGCACCGGGGTGCCGTCTTCGTCGATCCACCTTTGATCAGCATTACACGCGCCGCTTTTCCCAACTTATTCAGGCGACGCCAGTACGCATATGCGTTTTCGGTCGCGTCATCCATACCGCCGGTATCGATCACGACCTGCTTCACCTCAAGCTCAATCCCGCCTTCCGTCTGGTATTTCCGCTCGAGAACCTTGTCCAGCACGTGCCAGTCTTCGGCGTGCGTGAACGGCTCGACGCGCATGAGCTTGCTATCCTCGCCCATCCGGTCCGACTCTGACACATTGAACCGGTCGACCACCCAGCGCTCGCCGTGAGGCCCCCAGCCGATCACCTGAACGACGAAGCGGTTCTTCTGCTGGTCAATCGCCATCGTCAGGAATCGGACATCGCCCCAGATCCGACGCTTCTCGACCTTCTCGGCGCGCGCCTGGTAGACGTCGGGATCTGCAACCGTGGTCGCGACTGGCGGCATGTAGGGAACGCCCCAGTCCACATTCAGCGTCGCCTTGAGCGTCTGCGCGTTGCCGGTCGTGTCCTCCGCGCGCTTCGCCTTCAGATAGTTCGACACCAGGCTCGACCACGACTGGAACGCAGCGGCGACGCCGAACATCCAGAACGACGCGATGCGCGAGCGACGTGGCCCACCGGATCGCCAGCCCTCCGCGCGCCAGACTCCCGCCTTATTCATCGCGTGCTTGTGGCTCTCGTCGATCACTGCGCCGCATTCCGGGCAGATAACATGGGCTGTCGCGCCGGCCGCCTCGGGGTCCTCGATCGACGTATCCCAATGCAGCACGCTACGTGGATGTTCCGGCCAACTGAACGCCTCGAACATCTCAGTGCAATGCGGGCACGTCCAGTACCAGCGTCGGCGATCGCCGTCGTTGTATAGCGCGAGGATTCCCTCGGTCGGGGGAGCCTCATGCTCGGCCCTCGGTTTCCATTCAGGATCGAGGATTTCGAAACCCGGCGAGCTTTCCGCCAGTGTCATCCCGCCCGACATGAACGAGGTCGTGCGCTTGCGAGCCAGTGTGAACGCGCCGCCCTCGCCGCCAACGTCCGACGGATACCCGTCGTAGTCGGTCAATGCCATGCGTGGAACGTTCTTGCCGCGGAACTTGCCCGGCGCCGGCCAACCGAGCCGCAGCCGGTTGCCCGCGCGAAAACGCTTGTCGAACACGTTGTCGTCGTTGCCGAAGGGCGACAGGCGTGCGCGCATCTCCGGGCTGGCGTAGATCATCCGGTCGACGCGATCGCGGCTGAATGTCCGTACGTCATCCTGAGTCACGTGCACAACCATCATGTCAGCCGGGCTGTCGACCACCGTAAAGACGAGCCAGCCTTCCACCAGTCCCTGGGTCTTGCCGCTCTGCGCGACGCCAACGAACACAACAGCGTCCAGATCACGCCGGTTAAGACAGTCCATCGCCTCGACCACGTATGGGGTGATCGACGGATCCCATGGCCCCTCGTAGCCGCCCGGCGTGCTAATCCGAAGGTTTGCTATTGCGCTTTCGCTTACCTTGTCTCGCTTTGGCGGGAGAAGAATCTCCAGCGTTTCCGCTGCTTCCATCCGGCCCGACGACAGGCTGCTTATCGGGTAAGACGACAGATAAGGCATTCTTATATAGATCAGCGCGCACGCTCGTTATCTTGCGTGCGAGTTCAGAAACCTGTTCGGGCGTAAGACCAGCCGACCGCTCAAGTACGTCGGGCAATGTGTCCAGGAAGGTCGCGAAAAACTTTGACAGGTCGGCGATCTGCTCGACGTGTTGCGAGACTGCCATGAGCTCACCCTCGAGCTTTGCGAGTTCCAGATCGTTGATCCGCGTCCGACTGCGCAGGTTTTCAATTTGCGCCTGCTTGAACGGATCATCCTGCTCGAACTGCGTCTCCGTGCGGATCTCGAGTTCGCGCTTCCACATATTGCGCAGGCTCATGCCCGCAAGGTAGCGCCCACGGCCGGTCTTGACCGTCACACCGTCTGCCGCAAGCCGCGCCACATGCTCGATCGACGCGACGGGACCGAACTGTGTCAACCAGTGCGCCGACACTTCGAAGTCCGCTTCGGCAGCTTTCGGCTCTCGCGCCATCTTTGGAACCCCTCTGTCAATTCGTGAGGCGTTTTTCACCCCTTCCGCACCAACATTCTTGCAAGTCGAAATTCGATACAAACCGCGTGCAATAAGGCGCTCCGCAATTATTGCAAATCACGTAAAAGTGCAATATTGATGTTGACGGGGGGTGTTTTGAGCCCGAAATTTACTTAAAGAACGCGCGTCGCCGCATTCCCCGCGGTTTCGGCCTTCAGAAACAAGGACCCGCACCGTTTTGGTGCCACCGTGCGGGCTGCGCGTCCCGCGCGACGTCTGCACCTCGTTGCCGAGCCTACATTTCAGCGGCGGCAGGCTGCGGCCCAGTGCCAATTTGACGACCATCATGGCGCACCTTCAATCGGTGGGACACTGATTGAAAGCGCAAAAGAAAAAGGGCGGCACATGGCCGCCCAATTCTTCTGTCTCACGTGGGTCCGCTGCTAGTCCACGCTCGCGTACCCGTTATTCACTGAGAAGACGACATTACTCTTATTTACCAAGTCATCTCTATGGCAGTTCGTGTTCCAAACCTTCTCGGTCTGGGAGAATCTTCCGCCAGCGAATACCCCAAACCCGGTGTCCATACCACCAAATCCGTTTCGCGCGCGGAATGTCACACAAACGACTTTCATGTCTGGACTGACGCCTGCTTCAATCCACTGCACGGAGTCCGGATCGCGCAACGTCTGCTTTACTGCGCGCATCGTAAGCAATACTCCTTTGTTCTGGAGATCCTCTGTTTCCTTGGCATCCTGCGCAGTCTTTTCTTCTGCGGCCTCCTTGACCACCTTCTCTTGCGTTTCGGCCGCCTCTTGCTGCTGTGCCACCTCTTGCTGCTGTGCCGCATCTTCTTTGTGCTGCTCAGCAGAGGCTTTTTCCGGTTTCGGCGTTGGCTTTGGAGCGAAGGGCGAATAGAGGATGACCGCAGCCGTGAGCACCGAAAAGCACTTCGTTTTAAAACTACGCTGATTCCACCATTCCCAGCAGCCCCGCAAACAGTCTTTGAACACCGCGACTCCCCTTGATGGTATGGCAACAAGGCAATCCTATCCGCACGGGAAATCTGAAAACGTCAACAAATGCCAAGCTATGCGGCGCTGCAATACGCCGCCCAAACCTACGATGCACCTGCCTTGCGCGCGATGCGCTCGAATTCCGCTTCCAGCTTCCCATCGAACACCTTCTGGATGACGGTATTGATGGTCTGTTGAGGGTGCAACCGCTCCTTGACATGAATCATCGGCTTCAGGATAAACAGCACCTGAATATCTCTTTGCCCGATGACTTCTGCGGCCACGGCATACAACCCCGACTTAAGAGGCACGACAAACGCTTTGCCCTGCGCGATCAACGCGCTCGCACGCTGTTTTTTCGGCAACACCTTGCTGCCAGCACCAACGACAGGAATTGCAAGGTACGGTTTCCCGTTAACCTTGACGCTCTCGCGCCCCTCATTGCCTGCGCGACGGTTCGCGCCTTCAACCTGTTCGGCCGTCCACCAGTCGAGGCTACCGACGGTAGCCGTCAAGTGATCCTTCGTCGCCTTATCGACCTGAAAGCCCTGCTGCGTGCGCTTGTTGCGCAACGTGAATGTGCCCGGCAACGTCTTGGTCCGGATCGTCTTCTGCGATTCGAACGCGACGCTATTCAGAGCCTGCGACGTCGCATACGGCAAATCCCGCGAAAACATGCGCAGGTTGAGCGCCAGTTTGTCGAACGAGGTATTAACGTCGATTTTGATCATGGCTGCCCAGCCACTGCAGAAGAGTTAGCGAACTCGCTTCAGTTTGCCGTGATGGTGATGCCCTGCGGCGAATCGTACGTCGCAGGCGCTGCCGAATTCACCGTGAATGCCTGCGTGATGGCATTGCCGATGTCACCACCAGTCGTGTCGATAGCAGCCGCCGTCGCCGAGTACGCGCCGTCCGGCACGTTGTTGAACTCAGCCACATAGGGAGCGGCGGTGAGCGTCTGCGCTGCGACGGGTGCGCCGGTCGAATCGACAACAGGGTTGCTCTTGCTGTCGGTGAGCGATACTTTGATGCCGCCGAAGACTAGCCCAGCAGGCAGTGCGGCAGCAGCGGTTGCGACGGTAACGGTGACTTTCATGGCGATCGATCCTGAAATGAGACGGCGCGTAAACGCAAAAAGCCCCGCTCGGCAAGCCGGCGGGGCCTTAGACACACTTATTCACAGTGTCAGATTAAGGCCTATTTTACGGTCGAAAACCTCAATGTTCAAGAAATTCCTCATTGCCCGATGAAACTCAGCGAGGAAAGCAGTTCGTCGGCACGCTTGCGCGCCGACGATTCAAGCCCGTCCGAGGATGTCGTGGGCTCGCCACCATCCGCCGCATTGTGGGGAACAACATCAGCGGTCCCATCACCAGCAGGCACGCGCACGCGCTTTCCATCCTTCAGTTTTTTGGGCTTTGGCTTTCCATACATCCATTCCTTGATGATCTTCCAGTGCGCCGAAGCGGTATTTTCCGAGACTCCACAGGCGCATGCGAGCGCCTTTAATTCGACCTTCACGCCGATCGATTTTTCGACGAGTCGCCTGCGAAGCACATAGTTTGAAAGATGCCCAGCGAGTTGCGTCAGCGCTGCCTGCTCGAGCACTCGCAAGGCGTCATCCCATTCAGGATTGATTTTGTAACCTGAGCAACACGAATGCCGACATTGGCATGGAATGGATCGAGGAGCAAAGCGCGCGATCAGCACAGCCCGATCGAGTTCGGATAGCTGCTGCAACTCGCGACGCAGCATACCCGCCTGCCCCGCACCGTCGTTGCCAGCGAGACCTTTTCCTGTTCGCAATGCTGGCGAGGCCATGCGATTTACGAGGGGACGGTCCTGTTGCTGCATCGAATAGCTGAAAGCGAATTTGAGCGCGGCCTCTGTCGTGTGGAACAGCTTCTCTGTCGTTTCTGTCATTTGTCGTTTCCTGCCATTGCAATACACCACATCCCGTAAATACTCACCGTCGCGCTGTCGTCTGGTGTTGCGTTCGCTCTGCTGCCGCCTCTGCCACCCGTAGACGACAAATCGCAACCAGCGGTGATTCGGCGACGAACTGACCGCGCCAGTGCGGGTTGTTCTGCGCTTCTGCGAGCCAGACCCACACCGGAGGCGCGCCGCCCGCTCGCCGATCAAGACGCGGATACAGCGTGTAATGTTGACGGTCATAGATTCGGCCGGCGAGCTGCCAGTTGTGCGTCGGCTCGTATACGCTGTAGCCATGGTGCGGCACGTCAATGCGGCAATACGACCAGCCGTACATACGGCAGAGCTGTGCTTCGAAACCTTCGGCAAGCGCGACTTCATAGTCGAGCTCGGCGCCGCACAGCTCTTCCACGTTCATGCCCTTTCCCTCACGTTCCATTCCAGATCGCCGCTCGCGAGGAACGGCGCCAATGATTTCCGGTTGTCCTCCAGCTTCGCCTCGACGCTGTATGTGCCGTCCGGATTGCGCAGCCGACGCGCCGCCAGCTCGCGGTACTTCTCCGGTAGATCCACATCGACGAAGATGTACGCGGCCTTCCCTGTTCCCTGCACCGGCAGCCGTACGCGCGCGACTATGCATTCGAACGTTTCATAGGCCTCTCGCGTCGCACCAACGATCTCGAAGTCGAGAGGCATGCGCACTAGCAATCTCAAGCGGCCTCCGATACAGGTTGGGTTAGTCCCATCTTTCGCGCGCGTACCGGCTCCCAGCGCGCGTACGCAGTGTCGAATGTCGTGACCTTCAATTCACGCGGCGCCGATCCGAAATCCAGCCAGTAGTGACATGGTCCGCAGCCCGGTACCGTGAATTCGTGTTTCGCCTTCAGCGCGCCGCCCTTCCCGTGCTTCGACTGGTTGCTGTGGCAGTCGACAACCGATTCGTGCGCCCAGCCCACCGAACAGCACACACCCGGCACGAGCAGATAGCACTCTTCACCGCGGCACGCCGCCAGATACTTCGAACCATCCGCGACAGTCGGCCGCTTCACGCGCCGCCGGATTTCGCTGTTACGCAGCCACTGCTTGCGCGGCGTCAGCGCGAACGGCTTTGGCTCCTTTCGCTTGAAGCCAGTCCGAGCGAGCGGCGTGTGGCGCTGGAGCGGCGCTGAACGCTTCATGGCGCTACCTGCGCGTCAGTTCCGCGAGCGCCCGCTGACTTTCGAACGTCGCCGTGTAGCCTGTAAGCGTCGAGGTGAGATCCGGGCGCACGCGCAAGTCCTGGTGGCGCGCGAATCCTCTAGCTGTGCCCGCGAGCGAATAAACTTGACCGCGCTCCGTGGCGCGCTTGTCAACCCGCGTAAGCGCTTGGTCGCTCCCCAGCACCCTGCGCACGCTCGACAACGGAGCATCCAGCAACCGCCCCAGTTGCTCGGCCGTGTATTCGCTGCCCTTGCGCATGACCGCCAGCACGCCGTTAAGCGTGACCGTCGGCTTCTTCTGCTTTGCCATCTACACCTCCCTGATATCGATGTTGTGCTTCGTCAAATACCGCTTGAGCCGGTAGCGAAGTGCGTTTCGCTTCGTCAGAACGGAATCCCGGCAGAGCCATTGATGAACGTCGTGCGCACCATCGCGTCCACACGGCGCGATGCGATCGCCTCGAGCACGACGAACAGTTCGCCCGGATGTTCGCGCGCGAGGCGCTCGGCTTCCTGGATGGCGGATCGCTCGCTAAGGTGCCGGTGTTTCGGGGGCCTCGCGCCAGTCGGCGACCACACCAGCCAAAATGCGTTTTCGGTTGGATTGCTCACGATGGGTAGTCGTCCACGGGAAGAAGTGCATCGCCGAAAAACGCGCGCACCTGGTGATACCACTCCGGATTGACGCGCTCAGCTGCCTTCAGCGCAAACTCGATCGCCGCCTTGTCGCGCGCCGCCTTAGCCACGCGAACCAGCAGGTGAGGCGTCGATTCGTCCTTTTGCCGGCTGATGCCAACGGTTTCCGCCTTGGCTTCAATACCGGAATCGCTTTCCCACCACGACCCAGACGGGCTGTCGCGCGCCGCCGGTGTCGCCAGCACCTCCTCGACGAAACGGGCAACGAAGCCCGCGTTGACCGGCCGGTCGTCGCTATCGCGCTCGCGCGCCGCCACCGCGCGCCGATGCGCTTCGCGCAGCTGCTCGAGCGTCACGCCGCGTCCGACCCACGTCAGCACCTGCACGCGGTCGTTCTTCGCCAGCGCAAACGCCTTGCCGCGATCGCGCTCGAGGTCCTGCAGCAGCGCAACCATTGCGCGCTCATCGGCGCCGTCAGGCGGATCGTCGACGGGCGCATCGAGTCCCGACGCGTTCTCGCCTGCCGATGGTGTTTCGGTTTTTTTGCTTTCAGGCAGCAGCAGCGATTGCGGCGGTGGGTCATCGCCAACGTTGTCCACAGCCTCGCGCTCATGCGCGGTTGCTGCTGCTGATGGTTCTTTGATGGTTAACTGATGGTTCGGGTGCAAAAGCTTTGCACCCTTTTCTGCTTCGTTTTGCACCCTTTTCTGCGCTGGTTTGCACCCTTTCTTGTCGCCGTTTGCACCCTTTTCGGTTTTATTGGGTGCAAAATCTGCACCCTTTTCTAGTTCTCCTGAGTTTTCTGTGGATAACTTTAAGGATGCAAAATCTGCACCCTTTATCCACTCAGGATTGATGCGATATTCAGCGGGTCGTCCAGCGCTTTCCCGACCGCCACGAGCGGCACGCACGAGAATCAGCCAGCCCGCCTCACGCATGCGCTTGAGCTGGTATTGGACGGCACGCCGGGACTGGCGCGTCTTCTCCGCCATCGTGTCGACGCTCGGGAAAATGTGTGTGCCGTCGTCGTGCGCGTTGTCCGCCAGCTTCAGCGCGAGAATTAGCTCGCCGCCGCCTTCCGGATACCGGTCGAATACCATGCCCGTAAGCTTTCCGCTCACGCCACCTCCTGGTCAAACGCCTGCATCGCAGCCTTCGCGTCCGCCAGCCCCGGCAATGCCGCCGCCGACTCTTCAATGCCGAGCACCCAGCGCAACGCCGCGGCGCGCTCGCCCGTTGCCGTGGCGAGCTCCGTCTCGATCTTTTTCCGGGTTTTCATGCGCGTCGGTGGTTCGCCCGCCAGCACGGCGCGCTGCTTCCGCGACCGCTCGTGACCCTGTACGCCGTCGCCCGCCTCGATCAGATCCTTGACCTTCGCGCGCTGTTCATCCGGTGTCAGCTTTACGAGCTGCTTCGCGTGCGTGGCACTGATCTGGCCTGCTTCGACCGCCTTCTGAACGGCCGAGCAGCAGTCAAGCAGCTGTACCGTCGCACGCACCGTCGCGACGTTGCAGCCGAAAAGGATCGCGATATCCTCGTCGCTTCGCCCCATGGCCTGCTGGCGTGCCATCTTTTCCGCGCGCGTAATGGGCGTTTCCTGCTGCCGAATCGCGTTCTCGCTCACCATCGCTGCAGAAAGCACACTCGCACGCTCATGAGGCTTCAGCCGCCGCACAACAGCCGGCACGAGCCGGATAGGCTCGCCGCGCGCGCGCCGCCGCCGGTTGGCCTCGCGCGCATTCTTCACGCGCTGCCGGCCGGTCACCACTTCGATATCGCCGGTCTCGGTGTTCTTGCTGACCTCAATGGCCTGGATTACGCCCTGATAGTCAATGTTGCGCACCATGCTCTCGTCGAGCGGCAAATGCACGCGCGAGTCGTACAGCGGGTGCGATTCATCCGTCACAAGCACGAGGTCGTCCGGGTCGAACGTCAGCACGTTCGTCTTCCCCTGCGCGCCGTATGCGTCAATGCTGTTTTTTGCCATTGCAGTTCCTATGCTCGACGGCTATTCACAAAGCCCGTAAATGGACGCACGAGCGGCAGCTCGCGGCCCGTCGCCGTCATGATTGATCGCAATATCGACCGGACGGCCGAAGGTGCGCTCCAGCCCCGTACTCGCGCCCCCGCCACCGGCAACGTTGCCGACGATCAGTTCGCTACCGAGGTCGAGCGGAAAGGTGAGAATGTCGCGCTTCACGCGACCTCCAGATCAAGAGGTCGCTGCGCACGAGCACAGGAAAGAGCCGCGGAGCAAGCAGGATTGATCCAGAGCGTTTCGACACGTGCGCGTGCTCCGTCCGCCATCGTGGCGCAGTCCACGTGATGCCACGAAGCGTAAAGTTCGTCATAGAGCGCGCTTCGATACCCCGACAGCACGACCATGCCGCGCACGCCGCGCAGCAGCTCGGCCAGTTCGCGATGCTGCTCATCTGTCAGCTCGAACCGATAGTCGGTGCCTTTGTCGCGCGTTGACGCGACGTATGGCGGATCGAGATAGAACAACGTCTCCGGGCTATCCTGTTCACAAATCAGGCCAAAAGCGTCGCGATTCTCAATCACACACCCCTGCAGCCGCTCGATAATCTCGACGAGCGCGGGAGGATAGTTGTGCCAGTCCCTACACGGTGAGGTGCCCGACTGGCGCGAGTGGCGGCGAAAGCCGGTCGTGCGGTTATGCGAATTACTGCCGTGACCCATGAACGAACGCACAACCAACCTCCGTGCACGCTCAATCGGGTCGCCGCTCGGCTCATATGACAGCGTGAACTCGTCGCGCGAAAACGGCGTGAGTTCCAGCGCGCGCACAACATCGTCGCCGCGATCGCGTGTAACCCGGAAGAGGTTCACCACCTCGCCGTCGAGATCGTTGTACACGTCCTGATAGCTGCGCGGCTTGGATAGAAGCACTGAGCCCGCACCACCGAACGGCTCCACATAGATCCTGTGTGGAGGGAAATGCTCGATGATCCATTGCGCGAGGCGGAACTTGCCGCCGTGGTAACGGAGGATCGGGCGCGCCGGTACGTTCACAGCGCCTCCCATTCAAGCGACAAGGTCATTTGCGCGAGCGCCGGCACCCTGCCAACGATGTCACGGCACGCGAACACGTCGACGCCGTAACTCGTCGTGCTGACTATGTTGCCGTCCGCATCAATACCGAGCGCATGCGCCATGTTCCCCGCGAGCGCCGCGATCACGAAAAATTTCGTTGTCCCACGCCCGCCCTTCGCCCGGTACACGTCCCCGACCGCAGGGCCGTCGAGCGCGATGCGGAGTGGTATCTTTCCCATTTCGACCTTCACACTGCGTCCTCCGCGTCCTCAAGCGCGCCGCCGATCACAGACACGGGCACGCGGCAGTACAACTTTCGAATCAGGATCAACAACTCCTCGACGGTGCGAATCGCTCGCTCCCCGTCCGCCTCCAACACCGCGAACTCCCGGCCGCCTATCTCGTTGCGCGCCGCGAAACGCGAAAAGTCGCGCGAGAAGTCGCCCAACTCGGCGTGGAGCGCGTTGAACTTCGCAAGGAGCGCATCCCGATCGTCTGGCAGGACGTCGGGCACCTTTACAAAAATTCCGCCGCTCCGCCGTGCGATCTCCTCGGCGAGCAGCGTGGTGCCGGAGAATGTCTGCATCTGCAGCGCGGTATCCAGGTGCAAACGCTGACCGCTGCGTTCGTACACGCGGTTTTCAAGCGCTGACTGCGACATGCCCAGCGCACCAGCCATCGCCGGCCATCCACCGGGAAATGCCCGGATCATTTTGCAGATTGCCTTCCTTAGCATGACTAATCGCCTCGCTGCCATTTACCCACCAGATCGCGCCGCCATTCGGTGGTTTTCAACTTGGGTCAACGGGCATAAAGTCCCGTTGACACTATTTAAAGGTGCGTAAGGTGCGTGCTCACCTTCGTGCCACACTTCCATTCGATGTGCCGTCTACCGACCAAAGTTGTCGGCGCATCGATCCATCAACCAATTCCACAAAGGGAGCACGCATGACCGTGAGGTACTCTTTCGCTACACGTCGTGGCACGTTCCATATCATCCCGACTCGCGACGGACGCTGGCATGCCGTCTTTAACGACCAATCGCTGGGCAGCTACCACACTCCGGCGCAAGCAGCCGACGACCTAGCCATGGGCACCACTTTCTCGCCCGGATTCGACACCAGTGTTCTCGGCATTTCCGACGACATCGGAGATTGGGACCGGCACCCGATAGCCCTCTGATCGACTGTGGAGATAGCCTGTGATTGCCTGCGCAAGTTCGCTTGCCACTCCAACTGGCATGCGCAGGCGAAGTACAGACTGCCCCGTGTTGAAGCTGATCGTCCACTCGTCTGGGTCATCGGTTTGCGTAATACCGCGCCAAGCTTTAACGGGGTACACCGTGAGAACGGTGACAGGTTCTCGAGAGACAGGTTTCACGCGACCTCCTGCTGTTGAGCGAGGGCTCCGGCTCGCGCCGTCGAATCAGTTGCTCTCACACAAACCGTATCCACCTTTGGAACTCCCATGGCTGAAAATATGACCATCTATATCTATCGCTCGCCATTTGGACTTTTGAGCATTCGCGGGATAGTCGAGGCAAGTCCGCGATGGCTTTTCGTGTATGAAGCGCCTCAGCTTGCGTCCAACGGCGAAATGCTTCTCCAGCCGAAAGTAATCAAGGAAAGCTACCCAAGCCCGGAAGCGGTTGCCGAAGCAGTCTTTCAACAAAGGATTGGCTGGCCCTTGTGGGACGAACTTCCATACGTCAGCTTCCCCGCATCGCTAGAAGATTGGACAGCCGTCGAAGCATCCGGAACAACCACGATCCGCGGCTCGGATTAACGAACTGGAACTCCTCCTCAGAATTGAGCCTTGGTATCCGCACCTGGAGCCCGCGCGCGTGACACGCTGCTCGTTCCCGCGCGCGCCGGTCAAGAATTTCTGACCAGTTCGAACCGGCGTTTCGGTAGCGTCTCAAGGATGGTTTTACGAACGGACTGCGCACCGGCTTCACGCGACCTCCTGCTGTTGGACGTGCTGGGGACGGGTATCGCGCAGATGCGCCCAGTCAACATCGTCCCGTAGGTCTTCGCAGCACACTGCTCCGCGACTCTCGCGATCGATGTTGATGCAAAGCGATTCGCCGAGCCTCTGACCGGCGCTGAGCGCCTTCCTGAGGTAGCCGATCGTCGTCCCGCAACGTTCGGCAAAGCATCGCTGAGTGTCAGCGTCCATAGAGTTCAGGAGGAGTCGGAGTTTGTCCATGCGGGCATTTTACCCGCAGGTAAATTCAAGTCAATACCCGCAGGGAATTTACCTGCTGGTAACGTTGAGGTTGAATCTAGGTATGGATAAGTACGAACATAGGCGCCTGCGCCTTCTCGAGGTGAGAGACCGCGACCTAGGCGGCTCAACGGCGGCGCTCGCCAACAAAATTGAGCGAAGCCCGTCTTACGTCGCGAGGATGCTCTACCCCCCGGGTAAGGAAGGCAGAAAGCGTATAGCCGAGGATATGGTCGAAGTGATTGAAACCGCGTTCGGGTGGGGAAGCGGCTGGATGGATTCAGTTAGTCCAATCCCCAGCGAACGTGGAGAGGCAACTTTGGAGCTGCCCCCAACATGGGCACTGAAAGCACTGGCCTCACTCTCAGCACTTAGCCCGGCCGCCCGCGAGCTTGTTGACGCGATCGTTGAGGCGGATGGCAAAGGTCTGCCACCCCACGCTTTCAAGCCGCTGAGAGAAATGCTTGAGCTTCTTGTTCAGCCAATAGCACAACCCAATGAAGCCTCATCGGGGAAGCGGCGTTTCGGCAAGGGCGGCTAAACCGTCGGGCTGCACGTCCACTAGAGGCTCGAGATATGAGTCCGGGAACAGCCAATCGCGTGTGAGCACCAAGCCAATACCATCATCTGCCAAACCCAGCACGGGGTCTCCAACAAGAACACACTCCCAGCGCCCATCACAATGCAGGCGTTCGACTCGGACAACTCGGCCTTTCAAGGCCTCGTTCGACGAATAGACGATCCTCGCCTGCTGCCCCGGCGCGCAGCGCCGCCCCGTTGTTTTCACCGACCCCTTCATTCTCCACCTGCCTAACTTTCGTCTCACGAATGCTGTATGCATGCACAGCACCTTAGCCCCGGAAATGGGGAGATTTCAACCGGATTCCTTGGGCGCTTATTTTCGTGGGTACGAACACACTCAACGGATATTGAATAGAAAGCTAGTGGCTCACAATTCAGCTCTCGGTCACAACTCAATAATATCGATACAAGAAACAATGTCGAGAGGGATTCCGAGACACATTCTTTGTTCGTACGAATAGTTTGCTCAAAAAAGCGTTAAGCAAGATAGCGAACGTTTACGCGGCAATCGCGTAACCATAAGGGAAACAGATCCGCCCCCCCTTACAAGACAAGCACTCAGCGGCAGCTTCACGTCAGCACAAAAGTTCACAATTCACAACTGATTTTGCCGCGACCAAACAACGAAGATGCAGTCAATTTAATAACGCTTTTTTATCTTTAATATTGTCAACCTGCTAGAGTTGACAGGTATATAGCCAATAAGAATTTCTTATATTTTCATTTAAATCAGAAAGTATTTAATTCGAAATTCGATCGTACCCTCGAGCGTTCACAGATTGACGAATTGATACTCGTGTCGTCATAGGCTGGCTACCGCCAACTACATGCGCCACCGGGAAAATTTAAGCGCCCGGAAGCATGCGTTACCCCGATGCAGCTAGCAATCCCGGCACGAGCCTCGTAAAGGGCAACGTCCGCCCTCCTCTTTATGTTCAGCCTCTCGAAGTTCGCGAGCAGATCCCGGCCGGCTCCCGTCGAGCACCCTGCATGATTGACGGATCGGCGTTACAAATTTTATCCTCAAATTTACCCACGGGTATTGACTCGATATTTACCCGTGGGTAATATCCATCCCAACGCACTGACGCCACCCGGCGTTGCAATCCCGAAGGGAACCGGATGCAGATCGCAAAATTCGCCTTCCTACGTATTCAGCGCGATAACGCCCTGCTTCGGGCCTGTCCGTCCCCGCGCCGCCGCGTCTGCGCTGTCACCACGGCGCTCGCATACGGCGTCGCAATCGGATTTTGCTGGTATCTATGCGTCGCGTTGCGCGTTGGAGCATGACGATGCTGGCGTTCGTTCGTTACGTCATTGTCACGACCACCGTCCTTGCGGCCGTCATCCTGTTGTATGCGACCGTGGAGCAATGGGGCGAATCGGGCTTCTTTCGCACTGCCGTTTCGGGGTCTGCATCGTGAACAAGCATCGTCCTGAAAAGCGCGACGCCTCTCTCGATCCCGATCGCGGCTACCACGCCGGCCAACGGGACGCGCTCGGCCACGCGCTCAACGCTGTCCAGCAGGCGCTTACGGTCGAGCAGGCACGACGTGCCATCAAAACGTTACTCGCGGACGTAAAGGTGCGGCAATGAGACGCGCTGTCCGCATCCCCGCTCGCGACATTCACGTGCCTCCTGAGATGCTTGCGCAACAGTTGAAGGACATGGGCCGTAACAGCAACCCAAAACTCAATTCGCCATGTGTTGTTGCCTTGGCGGTCGCGATCTGCCGGGCACGGATCGACAGAGCCCCGTGTGCAGATCAGAAACCCGCTCCCCAAGCATCGGCACGGCGGGCGCCGGTCAGGTTGCGCCCCGTTGAAGTAGATGCGCGCCGGAGAGCCGCGAACGACATCGATTAGTCCCCGTTGGCTGGCCGCCGTGCTTCCTAGGTGGCCGGTCCTTTTTCTTCATAGCCGCGCAACATGCGCACAGGAGTCCTAATGTCAATAAGACCAATAACCGACACGCTTCGCCAAATCGCCGGCGGAACCCTTCTCGATAACGCGAGCGAGCAGCTCGGCGAGCTCGTGCGCGCAATCGACGCGAATGGCGGCAGCGGCAAACTCTTGATCGAAGTCACCGTCAAGAAGGCCACCCGCGGTGGCGCGATGCTCGTCACGGGCAAATCCACGCTGAAAAAGCCCGCCGACGAGCCGATGGAGGCGATGCTGTTCGCAACGGTTGAAGGCAACCTCGTTGCGGACGATCCGCGCCAGCAAAAACTCGATCTGAAGCAGGTTCCACGCGCCTCAGACACCCCGCCGTCGTCACTCAAGACTGCCTAATCCCCCACCCATCAAGGATCATCACGTGGAAAACAAACACGAAATTAACCTCGCCGAAACCCTTGCACGCGAGATGAAGCAACCGCAAGAGATTGCGTCGAATACGAACGCGCATATCAAGCGCGTGGCCCTGCCGCCTGGCTGGAGCCTCGAGGAACGGGACGATTCGAAAAAGCTGTCGGCGCCACTGCGCAAACTCGCGACTGTGCGTCTGCGCGATGCCGACAGTTTCATCGACTACCTCAAGCGCCACGGCTCGCTCACCGACTGCACGATCTGGTGTCAGGCCGACTACACGAAGGGGCAAGTGGCCTTCACAGGCATCCTCAACGACCACGGTGAGGATGCAGACAAGCCTGCTTGGCGCGATCACCGCGCGCTCTTCTCGCCCGAGTTCAGCGAGGAATGGCGGCGCTGGATCGGTCGCAACAAGCAACCGTTCAACCAGGCCGAGTTTGCTGCATTCCTCGAGGAAAACCTGAAGGACATCGCGAGCCTCACCGACAGCAGTCTGCCGTCGGGTTCCGACATGCTCCAGATGGCGCTGCAGTTCGAAGCGACGCAGGACATGCGCTTCAAGAGCGCGATCCGCCTACAAAACGGTGGCGTCAACATGTCGTTCGTCCAGGACGACGACGACCAAACGCTCCAGAAGATGCAGATATTCGAGCGTTTCGCGATCGGTATCCCCGTGTTCTGGAATGGCGACGCCTATCAGATCGACGCGCGCCTGCGATACCGCGTGCGCGACGGCAAGCTCACGTTCTATTACGAGTTGATCCGCCACGACAAGGTGCTAGAAGCCGCGGCAACCACGGTCATTTCGACGATCAAGGAAAAGACCGGCAACCCGTTCTTCTTCGGCGATCCGTTCGCGTCCACGTAACCGAGTTTCGTAGCTCGCGCTCCGGCGCGGGGCTCGCCGGGCGGCTCGTTCAGCGCCCGGCTTATAGCCCGTAGGGTTCATCAGTCACCAAGGGGAACGAAGATGTACCAACTTTATCGCTGCACTCGTTGCGGTACGACAACGCCGCACAGTCACGATGGGGACGGCTGCCACGCTTGCAGCATCGGCGTTATGCGCCCGGTTTTTTCTCGATGAGCAGCCATGAGCGCGCGTGACTGGTTTCTGTTCTCAGCAAAGGTGTTTCACACCGAGCTGCTAGTGCACATGCATTCAACAGACTGGCCCCACTCCTGGTGGAACGTGTTCGCAATGGCACAGGATGCGCGCCGCCGAGCCGCTTCGACTATTGCAAGGACAACGACATGAGCAACGATAAGCAGCCGGTTGTGCGCAAATCGATCAAGTTGGTTCCGGTTGAAGCGACACCGGAAATGATTCTGGCGTTCCAGCGCGGCGAGCCGAAAGACAAGAGCTTTTGGGGATGCTACCGCGCGATGCTCGCCGCCGCCCCCAACCTCTCCGCGCCTGCCGAGCCTATCGATATGGTTCTGCATTGCCCGAAGTGCGGTGTGCAACACATCGACGGCCCCGAGTGGGCGGATGATCCGCACGACATTGAACAAGGTCAGATGCGCGTGTGGAGCAACCCGCCGCACCGTTCGCACCTTTGCCACCACTGCGGGTTTATCTGGCGCCCCGCAGATGTGCCAACCAATGGCGTCGCGAGCGTCAAGACGAAGGGCAAGAACGATTCCGCGCCTGCCGATGGCGGGGCGTTGACGGATGCTGCGCGTGATGTGCTGGCTGAGCGTCGGCGTCAGGTCGAGTCCGAAGGGTGGACGGCGCGGCATGACGACTCCCACAAGGGAGGCCAAATGGCTGCAGCAGGTGGCTGCTATGCCCTCTTCACAGACGCTTACCCGAATGTCGGGGATCCGCCGCCGGATTGGCCATGGGCTGCAAAATGGTGGAAACCGTTTGAATATCGACGCGATCTCGTCAAAGCCGGCGCCCTGATCCTCGCCGAAATCGAGCGCATCGACCGTCTGACCGCAGAGCATCGGAGCGAATCGTGACGCTCGATCAGCTCTTTCTTTGGCATCGCGAACAGCACGAACGCTTTGCCAATTTGGCCGAGAACAACAAGGCCAATCTGCCGCAGCCGTATAAGGCTTCGCTGAAGCGCACATACGAAAAGCAAGCGAAATTTCATTCTCAGGCTGTAGCGCAGTTGAACTCGCTGCGTCAGAGTCGCCGAGACTTCCCTGAAGAGCTCACCGATAACCTTCGAGAAGCGCTCGGCTGGCCGAACTTCCGCTGCGGGCCGGTTGCGTACCTAATGCGCGCCGCCGGCGCTCAGATCGAGCCCAAGGCAGAAGACGAGCAGGCCGCCGTCCTGCACTGGTTCGTCAAACTTGTTCTGAAGCATGGCAACGACTGGTGGACCGTGGCGCGCGATGAACTAGCCGCAATGCGGGAACGTGTCGACGCCAGTGAAGCATCCGGCGCGAGGAGCGACGCGTGACGTTACTCCACCGCGTCCCCGGCAGGCATTCGGTCAACCTTGAAGTTGGCGTCGTTTTCGGCCTCCATCATCGCAGCGTTTTCGCCTATGAGCCCTCGCTCGAGGAGTTCGGTGTACCCGCCTCCGTCGATCGTATAGCTCCAACGCCAGCGGCGCTGCGCGTCCAGATCAACGTCAATGTGAATGAGGTGTCCGTTTCGGATGTATTCGCGATTTGGCACGGTGGTCTCCCAGACGATATTCGAGGAATCCTAGCATGAGCGAGAACAGCAAAATCGAGTGGACGGATCACACCTTCAATCCGTGGGAAGGCTGCCAGAAGGTCGGCCCGGGCTGTGACCACTGCTACGCCGAGGCACGCAATGCACGCTTCTCCGGTGGCATGGCCGCCAACTGGGGACAAGGCGCACCGCGCCGCCGTACGTCGGAAGCAAACTGGAAACAGCCGCTGCGCTGGAACGCACAGCCCTACGTCGAGTGCATGGCGTGCCGCTGGCGCGGTGAGCGCCGCGAATGCGCGGTTGTCCAAAACCCGGCTGGCTTCGATGCTCCCGTTGACCAGGCATGCGTCTGCCCACGTTGCGGAGAGCCGACCATTCAGGAAGCTCGCCAGCGCGTGTTCTGCGCATCGCTCGCGGACGTGTTCGATAACGCCGTGCCGGATGCATGGCGCGCCGACCTGTTCGACCTGATCTGGAAAACGCCGCACCTTGACTGGCTGCTGCTCACGAAGCGCATCGGCAATGTCGGACAGGTGATCACCCGCGCGCTCGAGCTCGCCGGGCGTGGCATCAACACGCCCTGGCCATGGTCGAACGTCTGGCTCGGCGCGACGATCGTCAATCAGGAAGAGGCCAATCGCGACATTCCAAAGTTGCTCATCACGCCGGCACGCGTGCGCTTCCTGTCGATGGAGCCGCTGCTCGGACCCGTCGACCTCGAGCGGCCGATGCCGGGTCCCGACCTCGATCAGGGATCAGGCGCGAAGATCTGCCAGCCGTGGATGATCCAGAGCGGCATCAACTGGGTGATCGTCGGAGGCGAAAGCGGGCACGGCGCACGGCCGATGCATCCTGAGTGGGCTCGGTCGTTGCGTGATCAGTGTGCGGCCGCTGGCGTGCCGTTCCTGTTCAAGCAATGGGGAGAATGGACGCCTGGCGAGAACGTCGAACGACACGCCGGCATTGTCAAGACAGCCGACTGGTTCGGCGGCGAATGGATGGTCGGCGAATCAGACCTGGCAAGCGACGGCGGCCATATTGACGATGAGCCGGACCTGTATCGAGTCGGTAAGAAGGAAGCCGGCCGACATCTCGACGGCCGCACGCATGACGAATTCCCGGAGGCGCGATGATCGTGTCAGCCTGGAATCTCGCGCCCTCCTGTGAACGGAGCGGCGGCCTTGCCGAAGCGCTTGTGCGCGGCAACGGTTTCAGCGGCGAGGCGATGGACCGTTTCTTCGCTGAGCTCCTTTTCTCTTCTAAAGATGGCGAGCAGCTCTTTTTCGTAGCGACTGCGCGCATCAACGTAAGAGTCATAGGCCGCCTTGAACTCGGCATGTTGCTCCGGCGTTTGCATTGCATTCCCCTTTTGCTGTCAAGAAGCCGGGAAATCGTAGCATGAGCGTAAACAGAAAAACCGAGTTGATCTGTACTGGAGTGATACCAGGTGCGCCGATGAAATTAGCCGGGGTATTTCGTGATTTTCAGCCAGTCAAGACCGGCCTGAGTGATCACGAGACCGCCGAGCGCTGCATCAGTCGGCAGATTTTGCGGCCGTGCGAATCCTCGCGTCAGCATCCATTCGGTGACGTCGAAATCGACCGGAGATCCGGGCTTTTTCGAAAGAGCCAGCAGTTGATCCATGAAACGGCGGTCAACTTGTTCGATCGGATCGCTCATAGCAGTCTCCTAGGGATATTAAGCAGAGGAATCGTAGCATGACCGAACGTCCGATCCTCTTCAGCGGCCCGATGGTGCGCGCGATTCTCGACGGCAGGAAGACGCAGACACGGCGCCCGCTGAAATTTCCGGAGCCGAAAGAGGGCTGGCACATTAGCAACTGCCCCTACGGTCGGCCCGGCGACCGGCTATGGGTCCGCGAGACCTGCCGTGCAGACGAACTGCCCGACGGACTTGACGGCGTGCGCTATCTCGCAGACGACACATTCGCGCCGATCGCCAACACGCGGGAAGCCGCCGAGCGCTGGATCGAGTTGAACGCATACCGCGGTCAGGCCGGCGCGGCTGTTCCGTCCATCCACATGCCGCGCTGGGCGTCGCGCATCACGCTCGAAATTGCAGGCGTGCGCGTCGAGCGCTTGCAGGACATCAGTTACGAGGACGCCCTTGCAGAGGGCGTGAGCGACTTCGCCGGGAGGTTTGCCGACGACAGCCAGAACACGATTGGCGAGACACCAGAACAGACTGCGCGGAGGCTCGAGTGGCCGCAACGCCAGTATCGATTGTTGTGGGACAACCTCAACGCCGCGCGCGGCTATGGCTGGGACATGAACCCGTGGGTGTGGGTCCTGGAATTCAGGAGGATCGTCTAATGCAGTACCTGACCGACAAGGACCTCGCTGGCGAGCGCGGCTGCATCCTGAGCGATTGCGGCACCTACCGGTACCGACTCTGGCGCGAGTGGGACCGCACGCGTCCGACGATCACCTTCCTCATGCTGAACCCGTCGACGGCCGACCACCTTACGGACGATCCTACGATCACGCGCTGCATGTCGCGCGCCATAGCAGGCAACTTCGGACGCCTCGACGTCGTCAACCTGTTCCCGCTGCGCGCGACCAATCCGGACGAGCTGCTGACGCATCCTGATCCGCTTGGCCCTCGCAACCCGGCCGACGGTGCGGTCATGGATGCGATCGAAATCGCGCACACGGCCATTTGCGCATGGGGTGCGCACGCCGCCGCGGCACCGCGCGCAGCAGAGCTCATGCACATCTTCGGGATCGTGGGCTGGCGCAATCGCTTGATGCACCTCGGCCTGAACAAGGACGGCAGCCCGAAGCACCCGCTATACATCGCCGCGAGCACGCGGCCCAAACCATTCACATTCGAAGCATGACCAACGCAGCAGCCCGAATCATCGAAACGACACGCAATGCATGGGATATCAAATGAGCGAGCATTTGATGGACGCGGCAGACCTGGAACGGGTCACCGGAAAAAAGCGCTACTCTAAACAGGCGGAGTGGTTCAAGGCGAGCTTCGGCATCGACGTCGTCCGCTGCGCCGATGGGACGCTGATTATGACGTGGGCCCAGTTTGACGCGCTGCTCGCGAAGAAGAGCGGCACCGCGCCAGCCGGAAATTCGGCAACCGTTGAACTTTGTTACGACTGACAATGCCGCCCCGGAAGAAAGCTAAATACCCGCGTGTGTACCCAAAGCACGGCGCCTGGTACTGGTCAGAACCAATCTCCGGCCGGTGGATCCGGTTGTGCGCTATCGAGGAAGGCGAAACGAAACTTGTCGAGAGGCTGGGCGCCGAACGGAAAAAGCTCGAGCGCCCAGAGGGAACCGGCGACATGCGCCCGCTGATCGATCAGTACGTGCGGGAGAAGCGAGGCGAGCACAAGGAAAAGGCGTGGCCGAAATATGGCGACTACGCCGGAAACGGCTTCCGCAAGGTCAACGTGGTCGACGTAAAGCCGACGCACATCTCGAACTGGCTGAAGGTCAAATATGCCGGCAAGCTGCACATGCAGCGCGTCATGCGCGCCTTTCTATCGGGTTTCTTTCAGTGGTGTGTCGATAATGGCAGGCGCGACACGAACCCCTGCAAGGAAGTGAAGCTGAAAAAACCGAAGGCGCGCCAGACCTATATAACCGATGAGCACTTTGCCGCGATCCGCGCAGCCATGCTCGAAGTCACATACGAGCGCGCTGGAAAGGACGTGACCGCCGAGGTGCCGACCGGTCCAATGATGCAATGCATCGTGGATCTGTGCTACCTGACAGCACAGCGTTCGACCGAGATCCGGAACCTGCGCTGGTCTGACATCGATCGCGCCGCCGGAGTGATTCACTTCGTGCCGTCGAAGACTGAGGATTCGAGCGGCGTGCGCGTCGACTTCAAGATCACGCCGGAGATCGCCGCCGTGCTCGCGCGCGTCCAAGAGATCGACGGTCGCCCTAGCATCGGCGATCTGCCAGTGGTGCATACGCGCAGAGGCAAACGCTATGCGGCCAACACGGTTCTGAAGGCATGGAAAGCCGCGGCAGAGCGCGCCGAGCTCGGCCACATGAAATATACGGTGAAGGATATCCGCGCGAAGGCGCTGACGGACGGCGAGCGTGCCGGTTATGACGTCAAGGCGCTACAAATTGCTGCGGCGCACACGGATGAGAAGATGACCGAAACATATATCAAGCAGCGTAGCGCACCCGTTGCCGAAATTAGGTTGCAATTACCGGTGTCGAAGTCAGCGTGAGACGCTCGGTACCGATCGCGAACAGCCAATTTGATAGCGCCGCGCGGTTCAGACCGCCTTTGTGATCAACGTATCGGCACCTGTGACCGTCGACGCGGCAGTAGCAGCGTCGACTGAGAGATGTATCTCGTAGTCAGCCAACACGCGCGCAGCGATCAAAGGTCTAAGACTTTTGCTAAGAGCCTGAGAAACGTGATAGCGCTTGTTGTTCTTGCTAATCTGTGGATTCGCAAGCTGCGCAATCAACTGTTCATGACGGCCGTTGGCATTTCCGACTGACCCTGGGGCAGGCAGCGCATTATGGAATTCATTCGCAGCATGAAAAGCAGCATAGTAAGCCCGGCTGCAGATAGCCCGAAACTGAGGTTCGTCGGTTGCACCTTGCAACATCGCTGCTGCGCAATCAACGAGCTGGCGTGGCGTGGAACTCATGCTTCGGCGGCCTCAAACACGACGTCAAACGCTACATCCTTCGCGATGCCGGCCGCGTCTTCGGCCATAGCCAATTCGATATTCATATCGAACGCTTCATTCGGGGTCACAGGCACTGTGAGAAGGTAAGTCACCCCCTCGAAGAACCCCGGAGCAGAGGTAATAGCTGGCACGACCCGCGGTCGTACACCATGGCGAATCAAGACGTCACCAGCGATGTCGAGGTGACGAGCGATTTGCTCTTCCGAAATTCCAGATTTGCGCAGGACGGCCGCTGCCTTCGTCAATTCACTACCCCAATCGCCGTCATTCCATTCGATGCCCATTTCTTGAGCCCTCTCGGCGAAACGAGCGACCGTGAAGATCGCTCCGGCGGTGATCCCATCTTGGACCATCGTCGTGAATACACCCGCTTCAGGTGCACCGACTTCCCTGTATACCTCTTGAGCAGCAGAAAACATGCCCAAGTTCAGCCGATTAACCATTAAGTTTAGATGGTTACTGACCGAAACACCCAATGCCAGACTCTTTGAAAAAGCCCGCTCCATTCCGTCGCGATCCCCAGCCAAGGCAAACCACATGCCGGCGAGTTCCCATGCCGAACAAGCATCGACAGCAAATAACGCATCGATCTCTCGCTTGAGCAACCGCCACTCGCGAGTCATCGACGAAATCGTGGATGGATCGACGAAATACTGGGACGCTCCCTGCAACTCGTTGATGCGGTCGATCAACTCGCGATTCTTAGGCTGCGCGATAGCTGGCATTTTTCGTTTGAGTCAGATCAATCCGCCTGTCAATAGGTAATTTCTACCTACCTGCAAATCGACCGTGGTTTAGCCCGCAGATTACCATGCCGATTTGATGACGTGGGGTTGCCTACCGAACACACTTGGTAACGACACGCCGCCATAAAACATTAGACGTTCATGAGACGGCGAATTAGACATGGTCCCTGCAATCTTGCAGAGACCATTGGGAATATTGGTCGGAGCGAAAGGATTCGAACCTTCGACCCTCTGATCCCAAATCAGATGCGCTACCAGGCTGCGCTACGCTCCGACGAATTTTCGATTCTAGCGTGAACTCACCTCCCCGGTCAATCGCGAATTCCGCCTTCACGGGCCGGCCAGCGGCCGATATAGTCTCAGCCCATCACCTTGGTGCACGCACAACGGAGCCGACCATGAACCTCATCCTATGGCGCCACGCCGAAGCCGAAGACACCGCGTCGAGCGACCTCGCCCGCCAGCTCACCCCTCGCGGGCGCAAGCAGGCGCTGACGGTCGCCAAATGGCTGCGCACTCGCCTCGAGCCGGATGCCGTGATACTGGTCAGCCCCGCCGCGCGCACCGTGCAAACGGTCGAGCCGCTGACGGACCAATACCGCGTCGCGAAGGAAATCGCGCCCGGCGCGAGCATGCAGGACGTACTGGAGGCCGCGGCATGGCCCGACGGCATCGCGCCGACGGTCGTCATCGTCGGCCATCAGCCCACGCTCGGACGCGTTGCATCGTTCCTGGTGACGGGCCAGGAAACCGACTGGGCCATCAAGAAAGGCGGTCTCTGGTGGCTCTACAAACGCGAGCGCAACGGCGACGATCAAGTGATCGTACGTGCTGTCATATCCCCCGACCTTGCATGAAAGCGGTGTGTCGGCATGACAACATGTCATCTGAAAGACATGGATTTGCCACGCAAAAGTCATCCCTGGTTACTACATTGGCGGGAACGTTGCATCCGACCAATCTCGATCAGGAAGACTCATGCGAGAACTGCCGACGCCTGACCTGCCCCTCGCCTCGATCCCCCTCGATTCCCGCCGCCGTCTGCCGCGCGCGGAAGAAACGGTCACCGCGCAGCACCGTCTGCAAGTGGCCTGGGCGCGTACCGAAGAGGAGCTTCGCGAAGCACAGCGGCTGCGCTACCGCGTCTTCGCCGACGAAATGGGCGCGCAAGTCGCCGGCCCCGCCGGCCTCGACGTCGACTCCTTCGACGCCTACTGCGATCACCTGCTCGTACGCGATCTCGACACGCTCAAAGTGGTCGGCACCTATCGCGTGCTGCCGCCGCATCAGGCCGCCCGCATCGGCCGCCTCTACGCGGAAGGCGAATTCGATCTGTCGCGCCTGACGCACCTGCGCTCTAAGATGGTCGAAGTGGGCCGCTCGTGCGTGCACCCCGACTACCGCAGCGGCTCGGTGATCATGTCGCTGTGGGGCGGTCTCGGCGCGTACATGACGCAAAACGGCTACGAAACGATGCTCGGCTGTGCGAGCGTGCCGATGGCCGACGGCGGCCACTTCGCAGCGAACCTCTACTGCTCGCTGCGCGACCACTCGCTGACGGCGCCGGAATACCGCGCCTTCCCGCACACGCCGCTGCCGGTCGACGAACTGCAAACGGGCGTGCAAGTCGCCCCGCCGCTGCTGATCAAAGGCTACCTGCGTCTTGGCGCGAAGATTTGCGGCGCGCCGGCCTGGGATCCCGACTTCAACTGCGCCGATTTCCTGACGCTGTTCCGCTTGTCGGACATCAACGCGCGCTACGCCCGCCACTTCCTCGGCGACGCACTGCCGCGCTAACGACTTCCTGCGCACAGGAAAAGAAAAGCCCGGTTGCTTCAACGCACCGGGCTTTGTCATTCGATACCGAGCAACACCGCTTGATTAGTCGTCCGTGTAAACCACGCGATACGGAATGCCAACCTTTTCCCACTCGGCCGCTTCCTGGATCAGGCTGTAGTCGGTCAGCGGATTGTTCGTGACCCACTCGTTCGGCACCCTCACCTCATAGCCGCCGTTCGCCTGCGCCACCAGTATGCCGGGCAGCCCGACGTCGGTGCGCCGCCGGCACAGCAGCGCCGCGAGACGCAGACAGAACAGCAACGGCCATTCGACGTCGCGCGATTGCGACAGCTTGCCGAGCTTGCCCGCATGGCCCAGCACGAGCGCGGCCAGACGCGCCTGATCGGTGCGCGAGAAGCCGGGCATGTCCGCGTTGCTCGCGATGTAGGCCGAGTGCTTGTGGTACGCGCTATGCGAAATCGATAGCCCGATCTCGTGCAACGCCGCGGCCCAACCGACGAACATGCGGTTTTCCTCGGCGATCTCTGCGTCCGGTTCCTTCAGTTGATCGTAGAAGCCGATCGCGAGATCGCGAATGCGGTCGGCCTGCGGGCGATCGATGCCGTAGCGCCGCATGAAGCCTTCGACCGTGACCGCGCGCATGTCCTCGTGCTGCGAGCGTCCGAGCAAGTCGTACAGCACGCCGAGGCGCAACGCGCCGTCCGTGGTATCGACATAGTCGACACCAAGCTCTTCGAACACGGCCAGCATGATCGACAGACCGCCCGCCAGCACGGGCACGCGGTCGGGCTTCAGTGCGACGAGCTTGAGCCGATTGACGTTCTCGGCCTTGATGAGCGCGCGCTTGAGCCGCTCGAGACCGCCGCGCGAAATGCCGTGCGTGATGCCGGAGTCGTTGAAGCCGTTGGCCTCGACGAGCTCGGCCAGCGCCCGCGCGGTGCCCGACGAGCCGATCGCCTGATCCCAGCCGGTCTGCTTGTACTCGCTCGAGATGATCTGAATCTCGCGCTTGGCGGCGAGTTCGGCCTGCCGCATCGTGTATTCGTCGACGTTGCCGGCCGGAAAGAACGCGCGGCTGTGACTCACGCAGCCGATATAGAGGCTCTCCATGTGGAGCGGCGTGTAGTGCGAACCGATGATGAATTCGGTCGAGCCGCCGCCGATGTCGACGACGAGCCGCTTGCCCGAGATCGCGGGCACCGAATGCGCGGCGCCCGCATAAATCAGGCGCGCCTCTTCGCGGCCTGCGATCACTTCGATCGGAAAGCCGAGCGCCGCTTCGGCCTCGACGAGAAATTCACGCGCGTTTTTCGCTACGCGCAGCGTGTTGGTCGCGACGGCCCGAACGTGATCGGGATGGAAATCGCGCAGGCGCTCGCCGAAGCGCTTGAGTGCGTCCCACGCGCGCACTTGCGACGCACGATCGAGCAGCTTGTCCGCCGACAGCCCTGCCGCAAGCCGTACCGGTTCGCGCAATGCGTCGACTTGATAGATTTGACTGCCGGCTGGTGTCTCCTCGACGCGTCCGACGATAAGCCGGAAGCTGTTCGAGCCGAGATCGACGGAGGCCAGAAGATGTGGTGTTGTAACCATCGGGTAGAGGGGCTCCGTGCGCGAACGCGACTTTGCCCGTGACGTTGGGGCACTAGCGCGATTCAAAGACGCCATTTTACGCATACAGCCCCCGTAGTGCCATGCGTGGCACATCATGTGCGACCGAACGCCGAATACCGATCTCCCTGCGTCAAATTAGATGAAATACCGCGTAAAATTGATGACAACGCGTACGTCACGAGCCTGTCACCAAATTGTGAGAATTTCCGAGCGACCCTTCGAAGCCCCCATCGACCCCTCCTTCACCCCGCAGATGGCCCAACGCTACCCGCTTCTCAACCGCGAGCTGGGCATTCTGGATTTCAACGAGCGCGTGCTTGCGCAAGCGGCCGATCCCTCAGTCCCTTTGCTCGAACGGCTGCGCTTCATATGCATCACGAGCAGCAACCTCGACGAGTTCTTCGAAGTCCGCATGGCCGGGCTGCAGGAACAGATGCGCGACAATCCCGGCACGCTGTCGCCGGACGGCATGTCGCTCCAACACGTGTATGACCTTGTCGTAGAGCGTGCGCAAAAGCTGGTGCACCGCCAGTACGCGATGCTGCACGACACGGTTCTTCCGGCGCTCGAACAGGAAGGCATCTACTTCCACGGCACCGACATGTGGAACGAGGCGCAGACCGAATGGGCGCGCCAGTACTTCTTCAACGAGCTGCTGCCGGTGCTGACGCCGATCGGCCTCGACCCTGCTCACCCCTTTCCGCGGGTGCTCAACAAGAGCCTGAACTTCGCGATCGAACTCGAGGGCAAGGACGCGTTCGGCCGCCAAGCGGTAATGGGCATCGTGCAAGCGCCGCGCGCGCTGCCGCGCCTCGTGCGCATGCCGCAGGAGCTGTCGGGCTTCGCGCACGGCTTCGTGCTGCTGAGCTCGCTGATGCAGCGCTTCGTCAACGAGTTGTTTCCGAACCTCGTCGTGCGCAGCTGCAACCAATTCCGCATCACACGCAACAGCGAACTGTTCGTCGACGAGGACGAAATCACGAACCTGCGTGTCGCGCTGCAGGGCGAATTGCCGGCACGCCATCTAGGCAATGCGGTGCGGCTCGAGGTGTCGGCTGAAACGCCGCCCTATCTGGTGAAGCGGCTGCTCGACGAGAGCGGCCTGACCGAGAAGGACTGCTATCGCGTCGACGGTCCCGTCAATCTCGTGCGCCTGATGCAGTTGCCTGAGATGGTCGACCGGCCGGACCTGAAATTCGTCCCGCATATTCCGGCGATTCCGTCGTCGATCGCGAATTCGGCGAACCTGTTCGATGCCATCGACCAAGGCGACATCCTGCTGCATCACCCGTACGAGAGCTTCCAGCCGGTTCTCGAATTGCTGCTGCAAGCGGCGAAAGACCCGAACGTCGTCGCGATCAAACAGACGATCTACCGCACCGGCACCGATTCGCCGCTGATGGACGCGCTCATGCAGGCGGCGCGCAACGGCAAGGAAGTGACAGTCGTCGTCGAGCTGCTCGCGCGCTTCGACGAGGAAACCAACATCAACTGGGCCGCGCAGCTCGAAGCGGTGGGCGCGCATGTGGTGTACGGCGTCGTCGGTCACAAGTGCCACGCGAAAATGGTGCTGATCGTGCGGCGCGTGACGGTCGGCGGCAAGTCGGTGCTCAAGCGCTACGCGCACCTCGGCACCGGCAACTACCATCCACGCACCGCGCGGCTTTATACCGACTTCGGCGTGATGACCGCCGACCAGAAAATCTGCGAGGACGTGCATCACGTGTTCCAGCAGTTGACCGGCATCGGCGGTGAATTGTCGCTGAACGAGTTGTGGCAGTCGCCGTTCACGCTGCATCCGCGGCTCGTCGAAGCGATTCGCGCGGAAGCCGAACACGCCCGCGCGGGCAAGAAGGCGCGCATCGTCGCGAAGATGAATGCGCTGCTCGAACCGACGATCATCGCCGAGCTATACGAAGCGTCGCAAGCGGGCGTGAAGATCGATTTGATCGTGCGTGGCGTGTGCTCGCTGCAGCCGGGCGTGGCCGGGCTGTCGGAGAACATCTCGGTGCGCTCGATCGTCGGGCGCTTCCTCGAGCATCACCGGATCTTCTATTTCTATGCGGACGGCGCAGAAAACGTCTATCTGTCGAGCGCCGACTGGATGGATCGCAACTTCTTCCGTCGCGTCGAAGTGGCGTTTCCGATCACGAACCGGCGTCTGAAGCGCCGCGTGATTGCAGAAGGCTTGTCGGCGTTCATCGGCGACAACCAATGCGCGTGGATCATGCAAAGCGACGGGCACTATCGGCGCCGGCGGCCGGGCAAGTCGATACGCAACGCGCAACTCAACTTGCTCGCCAAGTTCTGTTCGTAATGGGGAGTGCGCGGCTTCGGCCGCGCCGGCGGCCGGTTCGTCTCGTTTGAAGTTCCGATCGGCAGACCGCCGGCGCGTCGAATGGCGCGTTAGGCGTGCGTCGTCTGATGGCGTATCGAGCGCTGCGCGGGGAAGCGCACCGTGAACGTGCTCCCGCGCCCTTCTTCGCTCTTCACATCGAGTACCGCGTCGTGCCGTTGCAGCACGTGCTTGACGATCGCGAGCCCAAGCCCGGTGCCGCCCGTATCGCGCGAACGGCTCCGGTCGACGCGATAGAACCGCTCGGTCAGGCGCGGAATGTCCGCTGCAGGAATGCCGAAACCGCTGTCCGTCACCGAGAACACCGCGCTATTGCCGATCATCCGCCACTCGACGTGGATGGTGCCGCCGTCCGGCGTATAGCGGATCGCGTTCGTCACCAGATTGCCGAGCGCGCTCAGGATTTCCGTCTCGACGCCCTTGACGGTCAGCGTCTCGTCGACATCGAACGTGATCCGCTGCCGCTCACCCGAGAGCGTCGCCGCGTCCTCGCGCAGATGCCGCACCACCGAACCCATGTCGATGAGGTGATCGCTCGGCGGCTTGTTGTCGCCCTCGAGCTTCGCGAGCACGAGCAAGTCGTCGACGATGTGCCGCATGCGCGACGCCTGCTGCTCCATCAGTTCCAGATAGCGCGTGCGCTCTTCTTCGCCGAGCGGCAACTCGCGCATCGTCTCGAGAAAACCCGACAGCACGGTGAGCGGCGTCTTCAATTCATGCGATACGTTCGCGACGAAATCGCGCCGCATCGAATCGGTGCGCTCGAGTTCCGTAATGTCCTGCGACAGGACGAGCTTGCGATTCTCTCCATACGGAAACACCTGCACCGACAGCACGTTCTGACGCTTGTCGCCCATGCCGCGCATGATGAGCATGTCGTCGTAGCGCTGCGAATTCAGATAGCGGACGAACTCCGGACGGCGCACGAGATGCGTCACGTGCTGACGCAAATCGCGCTTCGCGTCGAGACCGAAGTGATCCTCGGAGATCGCGTTGCACCATTCGATCTGATCGTGATCGTCGAGCATCGCGACGCCGTTCGGCGACGCCTGGATCGCCTGTATGAAACGCGAATGCTGCTGCTCGACTTGCCGCACCTGCGCGTGCCAGCGCTTCGCGAGCTTGTGCAGCCGATAGTAGATTTCGCCCCAGACGCCCGGCGCGCTCGGCACTTCGCCGTACACGGGCGCATCGAGCAGGCGCCAGAGGCGCTGCGTGTGATAGAGCGCAAAGAAACCCTGAGCGACGAGCGCGATCACCGCGACTATCAACGCCGCCTTGACGCCGGCGAATGCGCCGAGCGCCACGCACAGAACAGCAAGCAGCACGAGCGACACAATCGAGCGCGCCCAAATGATGTTCATGTGTGTAGAAATCCCGCGATCGAGAGGAAGACGCACGCCGCGATAGAACATCACGGCGGCTGAAACCGGCACCGCCGGCTAGCCCCGGCCGACGGCTGAATCCAACGCTGAATCCAACGGCTATGCAGCGATCGTTTAAGCGCTCTTCGCGAGCCGGTAGCCGCTGCCGCGCACCGTTTCAATCATAGCATCGCAGCCGGCGGGCTTGAGCGCGGCACGCAGTCGCTTGATGTGCACGTCGACGGTGCGTTCCTCCACGAACACGTGATCGCCCCACACCTGGTCGAGCAATTGCGTGCGGCTGTGCACGCGCTCCGGATGGGTCATGAAGAAGTGCAGCAGACGGAACTCGGTCGGGCCGAGATCCAGCTTGATCTCGCTGCCCTCCGCGTGCGCGGCGACGCGATGCGTGGCCGGATCGAGCTTCAGGCCGTTGATCGCGACGACGTCCTCGGTCAGCTGCGGCGCGCGGCGGCGCAGCACCGCCTTGATGCGCGCCATCAACTCCTTCGGCGAGAACGGCTTCGTCACGTAGTCGTCCGCGCCGATTTCGAGGCCGAGCACCTTGTCCTGCTCATCGCCGCGCGCGGTCAGCATGATGATCGGAATGTGCTTGGTGCGCTCGTTGTTGCGCAGATCGCGTGCGAACGCGATGCCTGACTTACCCGGCAACATCCAGTCGAGCAGGACGAGATCGGGCAGCACATCGCTGATCAGGGTCTGCGCCTGCTCGGCGTTGTACGCACGAATCGCACAATGTCCCGCGTGCTGAAGATTGACCGAAATCAGTTCGGAAATCGCGGGCTCATCTTCAATGACGAGAATGCTGCTGGGCATCGGCACCTCTGGACCTTTTTAGCTGAGAGCTTCGCGCTCGAGCGCGTCGCGCGACTTGTGCCGCACGTCCGTACCCTTCACGATGTAGATGATGAATTCGGCGATGTTCTTCGCGTGATCGCCGATCCGCTCGATCGCCTTCGCGATGAACAGGAACTCGAGCCCCGCCGAAATCGTGCGCGGGTCTTCCATCATGTAGGTGACGAGCTTGCGCACGAAGGCGCGGAATTCCTCGTCGATCGCCTTGTCGTCGCGCACGATCTGCGCGGCGGCCACGGTATCGAGGCGCGCGAACGCATCGAGCGCGCGGCGCAGGATCGATACGGCCATGTCGCCCGACACCTTGATCTCGGAGATGTTGACCGTGCGCGACGCGCCGTCTTCCATCAGGCGCTTCACGCGCTTGGCGATCTTCTCGGCTTCGTCGCCGGCGCGCTCGAGATTGGTGATCGTCTTCGAGATCGCGAGCAGCAGACGCAGGTCGCGCGCAGCCGGCTGGCGGCGCGCGATGATGTTGCTGCATTCCTCGTCGATCTCGACTTCCATCGTGTTCAGGCGCTCTTCCGCGGCGATCACCTGATCGGCCACTTCGGCGTCGAATTCGTTGAGGGCCTGCATCGCGTGGGTGATCTGCGATTCGACGAGGCCGCCCATTTCGAGCACCTTCGAAGAGACCAGGTTCAGATCGGCGTCGAATTGGCTCGACAGGTGTTTATCGGACATGATGAGCTCCCGCGGTCCTAGTTTTTGCCTCAGCCGAAGCGGCCGGTAATGTAGTCTTCCGTTTCCTTGCGGACCGGCTTGATGAAGATCTTTTCCGTATCGCCGAATTCGATCAATTCACCGAGATACATATAGGCAGTGTAGTCCGAACAACGCGCCGCCTGCTGCATGTTGTGCGTCACGATCACGACCGTGTAGTCGCTCTTCAACTCCGCAATCAGCTCTTCGATGCGGCCCGTCGAGATCGGGTCGAGCGCCGAGCACGGCTCGTCGAGCAGCAGCACTTCCGGACGGATCGCAATGCCGCGCGCAATGCACAGACGCTGCTGCTGGCCGCCCGAGAGGCCGTAGCCGCTCTGATTGAGCTTGTCCTTCACTTCGTTCCAGAGCGCCGCTTTGGTGAGCGCCCACTCGACGCGGTCGTCCATCTCCGAGCGCGGCAGCGTCTCGAACATCTTCACGCCGAACGCGATGTTGTCGTAGATCGACATCGGGAACGGCGTCGGCTTCTGGAACACCATGCCGATGCGCGCGCGCAACAGCGAGATATCGCGCTTGGTCGTCAGCAGGTTTTCGCCGTCCATCATGATCTCGCCCTCGGCCCGCTGTTCCGGGTAGAGCGCGTACATCTTGTTGAACGTGCGCAAGAGCGTGGACTTGCCGCAGCCCGACGGGCCGATGAACGCCGTCACCTTCCCTTCCGGAATGTGCAGGTTGATGTTCTTCAGCGCGTGGTACTTGCCGTAGAAGAAGTTCAAGTTGTTGACTTCGATCTTCGGCGTGATCGGTGCAAGCGGACGGCCATGCGTCGCGGTGTCGAAACCGGCCGGCGCCGTGGCGCGCTCGATGGGATTGAGGTGGCTCTCTGCCATATTCATCGGATTGCTCCGCCGTTACTTTTTCGAAAACATCACGCGCGCCAGGATATTCAAGCCCAGCACACCCAATGTAATGAGGAACACACCCGCCCACGCAAGCGACTGCCACTGCGCAAACGGACTCATTGCGAATTTGTAGATCGTGACCGGCAGGTTCGCGATCGGCTGATTCATGTTCAGCGAGAAGAACTGATTCGACAACGCCGTGAAGAGCAGCGGCGCAGTTTCGCCGGCGATACGCGCGATCGCGAGCAGCACGCCCGTCACGATGCCGCCCACCGACGCCTTCAGCGTGATCGACAGAATCATCTTCCACTTCGGTGTGCCGAGCGCGAACGCCGCTTCGCGCAGCGCGTTCGGCACGAGCTTCAGCATGTTCTCGGTCGTGCGGATCACGATCGGAATCTGCAGGAGCGCGAGTGCGATCACGCCGGCCCAGCCGCTGAAGTTGCCCATCTTCGCGACGACGATCGCATACACGAACAGACCGACGACGATCGACGGCGCCGACAGCAGGATGTCGTTGATGAAGCGCGTGATTTGCGCGAGCCAGCCCTTCTGCCCGTATTCGGCCAGATAGACGCCGGCGAGAATGCCGATCGGCGTGCCGACAACCGTCGCGAGCACGACGAGCATCAGGCTGCCGACAATCGCATTCGCGAGACCGCCGCCATCGGTGTTCGGCGGCGGCGTCGACTGCGTGAACAGTTCGATCGACAAGCCGCCGATGCCGAGGCGCAGCGTCGTGTACAGAATCCACACGAGCCAGAGGAGGCCGAAAGCCATCGCCGCGAGCGACATCGTGAGCGCGACCGCGTTGGTCGAACGGCGACGCTTCTGCAAGCGATTGCGCACCGCTTCGAGTTGTTCCGGGCTTGCGGAGCCCGGCATTTTCATGGATGGCTGGCTCATTTCGCGCCCTCGCTCTTTTCGAGGCGCAGAAGCATCAGCTTCGAGATCGCCAGCACGATGAACGTAATCACGAACAGGATCAGGCCGAGTTCCATCAGCGCAGACGTATGCAGGCCGGGGCTCGCTTCCGCGAATTCGTTGGCGAGCGCCGAGGTGATGCTGTTGCCGGGCGAGAACAGCGACACGTTGTCGAGCAGGTTCGTGTTACCGATCACGAACGTGACGGCCATCGTCTCGCCGAGCGCGCGGCCGAGGCCGAGCATCACGCCGCCGATCACGCCGGTCTTCGTGAACGGCAGCACGATCTTCCACATCACTTCCCAGGTCGTGCAACCGATTCCATATGCCGACTCCTTCAGGAGCACCGGCGTCACTTCGAAGACGTCGCGCATGACCGAAGCGATGTACGGGATGATCATGATCGCGAGGATCACGCCTGCGCACAGAATGCCGATGCCGATCGGGGGACCCTGAAAGAGCGCGCCCAAAAACGGAATCGGGCCGAGCACGTGGCCGATCGGCTTTTCGAAGTACTGCGCGAAAATCGGCGCGAACACGAGCAGACCCCACATGCCGTACACGATCGACGGAATCGCCGCGAGCAGTTCGATCGCGATGCCGAGCGGACGGCGCAGCCAGGCGGGAGAGAGTTCGGTTAGAAAGAGCGCGATGCCGAAGCTGACGGGCACCGCGATGATGAGTGCAATGAGCGACGTCGCAATCGTGCCGTAGATGGGCACGAGCGCGCCGAAGGTGTCGCTGGGGGGATCCCAGTCGGACGTCCACAGGAAGGCGAGGCCGAATTTGTGGATGGTCGGCAGTGATGCGACGAACAGCGACACGATGATGCCGCCGAGCAGCAGCAAGGTCACGATCGCCGAAAGTCGGGTAAGCCCGCCGAAGATGACGTCGCCGGCGGGGCTTGGCGCGCGCTGCGTCCCCTGGCTGGCAGGTGGCGTCGACGCGAGGTTAATGTCGGACATTTGACCTTTTTCCTGATGTCGCGCGTCACGTACCGCACGACCGATGCCGCAAGCCGCCCAGCCTCTTTCGAGGACTGGGCGGCGGATCACGATGTGCCGCAGTGCCGGTTCAACTGGCGCCGCGGCTGGCCGAAAGCCTTGTATTACTCAGCAACTGCCTTGCCGGAAGCGTCCTTGACCTTCGCCTTCCACTGCGTCTTGATTTCCGTCACAACCGAATCCGGCAGCGAGATGTAGTCGAGTTCGTTCGCGGCTTGCGTGCCGTTCTTGAACGCCCAGTCGAAGAACTTCAGCGTTTCCGCGCCTTGCGCCGGCTTGTCTTGCGTCGTGTGCAGCAGCACGAACGTCGCGCCGACGACCGGCCATGCGTCCTTGCCCGGCTCGTTCGTCAGGATCTGGTAGAACGACTTCTTCCAGTCCGCGCCAGCAGCGGCGGCCTTGAACGTTTCCGTGTCCGGCTGAACCACGGCGCCGGTCTCGTTCTTCATAGCCGTGTAGACCATGTGGTTCTGCTTCGCGTACGCCCACTCGACATAGCCGATTGCGCCCGGCAGACGCTGCACGAAGGCTGCGACGCCGTCGTTGCCCTTGCCGCCCGTGCCCGTCGGCCAGTTGACGGTCGTGCCTTCGCCGACCTTCGACTTCCACTCGGGGTTCACCTTCGACAGATAGTTCGTCCAAATGAACGACGTGCCCGAGCCGTCAGCGCGGCGGACCACAGCGACGTCGGTATCCGGCAGCTTGAGGCCCGGGTTCAGCGCAGCGATCGCCGGGTCGTTCCACTTCTTGATCTTGCCCAGGTAGATGTCGCCGAGCACCGGGCCCGACAGCACGATCTGGCCCGGCTTGAAGCCCGGCAAGTTGATTGCGGGCACCACGCCGCCGACAACCGTCGGGAACTGGAACAGGCCGTCCTTAGCCAGTTCGTCGTCCTTCAGCGGGGCGTCCGAGCCGGCGAAGTCAACGGTCTTGGCGTTGATCTGCTTGATGCCGCCCGACGAACCGATGCCTTGATAGTTGACCTTGCCGCCACCCGACTTCTGGTAGGCATCGGCCCACTTCGTGTAAATCGGTGCTGCGAAGGTGCTGCCCGCGCCGGTAATGTCGGTGGCTTGCGCTGCGATCGCGAAGAGCGCGCTAGCCAGGCCAGCAAACGCGGTTTGCATCAATTTCATGAGACAACCTCCAGGTGGTGTGAGCGGTAAATTGCGACACCGCGAAGGTTAGGGCCTCTCTGTGACAGTAATATGACTATCGGTGAAGGAACTGTGACAGAAACTTTACCGACATGAAAGGAAATTAGCCGATGTTAGGCTGATGTAAGGCGAAGTTAAGCTCTGTCTGTAGAGACTAGACGAAAAAACGCTTGACGGGAAATATGACAATCCCAAAGTCGGGATTCTATATAAACAAGGTTTTGTCCGTTCGCGCATGGATCGCGTGACACGGAAGGAAGCGGCTTTCAAAAAAGCCCAATGAGCAGATGAAAGCTCACGGGGCCGTAGGTGCGACAGTCTGACGCACCTACGGCCCCGCTAGCTGGCTAATTGCCGGTGCATGTGCGCCGCTCAGGCCGTGGCTTCCTTCACCACGCGCGCGATGCTTTCCGCGTGCTGCAACGCGTCCGGAGCACGCTCGGCTTCCACCATCACGCGCAGCACCGGCTCCGTGCCCGATGCTCGAATCAACACGCGGCCCGCGCTGCCGAGCGCACGCTCGGCAGCGCCGATCGCTTGCTTGATCGCATCGCTGCCCTTCCAGTCGGCGCCCGGCCGCATGCGAACGTTGATGAGCGTCTGCGGAAACAACGTGACGCCTTCGAGCAGGTCGGCAAGCGAGCGGCCGCTGCGCTTCATCGCGGCGAGCACGAGCAGCGCCGAGACGATGCCGTCACCGGTCGAGTGCCGGTCGAGCGACAGGATATGCCCCGAGCCTTCCGCGCCAAGCTGCCAGCCGTGCTCGCGCAGCTTTTCGAGCACATAGCGATCGCCGACCGCCGCGCGCACGAACTTCACGCCTTCGCGCTCGAGCGCGACTTCGACCGCCATGTTCGTCATCAACGTGCCGACCGCACCGGGAACGTTGCCGTGCGTCGCGATGCGGTCCTTGACGAGCACATACAGCAGTTCGTCGCCGTTGTAGAGGCGGCCCGCCGCATCGACGACCTGCAGACGGTCCGCGTCGCCGTCGAGCGCGATGCCGAGATCCGCGCGATTCGCCCGCACCGCCCGCACCAGCGCATCGGGCGCCGTGGCGCCGACGCCATCATTGATATTGAAGCCGTTCGGCGCGACGCCGATCGGAATGACGTCCGCGCCGAGTTCGTGGAACACGTGTGGCGCGACGTCATATGCCGCACCATGCGCACAATCGACGACGAGCTTGATCCCGCGCAGATCGAACGCCGCCGGGAACGTGCTCTTGCAAAATTCGATATAGCGGCCGGCTGCGTCATCGAGCCGGCGCGCTTTGCCGAGGCGCTCGGACGGCGCGCACTCGAGCGGCCCCTCGAGCTGCTTCTCGATTTCCAGTTCGACGTCGTCGGGCAGTTTGTTGCCGTCGGCCGAGAAGAACTTGATCCCGTTGTCGAAATACGGGTTGTGCGATGCGCTGATCACGACACCGGCCGCAAGCCGCAGTGCGCGTGTCAGATACGCGACGCCGGGGGTCGGCATCGGGCCGGCCAGCATCACGTCGACACCTGCAGCCGAGAAGCCCGACTCGAGCGCGGCTTCGAGCATATAGCCCGAGACGCGCGTGTCCTTGCCGATCAGCACCGTGGGACGCGTGCCTGTCTTCGCCCAATTGTCCGCGCCGGCGAGCACCTTGCCTGCCGCATACCCAAGCCGCAATACAAAATCCGGCGTGATGGGCGCCTCGCCGACCTTGCCCCGAATGCCGTCTGTACCGAAATAGCGACGTGCCATCTTGAAAAATTCTCCTAATCGACTGACTCAGCCGCGTCGTGTCGCATCGCGCACGGCGGCCCAAATTTTCATCGCGTCCACGGTTTGCGCGACATCATGTACGCGCACGATCGCAGCGCCTCGTTCGGCCGCGCACACTGCCGCTGCGACGCTCGCCGCGACGCGCTCGGGCGCGGGACGCGCGATCACCGCCCCCAGCATCGACTTGCGCGACAGGCCCGCGAGGACCGGAAACGGCCTCGCGCCGACAGGCGGCCGCGGTGCGGTCTCCGGCAAATGCGCGAGCAGTGCATAGTTGTGCTCGATCACCGACTTGCCGAATCCGAAGCCGGGATCGACGCTGATGCGCTCACGCGCGACGCCCGCCTCCATCAACGCGTTGACGCGAGCTTCGAGAAACGCGCGCACGTCGGCGACCACATCGTTATAAGACGGCTCGCCGCGCTGCATTGTCTGCGGTTCACCTAACATGTGCATTACACACAGCCCACAGCCGCTCTCGCGCACCGCGTCGATGGCGCCTTCCTGCCGGAAACCCCAGATATCGTTGATCAAATCGGCCCCCGCAGCGAGCGCCTCGCGCATCACCTGCGGCTTATAGGTATCGACTGACAACGGCACGTTCGCATCACGCAACACCTCGATGAGCGGCACGACGCGCTCGAGCTCTTCGTCGAGCGGCACCGGAGGCGCGCCTGGGCGGGTCGACTCGCCGCCGATGTCGATGATGTCCGCCCCGTCCACGAGCATCTGCTCCGCTTGCCGCAGCGCCTCGCCGCGTTCGACGTAACGACCGCCATCGGAAAACGAGTCCGGCGTGACATTGAGGATGCCCATGACGAGCGGGCGTTCGAAGGTCAAGGTGAACCGGCCGCATTGCAGCGGTTCGGGAACGACAGGGCGGGAGAAATCGGCGAGCGACACGACAGAGGACAAGCAGGTGGGAACTCGGATAAACGAAAAAACGGGCCGGTGTGAAATCACACCAGCCCGTCATTCGATTGCGCGGAAAATCACGCCGGTGCGGTGGCGCTGCCCGGCTTGACTTCGGTGCCGGCACTACCGCTACTGCCCGACGACGTGTTGTCGCTCGGAGAGCTCTTCGGTGAGCGCGGCGGCCGGCCTTCCATGATGTCGTTGATCTGATCGGCGTCGATCGTTTCCCACTCCATCAGCGCGGCGGTCATGGCTTCGACCTTGTCGCGGTTTTCGTCGAGCAGGCGGCGCGCCAGGCCGTATTGCTCGTCGAGCACGCGGCGGATTTCGGCGTCGACCTTCTGCTGCGTCGCTTCCGAGATGGTCCGCGTGAACCCGCGGCCGAACGGCGAAGCATCGTTCTCGTCGTCGACGTAGACCATCGGTCCCAACGCATCGGTCATGCCGAAGCGGGCGACCATCGCGCGAGCCGTCTGCGTGGCCTTGTTGAAGTCGTCCGACGCACCGGTGCTGATCAGGTTCAGGAACAGCTCTTCGGCAACACGGCCGCCGAACAGGATCGCCAGGCGGTCCAGCAGATAGTCCTTCGAGTACGTTTCGTTATCGTGTTCCGGCAGTTGCCACGTCACACCGAGTGCACGGCCGCGCGGAATGATCGTGACCTTGTGAACCGGGTCAGCCTTCGGCAACAGCTTTGCGATGACCGCGTGGCCCGACTCGTGGTACGCCGTCGCGCGCTTCGCCTCTTCGCGGATCACCGCCGACTTGCGCTCCGGGCCCATGAAGATCTTGTCCTTCGCGTCTTCGAAGTCCTGCATCTCGACGATGCGCTTGCCGCGGCGCGCCGCAAAGAGCGCCGCTTCGTTGACGAGGTTCGCGAGGTCGGCGCCCGAGAAGCCCGGCGTGCCGCGCGCGATCACTGCCGCATCGACGTCGTTCGAGATCGGCACTTTACGCAGGTGCACCTTCATGATCTGCTCGCGGCCGCGAATATCGGGCAAGCCGACATACACCTGACGGTCGAAGCGGCCCGGACGCAAGAGCGCCTTATCGAGCACGTCCGAGCGGTTGGTTGCCGCGATCACGATGACGCCCGAGTTCGCCTCGAAGCCGTCCATTTCGACGAGCATCTGATTCAGCGTCTGCTCGCGTTCGTCGTTGCCGCCGCCCATGCCGGCGCCGCGATGACGGCCGACCGCATCGATTTCGTCGATGAACACGATGCACGGCGCGTGCTTCTTAGCCTGCTCGAACATGTCGCGAACGCGGGCCGCGCCGACGCCGACGAACATTTCGACGAAGTCCGAACCCGAGATCGAGAAGAACGGCACTTTCGCTTCGCCGGCGATCGCGCGCGCGAGCAGCGTCTTACCGGTACCCGGAGGGCCGACCAGCAACACGCCGCGCGGGATACGGCCGCCGAGCTTCTGGAATTTCTGCGGGTCGCGCAGGAAGTCGACCAGCTCCGACACTTCCTCTTTCGCTTCGTCGCAGCCGGCGACGTCGGTGAAATTGATGGCGTTGTTGTTCTCGTCGATCAAGCGTGCACGGGATTTGCCGAACGAAAAGGCCCCGCCTTTGCCGCCTCCCTGCATCTGCCTCATCATGTAGAACCAGAACCCGATGATCAGGATCGTCGGCCCGAGGTAGTACAGCGCGGAAACGAGCGCGTTCGGCTCTTCGTCAGCCTTGCCGCTCACCTGCACGCCATATTTCATCAGGTCGCCGACCATCCAGATGTCGCCGGGCGACACGATCTGATATTTCTGACCGTCTGCTGGAGTGACCGTGAGATTCCGCCCCTGGACGATGACGCTCTTGACCTTGCCGTTCTTGGCGTCGTCCATGAACTGCGAATACGAGACGCCTTCCTGGACGCGGGGCTTGTCGAACTGCTTGAACACTGTAAACAGCACCAGTGCGATGACCAGCCACACTGCTGCCTTCGAAAACATATTGTTGTTCAAAGCACCACTCCTTCACTGAAGACCACGCGCCTACATTTTCCTTGCGGCGCTATCAAGCCATTCTAATCCAGACCGGGGGGGCCTGCCATAACGTTTCTCTACCGCTTACATAGCTTGCCGGCCTGTTCCAACGGCCTTTTCGCGGCATTTTTCACGTTTTCGGCAGAACCTCGACCCACCGCACCTCGTGCCCTTTACGCCGGGCGTTTCAGGTGTCTACCCAAAATAAACGTTTCTGACGATTTGTCCCGCGACGCTTTCGGCTTGCGTGCGGCAACCGTCTTAAATTGATGCTTGAACTTTTCGACAATCTGACTGTAACCGCTGCCGTGAAAGCATTTGACTAAAAGGGCTCCATCCGGCTTCAAGTGGTTTTGGGAAAATTCGAGCGCGAGATCGCATACATGCTCGATTCGCGCCGCATCGGCCACGGCCACGCCCGACAGATTGGGCGCCATGTCCGAAATTACAAGATCCACTTTGCGTCCACCGACGACTTCTTCCAATTGGCTCAGGACGCTGTCTTCACGAAAGTCGCCCTGAATGAAATTAACGTCGGCGATCGGCTCCATCGGCAGCATGTCGAGCGCAATGATCGTGCCGTCGATCCCGCCGTCGCGGACCGCATCGCGCCGCGCACTCTGCGCGAGCTTGTTGCGCGCGTACTGGCTCCAGCTGCCCGGCGCCGAGCCCAAGTCGACGATGATCTGCCCCGGACGAATCAATTTGTCCTGCTCGTCGATTTCCTTCAGCTTGTAGGCGGCGCGCGCGCGATAGCCTTCCCGCTGCGCCATCTTCACGTACGGGTCGTTGATGTGGTCGTGCAGCCACGATTGATTGAAGCGGTTTTTTGCCATTAACAGTTGAACTCTTGCTGCGTGATGCTGCGCTTTTAGCGGATAATACGCGTCTTATCGGCGCGGCTGCCGGCTTTCGAGCGGCAATCCGCGATTCTACGTTGTTCTGATGCGCCGCCGCGCCGCATGTACCGCTTGCGGCCCTCCGCCGCCCTGCCGTGCGGGCCCATCATTTTAGTCGAGTCGTCCAGTTTCCCTATGCCAGCCCTCAAAGTCTCCCCCGCCGAACGCGCGGACTTGCGTTCCCAGGCCCACGCGCTCAAACCGGTCGTGCTGATCGGCGCCGAAGGACTGACTGACGCCGTGCTGGCCGAAATCAAAGTCCACCTCGTCGCGCACCAGCTCATCAAGATTCGCGTGTTCGGCGACGAGCGCGAAGAACGCGTCGCAATCTACGAAGAGATCTGCGATCGATTGAACGCGGCACCGGTCCAGCACATCGGCAAGCTGCTCGTCATCTGGAAGCCGGAAGTCGTCGAGCCGGCCCCGAAGACGAAACGCGGAGCCGGGTTGCCGAGCGCGCGCGAAGCCGCCGCCGAAAAACCGGCGCGGGGCGCGGCGCCGCGCGTCGTCAAAGTCGTGAAGCACACGCCCGACAATCCGGTGCGCCACCCGCGTCCGCAAAAAGTCGTCGTTCGCGGCAATGAGCGTGTCACGGCAGGCGGCAACGTCAAACGTGCTAAAAAGCGCCAGACCAGCGCAAAGCGCCAGCATCAGAGCGTGAAGTAAACCGAATGATGCGCGGCGCGCTCGCTGAATGTGCGCCGCGCCGCCGCCCGCTACGGCACCGGACCTACCGCTGCGTCAATGAACCGCGCTCTTGGGCGCGCCGATGTCCACCCGCTCAGCCACACCGTCGCCGGCCGGCAACTTCCATACGAGGACGAGGCCAAGCAGGCTCTCGATCAGGTAAAACAAGCTCGACACGCCGTGCAGCATGCCAAAGCGAGCGGCATAGGCGGAGTGACCGACATCCGTGCCTGCCGTCAGCGCCGCGACACGCAGTGCGTTCATGAACGGCTGCAACGCAAAATACCCTAGCAACACGCAAATCAGCATGCCGGCCAGCACCCAGCGCAGCCGCCGATAGGCCGTCGCACCGCGGCGCACCAGCAAATTGCCGAGCGCGAGCAGCAACACGCCGCACAGCACGCCGACGATTGCCTCGATACGGAAAAGCTGAGCGGCGACCGCACCGGCCGAGATGCGGTCGAGCATCGCGAACAGCGTAGGCGCGACCGCATAGCCAACGGTCAGCTGACTGCCGACCCAGATCACCGTCAGCAGCCGGAACACGCGATGAGGAACCGGAGACACGTACGCGCGCCCTTAGACGTAGCGGACCGCGATGATTTCGTACTCGCGCACGCCGCTCGGCGCCTGCACCGAAGCGACGTCGCCTTCGAACTTGCCGATCAGCGCACGCGCGATCGGCGAGCTGATCGAGATCAGGCCATGTTCGAGATCGGCTTCATCGTCGCCGACGATTTGATAAGTCACGGAGTTGCCCGAATCGAGATCCTCGAGTTCGACGGTCGCCGCAAACACGACACGGCCTTCCGCATCGAGCGCGGACGGGTCGATCACTTGCGCCGCGGCCAGCTTCGATTCGATCTCCGCGATGCGGCCTTCGATGAAACCCTGCTTTTCTTTCGCGGCGTCGTACTCGGCGTTTTCCGACAAGTCGCCTTGCGCGCGCGCTTCGGCGATGGAATTGATGACGGACGGGCGCTCGACCGATTTGAGTCGTTGCAGTTCGTCGCGCAGTTGGTCGGCGCCACGCTTCGTCAATGGAATCGTGCTCATAGCATTCAGTAACAAAAAAACGGCAATAAAAAAGCACCGCGGTTAAGTGCATCCCGCCGGGCGCCGCATGCGAACTCGCGCTGCAGCCCGTGGGACGCCGCTTAACCGCGGCATCGATCGGTTGGACAGATTGTCGAGGTCTTAGTTTAGGCGAGCGTGGAGTCCTTGTAAATCATAGACTTCCAAGTTCTTCAGGTACCGCAAACCCTCAACTGCGGCGCGCGCCCCCGACATCGTCGTGTAGTAGGTGACCTTGTTCGCCTGTGCGCTCATGCGGATCGAACGCGAGTCGGCGATGGCCGCGCGCGTTTCGTCGACGGTCGTGAAGACGAGCGCGATTTCGCCGTTCTTGATCATGTCGACGATGTGCGGCCGGCCGTCCTTCACCTTGTTCACGACCTTCACCGGCACGCCGGCCGCTTCGATCGCCGCTGCGGTGCCCTTCGTCGCGACGAGCGGGTAGCCGAGCTCGTGCAGCATGCGGGCGACTTCGACGGCCTTTGCCTTGTCGGCATCCATCACGGTCAACAGCACGGTGCCCGACTCGGGCAGGCGCGAACCCGCAGCGAGCTGCGACTTGAACAGCGCCTCGCCGAAGGTCTGGCCGACGCCCATCACTTCTCCGGTCGAGCGCATTTCCGGTCCGAGCACCGGGTCGACGGTCGGGAACTTCACGAACGGGAACACGGCTTCCTTCACGCTGAAGTACGGCGGCTCGACTTCCTTCGTGACGCCCTGCTCCGCGAGCTTCTGGCCGACCATCGCGCGTGCCGCGATCTTCGCGAGCGGCAGGCTCGTCGCCTTCGACACGTACGGCACCGTGCGCGAGGCGCGCGGATTCACTTCGAGAACGTAGATCACGTCCTTCACGGAACCGTCTTCCTGCGGCACCTGCTGGATCGCGAACTGCACGTTCATCAGGCCGACCACGTTCAGCGCCTTCGCCATCGCGCCCGTCTGTCGCTTGAGCTCCGCAACGGTTTCCTTCGACAGCGAGTACGGCGGCAGCGAGCACGCCGAGTCGCCCGAGTGCACGCCCGCCTGCTCGATGTGCTCCATCACGCCGCCGATGAACACGGCGTCGCCGTCGGAGATGCAGTCGACGTCGCACTCGATCGCGTCGTTCAGGAAGCGGTCGAGCAGCACCGGCGAATCGTTCGACACCTTCACGGCCTCGCGCATGTAGCGTTCGAGGTCGCGCGGCTCGTGGACGATTTCCATCGCGCGGCCGCCCAGCACGTACGACGGACGCACGACGAGCGGATAGCCGATTTCATCGGCGAGCTTCAGCGCTTCGTCTTCGGCGCGTGCGGTGCGGTTCGGCGGCTGGCGCAGGTTCAGGTCCTGCAGCAGCTTCTGGAAGCGCTCGCGGTCTTCGGCGGCGTCGATCATGTCCGGCGAGGTGCCGATGATCGGCACGCCGTTCGCTTCGAGATCGAGCGCGAGCTTGAGCGGCGTCTGGCCGCCGTACTGGACGATCACGCCGAGCGGCTTTTCCTTGTCGACGATTTCGAGCACGTCCTCGAGCGTGAGCGGCTCGAAGTACAGGCGGTCGGACGTGTCGTAGTCGGTCGAAACGGTCTCGGGGTTGCAGTTGACCATGATCGTTTCATAGCCGTCTTCGCGCATCGCAAGCGCCGCGTGCACGCAGCAGTAGTCGAACTCGATGCCCTGCCCGATCCGGTTCGGGCCGCCGCCCAGCACCATGATCTTCTTGTTGTTGGTCGGCTGCGCCTCGCACTCTTCCTCGTAGGTCGAGTACATGTAGGCGGTTTTCGTCGCGAACTCCGCGGCGCAGGTATCGACGCGCTTGTAGACCGGGCGCACGTTCAGCTCGATACGGCGCTTGCGGACATCCGCGGGCTTGGCGCCCAGCAGCTTCGCGAGACGACGGTCCGAGAAACCACTTTGCTTCAGATAGCGCAACTCTTCCTTCGTGATGCTTTCGAGGGTGCGGCCGGCGAGCGCCTTTTCCTTCAGCACGATCTGTTCGATCTGCGCGAGGAACCACGGGTCAATCGCGGTCTCCTCGAAGATTTCTTGCAGCGTCATGCCGATGCGGAACGCGTCGCCGACGTACCAGATCCGGTCCGGACCCGCCTCGCCGATCTCGCGGACGATCTCGTCGCGGCTCGTGGTCTTTTCGTCGAGCCCATCGACGCCGACTTCGAGTCCGCGCAGCGCCTTCTGGAACGACTCCTGAAACGTGCGGCCGATCGCCATCACTTCCCCGACCGACTTCATCTGCGTCGTCAGGCGCGGATCGGCTTCGCGGAACTTCTCGAACGCGAAGCGCGGGATCTTCGTGACGACGTAGTCGATCGTCGGTTCGAACGACGCCGGCGTCTGGCCGCCGGTGATTTCGTTCTTGAGCTCATCGAGCGTGTAGCCGACGGCGAGCTTCGCCGCGACCTTGGCGATCGGAAACCCGGTGGCCTTCGACGCCAGCGCAGACGAACGCGACACACGCGGGTTCATCTCGATCACGATCACGCGTCCGTCCTGCGGGTTGATCGAGAACTGCACGTTCGAGCCGCCCGTATCGACGCCGATCTCGCGCAGCACCGCGAGCGAGGCGTTGCGCAGCAGCTGGTATTCCTTGTCGGTGAGCGTTTGCGCGGGCGCGACGGTGATCGAGTCGCCCGTGTGGATGCCCATCGGGTCGAGGTTTTCGATCGAGCAGACGATGATGCAGTTGTCCTTTTTGTCGCGGACCACTTCCATCTCATACTCTTTCCAGCCGAGCAGCGACTCTTCGATCAGGAGCTCGCGCGTCGGCGAAAGATCGAGGCCGCGCTTGCAGATCTCCTCGAATTCCTCGCGGTTGTAGGCGATGCCGCCGCCCGAGCCGCCCAGCGTGAACGACGGACGGATCACGACCGGATAGCCCATGCCGCCCGTGGCCGCGGCGATGTCGTTCTGCACCTTCAGCGCTTCTTCCATCGAATGCGCGGTGCCCGACTTCGCCGAGCCCAGGCCGATCTTCGTCATCGCGTCCTTGAACTTCTGACGGTCCTCGGCCTTGTCGATCGCCTCCGGCGACGCGCCGATCAGCTCGACGTTGTACTTCTTGAGCACGCCGTGATGGTGCAGATCGAGCGCGCAGTTCAGCGCGGTCTGGCCACCCATCGTCGGCAGGATCGCGTCGGGGCGCTCCTTCGCGATGATGCGCTCGACCACTTCCCACGTGATCGGCTCGATATAGGTGACGTCGGCCGTGTTCGGGTCGGTCATGATCGTCGCCGGATTGCTGTTGACGAGGATGACCTTGTAGCCTTCCTCACGCAGCGCCTTGCATGCCTGCGCGCCCGAGTAGTCGAACTCGCACGCCTGGCCGATGATGATCGGACCCGCGCCGATGATGAGGATGCTCTTGATGTCTGTCCGCTTGGGCATAACGCTCTCGCTAATGGATTCCTGAGTTCTTGCTGTTGGCGCGCTGCCGTGCGGCGCGCGCTCGTGTTTTGTGCGTTTTCGGGCTTGCGCGGCGCTTCAGGCGAGTGCGTGATCTATCGCGCACCGCCGCTGCCGCCGCGGAATTCGCCGTTACCGCGTGCTGATTTCGTTACGCCGCTGCGCTGCTGCCGGCCCGCTTCGCGTCCATCAACGCCGTGAAGCGGTCGAACAGATAGCCGATGTCGTGCGGACCAGGCGATGCCTCCGGGTGCCCCTGGAAGCAGAACGCCGGCTTGTCGGTCAATTCGAAGCCTTGCAGCGTGCCGTCGAAGAGCGAGATGTGCGTCGCGCGCGCGTTGGCGGGCAGCGTGTCGGCATCGACCGCGAAGCCGTGGTTCTGCGACGTGATCACAACACGCCCATCGGTCAAATCCTTCACCGGGTGATTGGCGCCGTGGTGGCCGGTCTTCATCTTCATCGTCTTCGCGCCGACCGCCAGACCCATGATCTGGTGACCCAGGCAGATGCCGAACGTCGGCACGCCGCGTTCGATGAACGTCTTGGTCGCGGCAATCGCGTAATCGCACGGCTCCGGATCGCCGGGGCCGTTCGACAGGAACACGCCATCCGGATTGAGCGCCAGCGCTTCGGCCGCGCTCGCCTGAGCCGGCAGCACCGTCACATGGCAGCCGCGCTCGGCCAGCATGCGCAGGATGTTGTGCTTGACGCCATAGTCGAACGCCACGACGCGATACTTCGGCGTGCGTTGCGCGCCGTAGCCTTCGCCCAGGCGCCATTCGGTCTGGGTCCATTCAAACGGCTTCGTGGTCGACACGACCTTCGCGAGATCCATCCCGGCGAGCCCCGGGAACGAGCGTGCGAGTTCGATGGCCTTGGCCTCGTCGTCGCTGCCCGCGAGAATGCAGCCGCTTTGCGCGCCCTTGTCGCGCAGCACGCGCGTCAGCTTGCGCGTATCGATGCCGGCGATCGCGACGACACCCTCATCTTGCAAATACTGCGAGAGCGTGCGCTCCATCCGGAAGTTGGATGCGAGAACCGGCAGATCGCGCACGATCAGGCCGGCGGCATGGACTTTCGTCGCTTCGACATCTTCAGCGTTGACACCGACGTTGCCGATATGCGGATACGTGAGGGTGACGATCTGGCGCGCGTAGCTCGGGTCCGTCAGGATCTCCTGATAGCCGGTGATCGCGGTGTTGAACACGACTTCGCCGATCGTGTGACCGGGTGCGCCGATCGAATAGCCACGAAAGACCGTGCCGTCGGCAAGCGCGAGTATGGCGGGGGAAAAAGACGGCAACACGAGAGGCTCCTTGGGGGAACACCCTGTTGCCGACCTGTCTCTCCGCCGTGCGGGCCCTCGCTTGAATCGCGGCACTCGCGCGACTATCGCAGCACTGTGCGTGCGATGAGCCCGCTCGCTGTCGCGGCTGTCGTGGGAGGGCTCGATGAAGTCCGTGGTACGGACGCCTCGGCAGCACGCTCCAGCACGCCAAATCACGCGATTTGCGGCGGATAAACGGTGTGGGGAAGGTAGGCGCTAGGGTGCGGGTTGATTAGTGCAAACTTTCAAATTATAGCGGGAAATGGGCCTTCCCTCAATCGCGAAATAGTGACGGAAGCCCTATGACGGACATTCGCAAGCCGGCTCGCCACGCAGCGGCGCCCCGCGAAGCGCAACAAGCGTGATGCGGCGATCGTACACCCGCCGAAGATCGCCGCAAAAACGAAAACGCCGTCACACACGTGACGGCGCTTGAAAAGAACGAGAGGTGATCGGAGCGCACTTCATGCGCTGCCCCCGCAGCGCATGGCGTCACCTTCGTGGGAGCCGCTTATTCTTGCTTCTGCTTCTGCGTCCCGGCCGCAATCTTCGGGCGGCTAGCTGCAGCCTTCGACGCCTTGTTGGTCGAGCTCGACGAACCGCCGGCTTTCGACGACTTCGACTTGCCGGCCTGTTCGTCCACCTTGACGGCCTTGGCCGTCGCCTTACCCCGACCCTTCTTGCTATCGTAGCGCGAATTGTTCTTCGAGTCCGAAACCTGCGCATCGACCTTTTCGATGCGGCCGCCGGCCGGCATCGCAACGGCGATCTTCTGCGGACCGGGCTCGGCGGGCATGGCCTTGCCGACCGGCACGTGCAGGACGATCACCTGACCCGGCATCACGACATCGCGCTTCGTCTTGTTCCAGCCCTTCAATTGCCCGATCGATACGCCATAGCGGCTCGCCAGCGCCGACATCGGCTGCTTGCGGCGAACGCGGATCAGCATCTTGCGCGTATCGGGAACGTCCGGCTCCATCGCGAGCACGGCGCTTTCGGCAACGTCGGCACTGATGTCTTCGTCGTCATCGTCGGCGCGCGGCACGACGAGCGTCGAGCCCGATTTCAGACGCATACCCGCCGGGATCTTGTTCACCGACATCAGCGTGTCCGCGTCGACGCCGATCTTCTCGGCAAGCGCCGCGGGCGTCGTGCGCGCGTCCACCGTGTAAGTGGTCCACGACGACAGTTGGCCGGAGTACGACTTCAGATTGCGCTCGAAGGCGCTCGCGTTATCGAACGGCAGCAGGATCTGCGGCTGGGTGGCGCCGAGAATAACGGGCTTCGAGAACGACGGATTGAGCGAGCGGAACTCGTCGGTCGTCATATTCGCGAGCTTCGCGGCCGTCGTCACGTCGATGTCGTGCGAGGTCGTCACCGTCACGAAATAAGGGTGGTTCGGGATATCCGGCAGCGACAAGCCATACTGCTGCGGATTCATCACGATGTTCTTGACCGCCTGCAGCTTCGGCACGTAGTTGCGCGTCTCGTTCGGCAAGCGCAGGCTTTGGTAGTCGGTCGGCAAGCCGGCCGCCTGGTTACGGGCGATCGCGCGCTGCACGTTGCCCTCGCCCCAGTTGTACGCGGCGAGCGCCAGATACCAGTCGCCGAACATATCGTGCAGACGGGACAGGTAATCGAGCGCGGCGCTCGTCGACGCGAGCACATCGCGGCGCTCGTCCTGCCACATGTTCTGCTTGAGGTTATAGGTCTTGCCGGTGCCCGGCACGAACTGCCACATCCCCGCGGCCTTCGCGACCGACAGCGCCTGCGGGTTATACGCGGATTCGATGAACGGCAAAAGCGCGAGCTCGGTCGGCATGTTCCGCGCCTCGAGCTCTTCGACGATGTGATACAGATACTTTTGCGAGCGCTCCGTCATGCGCTGGACGTAGTCCGGGCGCTGCGCATACCAGTTGGCCTGCATGTCGACGAGATCGCTTTGCAGATCGGGAATCTGAAAACCACGACGGATGCGGCCCCAAAGATCAGCGTCTTGAGTCTTCAGCTGGTCAACCGAGCTATTGTCGACATCGATGGTTTCGTTGGCGGCGGCGGTCTTGCGGAGGGTGTCGGATACGGCTTGCGGATCGGGGGCGGCTGTTGAATTGGACGCTGTTGGGCCCTGGCTCGCGCACGCGGCGAGCATCAAGACCAATAGCGTACTGAAAATAAATCGCATGGAACGTCTCTGCTTCCAAAGGCTGGAAATTGCAGGCGATGGTACGAAAGTGTGCCCATTGCGTCAATAAGAAAAAGACGAAAAAAAACCTGCTAAATCCGAGAGTTGCCTCGCATTCCCTAGGTTCGGGATGAACTTGTCCCCGAATTCGTCATTTCGTCAGCGGAATCGGTTTTTCCATTCGCGCATCAGCGTGAACGAGGTCAGCCGATCCGGCACCGTTTCATGCAATTGCTCGGCAAGCGTGCTCTGGACTGCGGCGACGTCCGCCCGCAGGAACGGGTTGACGGCGCGCTCGTGAGCGATCGTGGTCGGCAAAGTCGGCTCGTTGCGCGCGCGGCGCGCGAGCGCTTCTTCGCGCCACGCATGCAGGTCAGTATTGTCCGGTTCGCACGCGAGCGCGAACTTAATGTTCGACAGTGTGTATTCGTGCGCACAATGCACTTCGGTTGCGCCGGGGAGTGCCGCGAGCGCGTCGAGCGACGCGAGCATTTGATTCGGCGTGCCCTCGAACAGCCGACCGCAGCCGCAGGCGAACAGCGTGTCACCACAAAACACGTGCGGCGTGCCGTGCGAATCGGCAGCCTGGAAGTATGCGATGTGGCCGCTCGTATGGCCCGGAACGTCGAGCACCTCGAATTCGGCGGCGGGGGATTCCGTCCGCACGCGGTCACCGCCGCGCAGGCGCTCTGTCAGGTGGTCGATCGCCTCGCCCGCCGGACCATACACGGCCAACGGCTGCGACGCGGGCTGAGTGCGCAGCAACTCGGCCACTCCGCCGACGTGGTCCTGATGATGGTGGGTGAGTAAAATAGCGGTCAGTCGCCAGCCTCGCTTCGCCAGATACGCGCGGACCGGAGCGGCCTCCCCCGGGTCGACGGCAAACGCGTCGCGCCCGTCGGAGACGAGCCAGATATAGTTGTCTTCAAATGCCGGCACCGGCACGTATTCCAGCGATTTCATAGGCGACGCCAATATTTATATGCCTGATCGATCGATTATAGACTGGCCCGCCTGGACCGATTCACCCCCTGGACGCTACGTGCTCGCGTGGGAGCAGGCCCAGCTGGACCGGGTCGTGTCCAACGTCTTCGGCTATCACGCGCTGCAGCTCGGGCTGCCCCAGCTCGACGCGCTGCGCGAAAACCGGATGCCGTGCCGCGGCCTGGTCCTCGACGCCGCCAGCGGCGCGAGCGCACCGTACGAGTACCCGCGCGCGAATTCGCTCACGGGCGACGGCGAGTCGGCCACGCCCAGTGACCGTCACGCGCCCGACGGCCGCGCGACCGTCTGGTGCGACCTGCTCGATCTGCCGTTCGAAGCGCAGAGCGTCGATCTGATCGTGATGCCGCACACGCTCGAATTCACGAGCGATCCGCACCGCCTGCTGCGCGAAGCCGAGCGCGTGCTGATGCCCGAAGGCCAACTGATCATCCTCGGTTTCAATTCACTGAGCCTGTGGGGCGCGCGGCAATCGTTCGGCAAGATGGCGGGGCGCCCTTTCGTTCCCGCAGCCCACGATTTGATCGCGTTCACGCGGCTCAAGGACTGGATCAAGCTGCTCGGCTTCGAACTTGAACGCGGACGCTTCGGCTGCTATCGTCCGCCCCTCGCCACCGACAAGTGGCTCACGCGCTATGCGTTCATGGAAGCCGCCGGCGACCGCTGGTGGCCGATTTTCGGCGCGTCCTACATGGTCACCGCGATCAAGCGCGTGCGCGGCATGCACCTCGTGGGCGCGGTGAAAGTGAAGAAACCGGTCTTGGCGCCGGGCCTCACGCCCGCGGCCACACAGAAAACCCATACCACCCGGAACTATGACACCTGAGTTCATCGAAATCTTCACGGACGGCGCCTGCAAGGGCAATCCCGGCCCTGGCGGCTGGGGCGCGCTGTTGCGCTTTGGCGCGCAGGAAAAAGAACTCTTCGGCGGCGAAGCGTCGACGACCAACAACCGGATGGAGCTGATGGCGGTGATCGCCGCCCTCGAAGCGCTGAAGCGCCCGTGCAAGGCGATCGTCCACACCGATTCGCAATATGTGCAAAAGGGCATCAGCGAGTGGATCCACGGTTGGAAGAAAAAGAACTGGATGACCGCGGCAAAAACCCCGGTGAAGAACGCCGACTTGTGGAAGCGGCTCGACGCGCTCGTGGTTCAACACGAGATCGAATGGCGCTGGGTCAAGGGCCATGCGGGACACCCCGAGAACGAGCGCGCCGACGCGCTCGCGAATCGCGGCGTGGCCACGCTCGCCGAGAGCTGAGCCAGCCCCGCCCTTCCCTCCTTGACCTCGACTGAAGAACCCAGCTATCCGACACCATGCGCCAAATCGTTCTCGACACTGAAACCACCGGCCTCAATGCGCGCACGGGCGACCGCATCATCGAAATCGGCGGCGTCGAACTCATGAACCGCCGGCTGACCGGCAACAACCTGCACTTCTATATCAACCCGGAACGCGACAGCGACCCGGGCGCGCTTGCCGTCCACGGGCTGACGACCGAATTCCTGAGCGACAAGCCCAAGTTCGCCGAGATCGCCGATCAACTGCGCGACTTCCTCGGTGACGCCGAGCTCATTATTCACAACGCGCCATTCGACCTTGGCTTTCTCGATGCCGAATTCGCGCTGCTCGGCCTGCCGCCGTTCACTGAGTCCTGCGGCGAGGTGATCGATACGCTCGTGCGCGCGAAGTCGATGTTCCCGGGCAAGCGCAATTCGCTCGACGCGCTGTGCGACCGCTTCGGCATCAGCAACGCGCACCGCACGCTGCACGGCGCACTGCTCGACTCCGAGCTGCTCGCGGAGGTGTATCTGGCGATGACGCGCGGCCAGGAAAGCCTCGTCATCGATATGCTCGGCGAGGCGACGGCGGAAGGCGGCGAAGCTGGGCCGCGCGTCGCGTTCGAGTCGCTCGCGCTGCCGGTGGTGGCGGCCAGCGAAGACGAGCTGTCGGCGCATCAGGCCGTGCTCGACGATCTCGACAAAGCGCTCAAGGGGACGAGCGTCTGGCGTCGCGAACCCGCTCCGGCGGAGCCAGCGGACGCGACTTAAGCTGCGGATACGCTAATCGCTTAAAAAGTGCTTTACGAGACCGCGAAGCTCTGACATAATTCGCCTCTCTTCGGGTGGTTAGCTCAGCGGTAGAGCACTGCCTTCACACGGCAGGGGTCACTGGTTCGATCCCAGTACTACCCACCAGAATTCCTGGTGTTGGTAAAGACAAGCACCGAAGAAAAAAAGCCCTCGGCGAATGCCGAGGGCTTTTGCTTTGTGCGGCGGGTTTCTGCCACGATCGTCGGAATCGCTTTGGAGTCGCCCAGACCAGCGAACGCCGATTCAGCCGCTGACCTATTCTTAGCAAGTCGTCCTTCCCCAACCCACGGAGACTTGCGAATGCGTTACAACCGACTCGGCCGCACAGGCCTTTTCGTTTCGGAACTTTGCCTCGGCACGATGACCTTCGGCGGAGGCACCGGTATCTGGGATCAGATCGGCAACGTGCAGCAGGAAGACGCCGACCGATTGATCGGCCGCGCGCTCGATGCCGGAATCAATTTCATCGATACGGCCGATGTCTATTCGGCCGGGCTGTCCGAAGAGATCACGGGGCAGGCGCTGAAAAACCTGCGCGTGCCGCGCGAGAACGTCGTGATCGCCACCAAGGTGTTCGGAGTGACCGGGAGCACGCCCAACACGCTCGGCGCCTCGCGCTATCACATCATGGACGGGATCAAGGCGAGTCTGCGCCGCCTGCAGCTCGATCACATCGACCTGTACCAGATCCACGGCTTCGATCCCGCGACACCGATCGAGGAGACGGTCCGAGCGCTCGACACGCTCGTGCAGCAGGGCCATGTGCGCTATGTCGGCGTGTCGAACTGGGCCGCCTGGCAGATCGTCAAGGCGCTGGGTATCGCCGAACGCGGCGGGCTCGCGCGCTTCGAATCGCTGCAGGCGTATTACACGCTCGCGGGCCGCGATCTCGAGCGCGAGCTCGTGCCGATGATGAAGAGCGAGGGACTCGGGCTCATGGTCTGGAGCCCGCTCGCGGGCGGGCTGCTGTCGGGCAAGTACGGACGGCAAACGCAGGCGGAAACCGGCAGCCGGCGCACGACGTTCGATTTTCCGCCGGTCGATCGCGAGCGCGCGTATGACTGCATCGATGCGATGCGGACGATCGCCGAGGCGCGCGGGGTATCGGTCGCGCAGATCGCGCTCGCGTGGCTGCTTCATCAGGAAGCGGTGACGACGATCATCGTCGGCGCGAAGCGCATCGAGCAGCTCGACGACAACCTCGCCGCCACGCAGATCGAACTCACCGCCGACGAACTCGCCCGGCTCGACGACGTCAGCCGGCTGCCGGCCGAGTATCCCGGCTGGATGCTCGCGCGCCAGGGCGAAGCGCGCCGCAACCAGCTGCAAGCGGCTCGCCGGCGGACGAGCGAATAAACGCTTCGCTTCGATCGGACCGGCGCGGCGTGACGAGGAGAAACGTCACGCGCGCCGGTCGCCTGGCCTTCGTACCCCCCCTTCCCCGGCCGCGCAGCCATTTTCTTTCGAATTCATTTCAACAGACCACGACCACCCCGACGCAAAAAATCTCCAAATTTCAGGTTGACTTTGTATCTTTCGATATATATCTTTAGATACGTTTTAAGACACACCCCCATTTGGAGCACCTATCATGCGTCACACTCACCACGCTCGTTACCTTTGGGATCGCGAACCGATGTTCGCGGACGCCTTCTCCTTCCGCGCGTTCTGGCACGCGATCGGCCGCCACTCTCACGGGCGCGGCGGCGGTGGCGGCTACTGGGGCGGCCGCGGCGGCTTCGACGGCGATAACGAGGGCCTGCCACGCGGCCGCAAATTCACCGGCGACGATCTGCAACTGCTGCTCCTCGCGCTGATCGCCGAAGCGCCGCGCCACGGCTACGAGCTGATCAAGGCGCTCGAAGCGCGCTCGAACGGCTTCTACGCGCCGAGCCCCGGCATGGTCTATCCGGCGCTGACGTATCTCGAAGAGCTCGGCTACGTGACGGTCCAGGTCGAAGGCAACCGCAAGCGCTATGCACTCGCCGAGCCGGGCCGCGAGCATCTGGCCGAGAATCGCGAACGCGTCGACATGATGCTCGCGAAGCTCGCGCACATCGCCCACCGGATGGATTCCGTGCGGCGCGCCTATGCAGGCGAAGAAGCCGGCGACGCCGAGCCGGGCGGCTGGCTGCCTGAACTCTACGAAGCGAAGAAGGCGCTCAAGCGCGCGTTGTTCCGCCACGCGAACGCATCCACGGCCGAACAGCAGCGCATCGCCGCGATTCTCTTGCGCGCCGCGGCCGAAATCGAAGGCGGCGCAGGCAAGCCCGCCGGCGACCCGGGCACCGGCGAAACCGTTTGAATTTCTGGGAAGACGCTATGCAGAACCACCCCGAATTGACCGTGACGCGCGTGCGTCACCCGCTGAAATTCCGTCTATTGCAGGTCAAGCGCATCCACACGCTGACGCCGCATCTCAAGCGCATCACGCTGACGGGCGACGATCTCGCCGACTTCGAATCGGCGTCCTTCGACGATCACCTCAAAGTGTTCTTCCCCGAGCCCGGCGCGGACAAGCCGGCGATGCCGGTTGCCAGCCCGGACGGTCCGGTGTTTCCGTCCGACCGCCCACGCCCGACAGCGCGCGACTACACGCCACGCCGCTTCGATCGCGCCGCGCGCGAGCTCGACATCGACTTTGTGCTGCACGACGCGGGTCCGGCCACGACTTGCGCAGCCCGGCCAATACCTCGGCGTCGGCGGCCCGCGCGGTTCGTTTATCGTGCCGACCGGCTTCGACTGGCACCTGCTGATCGGCGACGACACCGCACTGCCCGCGATCGCGCGCCGCCTCGAAGAACTGCCGGCAGGTTCACGCGTCGCCGCGATCCTCGAAGTCGCCGATTTCTCGGCGCAGATCGAGTTCAACACGGCCGTGGATCTCCACGTCGTCTGGCGGCATCGCAACGAAGCGGGCGCGCAAGACGATGCCCTGCTGCAAGCGGTGCGCTACACCTATCTCCCGGAAGGCGACGGCTATGTGTGGGCCGCGGGCGAATCCTCGGCGATCCGCGCGGTGCGTCAGCACTTGTGCACCGAGCGCGGCATCGACAAGACGCGCATTCGCGCCTCGAGCTACTGGCGGCGCGGCGCGGCGGCGGTTCACGAAGCGCTCGACGACTGACCCGCAGCCCCCGCCGGACGGACGTCACACACAACAGGCATCAACCAATATGTACGCCCTTTCCTCCAGCCGCGAGCGCAGCCTGCTATGGCTCCTCGCGCTGACCCAGTTCACGCTGAGGTTTTCTCCCGGTCAGAGAGTGTCAACTTAGTCTAGAAAGGCCCAGTAGGTAAGGCTGCCACCGCGTTTGGGACGAGTTGACACCGACGCAGGCGACGCTTTCGCAACGCTGCCTTGACCTTCGACTTGGGAGGACTCACGGAGGTGAGCACCGACATGCTTGTTGATACCATCGACCGGTTATGGTGGCTGGGATGCTTAAACGTCGAACCCAGCACCGATCGCCGGCTTTCCCCACCCAATACTATGTCGCTCGACCTAGTTCTGTGGTTTATAGCGCAGCCATTATTTGGTCGCAAGTAGGTTTATGCCCTGAGTCATCCTGTCCCTGACCCGACACGGCCGCACATTGCGCACATCACGATTAAGCCTCGGGAATGAATGCGTCCTTGTGACTCCTTCGACGCTACATCGGTGAAATGGGGCCGGATTATCTTGCGCACGCACACGCGGCGCAGGTGTTTCCCTTATCCCTCGGCTCTTGCAAAATAGGTCGAACGACCTATACTAGTTATACGGACGATCGGTGATCGATGACATCGGCTCTGGCTTCGGCAGGCCCTGTGTAGATGCCGGCGACCAAAGTGGCATGCGCTCTTTGACGCCATAAAACAATTGCGAGGGCAGACCGCACACGATCAATAGAACATTGGCGTAGCGCCAAAGACTAGGTCACGACGTCAGAAGTGTTGGGTGATTGGAAGGAGAAGTCGATGGCTACCGCGGGAAAATCGCTGCGCCGAATGGTTGAACACTGGCTTTCCCCCGAGCCTGGGCAACGCGTCCGGGTCACTGAGTTCAGAAACAAACACGCAAGGTATCAGCGCTATGTGCGTATTGAGACATCAAAGGCTAGTGGGCCGGTGGCATTGATCTTCTTTCGCCACCAAGACGGCACGTGGTGCATATACCCACCCCGTCCGGAATTTCCAACGATGCGCGTCGCATAACCGGACATACGAAACCCACGTGCCATCGTTTCCAAATGGATGCGAACGCCGCGTAAGCGGGGCAATACGGATGAGTCTTGCACCAAACTGGTCAAATGACCGAGAATGGCACTATCGCGACGAAACATGTCGACAAATTTGTGGCTCGCGGCCAATCAGACCATGCCCAGAGAAACTTCCCCTCGCGAAGGCCTGTTGCAGAGCCAACTCGCGAAAAACGATGCAGCGACTCAAGCCCTTCCGTTTTCCGAACCAGGCGTCGATTCCGGCAAGCGTGCATTGACGGTACGCGGGCGCAATGCGGTCGCCCGAATACTGAAATGCGCGACCGATATGTTCGTCGCCGAAGGGTACGGCGGAATGAGCATGCGCAAGGTCGCATCAAGTGCCGGTATAGCTCTGTCGAACCTTCAACATTACTTCCCTACTCTCGAGGCGTTGTTCGTTGCGCTCATGAGGCAGGCGATATCGGAGTATTCCGATACATATGACAGCGTTAGACATGATCCGTCACTCACGCCGGAGGAACGTTTGGAAAAGGTCGTCCGGCTGCTGATCGAGGACGACAAGCAGCCAAGGACCCAGAGCCTATTCATTAACATGTGGGCGTTGGCGCAGACTCACGATTTCGCGCGACAAATTATGGAGGAAGCCTACATTTACCAACGACGCTGGATTCGTGGCTTTGTTGAGGCAGTCAACCCCGATTTGCCCACATTGGAACTTTCATGCCGGGCGGCACTGATCACTTGTCAGATTGAAGGTTTGTTGGTCTTGATCCCGCAACGCAATCGATTTCCGTCAGACATCAGGGGAATTGAGGACGAGGCAGTGCGCGCCATTATGGCTCTCGCTCGTGCGGAAAGTTCGCGAGGAACCACTACACGAGGCAAGTCTCTCAAATCTGTCGAGAGGAATCCAACATTCCCCGCTTCCGGAGGCTGAAACTTTCTACCCGTTTTTGATGAGGAAGGCAACGATGGCGGGGATCCACTGTTCTGCGGTGTCCGCCCATGAGCCGACATGGCAGACGCCGAAATGGTTACGTTGCGCGGGTCAGAATAGAGGCCGAGGTGGCGATCGGCAAAGAATGATGGGAATGAATCCAGCGCCTGCGTGCGGCGGGGGCGAAGTATGTCGGCCACAGTCCGCGAACTCGAGTTCGACTACATCGCGGTGGGAGCATGTTCGCGTATGTCGTATTGAATGCCGTACCGGCGCAACATGGCCGGGCAGGCACCGCTGGGGGCCCGGACCAGCGGTATCGTGCGCAATTCGATTTGCAACAGCTATGGCCGCCGACGCTGCTCTTGATCAACGCGAACGGCCCGCTCCTCAGTTGCTCCTTAAGTAACTCCACGCCGTTGGCGGAAGTAGCTGCCGTTATCACCGCAATCGGCTGCCCGACTCGCAAGAGTCTCTAGTCCGACCGCCGCCTTCGCAATCCACTCCAACGCCGGTCCTGTACCAAGTCGGAGGCGTTTTCCGATCAATACCGTCAGGCGGGTTGTCGGCCATAGCCGACTTTCGGGGAGCTGTATTGGTGAGGCGGCTCCGGGCCGCTTTCCAGACGTTCGGACTGCAACCGCGGCGAATGTCGGGTCTCGCCGCCAGCGGATGCGTACTATCGACCCTGACCGGACGATCGAGTTGGCACGAGGCGTATGGCCGTTTCCGGGGTACAGCAGCCATCGCCTTCGTCGCTGCTCCACGATGTTAGCTAGAAGTACGGTAAGCCACGAGGCGTTGGTCCGTTGATGTCGCGGACACCTTGCTGTGTCGCCATCACCTCGGAATCACCATCCACGAGCCTGCGGCCGACGAGCGGATGGTCTGATAGCACTTTGCCCACAACCTGACTTTTCTCGCCGTGTGTCGACTGCACTGCGTTGTTCTAGAATTGTTGATACGGGGGCCAACATGAAACTTGGATTGGTATCTGGACTGCTGAGCGGCGCGCTGCTTGTCGGTTGCATGTCCGCTGGGGTCGAAGTGAGGCCTGAACAGATGGCGGCCTTCCGGCGCGGCGTGACGACGCTTCAAGAAGTGACAGCCACCCTCGGTCCGGCATCAGTGCAGACCGCCTTGGACGACGGTTCGATGCTGCTGGTCTACACGTTCGTAAAGTCGAGGCCGCACCCCGAGAACTATATTCCGATCATCGGATCGCTGATTGGTGGTGCCGACACTCGCTCGTCGGCCGCCGTGTTCCTGTTCGATGCGCGCGGCGTCCTCAAGAGTGCGAACACGACGACCTCGAACGTCGGCACGGGCCTGAGCTCCGACCTGCGCAACGCGCATGCGCCAATTGTTGAGGCACCCGTTCGGCCGGCCGCCGTGCAAAGCGTTGCGGCGCCCGTCGTGGACAAGAGCACTGATCCCGCCGCCGTGCAGAGCGTCGAGCCACTACCGGAAGAAGAGGGCCAACCAGCATCGGATAACAACGTTGGACCGCCACCGGAATAATGCGTCCAGCCTGCTCCGGTCGTTGACCTGCGACAGCTTGTCAATGATGAGCGGCCGGTCGTATGGTACGAGACGCCGTGCAACGAAGGTCTCTTCATGGCCGACTGATGTCTGATGCGGTCGGCCGAACGCGACCCTGAAGAGCCCTTCGGTTTTCCCGTTAACCGACAGTCGTGAGCAACGATTCGTATCGTTCGCTCGAGGCGATCAAATATTTGGCTAGCTTCGCAAGGTCGATATACTTTCGTAGCGGCGGGGGAAAGGACACCCCGTCAGGGGCACCAGTGGGTAATGCCGACCGCGCCCAGGGTCTTGGGCACCGTCTGCGTAAGAGTCAGGCGCAGACCATGCCCCGCCGCAGCGCCTCGTTCAAGCTTGCCGCTATCCGTGGCGACTACACTTGCCGAGCCCAATCTACCTCATCGTCCGCCGGTCTTCGAACATGCGGTAATGCTCTTTCCTCACACGCACCGATCATTTCGTAATTGCGGCGAGCCTCCGAGAGAGACGGTCGATTTGCCCCGCCAGAGAAATCAGGATCGCGTGTTTGAATCAAGTCATCCTCCCAGAAGCAGACCGGGCAGATTTCGTATGATCCAGGACAGAGATCGCGAAGGGTACGGTGGCCACAACACTCACACACTCTACGGTAGCCTGGCATACATCGCTGCAAGTCAGAGTTTGGAATAGTCGCCAGCGCCGATTGGCCTGCCCCAAGCGGGAATTCGACTTCATAAGCGGCAACCAATCCGAGACTTGAATGGACGAGCACGACCGTTCCTACAGTTCCTGCCCTCACGCGCAGTGTCGACATCTCGCCGATCTTTTGCGCTTCTACATCCCGGGTAGGGACAACCAGGTCATTTTCCGAGATTGATCGATTCTCTTGAGCCATTGTTGGAATACGTCGGTATTACGACGCCTCGATTTCCCTGACGCGGATTGTCGAGGATCTACACCCGCATGTCGACTGTCCGCTCCTGGCCGATGGTGTCCAGGATCTCGCCATGTTCTTGCTGAATCGCTCTCTTCGGCCAGTTCCGGACGCAAGCAAGGCTTGCATGGGCTGCGACCCTCGACGCCTCTGATGGCGTCGCTGCCTCATTGCCCATCTCACGACCAGCCGTGCCACGCGATCGTCAGCAGCCGCGCAAGGGCACTGTCAACCTGCAAGTCTGGTATGATCCGCAATCCCGCCAGCTGCGCGCACAGCATTCCACGCGAGGCATCCCGGCCTCGACTGCCCGTGCGTCATTCCACGATTCCTTTCGCAACCCGGCAGGCAAAGTGACCTGCTGCCATGCTCGCGCCGATCGTCGGCCAACCTCTCGAGGAGAATGTATTGGCAAATCCTGATCGGGAGGATTCCGCGCCCCGCGCCGTTGCAGTGGCATCAAAAGCTGGTCGCCGAGTCCCAAAGGGAAAAACCTTGTCCGTCGAAACACCGCTGGACGTGGTGTCGATCGCGCTCCGGGACGAGGAGCGTCAACGCCAGATGCGCGCGCTGATCGCGCTTGGCCGTGAGCGGGGCTACCTCACACATGCGGACATCAACGACCACCTGCCCGACAACTTTACGCAAACGGCTGCGATGGAGACGATCGTCAGCACGTTCGGCGACATGGGCGTGGCAGTGTACGAGCAGGCGCCTGACGCCGAGACGCTCCTGTTGAACGACGCTGCTCCTGCCATCGCTTCAGACGATCAGGCGGACGAGGAAGCCGAAGCTGCGCTGTCAACGGTCGATTCGGAATTCGGCCGCACCACGGATCCGGTCCGGATGTACATGCGTGAAATGGGCGTCAGAGAACTGCTGACCCGCGCCGGCGAAGTCGAGATCGCGGTACGCATCGAAGACAGCTTGCAGGACATGATTCAGGCGATCGCCGCGTGCCCGTCGATCGTGTCCGCGATTCTTGCCGATGTGGACCGCATCGTCGCCGGCGAACTGCGAATCGACGAACTGGTCGATGGCGTCAGCGGGGACGCCGACGGAAGCGAAATGACGCAGGAGTCGGAAGAAGATGACGTGGATGCACACGCCTCCGACGATGATCCGGACGGTGACGACACTAAAACGGACGCTGAGGACTCGGAGAAGGCGAGCGCAGCCCGCCTCGAACAGCTCAGGATCCACAGTCTTGCGATCTTTGCGCGCGTGCGCGCTCTGTTCGAGCAGTTGCCGGATGTTCTCGTTACTGGAAAATCCCGTTCCGCGGCGGTTGCGCAAGTGCGCTCGGAGATACAGCGTGAACTGGCGCCGATCCGCTTTACGGCCAAAACCATCAACCGCATGTGCGCAAGTGTGCAGGAACAGGTGATTCAGGTTCGTGCGATCGAGCGCAGCATCCTGCACATCGTCGTCGACCGGTGCGGCATGCCGCGCGAGGTGTTTATCGAGTCGTTTCCGGGCAATGAGACCGACCTTGAATGGACCCGCCGTATGGCGGCGGCTTCGAAGCCGTTTGGCGCGGCACTCGAGCGACAATTGCCGGCGATTCAGGCCGAGCAGCAGAAGCTCATCGACCTTCAAGCCAAGTTCTCGCTGCCGCTCCAGCAACTCAAGCAGTTCAACCGCCAGATGAGCGCCGCGGAGTTGGAAATGCGGCAGGCCAAGCGGGAGATGATCGAGGCGAATCTTCGTCTCGTCATTTCAATTGCCAAGAAATACATGAACCGCGGCATGCAGTTCCTCGATCTGATCCAGGAAGGCAATATCGGCCTGATGAAGGCGGTGGACAAATTCGAATACCGGCGCGGCTGGAAGTTCTCGACGTACGCCACATGGTGGGTCCGGCAGGCCGTCTCGCGCGCGCTTGCCGATCAGGCGCGGACCATTCGTGTGCCGGTGCATATGATCGATGCGATCAACAAGTTGCACCGGATTTCGCGCGAAATCCTGCAGCAGACGGGAGAGGAGGCGCATCCTGCGGTTCTCGCGGGGCGCATGAAGATGTCCGAGGAAAAGGTGCGCAGCATCCTCAAGATCGCCAGGCAACCCATCTCGCTCGAGACCCCTGTGGGCGACGATGGCGACGCGACACTCGGTGACATGATCGAGGATGCCTCTGCAATTTCACCGACAGAGGCCGCCAACCACGCGAACATGCGCGCCGCGATCGATGAAGCGCTCGGCGCGCTGTCGCCGCGCGAGGCCAAAGTCCTGCGGATGAGATTCGGGCTCGATACGACCGCCGACCATACGCTTGAAGAGGTCGGCAAGCAGTTCGACGTCAGCCGCGAGCGGATCCGCCAAATCGAGAGCAAGGCGATGCGCAAACTGGCGCATCCCAGCTGCGCAAACAAGTTGAGACCCTTCCTCGAGCGCTGAACAAAGTCGGGAGTGACGTCCCTTCGACTCTCTGCTCCAAACCCGCAGCGAGCACGCGCCGACCTGATCGCTACCCTGACATGACGTGTTCGCGGCGCGGAAAACTTACAGCGGCTTGATGTTGGCGGCCTGTTTCCCCTTGGGGCCTTGCTTGACTTCAAAGCTGACCTTCTGGTTTTCCTGAAGTGATTTGAAGCCGCTTCCCTGCACTTCGGAGAAGTGCGCGAACAGGTCTTCGCCGCCGTCGTCCGGCGTGATGAACCCGAAACCCTTCGCATCGTTAAACCACTTGACGGTACCTGTTGCCATGTTCTGAATGTTCCAATGAGACTAGTTGTAGATGACACGACCTGCCTGCGCCGATCGTGCGGCTATCTTGTATCACAAGTGAGCCGTCGCAGACAAACTCAGTTTTTTGTTCGGGCCCGACGACCTGTAGCTTATGACGCTCCGCGGGATCCGGGCCGTTACATGCTGCCCGTCTAAGGCGGTGCGCAAACGCGGTCCGCTTTGTCGCCCGTGGGCCGGCAGTTTCTGTTCGTGCTGCGGATAACGCCGTACGCAGCGGCGGGAGGCAGCCCGCAACGATCCCACACTGGATTGTCTGCCGCCGCGAGGATATTGAATTCGGGCTAGTCGCGGAAAGCGATGCCTGTGCAGAGTCTGTGAACAGACTGGTTGAGCGGTAGCGTATGGCACTCGATAGCGAGCACGTCGGTCGGATCGACATCGTTGTGAGGGGTCATAGTACTGTCGACGGGCACCATGTGCCGGTGGACGTCGTGACGCCGCGGCGGCATCAGACATCAGACTATTCCTAGCCAACAACATTTGGCCGGTCCTCGGCCTTATGGAAAGCTTCGCATAAGGCCGATATGCGTGCATTGATCATCGGGCAGGTCTCGGCGCGGAGCAGCCGTTCGAGAGACCGATCTGCAGTATGACCAAGAGGCAGAAACTGGCCGATAGGTGACCACCGGGATGTGGGTCCGGATGGGAATGAACCGCCCCGACGCTACCAACCGGGACTACGTACCGTAGCGTTGACCCGCACCGTGTCGCCGTTGTCTGGACGGCGACACGGTGCGGGTCAGTTGAGTGCAGCCGCCACGTCCTTACTCAACGCGCTGGGCTTCGCATGGACGCTCTGAACACGCGTGCGGCCGGCGACGATGTCGTCCGAATTGATGGAGATGCTTTCCGTCACCTTCGCGCGTGCTGTCGTGATCGGCGACGCCTTGTACGGGTTACCACGCCGGATATAGTCGTCGACGTCGACCTCGATCGCATATTCAAACGACCCGCTTACATCCGTGACGACCAGACGGATAGCGTTGATGGGAATGCCCTTCAGTCTCTCTTCGCATACCCGATTCAAGATATGGTCGCGGACAATCGCCGACGACGCGGGACCTTCAAACGACGATTCGGTGTGCTCAAGATGAACCACGACCAAAGGTTTCGGGGCTTTCGTCAACGCAATGCGATATCGCAAAGCACATGGCGAATTCGCCTCATCGGGATAGATGATGTCGGCGTAGTCGGTGCGGTAGGGCATAGATGCTCCGTAGAGTTGGATATGCCAGCCCGGTTGAACTGGCAAATCCACCCTACGCAGATGGCGCAGAAGTCAAGCTCACACGACGGCCAGGTCCTCGCCACGCGCCGGGATCGTCGCGCGCAACCGGACTACCGTGCGCTGGCTGGTGAGGCCGAGCAGCCTGCATACTTCTTCGTTGGACTTTCCCGCAACAAGCAGGCGCCGCGCGTACGTATTTCGTAGGACGCGCGGACTCATATCCGGTGCCTGGAAGCCGATCGCTTCCAACGCTTCGCGCACGACTACCCCGAGCAACATGTCGTTCATCGGTTTGTCGCTTCGCGGCGACGGGAAGAGCAAAGCATCGTCACCTTGCGCCGCCTGCGCGCTGCGCCACGCCGCGTAAGCGCGAGCGTTGGCACCACGTGGACCACGACGAGCGGGCCGACCGGCAAATGGCATGGACCTTGGTGGTTTCGCAAGATGTCGAGCCGTTGATTGCGGAAGGTGAACGCACGCTCGGCCAAGCCGTCGGCGAAGGCGAACGCCGTGCGAATCGCATGGATGTCCATGGTTTCTTTGCCGCCGGAGTGGCGCAGGTAGAAGTGGTTGTTGCGCAGCACACGATGCGGCGCGTTCGGGCTCGCGCCCACGCGCAGCACGACCACGTGGGCGCCGGCCGCGAGCGGCACGGCCCGGTGCAGCAGGCTACCGGTGACGCGAGGCTCGAGCACGTCGCGCAGAAAGTTCGTGAGTTTGAGCAGTTCTTCGTCGAGATTCGGAATGACGAGGGGCATCACCTCGTCGGCGACGCCGTCGGCTTCGCGAATGCCGAACACCAGGTCCCCGCCGACGGTGTTGGCAAAGGCGCAGACGTCCTCGGCCAGGGCCTGCCGGCCGTCTTTCGACAGATCGAGTTGCTCCTTGTAATCGAGCGTGCGGCTCTCGCGCACGCCGTGGTCGATCAGCTGCCGGATCGCGGCTTCATCAATGTCCTCGAGACGGGCGCGCGGGATCATGCGGCCGCCGCCCGGATCAGCTGCGCCACGCACATCGCCCCGGCGACCATGCTCAGCCCGATGGGCACGAGCAGATCCACGGCGCTCTTCGAATAGGTTCCCGTGCGCAACATGCACTCGATCGCAATCGCTGCTGCAACAAGACGTGGCAACTGATAGGGGTACCGCTGGCCGCCGCTCACGCTGCGCCGCTGACCTTCTGGCCATTGCACGTCAACGGTGAACCCGACATCCCCCAACCAGGGGGAATGGTCGGGATGCTGGACGCTGGGCAGCAGGTCCACGGACGCCGGCTGGCCGAGTTCGGCGTAGGCGCTGGCAAACATGTCGTCCTGTAGCGCCTCGAAGCCTTCGGTCCACTTGGGCTGCCCACGGCGCATCAGGAAGTACGACCGGACGTCATCCGTGAGGCGCCGCTGGATCGCGGCATAACGCAAGCCCCTGTAGTGCTCGACCAGCGCGCGCTGGTCGCGGTCGGTGTCGTCGTGAAACCAGTAGCGCAGGAACACGTAGGCGAGTACCGCCGAGAGCGCGAGCCACACCTTCAGCGGCGTCACGTTGCCCACCTCGGCAAAGCCGAGCAGGGTGCCGGTGGGCTTGAACGACAGGTGAAACATGGTAATCGCGACGATCGCCGCGGAGAGGACAACCACGTTGCGGCGCAGCTTATCGGGCAGGTCATCCATACGCGTCCTTTTTAACGGGTAACCCCTTGGTTCAAGGCAAGGCACACGGGGTGAAGCGGGAATCGAAACTACTGAACATTATGGCGGTAATGTTCAGTAGGTGAAGAGCCTCACGGACAGCGACGCAAAATGGGGAATTGTGAATTTGTCTGATCTTTGTTAGTTTGCTCAATCCTGACCGAGGATTCAGTTAATGCCGATCACCTGCACGTTCAAGTTGAACAACAAGACGTTTTCGACGCTGTATTGTGCTGGCGTGGGTAACTTCACCGCCTTTTCAGGAAGCGACGCGGGCCGCGACAATCCGGCCGCCGTCGCGAAAAAGGACATCGGACCGTTGCCACCCGGGCGCTACTACATCGTCGATCGCCAATCAGGAGGGCTGCTCGGCGGAGTTCGAGATTTTGCGCTTGACCATCTCTACGGCACAGATCGAACGCAGTGGTTTGCCCTGTATCGAAACGCCCCACAGTCAGGGGTAGGATTACTCGTAGATACTGACGGAGGTCACTATGTGGACCTGCCGAAACTGCAATGCGCGGTTTGCCTCTGATCAAGCCGAGCCGGAAGTCGATGAACGGGGGTTTTTCTTCCTCTGTCCAGCCTGTGACTACAGAAACAAGGTCGTGAGCCTCGGGCGAGACGCGAACGGGAATCTCCAGCTTGTCCAAAGCGACGACGAGTAGAGCAATCTTTTGGAGTTAGCATTGGGGTTCGACTACAAACAGTTTCACATCGAGGCGTCATCTCTTGCCGAAGGCGGCCATTTCTACGCCCGCGCAAAGATCTACCGACGCGAGTCGGCGAGTGGCGATGCCGTCGAAGTGAAGTATTCGGGCGACCTCGGCGACTATCACTTCGACACGGACGCTATAGAGGCGGCGCAGCGGTGGGCGATCCAGTGGTGCGACGCGAACAGCGTTTAGATCGCGCGCTTCGATTCCTCGCACATTACTCTGTAGGCCGGCATGGAAGATAGCCTCTTGCTCGAAGGAAATGGGTACTACTGCCATTGCAGCGTCTTCGAAGTGAAGCCCGGGGCATGGGAGGCGTCGGTGCTGTTCGAACGGAAGAGTGATCACGCAACGGGAAAGACGCTTATCGACGGAAAGCGGCACAAACTCAGCGCCACGTTCGCCAGCAGGGATGAGGCGATGCAGGCCGTTTCTAAATACGCGCTCGATCACGCCGCTCGGGACGACACTGGCCTGTAGATTTATCGCGACAACTCCGGAAACGTATCGTGCGCGAAATCGACGCCGACACGTTTAGCCGCCACCGTCAATGCGCCAACTCGGCGACCCGTCTACTCGATTTTGCGGCTTTGGCACATGCTACGATTCCTCCAAAATCACGATTGAGATGCCCATGGCGCGCATCGAATACGCCGACTTCGACGACGACGAAAAAGAGGATTTCGAGCAGGTTTGCCACCAAGCGGGATTCGATCCGGCCCAGTTTACGATTTATGCGGACAGGGAAGATTTCCCCTTGAGACGTGGCCAATACCGTATCGACCGGACGGTGATCGTTGTAAAAGACGGGGTCCGTGTCGACCTCGACGGTCGCAAGTGGGTCGCTGACTTCGCGGATAAGATCGCCGTGTTCAGATAGAGCTTTCACGCTTTGACCTTCCGTACTCGACCACCCACACTTCTATATCTCTGGACGAAGCCGCGGCAAGCGCGAAGCGCTGCGGCACCGCGCAGCTTAGATTCCAGGGGCTGGAGACACGAAACTATAATCAAAGGGCGCACGGATGTTTCCTCCGGGCCGGAAAGCGTTTTCTCTCGTGCGTTTCCCATGCCCAATGGCGTTTCAATTCGTTTGTACGGAGGTCTTATGGCCACGTATGTCATCCTCAGCCGCCTATCTCCCGACGCGTTCAAAGATCCCAAAGACCTGAAACAGCTCGCCGCCACCGTTGCGGAGAAGATCAAGGTCGAATGCCCTGCGGTCACATGGAAAGACAGCTATCTGACGCTCGGGCGGTTCGATGTAGTGGACGTCGTCGAATCGAACGATCTAAAACAGCTCGAAAGAGCGGCGTTGATCATCCGTGCCTATGGACACGCCGCCACCGAAACCCTCCAAGCAACGGCGTGGAACGAGTTCATCGCGGCACTATAGCGCGCCGGCCGTCGACGCTTTGGCACACAGCGGCGGCCACCTTCTAGCGATGTGGGAAGGATAGGCCGCCCCGCCCGGCGCCCGCTGGTCGAAAGCCGGCGTGCCTGCCATGCGGACCCGTCGGAGTTTTATAGGGTCGCAGTTGTGGTCACACCGCAATACCTTGGCTCAGGTATTCGTCGCAGGTGTCGCGCCAATCGACAATCGGCCTGCCGGGCAAACGGACGCGAGCGTCATCCATGTCATGAGCAGATCAACCCACGCAGCGCCGGACTCGGCCACCCGTCAGGAAGCCGAGATCGGACGGGCGTTGCTGGCCATCCTCTGGCACCTGGTTGAGGAACTTCGTCCCGGTGCACAAGCCCTGCCGCGAGCCACGCTCGATGGCAGTCTGGAACGGGAGCTGGGCCTCGACAGTCTGGCCCGTGCCGAGTTGTTGCTGAGAATCGAGCGAAAGTTCAAAGTCAAGCTGCCAGAACAAGTGCTGGGCAGCGCGCAGACACCTCAGGATCTGCTTGCGGCGGTGCTCGCAGCGCGCCACCTGCCCCGCATCGCGATATCGGCCGAATGCCCGCCGGATTTCGGTACACCGGCCCATGCCCTGCCGAAGCGTGCCGCAACACTAGCCGAAGCGTTGCAGTGGCACGTGGATACCCACCCTGATCGGCTGCACATCCGGTTGGAAGGCGGCGAGGAGGGACAAGAGGGCGGCCGCCAGATCAGCTATGCCATCCTCTGGGAGAAGGCCCGGAAAGTGGCCGCCGCGCTGCGCGACCTGGGACTCGATCCAGGACAGACGGCAGGCCTGATGCTTCCCACCACGGCAGACTACTTCTATTGCTTTTTCGGCATCCTGTTCGCCGGGGGCATTCCAGTGCCGATCTATCCCCCGGCGCGGCTGTCGCAGATCGAAGACCATTTCCGCCGCCACGCCGGCATTCTGAGCAACGCCCAGGTTGCGGTGCTAATCACGCTGCCGGAAGCGAAGGTCCTGGCCCGCCTGCTCACTGCGCAGGTGACAGAACTCAGACATGTGGTATCACCCAATGCGCTGACGGGTTTTGCCGGCAGCACTGAACCGTATCGGGCAAGCAGCGAAGATATCGCCCTCCTGCAATACACGTCGGGCAGCACGGGAAATCCCAAAGGAGTCGTCCTGAGTCACGCCAACCTGCTGGCGAACATCAGTGCGATGGGACAGGCAATGCATGTGTCCTCGTCCGATGTGTTCGTGAGCTGGCTGCCGCTGTATCACGACATGGGGCTGATCGGCGCTTGGCTGGGGAGCCTCTATTACGCTTGCCCGTTGGTGGCCATGTCGCCGCTCGCGTTTTTGGCTCGCCCGGAGCGCTGGTTATGGGCCATTCACCGCCACCGGGGCACGTTGTCGGCAAGTCCCAATTTTGCTTATGACCTGTGTATGCGCAAGATCGCAGACGAAGATATTCAGGGTCTCGATCTTTCCACCTGGCGCTGCGCGTTCAACGGCGCCGAGCCGGTGAGCCCGGACACGATGCGCGCATTCGTCGAGCGTTTCGGCCCCTACGGGTTCAGGCCGGAAGCGGTCTTGCCGGTGTACGGGCTGGCGGAAAACTCGGTGGGTCTCGCCTTCCCGCCTCCTGGTCGGGGCCTGCGGGTGGACCGCCTCAAGCGCGACCGTTTCATGTGGACGCGCCGCTCGGTGCCGACTAGCGATGACGACCCTTCTGCCCTGGAGGCAGTTTGCTGCGGGCGGGCTCTGCCGGGGCACGAAATACGCGTGGTGGATGCTGCCGGGCACGAACTCGGCGAACGTGAGGAGGGGCGCCTGGAATTCAAGGGACCATCCGCCACGCGCGGCTACTGGCGCCGCCCCGACCAAACCGCCAGGCTGGTCCATGATGGCTGGCTCGATTCCGGCGACCTGGCATATACGGCCGGCGGAGAGGTCTACATCACGGGACGCAGTAAGGACATCATCATTCGCGGCGGCAGGCATGTCTTCCCCTACGAGTTGGAAGAGGCCGTCGGCAAAATTCAGGGTGTGCGGAAAGGATGCGTGGCGGTGTTCGGCGGCCATGACCGGGTTGCTGGAACAGAGCGGCTGATCGTGCTCGCCGAAACACGGGAAGCCGAAGCAACGGCGCGCGATCGCCTGCGCTCTCTCATCGCTGACACAGCGCTCGAGTTGCTCGGCGCGCCGGCCGACGAAATCGTACTAGGACCGGTGCACAGCGTGCTCAAGACCTCCAGCGGCAAGATCCGCCGCGCCGCGACACGCGAACGTTACGAACTGGGCCTGCGCGGCATCGCCCCGCGCGCCATATGGTGGCAGTTTGTGCGGCTCGCCGCCATGGACGCCTGGCCGGGCCTGCGACGCGCGCTGAATGCGGCCGGTGAAGCCGCTTATGCGGCCTACGCCTGGATGCTGCTGGTGCTGCTGGCTCCGCTTGCCTGGACCGCAGCAGTCGTGCTGGCTCGTCCGGCCTGGGGCTGGAGGTCAAGCGGCTGGTTCGCGCGCATGTTCCTGCGTCTGGCGAGAGTATCGATTGCGGTGCAAGGGCGTGAGAACCTGCCGGGTGACGAACCCTACGTAGTGGTAGCCAACCATGCGAGCTATCTCGACGGGCTCGTGCTGGTGGCAGCTTTGCCGCAGCCGCTTAACTTTATCGCCAAGCGGGAACTGGGCGGACAATTCTTTGCTGGCACTTTTTTGCGCCGTATCGGCGCACGCTTCGTGGAACGCTTCGACCCGCAACACGGCGCCGAGGATGCCGGACGATTGATCGAACTTGCCAAGACGCAACAGTCGCTTGCCTTTTTCCCGGAAGGTACGTTTACGCGGGCCGCCGGACTTCGCCCCTTCCGTCTCGGGGCCTTTGTCGCCGCTGCCCAGGCGGACCTGAAGGTGGTGCCAGTGGCGCTGGCGGGAACACGTACCGTGCTGCGCGGAGACGATTGGTTTCCGCGCCACGGAGCAATTCGCGTGACGATCGGCAAGCCGATCAGACCGCCCGGGTACGGCTGGCATGCCGCGATTCGCCTGCGCGATGCGGCTCGGCAGGAAATTCTCCGGGATTGCGGCGAACCCGATTGGGCGACGTAGAGACGAGTCGGGCTCGCCTCACTGAGCCAGCCTGGTGCGGGTGAGCAAGAGCTCATCGAGCCCGTCTAGCGGGCGCCCGTTCCCCTCGCCGCTACGGCAACCCTTATAGGGCAAAGCGGACGGTGTTGAAGGTCGGCCGCAAGGCGACGAAGGCCACAGCGCCGTCCGGTGGAGGAGGATGACATGGGGTTTCGCCCCGATGCGCAAGAAGTTGTAATTCCGGCCGGAGGCGTGCGCCTACAGGGCACGCTCACGCTGCCGCCAGGCGCAGTCTCCCTGGTCTTGGTTGCGCACGGCAGCGGCAGTTCTCGGCACAGCCCGCGCAACAGGTACGTTGCCGCCGAACTCAATCGAAGCAGTATCGGCACGCTGCTGATGGACCTGCTCTCGCCGCAGGAGGACACCGAGCCGGCCGCCCGCTTTGACATCGATCTGCTCGCCGCGCGTCTGGCGCAAGCGACAGGTTGGGTGGCCGCGCGGCTTGCCACGCCGCTGCCTCTCGGCTACTTCGGTGCTAGCACTGGCGCCGCCGCGGCGATCCGTGCAGCGAACGCGTCACCCATCCAGATCCGCGCGATCGTTTCCCGAGGGGGGAGACCCGACATGGCCGAACCCGCCGCTCTCGCAACGTTGGTTTCGCCCATATTGCTGATTGTTGGCGGGCTTGATACCCGCGTCATCGAACTGAATCGGGCGGCTTTTGCCCTGCTCAGATGTCCGAAGGAACTGGTGATCGTGCCCGGCGCCACCCACTTGTTCGAGGAACCCGACACACTGGAAGCGGTCGCGCGGCTGGCGGTGCAATGGTTCGAGCGCTATCTCGGCAACGCATGAGGTTAGAACCCGTTTCAACAATATCGATGGCCGAGCTTGCAGTGCGTACGATTCTGCGCGACATTTTTCACGACCACCGGTGCGCAAACCCGGCTGGAGACTGCCATGACAAACCGGCTCGCGACAGAAACCTCCCCTTACCTCCGGCAACACGCGGAAAACCCTGTTGACTGGTATCCGTGGAGCGACGAAGCATTTCGCCGCGCCCGTGACGAAGACAAGCCAATCCTGCTCTCCGTTGGCTACGCGGCGTGCCACTGGTGCCACGTGATGGCGCACGAATCCTTCGAGAATCCGCGCATCGCCAGCCTGATGAATGAGCGTTACATCAACATCAAGGTCGATCGGCAGGAGCGTCCCGACATCGACGACGTCTATCAACAAGTCAGCCAGATGATGGGACAAGGCGGTGGCTGGCCGCTCACTGTGTTCCTCACGCCGCAACGGGAACCGTTCTTCGGCGGCACCTACTTCCCGCCGGACGACCGCCATGGCCGCCCCGGGCTGGCGCGCGTGCTCATGAGCCTCAGCGAAGCGTGGCAACATCGGAAAGAGGAACTGCGCGAAACGATTGCTCAGTTTCAGCAGGGTTTCCAGCAGCTCGATCAAGCGTACCTGGAGTGTGAAGCCGACGAAGTCGAGGATCCTCCGGCAGAGACAGTCCGTGCCTTGGCGCGCAATACTGACCCTGTCCACGGCGGATTGGGCGGCGCACCCAAGTTCCCGAACCCAAGCTGCTACGACCTGATGCTGCGCGTCTATCATCGAATTGGCGAGCGCGCGCTGCTTGACGCGCTGGAACGCACGCTCGACCAGATGGCGGCCGGCGGCATCTATGACCAGCTTGGCGGCGGGTTCGCCCGCTATAGTGTCGACGCACGTTGGGCCGTGCCGCACTTCGAGAAGATGCTGTATGACAACGGTCAGCTCGTGAAGCTGTACGCGAACGCCTACCGCCTCACCGGCAAAGAGGCGTGGCGCCGCGTCGTCGAGGAAACCATCGCCTACGTCCTGCGCGACATGACGCACCCCGACGGCGGTTTTCACGCGGGCGAAGATGCCGATAGCGAAGGACAAGAAGGCAAGTACTATGTCTGGACACCCGCCGAGATCAACGCAGTCCTTGGTGAGTCTGACGGTGCGTTGGCGTGCCGGGCTTACGGCGTGACAGAACACGGCAACTTCGAGCACGGTGCTACCGTGCTCCACCGTGCGGTCGAACTCGATGCCCAGCAAGCTGTGTGTCTCGCGGGCTTGCGCGACCGGTTGCTGGCCGCGCGCAGCCGGCGCGCGCGCCCGGCTCGGGACGACAACATTCTCACCGGCTGGAACGGCCTGATGATCCAGGGGCTCTGTGCTGCCTACCAGGCAACGGGCACCGTTGCATACCTCGCCGCCGCAAAGCGTGCCGCCGACTTCATCCAGGCCAGGCTGACCCTGCCTGACGGCGGTGTGTATCGCGTCTGGAAAGACGGGACGGTCAAGGTGCCCGGCTTCCTCGAGGACTACGCCTTCCTGTCCAACGCCCTGCTCGACCTCTACGAGTCATGCTTCGACAAGCGTTACCTCGATCGCGCGGAGGAGCTCGTCGAGCTCATCCTCGATAAATTCTGGGAAGACGGGCTCTATTTCACGCCTCGGGACGGCGAGCCACTGGTGCACAGGCCCCGCGCGCCGTACGACAACGCCTGGCCGTCAGGACTGTCATCGAGCGTGTTCGCTTTTTTGCGCCTGCATGCGCTGACAGGCCGCGATCTCTACCGAGACCGCGCCGAGCACGAGTTCCAGCGGTATCGAGCTGCGACCGTCAGGGCCCCAGCCGGTTTCGCGCACCTTCTGGCTGCACAGGACTTCACGCAGCAAGGCCCGCTCGAAATCATTTTTGCCGGCGACAAACCCGGGGCTGCCGCACTGGTGGAATGCGTTCACCGCGCGTACCTCCCGGCGCGCGTGCTGGCATTTGCCGACGATGTTCCGATCGGCCAGGGACGGCACCCGGTCGAGGGCTGGCCGGCGGCCTACGTGTGCCGAAACCGCACTTGCGCCGCACCGGTGACCGACGGCCGCGCGCTCCTTGAATATTGTGTCCCCGGATGGCAACGTGGCGTCATAACCACCTGAGCGCCATCGACGATGTGCCGTCCGATCAGCGTCGTCGTTAAGATTTACACGCCCCCAGCGCAGCAGGAACGTACTATCTGGCTGCCGTTCCACGCGAGCTTCCAAACCCTGACTCTCGCGGCTGAGCGTGCCCCCCCCAGCCATCGGTTTACCGAACCTTGCCTCGCGAGTTAGAGGCCTCATGACAAATCGATAGAAATGAGCAAGGAACTAGATCTGAAGAAAAACAAGAACAGGGCACTACTGTTGCTATTGATTGCGGCCTGCGTTTTCGTGACGACCGCACTTCTTCCCCGCGGCTTCTGGGTGGACGGCATCAAGGCGGTATCAGAAGCAGCGATGGTTGGCGCGCTTTCCGACTGGTTTGCAGTCGTAGCGCTGTTCAGGCGGGTCCCCATTCCCTTCGTCTCCACGCATACGGAAATCATCCCCAAGAACAAGCACAAGATCGCCGACAATCTGGCGATTTTCGTTCAGGAGAAGTTTCTCGATGTCTCGTCAATTGTCGGGCTGATCAGAAAGCACGATCCGGCGCAAAGGATCACCGAATGGCTGACCACGCCGGCCAATACCGACCTGCTGGGTGGCTACGTCGTGAAACTAATGGACGGCATTCTGGATTTGACGGACGACGTACGCCTCCAGACGTTCATCAAGGATGGCTTCCACGCCGTCATCGACAAGATCGATTTGTCGAAGTCGATGGGCGCCATTCTGGACACGTTAACGAAGGACGGTCGACACCAGGAGTTGCTGGACGAAGGGATCGCGAAGTTTGTTGCGCTGCTGCGCGAGCCGACAACTCGTAGCTTCATTGCCGCGCGTATCGTCGATTGGCTCAAAAGCGAATACCCGACGATGGAAAAGTTTTTGCCCACCAACTGGGTCGGAGAAAACGGCGCGGAGATGATTGCCAATGCCGTCGACACGGTACTCATCCAGATAAGCGAGGACCCCAATCATCAGCTTCGCAAGAACTTTGACGATGTCGTGGGGCGCTTGATCGTCCGGCTCAAGACCGATCGGGCTTTCCTGGAGAAAGGCGCGGAAGTCAAGCGTTACCTGAGGGACGGCGAAACGCTCAATCTGTACATCAAGGACCTGTGGGGTCAACTGCGCGCCTGGCTCAAGCAGGATCTGGCACGCAGGGATTCTACGATGCACGCAAAAGCCGTGGCGATGGGCAAATGGGTTGGTGACGAACTGGCACAGAACGCTCAACTGCGCCAGTCGCTAAACGAGCACATGGCGGACGCAGCGCGAGCTATGGCGCCTGACTTTGCGCAGTTCCTCACGCGGCACATCAGCGACACGGTAAAAAACTGGGATTCCCACGAAATGTCTCGGCAGATCGAGCTGAATATCGGCAAGGATTTGCAGTACATCCGCATCAACGGGACCATGGTGGGTGGTGTCATCGGGTTCGCGCTTTACGGGAGTTCGTACCTGATCGATCTTCTGCGAGCCTATGTGGTGTGACGCAGCAGCGGTCAATCGTGGCTCGGTGCCACCCCTAAGCCTCCTAAACGACATGGATGCGTTGATGACTACGAGAAGCCGAAGAGCGCGGCCAATGCATCGACGATGGGCATGTGATTTAGACCACTACACCTCAATCCCACCGCTCATCACGCACCTGAACGACGCCCGCTTCGATCCGCACCGGAAACACCATCACATCCTCATAAGCGGGCGGTGCCAACACCTTTCCCGTCCTGATGCAAAACCGCGCACCGTGGCGCGGACAGATGACCACGTCGCCGTCCACCGCACCACCCGTCAGGATGCCGCCATCGTGCGGACAGATATCCTCGATTGCATAACAGGTGCCGTCGACGTTGAATACGGCAACCTGCGCGCCATCGACCTCGACGCTGCGAACAGCACCGGCCGGAAAATCCTCGATCGCGGCGACATCCACCCAATCCGACATGTCAAAGCATCCCCAATTGCAGGCGTGCCGCGTCCGACATCCGCTCCCTTGACCACGGCGGTTCCCACACCAGTTCGACATGCACGTCGTTCACACCACACACAGAAAACACGGCATCCTCAACCGTCGCCGGGAAGGTCTGTGCGACCGGGCAGCCGGGCGCGGTCAACGTCATGCGGACCTCGACGCGGCCCTCGGCCTCGTCCACGTCGAGACCATAGACAAGCCCCAGGTCGTAGATGTTGACCGGAATTTCCGGGTCGAAAACGGTGCGCAGCGCGTCGATCACGCGTTCTTCAAGACGTTCGGGAGTTGCACCGCTGCCAGGTTGTGTGGCTTCGGCGCGCTTCAGCCAGTCAAATGTACTCATCGACCGCCTCACTCTGTCGAAACGGGGCGACGCTCGTCGTGCAGCGCGGCATGCAACGTGTGCCAGGCGAGCGTCGCGCACTTCACGCGCGCGGGGAATTCACGCACGCCGGACAGCACCGCCAGCTTGCCCAACTCCGACGCCACTGCTGGCCCTGCTGTGGGCGTTGTCACCATGTCGTGAAAGCGTCCGAACAGCGCTTCGGCCTCTGCTTCCGTTTTGCCTTTCAGCGCCTCGGTCATCAACGACGCCGACGCCGTCGCAATCGCGCAGCCCACACCTTCGAAACTCGCCTCCTTGACGACGTCATCCTCGATTCGTAGATACAGCGTGATCCGGTCGCCGCACAACGGGTTGTAGCCCTCGGCCTTGTGATTGGCGTCAGCCAGCCCATGACAGTTACGCGGCCGCCGGTAGTGGTCGAAGATGACTTCCTGATACAGATCGCGCAGTTCGCTCATGAGCCGAATACCTCTCTGACCTTGCGGAGACCTTCGATCAGCGCGTCGATATCCTGGTGCGTGTTATAGAGGGCAAGCGACGCGCGCACGGTCGCTGGTACGCCGAACCGCTGCATCACCGGCATCGCGCAGTGATGGCCTGCCCGCACGGCGACCCCGTGATGATCGAGAATCGTGCCGACATCGTGTGCATGCACGCCGTCGAGCACAAATGACAGGATGCTCGCTTTGTCGCGTGCGGTACCGATGAGACGCAAGCCCGGTACTGCCTGTAACGCGTCCGTTGCATAAGCGAGTAGTTCGGCCTCATGCGCGGCGACGACTTCAATGCCGATGCTGTCGACGTAGTCGAGCGCCGTGCCTAGCGCAATTGCACCGGCAATGTTCGGCGTTCCCGCCTCGAACTTCCACGGAATCGCGTTGTATTCTGTTTTCTCGAACGTCACCGAACGGATCATGTCGCCGCCCCCCTGCCACGGCGGCATGGCTTCAAGCAGCGCAGCCCTGGCATACAGCGCGCCGATGCCAGTGGGCCCGTAAACCTTATGGCCCGAAAACGCATAGAAGTCGCAATCAATCGTGCGGACGTCGACCGGCAAATGCGCGATCGCCTGTGCGCCATCCAGCAGCACCGGCACGCCCTTCGCGTGCGCCGCGACAACGATGCGGCCTACCGGATTGATGCTGCCGAGCGCGTTAGCGAGATGCGTGATCGCGACCAGCCGCGTGCGTTCGCTCAACAAGCGCTCGTACGCATCGGTATCGAGTGCGCCCGTATCGTCGATCGGCACGACTTTCAGCGCCGCGCCAGTCTGCTCGCAAACCAACTGCCACGGCACAATGTTCGAATGGTGCTCCATCGCGCTGATCAGGATTTCGTCGCCAGGCTTGAGGTGCGGGCGCGCATAACTCTGGGCAACGAGATTGATCGCTTCGGTCGCACCACGCACGAATACGATCTCCTCTGGACGCTGTGCATTGATGAAGCGCGCGATCTTCGCACGTGCTGCTTCGAACGACTCGGTCGCGCGCTGCGACAGCAGATGCACGCCGCGATGCACGTTGGCGTTGCTATGCCGGTAGTAAGCGTTTTCCGCGTAGATGACCGAAGCTGGCTTTTGCGTAGTGGCGCCATTGTCGAGATAGACCAATGGCCGGCCATGCACACGCTCGCCCAGAATCGGAAAATCCGCTCGCCAGTGCTCAACATTGCGCGGATCTGGCGTCTGTGCCTGTTCGAACGGCCTCATAGCAACTCCTTGATGCGCTCGCCTTCCGGGGTGCGCATCAGCAGCAAGTTTTCGAGCCGACCGCGCAGCGAGTCGATGCGCACGCGTTCAACGATGTCGCGTGCAAATGCGTAGGTCAGTAGCGCCCGCGCCATGCGCTCTTCGACGCCCCGTGCACGTATATAGAACAGCTGCTTCTCATCCAGTTGACCGACCGTCGCGCCGTGTGTGCATTTGACGTCGTCGGCGTAGATCTCGAGTTGCGGCTTCGTGTCGATTTCCGCATCGCGTGACAGCAGGAGGTTGTGATTCGCCTGGTGCGTGTCCGTTTGCTGCGCATCGCGATGCACGACGACGCGCCCGTTGAACACTCCGTGCGCAGCGCCGTCAAGCACGCCGCGGTAGTATTCGCGACTCGTGCAGCGCGGCTCTGCGTGATCAATGCGCGTGTGGTGATCGACGTGCTGCCGGCCGCCAACGAAAAAAAGACCGTTCAACGTGGCCTGCGCGTTCGCGGCGTTCAAGCTCGTGCCAATGCCAGTGCGCGACAACGCGGCGCCAAACGCGAACGCGTGCGAGGTAAGACAGCTGGCGCGTTGCTGTGCAGCAGCGACCGACGCGATATGAAACGCCTTCGAGCCTTCCTGCTGCAACCGGTAGTGCTGCACGTCCGCCTGTTCGTCTGCGACGATGCGGGTCACCGCATTGGTCCAATACGCGTCGTCGCCCAGCCCCACGAAGTGCTCGACGATCGCGCAGCCTGAGCGTGCTCCTGCAAGCACGACGTTGAACGGCTGCGCCGCAAGACCGGCTTCGTCGGTTAGAAACAGCATCTGCAACGGTCGATCGATGACCTCACCAGGCGGTAGCAAAACGGCAAATCCGTCTGCCAGAAACGCCGTGTTTAGCGCCGCAAAGCCGTCGGCATGCGTTTGTGAGACCATCGCCGCTTCGAGTCGTTGCGGCATTTCTCTCAACGCCCTCGTGAGCGAACCCACAAACACGCCATGGGGTAAGCCATTCAGTTTTGACAGACGCGGCACATGGCGACCGTTGACGAATACCAGTCGATGGCCAGCAGGGTCCAGCACGAGTTTATCGACGATGCGTCGCAGATCGCCATCGTCGCTGCGGCCGGTGCGTTGCGGCGCGAAATGCCAGGGACGCTTGCCGATCGCCGACACGTTCGTGTATTTCCAGTCCTCGTGCCGCGTGGTCGGAAAGCCGAGCGCGTCGAACTGTTCGAAGGCGTTTCGGCGCGCGGCACGCAGCCACGGCAACTCCGCGCCGGGCAACGTCTTCGCGAGTTGTCCAAAAGCCTGGTGGAAGAATTCGAGAGATTCGTTTTTCATGGATGCCCCGTACTCGCCGCGCTGGCTGATTGCACGGCCTCATCCTCAATCCCACCGTAGCCCTTGCGTTCCAGCTCCAAGGCCAGTTCACGCGACCCCGACTTCACGATCCGGCCGTTCGCCAGCACATGCACGCGATCCGGTACGACGTAATCCAGCAGTCGCTGATAGTGCGTGACCAGCACGATCGCCCGCTCGGGACTGCGCATGCTGTTGACGCCCCGCGCGACGATCTGCAATGCATCGATGTCGAGTCCGGAATCCGTTTCGTCGAGAATGGCGAGCCGGGGCTGAAGCACCGCCATCTGCAGGATCTCGTTGCGCTTCTTCTCTCCGCCGGAAAAGCCTTCGTTCACTGCGCGATACAAGAGGCTCTCATCCATCTGCATGAGGGTCATTCTGTTCTTGACCAGTTGCAGGAATTCCATCGCGTCGAGTTCGGATTCGCCACGATGTCGGCGCTGCGCATTCAACGCTGCCTTTAGCAGGTAAACGTTGCTCACACCGGGTATCTCAACGGGATACTGGAACGCGAGAAACAGTCCTTCGTGCGCGCGTTCTTCGGGCGCGAGCGCCAGCAGATCGCGACCGAGATACGAGACCGAGCCGCCGGTGACGATAACGTCCTCGCGCCCAGCCAGCACGTGGGCAAGCGTGCTCTTCCCCGAGCCATTCGGGCCCATGATCGCGTGCACCTCGCCGGCTTTCACGCTCAGCTCGATCCCGCGCAGAATTCTCTTGCCATCGACTTCCACTTGCAAATGACTGACTTCAAGCATGGTTCCATTCCCCCCGAGTGGCCTCGGGTTATCCCACACTGCCCTCCAGGCTGACGCCTAGCAGCTTCTGCGCTTCGACTGCGAACTCCATCGGCAACTCCTTGAAGACTTCTTTGCAGAATCCGTTCACGATCATCGACACCGCATCTTCGGGCGACAACCCACGCTGCCGGCAATAGAACAACTGGTCTTCGCCGATGCGTGATGTCGATGCTTCGTGTTCGACCTTCGCGGTCGGGTTTTTGACCTCGATATAGGGGAACGTGTGTGCGCTGCAACGGTCGCCGAGCAACAGTGAATCGCACTGCGTGTAGTTGCGCGCACCTTCGGCCGCACGCGCGACCTTCACGAGGCCGCGATACGCATTCTTTCCGCGACCCGCTGAAATGCCTTTGGACAGAATCGTGCTGCGCGTATTGCGGCCGAGGTGAACCATCTTCGTCCCGGTATCGGCCTGCTGATAGTGGTTGGTCAGCGCAACCGAATAGAATTCACCGACCGAGTTATCGCCCTGCAGGATCACGCTCGGGTACTTCCACGTGATTGCTGAACCGGTTTCCACCTGGGTCCACGAAATCTTCGAATTCGCCTCGCGGCAATCGCCACGCTTGGTCACGAAGTTGTAGATGCCACCCTTTCCCGCCGCATCGCCGGGGTACCAGTTCTGCACGGTCGAATAGCGGATCTGCGCCCCTTCCAGCGCAATCAGCTCGACCACCGCGGCATGCAGCTGATTTTCGTCGCGCATCGGCGCGGTGCAGCCCTCCAGATAGCTCACGTACGCTCCTTTGTCCGCGATGATCAGCGTGCGCTCGAACTGCCCGGTGTTCTGCGCGTTGATGCGGAAGTAGGTCGACAGTTCCATCGGGCAGCGCACGCCCGGTGGGATATAGCAGAACGAGCCGTCGCTAAACACGGCGGAATTTAGCGCGGCGAAGAAATTGTCGGTGTGCGGCACCACTGTGCCGAGATACGTCTGCACCAGCTCCGGATGATGCTGCACGGCATCCGAGAACGAACAGAACACAATGCCGAGTTCCGCAAGCTTTTCGCGGAACGTCGTCGCTACCGAGACGCTGTCGAATACCGCATCCACCGCGACGCCGGCCAGGAGTTCACGTTCTCTCAGCGGGACACCCAGCTTTTCGTAAGTACGCAGCAGTTCCGGATCGACTTCATCGAGACTCTTCGGACGATTCTTCTGCGCCATCGGCGCGGAATAGTAGACGATGCTCTGGTAGTCGATCGGCGGATGTCTGATCGTCGCCCAATTCGGCTCGATCATCGTGAGCCAGTGCCGATAAGCGGCGAGGCGCCATTCGAGCATGAACGCCGGCTCGTTTTTTTTCGCGGAAATGAGCCGGATTACGTCCTCGCCCAGACCGCTCGGCAACGCGTCCGCCGCCAGGTCAGTCACGAAACCATGTTGGTATTCGCGACTGATCAGTTCGTCGAAACCGGCTTTTGACGCACTCATGCGTTGCCTCCGTCATTCGTCTTGCGCACTAGTGGCGTCGCACCCGCGCGGCGGTTGGGAACACTGCGCGCGCGGATCGCGCTGATGTCGACCGCGCGCAAGGTCGGTCCCGCCATGTCCGCCAGCGTGACCTGATGTAACGCCTCGTAGATCACGCGATTGACCCTCTGCCAGTTGGCGCGCACCGCGCACGCCGCCTCCTGGATGCACAAGCCTGGCTGCGTGCTGCATTCGGTCATCCCGATCGGCCCGTCAACCGCGGCGATTACCTCCGCCAGCGTGATCTGCTCGGGCGGCCGCGGCAGCAGGTAACCACCGTTGGTGCCGCGCAGCGATTCCACGACACCGCCCCGCGTCAGCACTTTGAGCACCTTCGACACGGTGGGTATCGCGACGCCGGTCGCCGCCGCAATGCTGCTTGCGCTATGGACGGCGTCCGGGTCGCGTGCCATCGCAGTCGTGATCACCGTGCCGTAGTCGGCGAGTTTGCTCATACGCAACATCAGAACACCTCCCATTTTAAATGGGACCAAACCGGTCCTAATTATGAGTTGAAATCCGCACCTTTGTACTGAAGCACACCGTCCAGCGTGGGGATTTCTGGCCACGTCGCCGACCGCTTCCCGGTTTCGGCAGAAGCATTTCCATGTACGACGGGTACGTTGATTTCATTCTAGGCCTGTATGGAAGACCTTGTCAGCGCATCGGTTTTCGTCACGGACGCCTCCGGGAAGACACGCTCGATTGCCCCCGAAAACCCTCTCGCGCGTCCTGATATTAATTGTTTGATATCCAAAATATCGAAAACTGATTCAAAGGCCAGAATCCATACTGGGACGAGCGTGTACGTCGCCTGTATCTGGGAAGGCCCGCCGGGCTGTACTATGGGCTGTTGAAGCTTCCCGACCCAGTGGGGCTCCTGCGCGATCTTTCTGGTGATTGTGGTTGTGCCGGTGCCGAGCAGCGTGCACGCGGACCGAATGCCAGACGCGCTCAGTACCGTCAGGCAATGTGTTTTGCGCACGAGAAGGCCGCGGGGCCGCCGTCACCTTTGCCAGCCTCGTGGCGGCGTCGGCGACGGGGTGATCCGCACACCAGACTGGCAGCAGCCAGTGAAGCTCACGCGACGATGAACGTCTAGGTAGCAGAAGGCTTTGACGCGGCTGCTGGTGTGTTGGACATGCCTTCCGCCATTTGTGGTTAAGAGCGGATACGAATAGACGCCTTCAGCGTGACATGGCGACGCGTAGATCAGCTACGCAGAGCGCATTCGGGCGACGTTAAGCCGCGGGCGCGGCGAAAAGTCAGTTGTCGTCTGATCGGACTGGCGGGCGCTCATGCGGTACCGGCTCGTCATTATCTGCGTCCAGTGCAGATGACTCGGTTTGCGGCGCCGTGCCTGGGAGCGGCTTGTCGCGCGTCGCGGGTGGCGCGGCAGGTTTTGTGGCGGGGTCTGACGGCATCGCGTTCTCCCGATAACTGGGGAAGATCCCCACCACCACACTAGCACTGAATATCATGCGTGGCTTGCGTCCGGAACTGGCGGGCCACCAGCGGCGCATTGGTGACAGATGCTACGATGTCTGGAAATCGCTGCGGAGGTCTCGATGCAAAGCCCCGCTCTGTTCCACGCCCTTCTCGACTACCTCGAAGCACACAACACGCTGCCTATCGACATTCAGCGGTTCGTCGACCGGTGGCACCGACTGCGGCCTCACGACGCGTTTCCGTGCCCAGTCTGCTACCTCGTCGGCGAGGAGCAGCCGCTCGCCGCATTGCCGGCGCAAGGCGACTTCGAGCCATTCAAATGCCCAGGTTGCCAGACACAGTTCGATATACCAATCGACGAATAGCGCCACTACTTCCTAGATGAATGGAACAGGGTAAAACGCCGGTTTGGGCGAGCGCATCGCCTAGAATGCAAGCATGCTGGCGACCTAGCAAGGAGGCTTTTTGGGCGAATTTTGCGCTCAGCGCCGGTGTGCGAAGCTCGTCGCTGTTCCTTCATACTGTCGAAAAAGGTACGAGCGCGAGGCACGCCCATCATCGCAAGCGCAGCGCGGGAGCCTGCAAACGCTATCGAATGTGAAGCCTGTCACATGTCAGACGGAGTCTGGGCGTCACCCAACCACAGTCGGCGTCGAAGCGCCTCATCGAGGTGTGCCGGCATCGTCGACAGGCGTACCGTAGCAATGCGACTGACAGGGTAACTGACGCGAACGGAGGCGACGCGCTATGAATGGCGATTTGCTGTCGAGGCATTGTGTGCCTTGCCGCGGCGACGTTCCGCCTCTCACGGAACTACAGGCCATCGACTGGCTGGCCCAGACACCCGGCTGGGCGCTGGTCGACGAGGGCCGCCGCGTCGAGCGCAAGTTCGGCTTCAAGGATTTCACGCAAGCCTACGAATTCGTGGCCAAGGTTTCCCGCCTCGCGGACGCCGAGGGACACCATCCCGACATCTGTTTTGGCTGGGGCTGGGCCACTGTTTCATGGAAGACGAAAAAGATCAAGGGCCTTCACGAGAACGACTTCATCATGGCGGCGAAGACGAACAGTCTTGCCGGGTCGTAAATCAGCGGATGCCATGGTTGCGGACTGACGTGTCAACGCGAGGTTGAACATGGATCAAACGAAATTGACGGCCCACCTGCCGACGGTCGATGTGGAGATCACCCGACGTACGCTCCCTGATCAAAATGCCGAAGCCATCTCCATTCACATCACCGCAACACCATCATTCGACGCGGCAGCGCGATGGCTCCTGCAGGCGAGTCTATTTCCGATCGCGCCCTCGTTTTCGCTATGGGCAGACATCATGCGCGCCTGGCAGCCGTGGTTGCCGGTCAGTTCCGGGTCGACCCGCTCGCTGCCAGAACCGGAATAGCGACGGCTAGTCGGCAACGTCGGTCGCGCCGCCCAGCCGTCTATTGAAGCCTGCGATGCTTGTGCCGCTGCCTGCGATCGCTGCGCATCCGCCTGCCTCGATGAACCGGGCAGGGTGAACATGGCCAAATGTATTCGCCTCAACGCCGATTGCGCTTCGCTATGCCGCCTCACATCTGCGGCGTTGGCTCGACAAAGCCATTTCGCACCCGAGTTTTGCGAACTCTGCGCACGGATCTGTGACGAGTGCGCCGAGGAATGTGCGCGGCACGCACCCGAGCACTGCGGCACATGCAGCGATGCGTGCCGGAGATGCGCGGAAGCCTGCCGGGCAATCTAATCTCTTGCTCAGTATCAGCGCGCCCGCGAGAGTGACGGCGGGCGCGTCGCGTATTGGGTCGGAAAAATGTTGTACCCGGCTTGAGGATGTCATGGAACCTCGGCTCCAAATGCAGGAAATCACCATTCCGGTGGAAGACGCCTCCCTGATGGGCACGCTCGCGCTGCCACAGGACGCTCAATCACTGGTTCTGCTCGCGCACGGCAGCGGCAGTTCACGGTTCAGCCCGCGTAACCAGTACGTGGCCACCGAACTCAACCGGGCCAGCATGGGAACGCTGCTGATGGACTTGCTCTCCGAACAGGAAGACACCTGTCCCGCTGCCCGCTTCGACATCGAGCTGCTGGCGGTGCGTCTCGCGCAAGCAACGGCCTGGATCGCGGCGAAGCAGACGACACGCCTCTCGTTTGGCTACTTCGGCGCAAGCACGGGCGCGGCCGCGGCGATCCGCGCGGCGCACGTGTCGTCGGTCCCGATTGAGGCGATCGTTTCGCGAGGCGGCAGACCCGATCTCGCCGGACGCGACGTCCTCGCCGTGGCGAAGGCGCCTACGTTGCTCGTGGTAGGCGGCCTCGACGCCACTGTCATCGAAGTCAACCGGGAGGCTTTCGCTCTGCTCGAGTGTCCGAAGGGTCTCGTGATCGTCCCCGGCGCGACCCACCTGTTCGAAGAGCCCGGCACACTGGAAGCCGTTGCGCGGTACGCGGTGCAGTGGTTCGAGCGTTATCTCGGCGCCTAAGCGCCCGCACGCAGCACGAGCGTGTCGTTACCGCTACGCTCCACAGTGGCGCCCAATGGCTGACTCTCCCGATTCAGCGTTTCGTGTAACCATCGAATGCCTTCGTCAGGCGCCCGGTTGATTTGGAAGTGGTGTGTCTGCATCGGCGTCATCGACAGTTCGGCCAGCGTGCCCGTTTCAAGGTCGAGCGTGGGGAAATACATCAGCGCAAGGTCGCTGCGAAACGCTTCCTGACCGGCGATACCTTCATAGTCGTTGATGAAGTCCCCGGCACCGTACAGGACGAGTTTGCCTCGATACAGCTCGATGCCCTTCACGTGGTGCGACGAATGGCCGTGTATGAGATCTACGCCCGCCGAATCGATGAGTTCGTGCGCGAAGTATCGCTGCGAAGCAGGTATGTCGAAATCGAAGTTCTCGCCCCAATGGATCGAGACGATGACGACGTCGGCTGCCTGCCTGACCGCTCGCACCTGCGCCGCGATCGTGCATACGGTGTCAGGCGAAAGATCAGAGAGCCGGTTCACGCCGGGGCGGCCCCGATCGGCGGCCCAGTCCGCGCCCACGCCGCTGCATTCCGTGGCAAAGGCGAAGATCATCACTCTGCCGCCGCCCGCCAGTTCGATCAAGGCAGGCGCGCCCGCCTCGATGTCGTCCTGCCCCGCGCCAGCCGTATGAATGCCGGCTGAACGCAAGGCATTCAGAGTTTCCTTCAACCCGCGATAGCCCCAGTCGAGCACATGATTATTCGCGAGCGCGCAGCAGTCGATTTTCGCGGCGCTCAAGACGGGCGCGTTGGCAGGATGCATGCGGTAGTGGATGCCCTTTCTGGGCGATGCGTCCTCGCTGGATGTGACGGCCGTCTCGAGGTTGATGATGCGCGCGGCAGGACACATGCGCTGCAGTTCGGGCAGCGCATCGCCCCACACGTAGCCGAACGGGACACACTCCGGTAACGGGCCGTTTTTCGCTTCGGCGAGGCTCACATAGTCTCTCGCCGAACGCATATAGGGCTCGAAGAGATGGGGCCGGTTCGGATGCGGCAGTATCTGATCGATACCGCGCCCCAACATCACGTCCCCGCACAGAAACAGCTTGACGCAGTTCATCCTTCGGGAAGAAACCAATGTTCCGGGCGCGGCAAGCCGCCCAAGACGCCTCCAATATAGTTTGCTGGCACTGACCTGCAACTGATCATCGCTGCGCTTGCCCCATACCGCGGCGAGTTGCAAGGAGTCTTGGTGGAGTCAACCTTTGACACGGGGCGTCGGCGCTACGAGGGCGTGCGGAATTTGTGCGCTTTTGGGGGGACCACACAGACCCACGCCGTCCCGCGGACGGGGCGGCGTGGTCGGCGCAGAACGGAGAATGGTGCGCGCACGCTCGGCTTGCCGATTGCACTGCGCCCAGCGTGCACTAGTGTTCCAAACACGCTATTGACTCGCGCCTTGACCGCGATGCGGGAATCGCTGCGCGACGCCGTCAGCGCCTCATGTTTTATACAAGCAAACAGAAGCTGTGGGAATAAGCGGTGCCCGTCCCAGGAATACCTTCGCGTGAGCAGGCCTTGTGACGACTACAGCGTTTCGGTCCACTCACATCGCCCGCCTCGGCGGGCGCGAGCGAAGAAGCGCTGCGTTGCATGCCGGGACGCTCTCCATCTTTTTCGCGGAGGTATTGCCATGAACATGCTCAGACTTGCCGCGGTCGCAGCGATCGCGCTCATCGGGACGGGCGCATGGGCACAGGAACTGACGCTGGAACAGGCACAGATTCAGGCGGCGCAGGTGCCTGCGACCGAGTCGGCTTCTCAGGACCTGGGCGGCGTGGAGCCGGGCGTCGGCGGGGGCGCGCCGCAGGGCGTGACGCGCCAACAGGTCTATCAGGATCTGATCGATTCCGAAAAGTCGGGCCAGCTGCAGATGATCCAGAACGGCGTCTTCCGCGGCCATTGACGGCCTGACGACCACGCCGGGCGCCGCGACGCGGCATACCGGCGCGGGGCGCGCCGGACGGGCGCGGAGTCGGCCGTATGCGTGTCCGTGGCGAGCGCGGTGGCCGACCATCTCCCAATGCGGGACGCCGACAACGGACTTGCATTGGGCGGCAGAAGTACCGGGCGCGAGGCGGGCGCACCGCATCCGGCGAAGCGCGTTCGAGCCCCTCTCGTCAACGTCTCGACAGCCTCGACGGACGCGAGTTGCGCGCTGGTTGAACCCTTGTGGGACAAGGCGCGGCCAATGCGGATTTGCACAACAGTTTCCGCTAATGCACTCCGCTTTTTGCTCCATTCAGCGTCTATCCACGCCGTTCCGTGACCCGGGTCAACGGACTTTCCGACGAGCCGCCGCGCCGGCGCCGATTTCAATGCTCACTCTGCGGGGCTTCACTGAAGGGAGGCTTGACATGAAGAACTCGCTGACGATCTGGCCGATGCTTCTCGCGTTGGCATTCTCGCTCGCTGGCTGCGCCATAGGCGGCACGCCGGAAGGCGCGACACATCTGAGCGCAACGCAGTGCCGCGACCTCGCCGCTCTCAAAAACAACGCACCCATCACATCAGAGCGCAACCGGAGTGAACTAGCGGCGCTGGAGGCAGCGGGCTACGGACCCGTCAATATGGTTCGATCCGTACTATCCGGATGATCTGGAGGCGGCGCAGCGTCAGGTGGATCGTTGGTACCAGCAGGAGCCAGCAGGCGCGGCCCAGTTGAGGCGCAAGCGCCACGTCGGCTCGCTGCTCTGTTTGCGGTTGACCTGTGGCCGATGAACGACGTGCGCGACGCTGACATGAATGTCTCTGTCGCGACCCCACTCGGACAATCGATCCAGACGCTCGTGTGTCCGCTTGCAAGTTGCCCGGACGTTCCTAACCCAAATCACCTTCTAGTACCTCTTGGCGGCAGGGGTATGAGCGTGTCCGCCCGTTTCGCAAAAGCAGCTCGTCGCGCTCTATACACGCGTATCAACGGACACGTCACTAGCCTATTTTGAACCTGGGGCCACTGCGTTTTGGAGCGGTGAATTCGCTTCACTCGCCAACCATGCGAAGGGCACTGATTGGCAGGCACGATTGGGCTCAAAGAGTGCAACAGATAGGTGTCGCTGGGAGCGTTGCTTTCCAGCGCCACACAATTAAGCTTGTCCATCATTCCATCGATGCCGGATCGGCGGTGCGAATCAGTTACGGTTTGGACATCATCTCCGCACGCAGCAGCTGGGACGGATGGATACCAATCGCGCGCACGACGTTCATTGCAAACATGCATCGCCCGATAATGTTGAATTCGGTGCATCAACACCCTCACTATTGGAGAGCTACCAAATGATCGACCTCCTGACGCAAGTCTTGAATGCGCACGGCGGCCTTGAGCGTTGGAACAGGTTCAATAGCGTGACCGCGACCATCGTAACTGGGGGTGGGCTCTGGGCAATGAAGGGGCTTATCCAGGACCCCAATCCTCGTGAAATGACGGTCGCGCTCCATGAAGAGAGTGCGTCCGTCTCGCCCTTCGGCAGACCCAACTGGCGCACAGCCTTTACTCCGAGCCGCATTGCCATCGAGTCGACTTCCGGCGAGATCGTTCGGGAACGCCACGACCCTAGAGCCCACTACTCCGGCCATGTGATGAATACGCCATGGGAGCCATTGGACAGAGCCTATTTCAATGGCTATGCGATGTGGACTTACCTGACAACCCCCTTTCTCCTGTCCATGCCGGGCGTCGCAGTGACTGAAATCCCGCCGTTGAACGAATACGGCGAAGTATGGCGTGGCCTGCGCGCTCATTTTCCCGAGCAGATCGCTACACACAGCACGGAACAGGACTTCTATTTCGGTCCAGACTTCTTGCTGCGTCGCCACGACTACGTCGTCGAAATCTCCGGCGGATTTTCCGCTGCACAATACGTCTACGAATTCGCGCAAGTTGAAGGACTGTATTTCCCGACTGAGCGCCGCGCCTACTTGCGCGGCCCCGACATGAATCCGGTTCGCGACTTGCTGCTCGTGTCCATTGATCTCAGCAACTTTCGATTCGGCTAGCCGCGCGCTCGCGACGTCGGCTGTGTGCCAACCTTCGATCATTCGGTGGCGCTAGTCGAATGGCCCTTCATGGCCCAGAGTGTGTCAAAACGTGCGCCGCGACCGGTGATCGGGAAACTCGACTCGTCAGATCGCTCTGTGTTGGCTTGGTAGCCCTTCGGGAGGGGTAAAGCGACACTCGAAAACCGGGGGATTTCGAGTTTTGACACACTCTGGGCCGCTTGCTGCCTGCCGCGACCGACGCAAGACAACCCGACCGGAACGTCCGGACCGGCTCCACGGTTCGCTGGGCCAGGCAGCCTATGGGTGTAGGATCCAGTCACCCGGTCCAACGTATTCGCGTCAGAAATCCGGTCGGTCCAACTAATTCGGTTCGCACGTCATGGTTGGCGTGACCGAAAAGGTTGGATCAACGCGTCGAGACGACGATCGCCGCGCGGCGGTTCTGCGCCCGGCCGGCAGCAGTGCGGTTGTCACCCACCGGGTCGCGCTTGCCTTTCCCGATGGTGTGGACGCGGCCGGCAGCAAGGCCGGTGTCGACCAGTTCGATCGCTACGGTCTCGGCACGGCGCTTGGACAACCGAATGTTGTAGGCGTCCGTGCCCTCCCCGTCGGTGTAGCCATAGACGCGCACGCTGTTGAGCCCCACCGACGCGAGCGTGTGGCCGATGCGCTCGACGCTCCGGCGGACGTCAGGCTTGAGGTTGTAGCGGTCGAAGTCGAACAGGATCGGGTCGTTCGAGCCGAACTCGAAGCCCTGCTCAGTCTCTTGGAATCCTGCCGACCTGAGCGCCTTGACCTGCGTCTGGGTCAGACCGCGGTAAAGCGGTGGCGTCTGGCAGCCCCCAAGCAGCATGCACAGGAGCAGTGCGCTCCCGATGCACATCCGCCAAATGCTTTCAGGAAACGAGTCTCTCATCACCGCATCCTCTTCGAGTGCGCCCGCCTTGCGCGCGCTGTTACGAACCCTTGCGACGGCACCGGCTGCGCCTCGGCCGCTGCGCCAGGCCAGGGCGTCAAGCCGGTCCGGCGACGCCTTCGGCAAACTGCCACGACCCCGGCCGCGCGCGCTTGGCCCGATACATCGCTGCATCTGCGGCGCGCAGCAAGCCGATCGCGTCGCATGCATGATCGGGATACAGCGCAACGCCGATGCTCATCATGGTGGCCACCGTGTGGCCATCGGGCAAGACGATCGTCGGTGCCATGCTGGCCAGCACCTCCTCGGCGATACGGCCGGCGCTGGCCGCTTCGCGCATTGGCGCCAGCATCACGGCGAATTCGTCGCCGCCAAAGCGCGCGACCAGATCGGCCTCGCGCAACTGCATGCGCAGCCGCGCCGCAATGCCGATCAGCACCACGTCGCCGGCTTCATGACCGAGGCAGTCGTTGATCTCCTTGAAACGGTCACAGTCGAGATATAGCACGGCGACCCGCTGGCCCGTCACCGCGGCCTCGCCGAGGGCGCGCGCGAGGCGCGACTCGAACTGCACGCGGTTGGGCAGGCCCGTAAGGGCGTCGTGGCTGGCCTGGTGTTCGAGCGAGGCGTTTTCTTCGCGCAGGCTGTTTTGCCAGTCTTCGAATTCGTCGAGCAAGGCGTTGAAGTCGTCGCCGAGCTGGTTCAGTTCCGCGATCGCCACGGGCTCGACCCGCCGCTCGAACGCGCGCTCGCGCCGCACCGCGTGGGCGACGCCGGCCAGCGCGTGCAGCGGCGCGACGATATTGCGCAGCAGACGCTGCGAGCTGACATAGGCGCCGAGCACGCTAACGGCGAGGCAGGCCACGATGCCGCCGAGGCCGCCGAGCAGGAAGCCAAAAAACTGGTGACCCTGGCCGCGCACTTCGATGTGACCGACGACGATGCCGTCGTGCAGCACCAACGTGGTCACGGGACCGGGCAGCGCAATGCCGGCCACCTCCCGCTCGAGCCTGGCGGTTGCATTGCCGGCGGGCAAGTGCCACGCCGCGAACGGCAGGCCCTTTGCATCTGTGACGACGACCTCGGCCACGTCCTCTTCGTTGGCGATCACCCCGATCGCCTCGGCCGCCGCTACGCGGTCGCCGAACACCAGCGCCGCCTCGACCGTATAGCCGAGCGAGCGGGCCAGCAGGTTCAGATTGTTGCTGGCATAGGCACGCAGCGCGATCACGGCGACCACGATCAACGACACGGCGGCCATCGCGATCGCGACGAACGCCAGGCGCAGGTGCGCGCGGCGCAACACGCTTTGCAGCGTCGGGCGCGGCGTGCGCGGAGGGGAAACGGGGGGCGTGGGCTGTCTCATGGCGTCAGCGGCCGCCGAGCAAGATTGAGCACATTCGGGTGAACCCGTACGCCGCTGCGCGCCACGGCGTCGAGATTGATGTCGAACGTGATGCGTTCGACATCAACATTGAGGCAGAACATGCTGCCGGCGGTACAGGACGAGTCGTGTTCCGAGATGGTCAAGACCGGATGGCCGGCCACGGCGGCTCTGACCTGCTGTCTCTCATCGACGCTCAGGTCGCCGAGATAGACGACGTCGCAGGCTGCGCCGATAGCGGGATCATCAAAGCCAATGCGCTGCACGTCGAGCGGCGTCGCGCCGGCCTGCAGCGCGCCGACCAGGCCGCTCGCGTAGTCGGGCCGGCCCGTCACGCACAGGCGCAGGCGGGCGGGTGGCGTCGGCCAGTGCGTGAAGCTGATAATGCCTAGCACGACTTGGCGCACGGCGGCGTCGCGCGGCGAAGTGGTGGGATCGGCGCGGCTCGCGGTGTCGACGCCGCGCGTATCGTTGGCTGGACCGGCTGCACTGGCGGGTGTCTCGGCGAGCGCGGCCGGTGCCGCGCCCAGCGCGCAAGCCACCGCGAGCAAGGCGTGGTGAAGCCAGGCGGCCCAGCCACGCCGACCGCGCGTCATTGCGGCCGCATGACAGGCAGCCGCCGCGCAAACCCTCGCATGCATGATGAAAACATTCGTTGGCGTCGATCCCGGCGCTGTCTCCTGCCTCCCGCCATTCACGGGCCTGCACCGTATCACGCGCACGGATCAATTCATCTTAGGCACAATGTCGGGCGACCAACCAGTGGGAAACACCCGCGAGCATCTTGGGGCGGAACGCTGACTTAGCGCCGTGCGCGGCTATGCCAGCGAACTCGGCACCCGCCGTTGATCCGGCCTCGATGTTGTAAATGGATACCATGACATCAACGATCCGATCGTCCGACGAAACATTGACAGAAAGGCGTGCAAGTCCTGCTGAACGCGCCATTCAGCCCCCATTCGAGGCTTCGGCTGCGGCTTGTGGGCGACCGCTTCCGAGGGGCACGGAGGACTGCCGCCGACCCGATATAGCGGACAGCCGGTCTGTCCTAAACGACCGCGTTGGGTTCGAAAGCGCCTGGTCGATTTTTCTGGAACCGGTCACCGGATCGAGCATGGATCTCAATGGCCGGTACCTGAGCGTGGCCGACGTTCGAATGTCCACCTGAGAGCGCCGGCGAATGGCCGCATTTGGCCGCAGAACTGGGACCTTCGTCGACGGCCGACCAGCAGTTACCTGCCGGAATGAGCCGCCAAAAATGGCCATTCATGATTCTCTGCCCTTGACGAAAACTATTTCGTGTTTGCCAATTCATTGAATTTGTGCGACCGGCGTCAAGCGCCGAAACGATCAGGCTCCCGGAACGGCCTGGGAGATCATGAGCGGCGTCTAAACCATCCCGCGAGCGACATGCGGTCGCGCGTCGCAGGTAATACTTCGTGCAGCATGTCGGCGGAAAGAAACACTGCGATCCGGCTGCCGACTGGCGAGATGTCCTGCGTGCTCAAGCCCTCTGGATGTAGCCGCAACGCACCGCCGTGCTCAGGCAGCCAGTCCGCATTCAGATAGACGATGACAGACACCGTGCGGCTATCGTCATCGCGAAATTGATCGCGGTGTCGCAGATACGAAGCGCCCGGGGCGTAGTATGCGAAGTGGCTTTCGTATTCTTCGAGTCCCAGAAAGAGCCCGCGATTCAACGCAATACGCAGCATTTCCATGATCGCCAGATACCGGTCGCGGGCTTCGGACTGGCCCGCCTCCAGCCACTGAATCCGGTCGCCGCGCACATCGCGCTGCAGCGAATGCGCCGTACCATGGCCGACACGCGCCATTTTGAGCGTCCCGGCCGTCGCAAGCGCTGCACATTCCAACGCCAGCGCGAGCGTCAAATCCGGTGGAAGAAAATTGTCCTGTTCCGACCAGCCATGATCATGAATGGCATCCACGATACGTCGATGATGTTCATCTCCGGGGGCATCGAAACGCGCCGGCGGGTGTGATCGGGTCACTGCCTGTTCCTTCGAACGACGGTGCTGGGTGGAAATTCGAACGGGCGTCCGAGGCGGGTATCGGCAAGGGGAGCCTGATCTGAACGAAAGATAGTAACACCGACTTCTCACGGGTCCTGTGGCCGGCTCTCCGCGTGGTCGCCGCATGGTTCCATGCATGGAACCGACAGCAAACGAAAGCGGAAGTGATTGCAGGGGATGGGCCAATTCCGCCATGTCGAAAAACCGGTTGCAGCCAGTGCCGCGGAACAGGGTAAGCAAGGGAGCGCAGTATCGTCTGGATGCCCGGCTGCGATCTCATAAAATTGGACCGCCGAGACTGGTAGCCTCGGCCTGCCCGTCAGTGACGTGTCGCCGCGAGCGGAAACACCAGTTTGAGCTTGAAACGGACAAAGCCGTAGGCGAACAGCAACGCTAGCGGCAATGCTGCGACGATGAACCCCGGCTTCCGCCACCGCCCACGCTGCCTCGGGTCCGTGCGTCCTCACCAGGCCGACGTTGCGGCAGCCATCCACCGCAGATCGCCGCTCGCGGCGCTACGCCGTACCGGCTCCTGCGCTTTTTTTTAAGCGTTCGCGAACTGTGCTGTTCGAATGGCGCTGAGCGACCCGAACCCGTCCTTCGAGTCATCACCCGCAGAGTGGCCGCTCGCGACCATAACGCGGCCACCCGGTCTACTGCCGGGGCCGGTATCTCGCCGGCACAAGGCACCCATTCGAAGTCGCCGATCTCGTTGCCCTTCTTGCCAGTCCACCCGCCATGTCGGTTTGCGCTAGTACACCGCCGTCATCATCGGAAGTATTTCGTATTGCATACCAATGTCCGCCACCATCGCCGGATCGGCGTCGCGCATCGCTTCGACACTGGCCTCGTCCTTGGCGCGGACGATACCCACACCCCAGCCGCCCCTTGGGTCAAGCACCGGCCCGAATGCGACGACAATGCCCTCCTGAAGCTTCCCAGCCCAGTACTTGGAATGTTCGCTCATCGCCGACTTCTCCAGCGCATTTAGCGTCTGGGCGAAGTCTGGCCGCGGGGGGATCAGCCGGCACAGGAAATGGGAGAGCTTCCCCTCTTCCGATGCGTACGCCGTGAGCCACCCGAACACGCGCTCCCAGCCTTGTGCGTGTCCGGCACAGGATTGTGGACGGCCGGCGAATCCTTCGTGCCACAGCGTCAGTCGCGTGCCGCCATCGATCGGACTGAGTTCGTATGTGATCGTCGTGGTGTTGCCGCCGTCCCAATCCGCCACCCAGGTCTGCACAAGTCGCGTTGGCGGCGACACTTCCAGGTACTCTCCCCCTACGCTGAAGGAGCGGCCGTCTGCACTCACGCCACCCGCGCGCCATTTGCCGCCTGGTCGAACCTCGGCCTGCCACTCGGTGGTCTGGTAAGTATCAGGCGACCCCCACCAGCGGGTGACTTCGCTGGAAGTCAAGGCGTCGAAAATCTTCTGCGCGGCAGCCGCGATTTCCACGACGGCCAATATCGTGCCGCGGTTGACATCGGCAACAGCGCGGGCTCTGCTATTGGGCGAAGCGCTCATGATTTCTCCATCAGTTCCTTGAGATTGTCCAAACTGACCTGCCAGTGCGTTCGGTAGGCGTCAATCCAGCCCGCCACTTGTTGCAGCGGCGCGCCTTGCAGGCGATACACCCGTTCGCGCCCCGCCGGCTCCGCAATGACAAGTTCCGCGTCGCATAGCAGCTTCAGGTGCTTCGAGATGGCCGGACGGCTTTGCTCAAAGCCTGCAGCGAGGTCTTTGACCCTCACTGGGCCCTGGCGCAGCCGATCGAGAATCGTACGTCGAGTGGGATCGGCGATCGCGTGAAACACGTCGGCTTTCAGTGCGCTTCGTGGCATCATGTCGAGAGGATTGGTAACCGCATGGTTACCAATATAGGCTCAACAGGTCGGCGCGTCAAATGAAGGCGCGCATGGCTGCACGCATCATAACGACAAGGCCATGCGGCAATTCAGAGGACTCGAACGGTACGCCGCTGAACGAGTTCCCTTGATCGATTGACGATCTCGCTCTGCCGGACTTCCTCGACCACGAATTCGACGAACGCCGCGACGCGCGGCGGTAAGTGCTTTCTCGCTGCGTAGTAGATGCAGATGTCGCTGCGCCGTGACACGAACTTCGTCAGTACGCACTTCAGCTTGCCGGCGGCAATCAGCCCGGCCGCATGATGGGCACCAAGAAGCGCGATGCCGCACCCGCCGAGGGCAAGCTCCGTCAACGCTTCCGTATCGGAGACGATGAGATGCGAGCCCGGCTCGAATACGACTTCCTTGTTTCGCGCCTGCAATTTCCACGTCTGGATTCTTCCCGAACTGGGAGAACGGAACGAGATGAGTTCGTGATGCGTGAGGTCCTCGATCGACTGCGGTGCGCCGTGCTGCTCCAGGTACGCGGGCGCCGCGCACAAAATGAGCGTCAAAGGAGCGAGCGTACGCGCGACCACACTGGAATCCGTATCGTGCAATTGTCCGATCGCGCAGTCATATCCTTCCGAAATCAGGTCCACGTGGCGATTTTCGAATCGCAGGTCGAGCGTGACCTGGGGGTAGCGCTCGCGGAACCGGCTCAACACCGGCAACAGCGCGACGCGGCTGAAGGCGATCGGCAACGATACCTTCACGGTGCCGCTCAATTGGGTTTCGTCAGACGACAGCGCCGCGATCGCATCTTCGATCTGTTGCGCGGGCTCGTGCACCATCGTGTACAGGCGCCGCCCCTCGTCCGTCACCGACAGGTGGCGTGTCGTGCGCTGGAATAGCCGGCACCCGAGCAATGTCTCGAGCATGCCGATCTGTTTGCTCACCGCGCCGGGTGTCACGCCAAGTTGACGGCCGGCCTCCGAGAAACTTGTCGACTCGGCGGTTGCGGCGAACGTTTTCAGGGCCCTGAACAGGTCGATCGATCCGCCTCCGTTCGTTTTCATCTTGCACCGTCACTCACAACTGTTTCGCTGCTCCGTAGCATAGACCAGCCGCGACAGCACGCCGACAATGGACTGCACCGTCTGAACTGAGAGGAGCGCGGCCATGAATCAGGAACCGACGCGGATGCCGCAGCGCAAACGATTGGCGAGCGGACAGCTTCTGATCGACGGCAAATGGCGTAACGCATCGGACGGCGCAACCGTCCCGACCGTCGATCCCACCACCGAGGAAACCATTACGGAGGTTGCGAAGGCGACCCTCGAGGACGCCGAGTCAGCGGTTGCCTCGGCGCGCAGAGCATTCGAAGCGGGCGACTGGTCGCGCCTGCATCACGAAGCGCGCGCAAAAATCCTGTTCCGCGTGGCCGATCTGCTCGACGAGCGGGCGGAAGACTTCGCGCTACGCGAAGCAATGGATATGGGCATGCCTTATCGCGACTTTCTCGACGTCATCATGCCGCACTGTTCCGGGCTATTCCGCCTTTTCGGCGGGCTTGCCATGCATGCGATGGACGGCGCCTATCGCGCGACCTACGAACCGCACACCCGGATTCTCACGCGTCGCGAGCCGCTCGGCGTGGTGGCGGCGATTACGCCCTTCAATTTTCCGCTGGCACTCACCTGCTCCAAAGTCGCGCCGGCATTGGCCGCCGGCAACACCATCGTGCACAAGCCAGCCTCCGACACGCCGCTGACGGCGCTGGCCCTCGCCCAGGTCATACTCGACGCGGGTGTGCCGGACGGCGTGTACAACCTCGTCACCGGCCCCGGCGGCACGCTTGGCGACGCGCTGGTCAGACATCCACTCGTCGACAAGATTGCCTTTACCGGTTCCACAGCCGTGGGGCAGAACATCATCCGCAACGGCGCGGCGACGCTCAAGCACACGACGATGGAGTTGGGCGGCAAGTCGCCGAACATCATCTTCGCCGACGCCGATCTCGATGCGGCGGTGCAGGCGGCGTTCTGGGGCATCTTCTGGAACAAGGGCGAAGTCTGCGTCGCGGGCTCGCGGCTGCTCGTCGAGCGGCCCATCTACGATGAAGTCGTCGAGCGGCTCGCCGCACTGGCCAACGCCGCGGTGCTGGGCGATCCACTCGACCCGCGGACCCAGATGGGGCCTCTCGCTTCGAAGGCCGAGTTCGACAAGGTGCGGCAATACGTCGAATCCGGCAAGGCGTCGAGCGCGCGCCTCGTCGCTGGCGGCGATGTGCGCAAGATCGATGGCCGTGGCCTGTTCATCGAACCCACCGTCTTCGCCGACGCCACCAACGAACTGAAAATCAGTCGCGATGAGATTTTTGGGCCGGTCCTGCCGATCATTCCGTTCGATGGTGACGAAGAAGCCGTGCGCATTGCGAACGACACGCCATACGGCCTCGCTGCGGGCATCCAGACCCGCGATCTGAGCCGAGCGCTGCGTCTCGCGGACCGCATCGCGGCCGGCACAGTCTGGATCAACACTTGGCATAAGTACCATCCCAACGGGCCCTTCGGCGGCTACAAGATGTCCGGCTACGGGCGCGAACAAGGTGCGGAGGCGCTCGAAAGCTACACGCAGTACAAGTCCATCTGGGCAAACATTGCGTGAGTTCGAGTTCATGGAAGGAGACGCGATCGTGAACATTGGAATCATCGGAGCCGGTAACGTCGGAACCGGCCTCGCGAAACATCTCATCCCGAACGGCCATGCCGTGATGCTGAGCTTCAGTCCCGACATGGACAAGCTCAAAGCGACCGCCGCCGAGCTCGGCGCGCGCGTCGGCACGGTCGCCGAAGCGGTGCAGTTCGCGGACCTGGTGTGCTGGCCACGCCTTGGACTGTGACGTCCGACGCGCTCGGACAGACCGGCAGCGTGCAGGGTAAAAAGATCATGTGGGATTGCACGAACGCGCTCAAACCCGACCTGAGCGGTCTTGCCATCGGGACAACGACATCCGGCGCGGAAGAGATCGCGAAACTCGCGCCGTGGGCGACTGTGGTCAAGGCAATCCCGCCATTCGCGGAGATGTTGCACTCGCCCAGCATGCTTATCGGCGAGCACCGTCCAAACGTGTTTGTCTGCAGCGACGACGCCGATGCGCGGGCGGTCATCGCGAGGCTCGTCGACGAGATTGGCGCACAACCGGTCGACGCGGGGCCGCTTGCCCTTGCGCGGTACGCCGAACCCGCGGCGATGCTGCTGGTGCAGCTCGCCTATCAACAGGGGCTCGGCGCCCGGATCGGGCTGTCGTTGCTGCATGAGCCGCCGCGCGGCGCGTCTGACGGCCCGCGTTCCTGAGCACGGGTATCGCCGCGGCGGCATGACATAGAGGAGGCTGAAAATGAAAGTGGGCGTATTGGGATCAGGAGTGGTAGGTCGCGCGCTTGGCGCGGGCTTTGTCAAGCACGGCCATGACACGATGCTGGGCACGCGGGATCCGCAAAAGAGCGATGTGCAGGACTGGGTCAGTGACACATCCGGAGCGCGAGCCGGGACATTCGAGCAGGCTGCGCAGTTTGGCGAACTCATCGTGCTGGCCGTGCTAGGCCGCATCGCCGGGAGCGTGATCGCGCTTGCAGGTGCGGAGAACCTTTCTGGCAAGACTGTCATCGACGCGACCAACCCGCTCGCTGACGAGCCGCCGGTCAGTGGGATCCTGAAATACACGACCGGGCCAAACGAGTCGCTCGGTGAGTGGATTCAGGGACAGCTCCCGCAGGCGCACGTGGTCAAGGCTTTCAATAGCGTCGGTAATACCTTGATGGTGAATCCGTACTTTTCTCAGGGCACACCGACCATGTTCCTATGCGGTGACGATGACAACGCAAAGGCCCAGGTTAGCGCGATCGCACGGCAATTCGGCTGGGAACCCTATGACTGTGGGAGCATTGTTTCGGCGCGGGCGCTGGAGCCGTTATGCATGCTGTGGTGCCTACCGGGATTTCTTCGCAACGACTGGCATCACGCCCTCAAGATGCTGACTGAGTAGAGGCCGCTATGGAAGCGTACCGAGTACCGCCCGACGGTGAGCCGGGTTTCACGCTGGACGAGATGAAGCAGTTCGTCGCGAAACACTTCGACGAATTCGTGAATCGCAAGAATCCGGAGGTCGCACGGGATAACTTCAGCGCCGATTTCCTCGACCATGACGAGCCGTCAGGCCCCCAGGTCGGCCCGGAAGCGGCGATAACCATGATGAAGGCGGCTTACCAGAAATGGCCGGACCTGCACGTCACGATCGAGGTCATGATCGCTGAGCGTGACAAGGTGATGGTGAGAAACACGTGGCGCGCGACCGACGCGGCGACCGGACATAAGATCGAATTCCACGGCTTTGTGCTATGGCGATTTGCGAATCGCAAGATCGTCGAGAGATGGGCCACTCTAACGACACCACGCAAAGCAGACGACTGAACTCAACGCAAGCGTGCCCCTTCTGCCGGATGGCCCCGCGCTCCCGGGCCGTGTCCGGAGTGTGGCAAGACCGCGCGCATCGCGTGGTCCGGCCGCGCCGGCTCGGGAGATCCCAAGTCGAAGGTCCGCGGTCGACCCAACTCTGCCGTTCGGCCTACTTCATCCTAAATGACCGCTTCCGAGGTACAACGGCCGCATTCGTGATCGTTAGCGTAGCCGCGCCCATCGAGCTAAAAGCCTGTCGCTTCCGCGCCCGAGTCGGGCGTATCGGCGGCCGTCATCCCCACAATGCGGGGTGGGGACGAACCTCGTTAAGGTACGTGCGACAGTCGTTGATTTTGCTCCGCGTCGGCCAATGACAAAAATCCATGCGCATTCAGACATTCCTGCCGGAAGCGCCCGACACGGTCCATATACATCAGTGTGGCGAATCAAAAATTCGTCAAAATTTACGCGGCACGCATCATTGGCCGTTCTCGACTCGGCGGAAAGATCCGCCAAGTGCCATCTGCGTGACGAAAGAAAAACATTGCAACCGCCCCTGTCGCGTTGAATGTCTCGACGCATACATAGCATTCCCGGATGGAACGACTGTTTTTGAACCGAGTGACGCGAACCTGGTTCGCTCGCTCCGGAACAAGCCAGTGCTCGACCATCAGACGCAGCGATTTTTCAGCTCTAGCCATCAACTTCTCCTTCATTGCGCGCTCGTATCGCAGTCCGGTTGACGCGGCCGCGCCGCCTGTTGCTCCATCAGGATCCGAGTGCCTTTGGAAATCAGCAAGGAGTTCAACGGACAATAAGCAACAGGCGTTGAATTGCGAACTTCTAACTCGGGACACTGCCGCTGGCGCTTGCGCACGCTCGAGCACAAGGGCGTGGACGTGCGCCGTGTGGTGCGCGCGCAGCGTCGAACATGGCGATGAGAAAGTCGCTAGAACACGTGACGGATACCCAGCATGACAGCTGTCGTGCCCATGCCGGGCGCCACGGGCTGGCCATACGTTATTGGCTGGTTCATCGTTCCCCGGTTGTTCACGTGTCCCACCTGGCCGTAGACGAGCGTAGCTTTCGACAGGCTGTACTCCGCGCCGGCTGCAACTTCGATCGACTTGTTGGCCGAGTTGTTGCGGTCCTTCAGGTAGTACACGCCACTGGTAACCTGGAAGGTAGGTGAGAACTGGTAGCCGAGGCCGGCCGAATACAGATCGAGGTTGACCTGCTCAGGCTGCGCCGGATTCCTACCGTTCGAATACGATGCGGAAACCGAGAATGCGTGGTACGTGTATAGAGCGCCCACGTAGAAAAGGCGGTTATTGGCAAGTCCGGTGGGCACCGTCGTCGGGCCAGGATTCGTATCGTGGCCAATGTAGTAGCCAGCCGCAAAACGAAGGCCATAGTTCGAATATTTCAGTACAGCGGACTCCCGCGTGTTTCCCTGGAAACTGCCCGGTACACCTCCGGGTGCGTACTCGAGTGCCGCGGACAGGCCGGCGAACTTTGGCGATTCGTAGACAATCGCATTGCTGTCGTACAACGCGCCGATTGGCCCGTTGGTGCTGATGCCCTGCCAGCCCGCAGCCTGGTTGGTGCCGAGCCACGCAGTCAGAATGCTGCCGAAATACTGAGCCCCCCGTACGTCGGTCTCGGCCATTGCATAGGCAATCGGCACGATCTGGCGACCGAAGTTCACTGTGCCGATCGGTCCCGACACACCTACCGTCGCGATCTGGTTGAACTGTGCGGCCACGCCCGGCGTATCGCCCAGGTTGAACTTGCCGGTGCCGCTGTCGAACTCACCTTGCAGCCTGAAATTGACGTGGTACCCACCGCCGATGTCCTCTGATCCCTTGAGTCCCCAGTAGCTCGCATAGATGCCGCCATCCTTGTAGCGAAAGACCTTGCCGAGGTTCGTCGCCGTCGGGCTCAACGTGGCAGCCGAAGTGCTTTGATACAACATCCCGGCATCGATAACACCATATAGCGTCACTGACGACTGTGCGTGTACTGCACTACCTGTTGTTGCTAAAACGGCTGCTGCTATCCATTTCAATTTCATTGCGTCTCCGATTTTTTCTTTAAAGCGACCTGTTTCGACCGCCGTACGTACTGAACACGTTGGATGCCTCGCCTCAACGCCAACTGCGCTCTCCGAAGGCGTTCTAGTTTCGTTTTTACTAGTTCGAAGTACTACATAAATAAGCGCGTGCTACAGAAAGCAAGGTTGTCCGTCTACTGTCCGTGCAAATAGAAGTACCCGATAACCCAGACGACGGCACCAATCGGGATCGCCGTTGCGGCCAAAGTGAGCCGGCGAGTCGGCTGAACGCGCTTCATGTCGTGGTCCTCGCAAATGCGGGACGCGACCAGAAAAACGCGGAACGTGTTGGCAGCGACAGCAACGAGGCCCAAAGCAGCCTTGACGAGGATAAGTGTTGGAGCTGGCCACATGTGCATCATCAGCAGCACCCCTGTGACCACGGTCGTAGCGATCAGCGGCGCCTCCGCAAAGAGTCCGATCCATCCATGCATGGCCGCGACGATGGGGTGCGACTCCGGTGCTCGCGCTTGCGCCTCGATAGCTGTTTCCGCCACTAGAACAACAAGCCATGCGGCGACGGCAACAGCATGCAGTTCCTGCAAATTCATGTTCCATCCTTCAAGGTGTGCATGCGTACGCAGCGGTTGGTGCATGCCCCGACGTTCGAGCTTTTTACGCACCGCCAAACGGTTTTTGCACGGTCAGCTTGTTGGTCACGGAGGTCACCCCCGGAACACCCTTCGCGATCTCCGCAACCTCATTGACCTGCGAAGCGTCCGTAACTGTGCCGTTCAGCGTTACCGCGCCGCCTCTTGCGACGACGCTGATATTGCCGGCGCTGATCTCCTTATGCTTGCCGATGGCGGCATACACCTGCCGGCGCAGCGCGCGATCGGCTTTCCTTGCGCTGACGGGAGCCGCTGCGCCTTGCGAAGTGGATGCAGCCGGCATACCGGCAGATGCACTGGCCGTCTGGCCCGGCTGCGACCATGCGGTGCTGGACGCGGTCAGAATTAAGGTGGCAATCGCCAACGCGCTTGCCTGAATACTTTTCATCGAATACTCCGGTTGTTATGAAGGACGGAATCAAAAGGAATGCTAAATGACGATCAAGGCAGGCGTGCCGCGCAATATCGGCCATAGCAAGTCCTGCTTACATGTCAAATGAAACTGTCTAGCCGACCTTGCGCTGCATGTTCTGCCAGTACTTTTCCTTGACCACGCGCCGCAGTACTTTGCCGACCACCGAGGTCGGCAATTGCTCGACGAACACCAGCGACTTCGGCGCCTTGTAGCTGCCGAGCTTTTCCTTGGCGTGCGCGATAAGTTCGGCGGCCTCGACCGAGGCGCCGGGACGCAGCAGCACTTCCGCATGCACGGCCTCGCCCCACTCAGGATGGGGGACGCCAACCACAGCGGACATCATGACGGCCGGATGGGAGGCCAGCGCCGCTTCGACTTCAATCGCATAGATATTGAAGCCGCCACTGATGATCATGTCTTTCAAACGGTCGACGATGTACAGGTAGCCGTCCTGGTCGATGTAGCCGACGTCGCCCGACTTCCACGCCCCGTCGGCAAACTCGGCGGCCGTCGTTTCCGAATTGTTGTAATACCCCTTGATGACGGCTCGGCTGCGGATACGGATTTCGCCGCATTGGCCCGTTGGCAGTGGTTTGCCCTGCTCATCGGTCACGTAAACTTCGACGCCCGGCGTCGGCCGGCCGGCCGAAGACAGACGTTCGATGCCGCCCTCGGTCTTTTGCGCGAACTCGTGCTCGACCTTGTCGAGCGCCGACACGAACATTGGGACTTCGGTAGCGGCGTAGACCTGCGCGAAGATGGGGCCGAAGCAGGTGATCAGTTCTTCGAGCTTGGCGGGACTCATCGGTGCGGCACCGTAGATCAGGGTGTTCAGCGAAGAGAGATCGCGTGGGTTAGCGCGCTGAAATTCGAGCAGACGGTAAAGCGCGGTCGGCACCAGGAACGAATGTGTAACGCGCTGCTGTTCGACCGTTTGCCGCCATTGCCCGAGATCGAGCTGATTGAGCGTCAGGTTGGCGCCGCCGGCATAGAAAGTCGGTATGAAAGCGACCATCGTGCCATGCGAGAGCGGCGCCACGTGCAACATGCGTGTGTGGCCGTTGAAGCCGAAATCCGGGTTGGCGAAGCCGCCATCGCGGCAAGCCATCAGATTGCCGATCGTGTACATCGCGCATTTGCCCTGGCCGGTCGTGCCGCCGGTGAAGCGCAACATGAAGATGTGCTCGTCGTCGTCCAGCTCGACGTTGGCGTCGAGTTCAGAGGCCGCGTCGATCAGGCTCCAGAACGCGCGCACGCCGGGGCGTGCCGCCTGTTCCGGCGTCGGATCGTCCATGACGACGATCTCGCAGCCGGCCGCACGCAACATCGCGTAGTAGCCATCGAGCAGGCCCGATTCAATAAATACGACCTTCGGCTTGACCAGTTCGATCTGACGCGCATGCTCTTCCGGCGCGTCGCGCAAGTTGGTCATGACCACCGTGCCTTCCTGCTTGAGAACAGTCGGCAGCATCATCAGGCTCAGGTTGTCGTTTTCCAGGATGAGCAGGAACTTGTCGCCCTTGCCGACCCCGAGCGCGTTGCGCAGCGCATCGGCGATGCGGTTGGTCAATAGGTGGTAATCGTGGTAGGTGTAGCGGCGGCCGCGCTCCACATTGACGATCGCTTGCCGGCCGCGAAAGCGCAGCGTCATCAAGCCCATGATGCGGCAAAAGTTCATCTTCATGAACCTGTCTCCTTGTTTTTAGCTCGCCTCCTCTTTAGAAGAAGGGCGACCCTGTCGCCGGTACGGTCGTTTAGCGTGCGCGCAGGCGTGACGCTGCGTCCAGGCGGATAGTGTGTGCGTTCAGATAGGCGTTTTCGATAGTGAAAGCGCAGCAGTGCGCGAACTCGCGCATGTCGCCGAGGCGTCTCGGGGCTTCGATCTGCGTCTTCAACGCAGCGATGATCTTTGCATCAAGTGTCTGCACCATCGGCGTCAGGAACAGGCCGGGCGCAATGGCGTTGACACGAATGCCGACGTCACCGAGTTCCCGCGCCGCCGGCATGTTCATGCCGAGCAGCGCCGCCTTGGAGGCGGCATAGGCGACTTGACCGATCTGCGCCTCGTAGGCGGCACCCGACGAGATGTTGATGATCACGCCGCGCTCCTCGCCGGCCTCCGGGTCGTTCTTGACCATCTGCTCGGCGCATTTCGACATGACATTGAAGACGCCGTTGACGTTGACCGCCGTCACCTGTGCGAACTTCGCCAGCGGTGTGGCCTTGCCGTCCTTGCCCAACACCTTGCACGGTGTGGGCAGCGCCGCGCAATTGATGCAGACGTGAACCGTACCGAAGCGGGCAGTCACAGCGGCCACCGCGTTCTGCACCGATTCCTCGTTGGCGACGTCGGTTTGCACGAACATCGCGTGTTCGGCGCCGACATCCTCGACCGCCTTGGCGCCGGCCTCGGCGTTCAGATCGAAGATGGCGACGCGCGCGCCTTTTTCCTGTACCAGATAGCGCGCCGTGGCGAGACCGAGGCCCGAAGCGCCGCCGGTAATGACGATGACTTTTCCTTCAATGCGCATGATGTGTCCTGTGGATATGGTTTAGAGGCTGTTGCGAAATTGCCGTGACCTCGCGGTGGCTCCTTGCCGTACTAACCGCACTGGTTTCGTCGCCATGCCTGGTCACGCTAAATTCGCCTCAGCGCCTTAGAACGCCGGCACGCCAGTCAAGGCGCGGCCGATAATGAGTTGCTGAATCTGGGTCGTGCCTTCCGGAATCGGTGCGATGATCGCCTCGCGCGCGAGCTTCTCGACGAGGAATTCGGTCGTGACGCCGTTACCCCCGTGGATCTGCACCGCCTCGCGGGCGATTTTCACGGCTGCTTCGCAGGCGAAATACTTGGCCATCGCCGCTTCCATCTCGGCCGGCACGCCGGCTTCGATCATCGACGCTGCGCGGTAGGTCAAAAGGCGCGCTGCGTCCACGTGAGTTGCCATTTCGGCCAACATCGCCGCGATCAACTGGTGACCCGCGATGACCTTGCCGTGCTGGCGGCGCTCCTTTGCATAACGAATCGCTTCTTCGAGCGCGCGGCGGGCGATGCCCAGTCCCTGGGCGGCGACGAATACGCGCGACCTTTCGAACAGCGAGAGCGTATTGCGCAGTCCCTCGCCTTCGTTGCCGATCATGTTGGAGGCCGGCACGCGCACATCAGTCAGGAAGATCTGTGCGGTGGACTGGCTGTTGAAGCCGATCTTATGGATGCCGCGTACTTCGTAGGGATGTTCCATGCGGTCGAGCAGAAAATGGGTCAGCCCCTTGCGCGGGTCATCGCTGGTTCGGCAGGTGCAGATCAGGAAGTCCGAGTACTCGCCATTGCTGATCCAGGTCTTTTCGCCGTTGATGATGAAATGATCGCCATCGCGACGCGCACGCGTTCTGATCTCCAACACGTTGGAGCCGACGTCCGGTTCGGAAATGCCCATCGAGACGAAACTGTCTCCGCTCAACAAGCCGGGCAGGTAGCGTTCACGCAAATGCGGGGGGGCAACCTTCTCGAGCAGCACTACGCCAAACGAGTTGATCAGCACCGGCACCGACAGGTCGGCCGAGGTGGTAGCCACCTCCTCGAACAGCATCAGCGAAGTCAGCCAATCCAGGCCCATGCCGCCGTTAGCCTCGCTCGCGATGCCCGACACCAGCCCGAATTCCGTCAGCCGGCGCATGATTTCGGCCATCTTGTTGCGCGGCACGAACTTGTCGCGGTATTGCTTGCTGAAGATCGGATCGATCTCGGCGTCGAGGAAGCGTTTCAGTCCATCGACGGCAGCCTGCTGCTCTTCAGTGCGGAATACGTGTCCCATTCTGGTCTCCTTATTGTTTTCCCAGAATGTTGACGCCGACCACGGCCTCTTCGATGCCGTACAGGCCGCCGCCGTTTTCCTGGATTGCGATGCGTGCGTCTCGTACCTGACGCTGTCCGGCTTCGCCGCGCAACTGCGTCACCAGTTCGTGAATCTGGCCGAGACCGGTAGCGCCGATCGGATGGCCTTTCGATTCGAGGCCGCCGGACGGGTTGATCGGGATGCGTCCGCCGACCGTGAAGTCGCCGCGCGCGGCCGCAGGGCCGCCCTCACCGAACGCCACCAGCATCAGCGATTCGGCGTTGAGGATCTCGCCGATCGCCGAGGCATCGTGCACTTCGGCAACGTCAACGTCCTGAGGCGCGACGCCGGCTTGTTCGTAGGCTTTCTTCGCCGCGAGGTGTGCAATGATTTTTTGCGGCTCGTCGAGACTGCGCGTCGTACCGGTCTGAATGACGCTGGCCAGCACGCGCACTGCGCGGTCGGGGGCACCCCGCAGGCGCTTCAGGCCGTCGGCGGTGCACAGGAGAGCGGCGGCGGCGCCGTCGCTAATCGGCGAGCACATGGCCGTCGTCAACGGGTAGGCGATCGGCGCCGAAGCCAGCACCTGCTCGATCGTCATGGGCTGCTGGAATTGCGCCAGTGGGTTATGCACCGAGTGCTGGTGGTTCTTGGCCGCGACCGCGGCGATCTGGTGCTGCGTGGTGCCGTATCGCTTCATATGATTGCGGCAGATGGCGGCATAGACATCCATGAACACGCTGTATGGGCGATCCGACATCGTGCCGGGCGGGGGCTCGACGCCTTCGCCTAGTGCCAGCAGCGTCTTCTTGTTTTCCTCGACAGTCGAGACGTCCCAGCCGCCATCGAACGCGGCAAACATCTTGGCCTTGTCGGCGATGTTCATTTTTTCCGCGCCGACGGCCAGCGCTACGTCGCAGGCCCCGGCCCGCAGTGCCTGCACAGCCAGGTTGAATGCCGAAGAGCCGGCGGCGCAGGCGTTTTCGACGGTGAACACCGGAATGCCTTCGATGCCGACGCGGCGCATGGCAATCGGTCCAGGAATCGCGGTTTGCCCTTGGAACTGGCCATTGGTCAGCGTTGCATAGAATGCCGACCCGATGTCGGCAGCCTCTGCGCCGGCGTCTTTCAAGGCCACGGTGACGGCCTCGCCGACCATGTCGTACACGCTGCGATCAAGCAGGCGTCCGAACTGCGTCATGCCGACACCGGCAACATAGATATCGTTCATGTAATTCCTGACAGAGGAATGAGAAAAGCAGGATGAGAAAATTGGGCGGGCTTAACGGCCCTGGAATCGCGGTGCGCGCTTTTCGGCGAATGCCTGCAAGCCCTCCTGCAGGTCAAAGCTGCGCAAATGGCGACGCAACATGACTTGCTCATGCAGCAAGGCGTCGTCCCGGCTCTTGTCGGCGGAGGTGCGCGCGACTTCCTTCATGCGCCGCAACACGACAGGGCTCTTTCCGGCAATCTGGCCGGCCAGCTTCATCGCTGCATCGGCCAGTTCGCCGTCGGGATGCACTTCAGATACGAAACCGTAAGCCTTCATCTCAGCCGCCGAAAGCGTGTTGCCGGTCAACAGTAGATACATGGCGATGTTCTGAGGAATGAGGCGCGGCAAAACGGCTGCGCCGCCGGCGCCGGGATAGACGCCAAAGTTGGCATGGGCGTCCCCGATGGCAGCGCTTTCAGCAGCGATGACGATGTCGGCGCACATGGCCATCTCCAGGCCCCCGGCCATGGTTATGCCGTTGAGTGCGGCGATCACCGGTTTGGGGAAATTGCGCAGGCGCGCAAGCGTTGCGTCGGCACGGTCGAGGAAATCTGCTTCGCCGGCCTCTGCCTTCTGACTTGCCAGCACCTCCTTCAAGTCCGCGCCGGCGCAGAACGCGGGACCAGCGCCGGTTAAGGTCAGGACGCGAATGTCATCGTCGGCGGCGATCTGTGCCAGCCGGCGGTCCAGTTCGGCCAGCAGCGCCATATTCATCGCGTTCATCGCCTTGGGGCGATTCAGCGTCAAGCGCGCAACCGCGCCAGTTGTCTCAAACAGCAAGGTTTCTTCGGTCATAACGTCTCCGGGTTATGCAGGAATGTTGTCGTGGCGGAGAGGCGCAGATCTGTCCGCAGTAGGAAGTGATCTTAGGCAGGGGGCAATGACCGCGCGGCTCTTTGGAACGAAAAGTACATTCCGCAAAGCGATCCACAGTGATCATTCGTTGGAACGCGCCAGTGAGAAGCGACTGTGGAAGGAGGGGTGTCGTCCCAGCACGGACGCAGGGGGGCGCAAGCGCGCCTTGACCGGTTCAGCGACGGTGTAGAATCGGCGGCACCACCGTCTGCCAGGATCGCCGCGCCTTGAAATCCGACCGCCAGCCATCCCTCGTCGCAACGCAGGAAGCGACGACCATAGGGGGGTACTGCACGGCAATCGCCAAGACTCTGCAAGCCAGCGGAATGGACAGCGAGCGCATTTTTCGCTCCGTCGGCGTGCAACCCGATATGGTGAACGGCCCTATGGTCCGGCTGCCAGCCGCCACCTTGACCAGGCTATACCGTGCCTGCGTGGAGGCCACCAACAATCCGTATTTCGGCCTGTCGGTCGCCCGGCACATCCATATTTCCAATTTGCATGCGCTCGGCTACGCGCTCGCCGCCAGCAGCACGCTGCTCGACTTCTGTCGCCGGCTGGAGCGGCACTTCCGGCTGGTGTCGCAATCGGCGACCGTTCGTCTCATTGATGAAGGCCACACAACCGCCGTGCGCGCTACCGATTTCAAGGTTGAGGTCTGCGGCGAAACTGAAGACGCATTCGTCGGCTTCCTGGTGCAAACGATGCGCATGTTGTACAAACCGGGGTTCAACCCGCTGTCGGTGGAATTCCATCGTCCAATGCCGCGTGAAGGCGACGAGCCGTACCGCGCCTTGATGCGAGCACCGGTCAGTTTTTCGAATCAGGCCACGACGCTGACTTTCGACAGGCACGAGTTGATGCAGCCGCTCGGCGGAGCCTGCCCGGAATTGGCGCAAGTCAACGACAATATCGCCAATCAATATCTTGCACGGCTGGACAAGAGCGACGTGGTGACCGGCGTCACGCAGAAAATCATCGAATTGCTGCCCTCCGGCGACTGCAGCAGGGAGAAGGTAGCCGAAGCTTTATGCGTGAGCCCGGCAACTTTGCAGGTGCGATTGGCGCAGCGCGGCACCAATTTCCTGCAGATCATGGACGACACGCGCCGGGAACTGGCTTGCAATTACATCCAACAGCGAACAGGCTCCGTGACCGAAATCGCTTTCCTGCTCGGATTCACCAGCACCAGTAATTTCGCCCGCGCATTTAAGCGATGGACCGGCAAATCACCTACGCAATTCCGGGATGATCCACCTGAGTAGGAGGTTTTGTCGCAGTAACAAGATCAGTCGATGCCCCCACGCTTACTTGCTCCTGCCCATGCTCGCGCGAGACTGCACGCTGTAGGACACTCGGACCTCCGGACTCGCGATGGATCCGACGTAGACCGGTTACGTTTGCCGGCACGAAGGTCCGTTGTTTGAGTGGAGCGGCCGCTTGAATGTCCGTCGGAGCGCGACGGCGAAAGGCTGGAGATGGCCGGCTACCGTCTGTCGCGGATCTGTGCGCCGTGCTGCTACGGGTTGGGTCTGACGCGGGGAGTGTCGAGGCGCCGGCCCCCCATTTATGCGTGCACGAGATCCGGATGTAGTGCGGTACCGGCGACGGCTTACAGCGGCGCCGTTTCATATGGTGAGGCGAAGACATATCTCAAACCCCGAAAGGATCTGGATCCAGCCGGCGCCCCCATTTATGCGCTGGCGTTCCTGCTGGCGTTCGGGTGAGCGCAAGATGGGTGCGTATGGCGCGGGCGGCATGGCGAGGCGCGTGGTGTGGCATCCACTTGGTGGGGGGAGCAGATGCAAGGCGACAGGTACGAAAAGGCCCCGGCCGGAGCCTTTCAGCAAATGAAGTCGACGATTGAGGAAATCGAGGAGGACATCAGGGCGCTCGAAGAAGCGGGCCACCACGCATCGGCGGAGATGCGCCGAAAGCTTGAAAAGCTCCGAGTTCAGTTTGCGGCTCTGAGCGGAGAGAGGCTCGACGATAAGTGACGTGCCGACCGACTACGTCGACGACGAGATCAACGACCGAATCGCGGAGGCCTGCCGGGAAGATCGGGAGTCGGAGGAATACGCTGTAGCCTGGTGAGCGGAGGGATCGGCGTCGTGGGCGTAATCGGGATCACGGCACCGATCCCCTGCGGCGACTAGCGAGCAGCGCGGGCGGCGCTTGACGGCAACGGCCGGTAAGGTCGTTCGATTCGAATGTCCGCCGACCCCCTTCCGCCGTTGGGAGCCTCTCCAGATCAATGGCGTCGTTCACACGAGGCCTAACGGTCATCTGTGCGTCTGCGGTGGCCGGCGCTTTTCGGCCGCAGCGGACATTGATGTAAAGCATTCCAGGGCCAGATGGAAAGCTAATTTCGCACCAGATCGCTATCAGGCGAGTCTTTCGAGCGTACAGACCGACGCATCCGAATTGCCCCACAGCCATTTAAATTTGGCACGCTGTATGCGTGACTGAGAATCTCACCTGTTCATTTCGGGGGGCAATTATGATGACCCGAAAATTTACCTACGTAACCTGTACGTGCGGACATCGCGGTGTCATCGTCGAGACCGAAAACGCTGAGCAACGTTCGGGCGATTGGTACATGGCTAGCCTGCGCGATCTCGAGCACAATGGTACTTACGACGGACCTGACGATCTTTTTGCGGAGATGAGCCCGTCCTGCCCGAAGTGTGGTGCCTCGCTCACGCCGAGCCATATTTCTTCACAGACGCTGCGAGGGTTTGCGTCCCGCGGCGAGCGTGCGATGTCACGTGTTGTGGGCGTAGGTTCTCGCCTGTGATAAGACGGGACGCTCCCTTTGTAGGAAGTACACGCCGGTACGCGAATGTCGGAAATGGCCGATAAGCCGTTCGCCCCACTCCCAGCACGAAGGTCCGTTGTCCAGGCGAAGCGGTCGCCCAAATGTCCGACTGCCGCCCGACGCGAACGTCGCATCTTGGCACAGAGACGTTGGTTGCCGCTCAGCGGCCCGGCAACCTGGGGGACTGGCATTTGCCGGTGACAGAATCATTTCGCTTCGCGAGACCCTTGTCTCGCAACGGAGAGCGGGGATGGGCGTGCGTTCCCGCGGCGAGTTGAGAGAATTACTGCCGGAACACTGACAGATTCGATACGGTCTACGTCACAACGCTGGGGAGCGCCCCCGCCTAGCTCAAGGCTATACAACGACGGCGCGTTTGATGAGACCGAGTCGGCCCGGCTCGCGCCGAAAGCGGCGGCCGAGCATACTGGCATCGGTTGACGATATCTCCGTTGAACACATCGGGGGACGAACATGCGCCTGATCGAACCAGATGAACACAAAGATTTTCTCGCGACGCTGCAGCGCAACGGTTTGGCTGAAGGAGATTTCGATCTTCGGGAAACCGACACGACAGACCCCAAGAGTGACGAGAACTGCGGTCTGCAGGGCTATGTCTGCATAACGAGGCTATCGACGCAGGTTACGAAGGAATACCCGTTATCCGACGAAAGCGATTGGCTACAGCATTTCACGAGAGATCTCGACGCGGGCGTCTTCGGCTGACCGGAATGAAATCCCGGGCGCCATCGAAATCCGTGACTTGCGCTACGCAAACGCGAGCACGAAATCGAACCGGGCTGCGTTGCGCCTGCCGTGGTCGTCCATCGTCATCAGCAGTCGGCGATCAAACAGGAAATCGCGAGCGTTGCGCTGCTCGCCCGGAAAGTAAAGTTGGGTCGTGAGTCTGGGCCCGTTCGGCGCTTGCACCGTCACATGGAAGTGTCGTGTGCGTCCCGGATACAGACCCGGCACGATGGTCTCAAGGCGATAGCGTCCCTCGCTGTCGGCGAATTGATGACCGCGCAGCCGGAATCCCTCGACGTCGTATTCTCCGGCGTCATTAGCGTGCCAGAAATCGAGCAAAGCCCCGGACACCGCCCTGCATCGCGTCGACAGCACCTGCCCGGTCAGGACGATCTTCGCTCCATTGATCCCCGGTTCGAGCAGCGACGCGCGTTGCGGCGAGTGCGGCAGGAAGAACGGGCCTGCCGTCTGCCGCGGCGTCGGTCCGTGACCGTCGTCGCAGGCGGGCGTCGGCGAAATTGCGTCGGCCCGGCCTTCGTCGGTTTTTCCGAGCGCCAACAGCAGCAACGTGAACGGCACCGCACCCGACCCGCGAAGAAAATCGCGCCGCCCCTGGCTCACACTTCGTGCGAGCATCGTGGACCCTCCTTGTTTCGCGCTCGATCGTCCCGCCGCGCGATCCGCGCTGCGGAGTCGACGGGCGTCGATGCGGGTCCCGTTGAAGTTACCAGAGCCTGCACCAGTGCCAACCATGGTAAGCCGAAACTTCAGGTCGGGTGAGGCGGCCGCGAGGACCCGAAGCGGTCCGTCGATCCTGCCCGAACTTAATGGCGGCTTCCGTGGATTCAGCGGACATCCACAGGAGCCGTCGCACCGCGAAGCTCTACTGACAGGTACACCAAATAGTGCCCAATCTTTCAGGTGCGGGCGGCGGCCGGATCTACTTCCCGAGCTGTCAGTCAGGGCGTGGCTGGAAATCGGAGGCAGACAGTGCGGCTTGGCTTGCAAAGGCTACGGCACCAGATTATCGACCCCGGCTACACAACGGCGTCGTAGCTTGAAAGCAAAATAGGCTTGCGTTCGAGCAAAACAGATAGCGGCAGTGGTCGACCGCGGAGTTCTTTTAGTGCCCGATGCCCTCTGTCAACAGAGCGATGGACCGCCGCACGACAGTCGACGACTCATGCCTGATCGCGTTTGCAGTATCTGCGTCAACCAGCAACCCCGCTATCTCGTATATCAGCGTAGCAGCAGCGAGACTGCGAGCGGCAGTCAGACTGGCGCCCAATTCAGGATTGTCACCCGGGATCGGCACGACATGGCCGGACGCATCCACACCCCAGCCCGCAGCGCCAAGGCGGCCACCGAACATGACAGTCTCAATTATCGCCTGGCCTAGATTACCGGAGTGGCGTTCGGGCGTCATGATGAACCCGTGGTCCACGCCATTCAGTCGACCACTTCCGACAATCTGACCCGCGTCATTCAATGCTTATTCTATGCTCGGTCTAGGCCTTCGCCTCCTCCATGACCTCTATAGAGGTGCGCCCTCGGCAGAGCTTCGGCTGCGCTCCTCGCAGGGGAGCGGCTGAACTTGGTGTTCGTTCGGCGACGTGGTAGTCCCGCCGTCATCTCAAATCTAACCACTTTCGACTGAGGAGCGAGACATGGCGACTATCGCAACTTCGACACCTGCAATCTCCGATCTGGCGAACGGAGCCCTCGACACCGCCGAGACTCACAAGGCCCGAGTCATCGCCAAGGCCAGGGCGAGACGCATCGCCCGCGGCGATGCTGAAGCCCACCGGCTGCGCGGAATCGCTCGCCTGGAGGCGGCCACAGGCGGAGCTCCCACGAAGATTCTGCGCCTGGAGATCACCAACGTGCTGAGCGGCAACGACTACTCCGCCCGGCTCGCGATCGGCAGCAAGGGTGCAGTGGCCGACGTCATCCTCGACACTGGCAGCAGTACGCTGGCGGTCGAACCTTCGGTCTACAGTGGTGTTGGCGACGCGGATCTCAAGCCCACCACGCTGCTTCAGTTGATCACTTACGGCACCGGTGGCTGGGCCGGGCCAATGGTCGACACCACGCTCACTTTCGGAACGGACGCTGGCCAGGTCGTGCTGCACAACTGTCCCATCGCCATAACTACAGTGCAAGAGAGCGGCAACTTCCAGGGGGTGACCGGTATCATGGGGCTGGCCTACAACGGCCTGAACAACGCCTTCGACTTCGGCGCCTACTTGGCCACCCAGGGCAAGGAATCGACATTCCCGTGGCCGTTCGGCAAGGTCTGGACCAGCTTTCTCGCCGGCTTCCGCAAGCTGTTGCAACGGGCCCGCGCGACCGGCGTTGACGTGAAGCCCTATTTCGACCAGTTGGAGGAAAGTGGCGTGGTTGCGAACAAGTTCGCCTTCTACACCCTGCGTTCCTGGGTCAGCGTGCGCCTCGGCACCACCGTGGAGGCCGTCTCTGCTGATCCGCTCAACAAGGGCTATTTCATCATGGGCGGCGGCGAGGAGCAGCACGACCTCTACACGGGCGATTTCGTCGCCGTGAACGTGCTGCATGATCTCTACTACAACACCAACCTGAAGTCGGTGCGCGTGGATGGCTGCCCCGCGCACCAGGCCGCGCCATTGCAGTCGCAATACACAGCCACGTCGATCTCCAACTCGATCGTCGACAGTGGCACCAGCGACCTATCACTAGCTCAGGACGTCTACGACGCGATCCTGCAAGGCCTGGAGCAGCGCAACCCCGCGTTCACGCAGGCCATTCAGGCGGCGGCCGATAGCCGCGACGGCGTGCCGTCTGCATCGCTGGAACTTGCGAAGTGGCCAAACATCTATTTCACGCTGGAGGGCGAGGACGGCCAGGACGTCGAACTCGCTTGCATGCCGCAAACCTATTGGCAGACCGACTTCCCGGCGGCGGGGCGGGCGGCCTTCCAAATCAGCGGCCCGCTCGACCCGGCTAACCAATCCATCCTCGGCCTGCCGTTGATGAACAACTACTACACCGTCTTCGACCGCACTCAGGACGTCAACGGAGTCATCCGCTTCGCCAAGATCAAGGCCCCGGCCTAAGGGCGCCCATCCACCGGCTTTCGCTGGAAGCTGGCGGATTCGCGTCTGGCGCTGGTGGCTTAGTCACGCAGATCGGCAGGGAACCTCTTTTTTGGTTCATCGCCGATGTCCGGCGCGAAGAACCCTTTTTGGGCTCGTCACCAATCTGCGGGGGTGACGGTCTCAGAACGGTAGAGTCGAGATGTGGCGCGGTAGCAGTAGGTTCGGTTTGTCTGTTGCCGCCCCTTTCGTCTGGCGGTGCCCGAATAACCTCACCCTAACCCCGTTTCCACATCCCGCTCATCGAACCGGACATGCAGATTTCCCGCATCCGGCTCTCGGACAAGACATCACGCCTTCGTACACGGCAAGTTATTACCAAGGACCCTGTAGACGTACGAGACCGAAGTGCCCGTAAAGGTGCGAGGTTGGATAGGTCCCGCCCCTGCGACGTCTGACTTTGTGCTTGTTGCGTAACCACCGGCGTAACCGCGTAGCGGTGTAGCTGTCGATTGCTCGGTATGCTCGGCTGACGCTCCCTACTTGGAAGTAGTTTGCCCAGCCGCGCAACGTCCGATTCAACCTGCCCACCAACTCCGTGGTCCCTTGCCATACCGTCTTGAGGGCGGTCATCGCATGAAGCTTTTCGACCATGCGCCGGATACTCTTCTTCGACGGACGCATGCCCATACGGGCCCGACCAGTCATTGCTGAGTACATCCGCCCAAACGTAAAACCCAGGAAGTCGAATTCGCCTTCCGGCACCTTGCAGATTCGTGTCTTCTCCTCGTTGACCGTCAGCTTCAGCTTGCTCATGATCTCGCGCAGTCTGAGCAACGCCTCTTCGGCCTTGCCTCGCTTGCAGAGGATCACCAGGTCATCTGCATAGGTCACAATGCGACTGCCAAGACTTCGCTGAAGTCCGAGCTTCTTCCATGCCAGCACGAACCGGCGCATGTAGACATTTGCCAGCAGTGGTGAGATGGGAGACCCTTGCGGAATGCCGCGTCCGCTATCCCGAGCCTCCGTCGTGCGTTTCTTCCGGCCTCGGTCATCGGTTTCTTCAACGGGGCATTCCAGCCACATCTTGATCAGATGCAGCACACGCCGATCGACGATGCGTCGCGCGAGCGACAGCATCAATTCGGCGTGGGGAATGCTTCCGAAGTAGTCCGCGAGGTCGGCGTCAACAACGTCCGTTTGCCCTCGATGCAGCCGCTCTTCCACCTCGATTACCGCTTCCTGGGCATTTCGCCCCGGGCGGTAAGCGTACTGCTCGGGCGGAAGGTCCGCTTCGAAGATCGGTTCGAGCACCAGCATCGCTGCTGTCATGCACACCCGATCCCGTAGGGTCGAGATGCCCAGTGGCCTCAGCTTGCCATTGGCCTTCGGGATAAACACTCTTCTGATAGGGTCCGGCCGGTACGTCTCCTGCCTGAGCGCAAGCGCCAGTTCGCCGAGCCACTTCTGCACTCCGTACGCTTCGACCTCTGCGAAGTCCTGGCGATCGACACCGGGCGCACCCTGTTCGAGCGACACTGGGCGTACGCATGCGCCAGCACATCCTCGCGATAGATCTTGTCGTACAGCGCGTAGAAGCGGTACCCGGCTTCTGCCTTCGCTTTCGCGTGTAACGCCGTCTGCAGCTTCTGAACACTGATCGGAGTTGATAGGTTGCCCAATCTCCTGGTCCCTCACCACGTATTGCGTTCGTCTTGAACTGAGGCCCCTTCCCTCCACCGGCATTACCCGGCTTCACCGGTACTACGAGCCTCTCCGTCATCCCAAGGCGCCCGGCCTGTCCCTCGCGGGCGTCCGGTTGGTCATCCCTGACCTCGCCAAGGGACTTCCCGTGTTGCGTACGCTTTCCTTGTGTACATGCTGTCGCCACTACCCCGGCGCAGCAACTGGGCGTCCAGCCTGCTCATTCACCCAGTCGTATCAGCCTTCCCCGATAGGGTTGCCGGGTCGGCCTGCGCATCGTCCTTTTCGAGGTTTGCTCGGCGTTCACTCGCGTTACGGCCTGCACACTCGCGCTGTCACCTATTCGTGACACGCATTACCAGAGGCTTCAGCCACTTCGTTACCTCCATGACTGCTCCGGTTGCTTCCGGCTGGAGCGGTTGCCGGGCGGGGCTTGCACCCGCTGGAAAGCGCCGCCTTTTCACGGCGCACACCCATTAGGGACGTAGAACCCGGCGCTATCTGTGCGACCGCTTTGAGCGGTACAACAGTCATCCCTTTATCTGCAGCGGCTGCCACATCCCTGGCCAGGGCGGGCCACAATGATCACGGGCGGGCTGTTGAAGCGGCAACGCTGGGCTTTAGCACTTTCACCACTATCTCGTGAACAGCTTGCTTTGCCTCCCTTGCCGCCTGTTCGTCGTACGCCGTCGTCACCCCGCGCTCGACACAAGGGTCATTGTACGTAAAGGGTTCCCTTGTCCGGGCGTTGACCAGCAGCCCGTTCTCCTGCTCGATGGTCCTGCAATTTCTAGTCGTTTGCGCCTGCGGAAGCTGAACCGGCTGCCTGAGAGCCACCGAGTCGAATACATGATTGGCCCTTGCGTACTCGGTCAGCTGAGCATCGTTACCTTTTGCCGTTAGCCGTTCTACATATGCACGGCATGGGGCAATTGGGTTGTAGTTGTCTGCGCTGCCTTGGAAAATTCTTACAGGCTTTGCAACAAGATCGTCATCTTCACGATACGTATAAGTGCAGTCTGGATAGAACGCAACATAGGCCGCGAACTCCGTCCCGGGTGAGGCATGCAATCGGTGGAACCGCTTCAAGCTTGCATAAAGTGCATTTTGCCCGCCTCGCGAAAATCCCATGACCATGATCCTTGCCGGGTCGATCCTCGGGTGTTTCGAAAGAATCGCGAGCGCTCGGAAGGCGTCCTCGGCTTGTGCCAGGCGAGGCAGCTGAGCCTGATCGTTGTTTGTGTTGATGATGCCGCGTCCGGAGAAGCTATCCAGGACAAAAGTGGCGACGCCCATTGCGAGTAGATCCTGCTCCCAGTCGGTCACCGAACTGCCAATTCCGCCTGAACCATGCAGCAGGATAACGAGCGGAAGTCGATCCACCCCAGCCCTGGGAAGTCGAAGTTCGCCCGCGATCGTGACCGGTCGCCCGTCCTCAAGACCGTTCAGGAACTCCTGATCCGTCATCGTGACAGACGGGACCGGAATGACCTCAGTTCGAACCACTTGCGCCAGTCCGGCGCTCGACAGACACTCGAGCGCAAATAGCAAAGCAAGTTGGGCAACGACGCCAGTAATTGCTGCGTTCATGGCACCCCCTCCTTCAACCTCACATCGCGCGAAAGTTCACAGCGTCGGCTCCCAGGTATTCTAGACAGTGGATTCCTGACCGCCAAACTGCTCTTGCCGTGCGCCCGGCTCGAGTTTCCGGGCAACTGTTGGTCAACCAGTCGCCGCTAACGGGATTCGACAGCAGAAGCCCGCGACGGGCGGGCCAAGGCAGACCGACATCTACTGTGTGGTCAGAGCGCGCAGCGCGACTTTCCGGATCGAGGGGAGTGCCGGGCATGTTCAACGGGAAAAGGTCCGTTCACTGGGTAAAGCGGACGTTTGAGCGTCCGTCCGAACGTGCTGGCGAATGGCCGGTGATGGCCGATCTCGGAAGTCCATCAGCGAGGTGGCGGCTGCCGCTCCGTCCGCCCGCTGAACTTACGTAACCGACCCATATGAGCCATCGGAACACGATTGGCGAACGTCTGTTGTACCACACAATGACCCGTCATTCAGCGGCAGCGACTACCGCAGTTGCTGCCCGATACACCTACCGAAACCTCGATTGCTTTCGGTTGTACTTTATGAGGTGGGACTGATCGCCAAGCGGCCATGGTCTCGGACCCGCTCTACGACCGTATTCACCGCGCGGACAACAGTGTCGGGTTGATCGAACTGGAATATTGTGATGCGAATTGAACAACGGCGTGGCAAGCCGGGGAGGTTCGACCAACGCATGATCGAAAAGCAGGCCAAAAGTATTGCAGTGGCTTGAAACGGAGCCCGGCATCACAGCGAAAAAGCTGCACGAGCGTCTCATCGCAATGGCCCCGACGATGTATTCCGGAGCCAAGCTGCGCACCCTTCAGCGTCGAGCAAAAGCGTGGCGATCAAATCGCGCAAGGGAACTGGTAACCCGAATACTCGGAGACGCCGACGCGGTGAAGTCTGCCGCCTCTACGCATCGACAGTCTTCACCGCAGAACAATTCGACGACGGCGATTTCTCGGGAGTAACATCATTCCGTGAGGCAACACGGCGGCAGTTCTAATTGACGCCAGACAAAGCGCCATTGATATTTGCCGACTTCACAAGCGTAGGACTCTTGAACACGAAGTGCCCGACGACGTGAAAACGTGCCTCCTAGGCGTCGAAATCGAGTGGCACGCCAAGTGCAAGTTCAGCCGATGTGATTGGCAGGTTCGACGACGCGAACATCCTGATCGGTGATCGTGATCGCCGAGATAAGCGCAAAGGTCTGAATGCACCCTGGAGCCGGCTTTCACCCCCCAAAGTGAGTCGATATTGCTCCACGCCGGCAGGATGTCTCGCCCCGATGTCTCACGGCATGTTCATCGCTTGGGCCAAGTGCGCATAGACCTCGGCCACACGGCGGAGATGTCGCAATTCGGGATGCGTGAGGAGCCACAAATCCGTTTCACACTCGTCAAGCGGCTCGGTCAGACGTACAACGTCGCTTCGCCCATCGGCCAGGAACAAGGGCACGATGCCCACGCCAAGCCCGAGAGCAACCAGTTCCAGCACGGAAAGGATGCTGTTGACGCGGTAACGCGGGTCCGACTTGGGAAAGTGGCGCTTGCGCCAAACCACCGAAGGGTGTTCGGGTAGCGCATCGTCGGGCGCGATCCAGTCAGCCTTGCCGGCCTCGACATCGGTGAAATTGCCCGCGCGGCCTCTCTTGGCCGCGTAAAGCGCGACGCGGATCGGCCCGATATGCTTTCCCACCAAGTGCTGTGGCGGGCGCTTGGTCGCTCGCACCGCGATGTCAGCGTCACGGCGGGTCAGATTGGTCAGTTCGTTGCCTGTATGGAGTTCATAACTCAGCAGGGGGTGAACTTTCCGCAGGCCGCGTAGCGCGGGCGCGACCAGGCCGTGCAGGACGGTGTCGGTCGTCGTGATGCGCACCGTGCCCGACACCTGTGTCGGCTGCGCCTCCACGGATGAGCGCGCCGCTTCCAACGCGACCTCCATTTGCTCGGCGTGCTCGGCCAACTGTATGGCCAGCTCCGTTGCGCGGTAGCCCGAACGCGTTCGCTCGAACAAAAGACGCCCTAAACCTCGCTCGATGCGCCGCAGTGAGCGGAACACTGTTGAGGCATCCACACCGAGGCGTTCCCCTGCCGTCGCCAAGTTCCCACCACGTACGAGCGCGAGGGTCATCTCCAAGTCCCCAGGGGTCATTTTGTATTGCGCTTTTGCAATCATAGCTTGCCGTTTAGTCCATTCTAATTTCGATATGGCAATACTATAGTCGTTATATCTGACGCCCATCACGAGTCGCACCATGGCCTCATGGGCGTTGCTGGTTCCTCGGCTCCGTGCCGCTTGACTCGGCAAGGGCTCGTTCTATCCCTCAACCTATAGGGAAGTCCCATGAAGCTCTACTATGCTCCCGGCGCCTGCTCTTTGGCCGTCCACATTGCCCTACGCGAGATCGGTGCCAGATTCGACGGCGTCGCCGTCGATCTGATCAAGCACACTACGGCCGACGGCACAAACTTTTATGACATCTCACCGCGTGGCTACGTGCCGCTCCTGCTGCTGAACAATGGCTCGCGTCACACCGAGGCATCATCGTTACTACAGTACGTGGCCGACCTGGATCCGCAACAGACCTTGATCGGCGCCTCGGGGTCGACCCGGCGGCTGGCCGTGGTCGAGTGGCTGACTTTCGTCAGCACCGAGTTGCACAAGATCTTCAGCCCCTGGTTGTGGCACAAGGAGACGGCCGACTCTACGCGCCAGGCCGTCGAGGACAAGCTGGCCACACGGTTTGTTGAACTCGATGCGCTGCTATCGAAACAGGACTATCTGGCCGGCGAATACAGTGTGGCCGACGCCTACGCCTTCACGATCGTGAACTGGGCCAACTTCCTGGCACTGCCACTGACGCCCTACCCGCACTTGATGGCCTACCTGGACCGCGTGTCGCAGCGGCCGCGCGTGCAGGACGCGTTGCGCGCCGAAGGACTGGTCAAGTGAGCGCGCCATTCGTGCTGGTGTCGCACGCGCTGTGCCCCTACGTGCAGCGCGCGGCCATTGTCCTAGCAGAAAAGGGCCTGCCGTTCGAGCGCCGTGACATCGACCTGGCGGACAAGCCGGACTGGTTCAAAAAAGTCTCGCCGTTGGGCAAGACACCGGTGTTGCTGGTGGGCGACGCGGCGATCTTTGAGTCCGCCGTGATATGCGAGTATCTCGAGGAGACGGCGCTGCCCCGCCTGCACCCGACGGACCCGTTGCAACGGGCGCAACACCGGTCATGGATGGAGTTCGGCTCGGTGCTGCTAAACTCGATCGGGGCGTTCTACAATGCCGCGGACGAAGCGGCGCTGACGGCGCGCGCCGACGAGATCTACGCCCGGCTCGTGCAAATCGAGGCCGCGCTCAGCGATGGGCCGTACTTCGCAGGCGCGTCTTTCAGCATCGTCGATGCGGTCTTCGGGCCTGTGTTCCGGTACTTCGACGTTTTCGATACGATCGGCGACTTCGGCTTCTTGGACGGGTTGCGGAAGGTGCAGCATTGGCGCCGCGCACTGGAGATGCGGCCTTCGGTAGTCGCGGCGACACATCCGGACTACCCGATACGGCTTGGCAAGTTCTTGTTGGCCCGCCGCTCCGCGCTGTCGCGGCGCATGACACCAGTAGGCACGGCTTGACTGACGAAACTGACATGCAGGGGTGTCATCAAGAAACGAGGTACATTGAGGTGGTCGAGATTGAGGCATGCCGCAGGTTGTCGCGCACGTTCGTGAGCTCAGCTGTTGGAAATCGTTAATTTTGGGAGTGGACAAAAACTGGGGGAGCACGACGTTTTTGTCTTAAGCTACCTTCGACACCCGTTCAGCGAGGTGAAGAATGGACATGCACTGGACGATTTACCTGCAGCGGGACGGCACCGACGAGAAAGTGCCATTAGCCAGCTTTCAGCGCCCGCTCGAAGGAGCGACCCCGGCAGATTTTGGATTGTCGATGTCTGAGGCAAAAAGGCTGCTATCTAGCCTTCAACATGTGGTGGCCCAAGACCAAATCCGCGCCTACGACGCTCGGCGTCGCCGCTGCAGGCATTGCGGGTGATACCGCCGCATAAAAGACTGGCGGCCCCGCGTGTTGGCGACTGCGCTGGGCAACGTCAAAGTTCGAGTGCCCCGGGTGATCTCGTGCTTGTGCACCCCTGAACCGCTGGACGAGAACGATGAGCCAGCGGATCTTCGATTCTCCGAGAGCCCGATAGAAAGTTTGCTGCCGGGACGACGTACGCCGGAGCTTGCATACCTGTGTGCGAAGCAAGGCGCTGCCGTTTCCTACCGATCTGCTGCACGCAATGTCGCCGATCTCACCGGGTTGCACACCCTGTCTCACGCCACTGTTCGCGAAGAGACGCTCGACTGCGGTGAGCACATTGAAAACGATCAGTTCCACGTTGGGTGGTTCGCGCGAACCCAACACCGTGGTGGAGCGAAGCACTTGCGTCTCGCAATTGACGGCACAGCAGTCACGGCGGTGCCGCTGGAAGAGGTGCGCAGGTTCGAAGTTATCGCGGGCCGTGTCGAATGTGAGGGGATAGCGGCTCGACGATTCGCTTGTGCTCTCCAGCGCCCAAGCCTGACACGCGTGCTTGTCGCCGCTGCACTCGACCAGTGTGGCTGGGTCAGTTCTACTTTGGTCGACGTGGTCACAGATGGCGCTCGAGGTATGCGATCGTTAGTGACTTCCGTGGCGCCTTAAGTCGCACCGCGGATTCTTGACTGGTTCCACATCGGCATGAAACTCCACGCTGTGCGGTCGGCGCTCTGCGCGTACACATTTCCTCTCTACCAGCGACCGATGGTGATGCAGCGATGCGAGCGACTACTAAATCGCGTGCGCGACAAGCTATGGCGCGGCCGGGGCGACGCGGCAATCGAGATCCTACGTACGCTTATCGCTTCCCTGAATCTTGAAATCGGATCTTTGCCACTGTTCTATGATCTCGGCGCCGGTACAGCGAGTAGCGCAGCCGCTCGATTATTGACTTTCCTGGTGAACAATCGCAGCGATCTTATCGACTATCAACAGGCACGTATGAACGGCCGTCGGGTATCGTCGGCGTCGGCCGAATCGGTCATGAATCATTTGATAAATCGACGGCTCACGAAACGTCAACAAATGCGTTGGTCGATGAAGGGCGCTCACTACCTTCTGCAAACGCGAGTTGAACTGCTCGACGGGAGGCTGGAGACGTGTTTCGCAAAGCGTTTCCCTCACTTCAGATCGCCAGAGGCCGTTCGACAATGAGCGTCCCTCCCCCAGTTTTTGTCCACTCCCAGAATTAACGAACATCAACAGCCGCTGAACGATATGACGATGCAAAGGACGGTGTAGAAGAGGCGGACTGAGCACCGCGCATCGAAAGAAGGCATGACAGGCACCTCACCGGAGAGAGTCCATGTGCCGATTAGTGTACCGGGTCTCGTGCGTGATGATCCGCGATATGGCGGCTGGTCCAGTTGCTGGTCGCCTGTCGGGCCATGAAGAGACGGTCACCCAATGACGTGAAACGCGCCTTAATTCCAGCTACCAGACACTCGGACTCAATCGCATCGTATTAACCCTTCAGCCCAAGACTACCGTACACCTCGATACGACCCGTCTGGCTTACCTGCCTTAGATACACCAGGGCGATCAGAGGGATAAGAGGCACGGTACGCAGAGTTTCCATTCCTGTAATGCAATGTCCGAGTTGACTATCCTGATAAGCGGGTTGCGGTTATCAACTGGTCGTAGCGTCTGCCGGCGAAAAGCCTGGCCAGGACTCAGTGATCGGCGGTGCTGTCCGCTACTGCAGCCTTTGCCGGAAACACTTCGAGGAAGGCGGCCAAGGCACGCATATCCTGCTCCGACAGGTTGGCGCATATCGCCTGCATGACCTCACCGCGGGGCCTGTCCCGAGTGCGCTGGAAGACCAGTAGCTGCTTCACGATGTAGTCCGCATGCTGACCTGCGAGCCGTGGAAACCCGCCCGCTCCTTCGCCGTGCTGGCCATGACATGAAACGCATGCGGCAACACCCTTGTCCGGCAGACCGGATGCATAGATTGTCCTCCCCTTATCGATGAGCCTTCGATCGCCGGGCTGACCGAGCGTTGTCTGCTGTGTCGAGAAATACGTTGCAATCTCGTCGATTTGCGTACCGGTCAAGTGGGTAAAGCCCCACATGAATCTTTTCGCGTTCGGGTCGGATCGAGCGTGGGTCTTAAAGTCGGTCAGTTGATCGACAAGGTACTCCCGTTGTTGACCCGCGAGCTTGGGAAAGGTGGGCGATACCGAAACGCCGGTCACGCCATGACAATTCGAGCAGACCTGCAGCGCGATTGTCTTTCCGGAGACAGCCGGGTTGTCGACTGCACGGGAGCGCTCCAGGTCGTGGCAGGCCGTCCCGGCAAGCAGCATGCCTAGGCAGATGAGTTGCGTCACTCTGTTCATGTCACGAACCTCCTGACAGCCGACGTTGGCGTCCTTGACTCGACCTCGCTCACATCTGAGGTACAAATCCGTGCTGTTGCCGCTGCGTGTCGGGTCAAAGAGACAAAAGTTCACCCTGCCCGGACCCAGAGGGTCAAGGCATCTTTGGTCAGTGGCGATTGGAAGTTTGCCGACTGGCTGTCCGCATAAACGAAATCTGCTGCGCATGTATTCCGGCGAAGGTGACCGGCGGTCAGGCAGGGATCGCGCGGACCCTTCGGAAGCTGTGAACAAGGTCGCGTTGATGGTGAACGACGCTGCCGCTTAGCTCTACCGTGGATTTTTTTCGAGCACGTTACGAACGCTACTCGGCGAGTTTTTCAACACTATCCACCTGGAAACCGGCGTCTGGATTCCCGGAACAAGTCTAAGTCGGCGCAAAACTCACGATTCCGATGGCAGCTCATTCCCGGAATAAAGTGATCGGGCTGATCGTTTTAGCCTACGTGGATTAGTTTTGGAATGCTCCGCGTATGCGGAGGGGATAGGCATGAAGTCGACACAAATCCTGTCGGCAATACTGGTGACGGTTGGACTCGTACGATGGGGCGGCTGTTCGTCGGCGTGCGACATGAACGCATCGGACAGCTCGAGCGGCGGTGGCGATTACTAACGACGGCGATGCACGTGCCGACTTGGTGTGAGCTTCGAAGCCGACGTCGTAGGGTCACTTCCCCGGTTGCGTCACTATGCCCGCGCGTTGACGGGCGACCACGCTTGGGCGGATGACTTGGTGCAGGACACGGCCGAGCGGGCGCTCACGCGCGCGCGCGCGTTTCGTTCGGGTAGCAACTTGGGTGCCTGGCTCCTGACGATCCTGCGCCACATCTACATCGACCAGTTGCGCGGGCGTCGCGAGATCGCCGTGGACGACGAACGCGCCCCCTGGCGCACGCTCGAAGCGCCGCACGGCGAAGTGGATTCGCTCGCGCTGCGCGACGTTCAGCGCGCGCTTTACCGCCTTCCTTTCGAGCAGCGCGAGGTCCTGTTGCTCGTTTGCGTCGAGGAACTGAGCTACCAGGAAGTGTCATCAGTGTTGAACGTGCCGGTCGGCACGGTGATGTCGCGGCTTTCGCGCGCGCGGGAGAATATGCGCACGCTTTATGCCGATGGGCCGACGCGCCAATGTCGTGTCGATCAAGGCCATGAGAGATGTCAATGAGCGATCATTTCGACCCCACGGTGACATCGGGCTACAGCGAACGAGAACTGTGGGAGTTCTCAGCGCTCGTCGACGGCGAACTGCCAGAAGCGGAGCGCCCGGCAGTGATCGAGCGGCTTTTGGTCGACCCGCGGGCAGCGGGCATTGTGGCGGCCTATCGCGCGCAGCGAGCAGCGTTGCGCGCGCTGTTCGCGGACCCCGCGGCACAGACCAGCGGGCCGTGCATCGTGTTGCGCTCGCGTGTTCCATGGTGGCGGCGCGTCGCGTTGGCCGCGTGCTGGGTGGCGCTCGGCGCCGGTCTCGCGTGGCTCGCCGGCAGCTTGTCGCTGTTCAACTGGCCCCCGGGCCAAACTGTGTTCGCTCAACGAGCCAATATTGCCTACGTGGTCTACGCGCCGGAAGTACGCCATGCCGTCGAAGTGAGCGCCGCAGATGAGCAGCAGTTGACGGGCTGGCTTGCGCGAAGGATGAACCAGCCGTTGTCCGCGCCCTCGTTGCAAAACTACGGGTTCACGCTCGTGGGTGGGCGGCTGTTACCAGGCGACGCGGGACCGGCGGGTCAGTTGATGTACGAGAACCGCGCCGGCGCGCGGCTCGCGCTCTACATGACGGCCGTTTCGAAACGTGAGTTGGCGTACGGCGTCCTTCGCGACGGCAATCTCCGCACGTTCTTTTGGGCTACCAACTATATGGGTTATGCCGTGTCGGGGCAGATCGCGGAGAGCCAGTTGCGGGCGATCGCGATCGATGTGTGCGGCAAGCTCGGTGGGCACCCCGAGCGCTGGGACTGGGATTGAGACGACGGCACTAGCGATGTGCCCGATTAACAACGCCACCGCTTCGCGCAAACCATTCGCTTTCCGCCATCGACTGCGCCACCGCCGAGGCTTCCTTCACCAGCGCGGCATTCTGCACCATCCGGTTCATCTGGCTGGCTGCAATTGAATTTCGCTTGTGCTCACCGGAATATTTTTGCGTACTCACCCGTTTACTGCGCACGTGCGGCCGCCTGCAGGTTGGCTCGTTGCGCGCCTTGCGGCGTGGCCGACGTGACCGCTGTACCGGTCTTGTCAGCAAGAACGGCGTTGCCGCAAACCTCGCCACAACGCCGCTCATCCTCCGTACTGCCAGAAAGTATCGCCTGCGCCGGTGAGGTGCGATTGCGCGCTCGCCGTGCCGCAAGGCGACACAGTAGGTGGGGTTCGCTCGCGGCAGTCGACGCACCGCGCGTACGGCAGTTGCCGCAGCTTTCTTGGAGAGTCGAGTCATGAAATCTGTCATCAGACACCTCGCTTCGCTTCCCGCGGCGCCGGTTAATGCCGCAAGAGTCAGCAAGAAGCTACCCACACGGGGTGCCGCCCCAACGTTGCATCCCGCACCCGCCGCACATGGCGGCCTGTGGCGCCGGCTGCTGCTCGCGCTATGCGGCGCGGGCGTCGCGCTCGGCGCGGTACACGCTGCGTACGCCCAGGAGCCGCTACTACCGCCGCCCGCCGTCACGACGACCACCATACCGGCGAACGGCGACCTGAATCCGTATGGCGTCGTCTTCGTTCCGGACGGCTTTCCCTCCTTCGGCAATATCGCGCCGGGCGACTTGCTGGTTTCGAACTTCAACAACGCGCAGAACGTGCAGGGCACCGGCACCACGATCGTCAAGATCGTGCCGGGTGCGAAGCAGGCCACCACATTCGCCCAGCTTCACGCCACGCCCCCGTCCCCCATCGGCCTGACCATGGCGCTTGGCGTGCTGCGCGGCGGCTTCGTGCTGGTCGGCAACACGCCCACCACCGACGGCACGTTCAACACGATCAAGCCCGGCTCACTGATCGTCGTGAACCGCAACGGCGTGGCGGTCGGGGAATTCAAGGGCACTCCGACGATCAATGGACCGTGGGGCATGACGATTTTCGATCAGGTCGATCACGCGAAAGTGTTCGTCTCGAACGTGCTGGGCGGCAACGTCGTGCGGCTCGACGTGACCGTCGACACCAACGGCGTGCACCTCGTGAAGGCGACGCAGGTCGCATCGGGCTATCCGCACCGTGGCGACCCGGCAGCGGTCGTCGTCGGGCCGGCCGGGCTCGTATACGACCCGGTGCGCGACGTGCTCTACGTTGCGTCGATAGTCGACAATGCGATCTTCGCGGTGTTCGGCGCGGGCAACTCGCATCACGACGGCGGCAAGGGCGTGCTGATCTACGCGGACAACAAGCACCTGCATGGACCGCTGGCGCTTGCGTTAGGGCCGAACGGCGATCTCTTCACCTCGAACGGCGACGCGATCAACGCCGATCCGGCCCAGCCGAGCGAGCTCGTCGAGTTCACGCCGCAAGGGCAATTCGTTGCGCAGTTGCCGATCGATCCGGCACCGGATGGAGCGTTCGGCGTCGCGTTCCGTCAGATCAACAACGGACACGTGCACTTTGCAGCGGTCAACGACAATACGAACGCGGTAACTGACTGGAACCTGCCGTTCGAACAGGCGGGACAGTGATGGTGCTGGCGGCGCGATCGGTACGCTGCCGCAGTGCATGAACGCTGTGAACGACAACCAGCGCGGCTGCAGGCGCAGCACACGCTATCGGGGTAGAACATGCTAAGGGGGTAAAAAAGGCATCGTGCGGGAATCCACGCGATGCCTTTTCGTTGTTGCGTGCCGCGCAAGAGCAATGCGGCGTCCTGGCTACTGCTGCTGTTGAAGTTCGTAAATCACGCTAATGGTGTCCGTTGGAGCGCTAATCGTGGAAGCCGTTAAAAGACCCGGGATGTTCATTGCCAGGGCCACGACACGCGTCGCTGTCCAATCCATGGAAACTGCCGCCCAGCGAGTTCGTGAAATTCCTGGTTCAAGAGGGCAACGCGCACTTGAACGACACTGTGTGCCCCCGCGCGACTCCAGCGCATATGTTGGCTCTTGCCCATTCGACGGCCAACTATCCGATTGATCGACGACTCGACAAAACCGGTGGAGATTCGCCGGCCAACGCGCTGCCATGCTCGATAGTCGATCAGCGACTCAAGATTGCGCTCAAGGTACGCAATCACGTCCGTGAGCCTGTAGCGCGCTTGTTTGGCTCGGTGGCTCGAATTTGGGTCGAGCTTCTCGCGCAGCTCAAGGAGCCGATGTAGCTGTTTTCCGAGTCGTTGCCAACCCACCGTTTGTCCGGTCCAGACGAGACTGCGGAAGCGAACAAAAAGGTCCCACAGTTCGAATGCCGATCCGTTGGTCGTGAGCCGCCCATATGCCAAAGGCGCGAGAGTTTGGTCGACGTATCGCAACATTCGCCCGATATGCGCCCAGTCGAGCACCCATTCGGAATCGAACGGAAGGTCGTTTGCAACACCGGCCAGATCCAATGCTCCATCGGTCCGAACGCAGACGTCATTGGGATCGTCGTAGCCGCTGTCCTCCAAGAATCTCGTCATTTCTTTCTGCATTCGCTTGGTGCGCGGCATGGCGGAAGCCCATACCCTTGGTCGCTTACCTGCCGGGCCCAAAGCCGCAACAATGACCGCAATCGACGATGACCCTTTGTCTGTTTCCACGCGATTGCCCTTGCCCGAACCCTTGCTGTTGTTTCGTGCACGACGAACATAGCCAACGTCAATGCCAAGTTCGGCATCCGGCTTTGTCTCCTCGCACCACCGATGCACAGGCTGCGCATGCTGTATGGATTTACCGATGGTCACAGTGTGATTGCGAATGGTGACGTGACTGTCGCGACCGGAAGTCGGTAACAATAGGTCCATGACCCGCTTGGCTTGCCGGTAGGGCATCGTGGCACCCAGCTCTGCATGCAGCCATCGCAGCTCGCCTGTGCTTACATCCGTAAAATAGTTCTTGAGCGGCGACACATATCTACAGGCGTCAGCACCACACTTGCATGCCTTCCATCGCTCGCGGCAGTAGAAAACCTTCCCAAGGGTGGTCTTCAGCTCAGAGCAACGATTATCGTGCAGGCGACGGGGCACGCCGCAGGCCGCACATGCTCGACGCGACGCGCAGAATCGTTCGAGTTGCTCGACAACAAAATTCTGCTGGATGCAATTGACCAATGATTTGCCCTCGGCGAGGGACAGGCCCACGTCCCCAGATGTCGGGTTTTCTGCAGCCCTGTGAAGCCGCATTACCTCGACGCGCTTGACCGCGGATCCATCGCCATCGTCGAACTCAAGAACGATTGTGCATCGCATGGCGGCTCCTGTTCCGTAGCTAAGGAGACGATACCCTTTCTCTCACCGGCTTCCCGGGGTTTTTAACGGTTCCCTTCAACATTTGTCGCGACGCTCGCCATCGCCGAATGGCTTGTCACCGATCTTCTTGCACTCGAGGGAAATACGGCCGTCCAGCATTTGTCCGAGGCGGAAGAGGTTCCGCAAGCAAATGCACATACGTAAGCTGACTTCGGTCAGTTGGGTTGCCATTTCCCGCTTGCCCTGACGCGAAGCTACGGGTTTCCCCCATTCAGATTTTTGTTGACATCCTTTCTTGGCGGCGTAGCATCCGTCATGACAACAACTGTTGCTCTAAATATAACTAAAACAACGCATGTTGCACTGCACGGAGTGTTGTCATTGGTCCCGCCCGCGTCGCGGAGGGCGCCTTGTCAATTGCTTCGGAGAGAATTATGGGACGTCGTTCCTTCCTTATGTCCGTCATTGCTGTTGCCATGTTCGGCGCGAGCATCGCACATGCGCAAAGCAAAGAACTGGTCGTTGGCACCGACACTTCCTTCATGCCGTTCGAATTCAAGCAGGGGGGCAAGTACGTCGGCTTCGACCTTGACCTGTGGGCCGAAATCGCGAAGGACCAAGGCTGGAAGTACAAGATTCAGCCGATGGACTTCGCTGGTCTGATTCCGGCTCTTCAAACCCAAAACATCGACGTCGCGCTTTCGGGCATGACCATCAAGGAGGAGCGCAAGAAGGCTATCGATTTTTCGGACCCGTATTACGACAGCGGGCTCGCAGCGATGGTGCAAATCGACAACACGAGCATCAAGTCTATTGACGACCTGAATGGCAAGGTCATCGGCGCAAAAACGGGCACCGCCACTATCGACTGGATCAAGGCACACCTGAAGCCAAAGGAAATCCGCCAGTTCCCCAACATCGACGAGGCCTATCTGGCCCTGGAAGCAGGCCGTGTCGACGCGGCCATGCACGACACGCCAAACGTCCTGTATTTCGTCAACACGGAAGGCAAAGGCAAGGTCAAGGTTGCCGGCGCCCCGGTGAGCGGCGACAAGTACGGCATCGGGTTTCCGAAGGGAAGCCCGCTGGTACCCAAGGTCAACGAAGAGCTGACCAAAATCAAGGCCGATGGCCGTTACGCCAGGCTGTACAAGAAGTGGTTCGGCTCTGAGCCGCCGAAGTCGTAAGTGCTCGGAAATGAGTGCGCGGTGGTGACAACCGCCGCGCTCCTACGAATCAACCAGGAGCGATCCATGGATCTCGATTGGTCAGCTATTTGGGCGGCACTTCCGGACTTGCTGGACGGCGTGAAGCTCACAGTCTTTATTGCATTTGTCGGGCTCGTCGGCGGTTTCATCGTCGGCATGATTGCCGGAATGTTCCGGGCATATGGACCCACCGTGCTGAACGTTCTGGCTCAGCTCTACATCGAGCTGATCCGGGGCACGCCAATTGTCGTGCAGGTCATGTTTCTATACTTCGCGCTGCCGGTGCTTGCGCATATCCGGATCGATGGCCTAACGGCCGCGATCATCGCGATAACGGTCAATTCGGGCGCCTATCTTGCCGAAGTGGTGCGCGGCGCACTGTTGTCCATCTCCAAGGGCCTCACGGAAGCCGGTCTTGCGATGGGTCTGTCCATGCCACGTGTCCTCGCAAAGATTATCGGGCCGCTCGCCTTTCGCCGGCTGATTCCGCCGCTCGGCAATCAGTGCATCGTCAGCCTGAAGGACACCTCACTATTTATTGTCATCGGGGTGGGCGAACTGACACGAAAGGGGCAAGAAATCATCGCGGGGAATTTCCGCGCCGTCGAGATCTGGACTGCAGTTGCCGCCATCTATCTGGTTCTGACTGGCCTGATGACGCTCACACTGCGTCTCGTCGAAAAGAGGATGAGCATCCTATGAACATGGTCGAATTCCAGGGGGTCTCGAAGAGCTTCGGCCATTTGGCCGTGCTCAAGGACATCACCCTGCGCATCGAAAGTGGTGAAGTCGTGGTTGTCGTCGGTCCGTCCGGCTCGGGCAAGTCCACGATGCTTCGCTGTATCAACGTACTGGAGAAAATCTCGGGCGGAGACTTGCTGGTCGACGGGCAGAGCGTCAAGGGCAACGCATCCGTGATTCGTAACATCCGCCTCGAGGCCGGCATGGTCTTCCAGCAGTTCAACCTGTTTCCGCAGATGACAGCGCTGGAGAACGTCATGTTCGGCCCGATCCAGGTACGGGGAGCCTCGAGAGCCGAAGCACGCGACCAGGCAATGGCATTGCTGGACAAGGTGGGCCTCGAAGCGCGCGCCAATCATTACCCGTCCGAGTTGTCCGGGGGGCAACAGCAGCGCGTCGCGATTGCTCGCGCCTTGGCCATCAAGCCAAAGCTGATGCTGTTCGACGAGCCAACCTCGGCGCTGGACCCGGAACTTCGTCACGAAGTCCTCAAGGTCATGCAGGACCTGGCCAACGAGGGCATGACGATGATTGTCGTGACGCATGAAATCGGGTTTGCAAAGCGTGTCGGCACGCGTCTGCTGTTCATGGACCAGGGCGGCATTGCCGAGGACGGGCACCCGGCCGCGCTTATCCACACCCCGCCGACGCAGCGACTGAAGGACTTTTTGCAGCACGTGGCTTAAGCGAGGTGATGTTTTTATGCAGCTTCTAACTCCATCCGTCATTTCCGGCTCTCCGTACGACATCGGATACGAACTCGGAACGCTCGCCAGGCCGTTGATGAGTGCGTACATGGGTCAAAGTGCCGCCTGGCAGGCGGTCAGCCGATGGCGCGGGCACTCGTTTTTGCGAGACCTGCGCCAGGCTGCCCAAAATGTGTTCCCGGACTATGTCGAAGAAATCGAAGGTATGGCGGCCGGAATGGGATGGTCCGCCGAGGATGTGTTCCTGTGGAACTGCCGGGGAGAGTTGATTCACAACGCGCCGGACGGCTGCACGACGCTGGCTGCCAGGTCGCCCAATGAGCGGCTCATTGCGCATAACGAAGATGGCGACCCATATCTGCGCGACCAGTGCGCGCTCGTGGACGTTCGCCCAACCGGAAAGCCCGGATTCGTGAGCTTCTACTACCGGGCTCCCTGCCCGGACATACCTTCGCAGTGAACCGTGCCGGACTGGTGCAGGCTATCAACAACCTGCGAATCAGGCACCCCGCGGTTGGGGTGCCCCGCATGGTGCTCACCCGCGCGGTGCTCGACGTCGCTTCGCTTGATGCCGCGGTCGAGGTTCTCAAAGGCGTACCGCGCGCAAGCGGCTTTCACCATACGCTGGGTTGCGTAGGGGACCCGCGGCTGCTCAGCATCGAAGCAACGGTACAACGCTGCTCGGTTGTTGAGGTGAGCCGCCTGTCCGGGCACGCCAATCACCTCATCCACGATGGCTGTGGCAACGAGGAGCAGCTTGTCACGGCATCGTCCCGCGACCGGCAGACACGACTCGGTGAGCTTCTTCCGGAGCTCTCCGGCGTCAGCGAGTTGAATCTCCTGCAGGTGCTCTTCGACCAGGCGTCGAAAGGTCTGCCCATTTACCGTGACGACCCCATGGACCCGGACGATGAGAACACGCTCGCGACCGCCCTGTTCGTCATTCGGGAAGCCGGTGTGGAATTCGAAGTGCGACAGCAAGGTGAACTTCGATTCAAGCAATTCATGCCCCAGGTCAAGGTGCAGTGACGGAGACGTTCATGGCTTTCGAAACGATTATTTACGGTGTGCAGGACGGCATTGCAGAAGTCAGACTGAACAGGCCGCATCGTTTGAACGCGGTGGTCCAGCAACTTTACGATGAGCTGGGCGAAGCGCTGAGTCTGGCGGAGGCGGACCGCGACGCACGGGTGCTCGTCATTACGGGAGAGGGACGCGCTTTCTGCGTCGGCGCAGACCTGAAGGAACACAAGGCGGGTCGCACGGCCTTCGAGCGTCGCGAGTACCTGCGAGGCGAGCAGGTAGTCTGCAAGCGATTGTTGACGCTCGGTAAGCCCGTGATCGCGGCGGTCAATGGCTTCGCGCTGGGAGCCGGTGCAGAAATTGCGATTGCTTCCGACTTCGTTGTGATGGCCGCGAGCGCGAAGATCGGACTGCCTGAAATCAGCATCGGCAATTTTCTTGGTGGCGGCATCACGTATCTCCTCCCCCGGCTGGTCGGTCTGGCAAAAGCCCGCGAGCTTGTTTTCCTTGGCGAGCAGATTGACGGGCACGAAGCTGCCCGGATTGGGCTGGCAAACCGTGCGTTTCCCGATGACGGCTTTTTGCAGTGCGCGCGCGAGTTTGCACAGAAGATCGCCAGCAAGGCACCGTTTTCAATGCGGCTCGCGAAGGAACAACTGAACTTCGCGGGCGAGCGCACTTTTGACGCAGCGCTGACAGCGGAGCTGGAGGGCATGATGTTCTGCTCCACAACGAAAGACTGGCGGGAAGGGATCGATTCGTTCGCCGAGAAGCGCTCACCGGTGTTCAAGGGAGAATAACGATGAGCAGCCACGCTCTCCATGAGATTTTCTATCCGGACTCGATTGCCGTCGTTGGCGCATCGAGGGACCAGACGAAACGCGGTTTCCGTTCCATTCAGAAGCTGCTGGAAGACGGATACGTCGGGGCGATATACCCGATAAATCCAAAGGAATCCGAAATCCTGGGGCTCAAATGCTACGCGAGCCTGGGCGACATACCCGGCAACGTTGACCTCGTTCTGGTATGCACGCCGGCGAAGACCCTGCCACAGGTCATCGAGCAGTGTGGCAGGAAGGGCGCAAAAGGGGCGGTTGTCCTGGCGGGCGGGTTTGCCGAAGCGGGCGATGACGGGCGGCGCCTGCAGGATGAAATGGTGCGGGTTGCTCAGCGCTGTAACGTGCGTATCGTCGGGCCGAACACGTCCGGCGTGTTCAATACCCACAAAGCCTGCAACATCGTCGGCTTCAGCAATCTGAAGAAAGGTGGAATCGGCTTGCTGTCGCAGTCGGGGAACATGGCGCTTTCCCTCGTGACGGAGGCCGAGGCGAATGGACACATCGGTCTGTCGACGTACGTGGGTATTGGCAACGAATCGGATATCCAGTTTGATGAGTATCTCGACTACTTCGCCGAAGATGAGAACACCAAGGCCGTCGTCGCGTACGTCGAGGGGATGAACAACGGGCGGGTGTTTCTAAACGCACTGCGTCGGATCACACGCAAGAAACCGGTCGTCCTCTACAAGTCGGGTCGCACCAGCGCCGGACGGAGTTCCGCGAAGTCGCACACCGGTGCGCTGGCCGGCGACTATGCGGTTAGCGAGGGCGTTCTGCGTCAGGCGGGTGCGGTGCTGGCTCGCAAGTCCGACGAGATTCTGTCGCTCGCTGAAGCGCTTTCGCTACTCAAGCCGCTCGCGTCGCGCCGCGTGGCGGTGCTGGCAGATGGTGGCGGGCATGCGACGATTGCTGCAGACGCCCTGAGCGAGCAAGGTCTGACGCTGGCATCTCTGAGCCGCGAAACGCAGCAGCGCCTCTCGGCAATCCTGCCGCCGTCGGCCGCCGTTGCAAACCCGGTGGATGTGGCCGGGGGAACGGACGCGAATCCTGCGATATTTGCTGACTGCGCGCGCATCCTGCTTGAGGACCCTCAGGTCGACGGGCTGCTCATCACGGGGCTCTACGGTGGGTATGGCGTGAGATTCTCGCAGTCGCTGACGCCCATTGAGATGCAGACCTCGTCGCGCATCGCCGAGATGCTGGAAACGTACGGCAAACCGATCATCGTGCATAGCCTGTACGGGAGTCTGTATGCGGACCTGCGACCTGCGCCGCTGACATGTATCCGTGAAGCTGGCGTGCCGGTCTATGACTCGCTTGAGCTGGCAGTGCGCTGCATGCTGGCTCTCGCCGAATTCGGCGAAACGCAAAGGCGGCCGTCAGCCGACGCGGAGGGCCAAGCGGTGCGCTCGCCGGCGTTCGAGACAGTCCTTGCGTCCTGTCGCCGCGAGCACCGGACGGTTGTGCTCGAGCACGAAGCCCGGCAGGCGCTCGCGGATGCGGGCGTCCCGATGCCCGCACCCGCGATTCTGGCCAGCTCGCCGCATGAGGCCGTTGCGGCGTTCGAGCGCCTCGCGTCGGTGCCGGTCGCGATGAAAATCGTGTCGCGCGACATCATCCACAAATCGGATGTCGGTGGGGTCAGGCTGAACGTTGGAAGTCCCGATGAAGTCAGGCAAGCGTTCGAAACCATTGTGGCCAACGGCCGAAAGCATGTGCAAGATCCGGACATTACCGGCGTCCTGGTAACGCCCATGGCGCCCAAAGGTGGCGTCGAAATCATCATCGGGGTTGTGCGTGACCCGACTTATGGGCCGGTCATGATGTTTGGCCTCGGCGGCATTCTGGTCGAAGTGCTCAAGGACGTCGTGTTTCGCTCGCTTCCTCTCACCCAAGACGATGCGCACCGAATGCTCGCCGAGATCCGGGCCAGTGAGATTCTGAACGGGGTACGTGGAGCCGCCCCGACCGACAAGGATGCGCTGGTCAGGCTGATGATGGGCATTTCGGCGCTTTGCTCCGCGTTTCCCGAAATTGCCGAGCTGGACCTTAACCCCGTGCTGGCCTATTCCAGCGGGGTAGCCATCCTTGACGCGCGCATCCTGCTTGAGGATGTCGGCGCAACCACCCCACAGTGACTTGCAACCGGGAGGCCAGAATGACCCTTGCACCTGAACTGACTGATGCGTTGCTAAGCGTCGACGGGCGTGTCGCGATACTGACCATGAACCGGGACGATGTGCGTAACGAACTGACCGGCACGAAGCTCGTCGACGATATTGAACGCACCGTACAGTGGATTAACGCCGAGGAATCTATCGGCGTCTTGATTGTGACCGGTGCCGGAAAGGCCTTTTCATCCGGCGGAAACATCAAGCACATGTTGCATCGCGAAGGGAGTTTCGGAGGTGACGTATATGAGGTCCAGCAACGATATCGAAAAGGCATCCAGCGCCTGCCGCTGGCGATGCATCGTCTCGAGGTCCCTTCCATCGCAGCCATCAATGGCGCCGCATTGGGCGCGGGCTTGGACCTCGCCTGCATGTGCGACCTGAGACTGGCAACAACCGACGCGATCATGGGTGAGACCTTCATCAACGTGGGCATCATTCCCGGGGATGGCGGAGCGTGGTTGCTCCAGCGACTCGTCGGCTACCAGCGGGCCGCAGAGCTGACGTTTTCTGGCCGCACCTTTACCGGTGCGCAGGCCAGGGAACTTGGTATCGTTCTCGACGCCGTGAGCGCGGACCAGTTGCTGGATACCGCGCAACAGTTGGCCAGGGGCATCGCAGCAAAACCTCCGCAAGCCCTCAGGCTGACGAAGCGCCTGATGAAATCAGCCCAGCGCATGGAACTACCCGACTTCCTCGAACACTGTGCCGTGTTTCAGGGGATGTGCCACAACACCGAGGACCATATCGAAGCGCTCGCCGCGACACTCGAAAAGCGCGCGCCTCAATTCAAGGGGCAATAGGCGCGCCCACGGCAGTTGCACAAGAAAGGAGCACACGATGGCCAACCTATCCCTTTCGAGCGGTACATCAATCGACGAGATTGCGGACCGCTATCGAAGTCGAACGGTCATACCCCCACGCGGACTCGCGTGGCCGCAGCTCGGCCAAAGTTGACGTTCCGGTAACGCTGCCGCTGAGGCAGCTTCAAGTCGCTTTCCTGCCGTTCCCGTATCGATGGGCGCGAACGTCAGGTCTCGTTGTCAACGAACGCGTGCTCCCGACCCGCTAGCGACATTCAACCTTGGCAGCTGAGCGACTGCTGTCGAGTGACAACCCGTCAAGCGATCGTCGGTGCAACGAGTGCGAGACAGAATCACCGGCGCGATTGGGCCACTGCGACGCGCAACGGCCTTCGCACCACCTAACGGGATCACTGGAGTCAGCAATACACCGGAAGTATCGTTTCTGCCCCGGAAATGTACGCGCGCCCTGCCTCTGCTACCCTGCTTTCACGTTCGCTTGACGCACCGGCTTGAACGCCGCGCGCAACTCTTCCGTAAAGAGTTGTGGCTGTTCCCAGGCTGCGAAGTGACCGCCTTTGGAAACCTGGTGGTAGTAGTACAGCGAGGGATATGCCTGCTCGCTCCAGCTCTTCGGCGCGCGATAGATCTCATGCGGAAACACGCTGATCGCCACCGGAACCTTGATGTCTTGAGTCTTCTGCGTGACGGAGCTGAAATTGTTGTTGTTGTTTTCCCAGTAGAACCGTGACGACGACGCCCCTGTGTTGGTCAGCCAATACAGCGTGATGTCGTTGAGCATCTCATCCTTGCTCAGGACACGCTCGGGCACTCCGCCGCTGTCGCTCCATTGCGCAATCTTCTCATACATCCAGGCTGCGAGGCCCGCAGGCGAGTCCGAGAGGGAGTACCCGATCGTCTGCGGACGCGTGACCATGAGGGCCCCGTACGCCGCGTTTCTGCCGAAGAACGTGCTCAGCGACTGATAGGCGTCCCGCTCGGAATCGGTCAATCCAGCAGGAGCCGGGGCGCCGTTATTGATGCCCGCCATGAGGTCGCCCGGAACGGTGGCCGGCATATTGAGGTGAATCGCGAGCAGGCCGGGGGGCGCCTGGCGGGCCAGCGCATCGGAGATGACAGAGCCATGGTCGCCGCCCTGCGAGACGTAGTGCGTGTATCCGAGGCGCTTCATTAGCACGTCCCACGCCCGCGCGGTGCGGTCGGGTCCCCAGCCCAGCTCTTTCGGTTTGCCCGAAAAGCCATAGCCGGGAATCGACGGAATCACGACGTCGAACGCGTCTTCCGGACGCTCCCCATAAGCCACGGGATCGGTCAACGGGCCGATGGCCTTGATGAACTCGAACATCGAACCGGGCCAGCCATGCGTCAGGATGATCGGCAACGCATTGGGATAACGCGAGCGGACGTGGATGAACTGGATGTCGACCCCGTCGATGGTGGTCACGAACTCGGGCAGCGCATTGAGCTGTGCCTCGGCCTTGCGCCAGTCATAGTCAGTACCCCAATAGCGCACGAGCTCCTGCACTTTCGCCAGTTGAATGCCTTGCGAATCGTCCGTGACGGTCTCCTTGTTCGGCCACCGCGTGTCCACGATGCGCCGACGCAGGTCGTCGAGTTGCGCCTGCGGAACGTGAACGCGAAACGGGCGGATGCTTTCGTCGCTGTGCGTACTCGCCACCGGAGCACTCGACACCGCGTCGGAGGCGTATGCGGGTCGCAAACAGCCAGCGAACACGAGAAGGATAAAACCGATCGCCGTCGTCAATGCCCAGCTGGCGCTGGTACGGCGAGGCGCGATAGGGAGGTCTAATGCAAACATGTTTTCTCTCTTACGAATTTGGTGTGAGGAATGCGTCATTGCGATTCCAATGAGTCGATACGTGCCTGTGTCACCTCGTCGGGATACTCGCGCTCATAGGCCTCGAACAACTCTGAGCACAGAGTTGCCAATGCGGTGAGACTCACCGCTTGGCCTACATACTCGACCTCGCCCGCGTTAAGGATGTCGTCGAGGATTGGAGTAAGACGGCGCAGTCGCCGGAAAGTGGAGGCATCAAGTTTCATATCGGTACTCGTGACGGGCGTTGATTACAAGTCGTAGCACGCAAGGCCTTTCGACATGCCATTGACCCGTCACCGCTCAGTAGGATTCAACTTCGGCGACCGCCTCAGCGAACGCCTGTGGCGCTTCCTGAGGAAGGTTGTGCCCGATACCACCTCTGATGATTCGGTGTGTGTATTTGCCCGAGAACTTCTTGGCATAGGCTGTACTGTCCGGGTGCGGTGCACCGTTGGCGTCACCTTCAAGAGTGATCGTGGGTACAGTGATGACCGGACCTTCCGCAAGACGCTTTTCCAGATCGTCGTATCTCGGCTCGCCTGTGGCCAGACTTTGCCTCCAGCGGTAGTTGTGGATCACGATGCTGACATGGTCCGGATTGTCGAAGGCCGCCGCGGTGCGATCGAACGTGGCGTCGTCGAATGCCCACTTCGGCGACGCGATCTCCCAAATGAGCTTCGCAAAATCGTGCCGATACTTCTCGTAGCCGGCTGCACCGTGCTCTGTGGCGAAGTAATACTGGTACCACCACGCGTACTCAGCTCTTGGCGGCAGCGGCTTCTTGTTGAGTTCACGGTTGTTGATCAGATAGCCACTCACGGCGACGAGGGCTTTGCAGCGCTCCGGCCAGAGGGCCGCGATGATGCAGGCGGATCGTCCACCCAGGTCATAGCCGCCAATGGTCGCCCTCTGGATCTTCAGAGCATCCATCAGAGCGACGACATCCACAGCGACTGCCGCTTGCTGGCCATTCCGAATGGTTCCACTTGAAAGAAAGCGGGTCGTGCCATGGCCACGCATGTACGGAATGATCACCCGGTACCCCGCCGACGCTAGTAGGGGGGCGACATCGACATAGCTGTGAATGTCGTAGGGCCAGCCATGCAATAGAATCACCACAGGACCCTCGGCCGGGCCCGCTTCGGCGTATCCGACGTTCAGCAGGCCCGCATCGATCTGCTTCAGCGGACCGAATGATGTGTTCGTCCCCGGCTTGATGGCGGGCAAATGAGCCCGTTCTGCATCGCCCGATTTCGCCCTTGCGGAGCCAACCATCCCGAACTGTGAAGCGGCAAGAGTCATGGCCGCAGTGCCCAGGAACCCGCGACGGCGGTAATCGACATCGTGTGACATTTTCACATCTCCAATTAAGGTTTAGTGCGGTCGGCGAGCGCGACAGGGCATAACTCCGATCGGGCGGAGCTCATGCGGCCGCGTCAACGACTTTTCAGACGATGTGCGCTTTTAGCCTGATTACTTTGCATACCTATTCATCAATCTCGCGCATCGGCATCGTCTCATCCGGTCAACCTGACATCTCAAGGCTTCGCGGTATGCCACACCCCCTTGATGCCGTCTCCGGTCGACTCGCCGGGCTGTTCGTCTTTGACAAAACGGTACAGCGGATGTCCCTTATAGGTCCATTGCTTCTGGCCATCGAGCGTGGTCAGGAAACTCCAGCTACCGCTTGCCCTGTCATGCCCGCTGGCAATCGCGGCCGGCCAAATAGCCGCGCACTCGCCCGTGCAGGCACTCTTTCCTGGCTCTGTGTCCTTGTCGAACGTGTAGAGCGTCATGCCATTTTCGTCGACCATCACGCCATTCGAAACGTTGGGTTCCTTCGCGTACGACACGAAGGGAACAGCACAAGCAACGATGCAAAGCAAAGCCTTTATCATGAAAGCCATCCATATAGTTGCAACAGCGTCACCCGGGCACGTGACTTTCGATAGCCCGACGAGGAACACCCTCCCCTGTCTACTGGTGGTAAAAAGGGCTCGCATCATGCGCGCCGGATTTCACTTTTGTGATGCGATTCCAACCGGGATCAATGCGAGTTTGCCGATGGCAGGTGCTTGCCCCTACAGCCTTCTGAGGCTGTGATCGGGTCAATCTTCGTAGATTTGTACTCCATAATATCCGTGAGCATCTGACGCATTCATCGAGGTGAACATCCGCACCCAGACAGATATTCCAATGACTGGATTTTTTTCGTAACTCCAACTGATTCGCCTTGCGCATGCTCCGCCTGCCAGGCGTTCGAACAGATGATGGTGTAACCCTGTCTGTCCGGGGGCAGCCACTCGAACCGTCCAGCGTTAGCTCACGATCCCACGGGTTCCCCGTCGCTATTCGACATTGCGCGCCACATCGCGCACGGCCTCCTCCGTGACGGTGAATTGGCAAACGTCTGCGTCGCTAACGCGAAAGCGCCGGCATCCTCATACAGCCAAATGGGGTCGACCATCGCGTGTCGAGGGCTCGCGGTAGAACCATTCAAAGAGAACTGCGCAAAGCAGGAAGAACACCATATGAGCGCAGGCGAAATACAACATGCCACCCACGCTTATAACCCGATATCCCGCAAAGCCCTGATGGATCATCGGCAGGACGATACAGGCATTCGCCAGCCAGACGAGGGCCCCGTACGTCGCACCTCTTCTCCACGCGCCACCGGGCAGAAACACAAACAGAAAGGCGTACACGATGCCCATTGCGATTCCGACTGCAACGTGAAAAGCCTGTTGGAAGCTATATGTCTGGAAAATGGGGCGTACGGTGACGTGTCCGCGTGCCACTTGAAGAAGCAGCGAAAGAAGGCTGCCATTACCCGTTACTAGCTGAAAATGGGCCGCGCATGAAAGCAAGGCCGTGTTCACGGCAATTGCGATGGCCGCCGCAGCCAACGCGCATCCAAGCCGGGCGAAGAAGCGGGAATTCCTGGAGCAGCTGCTTGCATAAAGTTGAAGCATCGTAGTTCCTGAAGACGTAGTCGACTGAATGCAAACGCGTAGTTGCGCTGTTTATTCCATCCTCGGGGACACCTTTGTGAATTTCGCCCGCGGAAGAGGGCCTCACGCGACGCAGCGCTTCTTTCCCTCAGGAATGACTCACCGTGTTCGAATCGTCCACGGCGCGCTGGTCCGTCTCAAAAGCCTATCGGGTGAATCCGAGTCTCATCCAGGCCTTGGGTCGAAGACTGGAATAAACATCATCGACCGATGTTTGCCCGCATAGGGTTCATGAGCCACACAAGCGACAGTCACGACGTTCGAAGCGAACTGCCCTGCGCCACTGTCGCTGTAAAACCTCGCCCGGCTGGCGCTGACGTGTGTGTGGGCGATAGTCAATCTGTTCTGAGGTATTCTCGATGTACAACTTGAGAAGAAATGCGCTGGTGTGCACTCTCTGTGCCGCAGCTGTGCTTGCAGCGCCACTCGCCTACGCCGTCGCGGGTATTGAAACGGCGCCACCCGAAGCAGTTGAGCGCGTTTCGCCGCCTTGGCAACAGGGTGCGAACAACGACGCACCCGAGCGCGGCCTGTCATTCACTGAGCCCGATGCGGATAACCTCGCCGACTTCCACGGCGATCCGATCCATTCGGCGCTCGCGCTGTATGTCGGCGGCAACTACTTCTTCGCGATGGCGCCGCTCGTCCACGCGTTCGAAGCGCGTTATCCGCAGTACAAGGGGCATGTCTATTGGGAGACGCTCCCTCCAGGCCTGCTTGTCAAGCAGATGGAGTCGGCCGGCGTGGTGACCGTCGGCAACATGACGTGGACCGTCGCACCCGACGTCTACCTTGCGGGCCTGAAAACGGTGCAGAGGGAGATCGATGCAGGTCTGCTGCAGGCGCCGGCGGTACCTTATGTAACGAACACGCTGACTATCATGGTGCCGAAGAACAATCCCGCGCACGTCGAAAGACTCGCAGATCTCGGCGAACCCGGTGTGCGACTCGCAATGCCAAATCCGGCGTTCGAAGGGGTCGCGCGACAAATCAAAGCCTCACTCGAAAACGCGGGCGGCGACGCGCTCGTGAAGGAGGTATACGACACGAAGGTCAACGACGGCTCAACGACACTCACCCGCATCCATCACCGGCAGACGCCTCTGTGGATCATGCAGGGCAAGGCCGACGCAGGCATCACGTGGCGGTCAGAGGCGCTTTTCCAGGAGCAGGCCGGCCATCCAGTGGCTCACGTCGACATCCCTGCTGCCAACAATACGATCGCGATCTATGCCGGCGCGCTCGTCAAGGGTGCATTGCATGTACAGGCCTCGCGGCGCTGGCTCGACTTTATCCGTTCCCCGGAAGCACAGTCGGTCTTTGAACATTACGGCTTCACGCCGCTCCAGCCGAACGCCGGCATGAGCGCAAGCTGACGCCTTCTCTGACAGACCGGCCCTCGGACGAAAACCGGGTGTCGTGCGCTCTGTTCACACGAAGATGTGACTTTTCTATCTCTTTAGGTTATCAAAGCAATCCTATCGGGCGCACATCCCGGGTTGCGTACCTCCCGAAAGTATTCGTGCCGATCCGGCTCAATGTTTCATTTCAATAGGAGTACACGTTAATGTATATCGATGCCTGCCATCGTACGGGGCGATCTCATGAAATCGATTCTCGGCGGTGACCCCCCCCGCGGATCTGCCGGCTCCCGAGCGCAATGCCTACCAGGCTTTGAGTTCCTTCTTCGGCCGCAATGCTGCCTATGGCGCGATGATGGTCACGCGTCCGCTGACCATCGGCTACTCGTTGTCGGATTCTCCCCGGGCCTGGCCGCCTGGATTTATGAAAAGGTTGCACAGTGGAGCGATAGCGACGGCGTGCCCGAACTGGTGCTATCTAGGGACGAGATCTCAAGCGCGTCGTCGACTTCGATGCCAAGGTACCTGATTGTGCTTTCAACCTTGCTATGGCCAAGCAGCAACTGGACGGCCCTGAGGTTCTTTGTTCGCTTGTATATCAAGGTTGCCTTGGTACGACGCATGGAATGTGTGCCATAGACCGTCGGGTCAAGTCCCGCCGCCCCCGCCCATCGATGTATCATCCGCGCATATTGCCGGGTTGAAATGTGTGGGGACGCCGATAGCCTACTGGGGAAAAGGTATTGCTCGGGCCTCAGAGCAGCCTCATCAAGCCACGCGCCGACTGCCGTGCGGGTCGGCTCGGTCAGTTCGAACTGTACGGGTCGCTGCGTTTTTCGCTGGACGATCAGCGCCCGCGGCAGCACCTGATTGCCGCGGGTGTTATCGCCGACTCGCAGACTGACAAGGTCACAACCGCGCAGTTTGCTGTCGATTGCAAGGTTGAACAAGGCGAGATCGCGGACAGCATGATCGTTCCGAAGATAGATCCGGATGGCCCAAACGTCCTTGGGCCTCAGCGGCGGCTTCTGGCCGACCAACTTGCCATTGTTCCACGCCACGCGAGTTTCGGTTTCCATGACAGACTCCCTCAGGGATGATGGGAGTTCGATTGTGTTACTCCCCCTGACGGTCGCTTTTGGCGGACCTGACGGAGACTCACTCGCGGCCAACTCCTGCCGCTCCTAGCTCCTTATGAACGGACATTCAAGCGGCAGATCGCACTTCGTAAGCGGCCGCTGGAGTGCAGGCGTATATGACGGAGCACATTCGCGACCAGTTCACGGGCGCCAGCTCGCCGACATGACGGGCATAAGCGCACACAATTTCCCGGCGCGCAGGCTCGTTGCTCAGACTATGGCGATCGCAAATGCACCGATTTCGTCTGAACGGTTCCTAGGCTAAGGCCTTTTTCTCTGGCATTGGGAAGAGCCGTCAACTACCGATAGATATCGACGTACCGCTTGCCATCGCTTTGAACAACGCCGCGATACATCCCTTCGGTGTTGAACGGCATTGAAACATGCCCCTCGACATCGACGGCAACGAGTCCTCCCGTTCCGCGTTGCTGCAGGATCACCTCGTTCACGACCGTGCGCGCGGCTTCATCGACTGTTGCGTGACCGTACTTCATCCGCGCAGCGACATCATGCGCCGCGACAGCGCGGATAAACGCTTCTCCCGTTCCCGTCGTGGACACGGCCACGCGTGCGTCGGCAAACGTGCCGCATCCGATCAGCGGGGAATCGCCGATTCGCCCGTGGCGCTTGTTTGTCAAGCCGCCGGTGGACGTCGCTGCGGCCAGATGCCCAATTGCATCGAGCGCGACGGCGCCGACCGTACCCAGCTTGTGCTCGCCATTGATGAGTCGGCTCGCGTCGCAAGGATCCTGTTTGCGAAGCAGTGCGGTGCCGTCGTGATCAAGTAATTCGCGTCCGGTATCACGCACGGCGAGCAACTGCTGCCAGCGGAAATCGGTATAGAAGTATTCGGGCTGCTCCAGAGCCAGGCCCTCGTCGGCTGCGAATTGCTCAGCCCCCGCTCCCGAGAGCAACACGTGCGTGGAACGATCCATCACGCGTTGTGCCGCGATGACGGGATTCTTGATGCGAGACACGCCAGCCACCGCGCCTGCGCGCCCGGTATGGCCTTCCATGATGGCCGCGTCCATTTCGTGCGTGCCCGCATGCGTGAATACGGAGCCGCGCCCGGCGTTGAAAAGCGGGCAATTCTCCAGCGCGACGACGGCGGCAACAACAGCCTCGACGCTCGATCCACCGCCATTCAGAACCTGATGGCCTGCGTCGAGCGCTTCTTCGAGTGCTGCCCGATGAGCGGCTTCCTGTTCCTCCGACATGACGCCGCGCTGCAGTGTTCCGGCGCCGCCATGGATTGCCAGGATGTACTGTGCCATTTCACGCCTCCTGCCGTATTCGATCAATGCGCGTGAGTCGCAGCTTGAGCCGGTTCGTCCCCGACGAGCTTTCTCATCATCGGCATCATGAGGAACAGCAGGGCCGATACGGCGATGAGCCCTGCGGCTATGCCCCCATAGAGCAATGTCATCCGTGCCGGGACAGGCATGTAAAAGCCCGCAAAGTAACCGGCGAGCTTGTAGCCGAACGAGCTTCCAAAGAACCAGAGTCCCATCATCAATCCAACGAGCTTCACCGGTGCGAGCTTCGTGACGAGGTTCAAGCCGACAGGGCTCAAGCAGAGTTCGCCAAACACTTCGAACAGGAACAGACCGGCAAGCCAGAGCGGATTGACCTTGGCGCCGATATAGAGCGACGAGGCCATGATCGCAAACCCGGCGTAGCCAAGACCGATCAACAGCGGCGCCACGGCGAGCTTCGCGAGGCTCGAGGGTTGACGAGGGCCGAGCCGCGCCCAGAGCGCCGCGAACACCGGCGCGAGCAGGATCACGTACAGGGCGGTCAGCGACTGGAACCAGGCTGCCGGTACGAGAAAGCTGCCAATATTTCGCTGCACCAGATCCTTGGCAAAGAGACTCAGGCTCGAGCCTTTCTGTTCATATGCGGACCAGAAAGCAATTGTCACGACGAAATAGATGCCCATTACGGCGAGGCGCTTCCACTCGGCAGCAGTCAGTTGTTCCTGCAGACCCATCATAACGACGAGAACGAGCGCATCGAAGGCCAGCAGGAACGGAAGCACGTTTTGCCAGTTGCTTCCGGCGAGCAACGTGCCGATGACGGTGAACACGCTGAGCGCGATATAGACCGTCGTTCGCAGCAGACCACCTTGCCGTTTCTGTGTCGCCTGTGCGGGTTTTGCGGCGCTCCGATCGCCGACATGCGCGAGACGGCCTCTTTGCCGCCAGAAAACGATGAGCCCGATCAACATGCCGACGCCTGCCGCTGCAAAACCGAAGTGCCAGCTATTGACCGGATCGATGCCGAATGAGCGCAGCACATTCCTGAATGGCTCAGCTTCCGCAAGAAAGCCGCAGACAAGCGGCGCGAGGAATGCGCCGATGTTGATGCCCATGTAGAAGATCGAGAACCCGCTGTCGCGGCGCTCGTCATCCTTTGGGTAGAGGCCGCCCACAAGTGCGCTCACATTTGGCTTGAGCAGACCCGTCCCGCATGCAACCAGCACGAGCCCGGTGAAGAACGTCGGGACCGCCGGAATGGCCATGGTGAAGTGGCCGCATGCGATGATGATGCCGCCGATTAGCACCGCCCGACGCGTGCCGAGCAACTGGTCAGCGATGATGCCGCCGGGAAGCGCGAGCAGAAACGCGGCCATCGAATACGTGCCATAGATCGCCGTCGCGTGGGGCGTGTCGTAGCCGAGCCCGCCGAGCCCTGGGGCCGCAACCATGTACAGCACGAGAATGGCTCTCATGCCGTAGAAGCTGAATCGCTCCCACATCTCGGTGAAGAACAGTGTGGTGAGCCCGCGCGGATGCCCTGCAAGCCCCGTCGTGTCCCTGAGCTGCTGGACCGGTGAACCGGTAGCGCTATCGGAGGTAGTGTTCATCTTGCGTCTCCTCTGCTTCTCGACCTGCTGAGACAATTGAAGGCGACCATCGCGAAGTCACGATCGGTTGCGACTTCTGCGAGGCGCACCAGCACCGCCATCGCCACCCTTTCGGCTGATGCCCCTGGTCTTGCCGCTGCGCCTCGTGCCCGCTTCGGCTTTCGCCTGCGTCGACGACGTGGTGTCGAACACGAGATACGGCAGAACCGTTTGCGACAAAGTGGCCGCCATGGCTTTTGTTTGCGGCGTCGCTTTCAGCACTTCTGATGTCAATGTTTCGATGAGCGCCACCATGGCCACCGCACTTGACGACAGCACCCGATGCTCAGCCGGAGCCAACAACACCGTGTCGGCCGTAGCGGCGAGAGGCGCGGTCGGGTTGTCGGTCAGGGCGACGACGAAAGCGCCGCGTTCGCGGGCAAATCGCGCGAGTTCGACCGTGTCGCGCGAATAGCGGGGCAACGAGATCGCGATCAGCGTGTCGCCTGTGCCAATGTGCGCCATGTGTCGCGCGGCTTGCTCGCTGCCTCCTCCGGCAGCGGCCCATATGACGCGCCGGTGATACGGCATCAACGTGTCCGCCAATAGGCCGGTCAAATAGGTGCTCAGGCCTAGCCCGAGACAATACACAGAGTTGCTCGAAACGATGCGCGTCACCGTCTGGGCCAGTCGCTCTTGTTGCAGCGAAGAATCCATCGCGACAAGGTTGCGCTGGTGATCTGCCAGCCATGCGCCGATTCCTTCCTGGGCAGTTGGCGCTGCCAGTTTCTCCACTGGTTGCAGCGCTTGCCGCACGACTGCGGCAAGTTCCGCCTTCAGCTCCGAAAACCCGCGATATCCGGCGTGCCTGGAGAACCGGTTGACGCTGGCAGCGGAGCCTCCGCACGCTTCGGCGACTTCCTCGATCGTAAGCGTCGCGGCATCGAGCGAATGCGAGGCAAGCCATCGCGCGACGGGCTTCAACGCCGCCGACGCGGTGGCGGATGCATAGTGAATGCGCTCGATCACGCCGGGGAGTTCGGCTTCGCTCACAGGCATGAGTGGGTCGTCTTGGTCAACGTACGTTTGTAGTATGGCGCGTGAATCTAAATTTTCAAGTTGGTGAAAATACGAAAATTCTTATTCACCTGTCCGTGGGAGACCGTGCGAGGCTGCCATTCATCTGACTACCGCGGCCTTGGCGTGCTCGATCCCGTGTCGGACCGAGCGACAGATGTGGACTCGAAAGCGGCCGTTTTCAGTGTGAGGGAACGAACGGCGGCATTGGGTCGAAAGTACGCATTCGTCAAAGTCGGTAGCGGCCGTTCGCCGTTGCCATCGGCGAACGGCGGCTCTGAAGCAGTGAGCGGGCATATCAGCGTCGATGGGCGAACGGCAGCAACGGCCGAACTGCAGTCCGATGCCCCCGCTCCGCCGGCCACACCTCGCTGCGCTAGCAGCGATAAGGAGCGAATTATCACGGCTATCTCTTCCCGTGCCCGGCACGGATGCCGCAAGGCATTTGACCTGGAGATTTCGCAAAGTCCAACGGAATAGCCGAAGTCGGGAATCCAGCTCCAACGGGAACTGTTGCGCCGTCGTCGCCCCCCAGCCGTACGACTACTAGAAGCCGTCGACAAGCATCCTGACGAATAATCAGCAAACCGCTAACCACCCGGCTTCGAAACCGGCGTGAACCCGGTACTCGCTTCAATTTCCAATACGTCGTCCGGTCGCGCGAATGCAGCGGGCGCCGTTTCACCCGGTCGACGCGGGTGACCGACTGCTTTAAAGAATTTTTCGAGCCCGGAAGGCACGAAGAACCAGACCCAATGCAAGTCCGCTGTCCCATCGTTGATGAGCGTGTGCGACTGTCGCGCCCCAAGGAAAATCGTTGTCCCTGGTTCTAGCCTATGTTCCACGCCTTCAATGATCGCCTTGCCATACCCGTGAACGATGTGAAACACCTCTTCGGCATCGGCGTGGGCATGGAGACGAACGTAGCCGCCGGGCGGCACGGTCTGCGTGCCGACCGAGAATGCGCGCTGCATTGCGGCCAGGTGAGGTGCAACGTGCACCGATGCGAACCCGTTCGCGGGAACGGGCTGCCAATAGCTCTCCTCGTTGTCCGGCCGAACGACGAGATAGCGCCTCTCGGCCGCCGTATTGCTCGTGCCCGGATCGGCCCGAGTCGATTCGGACGATTCGTTTGCCATTCGCATTCCTCGTGAAAGTTCGACGTTCGTCGGCACAGCGCCGGGCCGAGGATGCCCGCAGGCTCAACGCGCCATGATCGCGTCCACGACCGAGATGATTTGCTGAGACGCGGTCTTGACGTGCTGTTCGAGCAGCTTCGCGCCGAGTTTCGGGTCGCGCTTCCTGCAGGCCTCCACCAGTCCCATGTGCTCCTGATGCGATTGTTCGCGAATCGGAACCTGAAAGACCTGAAAGCGGAAATACCTGTCGCTGCGATCGTGCAGCACACGTAGCATCTGCAGCGTGATGTCCTTCTGAGCCGGCACATAAAGCGTTTCGTGAAAACGCCAGTTCAGATGCCCCCACTCGCTCGAGTCGGCCTTGTCCATTTCCTTGACGAGCCGTTCAGCCTTGCCTATCTCAGCGTCCGTGATTCTCGGAATCGCCTCGGCGAAAATCCACGGCTCCAGACGAAGACGAATATCGAATGTCTCCCGGACCTCCTCGATAGACAGTTCAGCCACATACGCACCCTTGTGCGGCACGCTGGTCAGCAACCCTTCGGCGGTCAGTCGCGTGATCGCTTCGCGGATCGGCACCCGGCTCACGCCAAGCTCCTCCGCGACCGCCTCCTGGCGCAGCACCTCGCCCGGGGCCAACTCGCCGCTCAAAATGCGCTGTCGGATCGCCGTTGTTACTAATTCGACCGTCGTTGGCCGAACGATTTTTCGGGTGGATTCGGCCGCGAGGGCTTCCGTCACGTTGGATTCTTCTGCGCGGCGTTTTTTGGCTGCAACTGGGGACATGATGACGTTACTCGAAATGCGGTATGTAACTACCATCGTAGCACGCAGTTGGCTTTAGGATCCAAAATCCAAACCAGCATTCGCCGTGTGGTTCACGCAAGCGCTTGGCGAACCCAGTTTCCGCCCTTCATGATCCCCACGATATGCTCGCCCTGGCCGGTGAGAAGATTGATGTCCTTGAGTGGATCGCCATCCACGACCAATAGATCGGCTAGCGCTCCTGCGCTCACGACCCCGAGACGCCCTGCCATTCCGACGATATCCGCGCCAACGGCCGTCGCCTGGCAGAGGGTCTCAAAGACCCCGAGAATGCCGGCGCGAATCGACAGTTCGTCGCTCTGATATTGATGCATGTCGCCCAGCAGATCGGTACCCAATCCCATCTTGACGCCGTGGCGCTTGAGCAGCTCCAGCGCCTTCAAGCCCTGGATGCGCACCACTTCATTCTTCGCAAGCGCGCTTTCCGACACCCCTGTTTTCGCGCCCACCTTGCTCATCGCATCGTAGGTGACGAGGGTCGGCACCGCGAACGCGCCATATTCGGCCATCACGGCAGCCGATTCCTCGTCGACCAGGTTGCCATGCTCGATCGTACGCACACCCAACTTCACCACTCGCGCTATCGCTTTGCCTGTGTACGCGTGCGCCATTACGTACGTTTGATGGGACGCTGCCTCCTCGACAACGGCCTTCACCTCATCGACGGAAAACTGCAGATTGCCAATCGGATCAGTCGGCGACGCGACACCACCTGACGCCATGATCTTGATGTGATGCGCCCCGGCGCGCATTTCCTCGCGCACCGCCTTGCGCACCTCGTCGACGCCATCGACGATCCGCCCAATTGCACCGAGATTGCGGTAGCAGCCGCACGGGTCCGGATCGGAATTATCGAACCGCTCGCGAAAATCCCCGTGGCCGCCAGTCTGGGACAGCGCCTTGCCGGCAACGAACAGCCGCGGCCCCGCGATGACGCCCTCCTCGATTGCCCGCGAGAGCGCATAGTCCGCGCCGCCCGCGTCGCGCACGGTTGTAAAACCCCGATCGAGCATGCCGCTCAGAATCGGAACTGCCCGCAACACCGCGAGCGTGTTCGGCAAGCGGCCGTTATTCCCTAGATGGGCAACCGATGCCACGACGTGCGCGTGACAGTCGACCATGCCGGGCATCACCGTCCTGCCGCCGACGTCGATGGACTGGGATCCTTCGGCGGAAACCGGTTCGCGGGTGACCTCCTTGATCGTATCGCCGTCAACGACGATGGAGTAACGGCCCGCGTCGTTCTCGTGGTTGATGTCCAGAATGCGTGCGTTCTTCAGGATCAGCATGTCGGTTCCTCATCTATTCCTTCGCCGCGAACCCGTCGTTCACGGAGCTTCACTTGAGCAGGAAGCCTTTCGCCAACGGGTCACGATCGTCGACGAAGATCGTGTTGTGTCCCGTCACCCGCGCCCAGCCTTCGATGCTCGGAACGATCGCGTCGAACTCACCCACCTTGGCCGCCTCTTCCGGAATACCTGTGAAGAGCGTGCCGATAATGCTCTCGTGCACGAAGCGCTCGCCGATCTTCAACTTGCCCTTGCCGACCAAATGCGCCATACGCGCTGACGTGCCGGTGCCGCACGGTGAACGGTCGATGGCCTTGTCTCCGTAGAACACCGCGTTGCGCGCACTCGCGCCTTCAACGGTCGGGGCGCCCGTCCACATCACGTGGCTCAAGCCTCGGATCTCTGCCTTTTCCGGGTGAATGAAGGGGTATTTCTCATTGGCCTTCTGCCGCAGAATGGGACTCAGTCGCTGAATGTCCGACGGCTTCAATGCATGCAGCCCAACATAGTTCGCCTGCGGTTCGATGATCGCGTAGAAGTTGCCGCCGTACGCAACGTCGAACCGAATCTCGCCCAGTCCGTCCACCTCCACGCTGAGATCCGTCGAATGCAGGAACGACGGCACGTTGATGAGCTGAACGGAGTCGACGTGATCGCCGTCCATCTTGTACTTCGCGACGACCAGACCCGCCGGCGTATCCAGACGCAGCACACCCGGTTCCCTTGGACGCACAAGACCGTGCTCGATGGCCGACGTCACGGTCCCGATCGTTCCATGGCCGCACATGGGCAGACACCCGCTCACTTCGATGAACAGGATGGCGACGTCGCAATCCGGGCGCGTCGGCGGGTACAGAATGCTGCCCGACATCACCTCGTGCCCGCGCGGTTCGAACATCAGCGCTGTTCGGATCCAGTCGAACTCGCGCTCGAAATGCGCGCGCCGCTCGATCATGTTCTGGCCTTCCAGTCGGGGCGCCCCGCCCGCGACAACCCGGACCGGGTTGCCGCAGGTATGTCCGTCGATACAGAAGAAAGTCGATTTCATCGTTGTGCTCCGTTGGCTTCTATCGGAGATGCGCGCCCGAGGCCGCGCATTTCATCCACGCTCAAACACCCAGCATGGCGTTTTATGCCTTCACGTATGCCGTCTTCACAATCGTGTAGAACTCACGTGCGTAGGCGCCTTGTTCGCGAGGGCCGTAGCTCGACCGCTTGCGGCCGCCGAACGGAACGTGATAGTCCACGCCGGCCGTCGGCGCGTTCACCATCACCATGCCCGCTTCCGCACGGCGCTTGAAATGAGCCGCGATCTTCAGCGACGTCGTGCAGATGCCGGATGCGAGCCCGTAGGGGGTGTCGTTTGCAACGGCGAGCGCTTCGTCGTAATCCGCCACCTTGATGACCGATGCGACCGGCCCGAACACTTCCTCTCGATTGATCCGCATCGAATTCGTGGTGCCAGTAACGAGCGCCGGCTGCATGAAGAAGCCTTTGGTCGGCCGCTCGACTAGTTCACCGCCGAAGACCTGGCCGCCCTCCTCGCTGGCGATCTTCAGGTACGAGAGGTTTTGCTGCAGTTGGCGGCCGTCGACAACGGGGCCGATTTGGGTTGCATTGTCGAGCGCGTGACCGACGACGAGAGCCGCCGCCATCTGTTGCAACGCGCCGACGAACCGGTCGTGAATCCTTGCCGTGACGATCAGGCGCGATGACGCCGTGCAGCGCTGCCCGGTGGAAAAGAATGCGCCGTCCAGAGCCGCATTGACCGCAACGTCGAGATCCGCATCGTCCACGACGACCATCGGATTCTTCCCGCCCATCTCGAGCTGCACCTTCTTGCCCGTTTCGACACACTTCGCGGCAATCGCGCGCCCCGTCGTCTCGGACCCCGTGAAGGTGATGGCGTCGACGTCCGGCGACGTCACGAGCGCATTGCCGATCACCCGGCCCGGACCGAGCACAAGGTTCAACACGCCGGCAGGCAGGCCCGATTCCGCGAGAATCTTGACGAGTTCGGTGGCACATCCCGGTACGGCTTCCGCCGGCTTGATCACCACCGTGTTGCCGAACGCAAGCGCGGGCGCAATCTTCCACGCCGGAATGGCGATCGGGAAGTTCCAGGGCGTGATCATGCCGATCACGCCCAGCGGCTCGCGCGTTACTTCGACCGTCATGCCGGGTCGAACGGACGGGACAATCTCGCCGCCCACACGCAGCGCTTCACCCGCGAAGTACTTGAAAATATTGCCCGCGCGCGTGACTTCGCCAATCGCTTCTGGCAGCCGCTTGCCCTCTTCGCGCGCGAGCAGCGTGCCCAGCTCTTCCCGTCGCGCGAGGATTTTTGCTCCGGCGGCATCGAGAATGTCGGCGCGCTGCTGCGGCGTCGTCAGTGACCAGTTGCGAAACGCATGGCGTGCGGAGGCAATGGCGTCCGTGACCCGCGCTTCGTCTGCCAACAATGCCTCACCGACGATATCCGAGAGATCCGACGGATTGACGTTCGGCAGCGAATCCGACGCGCCAAGCCATTCTCCGTTGATGAAACTACGATATTGGGTCATGCACCCATCTCCAAAGCGGCAACCGGCCGCGCCGGAATATGGCGTGGCCGGTTGATTTCATCGACTACTTCGCCAGCGCGCGCAGATTGGCGAGCGTCTTTTCAACGATGTCGACGATCTTCTGGCGCTCTTCTCCTTCGAGCTTCAAACGCGGCGCCTTGACGTTCTCCGAATAGCCGGCGGTGATGTTTTCAGCCAGCTTGATGTACTGAACCAGCTTGACGTGCGTGTCGAGGTGGTACAGGTCGATCAGCAAGCGGTAAAGCTGGCGGGCCTTCTCGAAATCGCCGGCCGTCGCGAGGTTCATCAGTTCGACCGACTCCTTCGGAACGGCATTGGCCATACCCGACACCCAGCATTTCACGCCCAGCGCGACGGATTCGAGCACCAGGTCGTCGACGCCGCAGATCACCGCCAGACGATCGCCGAAGCGGGAAATCAGATCGGTCACGCGAGTCGTGTCGTAGGACTCCTCCTTGAGTGCCTCGATGGTCGGCTCTTTCAGCAGCTCGGCCACCACGTCCGGGGTCAGGTCGACGCCATAGCCGCGCGGATTGTTGTAGAGCAAGATCGAAAGCTTGGACGCTTGCGCGACGGTCTTGTAGAAGGCGATCGTTTCGCGGACATCGGACTTGTAGGTCAGGCCCGGGAACACCATCAGACCCTGGACGCCGATCGCTTGCGCATCCTTCGCGAACTGGACCGCGGCTGCGGTGTTCGTCTCCGCGAGGCCCGAGATCACCGGGACGCGGCCAGCGACCGTTTCGACGGCGATCTTGAGCACTGTGCGCTTCTCTTCCGGTGTGAGCTGAGCGTTCTCGCCGACCATGCCCATCATGACGACGCCACTGACACCGTTTTCGATCAGGCGGATCAGACCGGCCTTGATGGCATCGTGGTCGAGCGAGCCATCATCCTTGAGCTTGGTCGTCGCGGCAGGAATGACACCTTTCCAATTGAGTTGCATAGCTATACCTCTTAATAAAAATTGACAATGAAGCGGGAAATCCCGCGAGTAAATCGAGGTCGCGGGGGCCTCGCTAATTCCGGAAGCGTTTGATCGAATAGGGCTCCAGACTGATTCCGGGCGTTCTGCCGGCAAGCAGGTCGGCCACGAGAGCCCCTGTCGTTGCGGATTGCGTGAGGCCAAGGTGGCCATGGCCGAACGCATAGATAACGTTCGACGCACGAGGCGACTGGCCGATCACCGGCAATGAGTCAGGCGTCGCCGGACGATGCCCCATCCACTTCACGGCGCCTGCATCGTTGATTCCCGGCAGGAAGCGCTTGCCCAGAGCGAGCAGCGCGTCGCTGCGCTTGTAGTTGGGCGGTGCCTTCAGACCGGCGAATTCGGCCGCGCCGCCGATACGTACGCCGATATCGAGAGGCGTTGCGACGAATTTGCGTTCCGCGAAGATCACTTCGCGTGACAGACTGATCCCATGCGACGGCAGCGTCGTGTTGTAACCTCGCTCGCTGTCGAGCAGAACGTGATCGCCGACCGTCGCGGCGATTTCGGCAGACCAGGCGCCCGTCGCGACGATGATGCGGCGCCCCTTTATCGGTTCGCCCGTTGCGAGAACCGCGGACTGCGCAAGACCATCGGACAAGTCGAGTGCCTTGACGCTGCCTTCCACAAACTGCGCGCCCAACTCGCGAACGCGGTTGCGTAGCTGGATCACGACGCGCTTGGGGTCGCCGATGTGAGCCCAATCGTCGAGGAACACGCCGTGGCGAAATACAGGCGCAAGCGACGGTTCGCACTCGCGGACCTCGTCGGCTGTCATGGCTCGCCAACGCACACCGAGTTCCCGTTTGAAAGCCCATTCGTGCTGGTCGGCAGCGAACGCTTCATCCGTCTCGTAGATGGTCAGCGCGCCGCGCCGGTAGAAGCTGTCCATCACGCCGATGTCTTCGAACATCGGGACGATGTCGTCATAGACGCGATTGTTCAGCTTCGCGAGCGCAAAGGAAATTTCCTTGAACCGTTCCTCGTTGCCAGTACGCTGGAATTCGAGGAACCACGGCAATGCCGCGGGCAGATGCTTCCAATCGAGCGAGAGCGGCCCGAGCGGATCGAAGAGCCACTTGATGGCCTTCATGTACAGCCCATTCACGGAAATCGGCGTGCTCTCGGTCACGGCAATACCGCCGGCATTCCCGTGCGACGTGCGATCTCCTTCGAAATCGCGATCGACAACGGTGACCGTGGCGCCATCCCGAAGCGCCGACCAGGCGCAGGCGAGGCCCACGATGCCGCCGCCGATGACGACGACATCAGGAGTTGTCCGCGAATGCTGAGCTTGCTGTGTCATTTCGAATGAATCGAACTGTGGCGAAGGTGGACGGCAGACGGGTCGTCCACCACGGTGCGGTTACTTGCCGCCGAGCACGGTCTGCGGAACCCACTTCCCGTCCTCGCACTTGTAGACGGTGATGATTGCGTCGCGCAGATCGCCGTACTGGTCGTACGCGAAGTGATCGCTCGTCACGCCCTTCATGTCGGTTTTCGCGAGGACGGGCAGGTACTTCGCCGGGTCCGACGAGTTGGCTTTTTGCATCGCCTGCATCATCGCCATCGCGCCGTCATAGGTGTACGGCGCATAGGTCGTCGGTTCACCGCCGAACTTGGCTTCGTAACGCTTCGCGAAGCCCGCGCCGCCTGGCATCTTGTCGAGCGGCAGGCCCGCGAGCGACACGATCACGCCTTCCGAGGACGGTCCGGCAATCTTGATGAAGTCCTCGGTCTTCGACATTTCACCCGAGGCGAACAGCGCCTTGATCGCGAGGCCGCGTGCCTGCTTGACGAGCGGCGCGGATTGCGCGTCAGCCCCTGCGTAATAGATGAAATCCGGATTCTTGGATTTGACCTCCGTGAGGATGGACCGGAAGTCCACAGCCTTATCTGAAGTGAACTCATGGTCGATGAGGCTTCCACCGGACGCCTTCACCGCCGCTTCGAACTGCTCAGCGAGCCCCTGGCCGTATGCAGTCCGGTCGTCGATGATCGCGATCCGCTTCGCGTGCAGCGTTTCGACGACATATTTGCCCATCACGCTACCCTGCTGGGTGTCCGACGTCATCATTCGGAACGTCGTCTTGAAGCCCTGGTGCGTGTAGGCTGGCGCCGTCGCGGTGGAAATCTGCGGGATACCGGCGCGCGAGTAGATGGCGGATGCCGGAATCGTCACGCCGGAGTTGAAGTGCCCGAGCATGCCCTTGATACCGTCGTCGACGAGCTTCTGCGCGACGACCGTTCCCGTCTTGGGATCCGCCTGATCGTCGAGCGCTTCGAGCACGAACTTCGTCTCCTTGCCGTCGATCGTCGGCTTCGTTGCGTTGAAGTCGTCGATGGCAAGTTGGACGCCCGATTCGAAATCCTTTCCGTACTGCGCCTGAGCGCCTGTCATCGGCGCGGCCAGGCCAAGCTTGACCGTTTGTGTTGCAGCCGCCTTGACCGGCGAGCCGAGGACAAGAGCCGACAGCGCCGAGGCCGCTGCAAAATTGATGATGCGGACGTTCATACCAGTCTCCTTCCTACCCCAAAAAAGCCGCCTCGGCCAGAATCGGGTTCAATATTTTGGATCCAATATCCAGACATCGAGCCCATGATGCCGCCCTTCAGCGGGTCTGTCAATTCACTTCCGAAATTTCCGGGGCGGTTCTTGCCGTCCCGGCCCAAGGACTACACCTGCTCCATCCGGTCCGGTTCGCCGAACTGCTGCAGCTTGCGGACGGATGCTTCCAGTGTCGTTACCGCGAGCTGCGCGAACACCAGGGCGAGATCGACGTCGGCACCGTCGTAAAGGCCTGCTTCGCCTAGCAGATTCAAAGTGCCCAGCGTGATGCTGCCTTTTCGCACGGGGATGTTCAGCACGCTTTCGCAGCCGATCGACCACAACACTTCGTACTCGGAGAACACGGCCTTAATGGCCTCGCGAGTCGAGCCGAGAAAAATCTCGCCACGACGCAGGACCTGCTCCGTCCAGCGACTATGCGTGACCCGCTTCATGCCGCCGACAGGATTGATGTCAGGACGGTTGCTATGCAAACGACCCAGCCGATTCGACGCTTCGTCATAGGCAAGTACCGTGAAGAGTCGCTGTCCGAACACGTCCGTAAGCGTTCGCTCCAGTTCGCACCAGATCGACTCTGCCGCATGTCCCTCATGGGTCGCGCGAGCGAAACGCTTGAGCGCCGGAAGTACAAGCGCCTGATTGCCGAGTTCCATCTTTTTCCCAGCCTATTTGACGGTTTGCAATGTACCGCTACATGCGTCAGCTGCGGTCGAGCCGTATTCGGCCTCGGTAATCTCCTCGAGCGTTTTGCCGGTGGTCGACACACCCAAGAAAATGACCGCGAGCGCACCGAACAGCAAGATCGCTGTCGTCATGCCGAAAACGCCGGCAAAACCCCATAACGGGTAGATGTAGCCGACCAACATGGGCGAACAGATCGCGCCGATGCGGCCAAACGCCGAAGCCGTACCCATACCCGTGGCGCGCAGATGTGTCGGAAACACTTCGGGTGTGTACGCATACTCGCCTGCGTTCACGCCATTCATTGCGAACGACATCGCAATCGACGCGAGCACGATCGACGTATCGCTCCCCGCGTACGCCAGCCAGATGCCGGACACACAGGCCAGCACCATATACGTGACGATCGTCGCCTTTCGGCCGAGCTTTTCGCAGAAGTAAGCCGACGAGTAGTAACCCGGGATCTGCGCAAGATAGATCGCAATCGACACCGAGAAGCTCTTGGTAATCGTCATGCCGTGCTGAACCAACAAGCCCGGGATCCAGACGAAGAACGCGTACGAGCAGAAAGTTACCGACAGCCACAAGCACCACGTCATCAGCGTCGTTCTGGCCAGCGGCCGCTTCCAGAGAAGTTTCAGGTTGCCCAAGAATGAGCCGGCGTGCTCGTAGCTAAGCGTGTCAGAGGCAACAGCCTGCACCGGGGACAATGTGACGCCAGAACGCGCGATTTCTCGTTCAATGTCGGCCACCACCGCCTCGGCTTCCGCGTGCCGCCCGCGCGTCTCGAGCCAGCGCGGCGACTCGTGCAGCGACCGGCGCCACCAAAGCAGAACGATCACCGGCACCGACACGATGATTAGCGCGATGCGCCAACCTTCCGGGTTAAGCGGAATCACGAAATAGCCGATCAGCGCGGCTGCCACGAAACCGAACGAGAAGAAACCGGCCAGCGCGCCTGTAAAAGCTCCGCGATACCGATTGCTGACGAACTCGACGAGGAACGGAGCAATGATGGCGCCCTCCGCCCCCATCCCTATGCCTGCGATCGCGCGCAACAAGGCGAACGTATGCCAATCGTTGACGAACGCATTGGCAAACGTCAACACGCAGAAAAACGTCAACGCCCACATCATCACGACCCGACGGCCAAATCGATCGCCCAACAATCCCGCAAACAACGCGCCGACGAGGAAACCAACATACGTGCTGCTGCCCAGAAGGCCCGTTTCAAAGCTGGTCAGATGCCATTTGGTGCGCACGACCGGAAGGATGAACGCGATGATGGCAGCGTCGATAGCCTCGAACATGAAGCCCGCGCCGCCCATGATGAGCAGTTTGAAATGGAATCGACTGAACGGAAGACGTTCGAGTCGGGCGGCGACAGGCGACATGGCTGACTCCTGAGAGGCGGTGTTGCCTTGCAGAAAGGCAACTCCCGCTTGATTGAATGGTCACAATATCCTGGATCCAAAATCCAAAGTCAACGCCGGGTTTGTACGGAGCGGTTTTCGGGGAACACGTTTAAAACCCGGCGCGTCGCCGGAGCGCGGCGAAGAAGGGAAAATGAACAGAAGACACGCGCCGCCTCGCGTAAGGCAGCGCTTGAAGAGCTGACAGAAGTTTCGCTACCCGCGTATCAGTGCCTGGACGTCCGAGTAGAGTTGCGCCGAGACCTGAACGCCTTTCGTCTCACTGCGCACTCTCGCCTCGAAGCGTCGTTGAGACGGCAAACGTGCCCCCTGCCCTACGATGGCATCGAACATCGCTTCCGCGAAGCGCTCGCCGTCTGCCTGCTTGCCGGCGGCAAAAGTCTCCGGATTGAACGCCAGGACGAGTTCGCCGTGGCATGGCGTTGCGCCGACTCCCTCGTCGAATTTTTGCGACTCGAGGCTCGTCAGGTCGCCCAGTAGCGGACCCGCGAGCAACTCCACCATGGCAGAGAGCGCCGATCCCTTGTGGCCGCCGAAAGTCAGCATGGCCCCTTTCAACGCCGCGGCCGGGTTTGTCGTCGGCTGCCCTGCTTCGTCGACAGCCCAACCTAGGGGAATGTCCTTCCCGGCGCGCCGGTGTAACTCGATGTCGCCGCGGGCAATTGCGCTTGTCGCAAAGTCGAAGACAAACGGAAACTTTCCTGGCCGTGGCCAGGCGAACGCGATCGGATTGGTGCCGAACACCGGTTTCGTGCCGCCCGCCGGCGCCACCCAACTATGGCTCGGCGTCATGGCGAGCGCGGCGAGGCCTTGTTCTGCAATGGCTTCGACCTCGGGCCACAGTGCAGAAAAGTGGAAGCAGTTATTGATCACGAGCGCGGCGATTCCGATTTTGCGAGCCTTCTCGACGAGGATCTTGCTACCCACCTCGAACGCGAGTTGCGAATACCCAAAGCCCGCATCGACCCGCACGATTGCCGGCGAAAGTTCGCTGATCTGTGGTTTGGCATCGCCGACAAGCTTGCCGTCTCGCAACGACCTGACGCACACCAACAGACGATAGATGCCATGAGAATGACATTCATCGCGCTGCCCCGCGGTAATCACCCGAGCGATCGCACGGGCATGGTCATCCGCCATGCCGTTCGAAGTCAGAACGCGCACCGAAAGTTGATAGACCTCGTCCAGCGAGAGGCTCACCGTATCCACATTGCACTCCTCGTCGGCAATTTTGGATACAATATACATTGCAAATGAACACCGCGAAAGTCTCAATGGCCCCGAGCGCACTAGTACCAGGTTGTCCCGATTGCCGAAGTAGGCCTCACGATGACGCATTCACCGATCGCCCGCGGCCACAACGAAGCTAACGCGCAAGTGGCGGTGTAGTGGGGCTGACCACCCATTCAAAACAAGAGAACGGCGTCAGACTCAGCGGGGCCCCGCCGACCATCCGCGCAGACTGAAGCCTGCCAGTGAGGTTGGCGACCAGAACCCGAGTGACGCCTCGCTCGTCCGTAGCGCCGAAACCCACAATGCTGCCGGCGCCCCCCGAGCGGCAGACAACCCGACGCGTGCCGGCCATGCTTGCAAGCAGGCGAGCCACATAGAATGCGGGATAACGCTGCCCCGAATGACTGATGATGCCGCGAGGACCTGTGAGCCCGCCGAGCGTGAGGCATTCAATGTTTGCACCGGACAGAGACGCGGCATAACCGGCCAGCCATGCCGCGCCGAACCGGGCATGTTCGCGGGGGTCTTCCTCGGCCATCGGTATCCGCTCACGATTGGGGTTGGACATCGTGCGTGACCCATAGGGGTTCTGCCGCATCCCGATAGAGACGGGTCCTATCGCATAGGGCTTCGAACCGATCAATGCCCGGCAAGAACGGGTGATGTGCGGCACGGCCTCGAGTGTCTGCATCACGCTACGGTCGTCCGCCGCGTGAACGATCGGGCACGTTGCATGGCTGACCCAGTCGACCATGTCGAACGGCGGTCGCTTCCTGTTCAACTCCGTGAAGTAACTAAGCATGCCGCCCCCCAGCCGGACGTCGGGAAAGACACGCCGCGCTTCCCGATACACCTCGTCCAGCGGAGGACACGGTCCCGGCTCACTGCCGGGCGGATCCGAACGGCGATGAGCGGCGGGCGTGACGAAGATGCCTGAGAGGCTCAAGCCCACGTCGGCGATCAGGGCAGCCAGGGTGGTCAATTCACATCGCGGTTCCAAGACGCCCGGCAGGACATATTCCAGAATCGCCGGAATGCCGGAGCGTAGCTGCAATTCGGCGAGACGAGCGAGCTCGCTTCGGCCGTGCCCGGCAAGCGGATCAAAGTGCAATGTCAGACGTTGTGGACCGAGCTCTGCGAGGGCGTCGAGATTCGCCAGCGCGGACTCGACTTCGGCTGGCGCGACGGCAATGCCAAGACTCGGCATCACTTCGTCCGTTATCGCGAGATCGAGGTGAACATCGACGTCCCTGCCGGTCACGCGAGAAGCCCCGCCGCGCTCCGGAACACGGCGTTTGACTTCGATCCTGACGACCTGTTCTTGGGCGGAGCCGGCTGCCATGACATAGGGCCATGGCAACGCGAGCGGCCTCGAGTACGTCTTGTACGAGGCATCGGACCAGTTCCGCTGATCTTCCATTTCGAACACGTCGCCAAGCAACGTGCAACGCACTGTCAGGCCGCTTTGCAGTTCGTGCTCGATGGCGCGTATATCCTTGAATGGCTGCCGCGGATCGATCAATTCGGGAAAGCGTGACGATTCGATTGAGCCGTCGGTGTGCGTGATTCGCGCGGGCACGCCGGCGACATCCGCTATCGGATGCAACACGCAGAAGCCGCAACGCGCGATCGTACAATCGGTTCTCGCGCGGCATCTCGACAGACACTCGAGCTCGCCACGGGCGTCACAGCGAATCTCGACCGTGTACGACAACGCTCCGCCATCCGGGTTCGTGCACTCGGCCGAATAGGTAATGTGAAGCGAAACGGCCGATTCGACTACCGTGACATCGCTGGCTGCCGGTCGGCACGTTCCCCAGTCCCTGTCACGCACCAGGAAAGACACGGCACGGATGACTTCGATGCCGTCAAAGCGGATATTGCGTAACGCCCCCTCGACGACATCGATCGACCAGGGGCCGACCGTGAACGTGTCGCAAGCCGGCTCGGCCTGCAACGTACCGTAGCAAGCCAGGGTCTCCTCCGGCTCTCTGACTGTAGTGGCGCCTCTGCCTTCGCGGTCGCACATGCTGCTCATATCGACAGGATCACTTCCAGAATCGCAAAGCATCCTGCAAGGCAGGATGATGCTTCGCATGACGTTCGAGCGGCACGCCCTCCATGGCCGCAATCCAGGCCTGCCGCATCGCGTCGACACCCGCAGCGATCCCTCCCGGGTGCCCGAAGATACCGCCGCCTGCCGTGTGGATCAGGTCTGTGCAACGGATCGCCGCAAAGGTCGGCGCCGCCTGAAGTCCGGTCTGTCCCGAGCTGAACACCGGCATCGCAGGTAGCGGCGCCTCCGGCATGACCGGTGACAGCACAGCGCGCGCGGCTGCGATGACGCTTTCGTCGGACTCGCTGAACTTGTTGGCGAGGCCGTTCACGTGGAGATGATCGGCGCCGAGGAGCCGCCAGATCTGCTGCCACGGCGCGTAGTCCCACCCCAGATGCGGACTGCGCGACAGATAGCCCCAGCCCGCCCGGTGCGCATGGATCGGCAGTTGCGAATGACGCCGCAGCTCATGCAAGCCCACGAGCCCGACGGAATTCAGCACCGCCATCACGCACGTGCCCCCCTCCTCGAGCACCAGGTCATGACGGCGCCGCATCTGATCAAGCTCGCCAGTCAGATTGAACGCAACCATCACTTTCTTGCCGGTGCGCTCCGCATGCTCGTTGACCACTCGCATGACCGCACGCACGCGTTCATCAAACGGGCAATGCGGACCATCGCCCTGCAGTTCGTCATCCTTGATGAAATCGATGCCGCCGGCTACGAGTTCGCGTACGTGCTCAGCCGTCGCTTCCGGGGCCAACCCGACACTTGGCTTGATGATGGTGCCGATGATCGGGCCATGCTCGACTCCCGCCATCCGGCGGGTGCCCTCGATGCCGAACGCGGGCCCCGGGTAAGCGGCAGCGAACGACGGCGGCAACCGCAAGCCCGTCAGGCGCAGCCCCGACACCTGGCGCAGCTCGAACAGATTGCCCGCGATCGTCGACATGAGGTTCGGCAATGACGGGCCCATGTTCTCGATGGGCCAGGACAGCTCCAGCTCGCATTGCGTGTAGAAGTTCGAGCGCATTCCGCCTGGCAGGCTCGGCTTATACGTTTGCCCGAGGATCTCGAGCCGTTCGACCCGCGCGCCCGAGCGCTCCTTGAGCTCCCGGGTCTCGCCAGGGAGGGCGACGAACGTGCCGCTCGATTGCTCGCCGGCAATCGCGTCCGCCGCCGCGCGGGGATCCGTTCCGGTCTCGAGCCAGTATTTGGCATGAATTCGCTCAGTCACAGCGTTACTCCCTTAAGTGGTGGTACTGCCCGGCAATCCCTCGAGTCGATCGGATCGCCACGGCGTATTTCGCCTAAATCTTTCTTGCACCGTTTACCGGCAGCCTGATCGCATACAAGGACGTCGTCGCGCAGATAAAAAGATGATTGCGCTGCGGACCGCCGAACTCCACGTTCGCGACCGGCTCGCCGGTCTTGATCTTGCCGAGCAATGTGCCGTCGGGGTCGTAGCAGTGCACGCCGTCCGCGGCCCCCGCCCAGACGCGCCCCGATTGATCGAGACGGATGCCGTCGAACATGCCGGACTGACAAGACGCGAACACCGCGCCGCCGCTCAACTCGCGATCGGCCGATACGTCGAACACCCGGATGTGGCGCGGGCCGTTTCTGACATGCGTCACGCCGCTGTCGACGATGTAAAGACGACGCTCGTCGGGCGCGAACGCCAAACCGTTCGGGCGCACGAAGTCGTCGGCGACGACTTCGCACTCGCCAGTGCGCGCATCGACGCGATAGACATGGCACGCGCCGATCTCGGGGGTTGCCGCGAAGCCCTCGAAATCGGTGTCGATCCCATAGGTCGGATCGGTGAACCAGATCGAGCCGTCCGACTTGACGACCACGTCGTTGGGGCTATTCAGCCGTTTGCCACGATAGTGCGATGCGAGCGTCGTCACGCTGCCGTCGTGCTCCGTGCGGGTCACCGATCGCGAGCCATGCTCGCAGCGCACCGCGCGGCCTTGGCGGTCCAGCGTCTGTCCGTTTGCGAAATTGGCCGGTTGCAGGAACACGCTCACGCTGTGGTCCGTCTCGTCCCAACGCATCACGCGGTTGTTCGGGATGTCGCTCCACAGCAGGTAGCGGCCGGCCGGCACATACACCGGCCCTTCGGCCCAGCGGCAACCGCGGTAGAGCGTCCGGACCTGCTCGCTGCGGCGAACGCAAGACCGAAAACGCTCGTCCAATTCCTCGAAGTCACCGTCTGCCATGGCTCGCCCCTCGCGTTCCCGTGCTCAGGCCGCGCGTCGCCCGGCATCGCCGGTCGGCGGTGCTGGCCGGGCGCCCCGCGACGCCCGACGCACGGCGCCGCCTCCCGCCATCGCGAGCACCGTGATGATCACGAGCCCTTGCACCACGTCCTGGACACCAGGCGGCAAACCCGCGATTTGCATCGTCGTCACGACGAGCACGAGCAACATGCTGCCGAACAGCGTGCCCAGCGGGGTCGCCGCGCCGCCGAATATCAGCGTGCCGCCAAGCACAACCGCGCCGAGCGATTGCAACAGGTACGGCTGTCCCATCTCGAGAAAGGCGCCGCCGACGTAACCGCCGAGCAAAAGGCCCGCGAACGCGGCGAGCACCGAACTCGTCACGAACGCGCTCGACGTCACCCACGACGCCCGCACACCGGCGAGCCTTGCCGCACGTACGTTCTGCCCGGCAGCGGACAGCATACGTCCGTAAGCCGTATAGCCCAGCAGCAGCGAAAAGATCACCGTGACAGCCAATGCGACGACGACGATCACGGGCATCGCGCCGATGCGTCCGGTCGCGATGAAGTGAATCGCCGGCGCGACCTTGAAACCCGGAATGGCGCGGTTTGCGAGCAACGTCGCAGTGGCGAGAATGTAGCCGGTCGCGAGCGTCGCGATGATCGCGGGAATGCGGCACAGCACGACGAGCAGCGCGTTCACCAGGCCGACCGCGAGCCCGAGTGCGAGCGTCGCGGCCAGTCCCGCGACGAGCCGGCCGTCGCTGCCGCCCATCACGATCAACGCGAGATAGGCGCTCAATGTCATCACGCTTGCGATCGAGAGATCGATGTTGCCGCGCCCCGTGGTGACGACGATCATCTGCCCGAGGGCACACAGCGCGAGGAACGAGCTGGACACGGCCACGCCGGACAGCGAACTCAGGCTGAAGCGACTCGTCACGAGCGACAGCGCGAGCCATAGCAGGACGACGGCAGCCGCGGCCCACACCCAGCGATTGCGCGCCGACCATTCGGTAAATCTGACGGAGGCTGAGTGTTTCATTCGTCATTCCCCTTTCTGGTGACGAGCGCGCGCAGCGCCAGAATGACGACGAGCAGGACGCCCTGCACGGCCGCATTGAAATCGGAACTGACGTTGAGCGTGCCGAGCAGTGCGCCGATCAGCGAGAGTGCGACCGAGCCGGCGACCACGCCGGCGGGCGAGATGCGTCCGCCCATCAGGCTGCACCCGCCTATCACGACGCCCGCCACGCCAAGCAGCGTGTAGCTCGAGCCCGAGTTGACGTCGCTCGCGGTGTTGATCGCAGTGAGCGCGAGCCCCGCGACAACGATGAACGACGCCGCGAGGACGTAGCGCAGCGCCGCATAGCGCGGCGCCGACCAGCCAGCGCGGACCATCGCCGCCGGATTGTTGCCGAACGCGCGCAGGCTCACGCCGAGCGGGCAGCGGTCGAGCATCCATGCGACCAGACCTGCCAACACGATCAGCGCGAGCGACGTCGGCACGCCGGGCACCGACCAGCCGAACAACGCCGACAGCCATGCGGGACTCGACCCGCCCGGGGTCGGCTGCAGCGTGTGACCGATGCCCATCCAGATGAAGGACGCCCCCAGCGTGATCACGATGGCCGGTATGCGACGCGCCTGGATCAGCCAGCCCAGCGCGCTGTAACACGCCATCGCGCAGACGAGGCTGAACACGCCCAGCGCGGGCTGATCGAAGAGCAGCGTCGCGCTCAACACGTTGGCTAGGCCAGCAAAGGCGCCCGCGCCGAGGTCGATCTCGCTGCCGCCGATGACGAACATCTGCCCGAGCGCGACGAGCACGAGCGGCAGCGCCGGGCCCAGCAGCAGATCGAGTCCGAACACGGACCCGGCGCTGGGATTGGCGATCATCATCGCGGCGAAGACGAGCACAAGGCTTGCAAACGGCGCCATCTGGACCACGCGCTGCCCCCCCTTGCCCGTGCCCGCCTCGGCCGCGGGGGAAGCGGCAGATGCGGCAGCGGGCTGCTCGAACGAAGCGTCCACGATCGCCTGCTCGCTGATCTCGCCGCCCGTCAGTTCGCGCACGACGCGACCGCCGGCAAAGACGAACACGCGATCGCATTCGAGGAACTCGAGGTCTTCGGTGGAATGCCAGAGCACGAGACGTCCAGAGCGGGCGACTTCGGCCACGAGCTTGTAGAAGTCGCGCTTCGCGGCAACGTCGACGCCGCGCGTCGGGTCGTCGAGCAGAATGATCGGCGCCTCGGAGACGAGCGCTCGCGCCATCAGTGCCTTCTGCTGATTGCCGCCGCTCAGGTCGAGGATGCCCGACGCAAGGCGGTTCGCATCCAGCCTGAGCCGTTCGGCCGAGGTTGCTGCAACGGCCCGCTCAGCAGAGTTCGTGACGGTGCGAAACGGTGAGCCGGTAGCAATCTTCCCGAGCGAAATGTTCGACAGTACCGACCACAACGGAAACACGCCTTCGCGCTGCCGGTCACCGGACACGAAGCTGACCGCGCCGCACCGCTCGACTTTCGTGGCGTCGCGCTTCGAGGGCTTGAAGATCTGATGCAATAGCGCTTTCTGGCCGCTGCCTTCGAGTCCGGCGAGGCCGACGATTTGCCCGGCCCGCAATGCGATCGGCTCCTCGCCGCCCGCCGCGCCACCACAGAGGCGCAGGCAGACGGCGCCCGTCGCGCCCTGATGATCGGCCGCCGCTTCCCGCAGCACCGCGGTCTCGCCGCCCATGAGCCGCACCAGCACCGGCACGGACGCATCCGCCGCCAGCCCCTCCCACTCGAGGCGCCCGTTGCGAAGCAGCACGACACGTGTCGCCACGTCAACGATCTCGTGCAGCTTGTGACTGATGAAGATGAAGGCGAGACCCTCGGCCGCCTTCGCGTGAATAAAGGCGCGCAACTGGCGGCTGCGCTCCAGACCGAGCGACGAGGTCGGCTCGTCGAGAATGACGAGTCGCACGCCAGGCGCGGCGACCGTCCGGGCGATCTCCACCATCTGACGCTCGCCAATCGGCAAGTGCCCCGCTTCGGCATTGACATCGATGCCGTGGTTGGGGAACACGGCATCGAGTGCCGCGTGCGCGCGTTGGCGATAGGCCTGGCGCCACCCGGGGCGCGCCTTCGCGCCTTGCGGCGCCTCCAGGAAGAAGTTCTCCGCGACCGACAAGTTCGAGCAAAGCGAAAGCTCCTGATGGACGATGCGGATGCCCCGCTGCTGCGCCGCGTTCGCGTCGTAATCCTCCGGCTGCCCGGCTTGATCGCCGAAATCGATCGTTCCCGCGTCGGGCGACGTCACGCCGCACAGCATGCGCATCAGCGTGCTCTTGCCCGCACCGTTGCCGCCAACGAGTCCGATCACGTCGCCACATGCAACCGCGATCGAGATGTCGTCGTTCGCGCGGGTCGGCCCGTATATCTTCGTCAGATTGCGGGCACGGATGACCAGTTGTGCGCGGTTCTGCAAGTGCGCAGTGTTGTCGCGGTTCATTTGCGCCTCCACACTACTTGCCCGCCAACAGATTCTTGTCGACCCAGGCTTGCGTGTAGGTGGGACTGACGATCATGCCCGAGGGACTGTTGACGTAGTCCTTGAGGTTGTCCTGCGTCACAGTGGCGACGGGCATGATCATCTTCTTCGGAGGCTGTGCGCCCTTGACGAGCGACAGGCTCAGGTAGAACGCGGTCGCGCCGATGCCCGGCGTCGTGTTCATCGAGATAGTCGTGTAGCCGCCCTTCTGGTTCTGCGCGGCCCACCACTTGATGAAGTCAGTGCTGCCGCCGCCTTCGATCACCGGCATCTTGTCGTGATACTGGCCACCGTACTGCTCGAATGCCTGCGCGATCCCGTAGTCGTCGCTGCCGCCCTGGCCAAGCACCGCGTCGACGTGAGGCAGGCTCGGCAGCACGTTGGCGACCGCGGACTGGGCGACCGACGCGGTCGCCTGCCCGTATACCGTCGCCACAACCTTCACGTTCGGATACTGCTTGAGCACCTCCATCTGGGCGTTGTACATGTCGTTGTCGGGCGCCGATCCCTTCACGCCGCGCACCTGGATGACGTTGCCCTTGCCGCCGATCTTCTTCATGACCCACTCGGCTTCCTGCTTCTTGTAGCCGGTGAAGTCGAAGTTGAGTTGGTAGTTGCAGGGCGCGCTCGCGACCGAGTCGAACGACACCACCTTGATACCGGCCTGACAGGCTTTCTGGATGATGCCGTTCACCGCCGTTTCGGACGCCGCATCGACGGCGATTGCGTCCACTTTCTTGAGGATCAGCTCGGCGATCTGGCTGTTCTGCTGCGCGACCGAGCCGTCGCCGTTGACGACGATGTAGTCGGCGATCTTTCCATCCGCCTTCGCCTGCTTGGCGGCAGCGTCGAACGAGTCGACCATCTGATGGCGCCAGGTATTGCCGTAGTAGGCATTGGCGAGCGCGATGACCGGCTTGTCCGCCGAGGCGAACGCGGCCTGTGCCAGCGAAAGCGCGCCGAGTGCGGCGGCGAGGGTCTTCAGCTTCATGTCTGTCTCCTGACATTTTCTGCTCACCCGCAGTGCCGCGGTCCGAGCGATGGGTTGTGATTTTTTGTTCTGGTATGGCTCAAACTGTAGTCAGCCGGGAAAGGGCCTACAATCGATTTGTTCTCAGTGAGCCGTGAGAAAATGTCACAAGAGAGGCGAAGGCTCGGCTCTCGTAGCCGAGCGGTTCCATGCAAGCGGCGGGAGCGGCCGCACGCTTGAAGCGAAGGAGGCAACACTATGCATACACCGCGCCCTTCTTTGAACGCCCTGCGCGCTTTCGAGGCGGTCGCGCGTTTGCGCAGCATGACCCTTGCCGCCGAGGAGCTGTGCGTCACGCACGGCGCCATCAGCAGGCAGGTGAAGTCGCTCGAGGAAACGCTCGGGCTGACGCTGCTGGTGCGCTCCGCGCAGTCGTCCAACCCGACGCCCGAGGGGGCGAGGCTCGCCGACGGGCTGTCGACAGCGTTCAACCTCATCGACGCGAGCATCGAGCAGCTGAAGCCGGAGCCCCTCACGCTTTCGTGCTCGGCGTCGATCATGATGTACTGGCTGATTCCCCGGATCGCCGGCTTTCACGAGCGCTATCCGCAGGGGGAACTGAAGTTCAACATGAACTACGACCAGATCGACTTCGTGCGCGACAAGATCAGCGTCGCGATCCGCGCGAGCACGATCGAGCCGCCGAAGGATGCGATCACGCGCAATCTGATCGAGGAGTGGATCGGGCCGGTCTGCTCGCCGGCGTACGCGCAATCGATCGGTCTCGCGTCACCGCGCGAGCTCGCCCGCGCCAAGCTGCTTTCGACGAGAACCCGCCCCGAAGCCTGGTCGGACTGGTTCGGCGCGACAGGGATCGAGCCGCTTGCCGGAGCCGGCGACGGCGTCTACGACCATTTCTATCTGTTGATTCAGGCCGCGGTGTGCGGCCTCGGGGTCGCGCTCGTGCCTCAAATGCTCGTGATGAACGATCTGCTGTCGGGCAAGCTGTGCGCGCCGTTCGGTTTCGTGCCCGGCCCGCGGCGGCTCGTGCTGTGGGTCGCGCCTCATCTGCGCGCGCATGCGGACGTCACCAACCTCGAGAAATGGCTGATCGGCGAAATGAACGAAAGCTTGAAGGAAATGACGCAGTTCCTGCGCTCCGCAGACGAAGCGCAAGCGCCCCTGCTGCGCGCGGCGGCGCGAGCCAAGTAAGCGGCGCCCGCCGGCGTGCCGCCAGCCACGCCCGGCCGCCTTCCGCTCACGTGTGAATGAGCTTGCCGTAGAGCGCGTTAGCGCGGCTCAGATGCGCGTGCATCGCTTGCGCGGCCGCGTCGCCGTCGCGTGCCGCAATGGCATCGACGATGCGCTGATGCTCCGCGAGCGTCAGCTCTTCGGCCCCCGGTGCACGCACCATGGGCCGGTAGTATTCGCCCGCCCACCTGAAGATCGATTCGACAATCGACGGATAGATGGGGTTGCCGCTGATGTACGCGATCTCACGATGAAACGCCATGTCGCGCTCGAGGAATTGTTCGAGATCGACCATCGATGCGCGCTGCTGCACCACCCTCATCTGCAGGCGGGCGATATCCTCGTCGGTCGCCTGTTCCGCCGCCATGCGCGCGATCCCGGTTTCGAGGAAAAGCCTCGCCGATTTCAGGTGTTCGAGCATGTCCGGCTGAGTCCGCAGCAAATGCATCGCGCCGGTTGCAATCTGAGCGATCAGGCTTTGCGCAGTGGGCACGACTACTCGCGCGCGTTCGCCGTGCGCGATCTCCACGATGCCCGAGCGCTCCAAGGTCTGAAGCGCCTCGCGGATGGCCGGTCGCCCCACCCCGTAGACTTCCATCAGCTCCCGTTCAGAAGGAAGCTGGTCGCCGGGCGCGATTTCGCCGGACCGGATACGGTCCATCAGACGGTCGAGCACTTCCTGATACAGCTTGCGCCGCTGAATAATCTCAGCCATCGATATTGTCCGCGAGAGTGAAATCCAGATTTGCCGACATTATCTCCCGCCCGCGGGTAACCGCGGCCGGCAGCCCGGAAGAACCCTTCGCGCTACGTCAGAAGCCGACCTTCGCGCACCGAACCGAAGAACGAAACGCCGCCTATCTGCCCGCCCTTCAGCGCGATCTCCAGTCCGTCGCGGGCGGGGTCGTTCGACCAGGCGCGGCAAAGGGGCGATCCAGGCGCCATGCCCGCGGCGACGCTGAGCGCGGAGATGCCGAGCGCGCTAGCAACCTCGCCCGAGCTGTCGCCGCCCGCGACCACGACGCGCGACAACGGCACGCGGTCCAGCAGACGCCGCATGACCTCGGCCAGCGCTTCACCGATACGCCGGGCCGCGTCGAAACGGGTCATGCGGGCTCGGCTGGCGATAGCATCGAAGCCGACCACGTCGGGATCGTCCGGGCCCTCCGCGCTGAAGACGAGCGCGCTCTGGCCGTGCGCCAGGGCTTGCGCCGCCACGTTCACCGCGCGTTCCACCTCCGCGCTGCGCGATCGCTCGTCGAGCGCGCGGCACAGATCGAGACGCTCGACGCAGAAGCCATTTTCACGCGCCCATCGAATCTGGCTGGCCGTCACGGGCGAACAGCTGCCGCTGACGGCCGCGATCGCCTCGACCGGCTTGGCAATCGGCAGAGACGGTGTCTGCGGCACCAGCCCGTTCGCTCGCCAGTACGCCGCCAACGCATACTGCAGGCCCGACGACGACGCCGTGAACACCCCCTCGCCCCGCTCCTCCCAGACGAGCCGACCGGCCGCGGCAAGCGTCTCGTCGTCGAGCACGTCGATCATCACGACCGGCGGATCGCCGCGCATGAGTTCACGAACCTTCGCGCCCGCATCGGGCGAGCGGACCTGAACCAGGTCGATCAATTCGATCCGCCGCTCGGTCTGCCGGCGCAGATGCACGCGCAAGTCCGCCTCGTCCATCGGTGTCACGGGATGACGGGACATCGTCGGATGGCGGTCGACCCGGTAGCCTTCGCCGTCGACTGCCGCGAACAGGTTGCCGAACGCCTGGTAGCGCTTCAGGCGCGGCGCACCCACGATCATCGGCGACCATTTGCCGGGCATGTGTCTCACGCCAATGTCGATCGCCCGGCCGATCGAGCCGATCTCGGGCGACGAGTCGAACGTCGAGCACACCTTGTAGTGGAGGATTGGCGCACCGAGCGCGGCGAGGCTGGCGAACGCGCGGGGCAACTCGTCGTCCATCCACTGCGGCGTGCGTCCGCGCGACGAACCGGCCAACCCCACGCAACGGACCTCCGGAAAACGGGCGAGCAATTCCGGTGTCGGCGTGTCCAGGCACAAGAGTGTCGGCACGCCGGCCGCGGTCATCGCTTCCATTGCGTCGGTGGAACCTGTGAAGTCGTCGCCATAGTAGGCGAGCAGCAGACCCGCCGGCCACGCAGCCTGATTGCGATCACTCATTTCCTGAACTCCGGTGCGGCTTACGTGATGCGGCGGATGCTTTCGGCAATCTCCTCGCGATCGAACACATGCTTCCAGTCGTCCCGCATGAGACGCGGCTTGCCGAACTCGATTGCCTTGTTGCAGGCGTCCGAGAATGCACCGGGAATTTCATTGAAGATCACCGCGCCGAGAATGTTCATGTGGCCGAGCAGGAAGTCCCGTGCGGCCTGTTCGGGCACGCCGCGCTTGACCGTTTCGTCCATGGCCTCGCGCATCACGTAGAGCAGCGTGGCGCAAATCGTCTCTGAGAGACCCGGCTCGAGAATGGCCATCTGGTCGACGCTCAGGCGATAAGAGCGCAGGATCGGCGCATAGATCACCTTGGCGACGGCTTCGCCAAGATCGAACGCCTCCTCCGGACCTTGCATCAACGCGCTCACGATCGACTGCTTCGCATAGGCACCGCCAAAATAGTCGCGCCGAGCTTTCGGATCCGACTCGTCGTTGAAGATCAACGGATGGCAGGGATGGGCGACAAAGTACGTGAGGTCCTTGCGATCGGGCAGATGACCCGCGAAGGGCGCCGCGGCATCGAGCGTCATCACCATCGTTCCAGGGCGCAGCTTGGGCGCGATTTCGTGACTCAGCTTGCCGATGAGCGTGTCAGGCACCGCGAGGATCACCACGTCGGCGCCGTCGAGCGCGGCGTCTGCAGGCACGCACTCGATGCCCAGTTCGTCTTGCAGGCGTTTTTGACCCGCCGCTCCGGGCTCAACATGCGAGACCCGGTAGTCCGACTTCAGCAGGTTGCTCGACAGGCGAACGCCCATCTTTCCGCCTGCGCCAAACAACGCAATCTTCTCTTTCATTTCCAACGCTCCTTCGAAACGGACAATGTGCCGGGAGGGGTGACCCGGTGGATTAGTGGGCACTCAAGCCTGAGGCCGCAACGGTGCCGGACGACCGTTCCGCCGCCCCTCGTCTGATCGCGAATGCGAGCACGGCCGACATGAACATCATGGCTCCCACAATCAGCATGGGCACTTGATACGAGCCGGTCATATCCTTGGTGATGCCCGTGATGTAGGGCGCGACGAATCCGGCGAGATTGCCGACGGTGTTGATCAGCGCAATGCCGGCCGCGGCGGCCGCTCCGGATAGGGACCTGCCGGGCAACGCCCAGAAAGTCGGCAAGGCGGCGAAGATCGCGCAGGCGGTGACCGTCACGACCGCGATGCTCGCCGCCGGCGAGTTCATCTGCAGCGCAAGCGGCACACTGACCGCGCCGATCAGCGACGGGACAGCGATGTGCCACGAACGCACGCCACGGCGGGTCGCATCACGGCTCCAAAGGAAAAGCGCGAGCGCCGCCGGAAGATAGGGAATCGCGGTGATCAAGCCTTTTTGGAGCAGGTTGAAGTGCGTGCCGAAGCGTGTCTCGAATCCGCCGATGATCGTCGGAAGGAAAAATGCCAGCGCGTACAAGCCATAGACCAGTCCGAAATAGATCAGCGCGAAGGTCCACACGCGGGCGCTCATCAACGCGGCGCCTGGATTCACGCTGTGCGAGACACCGAGTGCGGCCTTCGCCCGGTCTTCCTCTTCGAGCCTCGCCGAGAGCCAGGCGCGTTCAGCCGCCGTGAGCCATTTCGCCTGCGACGGACGATCGGTGAGATAGAACCACGCGACGACGCCGACGAGGATCGCCGGGATCGCGACACCGAAGAACATGATCCGCCAGCCCGCAAGACCGAAGAGACCGTGGGCTTCGATCAGAAGCGCCGCCACCGGCGCGCCAACCACGATGGTGAGTGGTTGGGCGAGATAGAACAGCGCGAGGATATGACTGCGGTACTTCGCCGGCACCCACATGCTCAGAAATAGAATCGCGCCCGGAAAGAAGCCTGCTTCAGCGACGCCGAGCAAGAACCGCAGGGTGTAGAGGCCTCCGACGCTACCGACCCACGTGAACAGCAAGGCGACGATGCCCCACGTCACCATGATCCGCGCGAGCCACCGGCGCGCGCCGAATTTGTGGAGGGCGAGATTGCTCGGAATCTCGAGGAAGATATAGCCGATGAAGAACACGCCGGCGGCAAGGCCGAACTGCGCTGCGGTCAGCCCTAGGTCCTTGCTCAATCCGTTCGGACCAGCGAACGAAATCGCGGTGCGGTCGAGAAAGTTGATAAAAAACATGAGTGCCACGAACGGCACCAGCCGCCATGAGACCTTCCGTATTGCCGATCGCTCGACGGCCTCCGCCCCTGAAACGTTCATGTCGCCTCCTCCAGCTCGGTAGATGGATTATCTTTCTCGGCCAACTGGTGTAATGAGTAGACCATCACACCACACCAGGCGCAAATCGGCGTATACACTGAAATTGCGTGAGTTTTTCTCACAGACGTCTGCGAAATGGTCGAATCATCCACGCGTGCTAGAAGCGAATTTCACGGGATCCGCAGTGGCCGCTACGCCACTGCGGAAACGATCAGAAGTTCGGCGCAATGACCACGGGTCTGAGCAGTGATATCGGCTCAGGTCATTCAGGGCCGAGACGCGGAGGGGACATATTGAAGTCCCTGGCACTCTCTGCCTACACTGAACTGTCGATGGCCGCAGGCCCAATACAGAATGACCAATCGAATCACGCATCCCAACGCCGACATTCGGTCGACCCTGACCGTGCGAGCTGCTGCCGGCCAACTCAGGATTGTTCCGGTTTGGCAGGCTCTAGGTCCCCACGCCGCGCACGCGAAACAGGGAGGGATTCGTTGTGACGTAAAGCGCAACGTCGACGAATTGCGCGTCACGTTCGAGTCTGTCTCAGTTGATGACCTCACCGAGATCGCGGAGAGGTTGAATGCGCAGTCCTGGGTCGTGGCGGCCTCATTGAAAGCCGGAACGACTTAAGCGTCGCGCCGGCTGACCACAAGTTTCAGGAGGCCATATGGAGGCGGTGTGCCTGCTACACGGGCCAACGACCATCGTCGGCACAAATGCTTACGGATTTCCGGTTTATGCGTGCTGCTGCAACGACGTGAACCATGTGACACCCCCGGATGCGTGTACGAGGGCGCCGGCGCAACGCGGACGTGACCCGCAGCCCGAACAACCGAGGACGCGGAACGAATGACACCGACGATCAGGCCTGCTGTATCGGAGCGAATGCGGCAGCATGCAACGTGGGCGGCCGATTGAATCCACACCGAACACCTGCCCTCGCCGGCTACTTCGGGTATGAACGATAGCCTTACGCTCTGTCGCTAGCCAAGGCAGAGGATTGTTAGCGAAGCACAGACGGCGCAACTGGCCCGCATTGGCACGACGTGCGGGCCGTCTGTGCTTGGCTAACAATTCTTTGAGCTAAACCGCTCCACAGACGGTTGGGCTATGTGCGTTGAATCGAAGCACGCATGTGGTGTTCACGACGACCGTATTCGCAGCGCCCGGGACGAACAGCTCGCGGCCCGCTTTGGGAAAGGAATACCTGCACAACGCAAGGGATGACGAGACGACGCGGAGTGTCTCAGGCGAGGGTGCGCGACATCTGGCCGAGCGTATCCCAGGGCGCCGGCGGGAGGCGGAGGGGTCGGTGTTGCGAGCGAGCGGATCGGGATTCATCGGGGACTCGCCGGTGGCGCGCGCGGCGCCGCATAGGGCAACAAGTGGTCGATGCACAGCATGCGCCCGCGCGAACACACTGGACAGACGTAGAGCGAGCGGCCTGTGAGTTCCGCGTAGCGGTCGCGATAGTCAAGTTCGGGCGCGTCGCAGGCTTCGCTGGTTGGCTCGACGTTGAGCAGATCACGGCATACGGTCAGCCGAGACTCACGCAGGCGATTGCTGAGCAAGCCGTAGTGACGGATGCGTTGTAGCCCGCGCGGCAACACATGCAGCAGGAAGCGCCGGATGAATTCGTGGGCGTCCAGATGCATCACGCGCGGCCTGCCCGGATGACGATAGTCCTTCCAGCGGAACGTGACGCGCCCGTCGGTCTGGCCGACGAGGCGGTTGTTGGAGATCGCGACGCGGTGTGTGTAGCGGCCGAGATAGTCGAGGACCTGCTGCGGGCCGCCAAACGGCTCCTTAGCGTAGACAACCCATTCGGCGTGCCGCGGACCGGCAAGATAGCGAGCAAACTCGCGTCGTTCCGCCAGGTGCACGAGCGAGGAGAAGAACCGCAGTTCGCCCACGTCGAAGGCATGCTGCAATCGCTCGAGGAACAGTCGCCGGAACAGACGCGAAAGCACCCGCACGGGCAGGAAGAAACCAGGTTTGCAGGCCACCCAGCGGCTGCCGTCGGCAGCGAGGCCACCGCCCGGGACGACGCAGTGCAGATGGGGATGATGCACAAGATTCTGCCCCCACGTGTGCAGGATCGCGATGAAACCGATCGTTGCACCGAGATGGCGTGGGTCGGCCGCGATCGTGTGCAGCGTTTCGGCCGTGGCCTGGAACAGAATGTCGTAGACCACCCGCTTGTTCTGGAAGGCGATCGACGCGATCTGCTCGGGGATGGTGAAGACCACGTGGAAGTACGGCACGGGCAGCAGGTCGGCTTGGCGGTCCTCGAGCCATTGCGCGCGGGCGAGCGACTGGCACTTCGGACAGTGCCGGTTACCACAGGAGTTATAGGCAATGCGCTGATGTCCACAGGTGTCGCACTGCTCGACGTGGCCACCCAGCGCCGCGGTACGACATTGCTCGATCGCGCTCATGACGCGACGCTGTTCGCGGCTGAGCGAGTCGGCATGCACTTCCCGATAGGTTGGGCCGTGTCGACGCAGAACGTCCGCCAGTTCCAGCGCGGCGCGCATCATCGCGCTCAGTCGTTGGTGGGCGATGGCTCAGGGCAGATGGGAGTGGCAGATCGGTGAGGCAGGCGATCGAACGGACTGGTCGTCGCGCAGACGGTGCTGGTTGCGACCTTCAGATAGCGCGAGGTGGTGGCAAGGCTGCAATGACCGAGCAGCAACTGGATGGTGCGCACGTCGGTGCCGGATTCGAGCAGGTGCGTCGCGAACGCATGGCGCAAGGAGTGCGGCGTGATGGGCTTGCTGATACCGGCGCGGCGGCGCGCGTCCTGGCAGGCTTGCCGTATCACGTCGGCACCCACGGGTTGATCCGCGAAGCGGCCCGGGAACAGCCAGTACTGGGGCCGGCCAATGCACCAGTAATTGCGCAGGATCTCCAGCAGCCGTGGCGAGAGCATCACATAGCGGTCGGCGTGGCCCTTGCCCTGTTCGACGCGCAACATCATGCGCTGGCTATCGATATCGCTGACCTTCAGCCGGGTGGCCTCCGAGATGCGCAGGCCCGCGGCGTAGGCTGCCATCAGCACGGTACGATGCTTGACGCTGCGGATCGCTTCGAGGAACTGGTTGACCTCCTCCTGACTGAGGATCACCGGCAGCTTGCGGGGTGTCCTCGACATGGGGATCTCGTCGACTGACCAGTCGCGTTTGAGCGTGACGTTGTACAGAAAGCGCAGCGCCGCAGTGGCCACCACCAGCGTGCTGGGTGAGCGCCGCAGGACCTCAATCAGGTGCACTTGCCAGTCGCGCACCTCCTCTGGGCCCAGCAGTTCAGGGGAACACCCGAAGTGCTGGGCAAAGGCGCTCACCTGCTGGAGGTAGGCGCGCTGCGTGTTGGCGGCGAGGTTGCGCACGCGCATATCCACGATCATGCGTCGACGTAAGGGTGTCATGGCGGACTCCACTCAGAAGGGACAAGGCAGCAAACTGCACTGCCATCGTCCCACTCGAGGGGAGCCATTCCATGAACGATGTCGAAGCCGACGCCGCTGGCTGACCACCTCCTCCCGCGTCAGCGGGTTAGTTCAAGGCGAGGTTATCGCGGCTAGCACCCATGAGATACGTCACGCTCCGAAAAGCAGAGCGGTGTCTGACCAAAGTTCGGCCTCAGCTGACGTTCACGTCTCGCCTTTGGTAGGGCAGCTTCAGGTTTGCTCCTCTGCCATTCGCACCGTCGCGACTGCGAATGGCAGTTCTCGCTGCCGTCGGATGCGTACTTGCCGCTCTATCTGCGACAATGAATCGATCAGTTTGATAGACGGCTTCGGCTCGGTTTCTGCCGACCGCGTCGCACAGCAGTCGGCCGAGAAGATACGGTCGACTGTGCTGCCCAGATCGTCGATCGTTCACCCTCGCCGACACGGACCCGCAATGCTTGTTCGCCTGCTCACCGCCTCCGACGCTCTATCGTTCCAATCTCTGCGGCTATTAAAGACCGGCGCGATCCGACGCTCGGCTGTCGACTAACAGCAATACTCTCGAGCATCGGCTTACTCTGCGACACTAGCTAGCGCGGCGGCACGAATGAGCCGTGTCTCCTGTGCTGTGATCAGATGGCCCGATGCCTTGAGATAGGCCGGGAAATCCGGATGCGTATCGCGTGCAAGGCACCGTCGTTCGTAGTCTGCCAGATCGTCATACCCCCACAGGTGAGTGAACTGGTTCTGCGGCCCGACCAGACTTGTCCAAAAGCCAAGCGGATGTCCAAGCGTCTCGAGCAGGATTGGCATGGCGAGACTGTCAAACACCTCGAGAAAGTCGGGCATCTTGCGCAGCGCGATCGTGTAGACCCGGAAATCCACGAGGGGCTTTGCCAGAAACATGGGGTGGGTGCTCATGCACACACCTTCTCTTTGCACGTCATGGTGGCGATGGCGTTACCGGTGACATAGCCGAAAGTCATATTGGGCCCATGGGTGATACCGGCGCCCGGATAGTTGCCGCCCATCACGCTGCGCCGATCATTGCCGACCGCGTAAAGGCCCTCAATCTGGCTGCCGTCGGCGCGCAGCACCTCGCCGGTGACGCTAGTCCTGAGCCCGTCGAACGTGCCCAGATCGCCCATCACCACCTTCACTGCGTAGAAGGGGCCGGTCGAGATCGGCGCAACGCATGGATTGGGCTTGTTGTCAGGATCAGCGAGATAACGGTTGAACGATGTGCGACCGCGATCGAACATCGGGTCTTCTCCGCGCTCGGCATCGAGATTGTAGGCATAGACCGTCATCTCAAGCGCGTCAGGAACAATCCCGCAATTGCGCGCCAGTTCGCGGATCGTCTCGCCCTTGATGAGATAGCCTTTGCGTAGCAACGGCCCCACCGGCATCGGCGCGGGCTTGGCATAGCCCAGTCCATACTTGCCCAGCGCCACCTTGTCGCAGATCAGCCACATCGCCGTCTCCCGCTCACCCTCGCAAGCGCGGATCAGCGCCGCGCCAACATCGTGGTAGGAGTTCGATTCATTGGTGAAGCGCTGACCGCTCCGCAGCACGCCGATCACGCCGGGCTTATAGCGGTCGAGCAGATGCGGGAAAACGCCTGTGCGGCCCTTGCCAAAGGGCACCTTTGAGACAGGCATCCAGGCCGACGCGTCGGCGAAGCCGAGCGCCACGGCACCGCCCACCTTCTCGGCCATGGTCAGCCCGTCGCCCGTATTGCCGACGGGCGTCGGCGAGAGATGCTCACCCCCACGCTTCACATGCGGATAGACCTGCGCGATGCGCTTGAGATCGTGCGGGAAGCCGCCGCAAGCCAGCACGACGCCGTGCCGGGCGGCGATCCGAAGGTCACCGTCCGCAGCGGCCGCGCGCACACCGACCACCTTGCCGTCCTCGCTCAGCAGTTCCTTCACGGGCGTCGAAGTGAGGATCGGAATGTCGATCGCCAGCGCCGACTTCGCGAGCCTCGCGGCGAGCGCGTTGCCGCTCGTTACGTTGATCCCCCGCCGGTAAAGCCCCAGCTCCTTGATGTGCGTAGCGAGACGCCGGGCCACGTAAAGGAACGAAACAATCGACTTGGTCGCGCGGAAGAAGTGCTTGAGGTCCGCGTTCGAGGAATTGAACATCATTCCCATGAAGGTGATCGTCTCGAGCGGCGGCTTGAGGCGACGCATGTCCTTGCCCAGCCCGCGAATGTCATAGGGCGCGGCGAGGATCGAGCGGCCGATGTCGACGCCGCCGGACGCATCAGGGTGATAGTCCGGATAGAGCGTGGGCACGAACTTCATATCCGTCTCTCGCTCGAAGAACTCGACCATTCTCGGCCCGTTCTCGATAAAGCATTGGACCGCGGCGGCATCGTAGTTGTTACCCGTCTCGCTCATCATGTATTCGCGCACGCGCTCGACGGTGTCAGCCGGGTTCTGCTGTCGGCCATATTTGCTCAGCGGAATCCACAGGACCCCGCCCGACAGCGCGGTGGTACCACCGAACACGGGCTCCTTTTCGAGCACGATGACATCGAGGCCGCGCTTGCGTGCAGTGATCGCGGTGGCGAGGCCCGCAGCACCCGATCCGACCACGACCAGATCGCAAGTGATCTCCTTGGCCATATCTACTCTCCTCGTCGTTATGGTGTGATGGAGCTCACGCGGCCGGGGTGGCGTTGAAACCGGGGCGCGGGACCATGTCCATCAGCATGCAATCGAGCCCGCCGTCGACAAGTACCTCCGCGCCATTGACGTAGGCAGCCAGGTCAGAGGCGAGGAACAGGGCCGGGCCGGCGAGGTCCTCCGGCTCGCCGATGCGGCGGCTCGCGGTGGCGGCGGCGCGGCGAGCCTCGAAGCCGGGCTCCTCGTAGAACTTTGCGGACAGCGCGGTGCGGATCATGCCGGGCAGCACGCAGTTGCTGCGCACCCCGCGTGGGCCCCACTCCGCCGCCAACTGCCGCGAGAGGAGCAGCACACCCGCCTTGCTCGGGCTATAGGAACCGCTATTGGTCTGCGGACTGAGCGCCGCAATCGAGGCAACGTGGACGATACTGCCCTTGCCCGCCGCCAGCATGTCGCGCCCGAAAGCTCGAGCACACAGAAGATAGCCGGTCAGGTTCACGGCGATGGCCTGGTTCCAGTCCTCGATCGAGACCGTCTCGAGAGGTCCGGCGCGCAGGAGCCCTGCATTGTTGACGAGCACGCTGGCCGGCCCGAGCGCTGCGCGAACCGCGCCAGCAGCTGCGGCAACCGAGGCTTCGTCCGACACGTCGCAGCCGATCGCCTGCGTCACCGCACCGGCCTTCCGAAGTTCGGCGGCGACAGCTTCAGCACCGGCAAGATTCCGATCCACGAGCGCCACATGCGCTCCGACATCGGCGAAGGCGCGCGCGATGCCGGCACCAATGCCACTGCCCGCACCCGTGACCACGCAGACCTTTCCCTCCAAGTTCAGCCAGTATGGGGTCGAGGCAGCTGCGCGATTTTCAAGTTCCTGTCCCATGTAGTTAATCCTCCTAAAGTTTTGCATGCGACTACGCTTCATGAAATTCGTATCGCCATTGAACGCCGCAAGCGCCTATGGAACAATGGACAGAGATCACATATAGCAGGACATAACGTGCATCATGGCCCATGACCAACCGCGCCGCCGGACCGTTCTGCATTTCGCGCTCTATGGCGCGGAAGCCGACCAACCCTGGGTCGACATGGTGCATTACGAACGCATTCCCCTGCGTGCCGGCCGTTTCGACTTCGACATCAAGCCGCACGTCCACGATGCGCTGATCCAGGTGCTCTACGTCACCGCCGGGGGCGGCGAGACCTTCATCGACGGCAAGACCTGGGCGGTCGTTGCGCCATGCCTGATCGTCGTGCCAGCGCGCTCGGTCCACGGCTTTCACTTCCGGAGCGACATCGACGGTCACGTCATCACCGCCGCGCAGTCTGCGCTGGAATCGCTGGCGATGACGGCCGCGCCCGAACTGCTGGAATTCATCCGCACGCCGACAGTGCTGTCGATCGATCCCGACGTCGAGCGCGGCACACCTTTGGACACCCTATTTCAGTCGATCGGGCACGAGGCGGAGAGCCACGAGCGCTGGCAGTTCACCGCAGGCGCAGCACTGACGATCGCCCTGTTCGTCAAGATCGGGCGCCTCAGCGAGAGCGCCCGGCTTTCGGCCAGTTCCGAGCAGCGGACAATGGCCGCGCGGATCGAGCGGTTTCGCGCCCTGCTCGACCGCCATTGCCGTGAGCGGCGGCCGGTCGCCAGCTATGCCGACGAGATGGGCGTGAGCACCGGCCAGCTCTCCCGCATCTGCCGTGCGACCTTCGGGGTCTCGGCAATCGAGGCAATCGATGCACGCTCGATCCATGAGGCCAAGCGGCTGCTCGGCTATTCGACGCTCAGCGTGAAGCAGATCGCCAGTGAACTGGGCTTTCAGGACGAGGCCTATTTCGGTCGTTTCTTCCGCAAGCAGACGGGACTCCGGCCTACCGAATACCGCTCTGCGGCCCACGACCGATCCTTGCCGACGGAAAAGGGGGGAGCGAGCTGACTCGACCTCGCCCCCGTCATCCGGGTTAGGCCGATAACCCACCCAGCCTCACGAACAGGTGCTCCGGCCCGGAGTTGGTCAGGTTGTTGCCCCGCACATACTGGATCGGCCTTGCCGGATCGAGCACAATATCGCCAACCTTGCGGGCCAGAGCCTTCGTCGCGATTAGCGTCTCCAGCTTGGCGAGCGGCGCGCCAAGGCATTTGTGCATGCCGTTGCCGAAACCCAGATGGCCGCTGGAATCGCGGTCGATGTCGAACGTCTCGCCCTCGGCAAATTTGCGGCTGTCGCGGTTCGCAGCCGACAGCAGCAATCGCACCACCGCGCCCTTGGGCAGATCAACGCCCGCAACGGTGGTCGCCTCGGTGGTGATGCGGCTCACGCGCTGGACGGTACCACGGTAGCGCGCCACCTCTTCGACGAAACGGTCAGCGTCGGCGGGGGTTTCGCGGATACGTCCCAGCAGCTTCGGCTGTTCGGCGAACATGCGAAAAGCGTTGGCGACAAGGATAGTCGTCGTGTCGTGCCCGGCGATGAAGACGAAGGCGCACAGCTCCTTCGCTTCCTTTTCCGAAAGCAGCCCGTCCTTCCACATGCGCGCGATATGTCCGCCGATCGACTGGCTGTCGGTGCGAGCGAGCCGCTCCAGCGCTTGCTTCAGGTAAGCGAAGAAAGCCTGTGCGCTCTGCTCGTCGGTGCCGGTCCCCGGCGCATTGCGGGCGAGGCGCCCGAAGTAGCTAAAGGTCTCGTCCGACCAGAACTTCATCTTCTCCTCATCCTCGTTCGGCACGTCGATCATCGTGGAGATGGTCGAGATGCTGAGCGGGATAGCGAAATCATTGACGACATCACCGCCGCCTTTGGCAATCATCGCGTCGAGCAGGTCCTCCGCCCTTTGCGCGATCTGCTCGATAAAGGGATCGAGCGCGAGCGGCAGGAAGGACGGCTGGACGACCTTGCGTAACCGCGAATGGTCGGGCGCATCGAACAGCGTCAGGAACGTCAGCGGTGGCGGGCTGACGACCTCGGAGGAAAACAGCTTCGGGTTGCGGATCGCCTGGTAGACATCGTCATAGCGCGAGAGGAACCACACGTCCGAAGTCGCCGACTGGCAACGCAGCACCGGCGCGTGCTCCCGCATCCAGCGGTAGTGCTCGTAAGGGTCACCTTGCGAGCCGTCATCGACCACCTTGAATGGCTCCAGCCCCTCGGGCCAGTCCAGTTCGTGTGAATAGGCCGGAAGGGTCTTGGCCGTGAATGGGCAGATCTGCGGCACAGCAGACGGGAGAGAGGGGGGCGCTGCAGCCACGGGTGCCGTCTTGCCCATCGCCATACGCTCCAGCGCCCGGCTCATCGTGGCCTTGGAATGGAGCGCATGCAGCGCAATCACGTCGCGCGCCGCGTTCAGGTCGCCCAGTTCGAAGGCGGCGACAATGTCCCGGTGCTGCTGGACGATATCGCCGACAATCTCGATCTGGTCGGTCAGCGCGCGAGCGATGTAGTCCTGCACGGCCAGATGCCGGTAGAGCGCGATCAGCTGAGCGTTCCCCGAAGCTTCGATCGTGAACATGTGGAAGGCGTGGTTTGCCTCGATGTAGCGCGGAACGTCGGTAAAGCGCCGCCCGGACACGAACTGCGCCGTCGCCTCGGCGAGCTGGCGGAAGATGATCAATTGCTCGCTCGACAGCCGGCCCATGGTCAGCTGAGCCGCCCCCAGTTCGAGAGCCATGCGCAGGTCGAAGGCTTCATCGACATCAACAGGAGCGATGCGCTCCTCGCCGGTCTGGACCACCAGGCCGGTGCCGGCGAACTTCTCGTAATAGAAATTGCACGGTGCCAGCCCTTCGGACGAGAGAAAGTTGCGCACCGCATCAACCATCGGCGGCGGGCCGCAGAGGTAGACATCCGCATCGCCACCGTTGAGCTGGGAGGCGCTGATGTGGTGGGTCACATAGCCCTTGTTGGGATGGGCACTATCGGGGCTGGAGACGGTGCAGGCATAGGTGAAGTTCGGCAGGCGCTGCGCATAGGTTTCGAGCCGGTCGATGCCAACCAGATCCTCATCGCTGTTCACACCCAGGATCATGTGGATCGGATACGGGCTGCCGCCGTCTTTGACGATCTTGTCCAGCATCGAGAGGAACGGCGCGAGGCCCGTGCCACCCGCCAGGAACAGCACCGGCCGCTCGATGGGGCGCAGGTAGAAGCTTCCCATCGGGCCGCGAAACTCGATTGGGTCCCCTACTTTGGCGCTTTCGCAGAGCCAGGTCGACATTACCCCTTGACGCACATTGCGCACAAGGAAGGACAAGTGCGGCTCGGACGGCCCCGAGCTGAAAGAGTAGGACCGTGTCTGATCGGTGTCGGGCACCCGGATGTTGACATACTGCCCAGGAAGGAAGGTGAGATCTGCGCGGTTCTCGAGATCGACCGAGAAGACTATCGTGGTGTCCGAGGCTCGCTGGCAGGCGACGATCCGTCCCCTGTGGGCGGACAAGCCGGTACCCGAGACATCGGAGTTCGTGGCGATCTGGATCACGCAGTCGGAACGTGGGCTCATCTGGCAGGTGAGAACCTTGCGGGAGCTCGCCTCCTCCGGGCTAAGCGCATCTTCCACGCAGTCGCCCAGCACGTACTCGCCGGACTCGCAGACCGCTTTGCAGGTGCCACACACACCATCACGGCAATCGAGTGGAATATTGATCTTGTGGCGAATGGCGGCATCGGTGACGCGCTCGCCCTCCTCGCACTCGATGAAGCGGGACACTCCGTCCTCAAAACGGAGGGTTATCTGATGGGCCATGGCGGTGTCTCCTCTAGAGCCGCCCGAACATACCGCTCCGCTGGCGGTATGCTCGGGCGGGGTGGCGCGCGAGGTAGCCTTGTTTCTCGCAAGCCCCCGGTGGGTTTAGTGACGCCAATTTAGAGCCTGAGCCGCGTTCCCCTCAACGGACAGAGACGACGTTCACCCGGACAAAACGTGCATTGCACCACTATCTCAATCCGAGATAGTCCTTATCCATGACATCGGGTTGTGAAATAGACGTTGTAACCGGCACACTTGCGCGAAATCAACCCCTTCAGGAGACACTTCATGCGTACGCAAGTCGGCATCATCGGCGCAGGGCCAGCGGGCCTGCTGCTTTCCCATCTTCTCCATCTTCAAGGCATCGAGTCGGTGGTGCTCGAAGCACGCAGCCGCGAGCAAATCGAATCGACGATTCGCGCGGGCGTGCTCGAGCAAGGCACGATGGACCTGTTGACCGAAACGGGCGTCGGGGATCGGATGAAAGCGGAAGGCGCGCTGCACCACGGCTTCGAGCTGGCATTCGAAGGAAAGCGCCGCCGCATCGATCTCACCGCGCTGACCGGCAAGTCAATCACCGTCTACGCGCAGCACGAAGTCCTCAAGGATCTCGTTGCCGCCCGCGTCGCCGCAGGCGGTTCGCTTTACTTCAACGTGTCGGACGTGTCGATTGCGGATATCGATACCGAAGCGCCGTCGATCCGCTTCGTTCACGACGGCGTCGAACAGACGCTGATGTGCGACTTCGTGATCGGTTGCGACGGCTCACAGGGCGTGTCGCGCGCAACGATCCCCGCCGCGCGGCGCAACGACTATGAGCGCGTGTTCCCGTTCGGCTGGTTCGGCATTCTCGTCGAGGCGCCGCCCTCGTCGGACGAATTGATCTACGCCCGCCACGAACGCGGCTTCGCGCTGGTCAGCACGCGTTCGCCAAACGTGCAGCGGATGTATTTCCAGTGCGATCCGCAGGACTCGGTCGACAACTGGTCGGACGACCGGATCTGGGCGGAGATGCATGCGCGCGTCGACTCGGCGGACGGCCAGCGACTGATCGAAGGCCGGATCTTCCAGAAGACTATCGTGGGCATGCGCAGCTTCGTATCGACGACGATGCAGCACGGGCGGCTGTTCCTCGCGGGGGATGCCGCGCATATCGTTCCGCCGACCGGTGCGAAGGGGCTCAACCTGGCCGTATCCGACGTGCGTATCCTCGCGGCTGCGCTGCGGGCTTTTTATCGGGAAGACCGCACGGATCTCCTCGATGCTTACAGCGAGACGGCGTTGAAACGCATCTGGCGCGCCGAGCACTTCTCTTATTGGATGACGCGGATGATGCATCGCCTCGATGATGCGTCGCCGTTCGAGCAGCGATTGCAGGTCTCGGAGCTCGAGCACGTGACGACGTCGCGCGCGGCAGCGACCGCGATGGCGGAAAACTACGTTGGTGCAGCGGTGGTCTGAGCTGCACCCGCGCGTCGCGCGCCTCGGTTGCGCGGCATGCTCAATGCGCGAGCGCCAGATCGCGCATTGCGGCCCACCGGCACTGAACCGAATCGAGCATTCGCTGTTTCTGCAGTTGCCCGCTACGCCTGCCACGCAGCTTTCCGATTCTGACGCATTGGCCCCTCTAGACCGGGATGTCAGATCGACATACCTTGTTCAGGTCGCTATTCACGACTCTCAGCGCTCCGCGACGGAGAACGCAATCGGGCACAGGGTGCGGGTCATAGGCATCGAATATTGTCTGCTTCCGACCGGTTGTCCTGAGATTTCGAAGTGTAGATGGCAGAAACCTTCATTAGTCTCTCGACTCAATCGAGCTTGCTCGCCGGTGCGAAAAAACACGATCCGGCACCAGCATGTCCTGAATTAGGGGCGGCAGTAAAAAAAGACGCAATCCGCAGCAAATCAGCCTCATTAGCTGATTACCTCCCGCACGGCATCCCAACGCGCGCGGCGACATGTGCCGGATTCCATCACGAGTCTGCGATGGAGCATTGCTGCCCACTCAGCGACTTCATTGATGTCCGTCTTGCGCAACGGAATCGACAAATCTATCGACACCGCAACGGTAGACAACCGGCCTTTATCGCGAACTAGCCGAAAGGGCCGACTTGCCCGGGTCCGAGTCCGCACATAGACTGCTCCGACGTCGAGGCCCATCTGACTCGCCCCCGTTCACCAATGCGGATTCCAACGCGCGAACAAAACGCTGAAACGCATCCAGGGTCCCATGGACACTTCGGTACTCAGTGCCGCCAATCCTGCCATCAAGCACGACCAGCATTCCAGCATCCCGCGCCAACTCGATGATGTTCATTGCGGTCTCCTCAAAGCGTTACCAGATCGCCTGTCTATCGACCTGGCGCTCACGCCGTAAGCTGATACGCCCGCATCGCCGGCGTGCTCGCGTTTGCGGGGAACACGTTCCACGAACCGTCATCGTGACGGAAGAAAACGATGGCCAAATATCCGTCCGGCCGCACCGCGCCGATGCGCACGGAGCGCCTGCGATCCGATGGTGTGCGACTGAACGCCATCACGCGCACCGTCACCACCGCAGCAGGCCCAAACCACTTGCCGACCAACGATCACAAGCACTTCTCACCAGACTCCATCTCGCTCTCCTCTTACCCCGGCGCCACCTGGAGTAGCTTCGGCAACGCTGACGAAAGAGCACGCAAGACCTGCCGGTATGCGTCTGTGGCGTGTCGCCACCCGCGATTGCAATCGGTGAGTCCGGCTTGGATACTGTCGATAACGCATCGCGTCGGACAGCACTTGTCGAATCCATCGCGTCATCGAACCGGCCCACGATCGACTCGAATTGCGTCTTCATCCAGCGCGGTTCGTCGAGTTCCATCTCGCGCGTTACCTGCGTGTTGATGTCCACACAGAATTGACCCCCCTATGCCATAGCGGCACGTATGCCGGCCATCTTGAGCAGCGTGCTGGACAAGGCGCGTGCAGGCTTCACGCCCGAGGAAGTCGGCTTTCTCAAGAGCATGTTGAGGCTCATCCTAGCGAACAAGGATGAGCCGACGGGCGACGAGGGAAGAGCTCAAGACCGAAGCGATGCACAGCAATCGGGTTGCGAGAGTTGTAAAGGCGCCCTTTGAATCCGCCGACATCGAACCATTAGCCAGCAATCTCGGCATCTCCCGGGTCGATTTCCACGCCCCAAATCTTATCCATGTCCGCCGCATCAAAAAGATCCCAATCGATCGCACGAGCTTTTGCAATTGAGCTCGGTACGCGTGGTGGCCACGCCTTGACTCTCGGCTTGCAGCAAGCCTGAATTTCTTTTCAGCTTCCCGGGCGCATCGGCTCATCGTGGCTACAACCCAGCTTGTGTAGCGCAGAATCGTTCCCACGCCAGTTCGACCGTCATCCGGTAGGACTCACTACACGGCCGAACCAACTCCCGAATGCCTCATCCTCGAATGGGCGCGGCGCGTAAGGCAAGGGCTGCAGGTTATCGCATGCTTGTTGAAGCGACATCTTTCAAATGCTCAAGCGTGATAGATTCGTGCGCTCTGCCGATTGCCAATTCAGCTGCAGCGTTTAAGATCCTGGAAATTTCTCCTGTTAGGCCGCCGCTTACGGCAAGGACATGCTGCGCGATCTCACGCTGCGCCAGGTCGGACGGAAGGCGCAGTGGCAGGATTCGCTCGGAGGCCGCCAGCAAGCGCCGGAATGCTTCGCTCTCGCGCCAGCGCGGCACTTCGAACGGCGTGAACCGGCTCACCATCCGCGCGTCGGTTTGCAGGGCGATAACTGCATCGCGGGTGCCGACCAGCACCATGCCGCCCTGAAGGTCGTTGGCGAGGAATTTGAGTAGATTAAGCGAAGCGCGGGCCGCCACGGCAGGTCAATCCATCACGGCGTGCGCGAGCGTTTCGCCGTCGACCTTCCTTGCCGGCCGGATCAGCAGCACGAGCGGAATGACGAGCAGAGTCGCAACGAACATCAGCTTGAAGTCGTTCAGATACGCAATCATCGAAGCCTGCTGCGTAATCGACTGGTTCAGCACGGCGATGTCGTAGTGCGATCCGTTGGCGAGCATCGGCTGCATCGCAGGATTGAACGGGTTGACGTTCGCCGCCAGGTCCGCGTGCGCGATCTGGGTGCCACGCGTCATCAGCGTCTGCACGATCGAAATGCCGATACTGCTGCCGATATTGCGCATCAGACTGTAGGTTGCCGTGCCGTCAGCGCGCAACGCGGGTGTCAACGTCGAAAAGGTCAGCGTGCTCAACGGCACGAACACGAGACCGAGACCGAAGCCTTGGACCACGCCCGGCCAGACGATATCGGATTCTGCCAGCACGATTGTGTAGTGCATCATCTGCCATAGCGCGAACGCGGAGATCAAGAAGCCCGCGAGGAGGATCAGGCGCGCATCGAGCCGCTTGAGTAGACGACCGGCTAACAGCATGGCGACCATCGTGCCGGCGCCGCTCGGCGCGGTGACGAGTCCGGTCGTCGCGACCGGATAGTTCATCAGGTTCTGCAGCATCGGCGGCAGCAGGGCTCGGGTTGCATACATCACGGCGCCAATCACGAAGATGAAGAAGATGCCGGTGGCGAAGTTGCGATCCTTCAACAGTTCATACCTGAAGAACGAGGTCTTTCCTGCCGTCGCCGTATGCGCCAGAAAGAAGGCGAAGCTGATCGCGGCGGCGAGCGCCTCGATGACGATCTCATGCGAGCCGAACCAGTCAAGCTGCTCACCGCGATCTAGCATCGCCTGGAGTGCGCCGATCGCGAGACTCAACGTCGCGAAGCCGAACAGGTCAAACTTCGCATCATGCCGCGTAGGCCTGGCCGGGAGGAACGTCAGCACGCCGAAGAGCGCAAACGCGCCGATCGGCACGTTGATAAAGAATACCCAGCGCCAGTTGTAGCTGTCGGTGAGCCATCCGCCGAGTGTCGGGCCGAGAACCGGCCCGACCATCACGCCCATGCCCCACACCGCCATAGCCTGACCCTGCTTTTCGCGGGGATTGATGTCGAGCAGGATCGATTGCGACAGCGGCACCAGCGATGCCCCAAAAATACCCTGCAGCAGGCGCGATCCCACGATCTGCGGCAGCGTTTCGGACAGTCCGCACAGCGCGGAGGCAACCGTGAAGCCCGCAATCGAGAGCGCCAGCAGGCGCTTGACGCTCAGCCGGTCCGAGAGCCAGCCGGTCAACGGCGTCGCGATCGCGGCGGCCACGATATATGAGGTCAACACCCACGTGATTTCGTCCTGCGAAGCCGACAGGCTGCCCTGCATATGCGGCAGCGCCACGTTGGCGATCGTGCTGTCTAGCGTCTGGATCAGGGTGGCGAGCATGATCGAAATGGTGATCATGGGCCGGTTGAGCGGCACGGTAGCGCTCCCTGACGGCGATTCGGGGGACATGCGGGTGGAGTGGCCTTAAATAATAAGCAGGCTTATTATATATTCGATGACCGCGACAGCAAACCCAAAATTTTCGGGGTCGTCGCGAACGAGGGAAGGTCCGCGTGTGCGCGATGTTCAGGACGTACGGCCGATGTCCGTTCTCGCCAAATGCTTTCGTATAATCACGCGATGGATACCCACATTGAAGAACGCTTCGGCTTCTTGATCTCCGACGTCGGCCGCCTGTGCGGCAAGCGCTTCGACGATCTCGCGAAGTCGTCGGTCGATCTCACGCGTGCGCAATGCCGCGCGCTAGCTTATCTGGCGCATTACGGCGAGGTGAATCAGGCGCGGCTCGCCGACTTGCTGGACGTGGCGCCGATTTCGGCCGGGCGGTTACTGGACCGGATGGAGGAAGGCGGCTGGATCGAGCGTTTCGATAATCCCGACGATCGCCGCGAACGGCAAGTGCGGATAACCGCGAAGGCCGAGCGCACGCTCGGCAAGGCGCGCAAGGTTGGCGACGAAGTCGCGGCAGAAGGGCTCGACGGTCTGACTGACGTGGAGGCAAAACAGTTGATTGAGTTGCTGCAACGGGTGCGGTGCAATCTGAGCAGGATTGTCGATCGGTAACGTGCACGGGGTAGTGATCGCAGTGCGAGAACCGTATATTGACGGGCGAAGACTTCCACTTTCATTGCCATTCGAATCTGACGCGCGCCATCGCGCCGTATGGCCTGACCGAGTACGACGTACACGATGTACTCAACGTGTTCCAGTGCACAGGGTTGAATCTCGATGACAAGTACTTCATGAAGGCGTGTCCCGCAAAGAAGGGGATTATCTGGAGTTCTTTGCCGAGATCGATCTGCTGTGTGCGTTGTCGACATACCCGGGCGGTGATCTCTCGCTGCCGATGTGGGGCCCCGATGCGCGTGATCCACTCGAGGTGTGTCGGCCGCTTGGCGTCGAAAACTATCGGCTCGCGCCGCAATTGCTCGAAGGATGGTCGCAACCGACTGTGGCTGCGTACAAGGGGCAGCATGGGTTAACGCTGCAACGCCCTGACTCGAAGTACGGTTGCTGATGGGGCTGTTCCGCACATCATAGCGGACCGCCTTATTGCAACAGAACCGGCCGGACACGACTTCTCAGTGCAATGCACTCCGTTACACAAGCCGCTCGCGGATGCGCTGAGCGAACGCTTCGAGCGTGGCGACGTCGGCGATCTCGCGCGCATGCAGGCTCAACGCAACGCCCTCCCAGCGTGGGATCACATGGAAGTGCACGTGGGCCACCGTCTGGCCTGCCGCGCTGCCGTTGAACTGGCCGATGAACACGCCGTCCGCCTGTAGCGCGTCGCGCACGGCAATCGCAATCCGTTGCGTCATGCGCATGCACGCTATCGCCGACGCGCCCGATAACTCGAAGATTTGTGCAACGGGCTCCTTGGGAATGACCAGTACATGTCCGTCGGCTTGCGGCATCAGGCCCATGATGGCGCACGTGGCGTCGTCCTCCGCCACTTTGACGCACGGCAGATCGCCGCGGAGGATCTTTGCGAACGCGTTGTTGCTGTCGTAGGATATGGCAGTGTACAAGGGTCGGTTTGTCTGGATTGACGATGACATCCGGACGATTATTGGCCGATGCCGGGAGTGATTTCAACATCTGGCCGACTGCTCCTCCTGCGTACGCTTTTCTCGCGTATTTGTTGCTCAATGCTTCGAAGCCGACGTGACTGCGATCGATGAACAGGCAGTTCTGCTCGCATCGAGCGCGATCGACCGAGGCAGACATTGCAAGCGGCACCTCCCACCGCCCCTCGAGGTCGACGTCCGCCTGCGCGCGCAAATAAACACCGAGTCCCACCAATATCCACGCTCACAGCCAGCCCGCATATTCTTCTGCTGGGCCGCCTCATCGTCGTCCCCCTACGAAACCTGTGTCCCGATTCGTGCTGGGCAGCATTGTTGGCAGCACGCCGAGTGGGTCAGACCGGCTGGCAGACGCGCGCGACGAAGTCGTTCCACTGCACTTCCTGCGTCTCTCCCCAGCCGATTTCATCGAACTGGGGCGAGGTCCATTTCGTCAGTCCGCAATGGCACAGCGCGTTCTGCCAGCAGTGCCAGGGATTGCTGGCCGTCACCTCGCCGATGAAACGGTAGCGAGTGCCTTCCTCGGTCTCGCAGTCAATGATGCTACGCACCGGGCGCAAGCCGTCTTCCGCCCGCTCGGTGAGCTTGGACATCGTCTTCAACCGCAGCTGTCTGCCATGGTCGTAGATCCAGGCGTCGCTGACGAGCGCGTCCCGCGGCAGCTCGTAGAGGCCAGCCCAGTTCGGGTTGCGCTGCGGATCGTCGAAGCCGGCGATCGTGAACGCGAAATCCTTCGAGAAGGCACAGTTCATCCAGGTGTACGGCGGGATCGGATGGCCGTCCTCGGGGCGGCGCTCGCCCCAGGAGCGATCGCGGATCGTCAGGTTATCGAAGCGGTACTCTCTGCCGTCATGCACGGCCGAACCGACGGCCCGCATGGTCTGCTCGAAGTGCTGGTTGTTGGCCCGCACGATCGCGGGCTGCACGGCCTCCTGCACCATATCGAGCTTGAAGCGGCGGGCCGCGTTCTCGTACCGGATGCGCATACGCTCCATCGGCTTCTCGAAGGTCACCGTCAGTCCGTTCGGCAGGCGGATGTTGCCTGCGCCGTCGAAAATTTCGTCGGTGTTGAAGTTGCGGAAGTCGAACACCTCGGCCGCGAGTTGTTCCCGCTTGTGCCCGAAGTGCACGAAAATGCCGCCTGTGCACAAGTGCAAGTTCGGGTGAGTCCAGATATGGATGAACCCATGCATCCGCGACTCGGGCTCATAGAAGGCCCAGTACCACGTCTCCGTCATCTCGGGATGCTTTTCGGGAAGCGTACGGCCGTGATAGAAGTCGTCGCGCTCGGTGGGCGTGCCGAAGCCTTTTTGGCTCTTCGTCCAGGCGATGGTTTCGGTCGATTCAGACATTCGATGCGGCTCCTTGGATAATCGAGTTCAGCGTTTCGATCTCAAACTTGGGGATGTAGACGGTTCCGGCGACTGACAGCGGCACGTCCTTCACGCCCGGCAGCAGCAGCGAGTTCAGCGAGCCCATGCAGGCCACCATGTTGCGGGCGCTCTTCCAGACATCGAAGAAGCGCGCCGCCTTCGCCTCGAAGCGGAAACCGGACTCGGCCTCGTAGACCTCGGTAAACTGGGGCCACGCCTCGATCTGATCGATGAACGGCTTGATGTAGACCAGGTCTTCCATCGGGTCGCTGTGATGGCTGAACTCCCAGTCCAGCAGCGCGAGCAACTGATCGTTCCGCATCAACATGTTGTGATAGCCCGCATCGCCGTGCACACGGCAGGCTGGGCGGCCCCCCAGATCCTCGAGGTGATCGACGAGCCAGGCGAGGCCCAGGGCAATGCCCGGGTGCGGATGCCGTTCCCGCTCCTCCACCCGCTGTTGCAGCTCGGCGATATCGGCGCGCAGCACTTCCCGCACGTCGGCATCCTTGCGCACTGTCGAGCGGTGCAGCAATGCAAGCGCGCCGGCCAGGCTCCGGGCCCACTTCAGCCGGGTCGCAGGATCCGTCGGCACCGCCAGGTGCGCCGGCTCGCCCTTGGCGAAGCCGACTGCCATGAACGCACCGCCAAAATGCGCCACGTCGGGCTCCAGCCACAATGGTTGCGGCGTCGGCACGCCGGCCGCATGCACCTCTTGCAGCACGGCGAATTCCGATACCACGCTGGATCCGGTGGGCAGGCCGTAGCCATCCTTGCGAATCACGATCGTCTGTTCGCCGCCTGCATCGAGCCGGACGATGTAGGTTTCCTTCGAGAAGCCGCCCATCAGCCGCTGAACCTCGAGCACGGCGGTCGCCCCATGTTCGGGGAGGCGCGCACGCAAGTAATCCTGCAGAGGCTCGGCGGTGATGTAGATCGCACCGCTGCCCGACTTGTCTTCCCGCCGGTCGCCCCGGCCTCCCTGGTACGCGTTCCGCGCACCGGAGCCGATCGTGGGGTCCGCGTGTTCGTGGTACGAAACTAGAAAATCGCGCAGGCGCCGCGCGACCAAAGCCTCCGTCTGCGCATCGAGCTTGCGCCCGCCGGTCTCGCACTGCCCGCCCTGCAATACCGCCGTCAGTTCGGCGCCGACTCCCTCGGACCAATGCGGCAGCGACCGGCGCGTGACTGCGGCGGGTGCCGACTTGCCGAGTAACGCACTCAGTTCTCCGGACAACGCGCGCTCGTCACGGCGCAGCTCTGCCAGCAATGGCGCATCGTAGGCAGCCTGAGCCAACTGGTAACCGATCGCCGTTACGGCCATGTGAGCTTCGGTCAGTTGGTCGGCTGTCAACGCTTCCAAGTGCGTGAGGCGTTCGAGGAACGCCTGGGTGGAAACGAGGACCTTACGGGTGATGTCATCCATTCAATCAATGCTCCGAATGCAAGGGATCTCGTGCACGATGACGCGCAGCTCAGGAGGCGGCGACCACGGCGAGGGAGGATTTCCGCCGATGCAGCGTCAACAGCATCACGTAGAAGAAGAGGCCCGCCACCGCAAGCAGTGCGGCCGTGATCAGAAACGGCACGTCGTAGTGGCCAAAGCGGTCGAACATCAACCCGAGCGCCGGCGCGAACCCGAAGATGAACGGCAGCTTGATCGAGTAGCTGTATCCCATCGCGCGGCTCACGCTGGCCGTGTCGAACATCTGGCTGATCGCGGCTCCGTGCAGCGTGACCAGCGGCACCACGCAGATGCCGAGCAGCGCAGCGAGCACATACAAGGCGGTGCCGTCGACATACAGGAAGCTCCACCACAACAGTGCCTGGCAAAAGGTGCTGACCACCAGTGCGGCCGGCGGGCCGATGCGGTCGCAGATCCAGCCGAACAGCGCCGTGCCGCCGACACCCGCGCCGGCATAAACGGACAGCAGCGCCGAGGCCGACTGCAGCGACATTTGCCTGCTCACGCCGAACGGCACGATGTGCACGACGAAGCCGGTGCCTGCGCCGGCCACGATTCCGATGCCGAGCGACAGCAGCCAGAACGCCGGCCGTTTCATGATCGGCGCGGCCTCCTCTCCCTGCGCCGCCGCAACATCCGCTGCGCGCGCCGACGCAGGCGGGTGCTCGACCAGCAGCATCAACACCGCCACGAGCGCGGCGCAGATCGTGCCCATCGCGCTCAGCAACACACAACGGCCGTAGCGCGGCAGCGTCTCGGCGACGATGTAGGGCGTGAGGAACAGCAGGATTGGCAGGTTGACGATGCCGAGCACCTTGCCCCGCTTCGACTCGAACCAGCGGCTAACCAGGATCAGCGGCCCGAGGATCGCCGTCAGGCAGACACCGACGCCGATCAGGCCGAACATCGCGAGCGCGACATGGAACGAACCGGTGAAGGCCAGCCCCCAGTAACCGATAGCGCTGAGCAGCGCGCCGAGCGCCATGCCGGTGCGCACGGACACGCGTTGCTGCATGCCGCCGAGGAACGGCGAGAGGCCGCCGATGGCCAGCGTGATCATGCTCATGCCGGTGGCGGCAGCGGCGCGCGGCACGCCGAAGTGCTGCTCGGTACTCGCGAGCAACGGCCCGAACGAGCCGAATGCAAGACCCATGGCGCAGTTCTGCGCAACGACGCACACGAGTACCACTCGCCACCGCAGTCGATCTAGCAATCGCTCAGCAGTCCTACTGTCATTGCCCACAAGCGTCCCCTGATCATTGTTGCGTACCGGCGAGTCTAATGTGCAACAGGCTCCGGCACGCCGCACACAGGCGCAATCAAACATGCCTCACACAGCAATCGAGTGCTGCATCAATCCGCCTGCCGCTCGGATTTGCGCGTCCAGCTCGCCGAATGCATCCCCTTGCGCAGGCTTCATCCAGACCGTGGCTCACCGATGCGACGGGTCAGGCGAGCTGGCTCAGCGTGTTCGGATCGAACGGCACTGCAGCCTCGCCAGCGATCGCCTTGCGCGCCCATTCTGCGTCGCCGAGTACTGCGCGACCCACCGCGACAAGATCGAATTCGCCGTGCATGAGACGGCTCACCACCCGCTCCACGTTATCGACGGCAGCGACGCCCTTGTCTCCGTCGTACATCCCCTTGTTGATCCCGACGCCTCCGACCGCCATCGACAGCTTGCCTGTCACCTTCTTCGCCCAGCCTGCGAGGCTGAGGTCGGAATCCGGATAGGCGGCCTTGTCGAAGTAGCGCACGCTCGCATCGAACACGTCCACGCCGGCGTCGGCCAGCGGGCCGAGCACCTGTTCCAGTTCCTGCGGCGTCGTTGCGAGCTGGGCACGGAAGTCCTGCTGTTTCCACTGCGAGAAGCGGAAGAAGATCGGCACGAGGGGCCCGATCGCCTGCCGGATGCGGCGCACGACTTCCACCGCGAACGCCGTGCGCTGCGCGTGATCGCCACCCCAGCGGTCGTTGCGCACGTTGGTTTCGTCCCACAGGAAGGTGTCGATCAGGTAGCCGTGCGCCCCGTGGATGGCGACGCCGTCGAAGCCCGCGAGCGTGGCGTTACGGGCGGAGCGCACGTAGGCCTCGATGACTTCGTCGATCTCGGACTCGCGCATCGGCTCGCCGATGCGCCGATCTGCAGGGACCTTCCCCGCGGCCAGCGAGGTCATGCGCCCAAGCGGCCCCCAGACGCCTGACGGACTCAGTGTCCGCGCCTCGGGATTCGGCCCGGTACCGGCCAGCCGCAGCGCCCCCTGGTGCCACAGCTGCGGCACGATTCGACCGCCAGCCGCATGCACCGTCTCGACGACGCGCCGCCAGCCCGCAACCGGCGCGTCCCCATGCAGCACCGGAATGTTGTCTTCGCCAAGACCGGCGTCGCCGAGCGCCGACGGATGATCGATCCCAACCGCCTCGGTGATGATGAGGCCACAGCCGCCCGCCGCACGGCGCGAGTAGTACTTCGCCACCTCCTCAGTGGGCGCGCCGTCAGGACAGAAGCCCCGGGTCATCGGTGACATCGCAACGCGATTGGGGACCGTGAGCGTGCGGATTGTGAGCGGAGAAGACAGGCTCTGACGGGTCATGGGATGGTCGTTCCGAAAGGAATAGCTGCAGTGAACCGCGCATTTAGCCTCGCCCGAACTGCGGCGCACGCTTGGCGAGGAAGGCGGCGACGGCTTCGGCGTGGTCGGGCGTGGTGTGCGATAGCGCCTGCGCCGCGGCCGAAAGCTCGAGGATCGTCGACAGCGTCGCCGTGCGTGCCTCGCGCATCAGCCGCTTGGTCATGCGCACCGCGTGGGGCGGATTCGCCGCGATGCGGCCGGCAACGGCTCTCGCTGCGGCCATCAGCTCGGCGTCGCCGACGACTTGCGAAACCAGCCCGCAGGCCAGCGCGTCACGAGCATCGATGATGTCGCCGGTGAAGGCCAGTTCGCAGGCTTTCGAAAAACCGATCACGCGCGGCAGCAGCCACGCACCGCCATCGCCCGGCACGATGCCGAGCTTGACGAAGCTCTCCGCGAAGCGTGCGCTCTCGCCCGCGATGCGGATGTCGCACATGCATGCGAGGTCGCATCCGGCGCCGATCGCCGGGCCGTTGACGGCGGCGACGACAGGGATTTCGATCTGTTCGAACAGCAGCGGGAGCCGCTGGATGCCGCGGCGGTAGTTCTGCCGGGTCTGGATCGGACGGGCGTCGACGAGGCCGCCGCCCGGCTGCATCGAATGGATATTGCCGCCGGTCGAAAACGCCGAGCCGGCGCCTGTCAGGATCACGACGCGCGCAGACAGGTCCGCATCGGCGGCTTCGATCGCATCGCACAGCGCGTCGATCATCGCCGGATCGGAGACGGGGTTGCGCTGCTCGGGCCGGTTCAGCGTCAGCGTCACGATGCCGTCGGATGTGCTGCGCAGCAGGATATCTATCATGGTCTGGCTCGTTGGAAGAAAAGAAGCCTCAGGCTCCGGTCCAGACCGGCATGCGCTTCTCGGCGAAGGCGGTGGCGCCCTCCTTTGCATCGGCAGACTTGAACACGGGCATCGTGTATTCGTTCTGTCGATCGAAGAGCTCGGTGCTCGCCCAGTCCTGCGATTCCTGCATCACCCGCTTGCTCACGGCTACGGCCATCGGGCCGTTCGCCGCGATGGCGGCGGCCAGTGCCCGGGCCACGGTGAGCGCCTGGCCGGCCGGCGCGACCCGGTTGATCAGGCCGTGCGCGAGCAGCGCCTGCGCGGAGACCGTCGCGCCGGTCAACACGAGCTCGAGCGCCACACGGTACGGGAGTTGGCGCGGAAGCCGCACCAAGCCACCCGCATTGGCAACGAGCCCGCGCCTGACTTCGGGCAGGCCGAACGTCGAGGCCTCGGAGGCGACGATCAGATCGCAGGCGAGCGCCATTTCGAAGCCGCCGGCCAAGGCATGCCCCTCCACCGCGGCAATCAGAGGCTTGCGAATCGTCGCGTTGGTCAGGCCGGCAAAGCCGCGTCCATACGGCTTGACGTTCTCGCCGCGCAAGAAGGCTTTCAGGTCCATCCCGGCAGAAAAAGTCCCGCCGGCCCCCGTGAGGATCGCAACCTGGATGTCGTTGCGCCGGTCGATCTGGTCGGTCGCGTCGGCGATCGCGAGGGCCACCGCCGCGTTCACCGCGTTGCGGGCTTCCGGGCGGTTGATCGTGATGGTGGCGATGCCGTCAGCCACCTCGAAAACGACTTCGGACATGTGCGGGGCTCCTCAGCGCGGCGGCATGCGGATCGCGCCGTCGAGGCGGATCGTCTCGCCGTTCAGCATGGAGTTCTCGATGATGTGCGCGGCCGTGAGCGCGAACTCCGACGGCTTGCCGAGACGCGACGGGTGCGGCACGGCCTTCGCGAGCGACTCGCGCACCTCGGGCGCGACGCGCTCGAGGATCGGCGTGTCGAAGGTGCCGGGGGCGATCGTGCAGACGCGGATCTTGCGGCTCGCCAAGTCGCGTGCGGCGACGATCGTCATGCCCACGATGCCAGCCTTGGCGGAGGCATAGGGTATCTGCCCGATCTGCCCTTCGAATGCGGCGACCGATGCGGTCAGCACGATGACGCCGCGTTCGCCGTCGACTTCCTCCGTTTTCGCCATCTCAGCAGCAGCCAGCCGCAGCACGTTGAAGCTGCCGATCAGGTTGATGCGGACGATCGTCTCGTAGTGGTCGAGCGACCCGGGCACGCCGTTCTTGTCAACTACGCGCAGCGGGCCGCCGCGTCCGGCGCAGTGTACGGTCGCGCGCAACGGACCCAGCCCCGACGCTGCTTCGAAGACTTGCAGCATCTGTTCTTCGCTCGTGACGTCAGCCGGGACGAAGCGGCAGTTCGGGCCGAACTTGTCGGCCACGGCGGCGCCGTCGGAGGTCGGCAGGTCGGCAATCACCACCTTCGCGCCCTGCGACAGCAGCTTCTCGACCGTTGCCCGGCCGAGACCGGATGCACCGCCCGTGACGACGGCAGACATTCCCTGGATGTTCATATGGCTCTCGGCTTCCTTAGAGTCGTTCGATGATGGTGGCATTGGCCAGGCCGCCGGCCTCGCACATGGTCTGCAAGCCGTAGCGGCCGCCTGTCTGTTCGAGCGCATGGAGCATCGTCGTCATCAGCCGCCCGCCCGATGCACCGAGCGGATGGCCAAGCGCAATCGCACCTCCGCGCGGGTTGAGCTTCGCGGGATCGGCATCGAACTCGCGCAGCCAGGCGAGCGGCACGCTGGCGAACGCCTCGTTGACTTCGAAGTGGTCGATATCACTGACTTTCAGTCCCGCTTTCGCGAGCACGCGGCGCGTCGACGGAATCGGCGCCGTCAGCATCATGATGGGGTCATCGCCGATCACGTCGAACGCGACGAACCGCGCGCGCGGCTTCAGGCCGAGGCGCTTGGCCGTCTGCTCGCTCATCAAGAGCAGTGCCGAGGCGCCGTCGGCAAGCTGCGACGAATTGCCTGCGGTGACACTCCAGTTGATCTCCGGGTAGCGCGCCTTCATCTCATCGTTGACGAAAGACGGCTGCAGCGCGGCGAGCCCTTCGGCTGTCGTGCTGTCGCGAATCGTCTCGTCGGCACTCAAGAGAGCGCCGCCTTCGCCGATCGACACGATCTCGGCATCGAAAGCGCCGCTATTGCGCGCCGCGGCCGCGCGCCGGTGCGACTGTGCCGACAACGCATCGAGTTCCTCACGCGAAATCTTCCATTTCGCCGCGATGCGTTCGGCCGCAATGCCCTGCGAGATGAGTCCGTCGGGATAGCGTGCATAGAGCATCGCACCAAGCGGGTCCTTGCCGATGCGCGCAGTGAACATCGGGACCCGGCTCATCGATTCGACACCGCCGGCCACCACGATGTCGTAGGCGCCGGCCGCGATGCCCTGCGCGGCGAAGTGCACGGCCTGCTGGCTCGAGCCGCAACGACGGTCGACCACCGTTGAGGGCACGTGTTCGGGAAGCCCCGCGCCGAGCCACGCAATACGGCCCGGCGACCCGGACTGTTCGCCGACCTGGCTCACGCAGCCGACGATCACGTCGTCGACGCTGCCCGGGTCGACATCGTTGCGTGACATCAGCCTCTTGAACAACTGCCCCAAGAGATCGGTCGGATGCAGCTCCGACAACGCACCGCCCGCCTTGCCCCGGCCCATGGGTGTCCGGATGGCGTCCACGATTACCGCACTGTTCGTCGTCATATTTGTGCCTTGTATTGCTGAGAGTGCAGCCAGTATGTCGCCCGCTCGTAAGGCCGGGTTGTCCCTTGCCGCAATGGGACTAGCTGCAGTCCGGAAAGAATGCGGGAATCAGCGCAGCCCAAGTCCGCGCGAGATGATGCCGCGCAGGATCTCGCGCGTCCCGCCACGCAAAGAGTAGGAAGGCGCGTTCATGACCGACTGCGCAAGCACCGCGTAGAAGTCCTGGTTCAGAGCCGGGCCGGCAGCCTCGTGCGCGAAGAGTTCACGCGCGAGTTCGGGCAGCTCCTGCTCGAACACGGCGCCGAGATCCTTGACGATGGACGCCTGCAGTTGCGGATCCACGCCTTCCTCGAGCATCGCGGTCACGCTTTTGGACAGGTGCCGCAGCGTCACGAGGTGGGCAGCGAAGCGGCCGAGCGCCACCGCCGCACGATCGTCCGGCGCATTGCCGAGCACCCGCACCAACTCCACGAGCACCCGATATGACGAAAGGAAGCGTTCCGGTCCGCTGCGCTCGTAGGCGAGCTCGCTCGTCACCTGCGCCCAGCCATCGCCCTCCTTGCCGATCAGCGCGTCGGACGGCAGGAAGACGTCCTCGAAGACGACCTCGTTGAAATGGTGGCGACCCGTCATGTCAACGATCGGCCGAATCGTGATGCCGGGCGTCTTCAAATCGACGAGCAGCTGGCTCGTGCCGCCCTGCCGATCCTCGCGGCTGCCGCTCGTGCGACAGAACAGCACCATGTAATGGGCCTCGTGGGCATAGGTCGTCCATAGCTTCGTGCCGTTGACGCGCCATCCTCCGTCGACAGGCTGCGCACGGGTCTGCACCGCGGCAAGGTCGGAGCCCGAGTTCGGCTCGCTCATGCCGATGCAGCTGAAGCATTCGCCGCGCGCCATGCGCGGCAGGAGCCGGGACTTCTGCGCCTCGGTGCCGAACTTCAACAGCAGCGGTCCGGTCTGCCGGTCGGCGAACCAGTGGGCAGCTACTGGCGCACCGGCGGCGAGCAGTTCCTCGAGCACCACATAACGTTCGAACGCGGTGCGCCCGTGGCCGCCGTACTGCTTCGGCCAAGTCATGCCGATCCAACCGCGCTCGCCGAGCCGACGGCTGAAGGCCGCGTCGAAGCCGCTCCACGATTCGCCGCGCCGGAGCGCGGTCCAGGCCCGTCCCTCCTCGGCAATGAAGGCGCGCACCTCGTCGCGCAGTAGCTCGACAGCCGGCGAGCGATTGAGTCCGGAAAAAGAAAACTGAGGCATCATGGACGTCACCCGTCAAATCGCTGTGAGGAAGGACCAGAGCACATCGGCGCCGGTGCGCGCGACCCGCAGTCCGATCTGCCGGTTCCAGTACGCCTCCCCGCCGCCCTCGTCACGGCAGGACCAGAGCAGTTTGGTGAAGTAGTGCAGCCGGTGCTCGGCAGTGAAGCCGATCGCGCCGTGGATCTGATGCGCGAGGCCACACGCGATGCTCGCTGCTTCGCCGGCGCGCGCCTTGGCAATCGCGATCGGCAACACGTCGCCCCCGGCGGCGAACGCTCGGGCGGCGAGGTCCGCCGCGGCGGCGGCCGCGCATGACTGGCTCGCGAGCACCGCGAGGTTCTGCTGGATCACCTGGAACTTGCCGATCGGCTTGCCGAATTGCACGCGGTCCCGGGCGTAGTCGACCGTCAGCGACAGCACGCGTTCGAGCGCCCCGGCGATCGTCAGCGCCCGCGCGGCGGCCTCATCCGCCGCATAAATCGCACGCCCGTGCGGCGCCGGCAGGGCCGCGCCCGGCGCAAGGTCGGCATCGATGTGAAGCGTGTCGCGTGGTGCGCCGGCGATATTCGCACCGGGCTCGCTTGTCCAGCCGCCCGCGGGTGCCGAAACCAGATAAAGCCGATCTTCGTGCCGCGCCAATGCAGCAAGCCGAGCCGCGTGCCGCCCCCACGGAACGCGCGTGCACGTGCCGCGCAGCCGCCAACCGCGAGCCACGCGTTCGAGCGCCAGGACATCGTTGCCCACGCCAGGCACAAGCACGGTCACGCCTGCGCCCGGCTCGAAACCGGCTTCGCCGAGGCGGCGGTTGGCGATCATCGTTTCGGCCAGCGGCAGCGGCAGCGCGTGGCAGCCGGCCAGGCGCACCAGCGCCAGCGCGTCGAGCGGATCGACGCCGAAGCCGCCGGCCGCTTCGTCCGTCAGCGCAAGCGGAAGGCCGAGGTCCTCGACGGCCTGCCAGTGTGCCCCCTGCCATTCGCCCTGCTCCGCCCGCCGCAGCGCCTCGTCGGAGCACAGGTCGGAGAACAGGCGCGTCGCCGAGTCGAGCAACATCGGGTCGCCTGAGCTCATCGCTGTTCCTCGTAGTTAAAGGCTGCGTTGTCGAGGGAGAAGGGCTTGTTCAATTGAATCGCGGACATGTTGACGTGCTTTCCGGCTGGCTCTGGCGCTCCGTTGAGTCGATAGCGGCGAACGGCGCGGGGCCCGTCGCTGAAATCGAATCTAGCAAGCGCCTGGATCGCCAGCTTGTCCGCCTCGGCAATGGAAGTGGCCTTGAACACTTGGGCGCGTGTCCCGGGCGGGAGCGGGTCAGGCTCAAAAAGCGGATATCGATTGCGGTCGGCGTGCGACGAGCAAACCCTTGCGGCTCGATTGCATCACTTCCGCTGCATCGTCAAGCATCCGTCGACTGACACGACACGTGTATAGTCGATACTGTTTGACCGACCTATTGGCGACGCTTCCTCCGGCGTCGTGGCATAACGTTTCTGCTCCAGCGAGCACAGCCGAAAGAGAGCGTTTCTGGATGGATACTGACGAGATTCAAGAGCGGCAGCGTGCCGGTTCCGATGCAAACAAAAATGCCGGCCGCCCGTCGATCCGCGAAGAGCAGAAGCAGCGCACCCGCGACCGGATCCTCGACGCGGCCTTCGAGATATTCCAGGAGGTCGGGTTCCGCGCCGCCACCGTCGATGAAATCATGAAGCGCGCCGGGGCCGGCCGTGCGACGTTCTATCTCCACTTCAAGGACAAGATGGAGATTGCGGCCGGCATCGGCAGACGCTCGGGCGTAGTGGTTGCGGAACGATTCCGGCGCCTCGACAGCCTCGTTGCGCCGACTCGCGCCGACGTGCGGGCCTGGTTGGAGGAGGACGTCGCCGAAAGGCGAAACAACGACGTCCTCGTGCACGTGATCCATGAGGCGATGACGACCGATCCGGGTTTCGGGCAGGAATACCTCGATTATTGCGGGCGCATCGCGCAGCGCGTCATGGTCAATACCATCGCCCGCTGGCCTGAAGAACGGCAGGCGCTGGCCCGCTCGAGATTCGTGTGCCTTTTCATCATGCTGGATCGCGTCGAATTCCATATGCTTTGCCAGGGCCTCAACTTCGGCGGCTGCGATCCGCTGGACGCAGTCGCCGAGATTTTGTGGAACGAACTGTTCGGCAACGCAATGTGATTTGCCCGTGGAGGCTTTGGCCTCACGTTCGCCCTGGCCGCCGCATAGCGAGGCCAATTTCTGCCCTAGACTCCCAGCACCTTCTCTCACACCGACACAATCGGAAGGAGCCTAAATGGGACGTCTGCAAGACAAGGTCACGATCGTCACCGGCGCCGCGCGCGGACAAGGCGAGGCCACCGCCCGGCTGTTCGCGGCCGAAGGCGCACGCGTCGTGCTGACCGATGTGCTGAAGCACGAAGGGGAGCAGGTCGCGCGCAGTATCGGCGAGTCCGCCATCTTCCTCGAACACGATGTCTCCGACGAAGCCGCCTGGGCCGCGGTCGTGGAGTCCACGCTCGAGCGCTTCGGCCAAGTCGACGTGCTGGTGAATAACGCCGCAGTCTGCCTTTTCGCCCCGCTGATGAACACCGGCAAAGCCGACTTCGACAGGATGTTGTCGATCAACCTGCTCGGCTGCTTCCTCGGCATGAAGGCAGTGGTGCCGGCGATGCAGGCCGCCGGGCGCGGATCCATCGTCAACATCTCGTCGGTGAACGGCCTGCGCGGCACGATCGGCATGAGCGCCTACGACGCGGGGAAGTGGGCAGTGCGCGGCATGAGCAAGGGCGTGGCGCTCGAGCTGGCGCCGCTCGGCATCCGCGTGAACACCGTGCACCCTGGCGCGATCGACACGCAAATGCTCAACCCTGGCGATGCACTGGACACGAGCAAGATGGCCAAAGTCTTCGGCATCGCCTTCGGCCGTGTCGGGCGGGCCGAGGAAGTGGCGCATGCCAGCCTCTTTCTCGCGAGCGACGACGCCTCCTACATCAGCGGTGCGGAGCTGGCTGTCGATGGCACGTGGTCGGCAGGATTACTGACTAATATCACCGATATGTAATAGGCTATCGCGGCGACTTCGCCAGAATCGAGATCTGCTTTCCGTGCAGATCTCGACGTAACCTGGAACTCATGCCTTGCGCAGCGTGCGCAGCACCTCCTCCCCGAGCAACGTGGCGGAAATCTGGAAGTTGCCGTCCGACTCTGCCAGGCCCTGGTCGAGGATCGAATAGTAGGCCCACCAGACTTCATCCGGCATGTGGCCGCGGTCGTGAGCAGGCAGCGACCGTAGCGCAGTCCGCTCGTTGGCAGTCAGCCGTGCCGCGATATTTGAAGGATCAGGTTGGTTCATCTCGTCAAGTCTCCAGGTTTCCGGTGCGGTGCGGCTCTGCACCGTGCGGCGCGTCCTGCCATATCGGCTCGTCCGGGCCTCGAGTGCGGCAGGCCGGTGCGACAAGTACCGTTAGAGGAACTTCAGCAGGCGCTCGGGGTGATCCGTGAAGTCGCGACGCGTCCCTTCCAGGCGGACCGCAATCGCAATGCGTTCGTGGCCATAGCCAAAGCAGAGCCCGGTGTTGTGCTGCTGCTCGGCAGCGGAGAGCGGGCCGCTCTCCAACACGTAGCGGCGCGACTGCGCAACGAAGCAGCCCTTTTGCAGCACAAGGATCGCCTCCAGGTCGTCGCCCTCGAAGTTCTCCGCCGCCCAACTCGTGAAGCCACGGAAAAGATGACGGCCGGCGAAGGGTTCGGGGTCGAGGACGGTCGAATTCTCGAGCCGCCACTGCAGCACCACGTCGCCGTCGCGGTGCAGCGTCGACGGCCGGCATTCGGCGTTATCGTCAGGCATCTCCATGAGGTAATCCCGCACCGTCTCGCCGCGCGTGGCGTGGGCCACACCGAGCCGTGCGAGGTCGAACATGTGCGTGCAGTTCTGCCGCGCTCGCCCGCCGGCGTAGAAGTTGGCAAAGGGGCTGCCGATAGGCGTGCCAACGACGGCCTGCAACGGCTCGCCGGCTCCGGTGCACGTGTTCATCGGAATACGGCGGAACTCGGGCCTGAGCGCGGTGACACGTTGTCCATCATGCTCGACGACACAACGCATCCCATGCGCGAGATCTTCCATCTCCACCACGACCTGGTTCTTCCGGCCGATCATCCGGATACGCCGCCAGGCGGTCTGATGCCCGTAGTCGGCCGCCGGCGAAAAAACGCTGGAAAGACTCATGTGCGGGTCCCTTTCCGGTCAGGCCGCCGCGCCGGCGATATGGCCTTCGCGGATCGCCGCTTCCAGGAACCGCGGCGAATTGGCGTCGCCAACCACGCGCACATCGTGATGGCGCCCCGCCAACTCCACATGAAGCTCGCGGTTTGGCCGATTGTGGCTGACGAACACCACAGTGTCGGCCGGAACAAGCTCGGTGTCGGTCCTATCGTCGGTCAGGTGGGTCGGGCCGACGATGACGTTACGGCCCGTGACTCCGATCGCGCGGGTGCGAATCTTGAAACGGAAGGGCTTGCCCTGCATGCGGGTCAGGAACGGCTCGTTCATCAGCGCCAACTGGACCGCCGGTGCAAATTCCCGAAGCCGCGAGACATAGGTGACCGACAGCCCCTTGCTGATCAGATGCTCGGCCGCTGCCAATCCTTCGTAATGGCCAACGTCGTCGATCACTACGGCCGTCTTGCCGAGGTCTTCCGGCGGCGCCAGGAACAGTGCGGTCGACGAAATCACATGGCGCTGCTCGATGCCCTGTAGCGGCTGGCCCGGATGCGAGCCCTGGATGCCGTCCATGCGCGGCGTCGAACCCGTGGCGAGAATCACCGCATCGGCATTGGAGGCGAGCACGTCGTCGGCGTCCGTGTAGGTGCTCAGTCGCACGTCGACGCCGAGACGGTAGATCTCCGACTCGAGCCAGGTCAGGATGTCCCCGATGCCGTGTCGAGTGGGCGCCATTGCCGCAACGCGCAGCGAGCCGCCCAGGCGCGAGTCCGCCTCCGCCAGCGTGACATGGTGGCCCCGGGTCGCCGCGACCCGGGCCGCTTCCATGCCGGCCGGCCCGCCGCCGACCACCAACACCTTCTTTGGCGTGTCGACCTTGCTCAGTCGATGGTCGCCGCGCTCCAGCTCGTGACCGGTGCCCGCGTTGACGGCGCATTCCATACCCAGCCACAAGGCCCCTGCTCTTGCCACGCACGCCTGGTTGCAGCCGATGCAGGGCCGTACCTGGTCAGCCTTTCCGGCCAGGCTCTTCGCGACGAGGTCGGGATCCGCGATCATGGCCCTCACGAGGCCGACCATGTCGGCTTCGCCAGCGCGAATCACCTGATCGATTTCTTCCAGCGTGCGGTAGCGGCCGATCACGATCGTCGGCGACTTGACCGCCTTGGCGATCGGGACGCTCGTCGGCATTTCATAGCCCATGGGCTCGTGCATGCCGCCGACCATCTTGTTGAAGCTGTTGTAGTTGCCGACCGAGATGTTCACGTAGTCGATCAGGCCGCGCGCTTCGAGCATCTGCGCCACGCGCAGGTTTTCGTCGATGCCGAGGCCGCCGACCGTAAGGTCCGGCGCAACCCGTACGCCCACGACAAAACGCTTCGAGACAGCGCCGCGTATCGCAGTCAGCAATTCCATGATGAACCGGGCGCGGTTCTCAAAGCTGCCGCCGTATTCGTCTTCGCGCTTGTTGGTATTGGCCGAAAGGAATTGCGCGGGCAGATAGCCGTGTGCGCAATGCACGTCGACGCCGTCGAGGCCGCAGCGCTCCATGCGCAGCGCTGCATCGACGTAGGCCCCGATCACGGTGTCGATCATCATCTTCGTCATCGGCTGCGGCACGACGCCGACCTCTGGGCTGATCACGTCGGAGGGCGCCCAGGGCGGAGCACCGTCGGCCGGCACGATGTGGTGGCCGGCATGCCAGAGCTGCTGAAACAGCTTCATGCCATGCGGCGCCACAGCGTCGACGAGTTTGCGCATGCCGCCCTCGATCGACGGCTCGAAAATGTTGAGGCAGAACGCGGAGCTCGGGTGCACCGATCCCACTTCGAGAATCGACAGCGCAGCGCCGCCGCGGGCGCGGGCCTCGTGGTAGGCAATCAGCGCATCGTTCATCGTGCCCTTGCCGATGACGGTGCCATGGGCCGGACGCACGATGCGATTCTTCAACTCGATCGCGCCGATGCGGATCGGCTTGTCGACATGGGTATAAGCCAACGCTCGTCTCCTGTAGGTTGCGGTCTATGCGCCGTGTTCCGCCTGGCGCGGATTGGCGAACATCGCCACCGAAACGATAGTTCGACGCCGCTCGAACGAATAGCCCAGCCCTTGTCTGGGCCCGCACTGTCACATGTTCTGCCGCGCATCGCCAACGCCGCACCCGCCCCGCGCCACCGAAAATCGTTTGAAATCAGACTTCGACAAACCGGCAGAAGGAGGCGAAACACATGGGCACATTGACAGGCAAGGTTGCGCTGGTCACCGGCGCAGCCAGGGGCATGGGCAAGGCGATCTCGCTCTTGTTCGCGCGCGAGGGCGCTCGAGTCGTAATTGCGGCACGGCGTCTCGAGGATGCGCAGCGCGTGGCGACTGAGATCGGCGATGCGGCCTTACCGGTGGTGTTGGACGTGACCGACCGGGCTGCCTGGGACCGTGCGGTCGCGGCCGTCGACGCGCGCTGGGGCCGGCTCGACGTGCTGGTCAATTGCGCCGGCATCAGCGCATCGGCGAGTACCGAAGCGGTCACGGACGAGGCGTGGCATTGCCACATGCGGACCAACCTCGACGGCCCCTTCCACGGCTGCCGCGCCTGTCTCCCGCTGATGCGGCGCAGCGGCGGGCCGGGCAGCGTCATCAACGTCTCGTCGCTGTTCGGGCAGCGCCCGACGCCCGGCTTCGCCGCCTACTGCACTTCGAAAGCAGCGCTGACCTTTTTCACGAAAGTGTTCGCGCTCGAATGCGCCGCGGCGAAGCTGCCCATACGCGTCAACAGCGTGCATCCCGGCGGCACGGAGACAGACATGCTGGAGCAGGCGCTCGCCGCAACCGGCCTGCCGCGCGAGGAGGCCTACGCGTACTTCGCGCGTATCCACCCGATGGGCCGCATGGGCAAGCCCGAGGAGGTCGCGGCCGCCTGCCTGTGGCTCGCGTCCGATGCCTCGAGCTTCACGACGGGCACCGAGATCAACGTCGACGGCGGCGCGCTGATCCGGCCTTGATGAAATCCTTGCCCGGCTCGCCGCCGCCACTGCCGTCGATGCGTTCGACGGCAATGTCATCAAGCGAGCGAGCCGGCGCAAGTTCTCCCTTCACTGAGGTACGCGTTGAGGCCAATCACGCCATGAGTTCCTGGGCGTTCGTGTCGCCCGGTTCATCCATGGACGCAACGTCCGCAGGCTCCTGCAGCATCGAATCATCGCCGACAGTCGCGCGGACGGCCTTCCTGTCATGCAAGGACACAGCGCTCTTCCCGCCCGATTGACGAAATTCACGCGGCGAGCATCCCCAGTAGTTCTTGAAAAGACGGCTGAAATGCGCAGACGTCTTGAATCCGTTCATGTAAGCAATCTCGGCGATCGTGTAATGGCGCGTGTCAAGCGCAAGCAGCCATTTGCCGGTTTGCTTCAGGCGTTCTTCCCACAGCAACTCGGAAAATGATGTGCCCTTCAATTTCAACAAGTAACAGAGATAGCGGGGAGAAATGCCGCAGGCACGTGCCACGATGGATGCCGACAGATCAGGGTTCGACACATGCAGCGTGATGTAGCCGATGATGTCTTCGAGGCGCTTCTCGCAAATATGCTTGCGCGTGTCGATCTGCACGCACGCTTGCTTGGCAACCTCTTCTGCCTCCTTCAGCAAGGTGCCTACCAGCATCTCGACGACGTGCCGTTCGAAGTATTGCCCTTGGTCGTTCAGCAGCGAGAGCAATGACGGCATGGCCAGACAGCGGTCCAACGGCATCGAAAGGCAATCCTTCAGCGGAACTCCATCTGGAAAATGGCGAAGGACCAGATCGGGCGGCAACAGGATGGAGAAATATTCTGTCGGGCTCAGATCGTCGGCCAGGCTCTCCCAGCGAAATGGCACGTTGCACTTGCTGAACACGAATTGTCCGGCCTTGACCGTGAGCGTGGTGCCGCACTGTGTCAGCGAAAACGCCCCGGACTTCACGTACCGCAGGATCACGATGTTTTCCCGGTTATCGCTGATGTGGTTCCACGATCGCCAAAAGGCATAACGGCGACGCGAAGCCAGCAACGTGATTGGATACGGCGACGACATGCCCCTCCGAGCCACCAGGTCGAACTTCTTGTCGCCGCTAAGACTTTCGATATCGCAGTCGTAGTACTCGTAACGCAGAGAGTTGACCCACGGGACACCTTGCGCGACGAACGGTTTGGTCCAGGAAAAACCTTGCGAGTCGCCCTTGAGGGCTGCACTGCATACCGGCTCACAACTCGCTCCGGTCACTGACTCACTCATGGTGTCGTCTCCTTCATTTTTCCGATGTCGTCAAGGTTGACACGTGTCTCGTGTATAAGAATATGTATAGTTATATGACACGTGTTGCCAAATCATAGCGAGCGCTTCGCTCGAGTTCCAGTGGTTTCCCATAGTGGTTTTCCCACGGGACACGCGGGGTATTGACGGAGGCGGGAGAGCGCTGACCAAGGGTCAGATAACCGGCGCAGGGCGAGCGCCCGCGGTTGCACGGCCTCGAGGCCACCGTTTCGCAATCGTGTGAAGGAGTCGCCAGGCCGTCGTCGGGCGAGCTGGGCGCGCCCCGGCGCGCGCCCTCTTTCGTAGTAGGCTGTGACTATCGACTTCAGGCCGTGATGGCGGCGGAAATAGCCGTGGTGTCCCAATAGACCGGCTTGATGCTTGAGATCAGACCCTTATCGAATTCGGTGATCTCGGCAATCGGCATTGAGATCTTGCTTCCGGTGGACTTCGAGGTGCCGCTGAATTGGAGCACGCCCACCACGTAACCGCCGCCGCTGGTGATGGCTTTGACCTCGATATTCAAGTCGTCCCAGTAGCCCATGACTTTGGCAACCAGTGTTTTCAATTCTTCGAAGCCGCGGTATTCGCCGCGGTAAGGCATGCCATCCGCTTCGTAGACGATGAGATTCTTCGAGACAAGTGTCTCGACAGCCGCCCAGTCGCTCGAAAAGACGGCGTCGTAGAAACGCTTCATGACGGCGGCGTTTGCTTTGTCCAGTTCAGTGCTCATGAGGTAACTCCTTTCGATTGATCGACCCGATCAGTCCCAGTTCTGGCTGCTCGCCCACGTGCGCATGTCCGTCAGCTCGATCGGGATGAGCTCGAGGGCCGCCTGCACGTCGGCTTGAAACGGTTTCTGCGGGGCTTCGTTGTTGAAGGTGTAGAAGCTGTCGAACCCGTCGACAAAGTCCTTGCGGGTGGAACCGGTAGTCGGCCCCCAAAGGTCGTAGAAGAGTTCGCCGAACTGCCGCGGCGTCACATAGTCGTAGCGAAGCGGACGACCCATCGCCTCGGAGATGATTTCGATCACCTCTTGCGTCGTCAGCCGCTGGGGGCCGCCGATCTGGATCTTTTGGCCGATCAGTTCGGGGCGTTTCAGCGCGGCGATCATGAATTTCGCGACGTCCTCGAGACAAATCCAGTCGGACGCGAGATCCGGCTTGTGCGCGTACCGATAAACGCCCTTCTGCAAATTGGGCTTGATCCAGTCTCCAAGCAGGTTATTCATGAACAGCGTCGGCCGGAACGTGGTCACCGGGAATCCGTAGCTGCGGAACAGCTCTTCCATGCCCAGCACCCCGTCGTAGGTCACCTGACCGACAGGTACATCAGGCGCCCACATGCTCGAATTCAGCACGAAGAGCTGGACCTTGGACCGCTTGACAGCCTCAGCCAGGTTGCGGCAGTGGCCTGCGAGCCGCGAGACGTCGCCCATGGAGGGCGCCTGAAACAACACAGCGTCGACGTCCGAGAGCGCCGCATCCAGCGACGCCGCACTGTCGTAATCCGCCTGGACGATCTCGGCGCCCAGCGCGGCCTCCTGCGCGAGCGAGTCCGGATTGCGACTCACCGCCTTCACCTTGTAGCCCTGATTCAAGGCCTCGCGGACTTGCGGCCGGCCCTGAAAGCCGGTCGCGCCAAATACGATGATCTTCTCTATATTCATTCACACTCCTTGGCATCTGAACAACATCCTCGCAATCGCCGGGGGCTCGAAGACACCGGAACGATGAAGGTCACAACGCATGATGTGGCGAGTCACATCCTTCGAGCCGCCCTCTCTCAATCGCGATAGCGTTCCGGAATCGGGAAGCGGAACGCCTTGGCTGCATTGAGGCCAAGCAGCTTGGCGCGAGTCGTCTCCTTCAGCCCTTCGCCGAAGGTGCGCTCGATGGCCTCGGCCGAATGCGGCCACGACCCTTCGTGGTGCGGATAGTCGTTCGCCCACATGAAGTTGTCCTCGAGACCCAGCGGCTCCACGAGGCGCATCGCCGTATCGTCCTCTCCGAACGAGGCGAAACAGTTGCTGCGGTAGTACTCGCTCGGCAATTGCTTCAGCTTCGGACGGACCCAGAAGTGATGCTTCCGATACGCCTCGTCCATCTTGTGCATCATCCAGGGCACCCAGCCCGCGTCCGCTTCGATCGTGGCAACGCGCAGCTTCGGGAAGCGCTCGAACACGCCCGAGGAGCACATGCTCACGATCGGTTCGATTGTCGGCGCCAGGGCGTGAACGACGTAATTGATGATGGCGCCGCCGTTGCCGCGCGCCGCACGCGGGTCCTTGCCGGTCGCGACGTGGTAGGTGATCGTCAGGTCGGCATCCTGAATGGCGGCCCAGAGCGGGTCGAACACCGGCAGGTTGTAGTTGATGTGGGAAACGTCGTGCGCGCCCCAGATCGGCTTGCATGGCAGCGTCAGCAGGCGGAATCCCTTCTTCGCCACACGCTGCACCTCGCGTACCGCACCCTCGATGTCCGCCGTGCAGATCGCGGCCGCGGGGCTGCAACGATCGACGTAGGGGCCGCAGATTTCCCACGCCCAGTCGTTCCAGACGGCGCACTGCGCAGACACGAAATCGGTGTCGGTGGATGACCACATGAAAAGCGCCGGCCCGTTCGGGAAGATCACTTCACCCTCCACGCCATCCATCTCCTGATCGGCGATACGCTGCAGGCCGACGGCGCCCGAGCCCGGCGCGGACATGGTGTCCCCGCCGGCCCGCGAGCGCAGCAGGTCTTCACCTTCGAACTGGAAGTCGATGAGACGCTCCGGCCTTGCTCCTGGCATCACGACGTAGCGTTCGCCGTTCTCACGCTTCTCGACGCGCGGCAGGAGATCGTGCCACTTTGCATCGAGCCGATCGCGGAAGAGCGTCACCGGTGGGTTGAGGTGCGTATCGCAGGAAATCATGAAGTACTTCTTACTGTCTTCACGGCGGACGCCTTTTTGCCAATTCGCGGGCGGAGTCGATTTCAGACGCCACTCGTTCTCGGGATTGACGACGATTTCGTGTGCTTGAACCATTTCTGAAAGGTCTCCTGTCAGGACGGGTACGATTTCCCTCGCCGAAGAATAGGTTGTGCGGCTGCGGCACCTTGTCTGTAGATGCTCGCAAGCTTGCCCTCTTCGTGCATTGGGCAGCCCCCTCCCGGGACGTCGAAATGCCGACTGTCGCCGGTTCAATCCGAAGAGCCGATTCCCTTCGATCGCGACAACTCGCAGCGCCGCGCAAGACAAACCTCAGCCGGACCGAGCAGATAGATTGGAAACCCTGAACGCGACTTGCGGACTTTCAATCCGGCGAGGTCGTTCGCCGTCCTCTCATGCCCCGGGCGGTGCGGCCCGATCCCGACTGCGGCCTGCCTGTCGCCACATCGTTTAGAGGAGAAGCCCGTGAAAATTCTCGTTTCCGTCAAGCGTGTCGCGGACGCCAATGTCAAAGTTCGCGTCAAGTCCGACGGCAGCGGCGTCGACATTGCCAACGTCAAGATGAGCATGAACCCCTTCGATGAAATCGCCGTCGAAGAAGCGGTTCGGCTAAAGGAAAAGGGCTTTGCGACCGAAGTCATCGCCGTGTCTTGCGGCGTGGCGCAGTGCCAGGAGACGTTGCGCACCGCGATGGCAATCGGCGCCGATCGCGCGGTCCTGGTCGAGACCGCCGGCGAGCTTCAGCCGCTGGCGGTGGCGAAGCTACTGAAAGCACTCGTTGATAAGGAGCAGCCGGCGCTCGTGATCCTTGGCAAACAGGCGATCGACGACGACTGCAATCAGACCGGGCAGATGCTCGCCGCGCTGCTCGACCGGCCTCAAGCCACGTTTGCTTCGAAAGTCGAGCTAGCCGAGGGAACGGCCGCGGTCACTCGCGAAGTCGACGGCGGGCTCGAGAGGGTAAGGCTCATGCTGCCGGCCATCGTGACCACCGACCTTCGGCTGAACGAGCCGCGCTACGTAACGTTGCCCAACATCATGAAGGCCAAGAAGAAGCCGCTGGAAACGGTCACCCCGACCGACCTGGGCGTGGATATTGCGTCGCGTTTGCGAACGCTCAAGATCAGCGAGCCGCCCAAGCGCGCGGCCGGCGTGAAAGTCCCCGATGTGGCGACCCTCGTCGCCAAACTGAAGAACGAAGCCAAGGTAATCTGACCATGACCGCACTCGTCATTGCCGAACACGACCACAGCGGGCTCAAGGGCGATACGCTGAACACCGTCACCGCGGCCCAAGCGTGCGGCGGCGAGGTCCACGTGCTGATCACGGGCCACAACGCCGACGCTGCCGCCAAGGAGGCCGCACAGATCGCCGGTGTCACGAAGGTACTGCTGGCCGATGCGCCACAGCTGGCCGAGCAGCTGGCCGAAAACGTCGCCGCACAGGTGCTGGCTGTCGCCGCGGGATACAGCCACATCCTGTTCCCGTCCGCGGCCCGCGGCAAGAATGTCGCGCCGCGCGTGGCCGCCAAGCTCGATGTCGAGCAGGTCAGCGACATCACGAAGGTCGTCGACCCCGACACCTTCGAGCGCCCGATCTACGCCGGCAACGCCATTGCAACGGTGCAGAGCACCCACCGGGTGAAGGTCGTTACCGTGCGCACGACCGGCTTCGACGCCGCGCCGTCCACCGGCGCGAGCGCGGGTATCGAGAACGTGCCGGCAGTCAGCGACAGCGGCACGTCCTCCCTCATGGGAAGAGAGATCACGAAGAGCGATCGCCCCGAGCTCACTGCTGCAAGGATCGTCGTCTCCGGCGGCCGTGCGCTCGGCTCGGCTGAGAAGTTCAACGAGGTCCTCGCGCCGCTCGCCGACAAGCTCGGCGCCGCGATCGGCGCCAGCCGCGCCGCGGTTGACGCGGGTTACGCACCGAACGACTTCCAGGTGGGCCAGACGGGCAAGATCGTGGCGCCGGATCTCTACATCGCCTGCGGCATCAGCGGCGCGATTCAGCATCTGGCCGGCATGAAGGACAGCAAGGTCATCGTCGCGATCAACAAGGACGCCGAGGCGCCGATCTTCGCTGTGGCCGACTACGGCCTCGAGGCCGACCTATTCTCGGCTATTCCGGAGCTGATCAGGTGCATCGGATGAGAGCCGCCCCGATGAGCACGACAGACACCCCGGCCCGTCTGCGCACCCGCGTCACCGAGCTGCTCGGCATTCGCTACCCCATCGTGCAAGGCGGCATGATGTGGGTCGGTCGCGCCGAGCTGGCCGCGGCCGTTTCCAACGCCGGTGGCCTGGGCGTGCTGACCGCGCTGACGCAGCCATCCCCCGAAGCCCTGGCCGATGAGATTGCGCGCTGCCGCGGCATGACCGACCAGCCCTTCGGCGTAAACCTCACCTTCCTGCCGAGCACCAAGCCGCCGCCTTACGAGGATTTCCTCGACGTGGTGATCGATTCGGGCGTCAAGGTACTGGAGACCGCGGGCAACAATCCCAAGGTCTTCATCGACAAAGCCAAGGCGGCCGGTATCACCGTCTTGCATAAATGCACCGCAGTGCGCCATGCGCTCACGGCCGAACGCCACGGAGTCGACATCGTCTCGATCGACGGTTTCGAGTGCGCCGGCCATCCGGGCGAGGACGACGTGCCGGGCCTGGTGCTGATTCCGCTGGCAGTGCGCAAGCTGAAGATCCCGGTGATCGCCTCAGGAGGCATCGGCGACAGCGCCGGACTCGCTGCCGCGCTGGCGCTCGGGGCCGAGGGCGTGAACATGGGCACGCGTTTCTGCGCCACGGTCGAAGCGCCGATTCACGAGACGATCAAACGGATGCTGGTCGAGAGGACCGAGCGCGACACGAACCTGGTCTTCCGCACGATGAAGAACACCGGCCGCGTGTTGAAGAACAGCGTGTCGGACCAGGTAGTCGCAATGGAGCGGCGGCCGGGCGGCGTCGAGTTCAGCGAGATCCAGCCTCTCGTAAGCGGCGCGCGCGGCCGGGCCGCGCTCGAGGCCGGCGAACCCGATGCGGGCCTGATCTGGGCCGGCCAGGTGGTCGGTCTCATCGACGACATTCCCGATTGCCGAACCCTGATCGAACGCATGGTGCGGGAATGCCGGGAGCACCTGAACAGGGCGGCGCGAGTTTTCAATTGAGCCGGCCGGGATTTTTCGTTCACGCATCACCACAGAGCCTATCGATGACCTCATCGTCCGATCGGATTCGCACCGGTGCCGACTTTCGACGAGGCCTGGCTCGCCTACTGTGCATCGACACCCGACGCCCGCCGCCCTCGCGGCGCTCGAGGCCGGCCACGTCGAGCCGCGTTTGATGCTGAGCGAAACGATCCCCCTCGACGAGCTGCCAGGCCGGCTGGAATCGATGCGGCACGGCAGCTCCCGCGACAAGGTGATGGTCGCCGTCAGGAGGTGAGTCGAATAGGGACGAGGGCTACTAGTCGGACACAGACGTTAACGCCTGAGAGGTCAAACGCGCGGCGCGGGCATGTTCGGCGATGTCGTTTGCGGCGATGTAGCCGAACACCATCGCCGGCCCGATCGTACCGCCAGCGCCCGGGTAGCAGTTGCCGAACGGCGAGCCCGACGCGTTGCCCGCCGCATAAAGCCCAGGGATCGGCCGACCCTGCGTGTCGAGCACTCGTGCACGGGCATCGGCCTTGAGCCCACCTTTCGTGCCGAGATCGCCGAGATTGATCTGGATCGCGTAAAAAGGCGCTTGATCGATCGGTCCAAGGTTCGGGTTGGGCTTGACGGTAGCGTCCCCGAACGAGCGGTCGTAATCGGTGCTGCCGCGGCCGAATTCCGGGTCGACGCCGGTGCGCGCGTACTCGTTCATCTTCGCGACGACCTGCTGCAGTTTGCCAGGATCGAGTGCGATCTTCTTTGCCAGCTCGACCACGGTCGGCGCCTTGAAGATGTAGTGGTCCCAATGATCTGGCGCAATCTTTCGATCCGGCATGATCGGCGAGGGCATGTATCCGCCGGCCGTAAATTTCCTGCGAAACGCGGCGTCGAACACCAGCCAGCACGGCGCGTTCATGCCCGTCTTCAACTGGTCCTGTATCATCGCATTGCCAAAGCGATCGTAACCACACGCCTCGTCGACGAACCGGTCGCCATTGCGGTTCACGCAAACGCTGTGCGGCCGGCCCACGTCGAATACCGCTTGATGGATCTCGTCGAAATTCGAAACGCCGTCGATCGGCCGGCGCATCGTCGGCACCCACCAGCCGGTTTCCATGAATTCCACGTCGGCGCCTATATCAAGACCAGCCTGCAGCACCTCCCCGCGGTTGGCTTCCTCCGGCGTGCTGCTCCACGTCGTGTCGCCGGGCAGGCTGAAGTAATGGTTGCGCAGTTCCTGGTTCCACTCGAAGCCGCCTGCGCAGACGACCACGCCGTGGCGCGCGCCAATGATACGACGCTGGCCGAGGTGCTCGATCTCGACACCGGTCACGCGGCCGTGCGTCACCTCTAGCGCCTTCACCGTCGCACCGAGCCGCACCTCGACACCGCGGTCCAACAGCCGCTTGCGCATTGGCCCAATGAGGGCGCCGCCAAGGCTCAACAGGCGATCGCGCCGCGTGACGCCGCGCGTGCCCAGGTCGGCCCAGTACCGGCCAACGACGCACGCCAGCTGCCGCTTCCAACCCGGCGCTTTCGACGAAATGCCAAATGCCTCGCCGAAGTCCATCGTGTACCGGTTCAACAGCTTGAACCGCGTGAACTGTTCGCGCATCACGTGAAGCTCGCGGCCGAGCTTGCGGCCGTCATACATCGGGCAGACGAGCGAACGGTCGGCGCGAGCGCCAGCAGCTTCAGAGAAGTAGTCGGACCAGGGCATGACCTGCAGTTGCATGCCGATCGACTGCAGGTAGCGAACCATGTTCGGCCCTTCATCGACGAAGGCTTCGAGGCGGTCACGACGCACCGGGCCGCCGATGACCCCATCGAGGTAGCGCATCGTCTCCTCGCGACTGTCGTCGGTGCCGAGACCATGGTTCGGTATCCACAGCACGCCGCCGGACGTCGCGGAAGTGCCGCCGAACTTGTGCGCCTTCTCGAGAACAAGCACCGTCAGGCCAAGATCCTGCGCACGCACCGCGGCGGCCATGCCGGCCGCGCCCGAGCCGGCGATCACGACGTCATACGTCTCGCTCATGTCTGTCGCACTCCGTCTTTTCGTCAAGCCAGCACGGTCGTCGGCTCTTGCGTGAACGCGACGCCGGTGTCTCGCTCGTCGCAAAGAATCATCACGGTGGCCTTGTCGTCGAGGAACTTGCGTTCGTCGGCCTTCAGGACCGGCTGGATCGCCGGGTCGTTGAAGATGCGGCCGATCTCCTCGATCGCGGCCATGTCCTTGACGCGCATCTCGGTGATTGCGTCGTAGCCGATGTCATGCGGGCTCGGTTGCGTGCCGGCCGGCACGTTGCTCGGATCCAGCGCGGCGAACGTCGGGTAATTGCGCACATACCCGGTCAGCAGGTGGCCGATGTACTTCTGGGCAAGCCGGACGTGGCTGTTTTCGTAGTGCTCCCGGAACTGCTCGGGTGTGATGTCCGACTTGCGCTTGAGGAAGAAAACGAGCTTTGCCATGAGAGTCATCCATTTGATGGGTAGGCGCAGGCAGCTGGCACGGCGGCCACCTCGCATAGGTCAACCAGCACAGATGCAGACGAGTGTAGGCGGCGACCAAAGATCCGATTTGCCCCCGGCGGCATTCGGTTTTGCACGCCGCGCCTCGTTTTCGGACTGCAGGCACCAGCGCTCAGAGACACGGCGAACTTCTTGCACAAGCAAGTCGCCGCAGGGGGCCTGCACTAGGCTGCTGTGGAAATACGGCGGTCCCGGCTGCGGCGCTGAACCGGCATGTGCGGCAAGCCCGCCGCGACAGGTCCGCCCCTTCTCAATTTCTCACTGCTATAGGAGCACAGCATGCCCATCTACACCCACGTCGTTATCGGAACCAATGACATTGAACGGGCCCGCACGTTCTACGACGCCGCCCTCGGCGCGCTCGGCATCAAGCGTCTGGGCAATACGGAACAAGCATCGTTCTATGGCGCCGAAGCACCCGAGCTGATGGTCACGAAACCGTTCGATGGAAAGCCGGCGACGGCGGCCAACGGCGCCACCGTCAGCTTCGCTGCGGCGAGCCGTGACGCGGTCGACGCATTCCACAAGAGCGCGCTCGCCAACGGTGGCGAATGCGCAGGCGCTCCCGGCCCGCGCCCGGTGGCGCCGACAGCTTATGCCGCCTACGTACGGGATCCGGACGGCAACAAGATCGCGAGCTACTGCTTCGCGGCGGCTTGATTTCCTGTCACGCGAATCGCGCAGCGGCAAAAACGAATAGCGCTGGCATGATCCCGGCCAAGACGGTAGCGACGACTTCGTACTCGTAAAAAGAGAGGAGACATTTGATGATGAAGAGGACTACGACATTAGCTATCCCGTCCAGACGGGTAGCTCTTGTCGCCGCGCTGGCGGCCGTTTGCTGCCTCCCCGATGTGGTCGGTGCAGTTGAGATCGACACCGGCAATCCGGATATTTCAATGCGCTGGGACAACACGGTCCAATACAACTTGGGTATTCGCGCTGGAAACTGCGATGCCAATATTTGCGGAAACGGACAGGGCGCGGGTGATCCGACCGCCTCGGCCTCCGACAGGAAGTTCGGGAAGGCCGGCGACGTCGTCACGAACCGCATCAGCGATCTTTCGGAGATGGATTTCATCTACAAGGATCACTGGGGCTTTCGCGTCAGCGGCGATGCCTGGTACGACCAGGCATACCACAATGCTTCCGCGGCTCCCGATCCGTTTTTCCAGTCGCGAGGCCTGAGCCAACTGCCGAACAACCAATACACGAACTACATCAAGCGTTGGAACGAGGGGCCGTCCGGTCAGCTTCTCGACGCATTCGCTTTTGGCCGAGTCCATGTGGAGAATGTGCCGGTCGACATCAAGGTCGGCCAGCACAACATCTATTGGGGCGAGTCGATCTTCTCGACCGTAGGGGGCGTGGCTGACGGCCAAGGGCCCATCGACGTCCGCTCGGCGCTTTCGGCTCCCGGCACCGAAGCCAAGGCACTGTTCCTGCCGACGGACCAGGTCTCGTTCTCGGCCGCGCTGACCGATCGCGTCACATTGGCTGGCGAATACTATCTGGGCTGGAAGCCGTCGATGCTGCCCGACGGCGGAACGTATTTCGGTCCGGCGGATTTTTTCAGCTTGGGCGGTGGAACGCTCTTGCCATTCATCGGGCCGGGCGTGACGTTCAACGGCGAGCAGCGTCCGAAGAATGAGATGGGCGACTGGGGCATCGCGCTCAAGCTGCGGCCGGAATGGCTCGATGGCAGCGCCGGGTTTTATTTCCGCGACTACACGAGCAAGTTTCCGAATCTCGTGATGAACAGCCCGACTAGCGCGGTCCTCGATTACACGGCGCCGCGGACGCAAATGATCGGTTTCAGCTTGTCAAAGTCAATCGCCGGCGTGTCGGTTGGCACGGATATCACGTATCGCCGAAACGCCGCGCTGTCGACCTTTTCCTTTGCACCGGTATTTACGGATACCGGGCTCGGAGACTGGCATCCGCAGGGCGACGTCGTGACGGCGGTCGTCAACGGCATCGCCTATTTCGGCAAAACCCCCTTGTTCGATTCGGCCACACTGACTGCCGAAGTGAACTATTCGAATCTTCTCAAGGTCACCCACGATCCCTATCATCTTTTCCTAGGATTGCCGCAGAACTGCGGTGCAGGCACCAGCTCGCCTGGAAATGCCCTCGATCATGGCTGCCCGACCAAACAGGAGTATGCATTGGACGTTCAGTTCATGCCGATCTGGTATTCCGTTTTCGACGGCGTGGACCTGAAAATGCCGCTCTTCGTCGGCATCGGCCTGCATGGAAATTCGCCCGTTCCGTTTGGCGACAACCAAGGTCAAGGGAGTTATAGCATCGGGCTGACAGCCGACATCCGCCAAAAGTACACGGTCAGCCTCGCCTATAACGGCTTCATCGCGCGGCACAGCAACGATGCGGCCGGGGCCCTCAGCAACAGCAACTCGAGTCTCGGCAAATACTGGGACCGCAACTGGGTATCGCTGGTCCTGCAAACGACGTTTTGAGGTCGTTGTTCCGGTCGTCTGTTGAAAAACCTCCTGCCACCGTTATCGGGGCAGGAGGTTTTGACGTTACTGCAAAGCCTCAACGGATCGAGGCACCGGCCAGCGCGTCGGGCTGCCACTCGCGTTCCGGCAGCTTCTCACTGATGTTCGCGGCTCCCTTTATCGGCGTATAGGGCGATGGGTAGTTGTCCATCACCCATGCGCCCACCTGCAGATCGAAGTGCAACGTGGCCAGCCCCGACGTGCCCAGTTCCGGGTCGTTGTATGCAGGCGTGCCAATCTGGACATCGAAGCGATAGATCTTGCCCGACATGTCGTAATTGTCGTAGACGCCGACGTTGTAGGTGTCCTCATCGATATAGAAGACGCGCTTCGAGAAGATGTGCCGCTTGCCGTTCTTCAGCGTGCCCTCGACCACCCAGACGCGGTGCTGTTCCCAGCGCAGGCAGTCGGGGTTCGGGAAGCCCTTGCGGAAGAACTTGTCCAGCGAACACTCGGCACCGTACAGCTTGAAGTTGTTGTACGGAATGAGCATCTCCTTCTTGCCGACGATCTTGAAGTCGAACCGATCTGTCGGCCCGTAGAAGCCGTAGAGCTCGTCCATGGCGGCAACGCCCCCCGACTGCGGGTGTGGCGTGTCGTAGGACAAATCCGGCGACAGCCGGGTGCGGCGCTGGCCCGGTATGTATTGCCAGACGTTGTCCGAAGCATCCTCGATCTTGTAATGCAAAAGGATCTTCTCGCCTGCCACGCGTGCCGGCTCCTGATAGTCGTAGCGGATGCGTTCGAAATCGGTCACGTTGTTGCCGTTGTTGCTCGACAAATAGTAGGGATAGTCGAACCAGTAGTCGTTGACGCCCATCACGACGGGCGAGCCCGAAGCACCGGTGAAGACGGTCGCGCCGCGCCCACGGAAGCTCGCTCCCATGAAGGCGAGCTGGTGATCCCAGATCAGCTCGTTGCCGGTCTTGGGCATGGGGAACGGCAAGCCGCCGACGCAGTTGACCAGCTTCTCGCCGACCTCCTTGCACTGCGTCGCGTTCTTCAGCGTGTTGTCGACGACCCATTTCGGATACGCCGCGGTACGGTGGCTCGGGTACACGTCCAGCCGGGCATCAGGGTGCGCCGCGAGGGCGGCCTTCAGACCGTCGCTCAGCTTGTCCGCGTACTGGGCCATGTTCTTGGCATTCACTGAGTAGAGCGGCTTCTCGTCCGCGAACGGGTCGGTGAGGACGCCCTTTTTCGCCGGATCGTACGATGCCGGCGGGTTCGTCAGCCCGCCGGCGTATGCGGGAATGCTGCCGTCCTTGTTTGCGGCCTTTTCCGCGCCCCACGGCGTCAACGTATCGCCGAGCTGCCTGGCTTCCTCGGGGCTGACCGCGGCCGACGCCGACAGACATCCCGTGACGGCCAGCGCAACGGCGGTCAATTTGATAAGACAATTCATTGGTTAATCTCCTTTTCTTCGATGGGTCTCAGAACGATGCGTTAAAGTCGGGGAGTTCCAGTGCTTTCCGGGCGACGAGCGATTGATTGCTGGCGAGCGCGCTCCATTCTTCGCGGGCATCCTTGGCGCTGGAGTCGTTTTATTTCTGGTTGGTTGCGCGTCTGTTGAACGCCTCTGCCTTCGCAACGCTTGTGCGCGGCACGCTCGCAGTGATAGCGATGTGTACCGCCGCACGGGAGGTCGTCGGTATTGTCCCGGTCCCATGCGCCCCTTTCCGCTTGCGCTGCCTCCCGGGCCGTTCGCGCCGGGCTCCCCGTGTCGAGGATAGCCAAGGGCCCGGCGACGCATTTATCTACAGGTGGCCGTGAATTTGCCCCGCCCCACCCGCCTCGGACCCGACCCCTCTGCGTGGGCAATTGGCTTTGACTGCAGCGGCAATGCCGGGCAAATGCCCTTCCGCGCAGCCACTTGCTTCTCTATATTGCTTCGCAGCGGCCCTGCGTCCCGAGCAGCGGGGCAGTCGTATATGACTGGCGCACCGAAAGCGTCACTTCAACAGGAGACAAGGCAAGTCATGGCCACGATCGAAATTCCGCCCGCCGAATCCATCCTGGCGAGCCCGCCGGAACGCTCGTCCTATTGCCCGGGGCCGCGTGATACCGTCGTCCATGCTCTGGCGAGGGCGGAGGCGAAGAACCCGGATCGCATCTTCATCGACCTTGCCGGCACGAAGTACAGCTACCGCGAAATCGACCGCCTCTCGACCCGCCTCGCCCATGCGCTGGCCGCGCTCGGCGTGCAGCACGGGGACCGGGTGGTCTCCCTCCTCGACACCTCGATCGACGTCTTCACGACCTGGTTCGCGGCCAACAAGCTCGGCGCGATCTGGGTGCCCATCAATACGGCCTACCAGGGCGAGTTCCTGCGCCACCAGATCTCGGATTCCGGCACGAAGCTGATCGTGTGCGATGCGCACTACCTGGAGCGCATCGTGGCTATCGCCGATCAACTGCCGGAGGTACAGCTCGTCCTGAGCCGCGGCCCAGGTCCGTTCCCATCGTGCCCGATCGCGATCGCCCCGCTCGACGAGCACCGTGGGAACGACGAAGCGCCGCTGCCTGTCGTCGTGAAGCCGGCCGATCTGGCCACGCTGCTCTACACGTCGGGCACGACCGGGCCGTCGAAGGGCTGCATGATGAGCCACAACTACCTGTGCATGCAGGGCCGCCAGCAAAACCGGTGCGTGCAGATGACGGCCGAAGACGTCCAATGGACATGTCTGCCGGTGTTCCACGGAGCGGCCCTGATCAGCGTGCTCGGCTGCCTCGTCGAGGGCCTGCGCTGCGCAATCTGGCCGCGTTTCTCGGTGTCCAGCTTCTGGTCCGACCTCGAACAGGCAGGTGCAACCAAAGCCTTGCTGATGGCCTCGATCTTCCCGCTAGTGGCGCATGCCCCCGATACCGAGGCGATGAAGCGCTACTACGGGCGGCTCGACATGATCTCGGGCGTGCCGATCACGCCCGAGGTGCGCAAGATCTGGAAGGAACGCTTCGGCGTGCGGGTCGTGTCCTCCTGGTCGTATGGCCAGACCGAAGGCGTGCGATTGTCGATGGTCGGCCCGGATGAGATCCCACCCGAAGGCTGCGCTGGCCGCGTCGCCGACGAATTCGAGGTCATGATCTTCGATGCCGACGACAATCCGCTGCCCGACGGGCAGGTCGGAGAAATCGTGTTCCGGCCGCGCGAACCCAACATCATGTTCGAGGGGTACTGGAAGCGTCCCGAAGAGACGCTCAAGGTCTGGCGAAATCTCTGGATGCACACCGGTGACCTAGGCCGGCTCGAGAACGGCTACCTGTACTTCGTCGATCGCGCGAAGGACTACCTGCGCTGCCGCGGTGAGAACATCTCGAGCTTCGAAATCGAACGCGCCTTCAGCGCGCATCCCGATATCGCGGAACTCGCCGTCCACGCGGTCGGCAGGCAGAGCGGCGAGGACGAGGTCAAGGCCACGATCGTGCTGCGCGAAGGCGCGACGGTGACACATGTGGAGATGTGTCATTGGGCCATCGAAAAGCTGCCGTACTTCGCGGTGCCGCGCTACTTCGAGTTCCGTGCGGAGCTCGTCAAGAACCCGACCGGCAGGGTGTTGAAATACCGCCTGCGCGAAGAAGGCGTGACGTCCGGCACCTGGGACCGTGAGGCGGCGGGCATCGAAGTGCGGCGGCGCAAGTAGCAGCAGCAACGCCGCAGCCGACGATTATTGAACATCCATAGGACGACGAAAAACATGAAATCCTGGACCATCGCGGGCCAGACGGGCACCGACGACCTGAGACTGATCGAGACCGACAAGCCCCGCATCAGCGGCACCGAAGTCCTCGTGCGCATGACGACCCCCGGCGTCGTGCCCTTCGACCACGCCATCATCAACAACGAGAACGAGGCGAACTTTCCGGCCGCGGTGCTGCCGATCCAGCCCGGCAACCAAGGCGCGGGCGTGGTCGAGGACCCCGGCGGCTCGTCGTTTAAAAAGGGCGAACGCGTCATGTTCGGCGCCTTCGTCTATGGCTTCATGCGCCCGGGCAGTTGGGCCGAATACGTCGCCGTCGAGGCCGACCACCTCGGCCGTGTTCCCGATTCCGTACCGGACGGCGCCGCGTCGCAGGCTGCGGTCGCCTATCCGACTGCCTATTTCGCACTGAAGGAAGCCGGCATGGCCCCCGGCAAGACCGTGCTGGCCACGGGCATCGGCGGCTCGGTCGGCAACGCCGCATACCAGCTCGCCAAGGCGCTCGGTGCAAAAAAAGTCTTTTCGACCGCGGGCTCCAGCGCAAAGGCCGACGCCGCGGCGCAGGCCGGCTTCGATAACGTGATCGACCTGTCGAAGGAATCGATGATGTCGGGCATACACGCGCGCAATGGCGGGGAAGGCGTCGACATCGTGATCGACTCTGTCGGCGGCCAGGTCATCGCAGAGGCGATCAAGTGCGTGCGGCGCTACGGCAAGACGATCACGCTCGGCTTCGCCGCCGGCCGCACCTCGACGATCACGCTGGCTGATCTGATCCTGCACCGGGGCAGCATCCAGGGCTACGGCGCCTACACCAGCACGCCGGCTGAATGGCGCGAGGCCTGGGACGTGTTCAACACGTTCGCCGACGAAGGCAAGATCAAGGTCCTGTTCGACCGCAGTTTTCCGTTCGAGCAGGCGCCGCAGGCGCTGCGCTATATGGCGACGCAGCGGCCCTTCGGCGCCGTCGCGCTGCATTTCTGAAGGAGCCGATGCGATGCGGCGTTTCAACGTTGCGAGCGGGCTCTCAGTGGCGGCGGATGTGGGCGGCGATCCGGCAGGCTCGGCGGTCGTGCTGCTGCATGGCGGCGGCCAGACGCGCCATAGCTGGAAGAGCGCGTTCGACGCGCTCGTGGCTGCGGGCCATCACGTCGTCGCGCTCGACGCGCGCGGCCATGGCGAGAGCGACTGGGATCCGGCGGGCGACTATTCGATCGACGCGCTGGTGTCCGACCTGCGCTCGGTCCTCATGCACACGCCGCCGCTGCCGATACTTGTGGGCGCCTCGATGGGCGGCATGACGGCGCTCGCGGCAGTCGGCGAGACGGCGCAGCCGATCGCCAGAGCGCTGGTGCTCGTCGACGTGACGCCGATGATCGATGTCGAGGGCAGCGCACACATTACCGCCTTCATGCGTGCCAATAGCGACGGCTTTGCGAGCGTGGAGGACGCGGCCGTTGCCGTGGCCGGCTACCTGCCCCATCGGCCGCGGCCGCGCGACGTATCCGGTCTCGAACGGAACCTGCGGCAGCGCGACGGCCGCTTCTTCTGGCACTGGGATCCACGACTGGTCTCGGACAGTCGGTTCGACCGGCTGGCGGTGCAGTCGCGCCTCGAGGCCGCGACGCGCCGGCTGCGCGTGCCCACGCTGCTCATCCGCGGTGCGCAGAGCAACATCGTGGGCGATGAGCAGGTCGCCCATTTCCGCACGCTCGCCCCGGAGGCCGAATACGTCAACGTCGACGGAGCCGGCCACATGGTCGCCGGCGACCGCAACGATGCCTTCAATCACGGCATCCTCGACTTCATCGCCCGCGTCGATCAAGGCGGCGTGTCGCCGCCCCATGACCGCGCTCACGCGAATTCATCGACCTGATATCAAGGACAAGGAGTTCTCTCTTGGCAAGCGGACCTCTGCAAGGCCTCAAAGTCATCGAGTTCGCCGGCATCGGCCCCGGGCCCTTCTGCGGCATGCTGCTCTCCGATATGGGAGCCGACATCTTGCGCATCGAACGCAAAGGTGCCGACGCCGGCCGCGACCCGCGTGTCGAGATCGATCGCCGCGGTCGCAGCTCGGTGTCGCTCGACCTGAAGCGGCCCGAGTCGGTGGCTGCCTGCCTTGCGCTGTGCGAAAAGGCGGACGTGCTGTTCGAAGGCTACCGCCCGGGCGTGATGGAACGGCTGGGCCTCGGACCCGACGCGGCGCTCGAGCGCAACCCGCGCATCGTCTACGGGCGCATGACCGGTTGGGGCCAGCATGGCCCCTACGCGCCACGCGCCGGCCACGATATCAACTACATCGCGATCACCGGCGCGCTCCATGCGATCGGCACGAAAGGCAAGCCCGTGCCGCCGCTCAATCTAGTCGGCGACTACGGCGGCGGTGCGATGATGCTCGCTGTCGGCCTGCTGTCGGCTGTGCTGCATGCGCGTGCCACCGGGCAGGGCCAGGTGGTGGACGCGTCGATCAGTGACGGCACGAGCTACCTCACGGCGATCTTTTACAGGCTGCGTGCGCTAGGTCAGTGGCAGGAGGAGCGCGCCGCGAACCTGCTCGACGGCGGCGCGCCGTTCTATGACACCTACCGCTGCGCCGACGGCAGATTCGTCGCGATCGGCGCGATCGAACCGCAGTTCTACGCCCTGCTGCTCGAGAAGATGGGCCTGGCCGGCAAGCTGCGGCACGATCAGATGGACCGCGCAGCCTGGCCTGCGATGAAGGCGACGTTCGCCGAGGTTTTCGCAAGCAAGACCCGCGACCAATGGGTGGAGATCATGGGCGATGCCGACACCTGCTTTGCGCCAGTGCTGACAGCGCAAGAGGCAGCGCACGACCCGCACAACATCGCGCGGTCGACCTTTGTCGAGATCGACGGCATCCGTCAGCCGGCCCCGGCGCCGCGCTTCTCGCACACTCCGGGTGCGATCCAGGCCTCGGGCACTGGCGCGGCTGTCCGCGAGGTCTTGCAGAGCTGGGGACTATCCGCCTCGCATGTCGGTGAACTGGTGGACGCCGCAGAAGCCTGACAGCTGACAAATCACATGGGGCGCGATCTCGGCGGCCCAGGAGTAATGCAAATGACAGTAGACCTACGTGGCGCAATACAGGATCCCGAGGCACCCGACGGCACATGGCCGCACGATTCGCTGGTGCTTGGACGCCTGCTCTCGCAGCGCTTCAGTTGTCGAGCCTACCGGCCCGATCCCGTACCGCGCCATGTGATCGAACGCATGCTGAGCCTCGCGCAGCTCTCGCCCTCATGGTGCAACTCGCAGCCCTGGCAGGCGATCGTCACCGAAGGCAAAGGCACGGAACGCCTGCGCGAGGCGCTCTTCGCACACGCGACGGCCGACGCCGGCGTGAGCGGCGGCGTGCCTAGCCTGCAGCCCGACTTCCCCTTCCCCGCCGCTTATCGCGGCGTGTACAAGGAGCGCCAGCGCGAGGTCGGCTGGCAGCTATACGAGAGCGTCGGCATCGCATACGGCGATCGCGCGGCCTCGGCAGTCCAGGCCATGAAGAACTTCAGGCTGTTCGACGCACCGCACATGCTGCTGATCACGTCCGAGCGCGATCTCGGCACCTACGGCGCGATCGACTGCGGCGTCTATCTGTCCAGCCTGCTGCTGGTGGCACAGAGCCTTGGCATTGCAAGCATCCCGCAGGCCGCACTGGCGAGCTATGCGCCCTTCATGCACGCGCACTTTGACATTCCGGAGCACCGCATGATCGTGGCCGGCGTGTCGTTCGGCTATGCCGACGGCACACATCCGTCCAACTCGTTCCGTTCCAGGCGCGCACCCCTCGATGACGTCGTACATTGGGTCACGGAATAGCGGGCCGCACGAATCGACGAGGGCGCCGAGGCGCCCTTTCCCTTCACTGGCCTGTGAATGCCGGCGGCCGCTTCTCCCGGAAGGCCGCGACTCCCTCGGCAAAGTCTCTTGTCTGGCCGGCGAGGCGCTGGTGGCGACGCTCCAGCGCGAGCGCCTCGGTCAATGAATGGTCCAGCGCGAAACGGATACCGTGGCGGATCAGTGCATAAGCGTGCGTCGGACCGCCGGCCAGCTTGCGTGCGAGTTCCAATGATTCGGCCGCCAGCGCGTCATCGTCCACGACCTTGTAGAGCATGCCCCAGGCCTCGGCGCGCTCGGCGGCGATGCGCTCGCCGAGCATCATCATCGCCTGGGCGCGAGCGCGTCCGATGAGCCGCGGCAGAAGCCAGCTGCTGCCGACGTCCGGCACGAGCCCGATGTTCACGAAGGCCTGCAGGAAGTAGGACGAACGCGCAGCGAGGACGATGTCGCCCGCCAGCGCCAGCGCGCAGCCGGCGCCGACAGCAGGTCCGTTGACAGCGGTCACGAACGGCAGCGGCAGTGCGAACAGTCGCTCGAGGATGGGGTTGTAGTAGCGCTCCACCTTGACCCCGAGATCGCCGCCGGAACCGCCGGCTGCCAGGTCGGCACCCGACGAGAACGCGCGTCCCGCACCGGTCAGCAACAGCACGCGAGCGCTGCCGCCATCGCGCACCGTGTCCAGCGCGTCGACGATCTCGTCAAGTGTCTGAGTCCGCAAGGCGTTGAGCGATTGCGGACGATTCAGGACCAGCGTTGCGATGCCCTCTTCTTCCTTCAGCGTGATGTCTTCGTAGGCGCTCATGGCCGGGCCTCTCCAGCGAATAAAAAACGGACATGAGGATTATGTTGACCCGCTGCCTCGCGCGGCAGGTTCCGTACCGCAATGGGAATTGCTTGTGCACGAAGGCGTGCGCCGCTCGTGCCGCCAGGCCCATAGAATGGCCCACAGACAGCATTCACCAGTACGAGGAGACCCTATGTACGCCGCGACATCGACCGAGGCCGGGACACCCGCCGAGACCAGGACACACGCCTTTCCCTGCTCCAACCGCGACTTCGACTTCTATTACGACGGCCTGGAAGCGCGGCGACTATTGGTTCAGAAGTGCTGCCGCTGCGGGACGATGCGCAATCCGCCCGGCCCGGCCTGTCCCGCATGCCGCTCGCTCGAGTGGGCTGCGTTCGAGCTGCGCGGTACCGGGACGATCTTCAGCTACACGGTCCATCACCATCCGAAGCTGCCGAACTTCGAAGTGCCGCACCCGGTAGTGCTCGTCGAGATGGACGAAGGCATCCGTGTTTTCGCCGCGATGGACGGCGGCGTCGAGCCGCCGCAAATCGGCGCACGCGTGCAAGTGGAGTTCCTGCGGCGCGGCGCAGTTGCCAGCTTTCGCTTCAAGCCGGCTTGACCCAACATTACCGAGGCCTTTGCATGTCGACTCTCAAGGATAAGACAGCCATCGTGGGCTACGGCGCCACGGAGTTTTCGAAGAAGTCCGGCCGCAGCGAGCTGCAACTCGCCATCGAGGCCGTCACTTCCGCGCTGGCCGATGCCGGCATCGACCCCGCGGAAGTCGATGGAATGGCGACTTACACGCTCGACAACAACTCCGAGTTCGAGATCTTCCGCAACATCGGCGGGCGCGACCTGAAGTTCTTCAGCCGCATCGCCGGAGGGGGTGGCGCGGCCTGCGCGCCGCTGCTGCATGCGGCGATGGCGATCACGAGCGGGGTGGCCGAAGTCGTCGTCTGCTACCGGGCGATGAACGAGCGCTCCGAGTACCGGTTCGGCACGCCGATGCTGCCGTCGACTCCGACCAGCGATAACGTGCTGTTTGCGTATCTAAGCGGACAGGGCCTGCAGACGCCGGCCGCGATGATTGCGATGACGATGCGCCGCTATATGCACGAGACGGGCGCGACCAGCGAGGACTTCGCCAACGTCGCGATCGCCGCGCGCCGCCATGCCGCGACGAATCCGAACGCGTTCTTCCACGGCAAGCCAATCACGCGCGACGACTATTTCAACTCGCGCATGATCGCTGACCCGCTACGTCTCTTCGACTGCTGCCAGGAAAGCGACGGCGCCGTCGCTCTCGTCGTGACCAGCGCCGAACGGGCGCGGTCGCTACGCCACAAGCCCGTGCTGATCCGTGCCGCCGCACAAGGCTCGCCCGACGGCACGATGTCGCTCGGCAGCTACTACAGGAAGGACATCGCTCCGCGCGGCGAATGCGAGCTCGTCGCGCGCCAACTTTACGAGGCGGCGCGATTGACACCGAAGGACATGCAGGTCGCGATCCTCTACGATCACTTCGGGCCGACCGTGCTGCCGTCGCTCGAAGCCTACGGCTTCTGCGACTGGGGCGAAGCCAAGGACTTCGTCAAGAACGGCAACATCGAGATCGGTGGAAGCCTGCCGGTCAACACTCACGGCGGCCAGCTCGGCGAGGCCTATATTCACGGGCTCAACGGCGTCGGGGAGGCGGTCCGGCAATTGCGCGGCACGGCGGTCAACCAGGTCGCAAACGTCGAGAACGTTCTGGTGACAGCCGGCAGCGCCGTGCCCACGAGCGGCGCAATCCTTGGCGTGGCGGACTGAGCGGAAGCACGCGCCCATGCTCGATTTCGCCCGCATGCGAACTCTGCCGGACCTGCTCGCGTATCACGCCGAGGTTCGGCCGGACGACGTGGCGCTCGACTTCGAAGGGCGCTCGACGTCCTATGCCGAATTCCACCGCCGCACCGACCGGCTCGCGGCGTCACTGAGGCGGCTGAGCCCCGAGCCGGGCCGCCGCATCGGTTACCTGGGCAAGAACAGCGACCGATACGTCGAGCTCGTGTTCGCCACCGCCAAGGCCGGCCTGGTGCTCGTGCCGCTGAACTGGCGTCTCGCGCCCGATGAATGGGCCTTCATCCTGGGGGATGCGCAGGCGACCCACCTCTTCGTCGACGATGCCTTCGAAGCTCAGGGCCGCGCACTGGGTCAGCGGCTCGCGCTTGCCTCCGTGATGTCGCTCGCCGACGAGGCCAGCTGGGCGGCGCTGCTCGATTCATACGACGGCGCCACGCCGCCCGTGCGCGCAGATGTGCACGACATCGTGCTGCAGATCTACACGTCGGGCACCACCGGCACGCCCAAGGGCGTGATGCTGACACACGAGAACGTGCTCGCGCTGCGCGAACCGGGGCTGCGCGCCGGGCTTGCCTGGTTCCCGGGCCCGGGCGACGTGAGTCTTGTCGCGATGCCCGTGGCCCACATTGCCGGCACCGCCTATGGCCTGTTCGGGCTGCACAGCGGCGGGAGACTCGTGATCGCACGCGAATTCGACGCCGGCGAGGTCTGGGCGCTCCTGGCAAGCTCCCGCGCAAGCCACATGCTGCTCGCGCCGACTGCCCTGCGCATGTTGCTCGAGCACCCGGCCGCCGCTGCGACACGGGTGCCGCACCTGCGCTACATCACGTACGGCGGCTCGCCGATCGCGCCGGCACTGCTCGCGCAGGCGGTCGCGCGGCTGAACTGCGGCTTCACACAGATGTACGGCATGACCGAGGCGTCCGGCGGCGTAGTCGCGCTGACACCTGATGACCATCGCAAAGCGAAACCGCATCGCCTCGCGTCCGCCGGTCGCGCGATGCTCGGCGTCGAGCTCGGCATTGTCGACCGCGCCGGCGCGCGGCTGTCCGCGGGCCAGAACGGCGAGATCGTCGTGCGTTCGCGCGCGGTGATGGCCGGTTACTGGCAGCGGCCCGAAGCCACTGCAGAGACGATCGACGCCGACGGCTGGCTGCACACCGGCGATGTGGGCGTGCTCGACGAGGATGGCTACCTCACTGTGCTCGACCGTGCGAAGGACACGATTGTGTCCGGCGCCGAGAACGTCTACCCATTGGAGGTAGAGAACGTGCTGTCGCGCCACCCCGATGTGGCGGAGGTCGCAGTCATCGGCGTGCCCTCGGCGCGCTGGGGCGAGGAAGTCAAGGCGGTGATCGTGCCCCGGCCGGGCATGACGATCGACGCGGCCCGGCTCATCGACTGGGCGCGCGAGCGCATCGCGGCATACAAGGCGCCGAAGTCGATCGACATCGTCGACGCGTTGCCGCGCAACCCCAATGGCAAGGTACTCAGGCGCGTACTGCGCGATCCTTACTGGCGCGACCAGGAACGGAACGTCGGCTGAGCGAACAGACGAACCCACTCAACGGAGAACCCTTGGAAGACTTGCGACTCGACGGTAAAACCGCCCTCGTCGTCGGCGGATCGAGCGGCATCGGCAACGGCATCGCGCAGCGCTTTCGCAAGCAGGGTGCGGAAGTCCATGTCTGCGGCACCCGCGCCAGCGCCGCCGATTACGCGGGCGAGGACGGCTCCGATCTGACGGGCCTCGCCTACGCGCAGCTCGACGCGAGCGATGCGGTTGCAGTCGATGCCTGGCGGCCGCCCTTCGACCGCCTCGACATCCTTGTGCTCGCGCAGGGTGCGGTGGCGTACCGGCGCAAGGAGTTCGAAATCGAGACCTTTCGTCACGTCGTGAACGTCAATCTAGTGAGCGTGATGCATCTGGCGACGCGCTTCTACCCGATGCTCAAAGAGCGCCAAGGCTCGATCGTGATCATCGGCTCGATCGGCGCATTCAAGTCGGTCGTTGGCAATCCGGCCTACGCGGCCTCGAAGGCCGGCGTGTTCGGGCTCACGCGCACGCTCGGCGATGCCTGGGGCCGTGAAGGCGTGCGCGTCAATGGCATCGCGCCAGGCATGATCGCGACAAAGATGACGAAAGTGACGACCGACCGTCCCGAGCGCCTGCAGGCAGCGCTCGACACCATCTCGCTCGGCCGCCTCGGACAGCCTGAGGACGTCGCCAACATGGCGTTGTTCCTCGTCTCGCCGCTCGCCAGCTACATCACTGGCCAGACCGTCGTGGTCGACGGTGGCCGCATCCTCTAGCACGGGCCCGCGATGAACTCCCTCGACACGCTGCGGTGGGCCGATGAGATCCGCGAACTGAAGGCTCGCTACTTCCGCCTAATGGACGCCAAATGCTGGGACGACTACGCCACGCTGTTTCTCGACGATTCGGTGTTCGACGTGAGCGAGGCATTCAACGACCCCGAGAGTGGCGAGGCGAGCGGCATGGCGGCTGCAGTGAGCGAGCCGATCATCGGCCAAGACGCCATCGTCGCCTACGTGAGCCGCGGCCTGAATGCGCGCGTGCGCAGCTTCCACATCGGTTTCATGCCCGAGATCGAGATCCTGTCGGAGACCCGTGCCCGCGCCGTCTGGGCGATGGAGGACCGGGTCTGGCTGCCGGACAGCCCCGTCGCACAGATGCACGGCTGGGGGCACTATCACGAGACCTACACGCGGCGCGACGGGCGCTGGCACATCCAGACGTTGAAGATCACGCGTATCCGCGTCGAATTCGTTCCGCGGGAATCCCCCGCTGCAGCTTGATAACCGACCACGCCAATCCATGGACTACCAGAACATCCAGTACGAATCGCTCGAGCGCGTCGCGCGGATCTCTCACGCCCGGCCGCAACGCCGCAACGCACAAAACGTGGAGCTGCTCGATGAGTTGGACCACGCGCTCCAGCGGGGAGTGGCCGACCCGGACATTCGAGTGATCGTGATCGCCGGCCAGGGCGACCACTTCAGCGCTGGCCATGACCTGAAGGACGCGGCGATGCATCGCCGCCAGATCACACCGGAAGACCGCTACGAGTTCGAGGACGAACGCTATCTCGGCTATTGCCTGCGCCTGTGGGATGCACCGAAGCCGGTGATCGCGCAAGTGCAAGGTGCCTGCATTGCGGCCGGCTTCATGGTTGCCAACATGTGTGACCTCATCGTCGCCGCCGACGACGCGTTTTTCGCCGACCCGGTGGTCAACTCCTTCGGTGCGGCGGCGGTCGAAGTGCTGGTCCATCCGTGGGCGATGGGGTTGCGTCAGGCCAAGCAGTTCCTCTATACGGGCGGCCGCATGTCAGCGCAGGAGGCGCACGCAATCGGCATGGTCAACCAGGTCGTGCCGCGTGCGGAGCTCGAGACGGCCACGCTCGCGCTGGCCGGGAAGATCGCCGAGTCATCGTCCTTCGCGCTGCGCCTCATCAAGCGCTCGCTGAACCGCACGGCCGACATCCAGGGCTTCCGCGCCGCGCTCAACGCTCACTTCGACACGCATCAGCTCTCGCACATGAGCACCGAAGCACAGCAGCGCCAGGCAGCCGGTTTCGACGCGACGATCCAGAGCGCGAAGGCGCGTGTCGCGTAAAGGCAGATTGCCACGGCAAGCGGGAGTGTCCGCAGTCCCGCCGCGCCCGCACCGCCGACGCGGGCGCGGGCGCGGCCCTAACGGCCGGTGAAGCGGGCAGCGCGTTTTTCAGTGAAAGCGGCGGTGGCTTCCTTGTAGTCGTCGGTCATCGACGCGAGGATTTGCGACCGGTTCTCGAGTTCGATCGCCGCGCGAAAACTTGCGGCGTCGAGGTTCTCCCATAGGATGCGCTTGGTGTGCTGCGTCGCGAACGGACTGTTGGCGAGCATGCTGCGGGTCCACTGCTCGGCCACGGGCAGCAGTTCGGCGTCGTCGACGAGACGTGCCGCGAGGCCGACGCGCTCAGCTTCGTCGGCCTCGATCGGCCGGCCGGTCAGCAGGATCTCGAATGCTCGCGAAGCGCCGATCAACCTCGGCAGCAGGTAGCTGATGCCGCTCTCGCCCGCAGTCAGCCCAAGTCGCACCGCACCTGGGAGGAAACGCGCCGAGCGAGCGACGATTCTCACGTCGGCCGCCAGCGCGATCGCCATGCCGGCGCCGACGCAAGGGCCATTGACCGCCGCAACCACGACCTGCGGCAGCGCGCGAATGCGTTCGCTCATGCCGGCGAACTGCTCCTGCCAATACATGCGCTCGACGAGGCCGCTCGGCGCATGACGGTTACGCTCGTCGGCCGCGGCCACATCCTGGCCGGAACAGAAGCCGCGTCCGGCGCCGGTGAGGATCAGCGCACGACATTCGCGGTCCTCGGCCAATGTGTCGAGATGGCGGTTGAAGTCCGCCACCATCTCACGAGTGAAGGCGTTCAAACGCGCGGGACGATTGAGGCGCAGCAGGCGGATCTGCGGTTCGCGCTGCTCCAGTATCAGCGCATGGTCTTCGGCATTTGTCATCGACGTCAGTCGCTCTCGAACACGCCGGTTATCTTGAGCCGCGTGGCAAGCTGCCCGTCGGCCTTGTGCAACGTGGCGCACATCGTGACGAGGCCCAGGCCTGGCTTCGAGGCGGAGACCCGGACCATCTCGATCTCCATCTCGCCGTGCAGCGGCTCGCCTGCGTAAACCGGCGTTGCCCATTTGATTTCGCTCACGCCGGCGCCGGCAAGGCCGCGCAGCTTCGTGCGTTTCCAGAAGTCGGCGATGAACAGATGGAGAACCAGCGCCGAGTGCCACCCGCTCGCGGACATACGCTCGAACAGCGGATGCTCCCTTGTCGCGGCGTCCTCCAGATGGAAGGGCTGCGGGTCGTACTTCGACGCAAATTCGATCATCTCCTCGCGCCTCAACGTGCGCTCTCCGAGGTGGAACCGGTCGCCGACCTTCAGCTCTCGGAAGCGGAGCTGGCTGACATCCTTGCGAGACAAGATACGTACTCCTTAGATCGAAGATGGCACGTCGACTTCCATCTGGCCGTCCACTTCACGCACCGCGAAGGTCTGCAACGGCGCATAGTTCAGCTTGCGGAACAGGCATTCGCCGGTCGAAAGCTGGAACTTCGCGCCGTGCAGCGGGCAGGTGATGACGCCGTCACAGACTTTGCCGCCCACCAGCCGGGAGCCGGCGTGCGTGCAGCGGTTGCTGACGGCGTAGAGCCGGCCGCCCGAACGGCAGACGAGAATCGAGCGGCCGTTGACCTCCACGGCCACGCCCTCCCCTTCCGCGAGGGCGGAAGCAGCCAGCCGTTCAGGGGCGATCATGTCCATCGCTCAATCGTGTTTCGGTACGATGGGCGCCGTCGCCGCGCCCGGTTCCGTCGTTGCTTGCGCATCGAGGCCGAGCAGCCGGTCATACAGTTCGTAGAAGTGGCGGATCTTCGCTTCGTGCTCGTTGGCAAGCGTCAAGTACGCCGTGCCCGGTGCCGCCGCCTTGAATCCCTGCTGAACGGCGAGCATGTTGGCCAGGTCCTGGTCGATGATGTGGCCCATCGCGCCCAATTCCGGCCGGTCCGAGGCCTTCTCGTCAAAGTCGAGCTCGATCGGCTCGGGTACCGGCGGCCGCTCTCCGTTGGCGGGGATGGGCAGCAGGATGCGGACTTCCATCAACGAATGATCGGGGTTGTCGCCGATCGGCGTGAAGTTGTACCACCACGGCAACCCTTCCCCCCACCACGGATGGAAGTTGGGGAACATGAAGTACTTCGCCATGTCGATGAAATAGCTGACAGGCTCGCCGGAATAATCGCGGCCGGTCTGCGCCTCCAGCTGGGCCCGCTTTGATTCCGCCGCATAGCGGCGCGCGTCGACGGCCGTCAAACCCCGGTCCTCCGGCGGCAGCGGCAGTTCCTGCGCGTGGCAATACAGCACCAGGCCCTCGCGCGGCGTCACGCGGTCCGCGATGTACGCGTCGGTCGTCATCCCAGGCGTGCACAAACGGCTGACGTAGCCCCTGCCGTCTTTCCAGATGTCGATCTGCGTCGCCGCCGAGCCGAACATCGGCATGCCGTCGGCATGCGTCTCCACGACGTGATAGCCCTCCATGAAGGCTTCCTGAGCAGCCTTCCAGTTACAGCGCACCTTGATGAGGATGCGCATCGCCGTGTAGCGCTCTTCGATCGGGTAGTTCTTGAAGTGGTCGACGAGGATGCCCAGCGACTCCTCGAGCGGAGCAGCGGCCGGGTCCGGATTGATGAACACGTTGCCACCCCAGGTCGCCACGTTTACAGGCACGAGGCTGTTGTGCTCGGAGTCGACGTGCGGGAATTCCTGCGCCAGCGGAATCCACTCGAGCTTTCCGTCGAGACCGTACACCCAGCCATGAAACGGGCACTGGATGTGCTTACTGTTCGACTTGCCGCTGCAGAGCTTGCGCGCGCGATGCCGGCAGCTGTTGTAGTAGGCCTTGATCTCCGTCGCGCTGGTGCGCACCACGAGAAAGGACTTGTCGACCACATCGTAGGTGGTGCGGTCGCCGACGTTCGGGATGTCTTCCTCGCGACACGCGAGCTGCCACTGCTTGTTCCAGATATGCTCGACTTCCAGCGGCACATACCTCGGATCGAGATAGCGATCGTAAGGGATCAGGCGCGGCTCCGGGCGGTAGTCGCCACGTCTCTTGAGGGGAACGGCCCGCTCCTCGTCGTCGGCGTCGAGAATTGACTCAAGTGTCGGCGGGTCGACGATCACGCTGCCCGGCTCTGGCTTGCCATAGTCCTTCCAGTAGGTCGCTTGAGCTTCCATCCGTTGTCTCCAGTTATTCAAGGGGTCTGCCTCGGCGCTATCCGTTGACCTGTCGAGAGCCAGCGCCTGAAAGGACATTAGCAAGCGAATACCCGGCTCACGCCTCCCGCTGCGCACCCAGACTTGCTCATATGCGCAGCCCTCCGGCGATCGGAAACCGCAACGCCGGCGCGAAACATCCCGATGCATCATGCCGAGCCGCAACGACCAAAGGCGTCACCGTCGTGACACTGCGATATTTGATTTATGCCGATCCCAGGTTGTCTCGGTCACGCCTTGACTTCTAAGTTCGAATTTTTGGACTCGGCCCGTGGCGGTTCTTGGCAATTGAGCCCTGAATTCGATGAATCTGGGAATCGCAAAATGCGGAAGGTGGTCCAGCGACCAGCGGCACAGCGCCTCTTCGGTCAACGAGACATCAGGCTTGAGGACTGCCGTAACCTTCAATTCATCTTCCGCGACGGCAGACAACACCGCATGAACCGCCACCTCAGCGACGTCTGGATGAGCGAGGAAGGCAGACTCGACTTCGAAGCTTGAGATATTTTCCCCGCCGTATCGCAGGTAGTCCTTTTTTCTATCAACGAAGTAAAAGAACCCCTTCTCGTCGAACTTGCCGATATCGCCCGTATGAAACCAGAAGTTGCGGCTCACGGCGAGCGTCTCGTTGGGGCGGCGCCAATAACCTTGGAACATGATGTCCGGCTTGCGAGGGCGCAAAATGATTTCCCCTGGAACGCCAGGCGGACATTCCTCGCCGTCGTCATCGACGATTCTGACGTCGAAATCCTCGATACGCCCACCTGACGACCCCGCGGGCACGTCCGGGGTATCGACAGGCGTAGCAACGATGAGGCCGGCTTCCGACATGGCATAGCTCGGGCACGCAACCTGTCGCACACCGAAGCGCTCTTTCCACGCCGTTATGAGTTGCGCGTTGAGCGGCCCACCCCAGACGAGTCTGAGTTGCCCACGGCAGCGCCGCGAAGCCTCCGTATCCGGAGCATTCGGGACGAGGGACAGCATGACGCTGATCAACAACGTGACCGTAGCGCGGCTTCTTTCAATCTCCGGCCAAAAATTGGAAACCGAGAAGCGCCGATAAACCGACGCGGTTGCGCCGGTGAGCATAGCGCTGATGACAATGCAGCTTGCGGCTGCCATGTGAAATAACGGGCACGGCGTCCACAGGACGTCGTCCGGGACGAGACCGATAGCCCACGCGGTTCGTGCAGCAAAATTGCATACGTAATTGTGGCTTACCATGCACCCTTTCGACGGCCCCGTTGTGCCGGACGTATAGATCAGCAGCGCCAGATCGCCAGGCCTGCACGAATGCTCGACGGGGGTCAAATTGTCCGAGCGGATCGAATCGAGATCGTGAATCACAAGCCGTGACGGCGTGTCCGGAAGCGGCCCGCGACAAACAAGCGTGTGTACTCCGGGTATGCCGTTCTCGATGGCCAGGATACGACCTGCATAGTGACCTTCGGCGATGACCACCTCCGGTTCCGCGTCCGCCAGCTGGTGACGCAGAAACTCACCCTTCATGTCGGTGTTGATCGGCACGAAGATCGCCCCGAGCTTGTTGACGGCAAACCAGGTGAAGACGGCATCGCTGCCGTTGTCGAGCATGGAACACACTCGATCACCCGGGGCGATACCCAATGCCATGAGGCCGTGGGCGATTCGCGTCGAGGCCCGGTCAACCTCCGCATAGGTGTACGTTTCGCCGGAAAAATCGAGAAAGACCTTGTCAGGCCATCTCGCACATGCCTCGCTTAACGCAGACGGTATCGTTATCGAGCCGCAATTGGACCACCGATACTCCATGAACTCCTCCACTCTCGCGACTTGGTTGGCTAGATGTGCTTGCACGACGAATTTCCGGCGGCGAGGCGCTCGGAACCGGGCGACCGCACGCCACCAGTCGATGCGGCCGCCCGCCCGCCCGCAATCAGCTCATGTTGTTAGTGCTTTTCAGTCCATCCAATTGAATTGCCGCGGCCGGTTGAGTACGACGAACATCGCTGAGCAGGAAGTACGAAAGTGCCGGAATCAGTACGAGCGCACCGACCATGTTCCAGAGGAACATGAAGGTCAGCATGATCCCCATGTCAGCCTGGAACTTGATGGGAGACCAGGCCCAGGTCACAACGCCCGCAGCCAGCGTCACGCCCACCAGGCCCACTACCTTTCCGGTGAACCCGACCGCCTGCTTGTAGGCTTCCGACAGACTCAGTCCCCGCCGCTGACAGGCTAGCTGCACACTGAGCAGGTACAGGGCGTAATCGACACCGATCCCTACGCCAAGCGCCACGACGGGCAGTGTTGCCACTTTCACGCCGACGCCGAGGGCCGCCATGACCGCTTCCGCGAGAAGGGAGGTCAAGGCCAGAGGCAGGACCGCAACCACTACCGCGCGCCAGTTCCGGAAGGTCAGCGCGCACAACAGGATCACCGCACCGTACACATAGAACAGCATCGTCTGGTTGGCCTGCTTGACGACAATGTTCGTTGCTGCGTCCACACCCGCATTGCCGGCCGCGAGCAGGAACTTGCGCTCGCTCGTATCGTGCTTCGCCGCGAACGCACTTGCCGCCTGCGTCACCCGATCCAGCGTCGCGGCTTTGTGGTCCGACAAGTACGCGATGACAGGCAGTAGCGAACAGTCCCCGTTGAGATATTCCGAACTCCAGGAGACGGCATTGTTGATCTGCGGATCGATCAGGCCTTGACTCTCGCTGACCGTCATCCATTTCGGATTGCCTTCGAATGAACCCATCGTGTAGGAGCGGACCGTGTCAGCGAGCGAAGCCGTCCTTTGCACGCCCGGCACCTGGGCGAGCGTCCATGCCAGCCGATCGGTCTCGATGAGATTCTCGAACGAGCTGCACTTGTTGGCCGGTGTCTTGACCATGACCGCGAATTCGTCGCTCGAAATCCCATAGTGGCCGGTGATGAACGCGTTATCGAGGTTGTATCGCGAGTTCGGGCGTAGCTCAGGTGCGCCAGCATCCAGGTCGCCCACTTTCAGTCCGAGGCCGCCGACATAACCCACGACGGCAAGGATGCCCGCGAGCACTACGGTTCCGATCGCCCATCGCCTTTCCGTAAAGCGATCGAGGAAGTGCCAGATCTGCCCCATCCCCTTGCCGCCCGCTTCGTCCTGATCCTGTATCAACGAGCGCTTCGCCGCCGACTTGCTGACACCTACATAGGAAAGCAGCACAGGCAACAGAATGAGGTTGGTAAAGATCAGGACACCGACTCCGAGGCTGGCGGTAATCGCCAAATCGCGAATGACCGGAATGTCGATAACGGTCAATACCGCGAAGCCCACTGCATCGGCGAGCAACGCCGTCATGCCGGCCAGAAACAATCGGCGATAGGTATAGCGTGCCGCCACCCATTTGTGCGTTCCACGCCCGACATCGAGCATGATGCCGTTCATCTTCTGCGCGCCGTGGGATACGCCAATGGCGAATACGAGGAACGGGACAAGAATCGAAAACGGGTCGATACCCTGGCCCAGCATTGCGACAATGCCAAGCTGCCACACCACGGCAATCAGCGAACACGCAACCACCAGAACGGTACTGCGAATGCAACGTGTGAACAGGTAAATGATGATGCTTGCCACAGCCGCGGCCGCAAGGAAGAAGTACATGACCTTCACGAGGCCATCGATCAGGTCGCCGACCAGTTTGGCGAAACCGACGATATGGATTCGAACCTGAGGCTTGCCGTCAAGCCCGACCTTGCTGTACTTGGCGCGAATCTTGTCCAAAGCGGAAGACAACGCCTCGTAATCAATGGGCTTGCCCTCTGCATTCGTCGCGAGAAGCGGGACTACGATCATGCTCGATCGATAGTCGTTCCCCACGAGGCTGCCCACTACGCCGGCTCGCGCGATATTGATGCGAAGCTGGTCGATCGATTGCGACGAGCCGTTGAACGTATCGGGTAACACGGGGCCACCGACGAACCCGTCCTCCGTGACCTCGGTCCAGCGCACGACGGGGGTGAAGATCGACTTCATCCATGCTCGGTTGACCCCGGGCAGCAAGAAAACCTCGTCATTGACCTTGGCCAGAGTCTTAAGGTAATCCGGATCAAAGATATCGCCTCTCGGGTTATCCACGGCGATGCGGACCGTATCGCCGAGTCCCCGCAACTCGCCCCGGTTCTCCAGGAAATTCCTGATGTACGGGTGGGTGTGGGGCAGCATCTTCTCGTAGCTTGCGCTGATGACCAATCCCCGCAACTGGAACGCAAAAAATGCGGTGAGCAATGCGCAGGCGATGACCACCCAGACTCGGTTATTGAATATCAGCCTTTCCAGGACATTTCCGGATTTCTCGTCAAATTGATACGGATCGCGAACAACTTCCATCGGCTCCGACCTTTTAATTTCGACCATGGTATTCAAACCCTCCTCGTCGGATTCGATCAGTGCTGCGCCGCGACTTCATGACCGGAAGTCTGAGGCAAAGGCTCCACCCGCACTCCCTCGGAGCCCACCAAGGCGACCCGGCTGCCGGAAGCCGCGCCAATGCCAAAGTAGGACATCGGTCGCACCAGCTTGACGGACTGAAAGGACTTCCCGCCGTCGTGACTTAGCAGGGCAATGCCCGCTTGATTGACCAGCAGCACGCCGTCATCGGCAAGCGCAATGCCGCCCGTGACCCCGGCCAGGCTTGGCACATCGATCCTGACCCAGGTCTTGCCGTCATCGGAACTGCGAAAAAGGCTTCCCCTCATGCCAAAGACGTAGAGGTTGTTCCCTGCTTCCACTGAGCCGAACAGCGTGCCCTTGTACGGCGTCGGCTTCGGCTCAAAAACCTGCTGTGCCCGATTCAGTTCCCACACCATGCCTTGCTCGCCCGTCAGCAAGATGCGCCCACCGCCGCCATGTACCGAATAGAAGTGCAGCTCGTGCGGATTGTTCGTCCGATCCATCCAGGGAGTCCATGTCTTCCCGCCATCCTCGGTATGGAATATCCGGTTGAAAGCGCCAACGACAAACCCGCTCGTGTCGTTCTCGAAGTAGACGTCAAGCAACGCCCGGGTACTGTCAGCGCTCGACAGCGCCTTCGCCTGCTCATAGATAGGCGTCAAGTTGGCGGAAGGCTTCTCCGCGGTCGCCTTTTGGTAGTAATTGAGCGCGAGCGCCGAAAACTGCTTGCCGTCCATCTGCTTGACCCACGTCGCACCGCCGTCACTCGAATGAATGACGACGCCTCCATGACCCACCGCCCAGCCATCTTTCGCGGTCGGAAACGAAACCGCGACAAGATCCGTACTCACGGGAACGCTTGCCTGCGCCCAGGTCTTCCCCTCATCGTCGGAAAACACGACGTCTCCGCGAAGCCCTACCGCCACGATGCGCTGACCCGCACGCGTAACGGCAATGAGCGGCACACGCGCAGACAGTGCGCTGGGCACGGCCGGCACGTCCGCCGGCCCTTGAAATGCCTGCACCACCGGCGGCGTGAGCAGAGCGAGAAGCAACACGGCCAAGCGCAGACGCCGCGGGCGGCGGCCGGATCCAGACCGAATGACGTTGCGCTGACTCTTGGAACCTAACACTGACCACCTCTTTCGCCGTAAATTTGCAGCCGGGCACCCACCGTTGGCCGCGCCCGTAGAGATCGCGGTCCTCAACACCATGGCTGGGCCTGCCGGGAATCGTCACGCACGCAGATTGCGCAGAGAATGTCCCGGCGGGACGCCGGGACCAAGACACCCTCGACTCATGTGCTCAACGTATGCCTTCGCCTGCCAGCGCGTCGGGGCTGAAAAACACATTCGACTTCGGTTCCACCGGCCAGTAGCCGGCGCCCGGCACGCCGACGGTTCCTTGCGCTACGTACGCTCCGTTTGCGAGGTCGAGGATGACGATGGTGCCGTCGTCACCGCCGTCTTTTTCCCAATAAGGGAAGAAATTGTTGTACACGCCGCGATAAAGATTGCCGGAGGCATCGTAGCTTTCCGTGAATCCGGCGCCCCAGCTATCCTCATCGAAATAAAACGTGCGCTTGTGGTAGATGTGACGGAATTGCGGCTTCAGTGTGGCGTCGACCTCCCAGACCCGGTGCAACTCCCAACGCGTGCAATCAGGATTCGGGAAGTGTTTTGTGCTGACCAGCTTGTCTTCGGGACAGGTTTTGTAGTCCGTCGCACCGAATGTGTTGTAGGCGAGGTATTTTTCCGTCTTGCCGATCAATTTGAAGTCAAATCGGTCTTGAGGCCCCATAAAAAGCTTGGCGTCGTCGATTGTGCCCACACCTCCGGAACTCGGTGAGGGGGTATCGTAGGCCAAGTCGGGCGACAGCTTGACGCGACGCTGGCCAGGCAAGTATTGATACGCTTCGCGGCGATCAGGGTCGATCGCATTACTCAACACCACCTTCTCGCCCGCCATGCGTGCCGGCGCGTACTCGTCGAGTCGCACGCGCCAGTAGATGTCTCTGTCCTCGAGCGGCGTCTTCCTATTGGGATCGTAAATGGGGAAAGCCTCATAGCCGTGATGCCCAGTGGCCAGAAATGGCGCCCCGGACGCGGGGACGTTCCACGTGCGCGCACTTTCGTAGTTCGACGGCGTGCCGTAGAACAACAGGTGGTTCCACATGACCTCGTTGCCGGTCTTCGGAATCGGAAACGGGACACCCGCGTAGCAACCTTCCAAGCGCAGCCCGTTATCAGCCGTCTTGCAGGCAGTGGCGTTCTTCAAGGTGTTGTCGAGCACGTACTTCGGAAAGACAAACGACCGGTGCGTTGGATACACATCCATCCGGTAGTCCGGATACCGTTTGAATAATTCCTGCTGGAACTCGGTCAGCTTGTCCGCATACTTTTGCCAATTTTGCGCAGTGATCGAGAACAAGGGTTTTTCGTGAAACGGATCCGGACGGCGTCCTGGCTCCTTGGGGTCCCAATCGCTGGGGGGCGCAATGCCCTTGCCGTCATATGCAGGAATGGTCCCATCCTTGTCGCCGGCTCTTTCCGCGCCAAACACCGTCAGAACCGAACCGCCCAGCTGCTTCGCCTCTTCCTGGCTCACGGCGGCGAAAGCCGAGCTGGCGAATACCAAAGCCAAAACCGCTGGCACAAAGCGCGTCTTGCTGATCATAGGTACTTCCCTCCTCAAACTTAGAATGTCGTGGCGGACGTCGGAGACACCCACTTCCGGCGCCCAACTTTGCCCAGGCTCTCACCGCCACCTAGTCTCCGTTATCGTTTTCCGCATCTGCGGCGTGTGTTTGTGTTTGTGTTTGTGACGTTACCAAGAGACGGCCCGGGGGACGCCTCTTGCTCTGCACCCGAACTTGCTCATACGCGCAGCCCGCCGGGGAGCAGAACCGGCGAAGCCGGCGAGAAGCGTCATGTCCGTATCCACCGCAGACGGGACATGCCGCCGCTTGCCGGCGTCAGTACGACTTGGGCAGCCCGAGCGCCTTCTCGGCGATGTAGCTCAGCACGATCTGGTTGTTCACGGGCGCCACCGTGTTGTTCTGCGCGGCGATGTAGAAGGGCAGGATGTCCTGGCTTGCATCGACACCCGCGCCGCCGAACGTGGTCATCGCGATTTCGGCCGCCATCTTGAACGCCTCCGACGACAGAATCTTCACCATGTTGGCTTCGAGCCCGACCGGGTCGCCCCGGTCATGTTTTTCGCAGGCAACGTAGAGCATCGTGCGGGCCGACTCGACGTAGGTCTTGGCTCGCGCCATCGGGTGCTGGATCGACTGGTAGGCGCCGATCGGCGTGTCGAACGGTGCGCGAATCTTGGCGTAGTCCGCCGCCCGCTTCAGCACGTAATCGGCTTGCCCGACGTTCATGGCCGCCACCAGCAGACGCTCCGAATTGAGCGAGTCGAAGAGAATATTGAGCCCGCGCCCTTCCTCGCCGACCAGCGCGTCGGCCGGCAGCACGACGTTGTCGAAGTAGGTCTGGTAGTTCTTTTCCGGCAGGTACATGCCGATGTTCATCGGCGTAGCCGAGATGCCCGGCAGCTTGGTGTCGACGATGAACAGCGAGATGCCATGCTTTCTGTTCGCGGCGTCGAGCGGCGAGGTTCGCGCGACGAGCAGGCAGTGCGCCGACTCGACGAAGGCGGTCTGGAAGGTCTTCTGTCCGTTGAGCAGATAGGTTCCGTCGGGCTGTCGGATCGCCGTGGTCTTGATCTTGAACGTGTTGGTGCCCGAATCGGGCTCGGTGATGCCGAAGCTGAAGAACTCCTCGCCGGTGGCCGTGGGCGGCAGATAGCGCCGCTTCTGTGCCTCGCTGGCGTGGCGCAGCAGAGGCTCACGCGACATGAAGTTGGGCACTGCGACAGGCAGCAGCAGCGCCTCCCGGTGCAGCAGGTCGAGGGCGAGCACGATGTCGTGCAGCGAGCCTCCCGCGCCGCCGTACTCCTCGGGCAAACCCATCGCGAGCAGGCCGGTGTCGACCCACAGGTCCCATAACTTCTGCGGGAATGCATTCTTGAGCCCGCATTCGGCGACATACGCGCGGTCGACGCGCTTGGTGATGGCGGCGCAAATTTCGCGAACCGCATCGGTCGTATCTGACATATCGAACTCCTACGCAAAATCATGCGCTCGGCATCAGCCGGCGCGGGAGGGCAACAACAGGGTGGTCTCCACGTCGCAAACCGTCGCGTTCTGCGTGCGAAGCACAATCGCAAGTTCGATCCGGCGGCGACTTCCTTGGTGGGCCGCGCTGACCACGCGGCCCGAGCCGGTCAGCACGTCGCCGGGGTACACCGAGGCTTTCATGACCATTTTGCGGCGCGCGATGAAGGCGGCAGGCCCGGCCCAGTCGGTTGCGACCCGATCGGCGAAGCCTTGCAGCACGACCGTGTTGAGGTAGATCGACTTCTGGCCTTGCCGTTGGGCGTAGTACGGATCGCAGTGTCCGGGGAAAAGGTCCCAGGTCGCGAGCGGCGTCATCGCCACCTTCTGGTAGGTGACGGTCAACGTGATCTGCGGAAGTTCGAGGCCCTCGGTGATGTCGGTATCGGTTGGCACGGCCATCATGCGCTCCTCGGCTCAAAGCGGAACTGGACATTGGTGCAGGTCGCGACCGTCTCGCCTGCCTCGCTCTGATAGGTCGCCACTGTCGTGACGAAGTGGCCGATGCCGAGCCGCGTTTCTTTCTGCTCGGAGAGCTCGGTCGCGACGTCCCAGAAGTTCAGCGTTTCGCCGATGTATACCGGGCGGTGATAGACCGTTTCGGTGGATACGTTGATGATGCTGCTTCCGGGCAAGGGGAGCTTCATCAGCATGAAGTCGGGGCCGACCTCGCGGTCGGGCAGCCACGGCAGCGGCAGTGTCCAGCTCTGCAGCATCGCCGGAGGCGCCACGGGCCGGCCCCACAGCCGCGCCGAGGCCGCGGCATTCCAATAAGACAGGTTGCCGTCCTCGATCACCGTGCAAAACTGCGCGATACGCACTTCACTGACAGGATGCGTACCGAAATTGACTGGCGAGCGCTGGCCCAGCATCGCCTTGCCTTGCTCGTAGGTGCCGGTCGCCGGGCCAGTGCGCTTGCGCGTGGAATCGTCCATGTTGTCGTCCATCTCCTTGGTCTTACGTGCCAAGTTTGGGGCGTGACAGATGCGCCTCCTTATCCACTCCGGCACCCTGAGTTGTCTGGCGACCGGCGCCGCCACGACACCGGTATTGCTTCAACGCAACAGGAGCGGCAGACCCGACGCGGCATGGCAGGCTGACGGCGAGCATCCTTGCCCGCGCAGGTGCTTGCCTTGCGATTGACCCGCTATTGCGCGTGTCGCAGGTTTTCGAAGACTGCCGCGATCCCCTGCCCTCCGCCGATGCACATGGTCACCAACGCATAGCGTCCGCCGATGCGCTTCAGTTCATGCAGAGCCTTGACGGTAATGATGGCGCCCGTCGCGCCGATCGGATGACCGAGCGAAATGCCCGAACCGTTGGGGTTCACCCTTGCCGGATCGAGCTGCAGTCCCTGCATGACGGCGCATGCTTGTGCAGCGAAGGCTTCGTTTGCCTCGATCACGTCGAGATCCTCGATGCGCAGGTTCGCGCGTTGCAGCGCCAGCCGTGTCGCGGGCACAGGTCCTATTCCCATGTATCGCGGATCGACGCCGGCGTGCGCGTACGAGACCAGCCGCGCAAGGGGCGCAATGCCGCGCGTTTCGGCTGTCTCGCGGGCCATCAGGACCACGGCAGCCGCCCCGTCGTTGATGCCTGACGCATTGCCGGCCGTGACCGTTCCATTGTCCTTGCTGAACGCGGGGCGAAGTGAGGACAGCTCGCCGGGATCAAGATCGTGTCGAACGTGCTCATCGGTATCGACGACGATCTCGCGTCCCTTGGCCCTGTAGGTCACCGGAACGATCTGCTCCTTGAAACGGCCCTCGACGATCGCACGCTGCGCACGCCGATGCGATTCAACGGCCAGCGCATCCTGTTGCTCCCGCGTAATGTCGAACCTCTGGGCGACGTTCTCCGCAGTCAACCCCATGTGGATGTCATGGATCGGGTCGGTCAGTGCGCCGAGCATTGCATCGATGAGCCGCGTATCGCCCATTCGAGCTCCGAAACGCGCGGCAGTCGAGATATAGGGTGCGCGGCTCATGTTTTCGGCGCCTCCGCCGATCGCAACGTCGGCATCGCCCAGCATGATCGTTTGTGCCGCGGAGAGAATCGCCTGCAAGCCGGAACCGCAAAGGCGGTTGACGGTAAGAGCCGGTGTCTCCTGAGAGACGCCCCCGCCGAGTGCGGCGACCCGCGCGAGATAGAAATCCTTCGGCTCAGTCGCAATCACGTTGCCGAAAACGACATGCCCCACGTGATCGCCATCGATTCCAGCACGTGCTAGCGCGTGACGGATAACCAATGCACCAAGTTCCGTCGGTGGAAAATCCTTGAGGCCGCCGGCGAACTTCCCTATCGCCGTTCGAACGCCGCCCACGATCACCACGTCCCTTTGCCGTTGACCTTGCATTTCATGCTCCTGGAATTAGATGCATTCGCGAAGTGCTCTCGCGAGCCATGCGTCACATATTCGAATAGTTCGGCCCGCCGCCGCCCTCGGGTGTGACCCAGACGATGTTCTGCGTCGGATCCTTGATGTCGCAGGTCTTGCAGTGCACGCAGTTCTGCGCGTTGATGACGAGCCGGTCGCCGCCTTCGTCGCCCGTCACGAACTCGTACACGCCCGCCGGGCAGTAGCGGCTTTCCGGCCCCGCGTAGGTCCGCAGGTTCACATTCACCGGCACGCCCGCGTCCTTCAGCGTCAGGTGCGCCGGCTGGTTCTCCTCGTGGTTCGTGTTCGAGATGAACACCGACGAGAGCCGGTCGAACGTCAGCTTGCCGTCCGGCTTCGGATACTCGATCGGCTTGCACTGCGACGCCGGCTTGAGCATCTCGTGATCGCGGTGCTGGTGATGCAGCGTCCACGGCACGTTGCCGCCGAACACCTTCTGCTCGATGCCCACCATCAGCGTGCCGAGGTACAGGCCCTTGCTCATCCACTGCTTGAAGTTGCGTGCGCGGTTCAGTTCGCCGTGCAGCCACGAGGCCTTGAACGACTCCGGGTAGGCGGCGAGCTCGTCGCCCTGGCGGCCGGCCTGTATCGCGTCGAACGCGGCTTCCGCGGCCAGCATGCCGGTCTTGATCGCGGCGTGGCTGCCCTTGATACGCGAGGCGTTCAGGAAACCCGCGTCGTCGCCGACGAGCGCGCCGCCAGGGAACACGAGCTTCGGCAGCGACAGGAGGCCGCCGGCCGTGATCGCGCGCGCGCCGTACGAGACGCGCTTGCCGCCGTCGAGATAGGAGCGGATCGCCGGGTGCGTCTTGTAGCGCTGGAACTCCTCGAATGGCGAGAGGTACGGGTTCGTATAGCCGAGGCCCACGACGAAGCCGATCATCACCTGGTTGTTGTCGATGTGATAGAGGAACGAGCCGCCGTAGGTCTGCGTGTCGAGCGGCCAGCCGGCCGTGTGGATCACGAGGCCGGGCTTGTGCTTGGCCGGGTCGATTTCCCAGAGTTCCTTGATGCCGATGCCATAGACCTGCGGATCGGCGTCCTTGTTGAGCTGGAATTTCTCGCTCAGCTGGCGGCCCAGGTGCCCGCGTGCGCCTTGGCAGAACAGCGTGTATTTCGCGTGCAGCTCCATGCCGAGCTGGAAGTTCTCGGTCGGCTCGCCGTCGCGGCCAATGCCCATGTTGCCCGTGGCGACGCCCTTGACCGAGCCGTCCTCGCGGTAGAGCACCTCAGCCGCCGGAAAGCCCGGGAAGATCTCCACGCCGAGCGCCTCGGCCATTGTCCCAAGCCAGCGCGTCACGTTCGACAGGCTGATCGCGTAGTTGCCGTGGTTCTTGAAGTTCTCCGGCAGCGCCCAGTTCGGCGTCTTGAAGGCGCTCTTCTCGGAGAGGAACAGGAACCGGTCTTCGGTGACCTCCACATTGAGCGGCGCGCCTTTTTCCTTCCAGTCCGGGATCAGCTCGTTCAAGGCGCGCGGGTCCATCACGGCGCCCGAGAGGATGTGCGCGCCGATCTCCGACCCCTTCTCGAGCACGCACACGCCGATTTCCGCGCCTTTTTCCGCCGCGAGCTGCTTCAGGCGGATCGCCGCGGACAGGCCCGCGGGGCCGCCGCCGACGATCACGACGTCGTATTCCATCGACTCGCGTGGGCCGTATCCGTCAGAAATTCTGTCTTCCTGCATGTTCGAGCTTTACCTGACCTTTTTGATTGCGATCATCACGGCAGCAGGTGCCATGTCGACTCCGAAGGCAAGCTTCGAATTTGATATTGCCGGGCACACCTCAACCGAAGACTTTCACGGTTCGGCCAATTCCGGCGAATCAGAACACGTTCTTCCAGTCCCGCAGAGCCGAAAACACTTCAGCGTCGCCGAGCAACTCGCCGCCGCTGTATCCCACTGCCGCGGCAATGACTTCCGGCGACTTCACACGCAAGAAAGGATTCGTTTCCAGTTCGACCGCGATGGTGCTAGGTACGGTCGGCAGGCCTGCCGCACGCAGTTGATCCACGGCTTGTGCACGCTGCTGGAGCGCCGCGTTGGCGGGTTCGACGGCCAGCGCGAAACGCAAATTCGCGGCGGTATATTCATGCGCGCAGTAAACCTGGGTATCCCCCGGCAGCGTCGCGAGCCGCGTGAGCGAATTCCACATCTGGGACGCGGTACCCTCGAAAATGCGGCCGCACCCACCGGCAAAAAGCGTGTCGCCGCAAAAGAGCGCGCCCTGCCCGCTATACGCGATGTGTCCGAGCGTGTGTCCGCCGACGTCCAATACGACGAAGTCGACGTCGACATCGGGCAAGCGCACGCGGTCCCCGTGAGTGACTGGATGGTCGACCACGTTGATCGATTCGGCGGCGGGTCCATACACGGGCACAGGCCACGACGCCAGTAGCTCATCGACGCCTCCGACATGATCAGCGTGATGATGGGTCGTCAAGATGGCGGTCAGCGTCAGACCGAGACGCGTAATCGCCTCTTTCACAGGGCCAGCGTCCCCCGGGTCGACAACGGCGGCGGACATGCCTTTGCGAATCACCCAGATGTAGTTGTCGTGGAAGGCCGGTATGGCAAAGATTTCTCTCATGGCAAAGATCGGCGATTCGCGCCTGAAGAAGAGCAAGGACAATTGCGACGGGTCCAGTTTTTCATAGCATCGGGCTCCCCGGTTATCTGCAATGGAAGACACGATGGTCCAGATCGGCGGTCGATAACGGCGTGTGTACATGCGTGGCGCCTGTTCTTTCATGGACACCGTATTCAACAAAAACACAGTTCCGGGAAGGACAAGTTTGTCCGGCATCGTCTGATAGCTTGGCCAACACTGTGCCTAGGTGGCAGTCATTCCGCGAACTCTGAAGACCGCACGGCAGATGCGCTCGCGCATGGCGGTGCCTCAATGGCGGATTGACTCGTCGCTCCTAGGGAACCAACGTACGCGGAGATCCGGACGGAACCATGACAAAGAGCGTAACGACACTGGAAGACAAGTATCTGCTGGAGACCGGCCGCGTCTTCATCTCGTCGAACCAGGCATTGGTGAGATTGCCTCTGGACCAGGCACGCCGGGATCGCCGTGCAGGCCTCAATACCACGGGATACATATCGGGCTATCGTGGATCGCCGTTGGGCGTGTACGACGCGGCCCTTTGGGGCGCGCAAAAACTGCTCGATCAGCACGCGATCCGTTTCCAGCCCGGCCTGAACGAAGAGCTCGCCGCTACTGCGGTGCGCGGCACTCAGGAACTCGATTGGTTCGGCAAATCAGCTTATCAGGGCGTATTCGGACTCTGGTACGGCAAAGGGCTCGGCGTCGATCGCGCGTGTGAATCGCTCAAGCTCGGCAATCTCGAAGGGTCGTCCGCCTATGGCGGGGTTCTCGCGGTGGCAGGAGACGATCATGGCGGGAAATCTTCCGCCAGTGCGCATCAATCGGAACACACGCTGATAGCCGGCTTCCTGCCGGTGCTCTATCCGTCGACGATCCGCGAAATCCTCGAGTTCGGCACGTTCGGTTGGGCACTATCGCGATTCAGCGGGCTCTATGTCGGACTGAAATGCGTCACCGACACGCTCGACCTTGCCGCATCGGTCGAATTGCCCGATGCCTATCGCACCTTCGCACCGCCCAGCGATATCGAGCTGCCGCCCGAGGGGCTCAATCTCAGGCCGAAACTGCCTCCGCTCGTCCAGGAGGACTGGGTCGTCAACAAGCGCCTTCCGGCAGCCGCCGCCTTCGTGCGCGCCAACGGAATCGACCGGACGGTCATGGATTCGCCCCGCCGGAACCTTTCCATCGTCGGCGCAGGAAAGGCCTATCTGGATCTGCGCCAGGCATTGTCCGACCTCGGTCTCGACGAGGAGCGCTGCCGTACGCTGGGAATCCGCGTCTACAAGCCAGGGATGATCTGGCCGCTCGAACGAGAGAACGCCGTAGCGTTCGCGCAAGACAGCCGGGTCGTCCTGGTGGTCGAGGAAAAACGGCCCCTCATTGAGGAACAAATGGCCCGTTACCTCTACGGGGTGAGCGCCGAGCGCAGACCGGCCCTGGTGGGCAAGCAGGACCAGCGAGGGGCCCCGCTGCTCCCGCTCAACGGCGAACTTACGGCAGCCGCAATCCGTCGCGCGATCAGGGTCACACTCGAACAATTCGGTCTGGCCGACCCTGACATCGTGTCGCGAGCCGATCAATTGGCCCTTCTCGAGCAGCGCGCAACGACGGTGGGCGGGAGCACCTATCGACCGCCCTTTTATTGCTCCGGTTGCCCCCATAACACCAGTACGAAAGTGCCCGACGGCAGCATGGCGATCAGCGCCGTCGGATGTCACGGCCTCGCGGCTTACGTGATGCCTGAACGGCGGACCATGCAACCGATGCCGATGGGCGGCGACGGCATGCCGTGGGTGTCGGTCGGCCCGCTCGTCGATGTCCCGCATATTTTCCAGAACGTGGGGGACGGAACCTACTCGCATTCGGGCATTCTCGCGATTCGGGCCGCAGTCGCCGCCAAGGCGAACATGACGTTCAAGATCCTCTATAACGACGCGGTGGCGATGACAGGCGGGCAACCCATCGAAGCCGATATCGGACCGGTCGACATCGTCAAGCAACTAGTCGCCGAAGGCGTGTGGCCGGTGCTGCTGGTCACGGACGATCCGCAAAAATTCGCGGGCATGAAGCTTCCCGACGGGGTCGACGTGCATCATCGGGATCGCCTGGATGCACTTCAGTGCGACTTGCGCGAAGGCAAGGGCGTATCGGCGATCGTGTATGAACAGACCTGTGCCACAGAAAAGCGGCGGCGCCGCAAGCGCGGAAACTATCCCGACCCCGACAAGCGCGTGTTTATCAACCCCGATGTCTGCGAAGGCTGCGGCGACTGTTCCGTTCAATCGAATTGCGTCAGCATTCAGCCGCGCGACACCGAGTTCGGCCGCAAGAGAACGATCGATCAATCCACCTGCAACAAGGATTTCAGTTGCGTCAAGGGCTTCTGCCCGTCATTCGTCACTGTCACCGGCGCGAAGGTTGCGCGGCGCGCCGGCGTCGACGACGGCAAGTTCGCCGCGCAGATTGCCGCCCTGCCCGAACCGAAACAGGTCGCCGTCGACCAGCGCGAATACAACCTGCTCGTCGCCGGCATCGGCGGCACCGGCGTGCTCACGGTTGGCGCGCTGATCGGCATGGCGGCGCATCTCGAGGGTAAAGGCTGCTCGATTCTCGATATGACGGGCATGGCGCAAAAAGGCGGTGCCGTGACCAGCCACATCCGGATCGGCGCTCATCCCGACGGCATTCAGAATTCGCGCCTTGGCGTAGGCATGACCGACCTGCTTCTCGCTTGCGACATGATCGTTGCATCGAGCCCGGACGTGCTGAAGACCTCAAGACCCGGTGCATGCAATGCGGTGCTCAACACGGATGTCACGCCGACCGGCGAGTTCCAGCGCAACCGCGATCTCGAGATCGACGCTGGACAGCTCGAATCCACCATCCGTGCAGGACTTGGCGGCGGCGACATATCGGTCTTCCACGCGACCCGCCTGGCGACCGAACTAACCGGCGACAGCATCGCTACCAATATGCTGATGATCGGTTACGCGGCCCAGAAAGGATGGTTGCCTGTCTCGACGGCGTCGCTCGAACAAGCGATACGGCTCAATGGGACGTTTGTCGAAGGGAATCTGCGCACCTTCGCGCTGGGGCGTCTCGCCGCGCACGCGCCCGAGGTGCTCGCAGCCGAGCCGCGCGCTGGCGAAGACATCTCGCCGCTAAAGACCGTCGATGATGTCGTGGAAAGCCGCAAAAGGCTCCTTGCCGCGTATCAGAGCGCTGCTTATGCCGAACGCTACGAAACATTCGTGCGCGACATCCGGCGCCGCGTCGATGCCCGCAAGCTCGACGGCACCGAACGGTTTGTACGTGAAGTCGCGCTCACGCTGGCTCGCCTGATGGCCTACAAGGACGAATACGAAGTGGCTCGCCTGCACTCCGACCCGAAGTTCTGGAATCGTCTGCACACCCAGTTTTCAGGAGACTTCAAGGTCACGTTCCACCTTGCCCCGCCGATGCTCACGCGACGCAGATCGGCAACCGGCCACCCTGAAAAGCGCGCCTTCGGACAATGGATGTTGCCGGTTTTTCGTGTGCTCAGGTCGTTCAAGGGTCTGCGCGGGACACCGTTCGACCCGTTCGGCCATACGCAGGAGCGCAAGATGGAAAGGCAACTCATCGACGAATATCGCGAGCTGATCGACACGGCTGTCGACAAACTGGCTGAACATAACGTGCCTGCCGCCATCGAGCTTGCGCGCGCCCCAAGCGAAATTCGTGGATACGGCCACGTCAAGCTCGCGGCGTTCGAGGCTTGGCGCACGCGCAAGGCGCAGCTGTTAGCCGCCCTGGACGCGCGTGCGCCTGCCCCGCTCAAGTCGGGCAAGATCCACGTGATCGCAGCCGCACGCTGAACGCCTCGCCGAATAACCTGGCCGTGCCAGATGGCCGGCCAACATACTGACGGACCTTGGAAATCACCATGTCAAACACCGACTTCGCCACACTCGAACTGTCGGCCCACGAAGGCGTCGCTCACATCCGGTTCACCCGCCCTGACCTTGTCAACCGGTTCGACGATCTGGCCCATGAAGAATTCGCCACCGCGCTGGAAATCGTTACAGCCGACGAAAACGCTCGAGCGCTTGTGATCTCCGCCGAAGGCAGAGTGTTCTCTGCCGGCGGCGACTTCGACGAGATCATCGAAGCGAGGGCGTCCGCCGCCATGCGTCAGCGCATGGCGCGCAACGCGAAGCGCGTGTTCGGCTCGCTGGTGAACCTGCATGTCCCGGTCGTCGCCGCCGTCCAGGGAGCGGCTGCCGGAATGGGAGCGACCATCGTCACCCTGTGCGATATCGTCGTCGCGTATCGCCACGCGAAAATCGCGGATCCACACGTTGCCGTAGGCATCGTCGCCGGGGACGGCGGAATCATCGGCTGGTCGCAGGCTATCGGCGTGACACGTGCCAAGCGCTTTCTGCTCACGGGCGACGCCGTCACCGCGGAACAGGGCTTCGCGATGGGGCTCGTCACGGATCTCGCGGACTCGGCCGAAGACGCGCTCCCCATCGCACAAGGTATTGCAAAGAGAATTGCCGCCCTGCCATGCGCAGGCGTGCAGGGAACGAAACGAGCGTTCGCGCGGTTGACGCAACAGGCCGCGCTCGCTGCATTCGATCTCGGGCTGGCGTATGAGATGGAGAGCATGACCCGCCTCGAGGTAGCCGAGGCAATCGCCAAACTCAGGAAATAAGGCGCCGTCGAATACCGGGCGGACCTGGTCCGCCCGGCGCAGCAATGTCCGGTGTGGTCAGGCGTCGTTGCGTCGATGGCTGAGCAGCGAGCCTGTTCTGTCGCGCGCCGCAGCGAGCAGAACCGGGGCCACGCGATCCTTCCTCTGTTCGGCGGATCCCCCCAGCACTTCATTCATGCGAGCGCGTTTCAAGAACAGGTGGCAGGGGTGCTCCCAGGTAAAGCCAATGCCGCCGTGGAGCTGGACGGCCTCCTCGGTGACGTTCCGATAGACCGAGCCTGCGTAGAGGCGGCTGCACGCCGCCATCGTCCGCCACTCGCCCTTGCAATGCGAATAGGCCGCACAGCTCGCTTCCACCAGCGCGCGCGAACCCTCCATGGCGGTTTTCAGATCCGCGCAGCGGTGCTTCAACGCCTGGAACGACGCAATGGCCCGATTGAACTGCCGGCGCGTCGCCATGTACTCCAGTGTCTCGCAAAAAATTCTGTCAGCTCCGCCGACCGCATCGCATGCGAGTGCCAGATCTAGATGGGTACCCATGCGCGTCAACGCGTCAGCCGCCGCCGGCCCCCGCAGAACGATGCTGTCCGCTTGAATCGCAACCTCGGTGAACCTGATGTCGAAAGCCAACTGCGTGATGTCCCAACTCGGCCGCGCCGTAACCGTTACACCGGACTGCGGCAATTCCACGAGCGCGATCGCAACCTCTGGTTGCTCGATCGGCACGAGCAGGTGCGTCGCCGCGCCGGCACCGGGCACACAACCATAGCTTCCGTCGAGCACGAAGCCAGACTCGCTCGACCGTACGTCGAGCGTTCCGATGCCCGTAGCGGCAGCGACTACGATCGCTTCCCCCGCGATGCCCGCTGCGATCAGCGGGCCCGCTTGCTCGCTCGCGCCATCCGTGCTCAACATGTCCAAGCCGATGGCCGCGCTCGCGAAGGAGGAAGCCAGCAGCGACCGGCCGAACTCCTGATAGAGAATCGCAAGGGCAGTGAACGGTTGCCCGAGCCCGCCGTGCGCTTCGGGGACAGCGAGGCCCAGCCAGCCCAGTTCCGTCAGTGTCTTCCACAACGTGGCGTTCAGTTGCGGCACAGCGGACGGATCCCTGAGCATGCTCTGCCGATCCGCGAGATCGTCGAGTACGCGCCTGACCGAATCACGTAGTTCGTCCAGTTCAATAAGGTTTTCCAAGCCAATATCTCCCGTTATACAGGTCTCGCGACACGTCGCGCGGCATGCCCCGCTCACGCCGCCCTTTCGCGGGGCATGCCGAGCATGCGTTCGGAAACGATGTTGCGTTGAATCTCGTTGCTCCCGCCCGCGATGGTCCACATGAACGAGTTCATGTAGTCGAACCACCAGTTGCCCGTTTCATGGCCGGCGCCGAGGGTAAATGGTGTCCGCAAATGCGACGTCGACGCGCCTCGCACACCGAGCGCCGTGTATTCACGAAGCACTTGCGCATAGAGGAGTTTGACAATGGAGGCGCTAGAGCCGGTGTCTTCACCGGCCACCAGCCTTTTCATCATTTCCTTGACCAGCGCACTCAACGCCTCGATCTTGGTGAAAACGTCGACCATCTCCCGCCTCAGCTGATCGTCCACGATCGAACCACCTGTGTTGCCGCCCATCGCTTCGATCAGCCGCCAGCGCGACCACGAAAGCCGCTCCGACAGTTCGAAGATCGTCAGGCCGCGCTCGGAGTTCAATGTCGTCTGGGCGATTCGCCAGCCGGCGTTCTCCTCGCCGAGCCGGTTCGCCACCGGAACGCGAACCCCAGAGAGAAAAATCTCCGCGAATTCCTCATCGCCGGTGATCTGGCGAATTGGGCGGCATTCGACACCCGGTGACTTCATGTCCATCAACAGGAATGTGATGCCGGCCTGCTTGGGCACGCTCGCATCGGTTCGCACGAGCAAGAGGCAATAGTCCGCATGCTGTCCGAGTGTCGACCAGATCTTCTGCCCATCGATAACGTAGTGGTCGCCATCGCGGACCGCTCTCGTGGTCAACGACGCCAGGTCCGAGCCCGCATTAGGCTCGGAGAATCCCTGGCACCAGATTTCGCCATTGAGAATCGCCGGGAGATGCCGGGCTTTTTGTTCTTCCGTGCCCCATTCCATGAGCGTCATCGCTGCGTGATAGAGCGCCACGAAATAGAGCAGCAGACGCGGCGCATCCGCGCGCGCCATTTCCTCGACGATGACGATCTGCTCGTCCAGTGATCGTCCGCCGCCCGGCCACTGCGCCGACCAATGCGGCGTGGCCAGCCCGGCAGACACCACCTTGCCCATCCACTCGCGCTGAAACGCAGTGAATTCGTCGGCGCTGGCCCCGGTCATTCTGGCACGCCAGCGGTGCGGAACGTTCTGCGTCAGCCACGACCGGACGTTCAGCCGAAAATCTTCCAGGCCCTCTCGTTCAACTGTCATAAGTAGGATTCCAAATTTAATTTACACTACTTCACCTGCGGTGATTCGCGTTCCCGCATGTCCTATGACACTACGGGGACGCCGCTACGGACTCAACTTGCGATCCACCATCGTTACAGGCTGCGTGCGATCAGCAGTTTCATGATTTCGTTCGCACCGCCATAGATGCGGTTGACGCGAACATCCTTGTACAACTGAGCGATGGGATACTCGAGCATGTACCCGTATCCTCCGTGCAACTGCAGGCATTCGTCCACGATCCTGCAGCAGACCTCGCTGATCCAGTACTTCGCCATCGATGCGGTTGTGGTATCGAGGGATCCTTCCAGCAGGCGCTCGGTGCAATGATTCAGGAATACCTTTGCGATGGTTGCCTCGGTTTTGCATTCGGCCAGCTTGAACTGCGAGTTCTGGAAGTCGAGCAACCGTTTTCCGAATGCCTTGCGCTCTTTGACGTAATCGATTGCGCCGGCAAGCGCGCTCTCGATCGCCGCCATGCTCTGCCAGGCGATCACCAGGCGCTCCTGCGGCAACTTCTGCATCAATTGTGCAAAGCCGTGTCCCTCGGCGCCGCCGAGCAGATTTTCCGCGGGCACTCTCACGTCATTGAAGAAGAGCTCAGTCGTGTCGCGCCCTTCCTGTCCCAGCTTGCGAAGCAGCCGTCCCCGCTCGAAGCCCTCGACGTTCTCGGTTTCGACCACGAACAATGAAATATCCTTGGCATTGCCCTCTCGACCGGTCTTGCAAGCCACGACGATGATCGATGCACTTAGGCCGTTGGTGATGAACGTCTTCTGTCCGTTGATGACGTAATGATCGCCGTCCCGTTTCGCCGTGGTCCGGATGCCCTGCAGATCCGATCCGGCCGCGGGCTCGGTCATCGCGACGGCCAGGACCGCTTCACCGGATACGACCTGCGGCAGCCATCTGCGTTTTTGCTCTTCGGTGCCGTAGCTGACCAGATAGGGCGCAACGACTGCGTTATGCAACGGCAACGCGAATCCCTGTACACCCCGCAACCCCAGTTGTTCCATCAGCACGACTTCATGCCGGAAGTCACCGCCCGCCCCACCGTATTCCGCCGGCACGCTCGCGCCCAGCAACCCCGCCTCACCCGCCTTGAGCCACAATTCGCGATCCACGACGCCATTGTTCCGCCAGCGCTCGACATCTTCAGGCCGCGCATGACGGTCGATAAAGCGGCCGACCATCGTCTCGAACATCGCCAGCTCGTCGTTTGCCAGCGTTGCCGGTTTGCTTACATTGAGTACTGACACGATAGTTGACTTCCACTCTGGAAACGGATTTGACGGTGCATGCCTGACGGTTGAAGCAACAGTCGCCGGCACGCCTAACAAAGCACATCGCGATTGAGCAACCGCGATGGATCGAGCACGTCTCGAAGCCGGCGCATGAGATCCATTTCCGCGGGCGACTTCTGCTGCGCGAGGAACTCGCGCTTGAACTGCCCGATGCCGTGCTCCGCCGTGATCGCACCGCCATAGCTGGGCAGCGCGTCGTAGACGATTTTCTCGATCTCGTTCCCGCAAGCCAGCGTCTCTCGGCCGATGGTCACGCCGATATGAATATTGTTGTCGCCTAGATGACCGAACGTCACGGTCCGAGCCTGTGGAAACCGCCCGAGCAGAGAAGCGCGGACTTCGGCCAGATAGGCGTCGACTCTCGGGATTTCGATGCTGACGTCGAACGACAGGAACGGCGACATTTCCCGCACGATCACCTCGGAGCCTTCGCGAATGCGCCATAGATCCTCGCGCTGTCGATCCGATGTCGCCAACACCGCGTCGACAATCAGGCCGGACTCCAATGCTGCCTCGAGGAATGCGACGAACATCGCTTCGTCGATATCCTTGTTGTAGCCAAGCGCCTCGACGAGGATATAAAACGGTTGACCGGGCGCGATCGGCGGTTCCGAAACATGGCTCGCAATCAACGTATAGAAGTCGCTCCACATGACTTCAAACGCGCTCAGTGTCGGAAGCTGGCGGGCCCTCGCCAGCAGTTCGGTCACTCGCTCATAGTTCGATACCGCGACAAAGGCGACCGACTGCGACGTCGGCATCGGCACGAGTTTCACCACGGCACGCGTCACGACACCAAGGGTGCCCTCGGAGCCGATGAACAGATGCTTGAGGTCGTAACCGGTATTGTTTTTCAACAAGCGGTTCATGCTCGACACGACCGTGCCGTCCGGCAGCACCGCTTCAAGACCCAGCACGTTCTGCCTTGTCATGCCCCAGCGGATGACGCGATTGCCGCCAGCGTTGGTGGCGATCGTGCCGCCCACCGTCGCCGACCCCTTCGAGCCGAGATCGATTGGGTAGAACAACCCCTTTTCCCGCGCGGCTGCCTGCAGCGCTTCGATCGTGACGCCTGCTTGAACGACGGCGGTCTGACCGACCGTGCAGATGTCCTCGATGCCGGTCATTCGTTCGAGCGAGACGATGATGTCGGTGTCCCGGCAGTAGGCGCCGCCCGATACCCCGGTCCGCCCGCCATGCACGACCACCGTCTGATTGCGCTGCGTACAGAGACGAAACACTTCAGCGACTTCCTCGGTATTCGCGGGCCTCGCAATCACGCGTGCCGGGACCGGCACCGAACGCAACGGATCGCAGGACCGGGCATGGACGTCGCCGTCCGTCAGCACACCCGGCGACCCGATCGACTTGCGCAATACGTCTGCGATGTCCGCCTCGCCCTGATTCGATGATGTCATGTCGCCTCACTCATGCCGGGTCTGAATCAACTCGATCGCATATCCGTCAGGGTCCTTGACGAAAGCGAGTTCGGGCGCGCCTTCCACCATCGTCTTGGGACGCAGCGATACGTTCCCGCCGAACTGCTCCAGTCTGTCGCACATCGCATGGATGTCGGGAACGCCGATCGCGATGTGACCGAAGCCGCTGCCGTGGGAATAGTCCTCGACAACGTCCCAGTTGTACGTCAATTCGATCGCGGGCCCCGCGGCAAATTCCGTGTAGGAGATGAAGAGCAAAGAGAAGCGTCCCTTTTCGCTGTCGAAGCGGTTCATGACTCGCATGCCCAAGCCGTCGCAATAGAACTTCAGCGAACGGTCGAGATCACGGACACGGACCATCGAGTGCAGGATCCGTGGCTCCGTCTCATGCATGCCCCAAATCCACAGGCTCTCATCCAGCTTGGCTTGCTCGCCGTTCTCGCTCATACAGTGTCCTTTGTCTCGTTGTTCGTCCGCTTCGTCAACGCGACTCAATGGGTTGTGGCCGCACCGATCGCAATCGCCCTGGCGTCGATCCCCGGCATTGCTCCGCGAAGTAGACCAAGGTCGTGCGAACGAATTTAAGGCATCGTCGGGCGGCCAGCTTGTCCATCTTCGTAACGCAAGTAGCCGCCATTGGAAGACTGGAAGCGTCGTCCCACGAACTGAGCAGAGGATGTCTCGACCGGCGAACCTGATACGGAGGTACGGAGGTCCAAGCTCGCGGCCAAAAGCAAGCGGTAAGCGCGGGTTCCGCCTCGGACAATTCCTGCGGTCCCGGGCGGCTATCCTCTCTCGCAGAGATGGGGTGTCAAAAAATGAGATCGCGCCGCGGTATGAGGCTGCATATCCACGCCCCTTGAAACAGAACATCCGTCAGGGTCAGGAGGCCAGGCGCACCGTGAATCAATCGTCTTCATCGGCAGCTCGTGAATATCCTCGTATCGACCCGCACTTCGGATTTTCCTATCTGGCCGCGCTCGACGACTGGATGGAGATGAAGGGACTCGGTAGTGGGCGCATATCCGATGTCACGCCCCTCACGGGCGGTACGCAGAATATTCTGCTGCGCTTCCGACGGGGTGAACGAGAGTTCATCTTTCGGCGGCCGCCTCTCCATCCTCGGCCCGAAAGCAACAAGACCATGTTGAGGGAATCGCGTGCGCTTGCGGCACTGGCCACGACCGCGGTTCCGCATCCGGCATTGATCGAGCGATGCACCGATGAAAGCGTGCTCGGTGTCGTCTTCTACCTGATGGAGCCGGTGCAAGGCTACAACGCCACGGTCGCGCTGCCCCCACGCGCCAGGGAGTCGCCCACACTGCGGCACGCCATGGGGCTATCGCTGATAGACGGCCTCGCCGCCATCTCGCGAGTCGACCACGAAGCGGTCGGCCTCGCGGATTTTGGGCGCCTCGATGGCTTTCTCGAACGGCAGTCCGCCCGCTGGGCGGCCGAACTGGAAACGTACCACCGCTTTCCCGAATGGACCGGACGCGCCGACCTCGGCGATGTGCCCGTCATCGGCGCGTGGCTTGACCGTCATCGTCCTGCGCGCTGCGTGCCCGGCATCATCCACGGCGACTATCACATCGGCAATGTGCTTTACCGCGACGATGGAAGCCTTTCGGCGATCGTCGACTGGGAGATGGCAACGATCGGGGACCCGCTGATGGACCTGGGCCGCTTGCTCGCCACATGGCCCGATGACGATGGCCCGGAGGCTCTTTATATGCGCGTCGAGAAAACCGCCGGCTTTCCGACGCGGCAGGAGATGACCAAGCATTACGCGACGGCAACGGGCCGAGACTTGGCAGATCTCAAGTGGTTCGAGGTTCTAGGCAACTACAAGCTCGGCATCCTTTTCGAGGGAACTTACGCGCGCGCGCAAGCCGGTAAAGCCGACCCTGCGACCGGCGCACGCCTGCATACAGCGGCGGTCGCGTTGCTGGACCGCGCACGCCGCCGGATCGAACGAGATTGAGGAACGACGCTCCACATGAATTTCAACTACTCGGAACGACAGCGTGAAACGCTCCAAGCGGTCACGGCATTCATGGATACGCACGTGCTGCCTGCGGTGCCGGCATACTACCGCGAGCTAGTGGCGAACCGATGGCGGCAGCCGGCGGTACTGCAAGAACTGAAAGCGAAGGCGCGAAAGGCGGGCCTATGGAATCTGTTCCTGCCGCCTTCGCCAGACCACGATACGGACGAGTTCCGCGGCGCCGGACTGAGCAACCTCGAATATGCGCTCGCCGCCGAGGAAATGGGCCGCGTCACCTGGGCATCGGAGGTCTTCAATTGCTCGGCGCCTGATTCCGGCAATATGGAAGTGCTGCACCGGTACGGCACCACGGCACAGAAGGAGCGCTGGCTACGCCTGCTCCTGAAAGGCGAGATCCGCTCGGCGTACGCGATGACGGAGCCCGACGTTGCCTGTTCCGATGCCACGAATGTTCAGACGAGAATCGAGCGGACCGGCGACGAGTACCTGATCAACGGGCAGAAATGGTGGATATCCGGAGTCGGGGATCCGCGCTGCAAGCTGCTCATCGTCATGGGAAAGACAAATCCCGAAGCACCCCGCCACGAGCAGCAGTCGCAGATCATCGTGCCGCTCGATACGCCAGGCGTGCGCATCGGGCGCATGCTGACCAACTTCGGCTACGACGACGCACCCCACGGGCACTTCGAAGTCACGTTCGAAAATGTACGGGTCCCTGGCGAGAACCTGATCCTCGGTGAGGGCCGTGGTTTCGAGATTTCTCAGGGCCGGCTCGGGCCGGGCCGCATTCACCATTGCATGCGAATCATCGGTATGGCGGAAGTCGCACTGGAGAAGATGACCCGCCGGTTGCTGGATCGACGGACCTTCGGCAAGACGATTGCCGACCATTCGATCTGGGAGCAGCGTGTGGCCGAGGCCCGCATCGACATCGAGATGACGCGGCTTCTGACCTTGAAAGCCGCTGACATGATGGACAAGGTCGGCAACAAGGTGGCCCGGCTCGAAATCTCGATGATCAAGGTGGCGGCGCCTCGCGCGGCGTTACGTATCATCGACAACGCGATTCAGGCATTCGGTGCCGGCGGGCTCGACAGCGATGCAGGTACCGCCGCGCTGTTCGCCCGGGTGCGCGCGTTGCGCATCGCGGACGGCCCGGATGAAGTCCACGCGCGCACGATAGCGCGCCTGGAATACGCCAAGTACAACCGCACATGACAGTGCGTGCAGAAAATGCCATGACATGACCGCGATTGAACGACACATTGAGCTTGAAGGTTCATCGAACTTGCGCGACATCGGAGGCTACCCGGCCTGCGACGGCCGACAGGTCCGCTGGGGCATGGTCTATCGATCAGGCGCGATGTACCGATTCACGGATTCCGCCTGGCGATGGATGGCCGAGCGTGGAGTCCGCGTGGTTTGCGACCTCCGCTCGTCGGAGGAGCGAGAGCTCTCGCCTACGAACTGGCAGGGGGGCGACCATACCCGGCATGTCGGTATCGCTTACGGCGCGAAACTCCTGCTGGCCGAATTGCAGGAATCGGGCGAGGCCGGCGTCAACGAAATGCACAATTCGCTCTATTGCATCTTTCCGAAGCTGCTTGCCCCATCCTTCAAAGCGATGTTCGAGGCGCTGCTTGAACAGCAAACGCCGCTCGTCGTCCATTGTTCGGCAGGACAGGATCGCACCGGGCTTGCCATCGGGTTGCTGCTCAGCGCGCTCGGCGTACCTCGAGACACTGTCGTCGCGGACTATCGGCTTTCGACGCAATGCCGCCGTGTCGAGAACGAAATCAATCTCGACGAGCTCATCGCCGCCTCCGAACGGAACGCGTTCGCCCGCTTTTATGCGCAGGTGCTCAAGAGACGTGGGAAGGCGGCGTTGAGGCCACGCGACCTCGTCAACCGCAACGGACAACCGCTCTTGTTCGATGCCTTCAATGCCATTGACGCTCAATGGGGATCGCTGGCGGCTTATCTGGAAGCCGAGTTGAACCTGCGGCACGAGGATCTCGCACGACTGCGGGAGCTCTGTTTGACAGACGCCTCTGCACAATGAGCCTCCCCACCCTGTTCGTTCGCTGACTGCGGCCGTGAGACCGACATTTCCGGCACGCAGCCGTGCTTCGAAGCTCTACGCTCCGCTCGTCGGATCGACTCCGGCCAGGGCAGGCCTCTCGTCGGTCCGCGGGAAACGGGTAAGCTGATTGCCTCCGCTTACCGGCAAGTTGAGTCCGGTAACGAAGGCGTCTCCTGCAAGCCATAGCGCCGCATCGGCAAAGTCTGCAGGCGTCCCGATCCTGCCGAGAGGACTCTCCCCAGCCCAGCTCTGCTCCATGCCCTCCACGGACCAAAGTGGTGCCGACATTTCGGAACGAATGGCGCCGGGCAGTATGGAGTTCACGCGTATGCCGCGTGCGCCGTGTTCGATTGCCGCATAGCGCACGAGGCAATCGACGGCGGCCTTCGCGCAGGCATAGGCGAATACATGTTCGAGCGGGTGCGTCGCGGCCATGGACGAGAACAGGGTGATCGAGCCTGCGCGCGACATCACCCGGGCCATGTGCTTCACAAAGAAGACGCTGCCGTAAAAATTGAGTTCTATCGAACGGACGATATCCGCATGCGGCGTGTTGGCGATGGTTCCGCCGAGCGGCAGCCCCGCCGCATTCACAGCGATGTCCAATTGCCCGAACCGATCGATAGCCGATTGCGCCAACGCGGCAACCGCGTCCTCGTTTCCGACGTCGCACGCCTGGGCAACCCCGCCGATCTTGTCGGCAAGCCGACGCAGATGGGCTTCGCGACGAGCTGCCACGATGACCTTCGCCCCCTCCGCAGCAAAGCGCTCGGCGATCGCCCAGCCCGTACCCGCCTGCGCGGATGCGCCCAGAACGACCGCAACCTTTCCCTTCAATTTCATGGTTGTTTCCTTATTGCTTGGAGCCGGCGAACTCACCCTCTCGCATTTGACGGCGGTCCCGCGTGCTCAACTGCCTGCAAGTTCCTTCAAGCCGCAAGCCGGCAGGCATTGAACAGACCAAGATATACGCCCTGCGTTGCCCTGTCAGTTGTCTGCAACTGCCGGCCGGATTGCCCATAACCGAGGCCCGGCCGGTGGGTCCGGCCCACGATTGGGAGCGAGACCCCGGGCGAACGAACAAGCCCGAACGAAGCGCATGCAGACAGTCCCTGTTGACAAATGGGAGTGCACCCCAAGAGCAGACGTCAAATGGCGAGTTGATAGATTAGGTCCATTGACATTCCGTCCATGGAAACTCGAACATGACCTCGCGCTTCACCGGTTTTGATGGCGTCAAACTGGCCGCCGACGTCGGCGGCGACCCCGCCGATCCCGCTGTCCTGCTCCTCCCCGCCTTCGGCCAGACTCGGGCGGCGTGGGCCCGCGCTGCAAGGGCTCTGATTGCCGCCGGCCGCTTTGTCGTCACGGTCGACCTGCGCGGACACGGCGAGAGCGACTGGTCCCCGGATGGCAGCTATGAACTGGGGGACATTGCTCAGGATGTCGCCGCTGTCATTGCGCAAATGCCGTCTCAGCCGGCGGTGGTCGGGGCGGGTTTAGGCGGTCTCGCCGCATTGACTGCGATCGGAGAACATGCCGGTCCTGATCCGATCGCGAGCGCGCTGGTTCTCATCGACGCCGCCCCGCGCATGGCTCCCAAGGGACTCGACCGAATCACTGCATTGATGACGGTCGACATCCCCGGCTTCTCATCCGTCGAGGAAGCGGCAGCGGTGGTTGCCGAGCATCTTTCGAATCGTGAGCGGCTCGATATCGGGGAAGTGCAGCGTCACCTTCGTCGAGCGGACGATGGCCGCCTCCGCTGGCATATCGATCCTGCCTATCAGGGATTCAAGGCGGACGCGGCCATGCGCCGGGCTGCGCAGCGGCGCCTGACGGCGGCGGCGGCCACGCTCGATATTCCCATTTTGTTCGTCCACGGCGAGGCCAGTGCGAAGATCGATCAGGCGAGCATCGACGCTTTCCGCGAGCTCGTTCCCCACGCCGAGTTCATTGACATCGCCGGGGTTGGTGACATGATCATCGCCGATCGCAACGACGCTTTCGATTCTGCGATCCTCGACTTCCTCGAGCGGGTTGTGCCGCGGCGCGCATCGCGCCCCCAGGGCGGCGTGACTGCGCGAATGCTGCGCGATGCGATGGGTTGCTTTGCAACCGGTGTGACCGTGATCACCACGACGGGCGTCAACGGGGAACCGGTGGGCTTTACCGCCAACTCATTCACATCGGTTTCCCTCGAGCCGCCGCTCGTGTTGTTCTGCGTCAAACGCGAGTCGGCGAGCGTCGCAGCGTTGAGAGCGTGCGGCGCGTTTGCCGTCAATATTCTCCATATCGGCCAACAGGCCGTCTCGACCCGATTCGCGGGCAAGACCGGCGACCGGTTCGCGGAAACCGAGTGGGACGAGTGGGATCACGGCGTGCCGATCATCCTTGATGCGATGGGAAATTTCGAGTGCCTGATCCGCGAGATTCACGACGGCGGCGATCATCTCATCGTGGTCGGGTCTGTCAAACGGGTCAATTTCGATCCGGCGCGCGATCCCCTTTTGTTCATGCAGGGCAAGTACAGGCGTGTGCACGTTACCCGTGAGGAACTGAACTGAAGATGTTCTCTGCGCCGGCGCAGCCGACCTGTTCAAAACGGTCGGCGAACGCCCTATGCTTAGCGCGAGCGCCGTGGCGCGCAGTCTGGCCGTACAACGATCGAGCGGAACGATGCTGGGTCAGCCATCCGATGAGCCCGAACCGGTACCCCACCCGGTAGAAAGATCGGTCACGTCGCGTGTTGCGCAATGCCCATTGCCGGACGTTCGGTTTCTGGCGGGAAGACGTTCCAGGTGCCGTCATCATGACGGAAGAAGAAGATCGTGTGCACCGTCCCGGATCTCAGGAGCGCAACTTGCACGTAGCGCCTCGATCGTGCGCGGCCAAGCCGGGTGACACGAACCGAATTGTCGGTCGTGCGCCCTACCCATTTGTCGAAAATGGAACCCAACGACATTTCACCACGGACCATCACCAACCCCTTCGTCAGCTAACGATTCGCGCTGCATGCGTGCCGCCCTTCATACTCCGCGAACAAATAGAATCACGGCGCCCACGATTCCGGCCAGAAACACCCAGAAATGCATGCGCTCGACCCCGGCTGGGCCGAAAAGCTTCATACATAGGAGTCCGGCACTTCCAATTCCGCCAAAGTAGACCAGAACGTCACCACACATAGGCGCTACGAGACCGGCCATCGTCGAATCGGCTTCCGTAGGCGCCCATATCCTCAACATCAGACCGAGCACGCCAATACATGCGAGGGCGCCAAATAGCCGCCGCTCCATTCCGATAATTCCCATCGCTGTTTGCTCAGGTGATGTTTAATCGCCAATCTGCGCCGCGCAGTGATTCCAATCATGCACACCGCATCGAGGCAGGAATGGCATTCGACAGCACACAATCGTGCCGCTTGCGGCGCCTACGCGCTCAATCACGAGGACTCGCAATAACGGACCCAAAAATCTGAATGGACATCCCGGAGGTGGCCGATCAGTGTTTTCATCGTAATCGCAGTACCCTCGCCGGTATTGCCCGGCTTGGTGATGGAATTTGCCTCCAAAGGCGGCACCGCGCATTCGTGACCACTCAACACGTGCGCTGAATTCAAGAACGAGTGTTCTAGCGACGATCCGGGAATCGATCGTCGAAATTGGCTTCACGCCGAACGACGTGATTGGTGCATCATCGGTAGGCCAACGGTTCACGTTCGCTCCCGCTTTCGCAATCGGGCGGCTGGGGCGGCCTGGAGCGGCTGCGGGCGCAATCCGTGCCGGCTAAAGTGCCGCAACCAGTTCCGGAACCAGCGCGAACAGATCGCCGACGAGGCCGTAGTCGGCCACGCTGAAGATCGGCGCTTCGGGATCCTTGTTGATCGCGACGATCACCTTCGAATCCTTCATGCCGGCCAAGTGCTGGATCGCGCCCGAGATGCCCACTGCCACGTACAGCTGCGGCGCGACGATCTTGCCCGTCTGACCGACCTGATAGTCGTTCGGCACATAGCCCGCATCGACGGCCGCGCGCGAGGCGCCCATTGCGGCGCCGAGCTTGTCCGCCAGCGGCTCCAGCACCAACGCGAAGTTCTCGCCGCTGCCCAAGCCGCGACCACCCGAGACGATGACGTTGGCGCTCGTCAACTCCGGACGGTCCAGCTTCGTCACTTCGCGGCTCACGAACTGCGAGATGCCTGCGTCGGCTGCAGCCGCGATCGACTCGACCGCCGCGCTGCCGCCTTCGGCCGCCACGGCGTCGAAGCCCGTCGCGCGCACCGTGATCACCTTGATCGGATCGTCCGACTGCACCGTCGCGATCGCATTGCCCGCGTAGATCGGGCGCTCGAACGTGTCGGCCGAGACCACGGCCGTGATTTCGCTGACCTGCGCGACGTCGAGCTTGGCCGCCACGCGCGGAGCGATGTTCTTGCCGTAGGCGGTGGCCGGCGCGAGGATGTGCGAATAGTCCTTGGCGATGTTCAGCACCGTCGCCTCGACGTTCTCGGCGAGGCCTGCGGCCAGTTGGGGCGCATCGGCCAGCAGCACCTTGGACACACCGGCGATCTTCGCGGCCGCGTCAGCCGCCGCTTGCGCGTTGTGGCCGGCAACCAGTACGTGGATGTCGCCACCGATCTTCTGTGCGGCCGCGACGGTGTTCAGCGTCGCGCCCTTGATCGAGGCGTTGTCCCCCAAGGGGACTTCCTTCGGGGCGTCGTGTTCGGCAATTACCAGAATCGTCATTTCGTCTGTCTCCCTCTTACAGCACCTTGGCTTCGGTCTTCAGCTTCTCGACCAGCGTCTTCACGTCCGGCACCATCACGCCGGCGCTGCGCTTCGGTGGTTCGACGACTTTCAGCGTCTTCAGGTGCGGCGCGACATCCACGCCGAGGTCTTCGGGCTTCACCGTCTCGAGCGGCCTCTTCTTCGCCTTCATGATGTTCGGCAGCGTCACGTAGCGCGGCTCGTTCAGGCGCAGATCGGTGGTCACCACGGCCGGCAGCGTCAGCGACAGCGTTTCCGCGCCGCCGTCCACTTCGCGGGCAACGGTTGCACGGCCGTCGGCGATCGTCACCTTCGACGCGAAGGTCGCCTGCGGCAAGCCCGCCAGCGCGGCCAGCATCTGACCGGTCTGGTTGCTGTCGTCGTCGATCGCTTGCTTGCCGAGGATCACGAGCTGCGGCTGCTCTTTATCGACCACTGCCTTGAGCAGCTTCGCCACCGCCAGCGGTTGCAGCTCTTCGCTCGATTCGATCAGGATCGCGCGGTCCGCGCCGATCGCCAGCGCCGTGCGCAGCGTCTCCTGCGCTTGCGCCACGCCCGCCGACACGACCACCACTTCCGTCGCCACGCCCGCTTCCTTCAGGCGCGCGGCCTCTTCCACGGCGATTTCGTCGAACGGATTCATCGACATCTTCACATTCGCAATGTCGACGCCCGTGTTGTCCGACTTCACCCGGACCTTCACGTTGAAGTCGACCACGCGCTTGACGGCTACCAACACCTTCATGTCTGCTCCTTCACTGCCTGGAATGGATTCGAATCAACGCACCATCATGGGCAACCGATTAGGATTGCTATTTTTAAAAATAGAAATACCGGCTTCCTTGCGCCCCGGTTCATTCGCGCATCAGCTCGCGGCCGATGATGATTTGCTGGATCTGTGTCGTGCCCTCGTACAGGCGCAACAACCGCACATCACGATAGAAACGCTCGACCTTGGATTCACTCATATAGCCCGCGCCGCCATGCACCTGTACGCCGCGGTCCGCAACGCGGCCCACCATCTCCGTGCAGAACATCTTGGCGCACGACGCGCGCATGCTCACATCCGGGTCGGGCCGGTCAACGGGTTTCGCGTCGTAGCGCCGCGCACAGTCCTGAACCATCGACCAGCCCGCATAGAGCTCCGCCTGGCTGTCGGCGAGCATCGCCTGCACCAGCTGGAAATCGCCAATGCGCTGTCCGAACTGTTTGCGCTCGCGCGCGTAGGCGACTGACTCGTTCAGCACCCGCTGCGCCACGCCGCACGCAAGCGCCGACACATGAAGGCGCCCACGGTCGAGCACTTTCATCGCCGTCTTGAAGCCTTTGCCTGGCACGCCGCCGATGAGGTTGGCGGCGGGAACACGCACGTTATCCAAAACGACATCGCACGTTTTCGTGCCGCGCTGGCCCATCTTCTTGTCCGGCTTGCCGAGGCTGACACCGGGCAGATCGGCCGGCACGACAAACGCCGACACGCCGTTAGCACCCGGACCGTCGGTGCGTGCCATCAAAGTGAAGGCACCGGCGCGCGGCGCGTTGGTGATGAATCGCTTCGTACCGTTGACGACGTAGAAATCGCCGCTGCTGTCCGTGACGCGTTCGCCGCGCGTCCTGATCGCCGCGGCATCCGAACCGGCGTCAGGCTCGGTCAGAGCAAACGACATGATCAGCTCTCCGCTCGCCACGCGCGGCAGAAACGCCTGCTTTTGCGCTTCGGTGCCGTCCATCAGGATGCCCTGCGAGCCGATGCCGACGTTGGTGCCGAACACCGAGCGAAAGGCCAGCGCGGTCTGCCCCAGTTCGTAGGCCACCGCGCACTCCTGAGCCATCGACAAGCCGATGCCGCCGTACTCCTCCGGAATTGAAAGGCCGAACAGGCCCATCGTCTTCATGTCCTCGACGATGTCGGCCGGCACATCGTCGAGTTCTTCGACCGTGTCCTCGGCGGGGACCAGCCGTTCTCCGATGAAACGGCGCACGGAGACGAGCAAAAGCTCAAAAGATTCGCTATCGAGGGCCATGGGTGTTCTCCAATGTGTTGCAGTGTTCGACTTCGGTTTCAAGCCTCGCGGCCGCGCATCGCATCGCGCAGCTTGAATTTCTGCACCTTTCCGGACGGTGTGGTCGGCAGCGCATCGAGTAGCAGCAGCCGTTCCGGCATGTATTGCGGGGCAACCTTCTGCGACTTCAGAAACTCGACGAGTGCAGGCAAATCGATATGCTCGCCACGTCGCTCGACGATTACGGCACAGGCCCGTTCGCCGAGGCGCTCGTCCGGATAGGCCACGATGGCCACCTCCGATATGGCCGGGTGGCGATATAGCAGCGCCTCGATCTCGACCACTGGGATGTTCTCCCCGCCGCGAATGATCACGTCCTTGCTGCGGCCAGCAATGCGGATATAGCCGCGCTCGTCGACGTATGCGAGATCGCCGCTATCGAACCAGCCGTCGGCGTCGGTTCCGTTCAGATGTGCGCGCTTCAGATACCCGCCGAAGCTGGAGCACGAGCGCACTAGCAGCCGGCCCGTCGTGTGAGCGGGCAACGGCAGGTCGGCATCGTCGACCACCTTCACTTCAACCCCTGGCAGCGGACAGCCGTCGGTCGAAAACGAGCGCTCGTCGTCATCGTCGAGATTCGTCAGCGTGACGGCGCCCATTTCCGTCATGCCCCACGCCGACACGATTTTCGCTCCGATCGCCTTTCGCGCCTGCTCGACGAGCGGACCGGGAATCGGTGCACCAGCACACAGGAAGGTGCGCAGCGTGGACACGGCAAGTCCGGTTTCCGTCACCGTGTTGGCGAGATCGGTCAGGAACGCGGTCGACGCCATCGTGAAGGTCGCGCCCTCATCGACAATCAGCTCGATTGCGGCTTTCGCCTGCCATATGTCCTGCAGCACTGCACTGGCGCGCAGCACGATGGGCATCATGAGGCCGTACATGAAGCCGGTCTGATGAGCCATCGGAGATGCCATCAGTACGATGTCGTGTCCGCCCAGGCGCATGGCCTCTGCGTAAGAGAGAATGTTGGACATCAGCGTATTGGCCGTGTGCATCACGCCCTTCGGCTCACCGGTCGTTCCCGAGGTATAGAGCAGTTGCGTGACGTCGTCGGGGCCGGGGCGGTTGCGGGTCAGGATCGCGTGCGCATCCGGTTCCTGCTCCCAGCTTGGACCGGACAGCAGTGCCTCGAAACTGTTGGCGCCGGGCTGCCCGTCTGATCGGCCGCCGACCACCACGATGTGCTCGAGCTCCGGCAGACCGGCCTTCAGGCCGTTCGCCATCTGCTCGAAGTCGAAGCCGCGAAACCGCTTCGGCACGATCATGACCTTGCTGCCGCCGTGCTTGAGCATGAACGACAGTTCGCGCTCGCGGAAGATGGGCATCAGCGGGTTCAGCACCGCACCGATCCGCGAGCAAGCCAGATAGGTGAGCGTGAGCTGCCACGAGTTCGGCAGCTGCAGCGACACGACGTCATTGCGTCCCACACCAAGGCGCGCGAGCCCCACTGCAATCCGGTCAGCCATCCGCGCCATCTCGCGGTAGGTGAAACGCGTTGTCGTTCCGTCCTCGACCTGTATCGACGTGAGCGCCGTCTTGTCCGGGCACTCAGCCACACACGCGTCGAGTTCGTCGTTGATGGTCCGCCCGGGCCACCATCCATTCGCAACGCTCGCCGCGCGCCGCGGCTCGATCAGAACGGCGTCGAACTCCATGTCGTGTCTCCGGTGTTGTCGTTTGTTTCCGGGTTGGATGCGCCAGGCTCACGCCGGCACCGCATCGCGTCCGGCTTGCGTGCGGGCAATGATGGTCTTCATGATCTGGGCTGTGCCGTCGCCGATCTGGAAGCCGAGCACGTCGCGCAGACGCTGTTCCATCGGGCCGCGGTCGTAACCGCCGTGTCCAAACGAGAGCAGACACTGGTGCACCACGTCGTAGGCGAGCTTGGGCCCCCACCACTTGCACATCGCAGCCTCGGTCGTGTGCGGCAAACCGCGATCCTTCAACCACAAGGTCTGCAGGCACATCAGGCGTGCCGCTTCGACCTGGGTTTCGTACTCGGCCAGCGGATGCGACACACCCTGGAACGCCGCCAGCGGCTTGCCGAACGCCTCGCGCTGCGCGACGTAGCCCCAAGTCTCTTCCAGGCTGACCTTCGCCACAGCCAGCACCTGCAGGCCGATCAGCGCCCTGGAGAAGTCGAAACCCTGCATCACTTGGACGAAGCCTTTTCCTTCTTCACCCAGCCGGTGGCTGACCGGCACGCGCACATTCTCGAAAAAGATCGAGCCGCGACCGATGGCGCGCTGGCCGTGGCAATCGAACCGATTGCGGGTAATGCCCGGCAGGTCCATCGGCACCAGCACCGCCGAGACGCCGCGCGCACCTTCATCTACCGTGCCGGTACGGGCAAAGACGACGGCTGCGTCTGCCTGATCGGCGGCGGAAATCGACGTTTTTTCGCCGTTCAGGACGTAGTGGTCACCTACACGCTCCATCTTCAGGCGCAGGTTCGCCGCGTCCGATCCACCGCGCGGCTCGGTCAGCGCGATGGCAAGCAATGCCTCACCGCGGGTCAGGCGTTCGAGCCAAGGTTTGGCGATCTCAGGAGCAGAGTGCTGGGCGAGGATCTGTCCGTTTAGCGACGCAAGCAGATTGATATAGGACAAGCTCAGGTCGGCGCGCGCGATCTCCTCATGAATCACGCCCGCGGCTAGGCAGCCCAGGCCCTGGCCGCCATATTGCTCGGGCAGCTCGGGCGCAATGAAGCCCATTTCGCCCATCTCCCGCATCAACTCGCGATCGAGCACGCGCGTCCTGTCGCGCTCCTGGAAACCGGGCGCGACGCGTCCCTGCGCAAAGCGCCGAGCATGTTCGCCCAACACAGCAAGGTCTTCGTCAAGATAGGGATTCATGAAATCTCCTGGATAGGGTGAGCCCGGGCGCGCGCATTACGATGCTTGTGCTTCGGGACAGCCGCGTTACTTCGCGTACTTGCGGAATTCAGGCTTGCGCCTTTCCTGGAACGCCTTGACGCCTTCGCGCGACTCCTCGGTGTCGTAGTAGAGCTTCAGCGCATACATCCCCATGCCTGCGATGCCGGCCTGGTGCGCGGTGTCCATGTTGAACGAGCGTTTGGCGATCGCAATCGCGGTCGGGCTTTTCTCCATGATCTCGTCACACCACTTCTGCACTTCGGCGTCGAGCTGATCGTGGTGCACGACTGCGTTGACGAGGCCCATCGCGAGCGCCTCGGCTGCGGAGTAACGGCGGCATAGGTACCAGATCTCGCGCGCCTTCTTCTCGCCAACTACGCGTGCGAGGAATGCCGTACCGTAGCCCGGATCGACAGAGCCGACCTTCGGCCCTGCTTGCGCAAAAACGGCCTTCTCCGATGCGATCGTGAAATCGCAGATCGTGCACAGCACGTTTCCGCCACCGACCGCGAAACCCTGCACCCGCGCAATCACCGGCTTGGGGACGTCGCGAATTGCGTTGTGCAGCTCTTCCATCGGCAAGCCGATGGTGCCGCGACCGTCGTATTGGCCTTCATGCGCCGACTGGTCGCCGCCCGTGCAAAAGGCCCGGTCGCCGGCGCCCGCGAGCACGATGACGCCGACCTCCCGTGAATAGCCGGCCTTGTTGATCGCGTGGATCAGCTCGTCGCAGGTTCGCCCTCGAAAAGCGTTCATCTTGTCGGGGCGGTTGATGGTGATCCACGCAGCGCCGTTGCGGACTTCGTAGAGAATGTCTTCGTAGTTCATGATGAATTCCTTGCAAAGAGGGGGATTCAGCCAGCCATCGTCAGGCCGCCGGACACGCTCAGCACCTGACCCGTGATGAAGCCGGCGTCGTCGCTGGCGAAGAAGACGATCGCGCCCGGCAAGTCGTCGGGCTGGCCGATACGGCCGAGCGGGATCGAACGCTGGAACGCTTCAAGCAACTTCTCGGGGTTGCCCGCGCCCTCCTTGTATTCCGCGAAGAGGGCTGTGTCGGTCGGCCCGGGGCACACGACATTGACCGTGATGCCGTGACGGGCGTGCTCGCGAGCGATCGTTTTCGAAAACGACACGAGACCGCCCTTGCACGCTGCGTAGACCGCCTCGCCGGACGAGCCCACGCGTGCCGCGTCGGACGCGATGTTGACGATCCGCCCCGCCCTGCGCTGCACCATGCCCGGCAGCACCGCGTGGTGCATGTGCAGAGCCCCGGTCAGATTGATCGCGATCAGCCGGTCCCACTGTGCCGGCTCGGTTTTCGTGAACGGCTTGAAGACGTCCCAGCCGGCGTTGTTGACCAGCACGCCGACCGGACCAAGCCGGGACTCGGTCGCCGCCACGGCCGCGTCCACATCGGCGCGGTTCGTGATATCGCAGCGGATCGCCTCGGCGCGGCCGCCTGCCGCACGAATCTCACCGGCCACTCTCTCCGCTGCCTCGAGCGAAAGGTCCAGCACGGCCACCCGTGCGCCTTCCGTTGCGAAACGGCGGCACGTCGCTCCGCCGATGCCGCCACCACCACCGGTCACGATGACCGTCTTGCCTTCGAGTCGTTGCACAGTCGTCTCCATCAGTTGCCAGGGGTACCATTGGCCCTTCGAGCGAATGGTTCGTGTCGCACATATATGTCAATATATTGACGTATATTAGTTTCACGGAACACAGAAGACAAGAACCGCCGCACTAGGAGAATCCCTTGGTAAATTCGCAGCAAAATACAAATCCCATCAAGACCGAGCTGGCTAACAGATTGTTCTTTCGCCTCTATCAATGTGCAAATATGTTGCATAAAACAGGAACCCGAGCGGTCGCAGACGAGGGGCTGACGACGCAGCAGTGGGCCGTCCTCGGCGCGCTGTCGCGGGAGGAGGTTTCAGGCGGAATGAGCGTGGGGGATCTGGCCCGCTACCTGATGGTGAGCCGGCAGAACCTTTCTGGGCTGATCAGCCGGATGGAGCGTGATGGACATCTGTCCGGTGCGGCGGACGGCCGGGATCGCCGTTCCCGGCTGATTACGATGACCGAGTCAGGCCGCAGACTTTGGGCTCAGCAAGCGACACCGAAGATCCATGAATACTACGAGCAGGTACTGGAAGACTTTTCCGTCGACGATGTCACTCATACGCTGCACTATCTGCTCAAGCTGCTCGACAGCATGAAGCGGCTGGACGACGCAGCCCAGGCTACAGGGGCAGGTGACGGCGAAGAAGCGTGATGCCACTGCGCGCGATCGTCCTCCGCGACTCAGCGGCGATGCCCCCGTCTGCGGCTCGCTGCATTGCGCGTGTGAACCGTCGCCGAGGCGAGACGGCCTGAGGGGCCGGTCCGCCTCAGCCCTTGGGTTGAAACGCAATCAGAAAGCTCGTCGGTGTAGTGCCGTCTAGATCCGCCGGCATCGGGTCGGTTTTTTCCACGGCGTTGAGCGCCGCGCTGTCCCATTGCGGATTGCCGCTCGAACGTCGGAGCGTGACGCTCAGCAACGCACCGGTGGGAGCACACGTGACGGCGATAACCGCAGACCGATCGCCCCGGATAGCGAACGGCGCGAGGACATTGGCGCGCACGCGCTTGGCCACCTTATCCGCATAGCCGGGCGATACTGAGCCGACGTTTTCCGTCCGCGGCAGGCCGCCCTCCAACGTTGGGCTGCCTGCAATGGATTGCAAGAACGCCAGCCGCGTTGCGCGCTCCCGATCAATCGGCCCGTCCGGCGGCGGTGCGCTGCGTCTCACCACGGCGAGGTGCGTGCGGTGCGTCGCGGCGAAGCGCGCGGCGAGCGCGGCCTCGACGCGCGCGTGCCGTTGCGTCAAGCGGTTGCCGTGCTGCGGCGCAACGCTCGTCGGTTCGTTGCTGGCTGCGAGCCGAGAAGTTTGGGTCGGGACGTGTGACATCGGCGGTTGAGACGCGATGCGCGGGAGCGGCGAGGCAATCGGCAATGACGCCAGCCGACCGGTCACCACCGTATTCGAAGCCGCGGCCGGGCCTTGCGGTCCGTGCGCGCCGGAGATCACGAGCGTTGCCAGCGCCGCGTGGAGTGCCAGCGCCAGTCCAAAAGCGCACCAGACGCCGCGCTCGCGTGGCGGCCTGAGCCGCAAACCCGATTTCGTGCCCATTGCGAATTGACGCCGACCCGAGCAAACCGGCGTCCCGTTGGCTACTGATACCAGTTTAGACCTGTTCGCATGGCGAATCATCGTCCGGCGCCGCGGCGATGCGGCCGCTCCGGCCGTACTTATTCGGCGAAAAGGTCCGGACCAAACACCTCGTAGTGAATGCGGGCTTCATGGATGCCGAGTTCTTTTAGCGTGTCGTGCCGCATGCGCATAAAGGGGATCGGACCGCAGATAGCGTTACCTTCACTCCGCTGCGCTGGTGGCGCTCGCCGCACACCGGTGCGCGTTACCCGGTAGCGATGCGCGTCGACGCAGCGGGCGCGTATCTGACGCTCGTGCCTTTGATGGACGATCAGGAGTTCGACAGCCGCGCGAGCACCGGCGCCGTGTACTGGGAGGGTGCCGTGACGGCCCTGCGGCCAGCAACGGACGCACATGCGGCGAGCGCGCTCGCTGAGCCCGGGTCGAGCGGCGCAGCAAGTGCGGCACAGAAGCTGGGACGCGGCTATCTCGAACTGACCGAATATTTTCAGCGGCTGGATCTTTACTGGTCGCGACCTCGGACAAACGGATGGGCGGTTCGTCCTATCGCTGTTCGACGTCCTCAGTCCATCGCCGCATGCGCCAGCGTGTCATCGTGCGTATGGCGCGCCGGCCGGATCAGCAGCAGCAACGGCACGACGAGCAGGGTCGCGACGAACATCAGCTTGAAATCGTTGAGATAGGCGATCATCGACGCCTGCTGCGTGATCGACTGGTTGAGCATCGCCATGTCGTAGTTCGACCCATGCGCGAGCATCGGCTGCAACGCCGGATTGAACGCGTTCACGTTGGCGGCGAGATCGGCATGAGCGATCTGCGTGTTGCGCGTCATCAATGTCTGCACGATCGAGATGCCGATGCTGCTCCCGATGTTTCGCATCAGGCTGTAGGTTGCTGTGCCATCCGCTCGGAGCGCGGGCGTGAGCGTCGAGAACGACAGCGCGCTCAACGGCACGAACACGAATCCAAGGCCGAAACCCTGTATTACGCCGGGCCAGACGATATCCGATTCGGACAACACAATCGTGTAATGCATCATCTGCCAGAGCGCGAAGGCGGAGATCAGGAAACCCGAGAGCAACAGGAGCCGTGCATCGATCTGCCTCTGCAGCAGGCGCCCGGCGAGCATCATCGCGAGCATCGTGCCCGCTCCGCTCGGCGCCGTCACGAGCCCTGTCGTCGCGACCGGATAGTTCGTCAGCGTCTGCAGCATCGGGGGCAGCAGCGCGCGCGTCGCGTACATCACCGCACCGATGATGAAAATGAAGCACACGCCCGTGGCGAAGTTGCGGTCCTTCAGCAACGCGTATCGAAAGAAGGATTTCGCCCCTGCCGTCGCCGTGTGCGCGAGAAAGAATATGAAACTGATCGCGGCCACCAGCGCTTCAATGCGGATTTCGAACGAGCTGAACCAATCGAGTTGCTCGCCGCGATCGAGCAGAGCCTGGAACGCTCCGATCGCAAGACCGAGCGTGGCGAAGCCGAAGCCATCGAACTCGATGGCGCGCTCCGGCGACCGAGAGGGCAGAAACGTCAACACACCGAAAAGCGCCAGCGCGCCGATCGGCACGTTGATGAAGAATACCCAGCGCCAGTCGTAACTGTCGGTGAGCCAGCCGCCGAGCGTGGGCCCCAGAATCGGGCCGACCATCACGCCCATGCCCCAGACCGCCATAGCCTGGCCCTGTTTTTCGCGCGGGTTGATGGCGAGCAGGATCGATTGCGACAGTGGTACGAGCGCGGCACCAAAAATACCTTGCAGCAGGCGCGATGCGACAATTTGGACGAGCGACTCCGAAAAGCCGCAGAAAGCCGACGCGACGGTGAAGCCGGCAATGGAGATGGCGAGCAGCCGCTTCACACTCAGCTGGTCGGAAAGCCATCCGGTGAGCGGCGTGGCGATCGCGGCCGCCACGATGTAGGACGTCAGCACCCACGTGATCTCGTCCTGCGAAGCGGACAGGCTGCCCTGCATGTGCGGCAGCGCGACGTTCGCGATCGTGCTGTCGAGCGTCTGGATCAAGGTCGCGAGCATGATCGAAGCGGTGAGCATGGCGCGGTTGAGCGGCACTGCTGCGCTCGCTGCCGGGACTTCGGAAGACATAAACAGGATCGTCCGCACAATAATAAGCATGCTTATTATACGCACGAACGGAAGTCCGGCAAGATGGGAGCGATGGCCCTTCTAGCGGCCACCGGTACCAACCTTCGTATAATCGCGTGATGGAAACACAACTCGACAAGCGCTTCGGCTTCTTGATATCGGACGTTGGCCGCCTCAGCGGCAAACGCTTCGACGACCTTGCGAAGTCGTCTCTCGACCTGACACGCGCGCAGTGCCGCGCACTTGCCTATCTGGCGCATCACGGGGAGGTCAATCAGGCCCGTCTCGCCGATTTGCTCGAAGTGGCGCCGATATCGGCCGGCCGCTTGCTCGACCGGATGGAAGACGGCGGCTGGATCGAAAGGCTGCCTAACCCGCAGGATCGCCGTGAGCGACAAGTGCGCATGACGGCGAAAGCCCACAAGGCGCTGGAGAGCGCACGTCGCGTAGGCGACGAGGTAGCCGTCGAAGCGCTGAACGGCTTGAGCCAGCTTGAGCGCGAACAATTGATCGACCTGCTTCAGCGAGTACGCGCCAACCTGAGCAGGATCGTCGATGCCGATCCAGCGTCCCAAAGGTAACCCTCGCCGAGAGTCGAGCCATCTTTGCGATTTCGCCATTCGGCGGATCGCCACTCGCAAACGCGTTCGGCGAGGGTTCGAGCGGCACGGTCAGGATCGCGTGTCTGCCTACCTTCGCGGCGAGTACGTTACCCGATCTGATACGGGCGCTTCCTGGCCTCAGAAAGCGTCAAGTCAGGATAGGGCGGCTTCGAGAGCGACAAGTTCTCGCCGTGGTTCGCGGCGCCTCACGCATCCGGCACGCTGATTTCGTCATCACAAACAAGGTTCGCCTGTCCGCCGGCGACATCGACCAAGCCGAGAACCTCAAGATGGTCGCGATCGCCGCGACCGGCACCGACAACGTGGATTTGCAGGCGTGTGCGGCCCGCGGCGTGACGGTCAGCAACGTTCGCGCCTATGCGGTCCAGACCGTTCCCGAGCATACGTTTGCCCTGATTTTCGCGCTGCGAAGAAGCCTCACCGCCTATCGGGACGCGGTTTGCGCCGGACGCTGGCTCGCAGCGGGCCAGTTCTGCTTCTTCGATTTTCCAATCCGGGATCTAAAGGGCTCGACGCTCGGTGTGATCGGCGACGGCGTGCTCGGTCGCGCTGTTGCGGACATGGGCAAGGCGCTCGGCATGCGGGTGCTGATGTCGGCGTACAAAGGACGTACCGATATGGGGCCGCTGTACACACCGTTCGACACCGTGCTCAAGCCATCCGATATCATCACCCTTCACTGCCCGCTGACTGCCTCAACGCGTAATCTGCTCGACGAAGACGCGTTCGCAGGATTACGTCGAAAGCCGCTTATCGTGAACACCGCATGCGGAGGTCTCGTAAATGAATCGGCACTAGTGGCTGCATTGAAGCAAGGGAAAATCTCGGGCGCGGGGTTTGATGTCGTCACGCAGGAGCCGTTGCCGGACGATCACCCATTCAATGAGATTCTCGATCACCCTGCATTTATCCTGACGCCGCATGTTGCATGGGCCAGCACCGAGGCCGTCCAGTCGCTGGCTGACCAGCTGATCGAGAACATTGTGGCATTTTACGATGGCAAGCCAATCAATGTAGTTTTGCCAGTCTAACGCGATTGCAGGTTTTCTCCGAGTAGCCACCACGGTGACCATCCGAAATCTGGCTAAAAACGATCAGCATCCGCAGTCAAGCGTTAATGATGTCCGACGTGTGACTTTAGTCTTGCGACCGCCGCATCAACCATGAGGTGGTATCGATTCGCGTTCCACGCCACCGCAACTGTAACCATCACTACTCGTTCATTCAGCGGTCGGACGACCACATTCTCCGGTGCGAGCTTGCTTATTGACGAAGGTACGAGCGCCACCCCTTGGCCGCAACCAACATAGACAACCTGCGACATCGCGCAACTCCGGACTTACTTAGATACGGTTTCGTAAAGACTGCTGAACTCGCTGGAAGGTGTTCCAGCAGATCAGGCAACAGCCAAGTTTGAGAAATGCTTCGTGAATGTCGGCGCGACATTCGAAGTGGATACGAAGACGGCGGAAATGATGCAACCAGGCATGCGTTGCGCCTGCTTGTAGACCGCGTGCATCAACAGCGTCGTGTTGCGGAAGGGAGGGAAGAACTTCGAATAGACAAAGGTCGCGACGAGTTCGAGTTCCTCGATCAGCGGACGTATGATGAGACCCTGACCGTCCGCAGCGAACGCCCCGACAATCGCGAGCCCGAGACCGCCCTTTAAAAGCGGCAGCGCCTGATCCGCGCGGCCAATGCCGTCACCTTTCGACGCCTCTCAAGCATGTCACGTCGCTGATACGCGCGCCGCGCCTATCGCGGCTAGAGGCAGTGAGTCAGGCCATCATGCGTATGGAAAGTAAGGCGCAGTTATCTTCGCCCCGATCACGCCGTCGACGTATTCAATCTGCGCCACAACGTTGTTTTGCTGATGCCAAGCTTCCGACACGCAGCGTCGCGATCGCCGTTGCATGCGGCGAGCACCGCACGGATTTCGTCCGCCTCGACGTGGCGGCTACGTTCGCGCAAGGTCATCGGCATGTCATCGCCACGCGAAGACACGTCAAAGATTTCCGGCGCGATCGCTTGCAATTCGTCTCCCGTGAGCGCCTGCGTCGGCACAAATCGACGGTCTTTGCGCAGCGCGTCGTGGACGACATCTCTATCGGCCAGTTCAACCGCGATCCGTTCAATCACGTTTTGCAGTTCTCGCACATTGCCTGGCCACGTATGGCGCCGTAGCGCGTCCTCGACGCTCACGAGTAAGTGCTCGGCCGCGTCGCGATCGGGAACCTGCTCCGCAAGACGCGGATCGCGGCACGCTGCCTGCCACAGCAGTTCGGCAGCGAGCGGCAGCAGATCAGTGGAACGTTCGCGCAATGGAGGCAGCGCGATGTTAAGGATGTTCAACCGGTAATAAAGGTCCGCACGGAACGTGCCGACTTCTACTGCATGGGTCAGAGCGCGGTGCGTTGCAGCGAGCACGCGTATGTCGACACGTGTCGGCTCAGTCGCACCGAGCCGCACCACTTCGCGTTCCTGTAGTACGCGCAGCAGGCGGCTCTGCAGCGGCAATGGCATCTCGCCGATCTCGTCCAGGAACAGCGTGCCGCGATGCGCCGCTTCGATCAGGCCCGCCTTGCCGCCTTTGCGCGCGCCGGTGAATGCGCCCTCGTCGTAGCCGAACAGCTCGCTCTCGAGCAGCGCCTCGGGAAAAGCGCCGCAATTGATCGCGACGAACGGAAAGTCTCGGCGTACGCTCAGCCTATGCATGCTCTGCGCGACCATTTCCTTGCCGGTTCCACTTTCACCGAGAATTAGCACGGTTGCATCCGATTTCGCGTAGCGCCGCACCAACGTTCGGACGCGTTCCACAGACGCACATTCTCCAAACAGATCCTCGAGTTGATACCGCGCGGTGAACTGCGGCGCGCGTTGTCTGGAGCGCAGCGTGCGGTCGAGACGCTCGACCGCACGCGATTCCTGGAAGGTCAACACCGTGCCGCTGCTGGCGAGCGGCCCGCGGTGCACCACGTAGCTCACGCCCCGGACCGAGGCGGGCGAATCACCGTCTGCGTCCGGCAATACGCCAGCAAGCTCGGGGGCGAGTTCAAGCAGCGGCTGGCCGATAGCTTTTGCAGCGTCGATATCAAGCACTGCGGCAAGCCGTTGGTTGATCGCTTCCACTCGACCGTGTGCGTCAAGCGCGACGACGCCGTCGCGCAGATGTTGCAGGAGGTTATCGAGCCGCTCGCGGCGCACCGCCTCCTGGCGGGTTGCCTGTGCAACCTCCAGCGCCGTCTCGAACGCGGCACACACTGACGCACGCGAATAGAGAAATACGGCGCTCATCCCCGCCCGGGCGGCGAGATCGGCTACGAGGCCGGGACCGACGACCGCACCGATGCCCCGATCGCGCAGATCAAGCACGCAAGCCTCGGCGTCCTGCGCCGACTGATACGAAGCGAACACGACATCCAGGCCGAATGCCGCAGCGAATCGACGCACTTCGTCGGGGGTATCGCCATGCGTGACGAGCGCCACCGACGTCGTGTCGCGCCGCGCCCGTGCAAGCGCATGCATCACATCGAAACCAGTCGGACTGATCAGCACAACAGGGACCGCGACGCGGGTCTTCAGATACGCCCCGTTCGCCCCTCCTGCGACGACAACCTCCGGACGTTCGGCACCCGCGGCGGCAATCTCATGTACTGCATCCTCAAAGCCGCGTGACACGACACGCACGTCAGCCCGCCCTTCATACTCGCTCGCGATGCCGAGAAAGAGATCACCCAGGCGACTGATGCCCATCGCCCAGATGCGGGGGCGCGAACTCGAGTCAGACGGGGGAATATTCATCGGGGGCGGGCTTGCAGCTCGATCATAGAGGTCCCTCATTATGCGCTCGCCGGTTCTAAATTGAAATCTGAATTTTCACTATTGAAATCAAGCCCCCCCAAAAACAGGTATCTGTATCAGCATTAAATCAATGACTTAGCTCCGCACGCCGATGCTGGCCCAATTTCTGCTGTATCGATTCCGTTTTTTAACAGGAGCCAGAATTGAGCAAAGCCCAACACCCAGTTAGCGCCGGCGCGAAGTTCCGTGTCGCGGTGGCTGAAGGACAGCCGTTGCAGGTGGTCGGCGCGATCACCGCTTACGCCGCGAAAATGGCCGAGGCCACGGGCTTCAAGGCCGTCTATCTGTCGGGCGGCGGGGTCGCCGCGAACTCGCTCGGCGTGCCCGATCTCGGCATCAGCGCGATGGAAGACGTGCTGATCGACGCGCGCCGGATCACCGACGCCTGCCCGCTGCCGCTGCTCGTCGACATCGATACCGGCTGGGGCGGCGCATTCAACATCGCGCGCACGATCCGCTCGTTCATCAAGGCGGGCGTCGCCGCCGTGCATCTCGAGGACCAGGTCGGGCAGAAACGCTGCGGCCATCGGCCCGGCAAGGAAGTCGTGCCGAAAGAGGAGATGGTCGATCGCGTGAAAGCGGCCGTCGATGCGCGCACCGACGATCAGTTCGTCATCATGGCGCGCACCGATGCGGCGGCGGTCGAAGGTCTCGACGCGGCGATCGAGCGCGCGGTCGCCTATGTCGAAGCGGGCGCGGACATGATCTTCCCCGAAGCGATGGGCACCCTCGACGACTACCGCCGCTTCAAGGCCGCGGTCAAGGTGCCGATCCTCGCGAACCTGACGGAATTCGGCTCGACGCCGTTCTTCACCACCGACGAGTTGAAGAGCGCGAACGTCGACATCGCGCTCTACTGCTGCGGCGCGTATCGCGCGATGAACGCGGCCGCGCTCAATTTCTACGAGACCGTCAAGCGCGACGGCACGCAAAAGGCGGCTGTCGAAACGATGCAGACGCGCGCGGACCTCTACAAATATCTCGGCTACCACGCGTATGAAGACAAGCTCGATGCGCTCTTCGCCGCGAAGAAATGACACCACTTTGAATCTGGAGGACGACACGATGAGCGAAGCAGACAACAGCACGGCAGGCACGCCCGGCTTCAAGCCGAAGAAATCGGTGGCGCTCTCGGGCGTGACGGCGGGCAACACGGCGCTGTGCACGGTCGGGCGCACCGGCAACGACTTGCACTACCGTGGCTACGACATCCTCGATGTCGCCACGACCTGCGAGTTCGAGGAAATCGCCTACCTGCTCGTGCACGAAAAGCTGCCGACGCAGGCCGAACTCACCGCCTACAAGACCAAGCTCAAGGCGCTGCGCGGCCTGCCCGCGAACGTGAAGGCCGCGCTCGAGTGGATCCCGGCCTCGGCGCACCCGATGGACGTGATGCGCACCGGCGTGTCGATTCTCGGCACCGTGCTGCCCGAGAAAGACGACCACAACCTCGCCGGCGCACGCGACATCGCCGATCGCCTGATGGCCTCGCTCGGCTCGTTGCTGCTCTACTGGTATCACTACTCGCACAACGGCCGCCGCATCGAAGTGGAGACCGACGACGACTCGATCGGCGGCCACTTCCTGCACCTGCTGCACGGCAAGGAACCGTCGAAGGCGTGGGTCGACGCGATGCACACCTCGCTGAACCTCTACGCCGAGCACGAATTCAACGCCTCGACCTTCACCGGCCGCGTGATCGCGGGCACGGGCTCGGACCTCTACTCGGCGATCACCGGCGCGATCGGCGCGCTGCGCGGCCCGAAGCACGGCGGCGCCAACGAAGCCGCGTTCGACATCCAGACGCGCTACCAGACGCCCGATGAAGCCGAGGCGGACATCCGCCGCCGCGTCGAAGCGAAGGAAGTCGTGATCGGCTTCGGCCACCCGGTCTACACGATCTCGGACCCGCGCAACAAGGTCATCAAGGAAGTCGCGAAGAAGCTCTCGAAGGACGCGGGCAACCTGAAGCTGTTCAACATCGCCGAGCGGCTCGAGACGGTGATGTGGGACGTGAAAAAGATGTTCCCGAATCTCGACTGGTTCAGCGCCGTGTCGTATCACATGATGGGCGTGCCGACGGCCATGTTCACGCCGCTGTTCGTCATCTCGCGTACCTCGGGCTGGGCCGCCCACATCATCGAGCAGCGCATCGACAACAAGATCATCCGCCCCAGCGCGAATTACACGGGCCCGGAAGATTTGAAATTCGTGCCGATCGAAAAGCGCGGCTGACAGAACAGAGTCGTTCCTCATCGCAAGCAACGAGAGCGCTGCGATGACATTGGACCTTGGTTCACGTGATCCGTGAGCCAAGGTCGCTTTTTCCGCAAGTTAGGTGTCAATGCATTGCGCTCGTGACGGGGTGCAGTGTTTACCCCTCGGCTTTGCAACCGGAGCCGGGGGGCCTTTTGGGAATGACCACGGGCGCGCGATTCGCGAAGCACCAGTCGAACGACGATCGGTCGATCATAAGGCCTGACCACTTTCCGCAGCGCCTGAACATTACTCTTTTAGTCCTCAGGTCATGAACACCGCAAACCGCAAACCCCTGCCCGGCGCCGCGCTGGATTACTTCGACACGCGCGCAGCCGCCGAAGCGATCGAATCCGGCGCCTACGACAAGCTGCCGTACACCTCGCGCGTGCTCGCCGAGAATCTCGTGCGCCGCTGCGATCCGGCGACACTGACCGCGTCGCTCAAGCAGATCATCGAACGCAAGCGCGAGCTCGATTTCCCGTGGTTCCCGGCGCGCGTCGTATGCCACGACATTCTCGGCCAGACCGCGCTCGTCGACCTCGCCGGCTTGCGCGATGCGATCGCCGAGCAAGGCGGCGACCCGGCGCTCGTGAACCCGGTCGTGCCCGTGCAGCTGATCGTCGACCATTCGCTCGCCGTCGAATGCGGCGGCTTCGACCCGGATGCGTTCGCGAAGAACCGCGCTATCGAGGATCGACGCAACGAAGACCGCTTCGACTTCATCAACTGGACCAAGAAGGCGTTCAAGAACGTCGACGTGATCCCGCCCGGCAACGGCATCATGCATCAGATCAATCTGGAGCGGATGAGCCCGGTGATCCACGCCGTGAACGGCGTGGCCTACCCCGACACGCTGGTCGGCACCGACAGCCACACGCCGCACGTCGACGCGTTGGGCGTGATCGCCATCGGCGTGGGTGGGCTCGAAGCCGAGAACGTGATGCTCGGGCGCGCATCGTGGATGCGGTTGCCCGATATCGTCGGTGTGGAGCTCTCGGGCAAGCGCCAGCCCGGCATCACCGCCACCGACATCGTGCTCGCGCTGACCGAGTTTCTGCGCAAGGAAAAGGTGGTGGGTGCGTATCTGGAGTTCCGTGGAGAAGGCGCGTCGAGCCTCACGCTCGGCGACCGCGCGACGATCTCGAACATGGCGCCCGAATACGGCGCCACGGCGGCGATGTTCTACATCGACGAGCAAACCCTCGCTTACCTGCGCCTGACGGGCCGCGCCGAGGAGCAGGTCAAGCTCGTCGAAACCTATGCAAAAACCGCCGGTCTGTGGGCCGATACGCTGCAGCACGCCGAATACGAACGCGTGCTCGAGTTCGACCTCTCGACCGTGGTCCGCAACATGGCGGGTCCGTCGAATCCGCACAAGCGGCTGCCGACTTCCGATCTGGCCGCGCGCGGCATCGCCGGCAAGTGGGAAGACGTGCCCGGCCAAATGCCCGACGGCGCCGTCATCATCGCGGCCATCACGAGCTGCACGAACACGAGCAATCCGCGCAATGTGATCGCGGCGGCCCTGCTCGCGCGCAACGCCAACGCGCGCGGCTTGACGCGCAAGCCGTGGGTCAAGTCCTCGCTCGCGCCGGGCTCCAAGGCGGTTGAGCTCTACCTCGAAGAAGCAAAGCTGCTGCCCGAGCTGGAGCAGCTCGGCTTCGGCATCGTCGCGTTCGCGTGCACCACGTGCAACGGCATGTCGGGCGCGCTCGATCCGGCGATCCAGCAGGAGATCATCGACCGCGACCTGTACGCGACCGCCGTGCTGTCGGGCAATCGCAACTTCGACGGCCGCATCCATCCGTATGCGAAGCAAGCGTTCCTGGCCTCGCCGCCGCTGGTGGTCGCTTACGCGATTGCCGGCACGATCCGCTTCGACATCGAGCAGGACGCACTCGGCACGGATCAGGACGGCAAGCCGGTCTATCTGAAGGACATCTGGCCGAGCGACGAGGAGATCGACGCGATCGTCGCGCAAAGCGTGAAGCCCGAGCAATTCCGCAAGGTCTACGAGCCGATGTTCGCCGTCACGGCCGCCGGCGGCGAGCCGATCAATCCGCTTTACGACTGGCGCGCGCAGAGCACCTACATTCGCCGTCCGCCGTACTGGGAAGGCGCGCTGGCGGGCGAGCGCACGCTGCGCGGATTGCGTGCCCTCGCCGTGCTGGGCGACAACATCACGACCGATCACCTCTCGCCGTCCAACGCGATCCTCGCGGATAGCGCCGCCGGCGAATACCTCGCGAAGATGGGCTTGCCGGAGGAAGACTTCAACTCCTACGCGACTCACCGAGGCGACCACCTCACCGCGCTGCGCGCCACCTTCGCGAACCCGACGCTCGTCAACGAGATGGCGGTGGTCGACGGCCAGGTGAAGAAGGGATCGCTCGCGCGCGTCGAGCCGGAAGGCCGCGTCACGCGCATGTGGGAAGCGATCGAGACCTACATGGACCGCAAGCAGCCGCTCATCATCATCGCCGGGGCGGACTACGGCCAGGGCTCGTCGCGCGACTGGGCGGCCAAGGGCGTGCGTCTGGCGGGCACGGAAGCGATCGTCGCCGAAGGGTTCGAGCGCATTCACCGCACGAACCTCGTCGGCATGGGCGTGCTGCCGCTCGAGTTCAAGCCCGGCGTGAATCGCGTGACGCTCGGCATCGACGGCACCGAAACGTTCGACGTGATCGGCGAGCGCAAGCCGCGTGCGGACCTCACGCTCGTCATCCATCGCAAGAACGGCGAGCGCGTGGAAGCGGCCGTGACCTGCCGGCTCGACACCGCCGAGGAGGTTTCGATCTACGAAGCGGGCGGCGTGCTGCAGCGCTTCGCACAGGACTTCCTCGAGTCGTCGAAGGCGGCTTGATGAAAGCTGAATAACAGCACGGTCAGGCATCATCTGCGGGCGGCGCAAAAAAGTGCCGCCCGCCGTTTCCGTTTCATCAGGACACCCACCCCATGCCCCACGTACCCCAGATCAAGATTCCCGCCACCTATATGCGCGGCGGCACCAGCAAAGGCGTGTTCTTCCGCCTGCAGGATTTGCCCGAAGCGGCCCGCGTGCCGGGCGCGGCGCGCGATGCGCTGCTGCTGCGCGTGATCGGCAGCCCGGACCCGTACGGCAAGCAGATCGACGGCATGGGCGGCGCGACGTCGAGCACGAGCAAGACGGTCATCATTTCGAAGAGCAGCAAGCCCGATCACGACGTCGATTACCTGTTCGGACAGGTCTCTATCGATAAAGCCTTCGTCGACTGGAGCGGCAATTGCGGCAACCTCTCCGCCGCTGTCGGGCCGTTTGCGATCAGCGCGGGGCTCGTCGATTCGAGCCGTGTGCCGCAGAACGGCGTGGCCGTCGTGCGCATCTGGCAGGCCAATATCGGCAAGACCATCATTGCGCACGTGCCGATCACCGAAGGCGCCGTGCAGGAAACCGGCGACTTCGAACTCGACGGCGTGACCTTTCCCGCCGCCGAAGTGCAGCTCGAGTTCATGGACCCGGCTGCCGAGGAAGAAGGCGCCGGCGGCGCGATGTTCCCGACCGGCAACCTGGTCGACGACCTCGACGTGCCGGGTGTCGGCACGCTGAAAGCCACGATGATCAACGCGGGCATCCCGACGATCTTCGTGAACGCCGAGGCCATCGGCTACACGGGCACCGAGCTGCAGGACGCGATCAACGGCGATGCCGACGAGCTCAAGAAGTTCGAGACCATTCGTGCCAACGGCGCGCTGCGCATGGGTTTGATCAAGGACTTGAACGAAATCGCGACGCGGCAGCACACGCCGAAAGTCGCGTTCGTCGCGCAGCCCGCGGACTACGTCGCGTCGAGCGGCAAGCGCGTGGCGGCCGCGGATGTCGATCTGCTCGTGCGCGCGATGTCGATGGGCAAGCTCCATCACGCGATGATGGGCACGGCGGCGGTCGCGATCGGCACGGCTGCTGCGATACCGGGCACGCTGGTCAATCTCGCGGCCGGCGGCGGCGAGCGCAACGCGGTGCGCTTCGGCCATCCGTCGGGCACTTTGCGGGTCGGCGCCGAGGCCGCTCAAGCCAACGGCGAATGGACCGTGACGAAGGCCATCATGAGCCGCAGCGCGCGCGTGCTGATGGAAGGCTGGGTGCATGTGCCAGTTCCAACCACCCTCGCGCCTAATGCTGACCGTAATCAGTGAATTCATCCCTGCACACCCGTTTCCATGAAGATCATTTCCTCGATTGATGAGCTACGAGGCCAGATGCGCGGCCAGAATCGCACGGCGTTCGTGCCGACGATGGGCAATCTCCACGAGGGGCATCTGTCGCTGATGCGGCTCGCGCGCCAGCACGGCGACCCGGTCGTCGCGAGCATCTTCGTGAACCGCCTGCAATTCGGCCCGAACGAGGATTTCGACAAATATCCGCGCACGCTCGAAGCCGATATCGAGAAACTTCAGAAGGAAAACGTCTACGTGCTGTTCGCGCCGACCGAGCGCGATATGTACCCGGAGCCGCAGGAATACCGTCTGCATCCGCCGACCGATTTGGGCGACATCCTCGAAGGCGAGTTCCGCCCGGGCTTCTTTACCGGTGTCTGCACGGTCGTGATGAAGCTGATGTCGTGCGTACAGCCGCGCGTCGCGGTGTTCGGCAAGAAGGATTACCAGCAGCTGATGATCGTGCGGCAGATGTGCAGCCAGTTCGCGCTGCCGACCGACATCGTCGCCGCCGAAACGGTGCGCGACACCGACGGCCTCGCCCTCAGCTCGCGCAACCGCTACTTGAGCGAGACGGAACGCGCCGAGGCGCCGATGCTGGCCATCACGCTCGGACGCGTTCGCGAGGCCGTGCTCTCGGGCAACCGCGATTTCGCCGCGATCGAGAAGGACGCGATGACGAGCCTCGCCGCGCGCGGCTGGAAGCCCGATTACATCGCGGTGCGCAAGCGCTCGAACCTGCTGCCGCCGGCCGCCCACGAAATCGAGGCGCCGCTCGTCGTGCTCGCCGCCGCGAAGCTCGGCGCGACGCGCCTCATCGACAACCTCGAAATCTGACGGGCAGCGCCGGGCATCACGCACCGATCCGCCGCCCCGCCGCTCTCAAGTCAAACGAAGTCCGAAGGAAAGATCATGCAGCGCCATATGTTGAAGTCGAAGATTCACCGGGCCGCCGTCACGCACTGCGAACTGCACTACGAAGGCTCGTGCGCGATCGACGAAGACCTGCTCGAAGCGGCGAACATCGTCGAGAACGAGCGGATCGACATCTGGAACATCAACAACGGCGAGCGTTTCTCGACGTATGCGATCAAGGGCGAGCGCGGCACCGGGATGATCTCGCTCAACGGGTCGGCGGCTCGGCGTGCGCAGTTGGGCGATCTCGTGATCATCGCCGCGTTCGCGATGGTCGACGAAGCGGAACTCAAGGCCGGCTGGACGCCGGACCTGGTGTTCGTCGACGAGAACAACAAGATCAAGGGAAGCCGCGGCCACGTGCCGGTGCAGCGGTGGTAGATCTGTGCGTTGGATGTGCCTGTGCGGGACCCGCTTTCATGTACGCGACCGTCCCGGGAACGTGACACCGGCAGGGGTGCAACGTGCTGGTACCTCCCGAGTAGACGGACCATCTCGAAAGCCTACAGCAGGCTCTGAATGAAATGGTGCAACCACTGTTCGTGCTGCATGGGAGCCTGGCGAAGAAGGCTCGCGCGTCGCTCTCGGTGCACTGTCCGATCTCGCGCCGCCCGTCGTGCTTGCGACCGGTAAGTTGGTTGGGGCGGTTTTTACCATCCGGCGGGGAATGGTAAATGGCGCGATCCGCTATCAACCGAACACGCCGTCAGTCCGAGAGCATGGTGCCGCGACAGCCGGCTGCACGACAGCTGCACGCATACGCTCGTGTGACCCCCGCAGTCCCGCGCCCTTCGACCTGCAACTGATAATCGATGTAAAGCTCAGTGCCTTTTTCGACAGGTTGGGTCGTCCGGATGAACACCCGATCCCCGTCCTGTTCGGCCTCACAGTTTGGAGAGCAACTATGATTGAGCCACCTGGCAGAATTCCCTCCCTGCGCGCCATCAATTACGCGGCCATCGTCCAGCCCGAAATAGAAAGTGTGGCCATGCTCAGCAACGGACCGTGCATGGTCACGTTGTGCACGCCTCCACGAGACCAGCTTTCCTTTGTATTCGAGTATCAATGTCCCGGTCTCGATATGGGCGACCGCGAAGACACCGCGGCCATGCACGGGGGAACTACGAACGACGATACGGCGCATAACGGTATGTTTGAAATGGCAATGAAACGGGCGGATTCCCGGACGGGCGCCGCTTCGCCATGATGCAGCAGCCATAAAGCGCGGTCACGCTCATGACCGTTTTTTTGTCCGCGCAGCCAGAAAACGCAGGCTAGTACGCGGTACGGTTGCCGGCCATCGGCATCGCCCTATCGACGTGCACCGACGAAGCTAGGGTGCTGCGTGGGGGTTCCGCGCAATCCAATCGGACGGTGCCGCACGCGGTGAAGTGGAGCAATCCGCCAACCCCGTGCGATGTCGGGTCCGTGAAACGGTCATTGCCGACGCTTACTGGTTGACCGCATCCTTGAACGCCTTCCCGGAGGTGAACTTTACGGTCTTTGCGGCGGGGATCTGGATCTCTGCACCCGTCGCCGGGTTGCGGCCCACGCGCGCGGCACGCGCGCCAGTTGAAAACGAGCCGAAGCCAATCAGTTGAACGGTCTCGCCTTTCATGACAGCATCGATGACCGCCGCGATGAACGCATCAATCGCTTCGCCCGTTGCGGCCCTGCTTCCGCCCGTTGCTGCGGCGACCGCTTCGACCAGTTCCTGTTTGTTCATTGACGCTCTCCTGTTGACTGAAGGCGTCACCCTACCGGCCGCCGCTCGGTCGCGCAATGGCGGAAGCGCGGGAACAGAAAATATTCCCCCGCGCGAAATTGATAGAAATTCCACCGGACGCCGGCGCAGTGAATATCATGGAGACGTGACCCGTGTTAGCGACACGTGACCGCAAAACGAGACGCAGACGGGGCTGGCGGTTGACTGGCCGCCCGCCTGCGGTCCACCCGAAACGGGTCCGCCAGGGTGCGGGCCGTTTTTTTTGCAATTGTTCAAGGCGCGCCCGTTCCATATCCGGCCCGGCTCGCATGCAAGGGTCTTCTGGCGGGACCGAATCGCCCTGTCGAGAACTACACCCGCGTCTGGCCTCGACCACCCCGATCCGCGAGTGCGGGTTCGGCTAGCCGAAGTAACTGCCGTTATCACCGCAATCGGCTGCCCGACTCGCAAGAGTCTCAAATCCGACCGGCGCCTTCGCAATCCACTCCAACGCCGGTCCTGTACCAAGTCGGAGGCGCTTTCCGATCAATGCCGTCAGGCGGGTTGTCGGCCGAAGTGGCCATTCGCTGATCGACATTGGCGCCTCCGCTAGGGAGCGCTGACCGGTCATCCGCCATCCAGATGCGCCGAGTGTCCGGTGGATGCTGGTCGGTGTGAGAGGATGCCCGATCAAACGGGATGCTGGATGGGCTCTGACGCCGTGACCTCGTCGGGAACCGCGCGGCCGCCGTCGGCCGAATCCCGCTCGCCGCGTGTAGGACCAAGGTCCAATTGCCGACGTGCAGCACTTCTCCTACGTTCCATTTCATACCTAAACGCAGGCGTGGCCAGGGGTAATCGTACTGTTCGTGCAATTTCTGGCGGTTTGATCCTTAAATCTCATATGGATCAACGATTTGCACATTCTTCGATTGCGCGAAAACTATGGCGCCGCCGAGCCTTGCTGCGGGAGGCTCTGCATGCGACTACCGCCAGATTTCGCACGAAAAGTACGATTACCCCGATCGGCGGTACCGTCCGGGAAAATTGCGGCCGAACGGTACCAATGCCGCCCCGTTTAATCGCTGCTTGCCCGAGGCATTTCAGCTGGCGCTGCGCCTGAATGCCTGCGTTCCGTCTTGCTTGCGCGGTGGCGGTTGCGTTGCGCAGATAGCGTGACCATCACGACGAGCAACAGCGAGGCAACGAGAAATCCGCAGCTGATGGGCCGATCCACAAAAATGGACATATTCCCGTGCGAAATGAGCAATGCGCGGCGGAAGTTTTCCTCGATCATTGGCCCGAGAACGAAGCCTAGCAGGATCGGCGCAACGGAGAATCCAAGGTAGTTGAAGACGGTGCCGATCAAGCCGAACGCCAGAACTTGCCACACTTCGAAAAGGCTGTTCTGGGTGCTGAATACGCCAACGGCAATAAAGAACATCGCGGACGGAAAGAGATAGCGGTAGGGCAACCGGAGCAATTTGACCCACACGCCGATCATCGGCACGTTTAGCAAAACGAGAAGAATATTTCCGATCCAGAAACTTGCAATGAGCCCCCAGAAGATATCGGGATGCTCGGAGATCAACTGAGGTCCAGGCGTGATGCCCTGGATGATGAGCGCGCCCAGAATGAGCGCCATCACGGGATCGCCGGGTATACCGAGGCTCATCGTCGGAATGAAGTCGACCTGCGTTTTCGAGTGCGACGACGCTTCGGGCGCCGCGACGCCGGCAATCACACCGGTGCCGAACGCCTGAGGATTCCTGGAGAGCTTACGCTCCAGCGCATAGGCGACGAACGTCGTAATCGTCGGGCCAGTTCCGGGCATGGCGCCGAACAGCGCGCCCACGGCCGTCCCGCGTGTCATTGGCCAGAAGGTGGCTTTGAGTTCCTCACGCGTGGGGCGCATGTCCTTGAAGCGCACGCTGAGCGACTTGCTCGACACCTGCATTCTGTTGACGTTGCAGAGAAAATCGGCCACGCCAAAGAGTCCCATGGCGATGGCAACCAGTTCGAGCCCGTCGTTCATGTCGGTCAGGCCAAACGTGAAGCGGAACGTGCCCGTGTTGACATCGGTGCCGACCATGCCGCAAAGCAGGCCGAAAAGCGTCATGGCGACGCCTTTGAGCGCCGAGCCCCGCGACATCGTCGAACCGGCGAGCAGACCCAGCAGCATGACGGAGAAGATTTCCGCGGGGCCGAACTTGAATGCCATGGCCGTGAGCAAGGGCGAAGCGAAAATCATCAGAATGATGCCGGTCGAGGCCGCAAAGAACGAACTCAGCATCGTGATGCCAAGCGCCGCGCCGCCTCTGCCGGCCTTGGCCATCGGATACCCGTCGAGGCAGGTAATCGCATGCGGAGGGTGAGAGGGAAGATTGAGCAGAATGGCGCCGATCGCGCCGCCATATTGCGATCCGTAGAAAATACCGGCGAGCATCAGGATCGCCGGTACAGGGTGCATGACATAGGTCAGCGGCAACAGGATGGATATGGCCGACAGCGCGCCCATGCCCGGCAGCACGCCCACCATGTTGCCCACGAGGACGCCGAAGAACGACCACATCAGGTTGGTGCCTTGAAGCGCAACCGAGAAGCCGTATAGAAGGTCGTGCAAGGATTGTTCGATCATGTTGCTCACTATCCCCAGGCAAACGGCGCCAACTGAAGTTTTAGCGCCCATGAGAAGACAACGAGGGCGATCGCGCACATGACGATCGACAACGCAGCTGCGCGAAACAGGGTATTGGTGCGGTCTCCGAGCGCGGAAATGAAGACGATTGCGAATGTGGCGGGAATCAAGCCGCCGTATTTGCCGAGCAGGATGAAGGCGAGCGTGCCTGTGATGATGCAAACGGCGCCGCGCAGGTCGGGCATTCGCGAGTGCGCGTCCGGCGGGCTCGAAGCGGATTCGGGCAGATCCTTCGCGGCCACCGCGATCAGAATGCCGACAACGGCCAGAAGCGTGCCCACTGCCACGGGGAAGAAACCCGCACCCATGTTCGTCAGCGATCCGATATCATAGGACATACCGGCGTATGCGGCGCTCACACCGATGACGACCATCAGTGCGCCCGCGTAGTAATCCTTACTGAAAGAAAGTCTGAGGTTCAACGCACACCTCCGCCGCCTGAGCGATTGGCATTCGCAGCGCCGCCCGGCGCATGAAGTCTGGAGAGCAAGATCCGGCAGCGTAGCCCGGCCCATGCGCGGCCGGGCAAAAGGTAGCACTACGAATCGAAGTGGGCTGTGTCAGCGGCGCGCGTAAAGCGTCGTAAGGAGCGTTGCCTGTTCGACACAGTCATACAACTCATATGTATGAGTGGAAATGTAATGTGTTAGCCTTGGGATTGCCATCAGGGAAAACATGGGTGTCTGCGCATCGCGCGCGAGATGCAGCAGATCTTGGGTTGACTTCAAGAATTACTGACTTTTCGCCGTGATCGATGACGCGAATAATTCACTCGACACCCATTTAACGCGGGACTCAACAGGTCATGAACAGGAGATATCGCAATGTCGATTGCATGCCGTGGCGCTGACGCGCTGGTCAAGGCGTTGTCGAAAGCAGGGGTGAAGCACATCTTCACCTTGTCGGGAAACCACATCATGCCGGTGTTCGACGCATGCATTGGCGCGGGTATCGAGTTGTTCCACACGCGCCATGAGGCCGCGGCCGTGCACATGGCCGACGCCTATGCCCGGTTGACGGGCAAAGTGGGCGTGGCGTTGGTGACTGGCGGCCCCGGTCACGCCAACGCGGTTTCGGCGCTCTATACGGCGCAGATGGCGGAGTCGCCGGTTCTGCTTCTCTCCGGGCACGCGCCGCACGACCAGTTGGGCATGGGCGCATTTCAGGAGATGCGGCAGGCGGATGTCGCAGCGCCGCTCGTGAAGATGGCGGCCACCGCACAGCATCCGCATACTCTCGCCGATGAACTGGCCCACGCGATTTGCGCCGCGCTGGCAGGGCGGCCCGGGCCCGTTCACCTGAGCCTTCCAACGGATGTACTGGAGGGCGCAGCGCACGTGCACGATGAGGTCAATGGCGAATGTTTTTCGCCGGTGAGGCAGGTGCTTGACGACACAACGGCCGCGCGCCTCGTCTCAAGCCTGGCCGACGCATCGCGCCCGCTGATCCTCGTGGGTCCGGCATGCATGACCCGCGCTGGCCGCGAACGGATCGGCACGCTCGCGGCGGCGCTTGGCGTGCCGGTCGTTGGCATGGAGAGCCCGCGAGGCATCAACGATCCGAGCCTCGGCGCTTTCGCCGAAATGCTCGCGCAGGCCGACCGCGTGATGTTGCTGGGCAAGCGGATGGATTTCACGTTGGCCTTCGGAAAATCGCCCGCGTTTGCGCCGGACTGCACGTTTCTCCAGATCGACCCGGAGCCGCAAGAGATTGCGCGCACGCGTCGCGCAGTGGCTGAGCGATTGATCGGTACCGCTGTCGCGGACAGCTTCCCCGCACTCGACATGCTGGCTACCGTTGGCCGCAATGCCGGCAAGTGCGATGAACGATGGGCGCGCGACGTACGGGGCGCGATTGCATGGCGGCCCGAGCAATGGCGCACGGCGTCATCGTCGCTCGAAAAACGTGTTCATCCTGTTCAGGCGCTCGCGCCGTTCCAGGCGTTGCTCGACAGCCATCCCGATGCCGTTTTCGTCTCGGACGGCGGCGAATTCGGGCAGTGGGCGCAAGCGTGTCTGCGCGCGCCCAATCGCGTGATCAATGGCGTTGCCGGGGCGATCGGCGCTGCGCTTCCGTTCGCGCTGGCTGCTCGCGTTGCGCACCCTGAAGCACCCGTGGTTGCCGTAATGGGGGATGGCACGTTCGGCTTTCACGCGGCAGAAATGGATACCGCGGTGCGTTATGGATTACCCTTCGTCGCCGTGGTTGGCAATGATGCGCGCTGGAACGCCGAGTATCAGATCCAGTTACGCAGCTATGGCCCTGAGCGTTTGATCGGCTGCGAGTTGCTGCCGGGACGCTACGATCGCGTAACCGAGGCTTTCGGTGGTGCGGGTGCGTTCGTCGAGCGTGCTGACGACCTGAAAGATGCGGTCGAACAGGCGCAGGCAGCACAGCGCTCGAAGCTGCCAGCATGCGTGAACATCATGATCGAAGGGGTTGCAGCGCCGTCTTTCAAAAGCCGCGCTTCCTAAACGCTTTTCGCTCCCCGCATTGCGCTGGCAACGCCGATCTTTCGAAATGGGGTAATCGTACTTTTCGTGCGAAATCTGGCGGTAGTCGCATGCAGAGCCTCCCGCAGCAAGGCTCGGCGGCGCCATAGTTTTCGCGCAATCGAAGAATGTGCAAATCGTTGATCCATATGAGATTTAAGGATCAGCCCGCCAGAAATTGCACGAACAGTACGATTACCCCTGGATGCTCGAGTTGCATGACGACGTCAGCGATCTGAAGGCGGCCGTCAATCGGAGCGCGATTCCGCACTAACGTCCCGGCCTGGCCATTGCGCTTGCGATACGGGCCGAGAAACACCCGACGAAATGAAAAGCCCGCCAGGATATGGCATCCGGCGGGCTTAACAACAACGAAATTCAGTAATCAGAAGTTCAGGCGAGTACCTTTTTCATATCGCTCCATCAGCCGGCCCGGTACTGGGGATGCGCTTCAATTTGCACTGATATGGCTCGTGCTCACGACCTTTTGCCACTTCGCCGATTCCGTGGCTATCCTGGCCTGAAGTTGCTGAGGTGTGTCGCCCACGGGGTCCATACCGAGCACGGCCAGGTGTTGCCGAGTGTCAGGCTGTGCGAGCACTTTCACGGTATCTTGCTGAATCTTGTTGATGACGTTCGCTGGCGTGCCGGCCGGCGCCACGAGGGCGAACCAGCCCGTCACATTGAAACCGGGCAACCCGCCTTCGCTCACGGTCGGAATATCGGGCCACGCAGTTGAGCGATGGTCGCCGGTCACGGCAATCACCTTGATCGTCTTGCCCTTCATGAAGGGCATCGCCGCTGCGATGTTGGGCAACACGACCTGCACGCGGTCCGCCATCAGATCGTTCAGCGCAAGCACCTCGCCCTTATAGGGCACGTGAACCATTGGAATGCCCGCCGCGCCCGAGAACGCTTCGTCGGCCATGTGAACCTGGCTCCCGATACCGGCCGAACCAAAGTTCAACTTTGGATGTTGCGTTTTCCCATATGCAATAAGCTCTTTTACATTCGAAACGGGCAGCGAGGGCGCAACGGCAACGACCATCGGATTGCTCGCGACCGTCGTGATATAGCTGAAATCCTTGGCCGTGTAGGGGAGCTTTCTGTAGATATATTGATTGACGGTGAACATGCTCCCCGACGCCAGCATCAACGTATACCCGTCAGGCGCAGACTTCGCCTCGACTTCAGCCGCAATCATGCCGCCTGCGCCGGGACGATTGTCGATCACGACGGACTGCTTCCACATCGTCCCCAATCCCTGGCCGATCGTTCGGGCCAGCACATCAGTCGAACCGCCGGCAGAGAAGGGAACAATGATCCGGATCGGCTGGGAAGGCCACGCGTCTTCTGCATGAGCGGCCGACTGCGCTTGCAGGACAGTAGAAAGTGCGGCAGCGAGCACGAACCCGCGCCGAAGTGTGCGAATGAAATTGGGGGGCATTGCGTTGTCTCCGTTAGAAATAGTATGGATCGGCACTGGCTCGATTCAAGCTGGATAGCAAAGCAGTATTCGGAAATGCGCTGACAACGCGGCACCGCTCATTGCGTGATCTGCTCGCAAAGAATCGTTTCTCCCGGCCGTACCCGGCTAAATATCACTGGCTCCTGTTTGATCTCGACGTCTCCATCACGTTTTTGAATCGTCGTGTAAGCGGACATCTCCAGATCGCCGGCGTCCGGATAATCTTCACGGAAATGAGCGCCCCGCGAATTCTCGCGGGATATGGCCGCCTCGGTGATGATCTGGCTCACTGCAATCAGGTTCTTCAGGTTCAGCCAGTCGTGCCACTGTGCGTTGAATGCGCGATCGCCATCGACGACGCCAGTCAGCATCAAACGCTCGAACAGTTCGCCCAGGGCCCTGCGTGCCCGCAAGAGTCCATCGCGATCGCGAATGATGCCGACGTGCGTCCACATGCATTCGTAGAGCGACTCCCGGATGCCCTCAAGGCCTTTTCCGTTTTTGGTGAAGGGGGTTTCGGCATCCTTGATTGCGCTTTCGATGGCAAGCGAATCGGGTTCCCGAAACTGCCCTTGCGCTTTTGCCCACTTCGCCATGTTCTCGCCTGCAATGCCGCCGAACACGGTGGAATTCGCCACACCATTGCCACCCAGCCGATTCGCTCCGTGCACGCCGCCCGTGTCTTCTCCCGCAGCGAAGAGCCCGCGCAACTCGGTGCTGCAGTCCGGCTGGAACGTGACGCCGCCCATCATGTAGTGCGCGGTCGGCACCACTTCGACGAGCCCACCCGCGAGGTCGAACCCGCAATCCGCGCAACGCTCCACCATGCCCTTGAACTGCTTGCGGACCTTGTCCGGGCCGAGGTGACTCATCTGGATGTATACCCCGCCATTGGGCGAAGTTCGCCCCGCGCGCATTTCGGAATAGATGCCGCGCGAAACGATGTCGCGCGTCGCACGTTCGCCGCGCTTGTCATAGCTATCCATGAACCGCGCTTTCGAGCCGTTCAACAGGTGCCCGCCTGCGCCGCGGAGTCCTTCCTCAAGCACCGTTCCGGTCATCCGCGTGTGACTGCCGGCAAGCAGACCCGTAGGATGGAACTGCACCATTTCCATATCGCGCAGCGTGAGGCCCGCGCGCAACGCCATCGCGAGTCCATCGCAACTCTTGTCCCCCGACGGCGTATGGAACTTGTACATCGTCGGACCGCCGCCCGTTGCGAGCAGCACCGCCCTCGCCTGCACGAATACGAACCTGCCCGTGCGCATGTCGATCATCAACACGCCCGCGATATGCTTGCCGTCGGCGGTCTTGATCAGCTCGATGGCCCGGTGCTCCTCCAGGCGATGGATGCCGCGGCTCCACACCTGCTCGGCCAACCGGTTGATGATCTCGATTCCGGTCAGGTCGCCTTTGTGGACCGTTCTATCGAACGTCTGACCCGCGAACGCTTTCTGATGAATCGACCCGTCCGGGTTGCGGTCGAAAAAACATCCGAGCTCGTTTTCGAGTTCGCGCACGCGCTCGACTGCCGTGCTCACCAACGCCCAGGCGAGGTCCTGGTTGGACAACCATTTGCTTCCTTCAATCGTGTCCATGAAGTGACGCTCGACCGAATCGCCAGGGGCCAGCGCGACGTTGTAGCCGCCCTGCACCATGCGCGTGCAGCCGCACTTCCCGAGCAGCCCCTTCACTGCAACGGTGATGGAAAGATCCGGCGCCGCTTTGTGCGCGTGAAGCGCGGCAAAGAGACCCGCGCCGCCCGATCCCAGAATCAGGATATCTGTCTTGACGCGCTCAATATTCATTTTCTCTGGACTCCCAGGCTTTCGAGCACTTCCGCGCGCCGCGAGGCGGTGTTGCCCTTGACTTCGTCGTAAAGGCTGCTGCCATGACTGTCCATGGCCACGAGCAGCGGACCGAAGCCACTGATCCTGAATTTCCAGAGCGACTCCGGATTGAGGTCGTCCAGATCGACGGCTTCGATCTTCTTGATCCACGTCGTTTCGAGCGCCGCAGTGCCGCCGATGATCGCCAGGTAGACGCCGCCCAGCTCCTGGAACGCCGACTTCGATCCTTCGCGCAAGCCACCTTTTCCAACGATCATGCGTACGCCGTACTGCTCCATCAGCGGGCGCGTGAAGCGCTCCATGCGGTCCGACGTGGTCGTGCCTATGCAGACCGGTTGATATCCCGCCGGAAATTCTGCGCTCGGCGCTACCTTGCGCACGTTGGGGGCGGTGTGAATGACCGCGTGCCCGCGAAGGTCGAATTCCGTCGTGCGCCCTTTGTCGAACAAATGGATCTGCGTGGCATCGCGAATGCCGAAAAGCGTTTGATGCAATGTCACCGTATCGTTCACCCGCAGCTTGCGGATCTGCGACTCGTCGACGGGGGTATAGAGGTCGTAGTGAGCCATTTCAGAACCCGTAAGTGAGACCGTCTTTGGTAAGCAGCACCTTCGCGCGTCGCGCGGAGTGACATTGCATGTTGACCGCAATGGGATTCATCGTGATGTGCGTCGATGCCAGTTCGATATGCACTGCGAACGCCGTACTATCTCCCCCCAGACCCTGCGGCCCTACCCCGAGACGGTTCACCGCTTCGGTCAGCTCGCGCTCGAGCGTTGCGCCTTCGGGATCTGCGCAACGGGTGCCCAGCGCGCGCGTGGCGGCGCGCTTGGCCAGCGCAATAGATAAATCGGACGTGCCACCGAGGCCCACGCCCACGATAGTCGGCGGACACGTCTTGCCGCCTGCCGAGATCACACAGTCGACGACAAACATCTTGATCGCGTCGATACCCTCGGCGGGCACTGCCATCTTCAGGAAAGAGTTGTTCTCCGAGCCGCTTCCTTTCGGCACCATCTCGATGGTTGCGGACTCGTTCTCGTCCGTGAAGTCGACGTGAATGACGGGAACCTCGATGCCGCACGACGTGTGATTGTTCTTGCGCGTGAGCGGATGCACGACCGACGAACGCAGCGGGTGCTCCCTTGTGGCGCGCTCGCAGCCTTTGCGAATAGCGGCTTTCAATTCGAATCCGTCGAATTCAACATTGCGGCCAAGCGCGACGTTGTAAATGGGGATGCCCGTATCCTGGCAAAGCAGGTTCTCCGTATCTTCGGCCACACGGATATTGGTGCGCATCGTCTCGAGAACCCGCTGTGCTACCGGCGACGTTTCACTAGCGGAAAGTCGTTCAATGCCATCTTTCACGTCGGGCGGGAGCAACTTGAGGGCGCGGATATACAGTTCCTTCGAGGCTTCCTCGACGATGTCGAGATCAAGTTTCATGACCGTCTCTTCCGGATTGGTAAAACTGATTGTGGGGTTTGGCCTGATGTGGACGCTCAAGACACGGCACTAATGAATCAGCGCGAGCAGGAATGCGAGGCCCGTGCAGGTGCTCGCTCCCAAACCAAAGGCGAGCCAGTTTTTCCTCAAGCCTGTCCACGGCAGAAATTCGATGAGCAGCAGGCGAATGCCGCCCATCATGTGAAGCGAGAGGAGAACCACGAGTCCCCACTCGCCAAACTTGAAGAGCGGCAGGTCGGTCACATGCAGAAAGCCGTCGAGAGAGGCCTCTCCCGCTATGGCATGCCCGAGTGCCCAGAAGTGAACCGGCAAGAACAGGGCCAGCGCGAGACCCGAAAGGCGATGCACGAGAAAGGCCCACCAGGCAGGATGCGTGCGGGCACGATAATCGTTCTTTCGCATCACAATATGACTCCATAAACAGCCCGCAACCCCATCAGCGCGAGGCCTGCTGAAAACGCGAGACAGGTGACCTGTGCAGGCTTTCCGCGCCAGTGCAGCCATTCTTCCGCGATTCTGAGCAGACCGACAGGCACATGGATCGCGCACGCCACGACGAATACCGTATAGAAGGCGCCAAACAGCAGGTTTCCGCGCGTGCGGCCGAGGATGGCCGATGCGCTCAATCCGCTATGAACGGCATAGATGATGACGCCCAGATGAACGAAGACGCAGAGCGCGAGCACACTCGCACTCATGCGCTGCCAGTACCAAAGACGAGCCTGGGTGCGAAGCGATATCCCTTGCATTACAGGTCTCCTTCGCGCGCCGCCTTCATCGTCATCCGCTTGAGGCCGGCAATCCCGGCTGTCGGTGAAAGATGCTTCGGACAACGTTCCGTACACGTGGCCTGTGTATGACACGAGTGACAGCCCGCATCGCCGGCCACGGCGCGCAGGCGTTCGAGCGTTTGCGTGTCGCGTTCGTCGTTGACGAGCGTCCATGCGCGGTTCAGCGCAGCCGGCCCCAGGTAATCCGGACGCCACGTCACGACGTCGCAAGACGAATAACACACGCCGCAACCGATACACTCGATTCCCGCGTCCGCTGCCTTACGTTGCGTGCTCTCGGGACTCACCGTGGCGAAATCGTCGTGGCGCGTACGACTTCCCGAAAACTGCCCCTTCGCCCGGCTCCACTTGTCGAAGAAGTCACTCATGTCGGTCACGAGGTCCTTGATGACGGGCAGGTTCGAGAGCGGCGCGATCTCCAGTTCATCGTTCACCGCAACTTTCGAAACGTGCGTGCGGCACGTCCAGCGTGCCTTGCCGTTGACGTTCATCGCACAGGACCCGCACATCCCCACGCGGCAGGCAAACCGATATGCAAGGTCGGGCTGCAATTGCCGCTGAATGAACGTCACGACGTCCAGCACCGTCTGACTTTCGTAGCGCGGCACATCATAGGCGGCAAGCCCTGCGGTTGCACTTCTCCAGACTCTGACTCGAAGTTTGTCGGTATTCACGATGCCTCTCGATTGGCTGCTGACGCAGTACGATTGAACGGGTTTCGTACATCGATTGTTCAGCAATTTGTCATCAAGAAAAATCGAATAATTCTGGCGTTCAGACAAAGATTTCCTATGCCTCACTGCGCACGCGCCGAAGCTTCAGCACGGTGGCCATTTGTGCGTTGTCGCGCTCTTTTTCGAGTCCGGAAACCACGAGCGTGGCAACGGCATTGCCTATCATGTTGGTGACGGCCCGCACTTCGGAAATAAAGCGGTCCACGCCTAGAATGAGCGCTGCGCCTTCAATAGGAATCTGTTTGAACGCCGTGAGCGTGGCGAGCAGCGTGACGAATCCTGCGCCCGATACACCGGCCGCGCCCTTCGAGCTGATCATCGAAAGAACCATCAGCCCGATCTGGTCTCCCCAGGACAACGGCACGTTATAGGCCTGAGCGATGAACATCGCGCAGATCACCTGGGCCACGCAGGTTCCGTCGAGGTTGAAGGAATAGCCCATGGGCATCACGATGCCGACGACCTGCTTCGGGCACCCCATGCCTTCGAGCTTTCGGATCAACTGTGGGAACACCGATTCAGACGACGTCGTGGCAAGAACGAGAAGAATTTCCCCCTTCAAATAATTGAGCAATCGAAGCAGCCTGAAACCGCTCATCCTGCAGATGGTGCCCAGCACGACCACGAGGAAAAATATCGTTGCCACATAAATCGTCACGAGTAGCATGCCGAGCGAATTCAATGCAGACAATCCATATTTCCCGACTGCAAAGCCCATCGCTCCCAACGCGCCGAGCGGTGCAAGCTTCATGATGAAGCCGACAATCTTGAAGAGCACCTCCGACACCGCTTCGAAGAACGTCAAAACGGGCTGCCCCTTCTCGCCGATATAGGACAACCCAACTGCGAACAAACAGGCAATCACGACGATCTGAATCATGTCGCCCGAAGCAAACGGACTCAGGAAACTCGAAGGGATGATGTTGAGGAAGAAGCCCGTGAGGCCGCCACCGTGGTGCACTTCCGTCTGGTATTGCGCCAGCACGTGAACATCAGCCGTGCCTGGCTGGAGATTCATGCCGACACCCGGGCCAATCAAATTCACCATCAACATGCCGATGAGCAAGGCAAGCGTGGTCACGACCTCGAAATAGATAATCGTCTTGCCCGCGATGCGCCCCAACGTTCGCATCTCTCCAATCTGCGATGCTCCGCATACGATCGTGGTGAAGATCAGCGGCGGCGTAATCATCTTGATCAGACGGATGAATGCGTCGGACAGCGGCTTCAGGGATTGGGCAAATGTCGGGAAAAAATGTCCGACTGCGATCCCGATCAGGATGGCGATCAGGACCTGAACGTAGATATGCCTGCAAAAACGACGCAACATGGTGTCTCCTTGATCTCACCGCACGCCGCGTACACGCGACTTTGGCGAGAAAGATGCCGGGCCGCGCAGACCCAGCACTCTGACCAGTTGTGGCAACAACCTGGCGATCGCCTCTACCGGGCGAATGGTTCCAGGCCGTCTCATGCATTCAATTTTGACTGCCGCTTTACCAGCGCTTCGTCTTGATGTTGTGGACGTGAGCGTGCTCGCCCGCCTTGATGGGTGCTACAACCTTGCCGATATCGACGCCATATTTGTAGACGGTGTCGCCCACGGCCATGTCCTTGAGCGCCACCTTGTGACCGATCGGAATGTCCTGTTGAGCGACGATGGCGACTACCTCGTCGTCGTCCATGATCCAGGCACTCAATGCCAGGCCCGCCTTGATGCCCTCCACCACGGCAACGCCAACCGTGTCTTCGCGCTCATGCGATACCGCGTGAATCATCGTCTACTCCTTGTTTAAGTTGAACCGGGTGTGAATCGGCATCAGCGAGGAAGTGGCCTAGCCGAACAAAGCAGGTACGGAACGAATGATCAAATTGACAGCCGCGACGATCAGAACGATCCAGAGCAGCGTCAGGACGCGCGACGCCGAAATGGCGCTGCGCAGCCTCGCGCCCGCGAGCAATCCGACTGCGCCACAAGGCAACAGAAAACTGGCGAGCGGCAGGACAGCAGGGTTTTTATAGAGTCCGGAGACCGCGAAGAGCGCGAGCCGCGCGACAGCCGTAGCGGTAATCAGTGTGCTGATGGTTGCACGTCGCTGGTCGGGGTCGCGCAGACGACCGGTCAAATAAATCGTATAGACGGGACCACCGGTACCAAATACTGCGGTCAGGCACCCACCCAAAAAGCCCAGGGGAAGTGCCCAGCGCCCGCCTATCTCGCGAAATTCGCTGCGCGACGTGACCCTCCAGAGCGAGTAGCCCAGCAGGCACACGCCGAGTACAAGTTCGAGCGGCTTCTCCGGCACCGAAACCAGCACGCTCACACCGAGCAAAAGCCCGATGCACAGCCACGGTCCAAGCCGTTTCAGTTCCTGTGTCTGAACAGACTGAAGGTTGCGCATGCCTACGAGCATCCCGGCGACGAGGTCCAGCACCAGCATGACGGGGGTTGCCGTGCGCAGAGGCACCAGTTGCGTGAGCAACGGTATGGCAACGATGGACGAACCAAAACCCGTCAGCCCGTACACCAGATACGCGATCGCCACGACACCTCCCGCCACTGCGATCGAACTGACACCGATTCCGATGGCGCAGGCAGCGATGTGCGCATTCAACCAGGCTGTCATTGATGAAGGGTCTCGGTGCGACTTGTGGCGTTGTGGGGAAATGCGGGGGATGCGGTAACAGCACAGGCCCTGAAATTTCGGCCGCGTTGCTGCGTCCATTGTCGCTTGCAGCTTGCTAAAGATAAACGCAGTAATGGTTTTCCTGAGACCAGGAAATACTTTAGGTTGCGTAAAATTTCGCGTATCGAATCGAGCATGACTTCTGCGCGGAACGCGAGAAAAACGCGAGCAATGCCATCCATTCGCACCCTCAAAATATTCCTCTCCGTCGCGCGATGTGGCACCTTTGCCGCCGCCGGCAATAAGGTGGGGCTCACCGCAGCCGCCATCGGCCTTCAAATACGCGCGCTCGAAAGCGATCTCAATGTTCAGCTTTTTGACCGCAACGCACGCGCCGCCGTGCTGAATCCGGTTGGCCGCGCCCTCATTCCCGAGATCGAAGAAATCGTTCGCCGCTACGAACTCCTGGAGGTCTCCGCGGGCGGCGACGAAATGTCGGGTACGGTCGTAATCGGCGCACTCGTCTCCGCGCTGATGGGTGCGTTCGCGGATGCCTTATGGTCGATACGCGGGCAGCATCCGCGCCTCGATGTGCATCTGCTAGCAGGCATGTCCAGCGATTTCGCTCACCAGGTCGAAGTCGGCGAACTCGATGCAGCGGTCGTCACGCAGTCACCGCATCCCCTCGCGTCCACGCTCCTTTGGACGCCGCTGTATTCGGAACCGATGATCCTCATCATGCCAACCGCGCCGCACTTCGATCTGCCGCCGGATCAGGATGAAATCCTCCACAATGCGCCGTTCATGCGCTTCGACCGCAGCACGTGGACCGGGCACCTTGTGCAGAACGTGCTCGATCAATGCAAAATCGAGGTCGACGAGGCCATGGAACTGAACTCGGTCGAAGCGATCGTCGCGCTGGTACGTCAGGGCTTCGGCATTTCGATAGTTCCGAAACTCGCGAACGTTGATTTCGACAACGATCGCGCCATCCGCGTCATGGCGCTCGACGGCGTCGACGTGCGCCGCCACGTTGGCCTGCTCGAACGCGCCAGGCACAGCCGTACAGCATTCACCGACGCGATCAAGCGTTATTTCACCGAGACCTGAGACGTGCGGCGATCGCCGCACGCGCTCACGCCGCCAACGCTCGCAATTGATTGAGCAGGCTGTCGGGAACGTCGATGCCGTCACGCGCGGCGGTATCTGCGAGTTCGCCCCGCCGTTGCCCCGGCAGCCGCACATCGGCGTCTTGCAGCATCACTTCGATCAACGCCTCGACGCGTGACAGATACGTCGCGTTACCCGCCAACGCACCCGGATCGATTGCCCAAAACAGGTGGCCTACGCGCGACTTCTCGCCCGCTTCGGTCAGGAACGAACCTGCCTCGTAGCCAAAGTTCGCCCCTGCCAGCGCTGCCGCGAGCAATTCGACCATCAGCGCGAGCATTGCCCCTTTCGTGCCGCCGAATGGCAGCATCATGCCTTCCAGCGCGGCCTTCGCATCGGTCGTCGGCCGGCCGTCGCGCGAAGTCGCCCATCCTTCGGGAATCGGTTTGCCTTCGCGGGCGGCGACCATGATCTTGCCGCGCGCGACATTGGACAACGAGAGGTCGATCATCAATGGCTTGCCGTCGCGGCGCGGGAACACGGCCGCCAGGGGATTGGTGCCGAAAACGGGGTGCCGTCCGCCCCACGCCGGCATTGCAGCGGGCGTGTTGCTGAACGCAAGCCCCACCATGCCGGCCGCGCCGACCGGCTCCAGATGCCAGGCACCCGCGCCGAGATGGTGGCTGCGCTTCACGCTCACGACTGCGCTGCCGTGAGCCCGTGCGCGGTCCACGAGCGTTTCGATGGCGAGTTCGCAAGCGGGAAACGCCATGCCGTCCGCGGCGTCGATCAACACGGCTGCGTTGCGCGACTCGACGATCGCCGGCTTTGCCTTCGCATCGACACGGCCGTTTCGCAACTGCGCGACATACATCGGCAAACGAGCGACACCATGCGAGGACAGCCCGCGTTCGTCGGCATAGACGAGCGCGCGTGCGGTGGCCTCGGCCGTGCGCGGCGTGGCGCCCGCGGCGAGCATCGTGCGCGTGGCAAGGTCGTGAAGATCGCTGGACGAGATCCGCGTCATATCAGAGTTCCTTCGTTGTCGTTGAGTCATGCTCGCCCGCGAGCAACGCATCCATCACGCGCGAGGCGACCAGCGAGCTCACGCGTGCGTTCGATTGCATCGTCAAGCCCGCAATGTGGGGCGTGAGAATCAGGTTCGGCACGCCCGCAAGCGGCGAACCGGCCTTGAGCGGCTCGTCGGCGAACACATCGAGCGCGGCGCCGCCAAGGCGGCCCTGTCTCAGCGCGTCGGCCAAGGCGTTCTCATCGATCACGCCCCCTCTCGAGGTATTGATCAGGACTGCATGGGGTTTGAGCATCTTCAGTTGCGCCGGGCCGAGCAGATTATGCGTGGTCTCGACGAGCGGCACGTGAACGGTCACGACGTCGGCGGCACGCAGCGCGTCGTCGAACGACATGCCTCGCGTGCCCGTCTCCTGCCAGCAGGCCGCATCCGCGGGAAGTTGCGGATCATAACCCACAACCCCCATGCCGATACCCCGCGCAAGCTGCGCGACGAGACGCCCGATGCCGCCAAAGCCGATCACGGCCATCGTGCCGCCCGCCGCTTCGCGCCCGTTCGAGAGCGCGCTGCGCGGCCACTGCCCCTGCGCGACGGCAGTGCTCGACAGATAAGCGCCCCGCAGCAGCAGCAGCGACGTGGCGATCACATACTCGGCCACGGCGGCCGCGTTGGCGCCCGTTGCCGGAAACACCTGCACACCGCGCTCCCTGCATGCGCCGAGCGCGATATTGTCCAGCCCGACACCGAGCCGCCCCACCACCGACAAGCGCGGCGCATCGTCGAGCAGTGCGGCAGTGACCTGGGTCCGGTTGCGCACGATCAGGGCGTCGGCTTCCACCAGAAGACCGCGCAGACGGTCGGGTTCATCGACGAGCGAGGCATCTGCAAGGACGTCGAAATGACGCCGCAACGAATCCACTGCAGGCGCATCCATGAACTCGCTGATGACGACTCTCTTGCGCTCGGTTTTCAATTTGGGCGCTCCTGTGCGTAAGCGGGCGCCTTTCTTTCGTTGACGCTCTCGACCGGTTCGGACTGCGCGTCGCTTGCGCCAGGAACGGCGCGCGGCGAGGCCAGCACCTTGCGCGCCGCTTCGGCGTCGAACGCGCCTTCCCAGCGCGCGATCACGATCGTCGCCACCGCATTGCCGATCATGTTGACGATCGCGCGAATCTCGTTGAGCACGCGGTCGATGCCGATAATCAGCGTGATACCCGCAACAGGAATGATGTTGTGCGTGGAGAGCGTGGCCGTGAGCGCCACCAGCGCCGCGCCCGCTACGCCCGCGCCGCCTTTCGAGGTCAACAGCAAAATCGCGAGCAGGCCGAGTTGCTGCAGCAGCGAAAGATGCGTATTGGTGGCCTGCGCGATGAAGAGCGACGTCATCGTGAGATAGATGGCCGCGCCGTCGAGATTGAATGAATAGCCGGTTGGCAGCACAAGACCGACGACAGGCTTCGGGCAGCCCAGGCGCTCGAGCTTTTCCATCAGGCGCGGCAGCACGGATTCCGTGGTCGAGGTGCCGAGCACGATGAGCAGCTCCTCGCGCAGATAATTGAGCAGCGGCCACAAGCCGACGCCCGCCCAGCGGCTGATCGTGCCGAGCACCAATACGATGAACAGAATGCTGGTGAGATAGAAGCACACAATCAGCAAGCCTAACTGCTGTAGCGTGCCGATGCCGTACTTGCCCACCGTGAACGCCATGGCGCCGAACGCACCGAGCGGCGCAAGCCGCATGATCATCTCGACGATACGCATGAGCGCTTCGCCGCTCTGCTCGATCACGCGCGAGAGGAAGCGGCTGCGGCGCGACATGATCGACAACGCCACGCCGAACAGCACCGAGAACAGCAGGACCTGCAACAGGTTACCGCGCGCAAATGCGCCGACCACCGAATTCGGCACGATCTCGTCGAGAAAACTTTGCGAGGCCGCCGCGTGCGCTTCGTTCACGTAGTGGCTAACGGCCTGCGTATCGAGCGTAGCCGGGTCGATATTAAGCCCTTCACCGGGATGCAGCACGTTCGCGACCACAAGCCCGATCACGAGCGCGAGCGTCGTCACGGCTTCGAAATACACGATCGTCTTCACGCCCACTCGCCCGACATGCTTGAGATTTTCCATCCGTGCGATACCCAGCGACACGGTGCAGAAAATCACCAGCGTGATGAGCATTTTGATCAGGCGAATGAACGTATCGCCCAGGGGTTTCATTTCGACGCCGAAATGCGGCCAGAAATAGCCGACGAGAATACCGGCCGCCAGTCCGATCAGGACCTGGGCATAGAGATGTCTGAGCACGCGCAAGGTGGTATCTCCTCCACTCGCTGCTGCTTGGTGAGACAGCTTCGCGCACCGCGGGCGGACTTCCGTGGTCCAGATTCGACGGCCATATCCGCATGGCCTTTTGCGCAGCGGTGCGCGCAACTGTAATGGAACTGCGTTCGCAAAGCCCGCCGTACGAGCGGGCTTGCGAGGTATGGTCTCCCGCGTTTCAGGCGCTTTCAAACAGACGCGTGAGCACGAACTCGCGATGGCCCAGCGTTTCGGCCGCGGTCCAGCGACCGTTCGCCGTCGCGAGCATCGATTCGAGCAGCTTGTCGCCCGCCTGATCGAGGTTTTGCTCGCGCTGCAGCAGGCCCGACACATCGACGTCGACGTGCTCGCTCATCGTGCGCACGGTGCGCGGATTCGCGCAGATCTTGATGACCGGCACGATCGGATTGCCGATTACGTTGCCCTGCCCCGTCGGGAAGAAGTGCACGGCGAAGCCCGAGGCCGCGCACAGCGTCACCATCTCCGCCGCCGCGGAAGACGAATCCATGAACCACAAGCCCGAATGCGTCGGCTCCTCGGCCTTGTCGAGCACGCCGTCCACGCGGCACTTCTTGCCGATCTTCTGGATGTTGCCGAGCGCCTTTTCCTCGATCGTGGTCAGGCCGCCCGCAATATTGCCCTTGGTCGGCTGCGATTCGGAGAGGTCGTCGGTCTTCCAGCGGTTGATCATGTCCTGATAGCGGTCGAACATGAACTGGAAGCGCTCGCGCACCTGGTCGTTCGCGCAGCGCGCCGCGACGATCTGTTCGCCGCCCGTCAACTCCGAGGTCTCGCCGAACACGAGCGTCGTGCCAAGCCCGTAGAGCTTGTCGAACGCGTTGCCAACCGTCGGGTTCGCGCCGCAGCCCGAGGTCGTATCCGACTCGCCGCATTTCGTCGACACCCACAGATCGGCAATCGGGCACTCCTCGCGTTCGAGCGTCGTCGCCCACTGCACCATTTCCTTTGCGGCCTTGGAGGCGCGCATGATCGTGTCGTGGTCGCCGTGCAGTTCGATGCCGAAGCCCATCACCGGCTTGCCCGACTTCGCAATGCCGTCCACCACGCGCTTGGTCCAGCCTTCCTCGATACCGATGACGATCACGCCGGCCACATTCGGATTGCAGCCCGCGCCGATCAGCGTGCGGAAATGCAAATCGAGGTCGGCGCCGAACTGGAGCCGGCCGTACGGATGCGGCAGCGCCATCGTGCCTTTGATGTTGTGCTCGACCGCTTGCGCAGCGGCATTCGAAAGGTCGTCAACGGGCAGGATGATGACGTGGTTGCGCACGCCGACGCGACCGTTCGAGCGGCGATAGCCGCGGAAAATGGTGTTCTGGTCAATCACGCTCATGGTGTCTTTCTCTGTATGGGAGGGGTTCAACTGGCTGGCTCAATTGCCATGGGACCGGCGGCGCAATGCGGCGCACGGCCGGACTGCCCAGGCCTTACCAGCGCTTCGTCTTGATGTTGTGAACGTGAGCGTGCTCACCCGCCTTGATCGGCGCCACGACCTTGCCGATATCCACGCCGTACTTGTAGACGGTGTCGCCCACGGCCATGTCCTTGAGCGCTACCTTGTGACCGATTGGAATGTCCTGCTTCGCCGGGACGCTGACGATTTCGTCCTCGTCCATGATCCACGCGTTCAGTTGCGTGCCCGCCTTGATGCCCTCGACGACCGCGACACCCACCGTGTCCTTCGCCTCGTGCAGCACGATGTGAATCGTCCTGCGTGCCGGATCGGCGTGGGCCGCCGTCGTATCAGCCTGCTGTGCTTCTTGAGCTGCCTGGCTCATCTGAGTGTCTCCAGTTTTGTTCACGGGGTGTCTGGCGCGTGGCCATGCTGCGAATCATAGACAGCTCATTCATCCATGTCAACCATATCATCTATATGTGTTGAATCAGCCAGATGAAGTAAAATCGGGGCAAAGTCCGGCAAGCAAGAGGAAGGGAGCACACCGCCATGAACACAATGAAGAACGGCGCAGCCCATGTGGCAGGCGTGGCAAGCACGGCCGTCATCGGGGGCACGCGCTACAAGGAAGTGAAAAACGGGATCCTCGCCGCGCTGGCGGCGAAGGAGTGGAAAGGCGGCGAGGCGATACCTTCAGAGAAGCGCCTTTCGGAGCGCTTTGGCGTGTCGATCGGGACGCTGCGCAAGGCGATCGACGAACTAGTGGCGGACAACATCCTCGTGCGCCATCAGGGGCTCGGCACGTTCGTCGCGCAACACCGGCGCGACCGCTATTTTTTCCGCTTTTTCCGTGTGGTCCGCCAGGACGGCGACAAGACCTATCCCACGGTGAGCCTCGTTTCGTTCACGAAGACGAAGGCAACGCGTGAAATTGCCGCGACGCTCGGCATCGAACCGAACGCGCGGGTCTTCTCCTTCGTGAATCGCCTGGCGTTGCACGGCGAGACGGTCATGATCGACAACATCACCGTCGCTGAAGAGCGCTTTCCCGGTCTGACCGAAGCGGCGCTGCGCGAGCGACCCAGCACGCTCTACAACTTCTACCAGGATGCGTTCCACATCAACGTGGTCGGGACTGAGGAGCGGCTGCGCGTCGCCACAGCCAACGACGTTGAAGCGGAGCTGCTCGAAGTCTTGCCTGGCACGCCGTTGCTCGAAGTCAGGCGCATTGCCTACTCCTATCACCAGGCACCGGTCGAATTGCGCATCTCGCACGTGAACACGGCGCGCTACGAGTATGTCGGCCCCTCCGCCTCGCACGAAGAGCCGCTTTAATACGTCACACGAGCACGGGGGCTTTTAGCGCTCGCGTTGCAGGCGCCCCCGTATCGTCGATCAGGCTGCCAGTTGGAACACGCTCACGGTCTTTGATCGTGGGTTACTGCTTCGGCATCCGTTCGGAGCGTCGGCTTTGCGAAGAGGTTCATCTGAACCTTGCATATCGCTGGTTCTGTCGACTTGACCTTGAAGACTTGGTGCCGAATCACTCGACGTTTTCCAAGAACCGGCATGGCCGGTTCCGCAATAGCGACGCCTTGCGGCACGTCTTCGAGTCCGTGCTGCGGCGCTGCATGAGTGAAGGACTCGTTGAAGGCGAAGGGTTCGCTGTAGACGCAAGCGTCGTTAAAGCGGATGCAAATCGTGCGCGCGGCGTGCCTGGAGCTGAAGTGATCGACTGGCGCAAAGACGACCGTCCGAGCCGTGCGGTCCGGGAGTATCTCGTTGCGTTGGAAGAGGCAAATCCAGTCGCATCCGAAGACACGGAATCGGCTAGGCCACCGAAGCGTATATCGCTGACCGATCCCGCCGCACGCTATACCGCCGCCCCAGGTGGCCCTGCGTTCTTCGCCTACTCAACGAACTACTTGATCGATTTGCACGCTGGAATCATTGTCGATGTCGAAGCCACGCCGGCGCACCGCTCGCAGGAGGTGGAGTCCACGAAGACGATGGTGGATCGTGTCGAACAGCGCTTCGCGCTCAAACCCAAGCGTCTGGTGGGCGATACCGCGTATGGAACGGGAGCGATGCTCGGCTGGATGGTGAAAGAAAAGGCCATCGAACCGCATGTTCCAGTCTGGGAGCGCTGGGCTCGAAACGACGGAACCCTTCCTAACAGCGAATTCCAATGGAACGAGCAAGCGAACGAGTACCGATGTCCGCAAGGTCACGCTCTGCGAAGTGAGCGACGAAAGTTCAAAGATCCACGCTCGCACATCACAAAGGCCAACACGATCATCTATCGATCAAGCCAACCGGACTGTGCTCAGTGTTCGATGAAGCAGCAATGTTGCCCGAACACACCAATGCGAAAAATCGCGCGCAGCGTGCATGAAGAATCGCGAGATGTAGCGAGATCCGTCGGAGATACGCCCGCATATCGGCACTCGCGGAGACAGCGAAAGAAGGTAGAAATGCTGTTTGCCCACTTGAAGCGAATCTTGAAGCTAGATCGATTGCGACTACGCGGACCCAGCGGAGCGCACGATGAGTTTCTGTTGGCTGCAACAGCACAGAATCTACGGCGAATGGCGAAGTGGTTAACGCCAAAGCAAGACGCGGCGACAACGACCGCTTGAGGGACATCGGGGCGGCCGACCCGGTCCCGAGAACCCCGTCTCAACTGCCAACCTCGAGAGTTGCGCTCTCGCTCCGCCACATCATCTGGGCCCAAAACTCGAGTTTTTCAAATGTGAGGGACTTCCCCGTCCCGGTGCGACGCTGAAGTCGCGGGCATCGAGTGCCATGATTGAGGTGCCAGCCATCAATCGGAACAGGAGAGTCATGGACCAGCTTACTACCGTCGGCATCGACCTGGCAAAGGATGTGTTCGCGATCTGCGTACTCGACACCACGGGTGCGGTATTGCAGCGGCGCGTGCTGCGACGTGAAGCATTCATGAGGTGGGCTGAGCAACTGCCTCGGTGCCGCGTCGCTATGGAAGCTTGCGGCTCCTCACCACTGGGGACGCTGGTTTTCCACCCGCGGCCACATCGCTCGCCTCATTCCAGCCGAATTCGTCAAGCCGTTTCGGCCCGGCGGCAAGAACGACGCCGCCGATGCTGAAGCCATCGCCGTTGCCGCACGGCAGCCGACCATGCGCTTTGTGGCAATCAAGTCTGTGGACCAGCAGGCCATTCTCGCGTGGCACAGCGTACGTCAGGGTTGGCAGGAGGAACGTACCGCGCTGCTAAACCGCACTCGCGGACTGCTGGCTGAATTCGGCGTGGTGATTGCGCGTTCCGCAGATCGTTTCCTCCGCGCGTTGCCCACACTGATCGAAGACACCAGGCTGCCTGACCCGGTGCGCGCCATGTTGCTCGAAGTGCGCGAACAACTGGTCGCGCTGAACCTAAGGCTCGCCCGCTGCGACCAGCAGATCACCTCCCACGCGAGATCCAGTGACACTGCCAGACGCGCCAGCGAACTGCTCGGCGTCGGGCCGCTAACCTCCAGCGCGACGGCTGCCACGGTGCCCGACGCGAGCGTGTTCAGGAACGGCCGGCAGTTTGGCGCTTGGCTCGGCCTGACACCACGGCAGCACAGTTCAGGCGGCAGGACTCGCCTGGGGCATATCAGTCTGCGCGGCAACGTCTATCTGCGCACGCTGCTCGTTCAGGGCGCCCGAAGTACTTTGCAGTCGGCGCTGCGTGCCGACCCCGCGCACGCCAGCCGCCTGCAACGATGGATCAGGCAACTCCATGAACGCAAGGGTTATCACAAGACGCTGATTGCGATTGCCAACAAGCATGCGCGCATGCTGTGGGCGATGCTCGCAAAGGGCGCGCACTACGACGCCGACGCGTGGCAACGCCATCCCATGCATCGGCCGTTACCACCCACAGCAGCATGATCCGGTTTGCCTGAGACTCATCTACTGCTCGACGCGATAGCAAGACGAGGTCGGACCGAACGGGAGAAGAACCCGACGATTCTGTTGGCGAGTCATCACCGTGCGTGGCGTGTCGCTGCGCGCCTGTTCGCCGTTTTTCAAATAGGGTTCTCCTGTGCGGCTCATATCGTGGCCCGCCCGATACGCTTCGGGCAACAAGGCCGTTTGCAAAGACGCAGTCTGTTCCTGGTATTGCTTCGACGCGCGAGCCAAATGACCAACAGGAGAGCGTTATGACGACTCCACCAACCGGGCCGCCGAGAAGGGCGGCGCCACACGTCTACCTATGGCGCCCAAAAACTCAACCCCGACCTTGACTCTCGGTGGAAGTCCTTGCAAACACAATCGGCCGACTGCCGCCCGATGCGGTCGGCCGTAACCGGTAGAGTCATGCCCTGAGGTGGTCTGTCAAGTATTTCACTTCGACACTTCTACGTTTACAAGTCTCCCCCGACCATGTCCCACGCCCGCCCGGGGGCAACAACGCTACCAATATGCTGCTTGCGGAATAAAAGGAACGCTCCATACGTTTATCTGTCAAAGGAACACATGGCAGGTGACATCATGTGCAACGTACTTCGACTTGGACCGGCGCTACTCGCCGGTCTGGTCTGCACCGCCCCCGTGGCAGCTCAGACTTATGAAGGGCAGCCGATCGACACTTCCACGTGCCGCGACGTCTCAGGTCAAGCAGAAATAGACGGCGTCATGCAGCCGTACACCGGGCGGGCCTGCCGGCAGCTTGACGGCACCTGGGTATTCGTGAACGGCTATGGCCAGTCTTGGGTCATGCCGGACTACGCGTACGATTACACGCCTTGGTACTTCGCGCCGCCGGTCTTCTTCGGTGGGGGATTCGTTTTCTTTGACGAATTCCACCACCATCACCATCACCATCACTTCGACCACGATCGCTTCGGCCACCCTTTCGACCACGATTTCGACCGCGATCGCTTCGGCCACAATCCGAATCACATCGTAGCTGTGCCGTCCAGCGCCCCGCCCGCTCAGCCGTCGCATCACGTAGCCCTGCCGCCCGCTCCCGCTCAAGCACAGCACGTGGCAGTGATGCCTCCGAGCGCCCCCGCTCAAGCGCCGCACATGGCAGTCATGCCGCCGAGTGCCCCCGCTCAAGCGCCGCACGTGGCAGTGATGCCGCCGGGCGTCCCCGCTCAAGCGCCGCACGTGGCAGTGATGCCGCCGGGCGTCCCCGCTCAAGCGCCGCACGTGGCAGTGATGCCGCCGAGTGCCCCCGCTCAAGCGCCGCACATGGCAGTGATGCGCCCAAGCGTCCCCGCGCAAGCGGGGCACATGGGGACCGGCGGATACGGCGGGGTCGGCGAAGGCGCACATGCCTCGGGTGGCGGAGGCGGTCGTATGGGGAGCGGCGCGGGTGGTCACTTCATGGGTAGCGGCTCTAGCGGCGGCATGCACGGGCATTGATTGAGTCGGAAAAAATCGCACGAAGTCAACGATTGGGGGGCGAGTGAAGTCGATGGCCGCGCGCTCGCTAACCGGCAACCCCTGATGGCTCCGACAATTACGCTTTCCGAACGCCTTCGCACGAACATCGGATTGCCACCGCTGCAAGCCCAGCTTGTCGTCGGAACGTGAGCGCTAGCGGGACGAAGTGGAAGCCAGATTGCCCCAATGTCCGTAGTAGCGAGCGACGCGTGGTCGCCGTACCCTGAAGTTTAAAATCTATCGCCCGGTTCCCTCCGACTTATCAGTCTCGAACTTCCGTAACCGGTAGAGTCGAGATGTGGCGCGGTAGCAGTAGGTTCGGTTTGTCTGTTGCCGCCCCTTTCGTCTGGCGGTGCCCGAATAACCTCACCCTAACCCCGTTTCCACATCCCGCTCATCGAACCGGACATGCAGATTTCCCGCATCCGGCTCTCGGACAAGACATCACGCCTTCGTACACGGCAAGTTATTACCAAGGACCCTGTAGACGTACGAGACCGAAGTGCCCGTAAAGGTGCGAGGTTGGATAGGTCCCGCCCCTGCGACGTCTGACTTTGTGCTTGTTGCGTAACCACCGGCGTAACCGCGTAGCGGTGTAGCTGTCGATTGCTCGGTATGCTCGGCTGACGCTCCCTACTTGGAAGTAGTTTGCCCAGCCGCGCAACGTCCGATTCAACCTGCCCACCAACTCCGTGGTCCCTTGCCATACCGTCTTGAGGGCGGTCATCGCATGAAGCTTTTCGACCATGCGCCGGATACTCTTCTTCGACGGACGCATGCCCATACGGGCCCGACCAGTCATTGCTGAGTACATCCGCCCAAACGTAAAACCCAGGAAGTCGAATTCGCCTTCCGGCACCTTGCAGATTCGTGTCTTCTCCTCGTTGACCGTCAGCTTCAGCTTGCTCATGATCTCGCGCAGTCTGAGCAACGCCTCTTCGGCCTTGCCTCGCTTGCAGAGGATCACCAGGTCATCTGCATAGGTCACAATGCGACTGCCAAGACTTCGCTGAAGTCCGAGCTTCTTCCATGCCAGCACGAACCGGCGCATGTAGACATTTGCCAGCAGTGGTGAGATGGGAGACCCTTGCGGAATGCCGCGTCCGCTATCCCGAGCCTCCGTCGTGCGTTTCTTCCGGCCTCGGTCATCGGTTTCTTCAACGGGGCATTCCAGCCACATCTTGATCAGATGCAGCACACGCCGATCGACGATGCGTCGCGCGAGCGACAGCATCAATTCGGCGTGGGGAATGCTTCCGAAGTAGTCCGCGAGGTCGGCGTCAACAACGTCCGTTTGCCCTCGATGCAGCCGCTCTTCCACCTCGATTACCGCTTCCTGGGCATTTCGCCCCGGGCGGTAAGCGTACTGCTCGGGCGGAAGGTCCGCTTCGAAGATCGGTTCGAGCACCAGCATCGCTGCTGTCATGCACACCCGATCCCGTAGGGTCGAGATGCCCAGTGGCCTCAGCTTGCCATTGGCCTTCGGGATAAACACTCTTCTGATAGGGTCCGGCCGGTACGTCTCCTGCCTGAGCGCAAGCGCCAGTTCGCCGAGCCACTTCTGCACTCCGTACGCTTCGACCTCTGCGAAGTCCTGGCGATCGACACCGGGCGCACCCTGTTCGAGCGACACTGGGCGTACGCATGCGCCAGCACATCCTCGCGATAGATCTTGTCGTACAGCGCGTAGAAGCGGTACCCGGCTTCTGCCTTCGCTTTCGCGTGTAACGCCGTCTGCAGCTTCTGAACACTGATCGGAGTTGATAGGTTGCCCAATCTCCTGGTCCCTCACCACGTATTGCGTTCGTCTTGAACTGAGGCCCCTTCCCTCCACCGGCATTACCCGGCTTCACCGGTACTACGAGCCTCTCCGTCATCCCAAGGCGCCCGGCCTGTCCCTCGCGGGCGTCCGGTTGGTCATCCCTGACCTCGCCAAGGGACTTCCCGTGTTGCGTACGCTTTCCTTGTGTACATGCTGTCGCCACTACCCCGGCGCAGCAACTGGGCGTCCAGCCTGCTCATTCACCCAGTCGTATCAGCCTTCCCCGATAGGGTTGCCGGGTCGGCCTGCGCATCGTCCTTTTCGAGGTTTGCTCGGCGTTCACTCGCGTTACGGCCTGCACACTCGCGCTGTCACCTATTCGTGACACGCATTACCAGAGGCTTCAGCCACTTCGTTACCTCCATGACTGCTCCGGTTGCTTCCGGCTGGAGCGGTTGCCGGGCGGGGCTTGCACCCGCTGGAAAGCGCCGCCTTTTCACGGCGCACACCCGAAGGAGACATTGGTGGCGCCAGAAAGCGGACGCCACTCCGCGTCTGCGGCGCTTCACTGCGAGCGCTGAATCTACACCTGCGGCTGGCGCGACTTTAAGCAGCTTCAGGATTGCCTAGCCCCGGCATTCCATGGTGTGTAGCTCAAGTTTCTACCATCGCGAGTCGTATACGTTTCTGACGAACAAACATAATCAACACGGAAGACTACGAAACATGCGACGACTCGATTTCTTGCTGGCCGCTTTGGTGATATTGGCATTATCTGGCTGTGGCACCCTTGGCCCCTCGGTATATAAAGAACCATCGGAAGGTGACACGGCTACTCTTGTATTTAGCAAGGGCGGGCACATGCTGGTAATACCCAATATCTACGCCGGCGCGGCTGAATGCACAGGTAGAACGCGCTTGCCGCCCGTTCCCGATGACGGTGAAGTCGCACGGAAAATCATGGCTGGGCGACCGATTTCATTTTCTCTCGTGCCTACAGAGAATTATCTGGCAGAAGGCTGTATCAGTACGGTCACCTTCATACCTGAGGCAAATCATCGGTACACCGCTCACGTGACGGGACATGGAACCACATGCCACATAGATCTCGCCGATGCCGGAAAACCGGGCGATGAATATGCACCGCCGAGGGCAGTGTCCGCGACGGACCGTAAATGGCGCCGCCCTTTGAGCGAGCACGGCCCGTTTTGCACTGACTAGCTGTTGAGCTGAAGGAGAACGCTTGTCCAGCACCGCCGGTGTCCCATTTTTCACCGGTGACGCCGATGCTATTGCCCGACAGGCTCCAAGGCGAGATCGCTGGGGTAACGATCTCGCATGCTCCTGCGGACAAGATATCCTGAGTGCGAAGTGACGTTTCTGAACATCGTGTACCCTGCACTTGTCTTGGCACCCGGGCGACCATGCATAAAGCTCCAGTACCAATCGTCCTCGTCCTGGCATGCTACCGCATGAATGATCGAATTAGGGTCTGCATTTGCCAGTGAATTGGTGTAGGAACCGGCGAGCGAATGACAAGTGTCAAGATGAAGAACTCGACCGGTCTCCTCAACCGTTACGGTTGCGGTACGGCCTTCGCCGAATACCACGTCAATGGTCTTGCGCTTCATTGAATCGTCACCGGTTGCGTCCGAAACGAAATACCTTCCCTGAAACTCTCCGGAATAATCGTCGGACACGATGTGCGCGGTAGTGCATCCGCCCAGCATAAAAGTGCAAGCGCATCCGGTGGCGAATGCAGTAAGCAGCTTGATCAGCAGATTCTCGGTCATCCTTTCCTCGTCTATCCTTCCACCCGGCAATTGTTGTACGGCATCGATTTGTAATGTCGACACGGCACGAGAATACTTGAGCGCAATTGTTACTGCCGCGGGCTCCGGTGTATTGCTGTCGCGCTTTCGGACATGTTGGCGAGTGCGCGTACTGTCAAAGATACTCAAGGTTCAGGACAGGCGGCTGCGAGGGCATTCCCGATCGCGGGTCGGTATTCATTTCCGCCGATATCGAAATGGCGAGATTGTCGCCAATCTGGAAGCGTTCGGCCAACGACTGTTCTTGGCCGATTGTGTTTGCAAGGACTTCCACCGAGAGTCAAGGTCGGGGTTGAGTTTTTGGGCGCCATAGGTAGACGTGTGGCGCCGCCCTTCTCGGCGGCCCGGTTGGTGGAGTCGTCATAACGCTCTCCTGTTGGTCATTTGGCTCGCGCGTCGAAGCAATACCAGGAACAGACTGCGTCTTTGCAAACGGCCTTGTTGCCCGAAGCGTATCGGGCGGGCCACGATATGAGCCGCACAGGAGAACCCTATTTGAAAAACGGCGAACAGGCGCGCAGCGACACGCCACGCACGGTGATGACTCGCCAACAGAATCGTCGGGTTCTTCTCCCGTTCGGTCCGACCTCGTCTTGCTATCGCGTCGAGCAGTAGATGAGTCTCAGGCAAACCGGATCATGCTGCTGTGGGTGGTAACGGCCGATGCATGGGATGGCGTTGCCACGCGTCGGCGTCGTAGTGCGCGCCCTTTGCGAGCATCGCCCACAGCATGCGCGCATGCTTGTTGGCAATCGCAATCAGCGTCTTGTGATAACCCTTGCGTTCATGGAGTTGCCTGATCCATCGTTGCAGGCGGCTGGCGTGCGCGGGGTCGGCACGCAGCGCCGACTGCAAAGTACTTCGGGCGCCCTGAACGAGCAGCGTGCGCAGATAGACGTTGCCGCGCAGACTGATATGCCCCAGGCGAGTCCTGCCGCCTGAACTGTGCTGCCGTGGTGTCAGGCCGAGCCAAGCGCCAAACTGCCGGCCGTTCCTGAACACGCTCGCGTCGGGCACCGTGGCAGCCGTCGCGCTGGAGGTTAGCGGCCCGACGCCGAGCAGTTCGCTGGCGCGTCTGGCAGTGTCACTGGATCTCGCGTGGGAGGTGATCTGCTGGTCGCAGCGGGCGAGCCTTAGGTTCAGCGCGACCAGTTGTTCGCGCACTTCGAGCAACATGGCGCGCACCGGGTCAGGCAGCCTGGTGTCTTCGATCAGTGTGGGCAACGCGCGGAGGAAACGATCTGCGGAACGCGCAATCACCACGCCGAATTCAGCCAGCAGTCCGCGAGTGCGGTTTAGCAGCGCGGTACGTTCCTCCTGCCAACCCTGACGTACGCTGTGCCACGCGAGAATGGCCTGCTGGTCCACAGACTTGATTGCCACAAAGCGCATGGTCGGCTGCCGTGCGGCAACGGCGATGGCTTCAGCATCGGCGGCGTCGTTCTTGCCGCCGGGCCGAAACGGCTTGACGAATTCGGCTGGAATGAGGCGAGCGATGTGGCCGCGGGTGGAAAACCAGCGTCCCCAGTGGTGAGAGGAGCCGCAAGCTTCCATAGCGACGCGGCACCGAGGCAGTTGCTCAGCCCACCTCATGAATGCTTCACGTCGCAGCACGCGCCGCTGCAATACCGCACCCGTGGTGTCGAGTACGCAGATCGCGAACACATCCTTTGCCAGGTCGATGCCGACGGTAGTAAGCTGGTCCATGACTTCCCCTCCTGTTCCGATTGATGGCTGGCACCTCAATCATGGCACTCGATGCCCGCGACTTCAGCGTCGCACCGGGACGGGGAAGTCCCTCACATTTGAAAAACTCGAGTTTTGGGCCCAGATGATGTGGCGGAGCGAGAGCGTAACTCTCGAGGTTGGCAGTTGAGACGGGGTTCTCGGGACCGGATCGGCCGCCCCGATGTCCCTCAAGCGGTCGTTGTCGCCGCGTCTTGCTTTGGCGTTAACCACTTCGCCATTCGCCGTAGATTCTGTGCTGTTGCAGCCAACAGAAACTCATCGTGCGCTCCGCTGGGTCCGCGTAGTCGCAATCGATCTAGCTTCAAGATTCGCTTCAAGTGGGCAAACAGCATTTCTACCTTCTTTCGCTGTCTCCGCGAGTGCCGATATGCGGGCGTATCTCCGACGGATCTCGCTACATCTCGCGATTCTTCATGCACGCTGCGCGCGATTTTTCGCATTGGTGGCCGCCGACGCTGCTCGTGATCAACGCGAACGGCCCGCTCCTCAGTTGCTCCTTAAGTAACTCCACGCCGTTGGCGGAAGTAACTGCCGTTTTTACCGCCATCGGCTGCCCGCCGCAGGGCCTCGGACCGGGAGTTGCGCGGCGCGGCGCGCTTCCGTCGCGATCAGGCTCGATCGTCAGCGAACAGTTCCGCTATCAACTGTCTTAGCCACACGTTCGCGGGTTCCCGTGCGAGCGGCGGTGCCAGCAAGTTTGATCTCGCTGACAGGAAGCGGAAGGCGCAGCTCACGGAAGCTCCACTCCTTTCGAACGACCTCAGCGAGCTGTCGGGGAATGACACTACCAGTGGGTTCCCCAATATTAACCGGATGGCCTTCTTACTTTTACCAGCCATCTTGGGAGCACTCCGCGGTCTAGGGTCTGTATCTGCATCTTCACCGTCTCGGGATACAGGCCATGTATCCAGACACACGTGTCATCTTTCGGATAGGCGGATCAGCCGCCGCTAAAAGCCACAGTTCACGATAGCAGGTTCGGATCCACGGCCTGCACCTGGCAAATCTAAAATCGGTGTCGCAGCGCCAACCGGAATCCAATCTGCTTGTTCGTCGCAGACGGGCTGAATCCGCTGATCGAGGCCACTGCCGGCTGACCGAGCGAATCGCGGCCGCTTGCGCGCTGCATGACAGCGAAGGCATAGACATCGGTGCGTTTCGACAGGTTGTAGTCGCCCCCAAAGTCGAGCTGCAGGTACTTGGCGCCGCCATCGCCATCGACCGAGTTCCGCTTCGTGTAGTCAAACGCGGTTCCGAACAGCAGTGTCGGACTAACCCGTGAACTGACGCTGAGTTCGACATTCGTAAACTCGGCGGTGCCGGTATAACCGAGCGGATTCGGCCCTGACGACGAACCTAGCGACTCGAAGCGCGTGTTCGTGACGACCACGCCAAAAGTGGTTTGACTGACCGCATACGCAGCGCCGAGACCGGCGATCTGCTGCGTCTTCGCCGATGCATAGCCGGCAAAAACAGGATTCATTTGCGCAGACGTTGTCGTACCGAACGCACCCATGTTGTCGACCGTAACGCCGCCCTTGTTCGGGGTGTTTCCGAAAAACGAAATGTTCGGGTCGCGCGCGTTCAGATACCCCACTCCGATGGTAATGGGGCCACCGGAATAACCCGCACCCGCGGACCAGATCTGATCCTGCGTGACGTTGCCCGCTGCGCCGCCGAAGCTGTAGGCCGCTTCCGCACTGAAGCCCCGATAGTTGAGCGTGGCGAACTTGATCGCGTTGTTGATCCGGTTCGTGTTCGCAAGGTTGTCGAGGTCATCCGGATGCGTCCCCATGTACCCGGCCCATTGTCCGACAACGGCAAGCGGCTGCAGATAATCCACGTACGGGTCGTACTGCCGGCCGAGTTTGACGGTTCCCACGTTATTCTGCAGGCCGACGTAGACCTGTCTTCCGAATTCGGCTCCGCCCTGCGCGAGCGCACCGTTGTTCGCGTTGAAACCGTTCTCCAACACGAACAACGCCTTCAGTCCGCCGCCGAGGTCCTCCACCCCTCGCACCCCCCAGCGACTGCCGCTCATGCCTGTCGAGGTGCCGTCTGTCAGTGCGAATTGATGTCCGCCCGTGAGCCCCCGACCTGCTCGTCCCGTCTGTGTGTTGTTCACGTAAGTGACGCCAAGATCCAAAATGCCATAGAGACTGACTGAACTTTGCGCATGGGCCGAGCAAGCAACACCGCCTAGGAAAATGGCGGAACAAATCCGTTTCATGAAAAGTCTCCACTTTAATTAGTTATGCTACTTTTATGAATGCCGCTTTGACGGCACTTTACGATTACAGATATTAGGCAGGGGCGGCAGCTAGTCCAGCGGTCAACACGCTACTTGCAAGCCCACCACTCCGGGCGCCGGAGGGCACGCAACGGACCTCAGGAACGCGCAGCATGCTAGGGTTGCGCCGGTGGTCGACGCGACGCCAAGAACGCATCAAGGCTGAGAGCGCCCGCACCAAGCACGATCACTTGCAGGAAGCCACCCACAATCGCAATGTTCTTCAGCAGATTGATCACCTGATGGGAATCGGACAGGTTGTTATGGAACGCCAGCCCCGTCACCAGCGTGAATATCGCCATGACGGCAGCAACGGCGCGCGTCCGATACCCAAACACGAGTGCGACGGAAAAGCCAACTTCGATGGCGATCGCCACACCGTACGCCAAGTCGGGCCACGGCAATCCGTTGGCGGCAATGTATGCCTTAGTGCCGGCAGGGTTGGCGAGCTTGCCGAAGCCGCTCGACAAAAAGAGCGCACTCATCAGGAGCCGCCCGAGCGTCGCTGAGAAAGCGGGAGTCTTGATCAAAGGTTCACCTTGTGGATCATCAAAAATCGATTAATCAGCGCCCGTGCTGAACGCCTCCTTTCGGTACTCACGCATGTCGGTCCGCGTGGCATGCCGCGCAACCTTCGACCGCAAGCTCCGGCTCGCGGGCTACCGGCATGAGTTTTGCGCACCGCCCTTGGAGTAGCCCGAGCGCTCCAGTCGAAGCCGCGGCGAGGATCGTCGGGACCGCCGCAGCGAGCAGCGTCTGCTGGGTGTTCGCGCCATGCGCGACCAGAAACCCACCAGTCACGGGTCCCAGCACCGCGCCGAGCCGGCCAACGCCCGATGCCCAGCCGGTGCCAGTCCCCCGCGCGTGGGTCGGATAAAGTGCGGCCGCGAGCGCGTTGAGCCCCGACTGCCCGCCCAGCACGCAAAAGCCGGCGATCGCGACCGCCAGAGTCGACGCCGGCGTGGCCTCGTGAAAATGGCTGATGCCCGCAATCGCCGCGCCACCCGCAACGAAGTTGCAGAACATCACAGGCCCGAATCCGCGCCTGTCGATCAAGACCCCGAGGACAAGATTCCCGGCCAGACCACCAAGCCAAAGTGCGGTGCCGGCGAGCACTGCGCTGCCCGTCGATAAACCCGTGCCGCTCATCAGCACAGGAATCCATGTGGCGAGGAAGTACGCGCACAACATGTTCGCGAAATAGGCGAACCACAACAGCAAGGTGCACGCGATGCGTCCTTCGCCCAACAGCGCGGCCCATGGGCGACGTGGGCGATCTTGCAGGCTGGTGGAAGAGCGCGATGTCGGAGCGGTACTCGTCTGATCGAGACCGAGACGTCGCAGCAAGTCGTGTGTGTGTCGATTGCTCGAACGTTTCAATAAGCTGAACTGAAGCGATTCAGGCAGTGAAAACAGCATGACTGTCGTCACCCCACCGGTAAGCAGCGCCCCCGCACAGAACACGCCACGCCAACCGAACGGTGGAATGACCCACGCCGATATGGCGCCGCCCAACACCCCGCCGACGATGTAGCCCGACGACACCACCATTAGCAACGTCACGCGAATGCGCGCCGGACTGTATTCGCCTGCGAGCGCGATCGCGTTGGGCACCACCGCGCCCATCCCGATGCCCGCCACGAAACGAATCGCCGTCAGCTCTCCGAGCGACGACGCAAGCGGCGTCACTCCCATGCAGACCGCGACCCACGCCATTGCCGCGATCAGTACCGGGCGGCGGCCGACGACGTCCGCGAGCGAGCCAAGCGCGAGCGACCCCGCAAACATCCCGAGCAGACCAGCGCCGAACGCCGGACCGAGCGCCGATCGCGCGACGTGCCAGTCCTTCACCAGCGCAGCCGCCGCATAGGACATGGTCTGGACGTCGTAGCCGTCGATCACCATGCACAACGCGCAAAGCGCCAATACCAGCCGTTGGAGCGTACCGACCGGACGCTCGTCTATCGTCGACGCTCCCGCGTCGATGGATGGCACAGCCATGGATATCTCCGATAGTTCAGTGCTCTGGTTCTCATGCGCTGACTGCCATCACGCTTTGTGCGCCCGGAAGTCCTTCTTACCTAATTTCGACGAATACGTCTGTTATGTGACACATTCGTCAATTCAAGGTCAAAATTTTTTGCGCCTAGCCGGCCGGCTCGCCGTGCAGACACTCGTATTCCCGCACCAGTTCGGGATCACGCTCGCGCAGGTCTTCGTGTGTGACACGGCCGGTTCTACGCATATAGTCGTACGCAAAGCTAATCGGATCGAGGTGCAGTTTTTCCGCGACTTTTTCATACCAGTCGAGGCTCCTTGCCGCCGCCATCTGAAACCGGTCGGAAGCTGGACGGCGCGCGCTTTCGAAGTGTGCAAACGCACCGCGAACATCGTCCGCATGCGCGCATACGCCTTCGAACAACGAGATCGCATCCTCCATTGCCATCCGCGTTCCCGAGCCGAGCGAAAAATGAACCGAACGTAGCGCGTCGCCGATCAGCACCACGTTGCCGCTCGTCCAGGTTTCGTTTTTCACTGTCACAGCCTCAAACCAGTTCGACTTGTTCGACAGCAGACCATGGCCGCCGAGGTCTTCCGCAAAGACCTGCTCGCAATACGCGCGGCTTTGCTCGTCGCTCATCTCCGACAGGCCCGCTCGTTCCCATGTCTGCGGGTCCGTCTCGATCAGGAACGTGCTCAGCCGCTCGCTGTATTGATAGCTGTGCGCGATAAAGACGCCCGTCGGCGTCTCACGGAAAATCAGCGAAACCGCTCCAAACAATTGCTGCGTGCCGTACCACGCGAACTTGTTGCGGCGGCGAACGAGCGATGGCCTGAATACCTCCGCGTCGCGCGAGCGCAGCCGGCTGTTGACGCCGTCGGCCACGACAACCATGCTTGCGTCGCGTAGCGTGTCGAGCTCGTCGATGCGCGTGTTGAACGACAGGTCCACGCCGACGCTCTGACATTCGCGATGCAGGAATTGCAGCAGCGCCAGACGCGCAACTCGCGAAAAGCGATTACCGCGCAACGTCACGTGCACGTCGCGATGGACGATTTCCATGTGGTCCGACAGCACGTGGCCGGCGGTAAAGCGCTCGCAGAACGCGGGATCGGATTGCTGCAGGAATGACAGCGCGACTTCCGAGAACACCACGCCCCAGCCGTAGGTCGCGTCCGCGGCATTCTGCTCGAACACGTGCACCGACCATTCTGGAAAGCGCTTCTTGACGAGATATGAGAAAAACAGCCCACCCGGACCGCCACCCACGACGTTGATATTCATGTTGTCCTCTGGGAATCAATGACCCGCCATGGCGGCTGCGTCGAGCAGCCGGGCGCGAAACGCCGGCGGAATGGGAATCGACGTCCGTTCTGCGCGAGCGACACAAATCGGACTTAACTTTGCAGAAAAGACCGCGTTGCCGTCCAAATCGGTGGCTTCGATCGCGAGGTCGAACGAACGCTCGCGGACCTCCGTCACATTCAGCGTCATGTCAAAGTGAACGTCGGGCCGCAAGCTGCGGTTGAACACGAAGCTGAGCGCCTTGACCGGGGTGCCGAAGCCCAGCCCGTTCTTGCCGGACTCCACCGGTTTGCCCAGCAAAGACGCGTAGAAACGATCGGCGAGCGAAATCACGTACTCGCTGAAATTGACCGTGTACACGACGCCGGCGGGGTCGCATTCGCCCCATTTAACGCAGCGTCGCACGACGAACGGTTGCACGCTCAATAGCCACTCGGAGGGTGCGGAATCGAAGCCAGGCGCGCTCATTCAAGCCCCCGCAGTGACTTCGGCTGCGAGCTTGTCGGCAATCCACTTACGCATCGCCGGCTTGTCGACCTTGCCGACGCGTGTCAGCGGAAACGCGTCGACGACTTCGATCCGCTCGGGACACTTGTATTTGGCCAGCCCTTGCGAGGTGAGGAATTCGATCATTTGCGCGACGTCCGGCGCCGGCTGGCCAGCGCGCGCGACGATGAATGCGCAGCCCTTTTCGCCATACATCGGATCCGGCATCGCCACCAGCTTTGCGTCGAGCACCGCCGGATGACGGCTTAAGAAGGACTCGACTTCCTCGCAGCCGATCTTCTCGCCGCCTCGATTGATGTTGTCGCGCATGCGGCCTTCAAACGAATAGCAGGTCACGCCATCGACGTCATGTGCACGCATCATGTCGCCGCTGCGGAAAAAACCTTCACCGGTAAGCGCGGTCGCATTGATGTCAGGCGCGTTGTAATAGCCACGCAGGCTGGACGGCCCGCGGAAGCAGAGTTCCCCCATTTCGCCCGGTGCAACCGGGCGCTCGCTTTCCGGATCGAGCAGCATGATCTCGTCGAACGCACAGCCGGAAAAGCCTTGGGTATGGTGGCGGATGAACGCGTCGGCGTCCGGCGCCGAACCCAGCAGCAGACCTTCTGTCGTGCCGTATAAGTTCGAACACGGAACTCCCAGGAAGCTTTCGAGGCTATCCGCGCGCGACATGCAGAAGAATCCCTTCAGCGACGACAAATCCGATTCGAGCACCTGTGGGCTGGCCATCAACTGTGGCGCGACCGGGCCGATCGACACTGCATGCGTCACGCGGTGACGCTCAATCAACTGCGCCATCCGCACCACGTCGACCTTCGGCATCAGCACCGTGGTCTGACCGAGCAGAATCGTCGGCACGATCGCGTACAGATGGGCAGCGTTGTGCAGGAGGGGCAAGGACCAGATCACGGTGGCACTTTTGCCGGCGTGGATGTGCGTGGCCCACGCGGCGGCGTGCGCGAGATACTCCGCATGAAACCTAGGGATAATCTTCGGCACGCCCGTGGTGCCGCCCGATAACTGGAAGCTCAGCACGTCCTCGGAGCCGAGGCGCACCGCATCGAGCGTCGTTCGAGCCGTCTCAAGGGTGTGGGATTCCAACAGCGCGGTCATCGAGTGAGCGCCCTCGGGCACCGTACCGCGAGCGACGATCAATCGGGTCAGCGACGGATGCATATCGCACATCCGCCCCGCAAACCCGACCAGATCGAAGTGGCCTAGGTCGCCTTGCACGAAATAAGCCTGCGGCTGGCTCAATTCAGCGAGCTTGCCAATCTCCACCTCGCGATACTGCGGCAGCGAGCAGACAGGCACGATGCCGCTGCGGTAGCACGCGCACAACGCGATCACTGTGTCGATCGTGGTGCCCATCTGGAACAAGGCTCGCGAGCCGGGCTTCAGCCCCAGATTGAACAACGCCGCCGCAAAGCGCGTGCTCAGTTCGTCAAGCGCCCGAAATGTGATGCTGCGCTCATCGCTGATAAAAGCGAGCTTATCGGGAATGCGCCGTGCGGTCGCTTGCAGCGCTTCCCCGAAAGTGGAATCGATCCACGCGCCCTCCTCCAGGTAGCGGCGCGCAACGTCGGGGTTGCCATAGTTCACCCCATCGATGGGGTAGTGGATGCCAGCCATGTGTTTCGTCTCCGGTCTTGCTTTGCTATTTCTGCTCGACAATCCGCACGCGGTCCTTGTCGAAGGTCTCGATGCGTCCGCGCAGGCCGCCCGTGAAGAGGCCGTACCACACTGCAGGCTTCAAACCGAGCGCCTTACGGTCGAATTCGATGGGCGTATCCGATTCAATCAGGTAGTAGCCGGGCGTTGGCTGTGAGACCCGGCACGCCGCGTCGCCCCGCGCGGCGGCGACGACGCTCGCGAACTCCGCCAGCGCCGGCACGAAAATGCCGGGGCCGTCGATTTCGATGTTGCATAGATCGCTCAACAAGCGGCCCTTTTCCTGCCAGACGGTGTCGATCTGTTCGACATCGGCGGCCTGCCGATGTGCCGCTTCTTCAGCCTCGATCGCTGCTTCGAGTGTGAGCGCCGCGTCTTGCGCATCCAGCGCCTGGAGCGGGCGCAGTTTCACAGTGATCTCAATGAAATAGCCGTTCGGATCGCGAAAATAGATGGATTCGATGACTTCATGCCGAGTCGTCGCGGACACCTCGATCCCCTTCTCCTCCAGCATGGCTTTCCACTCAAGCAATTGATCGGTGCTTTCGGCGAGCCAGGCCGTATGTGTCGCGTCAAACAGGTGATCGTCCGGTGTCGGCCGCATCTGCACTCGCTCCTGCGGCTTCGGTTCGCCGAGGTAGTAGAAGAATGCGATGGTGCTGCCGTTGCCGCTATCAAAGAAGAAATGCAGGAAGTCGGGGTGCGTTTCCGGCCCCCAGCCCCGGGCCGAGATGGTGTGCACGAGCGGGAGACCGAGTGTGTCCCGGTAAAACTCGACCGTCTCCTTCAACTTCCATGTCGGACGCGCCGTGTGGTCGACGCCGGCGAGCCTGAGCAATGCGGATTGATTCATTTGCGAAGTCCCTCAACTTACAAGAATGAGCGTTCGTGCAGCCATGCGCCAATCTCGCGAGACGCGGCGTAGCGGCCCGCCTCCTCGCCCGCAGCGAGCGGTCTGCCGTGGTGGTCGCCGCGCAGGCGCAAGTGTGTCTTGTCGTCCGAGCCGACGCACTCGAAGATCTGCGCTATCGACTGCGGGAAAGTGGTCTGGTCACCGGTGTATTCGACGAGAAGCGACGGCACCACGACGTCCGGAACAGTCTTTTCCAGCGCTGCATTCGAGCTCAGGCCCGACCAGGTCGACAGCCACGCCTCCGGGGCACATAACCGTCCGAAGCCCACGGATCCGAAATTGGACGTCACCGGATTGGGCGACCACAGCGAGCCTGGCGCCCGGTCCGAAGGATCGAGCGTCAGGTCCAGGCATCGCAGGTCGGCATCGGTGCGCCATACGGTCATGATCGACGTGTGGTTTGCCTCTATCTTCTGGCGCCGCGTCGCGTCGCCGCGCTTCACCGCCTGCCGAGCGCTTTGCCGCACGGCAATCAATTGCCGCGCCCGTTCGTCGAGGTGCGCTACACGTTGCCGTTGCGCGTCGCGGTAACGCTCGACAAAGCCCGCGTCGTAGCGCGTCTCGCCTGGCACGCGCGAGTAGCCGTTAGCGGGATTGAACGGATTCAGGCTGTCGTCGATAGAAAGCGGATCGTCTTCGTCAGTCACCGACGGATCGATGCACCCGAGCAGCAAGCGCCCTTGCCCGGGGTGCGGCGCGAGAAGGATCATGCCGTCCACAGTGGGCAAAGTCGCTTCAGCCAATTGCGAAGGCCGGCCACCAGGCGTGCGCGCAATGCGCCTACCGGCCGGCAATTGCGACTGTTGGATGTAGAAACTGTAAAGCCCCGCTCCACCGGAATTGCCGAGCAGCACGATGCGCTCGAAGCCGACTTCCCGCAGGTAGCGGATGCCCGCCGCCACGTCGTGCAGCGCGATTTCGTGTTCGAGTCGCAAGTCGTTTCCGACCGAGCGCGCAGCCTGCGCCCAGACTGCTGCACCCGAGCGCAGCAAGCCGGGAATCATGTAGTGAAACGTGAAATTTTCGCGGGGATGCATCAGACACACCACCGTCTTCGCGGGCGCACCGACGTACAGCACGCCGCTCGTCGCGGCGCCGTCTTCGGTGCGCAGCGTCACGCTGGTTTGCCGGGCCGAGAGCGGTAACGCCTCGGGAAACCAGTCAATCGTCAACGCGGGCGCCTGCTCCACGCCCATCCCGCCGGACCTGATGCTCATGAGTCTGTCTCCGTGCCATTTGACGTTAGTATATGTTTTTTGACGCATACGTCAAATTCTTTGCAAAAAAATATTCACCCTTGTTTTGGCGCTTTTTCGATCATCAGGGATAGATGATCGAGGTCCTCGCGCAGCAGCCCCAACGCTTCGGATACGCCGCCGCTCTTCAATCGACGATCGCCCGGGCGCAGCACGGATTGGACGGCCAGTTCGGCGATCGTGTCGGCGATCTCGGTCGCGCTCTTCGCGCCGTCGGGCCTGTACCAGAACGCGGGCCAGCTGCACATGCCGATCATCGTGAACGCGGCAATTCTCGCGTCGACGACGCGAAAGACGCCGGCCTTCACTCCCGCTTCGATTGCAGCCGTGAAGTTGTTCAGGACCGCGCGCTTCGCATCTTCATTCGCCCGGTACGCGCGATCCGGCAACTGATGCTCGGTGCGGTCTATCACCCGGAACTGGTTGTGATGCGTGAGGATCAGCATCGTGTGCTGATGGACGAGCGCGCGCAATCGCTCCTGTGGGTCACCATCGATTTCGGACGCGACGCGAGTCGAGAGACGCTTGGCCTGCAACGTCACTTCTTCGACGAGCGCGGTGAGGATTTCGTCTTTGTTCTTGTAGTAGTAATAGACCGCCGTACGCGTCACGCCCAGTGCCTCAGCGATCTCTTGCATCGATGCGCCGCCGAAACCCTTCTGGATGAAGAGCTGCGCTGCCGCGTTCAGGATCTGTTCTTTTTGCGCTTCAGCATTGACCTTCGCCACGAAAGACTCCCATTGTCCGATGCCGCCAACGTGGTCGCGTCTGGTCGTGAAGCGCACGGACCTCCGGTTGACGGCTGGGCGATTGTACCGCTGAAGCCTCCAAGAAAGCACCGCAAGCCATTTCCAACGACAAAGGCACAGGCAGGGGCGGCGATCTCGCAAGCCGGCGAATCCAGTCTGCCGTTGCAATACCGACGCCGTCACCGAGTTGCTGTCAGGTCCGCCGGCGTATCGGTCGTCGCCGAAAAACACGCAACTTCGACACGCCGGGCGAGCGATTTCACCAATCCGTTGCATCGACCAGTCGAATCCGCAAACTGTTTGCGGCCTCACCGATGCGGATGTCTGAATCTCAGGTTTGGCCGAACTGCAGTCCGAAGCCTCCCCTGCTCCGCCACCCACAACTACCTCGTTGGGGCTGGCCGCGATAAGGCAGAGGATTGTTAGCGAAGCACAGACGGCGCAACTGGCCCGCATTGGCACGACGTGCGGGCCGTCTGTGCTTGGCTAACAATTCTTTGAGCTAAACCGCTCCACAGACGGTTGGGCTATGTGCGTTGAATCGAAGCACGCATGTGGTGTTCACGACGACCGTATTCGCAGCGCCCGGGACGAACAGCTCGCGGCCCGCTTTGGGAAAGGAATACCTGCACAACGCAAGGGATGACGAGACGACGCGGAGTGTCTCAGGCGAGGGTGCGCGACATCTGGCCGAGCGTATCCCAGGGCGCCGGCGGGAGGCGGAGGGGTCGGTGTTGCGAGCGAGCGGATCGGGATTCATCGGGGACTCGCCGGTGGCGCGCGCGGCGCCGCATAGGGCAACAAGTGGTCGATGCACAGCATGCGCCCGCGCGAACACACTGGACAGACGTAGAGCGAGCGGCCTGTGAGTTCCGCGTAGCGGTCGCGATAGTCAAGTTCGGGCGCGTCGCAGGCTTCGCTGGTTGGCTCGACGTTGAGCAGATCACGGCATACGGTCAGCCGAGACTCACGCAGGCGATTGCTGAGCAAGCCGTAGTGACGGATGCGTTGTAGCCCGCGCGGCAACACATGCAGCAGGAAGCGCCGGATGAATTCGTGGGCGTCCAGATGCATCACGCGCGGCCTGCCCGGATGACGATAGTCCTTCCAGCGGAACGTGACGCGCCCGTCGGTCTGGCCGACGAGGCGGTTGTTGGAGATCGCGACGCGGTGTGTGTAGCGGCCGAGATAGTCGAGGACCTGCTGCGGGCCGCCAAACGGCTCCTTAGCGTAGACAACCCATTCGGCGTGCCGCGGACCGGCAAGATAGCGAGCAAACTCGCGTCGTTCCGCCAGGTGCACGAGCGAGGAGAAGAACCGCAGTTCGCCCACGTCGAAGGCATGCTGCAATCGCTCGAGGAACAGTCGCCGGAACAGACGCGAAAGCACCCGCACGGGCAGGAAGAAACCAGGTTTGCAGGCCACCCAGCGGCTGCCGTCGGCAGCGAGGCCACCGCCCGGGACGACGCAGTGCAGATGGGGATGATGCACAAGATTCTGCCCCCACGTGTGCAGGATCGCGATGAAACCGATCGTTGCACCGAGATGGCGTGGGTCGGCCGCGATCGTGTGCAGCGTTTCGGCCGTGGCCTGGAACAGGATGTCGTAGACCACCCGCTTGTTCTGGAAGGCGATCGACGCGATCTGCTCGGGGATGGTGAAGACCACGTGGAAGTACGGCACGGGCAGCAGGTCGGCTTGGCGGTCCTCGAGCCATTGCGCGCGGGCGAGCGACTGGCACTTCGGACAGTGCCGGTTACCACAGGAGTTATAGGCGATGCGCTGATGTCCACAGGTGTCGCACTGCTCGACGTGGCCACCCAGCGCCGCGGTACGACATTGCTCGATCGCGCTCATGACGCGACGCTGTTCGCGGCTGAGCGAGTCGGCATGCACTTCCCGATAGGTTGGGCCGTGTCGACGCAGAACGTCCGCCAGTTCCAGCGCGGCGCGCATCATCGCGCTCAGTCGTTGGTGGGCGATGGCTCAGGGCAGATGGGAGTGGCAGATCGGTGAGGCAGGCGATCGAACGGACTGGTCGTCGCGCAGACGGTGCTGGTTGCGACCTTCAGATAGCGCGAGGTGGTGGCAAGGCTGCAATGACCGAGCAGCAACTGGATGGTGCGCACGTCGGTGCCGGATTCGAGCAGGTGCGTCGCGAACGCATGGCGCAAGGAGTGCGGCGTGATGGGCTTGCTGATACCGGCGCGGCGGCGCGCGTCCTGGCAGGCTTGCCGTATCACGTCGGCACCCACGGGTTGATCCGCGAAGCGGCCCGGGAACAGCCAGTACTGGGGCCGGCCAATGCACCAGTAATTGCGCAGGATCTCCAGCAGCCGTGGCGAGAGCATCACATAGCGGTCGGCGTGGCCCTTGCCCTGTTCGACGCGCAACATCATGCGCTGGCTATCGATATCGCTGACCTTCAGCCGGGTGGCCTCCGAGATGCGCAGGCCCGCGGCGTAGGCTGCCATCAGCACGGTACGATGCTTGACGCTGCGGATCGCTTCGAGGAACTGGTTGACCTCCTCCTGACTGAGGATCACCGGCAGCTTGCGGGGTGTCCTCGACATGGGGATCTCGTCGACTGACCAGTCGCGTTTGAGCGTGACGTTGTACAGAAAGCGCAGCGCCGCAGTGGCCACCACCAGCGTGCTGGGTGAGCGCCGCAGGACCTCAATCAGGTGCACTTGCCAGTCGCGCACCTCCTCTGGGCCCAGCAGTTCAGGGGAACACCCGAAGTGCTGGGCAAAGGCGCTCACCTGCTGGAGGTAGGCGCGCTGCGTGTTGGCGGCGAGGTTGCGCACGCGCATATCCACGATCATGCGTCGACGTAAGGGTGTCATGGCGGACTCCACTCAGAAGGGACAAGGCAGCAAACTGCACTGCCATCGTCCCACTCGAGGGGAGCCATTCCATGAACGATGTCGAAGCCGACGCCGCTGGCTGACCACCTCCTCCCGCGTCAGCGGGTTAGTTCAAGAAAAGTTATCTTAATAGAATGTTCTCAGTGCACACCTGCCACAGAACACGTACACCTCGACACAAAGTCCAAGATGTTGATTGCCGAGTGTCTAGCAATCGAAGGTGCTTGTTATGAGCGACAGCGGGCGGGTCCGTTGCCGCAGTCTGGGCCAACGTCGCCTCCCCGCCTGCGCTAGAAGCGAATCAGCCTCAAACCTTTGACGACTCCTCCCCCTGTGCTAAGCGGACCAATGCCCCGGCTCAACCCGGTCTGTCAAGATAGATGCCACCCGACTGAAGCAGTTGTGGCGAAAATACACGCCGCATTTTTTGATCCGCATACGCCGTGCCGCAGTTGAACGAACATCTCGCCCACCAAGCGCCGCCGCTCGCGGAAGTGCTGCCCGCGCTGTGGCGACTCATCGTCTATCCGCGGCACCTCACGGCGTTCGCACTGACGTTCACGATGATGCTGTCGCATATGCTCGTGATCCCGTTCATCTCGCCCGTGCTGGTTGCCAATCACGGCGTAGCGCCCGCGCAACTGTCGTGGATCTATATGGCAGGCGGCACCGCCACGTTCTTCACGTCTCGCGCGGTCGGCCGGCTCGCCGACCGCTACGGGCGCCGCCAGATCTTCCGCGTGTTCGGCATCGTGTCGATGCTGCCTTTGCTGTTCGTCACGCATTTGCCCGATGTGCCGTTTGCCGTCTTCATCGTGTTCTTCGCGTTCTTCATGGTCGTGATGTCGGGCCGCATGGTGCCGATGCAGGCGCTGCTCACCACCGTGCCGGCACCTCCTCAGCGCGGCGCGTTCCTGAGCGCGAACAGCGCGGTGCAGGCGCTCGGCACCGGCTGCGGCGCGTGGCTCGGCGGCTTAATGCTGTCGCAAGGGCCAGCCGGACAGATCCTCGGCTATGGGGCGAACGGCTGGCTCGCCGTCGCGCTTCTGGTCGCGGCGCTGCTGTGGGCGGGCCAGGTGAAGGGCTCTAGCGAAGGCCAGGCCGCGCCGGCGCCGGACAAGCGGGAGTGGGTCGGCGAAGCGTGAACGACGGCTGACGTCGGCGGCTCGGCTCGCACGCTGCCGTCGATTGCCGAATCAAGCGCCGAGTCAAGCGCCGAAAGTCTCGACGACGAAGTCGATGAAGCTGCGCAGCTTCGGCGTCGGCCGGCGGTCCCGGGCGTAGAGCAAGTGCATCGGCAGCGACGGCGCCTCGAAACCCGGCAGCAGCTCGACAAGCCGCCCCGCGGCCAGATCTTCTTGCAGCATGTCGCGCGGCTGCAGGACGATGCCCGCGCCTTCGACCGCCGCCGCGCGCAGCGCCTGCCCGTTGTTGATCGAAAAGCGGCTCTTCAGCCGCACCCGGTGCGTGCCTTGCGCACTCTTGAATTCCCAGTCGACATCCGGCGGCCGCGCCCAATAGGCAAAGCCGACGCATTCATGCTCGGCCAGATCTTCCGGCACCGCCGGCGTACCGCGCTCCGCGAGGTAGGCGGGCGAGGCGCAGACGACGAGCCGGTAAGGCGCCAGCGGCCGCGCGATGAGGCCCGAATCGGCGATCGGCACAACCCGGATGACCGCCTCGTAGCCTTCGTCGATCAAGTCGACGACGCGATCGGTCAGCGTCAGGTCGACGCTCACTTCCGGGTACTTGCGCACATAGCGCGCGAGCATCGGCGTCAGGCTGTAGGCACCCCAGCTAACCGGCGCATTGACCCTGAGCTTGCCGCGCGGGACGGCCTGCAGGCTGTCCGCGAGCGCCTCGGCGGCCTCGACTTCCGCGAGCACGGCCTTGCTGCGCTCGTAGAACGCACGCCCCGCTTCGGTCAGGCTCTGACGCCGCGTCGTGCGGCTGATGAGCCGCATGCCGAAGCGCTCTTCCAAAAAGCGGACGTGCTTGCCGACGAGTTGCGACGACATGCCGAGCGCTTCGCCGGCACTCGCGAACGAACCGGTCTCGGCGGCTTTCACGAAGACCGCCATGCTCGTGAGTCGATCCATGATTAGAAACAGCCTGTTTCGATAGATTGATCTGATGCGGCATTTATCGCGTTTTCGGCTCGAATTATAGTGAACGCGTCATTCACTCGCAGGAGATCGAATCATGTCGCGTATCGTGCGTATCCATCAAAACGGCGGCCCGGAAGTCCTCCAGATCGACGAGGTCGACGTGCCGCCGCCCGGCGCGGGCGAAATCGCGGTTCAAATCAAGGCGCTCGGGCTGAACCGCGCCGAATCGATGTTTCGCTCCGGACACTACGTCGAAGCCCCGGTTTTCCCGGCCCGGCTGGGCTACGAGGGCGCAGGCATCGTGACCGCCCTGGGCGCGGGCGTGACGAACGTCGCCGTCGGCGACGCGGTCAGCCTCATCCCGCCGAAGTCGATCACGCGCTGGGGCGCCTATGGCGAAGTCGCGAACTTCCCGGCCGAGCTGGCCGTGAAGCATCCCGCGTCGCTCAGTTGGGAAGAAGCGGCCGCAACGTGGATGCAGTACGTGACGGCCTATGGCGCGCTGATCGAAGTCGCCCAGATGCGGCGAGGCGAAGCGGTCATCATCACGGCGGCATCGAGCAGCGTGGGGCTCGCCGCGATTCAGATCGCGAAGATGATTGGCGCAACGTCGATCGCGACGACGCGCACGCGCGCGAAGGCCGATGCGCTGCGCAAGTTCGGCGCCGACCATGTCGTCGTCACCGATGAGGAGGATCTGCCGGCGCGCGTCGCGGACATCACGGGAGGTGCGCTCGCGCGCGTGGCCTTCGATCCGGTCGCCGGTCCCGCGCTCGAATCGCTGGCGCAGGCGGTGGCGGAACGCGGGATCATTCTCGAGTACGGCGCGCTCGCGACTGCCCCGACGCCGTTTCCGCTTTTCCCCGTGCTGGCGAAGACACTCACGGTGCGCGGCTTCCTTTACAAGGAAATCGTCGAGAGCCCGGAACAGCTCGCCCGGGCGAAGCGGTTCATTCTGGACGGCCTCGCGTCGGGCGCGCTGAAGCCCGTGATCGACAAGGTCTTCACGCTGGATCAAATCGTCGACGCCCATCGCTATCTCGAATCGAACCAGCAATTCGGCAAGATCGTCGTCACGGTCTAAAAGGACAAAGGCGGGAAGCGGCATGACACCGCTTCCCGCCTTTCGGCTAACCACCGGCTACTCGGTGCGAACGTCTACCTCATCACCGCATCGCGGCTTACGCCGTCCGCAGCCCCTCCTTCGTTCGTGACTTCGCACCGCTGCTTGCCGTGCGCGCCAGCACCGGCGCGAGCGCCGCGCCCGTGTGGCTCGCGCGCACCCGCACGAGCGTCTCCGGATCGGCCGCCGCGACGATCGCGCCGCCGCCGACACCCCCTTCCGGGCCGAGATCGATGATCCAGTCGGCTTCCGCGATCACGTCGAGATCGTGCTCGATCACGACGACGCTATGCCCGGCGTCGACAAGCCGATGCAGCACGCGAATCAGCTTCGCGACGTCCGCCATGTGCAGGCCGACCGTCGGCTCGTCGAGCACGTAGAGCGTGTGCGGCGCTTTTTGGCCGCGGCGCGTGACGTCGTCGCGCACCTTGGAAAGCTCGGTGACGAGCTTGATGCGCTGCGCCTCGCCGCCGGACAGCGTCGGCGAAGGCTGCCCGAGCGTGAGATAGCCGAGGCCCACGTCCTTCATCAGCTGCAGCGGATGCGCGATGTTCGACATCGATGCGAAGAACTCGACCGCCTCGTCGACTTCCATCGTCAGCACGTCGCCGATGTTCTTGCCGCGCCAGGTCACCGCGAGCGTCTCCGGATTGAAGCGCTGGCCGTGGCAGACGTCGCACGGCACCTTCACGTCGGGCAGGAAGCTCATGCCGATCGTGCGCACGCCTTGGCCTTCGCAGGCGGGACAGCGTCCATCGCCGGTGTTGAACGAGAAGCGCGACGCGGTGTAGCCGCGTGCGCGCGCTTCGAGCGTGTCGGCGAACAGCTTGCGGATCGTGTCCCAGACGCCGATGTAGGTCGCCGGACACGAGCGCGGCGTTTTGCCGATCGGCGTCTGGTCGACTTCGAGCACGCGGTCGATCGCTTCCCAGCCGCTGATCGAATCACACCCTTGCCAGCTATGCGTCACGTTGAGCGACGCGCGCGGCGCCGAGCGCGCGAGCACGCTCGTGCGGCGCTTCTCGGCGGACGGCCCGCCTTCGCCGCTTGCCTGGGCGCTCTTGCGGGCGCGCTTCGTCGCCGGCGACGACAGCACCGAGCGGCCGACCGCGTCGAGCAGGTTCGTCATCAGCACGTCGCGCGCGAGCGTCGACTTGCCGGAGCCGCTGACACCGGTGATCGCGACGAGCCGCGCGAGCGGAATGTCAGCGGTAACGTTGCGCAGGTTGTGCAGCTTGCCGCCGTGCACGGTCAACCAGCGCTCGGGCACCGCGGTCGAGCGCTTGGTTTCCTGCGCGACCTCGCGGCGCGTCTGCAGCGGATGCACGATCGGCTCCGCGAGGAACTGGCCGGTCAGCGAATCCTTGCGCGCGGACAGGTCGCCGACGCCGCCTTGCGCCACCAGCTGCCCGCCGCGCTTGCCCGCGCCCGGGCCGATGTCGATGATGTGATCGGCGCGCCGGATCGTGTCCTCGTCGTGCTCGACGACGACGAGCGTGTTGCCCTTGTCGCCGAGCTTTTTAAGCGCGTTCAGCAGGATCTGGTTGTCGCGCGGATGGAGGCCGATCGTCGGTTCATCGAGCACGTAGCAGACGCCCTGCAGATTGCTGCCGAGCTGTGCGGCAAGACGAATCCGCTGCGCTTCGCCGCCCGAGAGGCTGGGCGCGGCGCGATCGAGGCTCAGATAGCCGAGGCCCACTTCTTCGAGGAATTGCAGGCGGCTCTGGATTTCGCTGACGACATCGCGCGCGATCTGCGCGTCGCGGCCGCTCATCTTGAGCGAGTCGATCCAGCGGCGCGTGTCGGACACGGTCCACTGCGCCACATCGGTGATCGATTGCGCGTCGAACGTTACTGCGCGCGCCTCCGGGTTCAGGCGCGTGCCGTGGCAGTCCGGACACGGCTCGTCGCCGACGCCTTCCGGCTCCTGCTCCTCGGACGGCAGGCTCTGCTCGCGGCCGCGGCCGTCTTCGGCGAACGTCGTGTCGTCGAAGACGGCGCGCTGCTCGCGCGTGAGCGCGAGGCCCGTGCCGACACAGGTCGTGCACCAGCCGTGCTTGCTGTTGTACGAGAACATGCGCGGATCGAGTTCAGGGTAGCTCGTGCCGCACACCGGGCACGCGCGCTTGACGGAAAGCACTTTCACCGCGCCGACGCGCGACGTGCCGTCACCGTTGGTCAGCGCATCGCCCAGACCGTCCAAAGGCGAGAGCAAATGCATGACGCCCTTGCCGAGTTCGAGCGTCTGATCGAGCGCTGCCCGCAGTTCGCCCTCGCGGTCCGCCGAGACAACGAGATCGGCGACCGGCAACTCGATCGTATGTTCGCGGAAGCGGTCGAGCTTCGGCCATGGGTCGACCGGCAGGAACTCGCCGTCGACGCGCAAGTGCGTATTGCCGCGCGCCTTCGCCCACTTCGCGAGATCCGTATAGACGCCCTTGCGGTTGACGACGAGCGGCGCGAGCAAGCCGACGTGCTGGCCCTTGTGATCGCGCAGCAACTGCGCGGCGATCGATTCGACGCTTTGCGACGTGACGGGCGTGCCGTCGTGCACGCAGTGCTGAATGCCGAGCTTCACGTAGAGCAGGCGCAGGAAGTGCCAGACCTCCGAGGTCGTCGCGACCGTGCTCTTGCGGCCGCCGCGCGAGAGGCGCTGCTCGATCGCGACGGTCGGCGGGATGCCGTATACGGCGTCGACTTCGGGGCGTCCCGCAGGCTGCACGATCGAGCGCGCGTAGGCGTTCAGCGATTCGAGGTAGCGGCGCTGGCCTTCATGGAACAGGATGTCGAACGCGAGCGTCGATTTGCCTGAGCCGGACACGCCGGTGATCACGTTGAAGCGGCCGTGCGGGATGTCGACGTCGAGCGCCTTCAAGTTGTGCTCGCGCGCGTTGACGATGCGTACGACGTTGTCGCCTTCTACGGCACGACGTGCGCGCGCAGCAGCAAGCGCGGTTTGCAGCGGCACGCCGGTATCGATTTGCGCGGCCGCTTTTGCCTCCGCACCCGCGCCCATCGCCGCGTCGTATTGAATCAGCGCCAGGCCCGTGTGCGACTCGGCGCATGCCTTCACGTCTTCCGGCGTCCCCGCGACGAGCACGCGCCCGCCGCCGTCGCCCCCTTCCGGACCGAGGTCGATCAGCCAGTCCGCCGCGCGGATCACGTCGAGGTTGTGCTCGATCACGATCAGCGAGTGGCCGCCAGCGAGCAGCTTGCCGAACGAACGCATCAGCTTCGCGATGTCGTCGAAATGAAGGCCCGTGGTCGGCTCGTCGAACATGAAAAGCCGTCCTGCGGTGGCGCCTTGCTTGCCGCGCCCCTGGGCGGTCTCGGCGAGAAAGCCCGCGAGCTTCAGGCGCTGCGCTTCGCCGCCCGAGAGCGTCGGCACCGGTTGGCCGAGCTTCACGTATTCGAGGCCCACGTCGACGATCGGCTGCAACACGCGCAATACGTCCGCGTCCTTCGCGAAGAACGCCGCCGCCTCGCTGACGGTCAGCTCGAGCACGTCGGCGATCGACAGCGCCCGCGGCAGCATCCCGCGCTCGATCTTCACGTCGAGCACTTCGGCGCGATAGCGGCGGCCGTCGCAATCGGGGCAGCGCAGGTAGACATCCGAGAGGAACTGCATCTCGATGTGCTCGAAGCCTGAGCCGCCGCAAGTCGGGCAGCGTCCGTCGCCCGAGTTGAAGCTGAACGTGCCCGCGCCATAGCCGCGCTGCGCCGCAAGCGGCGCCTTCGCGAACAGCTTGCGGATCTCGTCGAACGCGCCGACGTAGCTCGCCGGATTCGAGCGCGCGGTCTTGCCGATCGGCGATTGATCGACGAACACGACGTCGCTGATGCGATGCGCGCCCGTGAGCTGGCGATACGCGCCGGGCGCTTCGGTGGCCTTGCCCAGTTGCCGTGCGAGCGCCGGATACATCACGTCTTGCAGCAGCGTCGATTTGCCGGAGCCGGACACACCCGTCACGCAGACGAGGCGCTTCAACGGAATCTCGACTGTCACGTCCTTGAGGTTGTGCTGCGTCGCGCCTTCGAGAACGATGCGCGGCGTGTCCGCGTCGATCTGCCGGCGCTCCCAGTGCGATGCGTCGGCAACGTGCTTCCGGCCGCTCAGGTAGTCGCCGGTCAGCGTGCCGGACTTGCGGATGTCGCCAGGCGTGCCGTCGAAGATGATCGTGCCGCCGCGTTCGCCCGGGCCCGGTCCCATGTCGATCAAGCGATCGGCCGCGAGCATCACCGACGGATCGTGCTCGACCACCACGAGCGTGTTGCCCGCGTCGCGCAGCCGCTGCATCGCCTCGACGATACGGTTGAGATCGCGCGGATGCAGGCCGATGCTAGGCTCGTCGAGCACGAAGAGCGTCTTCGTCAGCGAGGTGCCGAGCGCCGTCGTCAGGTTGATCCGCTGGACTTCGCCGCCCGACAGCGTGCGGCTCTGGCGATCGAGCGTCAGGTAGCCGAGGCCCACGTCGCACAGATATTTGAGGCGCGTGCGCACTTCCGCGATCAGGAGCTTCAACGCGTCGTCGAGCAGCGCGCTCGGCAGCGCGATCTCGTCGAAGAAGCGGCGGATGCGCTCGATCGGCAGGAGCATCAGATCGTGCACCGTGAGCCCTGGCAACGCTTCCAGTTGAGCGCGCGACCAAGCGACGCCGCGCGGCATGAAGCGCGCCTCGGAGGCGAGCACGGCGTCGGCGTTCGCCTTCGTGCCGAGACGCCACAACAGCGACTCGGTCTTCAGGCGCGCGCCGCCGCAGGTCTCGCATGGCGTGTAGCTGCGGTACTTCGACAAGAGCACGCGAATGTGCATCTTGTACGCCTTCGATTCGAGGTAGCTGAAAAAGCGCTTCACGCCATACCACTGACGCTGCCAGTGGCCGTCCCAATCGGGCGAGCCGTTGATGACCCAGTCGCGCTGGTCGGCGGTCAGTTCCGCCCAGGGCGCGTTGACGGGGATGCCGGCGCGCCCTGCGTAGCGCATCAAGTCGTCCTGACATTCTTTCCACGCGGGCGTCTGCAGCGTCTTGACCGCGCCGCCGCGCAAAGTCTTGCGCTCGTCGGGAATCACGAGCCCAAGGTCGACGCCGATCACGCGGCCGAAACCGCGGCACACCTCGCAAGCGCCGTAGGCCGAGTTGAACGAGAACAGGCCCGGCTGCGGATCGGCGTAGCGCAAATCGCTGTCGGGACAATGGAGGCCGGTCGAGAAGCGCCACACTTGCGGTGTATCGGGCTTCGCGCCGGCTTGCTGATCATCGTCGCTCGACTCCGGCAGCACATAGACGTTCACGCGCCCCGCCCCACGCTTGAGCGACGCTTCAATCGCCTCGACCGCGCGCACCTTGTCGGTCTTCTGCAGACGGAAACGGTCGGCGACGACGTCGAGCAGCTTGCGCGTGCCGGTCGGCGACGCGACCTCGCGCTGTGCCTGCACCCGCGTGTAGCCGCTCGCAGAAAGCCATTGCTCGACCTCGGCTTCGGTCGCCGATTCGGGCAGCTCGACCGGGAATGTGACGACCAGGCGCGGATCGCCGGCCGCGGCGCTACGCTCGAGCAGCTCGGCGTAGATCGTCTCCGGCGTGTCGTGCCGCACGGCTTGCGCGGTCTCCTTGTCGAACAGCTCGGCGGCGCGCGCGTACAGCAGCTTCAGATGGTCGTTCAGCTCGGTCATCGTGCCGACCGTCGAGCGCGAGCTGCGCACGGGGTTGGTCTGATCGATTGCGATTGCGGGCGGCACGCCGTCCACGCGATCGACTTGCGGCCGGTCCATCCGGTCGAGAAATTGACGGGCGTACGCACTGAAGGTCTCGACATAGCGCCGCTGCCCTTCCGCGTAAAGCGTATCGAACACCAGGCTCGACTTGCCCGAGCCCGACGGACCCGTGACCACCGTCATTTCGCCGGTGTGCAGATCGAGGTCCACGTTTTTCAGGTTGTGCTGACGGGCTCCGCGAATGCGGATGACGCCGGATGTCATGAGAGCGATCCTTTTCTGATGCCTGGGAGAGTCGGAATGCGTCCTCGTTACTGCCTCGCTTGTGCAACGAATCGGAAGCAAGAAAAGACGCCAGGGGTGCAATGATAGCCCCGTCAAACGCGCGTTGCTAACGCTCGATTTCGGACGGGGTTTGTGCGGCGGATCGGCGCGTGGCGCGGGTTTCCGGGCGGATTGATTGGTGCGCGCGACTAATGGAACGGCGGGAAAAACTCGGCACGCGCGCTCGTTAAAACGGTCGCAATCGAACGCCCCTCGTTCGCGCCGATGCCCCGCATTTTTGCAGGGTTCGCGTCAATCGGCGGTTAGTTGCCTTTGCCGTCCAGCACGGCAGCGACGCGCGCACGCAGCACCGGCACGACATCGCGTTCGAACCAAGGATGATGTTTGAACCAGCCGACGTTGCGCGGCGACGGATGCGGCAACGGCAGCCGATGCTCGCCGTAATCGCGCCACGCTTGCACGGTTTGCGTGAGCGTCGGCTTGCGCTCGCCGGCGAGGAACCGCTGCTGGGCGTAACTGCCGACCAGCAGCGTCAGCTCGACCTCCGGCAACTCGGCAAGCACACGGTCGAGCCACAATTCCGCGCACTCGCGGCGCGGCGGCAGATCGCCCGACGGTCCCTTGCCCGGATAGCAAAAGCCCATCGGCACGAGCGCGATGCGCGAAGCGTCGTAGAAGAGGTCTTCGCCGATGCCCATCCACGACCGCAACCGCTCGCCGCTCTTGTCGCTCCACGGCACGCCGCTCTCGTGCACGCGCGCACCCGGCGCCTGGCCGACGATCAGCACGCGCGCCGCCCTCCCCGCCTGCAGCACCGGGCGCGGGCCGAGCGGCAATTCGCTCTCGCAGGCACGACACGCGCGAATCTCGGCGAGGAGCGCCGGCAAACCGGGCTTCTGTCTTTGCATCGGATGTCGGTAGATGTCAGTGGTGCGCGAGCTTCGCCAGCAGATAATCGCGGAGCACGACCGCCTGGTTGTGCTCGGGATCGCGCGCGCCGAACAGCAGCGTGACCGGCCCCTTGGCCGCGGCTTCGAGGATCGGCTCCAGGCAGTCCGGATGCGCGTCGAGTTCCGTGCGATAGCGGCTCACGAATTCGCTCCAGCGTTTGGGATCGTGACCGAACCAGCGGCGCAGCTCGTCGCTTGGGGCGGCGTCGCGCAGCCAGGCGTCGAGATGCAATTCCTCTTTCGTCACGCCGCGCGGCCACACTCGATCGACGAGAAAACGCGCGCCGCGCTCGCTGAGCGGACGGTCATAGGCTCGGCTGATGCCGATCTGGGACGATTTCATGATGTTGGCATGCGGGCGGAAACCGCGCGGGAGCGCTGCGCCGCCGCGCAAAACAGGCGATTGGGCGGGAAATCAATATATCACTTCGTGATACAGCCCGCCGGGAGCCCAGCGCCGGTCAGGTGTGAGGAATGACCGGACCGATATCGGGCGACGCCTGTCGCAAGGTTGCATCCAGCGCCCGGGCCGCGGCGCGGTCGCCCTCGGTGGCGAGCGGCACGCGGAACACGGTCTGCCGGTTGTGGCCGGCTGCGGCGGGCGAATCCCACAGCAACTCGATACGTTGGCGCAGATGCCGGCCGCCCACACGCGAGTGCGTGGAGGCCATCGCGGGCGCGGCGCCCGGCAACGCCGTTTCGACGGCGCGCACGTCGCCTAGCGGCGTCACGACGGGCTGCACGTCCGGCGCCGGCCATTTGACCGACAACTCGCGCGCATCGTACTGCCCGACCTTGCGGCTCTCGACCCACACGACGACGGTACGCGTGTTCGCATCGAGCGAAATTGCGTAGCGGCCGATCGCGAAGCGCTTGGCCGCGATGTTCGTGCGCCACAGCGCGCGCGGGCGGCAAATCCACATGACCGCGGCGTAGAGCGCCGGCGCGACGACGAGCCAGCCGTTGGTCTCCGCGATCGTATTGATGGTGCGGCGCCAGCCGGCGGTCCAGACAAACGCCCCGATCGACCAAACCGCGAACGCGAGCCCGAGCAGCGCGAAGAACCGGAGCGCTTGACGCAGCCATTGCGGCAGCGGATGGAACGGGCGCTCGGCCCGCGCCTGAGCGCCTGGCAGGACAATGAGGAGGAACAGGAAGACGACGTTGATGCAGGCCCACGGCGACGACGTCATCGCCGACAGCGACGCGCCATACCCCATTTGCGACATCGAATAGAGCCAGCGCGCGAGAATCACGAGACCGATGGCGCGCAGCGCGAATATCGTTCCGGCGCCGGGCGCCGGATTCGCTCGCGTTTGATTCGTTCTCGCCAAAACGTCCTCCTGACATCGACTGAGCGCCGTCGGGCTGGGCGCCGTCCGGCTTCGCGCCATCCGAAAAACGGCACGGCGGCCATTATAGGGACATTGCAAGAACCGCTCACGCGCATTGCCCGCTTCGAACGCAAAATCGGTGCAAGGACGCAGCCACGGGCCTTCGAAGCGAGGCGCAAAAACAACAACGCCCCGCATGCGGGACTTCGCATGCGGGCGTTGCCGGCGACGGTCGTCTGAAAGACGCCCGCGCCTTTGGCTTTGGCGAACCTTAGCCGGCCGCGACTTCGCGCAGCACGGTGCGGCGCTTCTGGCGGAGCAGATCCTCGTACGAGTTGAGGTAGTTCTGCGCCATCACCTTCGACGAGAAGCGGTCTTCGAACGCCTTGCGCACGGTTGCGCGCGGCAGCGAGGACAGACGCTTGACGGCGGCCACGGCGCTGATTTCGTCTTCGACGACGAAACCCGACACACCGTTTTCGATCACTTCCGGCACCGAGCCGCGCTTGAACGCGATCACCGGCGTGCCGCAAGCCATCGCTTCGATCATCACCAGACCGAACGGCTCCGGCCAGTCGATCGGGAACAGGAGCGCGTGTGCGTTGCCGAGGAATTCGGTCTTCTCGGCTTCGCTGATTTCACCGATGTACTCGACGTGCGGCAGCGACATCAGCGGCTTGATCACTTCTTCGTAGTAGGCACGGTCGGCCTTGTCGAGCTTCGCGGCGACCTTGAGCGGCATGCCTGCCTTCTCGGCGATACGGATCGCCGTGTCGAGGCGCTTTTCCGGCGAGATGCGGCCGAGGAACGCGAGATAGCTCGGCTTCACGTCCGGAATCGGCTTGAGCAAGTTCTCCGGCAGACCGTGGTAGACGGTCGACAGCCAGCTCGCTTGCGGCAGCGGGACGCGCTGGTTGTCGGAGATCGACACCACCGGCACGTCGTTGAACGTGTTGAAGATCGGCTGCAGCTCGGGCAGGTCGAGACGGCCGTGCAGCGTCGTCAGTTGCGGCACCGGCTGGCGCGAGAACAGCGAGAACGGGTAGTAGTCGATGTGGAAATGCAGCACGTCGAAATCGTCCGCGCGGCGGCGCACTTCTTCGAGCAGCAGCATGTGGGGAGCCATCGTGTCGCGGATCGTCGGGTCGAGGCGCAGCGCCTGCGGCCAAACCGCTTCGAGCTTCGCCGACGTTTGCGAATCGCCGCTCGCGAAGAGCGTCACGTCGTGTCCCATTTCGACCAGTGCTTCGGTCAGGTACGACACCACCCGTTCGGTGCCGCCGTACAGTTTCGGGGGAACCGCTTCGTGCAGAGGAGCGATTTGAGCGATCCGCATAGATGAACTCCTAGTAAAAATTCAGGCAAAAATGACTGCTGTTTGTTAAAAGCGAATCGCCTGCTCCGGTGTGGGCGGCCGGCATCTCGTTAGTGATGCCGGCCAATCCTGCATTCGGTTCCATGAGCCTGCGGTGGGTCGCTTGGGCAAGTAAATGCCCGAACGATGTGTGAAGCACCTACGGCGGGCATGAGCCGTTAACGTACTTTTTTCACAATCGTTGACCGGATCAGCACAAATTTCCTAGGGCTAACCCGGACGCCATTATCGGGGCAGCGCAAGGGTTGCGCCGCACATCATTTCAAAGTCTTTACGTTGTTACAAAGGCGAAACACTTTGCAAACCTTTGTTTTTTAAGAAAGTTCTAGATTAAGCCACTGCTGACACCGGTTCCCGAGTACCGTCTCCCCGCTCGCGAACGCGGCTTCATCCGATAGACCGGCCAGTCGGTCCTGAATGGAATTCGTAATTCTATCTCAGAAAGAATTCGGAAAACCTAGGCGCTTGACTCGGGCTCGCCAGAGCGCTACGTAGCACGAAACGCGCCGTCTCGGCGGTCGCACCCGCAGACCGGCGCGCTGAAAAGTGCGCTTACAACACCGCGCTCCGGCACGGGCTGTGCGTGTTTACAATGTCGCCCTGTAGCGGCTGTTATCTTGATATTGGCTCGCGACGCGCCACCCGCAGACTATTCTTTTCATGACTCAACCCGTTTTGCGTCGATCGCACGAAGAATTGGAACATCTCACCGTCGCCCAGCGTAACGCCCGCAATGCGAAGCTTTCGAGCTATGCGCATCGGCCGCTTGCGTTTCTGCTGATCTACATCCGGCGCCACCCTGTCGCCCATGCGATCGTGCTGGCCAGCGTGTTCGCGGCGGTCGGCTGCGCGCTCGGGTCGCAGTACGCGATCAAGCATCTGATCGACGTGCTCGGCGCCGGGCGTCACCACCCCGGCCCGCTGTGGAGCGCGTTCGCGATCCTGGTCGGCCTGATCGCCGCCGACAACCTGCTGTGGCGGATCGGCGGCTGGGTCGCCGCGCATGCGTTCGTCAACGTGACGGGCGACCTGCGGCGCGACCTGTTCTCCTATCTCAGCGGACATTCCCCCACGTACTACGCCGAGAAGCAGCCCGGCATGCTCGCGAGCCGGATCACGGCGACGTCGAACGCCGTCTATACCTCCGAGAACACGATGGCGTGGAACGTGTTGCCGCCGTGCATCGCAGTGATGGGCGCGATCGTGATGATCGTCACGGTGAATCCGATCATGGCGGCGGGCCTTCTCTCCTGCTCGGCCGTGCTCTCGATCGTGCTGTTCAAGCTCGCGAAGCGCGGGTCGTCGCGGCACCATCAGTTCGCGACCAAGGCGGCGTCCGTCGACGGCGAGCTCGTCGACGTGATCAGCAACATGAGCCTCGTGCGCGCGTTCGGCATGACGTTTCGCGAGCAGAAGCGCTTCGGCGCGACGGTCAAGGCCGAGATGGACGCGCGCCAGCGCAGCCTGCTGTATCTCGAGAAGCTGCGCCTCTTGCACGCCGTGATCACGGCGATGCTGTCGGCCGGCTTGCTCGGCTGGGCGTTGTGGCTGTGGGACCAAGGCAAGGCGACCTCCGGCGACATCGTCCTCGTCAGCTCGCTCGGCTTTACGATCCTGCACGGCACGCGCGACCTCGCTGTCGCGCTCGTCGACGTGACGCAGCACATCGCGCGTCTGGCGGAAGCCGTCCAGACGCTGCTCGAGCCGCACAGCATGCCGGATCGCAACGACGCCGGCGAGCTGAGTGCGCAAGGCGGCCGCGTCGACTTCGACGGCGTCACGTTCGCCTATCCGCGCCGCCGCGCGATTCTCGATCATTTCGATTTGCACATCGAGCCGGGCCAACGCGTCGGCCTCGTCGGCAAGTCGGGCGCCGGCAAGTCGACCGTGCTTGCGCTACTGCAGCGCTTTTACGAGACGCAAGGCGGCTCGATCAAGGTCGACGGCCAGGACATCGCAGCCATCACGCAGGACAGCCTGCGCCAATCGATCGCGCTCGTGCCGCAGGACATTTCGCTCTTCCACCGGACCGTCTACGAGAACATCGCCTACGGCCGGCCCGAAGCGACCCGCGAGGAAGTGCTCACCGCCGCGCGCGAGGCGCGCTGCACCGACTTCATCGAAGCGATGCCGGAAGGCTTCGACACGATCGTCGGCGACCGCGGCGTGAAGCTCTCGGGCGGCCAGCGCCAGCGCATCGCGATTGCGCGCGCGATCCTCAAGAATGCGCCGATCCTGCTGCTCGACGAGGCGACGTCGGCACTCGACAGCGCGTCCGAAGAAGCGATTCAGAAGGCGCTCGACCGGCTGATGGTGGGCCGCACCGTGATCGCGATCGCGCACCGCCTGTCGACGCTGCAGAACTTCGACCGCATCATCGTGATGAGCGCGGGCAAAGTCGTCGACGACGGCTCGCCCGAGGAATTGCGCGCCCGGCCCGGTATGTATCGCGATTTGCTCGCGAAGCAATACGGCAAAGGCACGCAGCTGCATCTCGGCGGCAAGAAGTTCGACGAGCAGCACATCGCCTGACGCCTGCGTTCCTTCGGCTTGCACGTGAGAAAAGCCGCACGAACAAAAGCCGCTTCGTTTTCGCGAAGCGGCTTTTTCTTTTGAGGGCTGTGCCCGAGCGGTGAGCGATGAGGGGCGTTCGACGCTCGGCCCGTCGCGCTCAATACGTCATTCGACAGTCGCCTTCTTGCGCACGGTTTTGGCCCGCGCCGCAGGACGCGCTTCCCCGCTGCGCTTGAGATCGCGAAGGAAGTTGTCGCGCCACACCGACACGTTGTTCTCGCGCAGCCGCCCAATCATGTCGCGATAGCGCGCGCGACGTTCCGCAACCGGCATCGCGAGCGCCGTGGCCAGCGCCTCCGCCATCCCGTCGATATCGATCGGATTCACGATCAACGCGCCCTCCAGCTCCTGAGCCGCACCCGCGAAACGCGACAGCACGAGCACGCCAGGATCGTCCGGATCTTGCGCGGACACATATTCCTTCGCGACCAGATTCATCCCATCGCGCAACGGCGTCACGTAGCCGACGTGCGACTCGCGAAAGAGCGCCGCGAGCACCTGACGCTCGTACTGCCGATGGATATAGCGGATCGGCGTCCAGTCGAGTTCGGCGAAGCGCCCGTTGATGCGGCCGGACTCGCCTTCGAGCTGAAGGCGGATGTCCTGATAGGCATGCATGTCCGCGCGCGTCGGCGGCGCAATCTGCACGAACGACACGTTGTTGCGCATCGCGGGCACCTGATCCAGCAAGCGCTCGAATGCGCGGAAACGCTCGACGAGTCCTTTCGAATAGTCGAGACGATCGACGCTCATGATGAGCTTGCGGCCATGCAGCGTCGCCTTCATCGTGCGCACCGGTTTGCCTCGCGCGCCGGCCTTCGCGAGCTGCGCGATCTCGTCCGGATAGACCCCGATCGGATAAGCCGCCGCGCGCAGCGTACGTCCGAAGGCGCGGATCGTCGAGGATCCGTTCTTCGCCGGGTGCTCGCATTCGCCGGCCGCTTCGTGCACGACGTAGTCGCAAAACGCGCGCAAGTCGGGTTCGGTCTGAAAGCCGAGCAAGTCGAACGAACACAGCGCCTCGACGAGCTGCCGATGCGGCGGCACCGCGAGCAGCACTTGCGACGCCGGAAACGGAATGTGCAGGAAGAAGCCGATGCGGTTCTTCACGCCGGCCGCGCGCAGCGCCTGCGCGAACGGGATCAGATGGTAGTCGTGGACCCAGATCACGTCGTCGTCGCGCAAGAGCGGCACGAGCTGCTGTGCGAGCCACGCGTTGACGCGCCGGTAGCCCTCGAAATCGTGGCGGTCGTATTGGATCAGGTCCGCTCGGTAATGAAACGCGGGCCACAGCGTCGCGTTCGAAAACCCGCGGTAGTACTGGTCGTAGTCGCGGCGCACGAGCCCGATGGTGGCAAACGTCACCGGCCCGCGCTCTTCGAGCTGGATCTGCGGCTGCCCGGACGCGAGCACGTCGCCGCTCCAGCCAAACCACATCCCGCCGGTTTCCTTCAGCGCATCGTAGACGCCGACCGCGAGGCCGCCCGCCGCCGGACCGCCCTCGGAAATCGGCGCGACGCGATTCGAAACGATGATGAGGCGGCTCATGACGCGCGTTGAGCGGCAGCGACGATCGCGGACAGCCACTCGTATAGCGCATCGACCGATTCGACGCGCGAGCGCGCCGACGTATCGCCCGCGCCGACTTTGATCGACAGCCCGCCCCGCTCGTTGGCGACCGCGAAGCCCTTCTCGTCGGTCAGATCGTCGCCGGCGAAGAGCGGCGTGCGGCCGGCAAACGGCGGCTCGTCGAGGAACGCGCGCAGCGCGCGGCCCTTGTCGACATCCTTCGGCTTGATCTCGTAGACCATCTTGCCCGGCTGCAGCACGTACGCGCCGGCGTAGTCGGCGACGAGCCGCTGGGTCGCTTCGCGCGCGGCCGGCTCGCGCTCCGGCGCGCTCCGATAGTGCAGCGCGAGCGCCGCGCCCTTGATTTCGAGCAGCATGCCGGGGTTCGCCTGCACGACCTCCTCGAGCACGCGCTCCATGCGCAGCAAACGTTCGTCGTTGAAGCCGACGCGCTGTGTATCGCCGTTCGCGTCGCGCCGCTCGGCGCCGTGCAAGCCCGCGATCGGCAGATCCGGCATGCCGAGAAAGGAGTCGATGTTGTCGATGCCGCGGCCCGACACGATTGCGACCGCGCCATTCGTCAGACGCCGCAGCTCGCCGATCAGATCGATGACCGCGGGCGGCACATGAATGCCGTCGGGCGTCGGCGCCAGTTCGACGAGCGTGCCGTCGAAATCGAAGAAAAACGCGGTCTCGGAGAGAGACAAGAAGGCCGGTAGTGATTGCATCAGTGTGATTGCCTTGCAGCGCTGCACGGCCTGGTACGACCGTTCGCGCCGGAAAAGTTTGCGCATCTTACCGCGCGAGCGCCATTTTTTCGATAAAGCCATTCCCGACGGCAAACGAGCCGCAAAAACAGGGGCGTGCGTTCAAACCGGAAACGGTTACGTTACACCCTGCTTTCAATGGCTGCGACATATTGACTCTGATATGGACGCATCTTGGCCGCACGACAGCGGCTAATCGCAAATTGCGCTACATTCGCAGCCGCTGCACACGAAACGGGCGTTTCCGCGACCAGCCGTGCGCACCCTGTCATTTCATTGAGTTCCGGATGCTGCCTCTGTTCCAAGCCGTCCGTGCGCCGCGCGGCGCGCCGGACCAGCCCCCGCAACGAAACACCACGCTGCGCCGGCGCCTTCGCTTGGCGGCGCTTGCCGCCATCGCCTCCTGCTCCGTGCTGCTCGCCGCATGCTCCCACAACGAGCCGCCATGGCAACTGACCAACGTCTCGGGCCACCTGCCCGACCTCGCGTTCTCGCTGACGGGCGATAACGGCAAGCCCGTCGACGCGTCGGCCTTCAAGGGCGACACCACCCTCGTCTATTTCGGCTACACGCATTGCCCGGACGTGTGCCCGGAAACGATGGCGCGGCTCATGCAAGTGCTCGCAAAGCTCGGGCCCGACGCGAAACAGGTGCGCATCCTGTTCATCACGGTCGATCCCGCTCGCGATACGCCGAAGGCGCTGCACGACTACGTCGGCGCGTTCGATGCCGAGCACGCGCGCGGCCTCACTGGCAGCGACGGCCAGATCGAATCGCTCGCGAAGCGCTACCGCGTCGCGTATCAGATGGAGAAGCTCGACCCGAGCGGCAACTACGAAGTGACGCACAGCTCGGCCGTCTACATTTTCGACGCCGAAGGCCACGCGCGCCTGCTCGCCACCGACAGCGACTCGCCGGACACGATCGCCACCGATCTGCGCAGGTTGATCGAGACCGCCTCTTAATACCACCAACTAGAACCCGGAATTCAGCATGTCCATGAAATTTAAGGCCGTAGCCGCCGCTCTCGCTTCCACCATCGTCGTTGCGTTCAGCACCGGCGCACAGGCCGCCGATGCGCAAGCGATCGGTGTCCAGAACGCGTGGGTCCGCTGGCTGCCGAACAACCTGCCCGCGGCCGGCTACGTGACGCTCACGAATTCGAGCGACAAGCCGATCGATCTCGTCGGTGTGACGAGCCCCGACTACGGCGACGCGATGCTGCACGAGACCGTGTCGAACGGTTCGACGCAGCAGATGGTGCACGTCGACAAGGCGACCGTACCCGCGCACGGTCAGCTGACGATCTCGCCGGGCGGCTACCACTTCATGCTGATGGACGCGAAGCGCAAGATCGCCCCGGGCGACACCGTGCATCTGAAGCTCGAGTTCTCCGACGGTGAACGCATCGACGCGCCGTTTGCCGTCAAGCCGCCTTCGCAAACCAAGTAAGACGCCCGCGATGAATCTGCTGTATTGGCTCGAACCGTGGGAACCGTCGCCGACGGTCGTCGTCTGCGTGCTGGTCGCGGCGGTACTCTTTGCGCGCGGCGCGCCCAAGGCGCGGACGACGTTGCGGCGGCAACTGTCGTTTTGGTTCGGGCTGGTGGCGCTCTACCTCGCGCTGCATACGCGGCTCGACTACTACTTCGAGCATGAGTTCTTCATGCACCGCGCGCAGCATCTCGTCCTGCATCACCTCGGGCCGTTCTTCATCGCGTGGTCATATCCGGGCGCAGCGTTGCGCGCGGGGATTCCGTTCAGCTGGCGACAACGCTTCATGCGTCCGGCGCTGCAGACCAAGCCGGTGCGCATCGTGCTCGATGTGCTGTTCCAGCCGGTCGTCGCCGTGGTGTTGTTCGTCGGGCTGATCTACTTCTGGCTGCTGTCGCCGATTCACTTCAAGGCGATGCTCGACTGGCGGCTCTATCGCGTGATGAACTGGAGCATGGTGATCGACGGGCTGATGTTCTGGTGGCTCGTGCTCGACCCGCGGCCCGCGCCGCCTGCGCGGCTCGCGCCGGGGCGACGCATCATGATGGTCGTCGCGGCGATTCCGCCGCAAATCGTGCTCGGCGCGCTGATCTTCTTCACGCCGCGCGAGCTGTATCCGATCTACTCGATCTGCGGCCGCGCGTTCACCTGGATCAGTCCGATTCGCGATCAGCAGATCGGCGGCTTGCTGCTATGGATTCCCGGCTCGATGATGAGCGTGTTCGGCGCGCTGATCGCGCTGCGTCACTGGATGCGGCTCTCGGGACGCGAGCGCTTGCGGCAGGAGCGTATGCGCGACGATGGGCGCAACAAAGACGCGGGAGTGGCGCCGCAGCGTCCGCTGCACGCTGGCTGAGCGGCTGAAAAAAGAAAGCGTCGAAAGAAGGGCGGCTTGCAGGCCGCCCTTTGCGTCTTATACCGAGCGCATCCAGACGTGCGGGATGCCGTCCTCATCGTGGACATCGGAGCTCGGCTCGAAACCGAACGCACCATAGAACGCCTGCAGATGCGCTTGCGCATGCAGACTGATCGCAGCGTCGGGCCATTGCTTGACGATGTGCTTGAGCGCCTGCTCGAGCATCGAGCTGCCCAGGCCGATGCCGCGATACGCGGCCGTGGTCAGCACCCGGCCGATGCGCACGTCGGTTTCTTTTTCGTCGGGCAGCAACACGCGCAGATAGCCCGCAAGCGGCTTGTCGCTACCGCTGCCGTCGTAGGCGAACAGGTGCCACGCATTCGCGTCCTGCCCGTCGATATCGCCGTAGACACAGTTCTGCTCGACGACGAAAACCGCGCTGCGCGCCGCGAGCATGTCGTAGACTTCGTTGGAGTTCAGTTCGGAGAACGGCTTCCAGTGCCATTCGATCTCGACGGACGGAGTGGGTTTCGATTCGGTCATCATGGCGTGGGATTACGCAGAAGGCGCGTACGGAATGGCTCAGTGCGACGATTATGCCGCGATGCGGCAGCAAAGGCCATGCGGAGCCATCCAGCGGGACGATGCCTCAGCACCCCGTTACCGAACTTCTAGTACGCCCCTGAAATCGGCCGCTGGGTAAAGTCGGTCGAGGAGTACTACGGAAGCAACGGAGTGCGAAGCGAACGCTATACCAACGAATTGGAGTCGTTCAAGCGCAGCACGCAATAGCGTGCGAAAAACAAAAAGCCCCGACAATTCGGGGCTTTTTCATCTGGAGGCGCGAGCCGGAGTCGAACCGGCCTACACGGCTTTGCAGGCCGCTGCATAACCGCTTTGCTATCGCGCCATAAGCGGACTGCTTAACCGTCGCCATTCATCACGCGTTGCAACGATTCGCAGATTGATACGTTTGGCCGACTGGCCACCAAACAAAAAGGGAAGCGTTGCTTCCCCGTATGTCTGGAGCGGGAGACGAGTCTCGAACTCGCGACCTCAACCTTGGCAAGGTTGCGCTCTACCAACTGAGCTACTCCCGCATGGTCCTGCATGTGCAGCGCATTGCCTTGTTCATGCCGACAACACTTCAACAAAACGCCGCTTCGAATCTGGAGCGGGAGACGAGTCTCGAACTCGCGACCTCAACCTTGGCAAGGTTGCGCTCTACCAACTGAGCTACTCCCGCGTTTTGCTGCTTCCCGATCAGCACCTGCGTGCATCGGAGAAACGAGATTATGTATAAGCCACTGAAACGTGTCAACCCCTTCTGGCTAACTATTTGCGGCAAGCGCATTACAAGATGCCGCCGCGCTCGCGGATCTGCGGCCACGCGAGCTTCATGTAATACAGCATCGACCAGATCGTCAGCACTGTCGCGAGATAGATGAGCCACAGGCCCCACACGCGCGTGTCCATCACGAACGCGCCGAGCGGCAGCGGCCCGTAGTAGAGCAGCATGGGAATCGCCACCATCTGGCACGCCGTCTTGAACTTGCCCAACTGATTCACGGCGACGCTCTTCGACGCGCCGATCTGCGCCATCCATTCGCGCAGCGCCGAAATCGCGATCTCGCGGCCGACGATCACCAGCGCGATCGCCGATTCGATCCGCGCCAATTGCACGAGGATGAGAAGCGCTGCCGTCACCATCAGCTTGTCGGCGACAGGGTCGAGGAACGCGCCGAACGCCGACGTCTGATTCCACCTGCGCGCGAGATGACCGTCGAACCAGTCAGTCAGCGCGGCGACCACGAAGATCGTTGTCGCTGCGATATTGCGGTGCATGGGGCTCATCATGATGTCCGGCAGATAAAACACGCCGACGATGAGCGGGATCAGCACGATTCGCAGCCACGTCAGGAAAATCGGAATGTTGAACGGCATGGGCAAGCGCTGCGCAAAAATGAGGGCCAAGGAGATGTCATTGTGCCGTGTCGCCGAAGGTGTCACAAGCCAAGCGGCTTGCAGCGCCGATGCGGCACGGCAGACGGGTTATACACGGGTTCAATGAAGCTGCCGATAGATCTGCTCGGCAAGCGACCGCGAGATGCCCTCGACGCTCGCCAGATCGTCCACACTCGCCGCCACGACGCCACGCAACCCGCCGAAGCGCGCCAGCAGCCGTTGACGCCGTTTCGCGCCGACGCCTTCGAGCTCTTCGAGACGCGACGTCTGGCGCGTCTTCGCACGCTTCGCTCGCATCCCGGTGATCGCGAATCGGTGCGCCTCATCGCGGATCTGCGCAACGAGCATCAGCGCGGCGCTTTCCTTGCCCAGCTCGAGCGGCGTGCGGCCATCGGCGAAGATCAGCGTCTCGAGGCCGACCTTGCGGCCCTCGCCCTTCGCGACGCCGACCAGCATGCCGCAGTCGAGACCCAGCTCGGTGAAAACCTGGCGCGCGATTTCGACTTGCCCTTTGCCGCCGTCGATCAACACGATGTTCGGCAAGAGACCGCCGGCCGCAACGGGCTCGGCCGCTTCAGCCGCTGCGTTCGGATCGGCTGCCGCATCCGGTTGCAGCGCCACCGCTTCATCGGCCGCATTCTGCGCGGCCTGCGCAACCATCTTCTCGTAGCGGCGCGTGAGGACTTGGCGCATCGCCGCGTAATCGTCGCCTGGCGTGATGCCGGTGATGTTGTAGCGACGGTATTCGCCCGACTGCATCTTGTGATGGTGATAAACCACGCACGACGCCTGCGTGGCCTCGCCCATCGTGTGGCTGATGTCGAAGCACTCGACGCGCAAATGCGCGAGATCCTCGCCTTCGAGCCCCAGCGTATCGGCGAGCGCACGCGTGCGCGCCTGTTGCGAGCCTTGCTCGGAGAGCAGACGCGCGAGCGCGAGGCGCGCGTTCTGTTCGGCCATGCCGAGCCACACGCGCTTTTGCCCCTGCGGCTGGCGCAACACCGTGACCTTGTGCCCCGCCTGCTCGGTCAAGAGCTCAACCAACTCGCGATTCGCCGGCGCGTGGCTCACGATCAACACGGGCGGCACGCGGTTGCCGAGATAGTGCTGTGCGATGAACGCATCGAGCACTTCACTTTCGATGCCGGGTTCGCGCGAGCGCGAAGCCGGCTCAGCGTCATCGGCATCGGTCTCTGCTTCGGACGACATTTCTTGTGCGACGGCAAGAGGGTCCGGCACCTCATCCGGGTCGCCGGAAGACTTCGGTGCGCCCGCGCGCGGCCTGGCCTGCGCGGAATCGATCGCCATCGCAGCGGCGTCATCCGCCGACGCGGCAACACTCTCCTCCGCAACGCCGAGCCCCCCTTCGTCTGCCGTCAGCGCGCTTTCGACATGCGCAGGGAAATACGCCTTGTCACCGAGATGACGGCCGCCGCGCACCATCGCGAGATTCACGCAGACGCGCCCACCGAGCGCGACGACCGCGAGAATATCGGCGTCGCTGTCGCCGCCCACCTCGATCGCCTGCTGATGCAGCACCGTCGCCAGCGAGCTCATCTGATTGCGCACCGCTGCCGCCTGCTCGAACTTCAACTCGCCGGCAAACGCGTGCATCTTCTCTTCGAGCTCCTTCATGACTTCGGTCTGCCGGCCGAGCAGAAAGCGCGACGCGTTCGAGACGTCGCGCGCGTAGTCCTCTTCGCTGACCGCGCCGACACACGGCGCCGTGCAGCGGCCGATCTGATGCAGCAGGCACGGCCGCGTGCGGTTGCTGAACACGGAGTCTTCGCAGGTGCGCAACTGGAACACGCGCTGCAGGATCTGAATGCTCTCGCGCACCGCCCATGCGCTCGGGAACGGACCGAAGTACTGGTTCTTCTTGTCGACCGCGCCCCGGTAGTACGCCATGCGCGGGAACGGATGCGCGGTCAGCTTCAGATACGGGTACGATTTGTCGTCGCGAAACAGAATGTTGTAGCGCGGCGTCAGCGCCTTGATCAAATTGTTCTCGAGCAGCAGCGCCTCGGCTTCGGAGCGCGTCACGGTCGTCTCGATGCGTGCGATGCGCGTGACCATCATCGCGATGCGCGGCGACAGCTGCGTCTTCGTGAAATAGCTCGATACGCGCTTTTTCAGGTCGCGCGCCTTGCCGACGTACAGCACGGCGCCTTGCGCGTCGTAATAGCGATAGACGCCCGGCAAATGCGGCAGCTGCGCGAGGATTTTCTTCGGTTCGAAGTCGGGTTCGAGAACGTCGGTATCGGTCATGCAGAGTTCGAACAGTGCGTCGCGCGACAGGGCGCCGGGGGCAATTCGCGAGAGGCTCGCTAAGCGCGAAGTCGCCACGCGTGTGCTTTAGAATCGCCAGTTTAGAACATTCCGCATGTGCCCGAACCGCACGCACATTCGGAGGCAACCGCCATGCCCGCTCACCCACCTCCCTCCCATTCCCGGCGCGAGTCCGCGCGCGCTCCGGCGAAAGCCGACGACCGCATCGCGTGCGACATCTTCTGCGCGGTCGTCGACAATTTCGGCGATATCGGCGTGTGCTGGCGTCTCGCTCGGCAGCTCGCGGCCGAACACGGCTGGCAGGTGCGCGTATTCGTCGACGATCTGCATGCGTTCCAGCGGCTGTGCCGCGCGATCGACGTCGATCTGCCCCGGCAGACCGTCGAGGGCATCGCGATCGAGCATTGGCACGAGCCGGCACACGCCGGCGATACGCTCAAAGTCGCGGACGTCGTGATCGAAGCGTTCGCCTGCGAGTTGCCGCCTGCCTACATCGCCGCGATGGCGCGCCGCGAGCGCGCGCCGATCTGGATCAATCTGGAGTACCTGAGCGGGGAGGACTGGGTCGCGGATTTCCATCTGCGCCCCTCGCCGCATCCGCGTTATCCGCTGACCAAGACCTTTTTCTTCCCCGGCCTCGGCGCCGGCACTGGCGGCGTGTTGAAGGAACGCGGTCTGGATTCGGCACGAGAGGCGTTCGAATCGTCACAGGAGGCGCGCGACGCCTGGTGGCGAAACACCACGGGAGGACCGCCGCCGGAATCCGAGGCGACCGTCGTATCGCTCTTTGCGTATGAAAATCCCGCCGTCGACACCCTGCTCGAACAGTGGCGGGACCAAGCGGAACCGACCTGTCTGCTGGTGCCGGAAGGTCGTATCTCGGGCGCAGTCGGGCGTTTCTTCGGCCTGCCGTCGTTCAGCGCAGGCGCTCATGCGCAACGCGGCAGCCTGCGCGCGCATGCGCTCGCGTTCACCGAACAGCCGGCCTACGACGCGCTCCTATGGGCGAGCCACCTCAACTTCGTGCGCGGCGAGGATTCGTTCGTGCGTGCGCAATGGGCGCGGCGTCCGTTCGTCTGGCAGATCTATCCGCAAGCGGACAACGTGCACCTGCAGAAGCTGGACGCCGCCCTCGCCCACTGCACCGCCACGCTCCCCAAGGCCGCGCGCGTTTCGATGGAGCGCTTCTGGCACGCGTGGAACGGCGGCGGCGAGCCGGATTGGTCCGATTATTGGCGGCATCGCACCGAATTTGAGACACGGGCGGCCGCTTGGGCGCACGAACTGGCCGCCGTCGGCGACCTCGCCGGAAATCTGGCTAAATTCGCAAAAACTCAGTTAAAATAAGCGGTTATCCAACGGCCTGCAATGTACCTAGGCGCCCTGCGCATCGATGCCGTTGAGCAACATTGACTTTAAATTCGCACAGGACAGTTTTATGAAGATCGCTCAGGAACTCCGCACCGGCAACGTCGTGATGATCGGCAACGACGCAATGGTCGTGCAGAAGGCCGAATACAACAAATCGGGCCGCAACTCCGCCGTCGTCAAGATGAAGTTCAAGAACCTGCTGACCGGCGCAGGCATGGAAACGGTGTACAAGGCTGACGATAAATTCGACGTCGTCGTGCTCGACCGCAAGGAAGTGAGCTACTCGTACTTCGCCGACCCGATGTACGTGTTCATGGACGCCGACTACAACCAGTACGAAGTCGAAAGCGAAATGATGGGCGACGCGCTGCACTACCTCGAAGAAGGCATGGCTTGCGAAGTCGTGTTCTACAACGAGAAGGCGATCTCGGTCGAGCTGCCTACCACGCTCGTGCGCGAAATCATCTACACGGAGCCGGCGGTCAAGGGCGATACGTCGTCGGGCAAGGTGCTCAAGAACGCGAAGATCAACACCGGCTTCGAACTGCAAGTGCCGCTTTTCTGCAACATCGGCGACAAGATCGAAATCGATACGCGCACGCACGAATATCGCAGCCGCGCCTAAGCTGGACGGTCTATCCCAGGCAGTCCGGCCGCGCCGTTAGCGGTCAGATCGAAAAGCGCTCCCTCGGGGGCGCTTTTTCTTTTTAGTGCGAGTCGTGTATGTTCTAAGAAAACTTTACCGGGTCGCCCTCTCCAAATTGCCTATCCGATCGCGTCGAGAGCGCAACATTCGGATACAAATCATTGTTCTATATAGTTATTTTCTTATGGCACGCTATATGCTGAAGTAACTTTCGCCGCCCCATTCATCTCAAAAATAGGACGGCAAGCAGCGTTCTTATGCTGCTTGGCTCTATACAACTCCCGCGAGACGCATCGGACCGACCGCCGAGAGCGGGTTATCGACCATTTGATTGATTGCGCCAGCCATGCCACACGCCCTGATTGTCGAAGACGATCCCAATAGCCTGTCAGGCCTCTCCGCGATCGTTGCCGCCGACGGCTTTTCCGTCGATACCGCAACTTCGCTCGCCGAAGCCAGGGCTGCATTGACGCGCTTCATTCCCGACGTCGTGCTCGTCGACTTGAACCTGCCCGATGGCGGCGGTCTGGACCTGCTGCCGAATCTCCCGTCGCAGCCGCCCGACGGCACCCTGCCCGTCATCGTGATGACCGGCAACGCAACGGTCGAAAGCGCGATCGAGGGCCTGCGCCACGGGATCTGGGACTATTTGCTCAAGCCCGTCAACATTCCGCGCCTGCGCAGCCTGCTTGCGCGCATTCCGCGCCCGTACGAACTGACCGAGGAAGTGCAGACGCTGCGCGCGACGTTGCGGCGGCTTGGCCATTTCGGACCGATGATCGGGCGCAGCGACGCGATCCAGCACGTCTACGACCGGATCGAGCATACGGCGCCGACCGAGAGCGCCGTGCTGATCTACGGCGAAGCGGGCACGGGCAAGGAGATCGCGGCGCGCACGCTGCATGAGATGAGCCGCCGCCGCAAAGGTCCGTTCGTCTCGTTCGACTGCCGCTCGTTCGCGCACGACATCAACGGCAGCCGCTCGGCCGACAGCATCCTCTTCGGTCACGAGCACGGCGCCTTCGCGGGCGCGGAGCGCCGCGAGCCCGGCCTCTTCGAGCAGGCAGGCGGCGGCACGCTCTTTCTCGACGAGATCACCGAGTTGCCGCTCGCGCAACAAGAAGCGCTGCTGCGCGCGCTCGATTCGCAGACGTTCATGCGCGTCGGCGGAACGAACCAGGTGGTCACGGATTTCCGGCTCATCGCGGCGACCCGCCGGCCTGTGCGCGAAGCAGTGGCCGACGGCACGCTGCGCGAAGACCTATGGCTGCGGCTCGACGCGTCGTCGATCGCACTGCCGCCGCTGCGCGAGCGCGGCGAAGACGCGGTGCTGTTCGCCGAAGTGCTCGTCGACGACCTGAATCGTGAAGTCAACGCCAGCGGTTTTGCGACGGTGAACAAGCACATCGGCCCGAACCTGATTCGCGAGTGCCTTACGTACGACTGGCCGGGCAATGTCCGCGAGCTGCACGAGCGCGTGCGGCGCGCGTACAACGCGTCGGGCGAAGTGATCGAAACGCTGCGGGCAGACGAGGCCAGCAGCGCGGGCGGCCGCCGCTTGAACGGCGGCAGCGTGCAGGTGACGGTGGGGACGCCGCTCGCCGATGTCGAAGACCTGCTGATTCGCGCGACGCTCGACGCGGTCGGCGGCACGCGGCATCGCGCAGCGACGCTGCTTGGCATCAGCCCGAAGACGCTCTACAACAAGCTGCAGCGGATGAAGCTGTCGTGACGGCGGCACACGCTGCCGAAGCGCGCTACCACCGCGCTCCGCTCTAGCTGGCCAAACAAAAACGCCGCCTCGAAAGGGCGGCGTCTTCGTTTCAGCTGTGCGTGTCAGGCAAACGCGTTGCGCAACAATGCCTGCGCCTGCAAATACTCGGGCTGCCCGACGAGCTTGTCCCAGCTCAACGCCTTGCCACGCGGCCGCATGCGTTTCAGGCGCCTCAGCGACTCCTTCGACGGCTCGTAACGCAACTCGTTGAGCACCTGCTCCGCCGCGTTCGGCTGATTGCAGACGAGCACCATATCGCAGCCGGCCGCGAGCGCCGCCGTTGCCGCTTCGGTCAACGTGCCGCCTTCGCGCGCCGCTTCCATCGACAGATCGTCGCTGAAAATCGCGCCCGTGAAGCGCAGCTTGCCGCGCAGGATGTCCTGCAGCCACACGCGCGAGAAGCCGGCCGGCTTCGCATCCACCTGCGTATAGATCACGTGAGCCGGAATCACCGAGGCGAGCGACATCCCGAGCCAATCGTACGGCGCGACATCGTCCTGCAGGATCTCGTCGAGCGGGCGATCGTCGGTCGGCAGCGCGACGTGCGAATCGGCCGCCGCAAAGCCGTGTCCCGGAAAGTGCTTGCCGCAATTGGCCATCCCCGCGAGCGCGAGACCGTGATTCAAGCTCTTCGCCAGCATCGTGACGACGCGCGCATCGCGATGAAATGCCCGGTCGCCGATCACCTTCGAATGACCGTGGTTCAAATCGAGCACCGGCGTGAAGCTCATGTCGATGCCGCACGCACGCAGCTCCGACGCCAGAACGTAGCCCACCGCCGTCGCCACCTTCGTCGCGTAGAGCACATCCTTGTCCCACAGCTCGCCGAGCTTGCCCATCGCCGGCAGCACCGTGAAGCCACCCGTGCGGAAGCGCTGCACGCGGCCGCCTTCGTGATCGACGGCGATCAGGATGTCCTCGCGCACGTCGCGAATCGCGTCGGTCAACGCGACGAGCTGCGCGCGGTTTTCGTAGTGGCGCGAAAACAGGATCACGCCGCCCGTCATCGGATGCGCGATGCGCCGCATGTCGTCGGCGGTAAGGGTGGTGCCGAGCACGTCGAGCATCACCGGTCCGAGGGAATTTTTCATGGGATCAACGTAGGAATAAGAAGGAGACGGCCTGGCCCACTATGGGCTGGGCCATCTTGGCCTGGCCCATTACGGGCTGGGCCATCGTGGCCCGCGCTGCCACGGCGCCGACGGCCAAACAAAGGAAAGACGCCGAAAACGTCATTCGACTGCGGGATCGGCTTGGGACGACCCGGCCTGGGCCGTCTCGGCCGTTTCGGCGATCACGAAGGACACCGCGTAATCACGCTCGTCGCTGACCGTCACGCGCGCGGTAATGCGGCGCTCGGCGAGCCAGTCCGCCAGCTCGCCCGATGCGACGACGAAGGGCTTGCCGCTCGGCTCGTTCAGCGTCTGCAATGCGCGCCATGTCATCGGCCAGTGCATGCCGAGACCGATCGCTTTCGAAAATGCTTCCTTCGCGGAAAAGCGCGTCGCGAGAAACGCCAGGCCGCGCACTTCCGAGCGCGCGTTGCGGGCCTGATAGACACGCAATTCGTCGGGGCCGAGCACCTTCTCGGCAAAGCGCCCCTCTGTGCGTTTCATCACCGCCGCGACGCGGCTTACCTGAACGATATCGGTGCCGATGCCGTAGATTGCCATGCGCACCCTCGACGTCAGTGCAGGGCGGCGAGACGCGCCGCGACCATGATCGCCTTCATCTCGCGCACCGCGTTCTCCCAGCCCGCAAAGATGGCGTGCGCAACGATCGCGTGGCCGATGTTCAGCTCGACGATGCCTTCGATGGCGGCGATCTGCTGCACGTTCGTGTAGTGCAGACCGTGCCCCGCATTGACCTTGAGCCCAAGCGACGCGCCGAATTCGACGCCGCGCACGATTCGCTCGTATTCGCTCTGCTGCTCGGCCTGATCGCGCGCTTCGGCATAGCGGCCCGTATGCAATTCGATGACGGGCGCGCCGGCTTCGTGAGCAGCGCGGATCTGCGCCTCGTCGGGATCGATGAAGAGCGACACGCGCGAGCCGGCATCGGCGAGCTGACGGCAAGCCGCACGCACCGACTCGAAGTGGCCGGCGACGTCGAGACCGCCTTCGGTCGTCAACTCCTGACGCTTTTCCGGCACGAGACACACGTCATGCGGACGCACTTCGCAAGCGATATCGAGCATCTCCTGCGTGATCGCGCACTCGAGGTTCATGCGCGTCTTCAGTTGCGTGCGCAACGATCGAACGTCGGCGTCGACGATATGCCGGCGGTCTTCGCGCAGATGCAGCGTGATCGCGTCGGCACCGGCCTCTTCCGCGAGCAGCGCGGCATGGATCGGATCGGGATACGACGTGCCTCGCGCGTTGCGCAGCGTGGCGACGTGATCGATGTTCACGCCGAGGTCGATCGCATTGGGCGACGTAAGAAAGAAGCTCATAGATTCTGCAAATCGATCAGGATCTGGCGGGTGGCAAGCGGCGCTCCGCCAAGATAGGTGTTGAGCAAAAAGCGCATCAGCGTCTTGCTTTGCGCGACGGTCTGCGCACGATGGTAATCGTCCTGCTCCATATCGAGCAATGTTTGCCCCGAGACGACCGGCCAATGCGCGGGCCATTGCAAGGCCAAATCGCCGCTCGCATCGCGCACGCCCCGCTCCGGGTCGAACACGTACTTGCCGTCGGGTACCACGGCCTTGCGAGCGACGGTGCGATCGAGCGCCATGGCATAGCCGGTTTCGCGCAAGAGCACGCGCTCGAACGACCGCAGCACTTGCACGGGCGGTTCATCGTGGGCAAGCCGGGTCAGCGTGACGACGTAGTGATGGAACAGTTGCGGATGCGGATCTTCGCGCGCGCAGAATTTGACGAGCAGCTCGTTGACGTAGAAGCCGCACAACAGCGCATCGCCGGTCAGCGGCAGCATGCCGCCGACCCACTCCGCGCCCGTCAGCGTACGCATCTCCGATTTGCCCGACCACGACATCGCGAGCGGCTGGAAGGTCTGAAGCACGCCGCGCAGCGCGGAATGCGGGCGCTTCGCGCCTTTCGCGACGAGCGCGAGCCGCCCGTGGTCGCGCGACAAGACATCGATGATGAGACTCGTCTCGCGATACGGATAGCTGTGCAGCACGAATGCCGGCTGCTCGGCGATGCGGAATTCGGAGGTCCGCGGCGCGCGCTTCGGCTTCGTGCTTGCCGGTTTGGGTGGCGCCGCGGCGTCGGTAGCGGGGTCGGTAGCGGCTTCTCCGCCCTTGCCACCCGCTTCATCCGCGTGTTCTGTCATCCACGCGTCATTCGTACCCATAGGCGCGTAGTCCGGCTTCGTTGTCCGCCCACCCGCTCTTCACCTTGATGAAGGTTTCCAGGTACACCGGGCCGTCGAACAGCTTTTCCATATCGAGGCGCGCTTCCGTGCTGATCTGCTTCAGCTTGGCGCCCTTCTGGCCGATGATCATTGCCTTGTGCGTATCGCGATCGACGAGGATCGTCGCGAACACGCGCCGCAGGCGTCCCTCCTGCTCGAACTTGTCGATCAGGACGGTGCTCGTGTACGGCAACTCGTCGCCGGTCCAGCGGAACACTTTCTCGCGCAGGATTTCGGCGGCCAGGAAGCGCTCGCTGCGATCCGTCAGGTCGTCCTCACTGTAGATCGGAGCGCCTTCCGGCAAGTACGGCTTGACCGTTTCGAGCAGCCGCTTGATGTCGTCCGAATTCTTCGCCGACAGCGGCACGATCTCCTTGAATTCGCGCAGGCCGCTCATCTGCTGCATGAAGGGGAAGAGCGTGTCCTTGTCCGACACGCGATCGAGCTTGTTCGCGATCAGGAGCACCGGCGCCGACGGCGGAATCAGGTCGAGCACTTTCTGATCGTCGGGACCGAAGCGGCCCGCTTCGATGACGAAGAGAATCGCGTCGACCGAGGTCAGCGTCGATGTCACCGCGCGATTGAGCGAGCGGTTCAGCGCGCCGCTGTGGCGAGTCTGGAAGCCCGGCGTGTCGACGAAGATGTATTGCGCATCGTCGAACGTGTGAATGCCGGTGATACGGTGACGCGTCGTCTGCGCCTTGCGCGACGTGATGCTGACTTTCTGGCCGACGAGCGCGTTCATCAGCGTCGATTTGCCAACGTTCGGGCGGCCGACGATCGCGACCATGCCGCAGCGGAAACCGGTGGAAGAAGATGCGTTCATAGTGAGCTGCGGCAAATGGGGTGAAATGCGGGGCGGTTCAGAAAACCGGCCGATCCGGCAACGAGCGCGGCGTCTGCCGGCACGTGCCGGTTCATGAGCGGCCGGCGTCGGCGGCGCCGGGTTCGACGGCCGCCGCCACGGCTGCGGCCGAAGCGGCATCGTCCACCGGGGTTTCGCGCGGCTGCGCTGCCTTCTCGGCGGCGCGCGCGGCGGGCTCGGCCGCTTCGGGGGCTTTACCGGCTCCGTTGGCTTGGGCTTTCGGGGCTGCGTCGGCGGCAAGCGTGTCCATCGGCTTGTCGACGCTCTTTTCGCCGGCCTTTTCTGCCACCGGCCTAGCGTTAGCCGCGACTTTTTCCACAGCGAGTTTCTCGGCGGCGGGCTTCTCGACGCGATCCGCCTTATCGGTTCGCTCCCCCTTTTCCGTCTTTTCGGCGCGTTCCACTCGATCCGGCGAATGCTCGACGTGCGACGCGCGGATCACCGCCACCGGCCCAGGCACGGCTCGCTCGGCGGCCGACTCGGGATGACCGGCCTTCGCTTCCGCACGAGCCGCCCGATCGCGCCTCGGCTCAGGTGCCCGCAAGTCGAGCGCGGTCTGCACGCCGGTCACGCCCGGCACGATTTCCGGCTCGGCATGCTTGGCGGTGCGCGCGCCCTTCGAGCGCTTCGGCTTGGCGGCCAAGGCCGGGGCCACGGCCATCACCTCGTCGAGCGCCTTCTTCGCCGCGGCCTGCTCAGCCGCGCGGCGGCTCGCGCCCGACCCCGACACCTTGATATCGAGCTTGGGCACCGTGCATTCGACTTCGAACTGTTGATTGTGCGCCGCACCATGCGTCGCGACGACCGTATAGGTCGGCAGCGCGATCTTGTGGCCCTGCAAGTACTCCTGGAGCAGCGTCTTGGAATCCTTGCCGAGCGTGCGCGGATCGATATGGTCGAGAATCGGGACATACAGGCGCTTGATGACCGTCTGTGCGGCCTCGAAGCCGCCATCCAGAAAGATCGCGCCGAGGATCGCCTCGAGCGTATCGGCGAGGATCGACGGACGCCGGAACCCGCCGCTACGCAGCTCGCCTTCGCCGAGGCGCAAGCCTTCTGAAATATTCAGGGCCTGAGCGATTTCATACAACGACTGCTGCTTGACCAGATTGGCCCGCACGCGGGACAAATCGCCCTCGTCCAGTTTGCCGAACCGTTGGAACAATAGGGCAGCCACCGCGCAGTTGAGAACGGAGTCGCCGAGAAACTCGAGCCGTTCGTTGTGCGTGGCACTGTGACTGCGATGGGTCAAAGCTTGGCGCAACAATTCCGCATTGCGAAATTCGTAGCGCAACCGGCTTTCCAGCGGGGAGAGAGGCATGTGCAAAGTATAACGCGGGCGCCAGACCCGTCGAACTGGTGAGACCCGACATGAAAAAAGTGCGGCGAAGCCGTGTTACCGCACGTTCTTAAAGTAGCGTCGCAAACGCGCCGCGCATTTTCAGAGCGGCCCGCTTGCCATCGAGACCGGCATTCAGTGGAATGAACCGATGCGCTTCAGGCTGCTGAAGTTCATCCAGATGAAGAACGCGCGACCGACGATGTTGTTGTCGGGCACGAAGCCCCAGTAGCGGCTGTCCGCACTGTTGTCGCGGTTGTCGCCCATCATGAAGTAGTTGCCCGGCGGCACTTTGCAGATCACGCCTTCGCTGTTGTATTGGCAGTTGTCGCGAAACGGGTAATCGTCGGCGCCGACCACGAACGGCGGTACTGCGGGATTGTTCAGAATGGCGTTCTTGCGGTCGCCGAGATCTTCTTCGAATTGCTTCGCGTAGCCGATGCGCTCTTCATCGAAGTAATCGGGCAGCGATGTCTCCGGCACGGGCTTGCCGTTGATCGTCAGCTTCTTGCCTTGATAGGCGACCACATCGCCAGGCAAGCCGATCACGCGCTTGATGTAGTCGACCGACTCGTCCTTCGGATAGCGGAACACGACGACATCGCCGCGCTCGAGCGGACGGCCCTGCGTGACTTTCGTGTTGGTGATCGGCAGGCGCAGGCCGTAGTCGAACTTGTTGACGAGGATGAAGTCGCCGACCAGCAGCGTCGGCACCATCGAGCCCGATGGAATCTTGAACGGTTCGACGACGAACGAGCGCACGAGGAACACCACCAGAATCACCGGGAAGAAGCTTGCCGTGTACTCGAGCCACCACGGCTGGCGCAGCTTGTCGTCGCGAATGCGGGCGCGCGTTTGCGGTGCATTTTCGTCGGCGAAACGCTCGCCGACGCGCTGCTGCTGCCTATCGAACTCCGCGACCGCGGCGTCCGCTGCGCGCCGCCGTTGCGGCTGAAAAACGAGTTTGTCTGCTACCCACGCGATGCCGGTCAAAATGACGAGCACAAAAAGAATCAGCGCAAAATTCATGTTGTTAGAGAGATCCTGTTATTTGTCTTCGACGCGCAAGATTGCGAGGAAAGCCTCCTGCGGGATCTCGACGGACCCGACTTGCTTCATTCGCTTCTTGCCTTCTTTTTGTTTTTCCAACAGCTTCTTCTTCCGCGTGATGTCGCCGCCGTAGCACTTCGCGAGCACGTTCTTGCGCAATGCCTTGATGTTTTCGCGCGCGATGATGTGCGCACCGATCGTCGCCTGAATCGCGACGTCGTACATCTGGCGCGGGATGATCTCGCGCATCTTCGCCGCCACTTCGCGGCCGCGATACTGCGACTGCGAACGGTGGACGATCACCGACAGCGCATCGACCTTGTCGCCGTTGATCAGCATATCGACCTTGACGACGTCCGACGCGCGATACTCCTTGAACTCGTAATCCATCGACGCATAGCCGCGCGATACCGACTTCAACCGGTCGAAGAAGTCGAGCACGATTTCCGCCATCGGGATTTCGTAGGTCAGCTGCACCTGACGGCCGTGGTACTGCATGTTGATCTGCGAGCCGCGTTTTTGCGTGCACAGCGTGATGACCGAGCCGACGTAATCCTGCGGCATGTACAGGTTCACGGTGACGATCGGCTCGCGAATCTCTTCGATCTTCGGCGGCTCCGGCATCTTCGCCGGGTTCTCGACTCTGATGAGCGAGCCGTCGCGCTGCACGACTTCATAGACCACCGTCGGTGCGGTGGTGATGAGGTCCATGTCGAACTCGCGCTCCAGCCGCTCCTGCACGATTTCCATGTGCAGCAAACCGAGGAAGCCGCAGCGGAAACCGAAGCCGAGCGCCTGCGAAACTTCCGGCTCGTATTGCAGCGAAGCGTCGTTCAGCTTCAGTTTTTCGAGCGATTCGCGAAGCGCGTCGTACTGGTTCGCTTCAACCGGATACAGACCGGCGAACACCTGCGGCTTCACTTCCTTGAAACCGGGCAGCGGCTCGGAAGCCGGCTTGTTCGCGAGCGTGACCGTATCGCCGACCTTCGCCGCCGTCAGTTCCTTGATGCCCGCGATGATGAAGCCCACCTGCCCCGCCGACAGGGTTTCGAGATCCTTCGACTTCGGCGTAAACACGCCGATATGCTCGACCGGGTATTGCGCGCCGGTCGCCATCATCTTGATCTTGTCCTTCGGACGCAGCGTGCCGTTGACGATGCGCACGAGCATCACAACGCCGACGTAGTTGTCGAACCACGAATCGATGATGAGCGCCTGCAGCGGCGCCTCGGGATCGCCCTTCGGCGGCGGCACCTTCGCGATCAGCGCCTCGAGCACGTCTTCGACGCCCTGCCCCGTCTTCGCGCTGCAACGCGTGGCGTCGGACGCGTCGATGCCGATCACGTCCTCGATTTCCTCAATCGCGTTTTCCGGATTGGCGGCGGGCAGGTCGATCTTGTTCAGAACCGGGACCACTTCGACGCCCAGTTCAATGGCCGTATAGCAGTTCGCGACGGTCTGCGCCTCGACCCCCTGGCTCGCATCGACAACCAGCAGCGCGCCTTCGCACGCCGACAACGAGCGACTGACTTCGTACGAGAAATCGACGTGCCCCGGCGTGTCGATCAGGTTCAGGTTATAAACCTTGCCATCGCGCGCGCGGTAGGACAGCGCCGCGGTCTGCGCCTTGATCGTGATGCCGCGCTCGCGCTCGAGGTCCATCGAGTCGAGCACTTGCGATTCCATTTCGCGGTCGGACAATCCGCCGCAAATCTGGATGATGCGATCGGCGAGCGTCGACTTACCATGGTCGATGTGCGCAATGATCGAAAAGTTACGAATATGATCCATTCAGTGCCGATCAAGCGAAAAAGGCGCGCTCGGACGACTGCGGAGCACGCCTTGTAAGTAAATGAAAAACTTGTCTATTTTAGCCGAAAAGGCTTTCCCAGGGCGGATTTTGCCGGTCTCGACGCCGCGCGCCTGGCGCTGCTGGGCAAAGCGCCGCCCGGTAACCGGCAGGTAAATCGCGCCACGGGCATTCCCGCCTCGAACAGCGAACGACAATAAGCGAGAGGTCAAATCCGCGCGGCCCGAATCGCAAGCGCGGCACGCACGCGCGCCGCATCGAGCCGGTAGTGGCACAACTCGACGCCTTCGCACACCAGCACCGGCACCAGCTCGTTATAAAGCGCCTCGAGCACCGGGTCGGTATCGACGTCGACCAGGGTGACCTGCGCGCCGAACTCCGCCAAGAGCGGCTCGAGTTCGGCACGCATGTCGTCGCACAGATGACACCACGCGCGCCCGTACAACGTCAGCCGTGGCGCGCGCGATGCATCCATTATTTCTGCGCCGGGGTCCGAGGCCGGATCGGCACGAACTGCGTGTTGTCGCCGCGTCGCACGAGCACCGCGACCATCTTTTGCGGATCCAGACGCGCGGTGACATCGTCGAATTGCTTCGCGCTCGAGATGTCGGTATCGCCGACGCGCAGGATGATGTCGCCTTTCTGCAGACCGACGCGCGCTGCGGGCCCGTCCACGACGTCGACTTGCACGCCGCCGTTGCGCAGCTTCAGTGCCTTCTGCTGATCGGCCGGGATGTCGACCACGGCGATGCCGAGCACGTTGCTTGCGCGCTCCTTCGGCGACGGCGACTTCTTGCCCTGGTCTGCCTTCGCGGTCTTATCGCTCTGCATCTCGACGACCGTGATCGGCAGATCGCGCACCTGCCCCTTGCGCCAAACCGTGATCGTCGCCTTCGTGCCGGGCTTCGTGTCGCCGACCATGCGCGGCAGGTCGGTCGCCGTATCGACCGGCTGCCCGTTGAACTTGAGGATGATGTCGCCCGGCTGCACGCCTGCCTTGTCCGCCGGACCGCCCGGCTCGACGCTGGAGACGAGCGCGCCTTGCGACTTCGGCAATCCGAGCGAATCGGCCACATCCTTCGTGACTTCGCCAATCGCGACCGCGATCCGCCCGCGCGTCACCTTGCCGGTAGCTTTCAACTGATCGGCGACGCGCATCGCTTCGTCGATCGGAATCGCGAACGAAATGCCCATGAAGCCGCCGGTACGGCTATAGATCTGCGAGTTGATGCCGATCACTTCGCCCTGCATGTTGATCAGCGGGCCGCCCGAGTTGCCGGGGTTCACAGCGACGTCGGTCTGGATGAACGGCAGGTAGTCGCCGGTGTCGCGGCCCTTGGCGCTGACGATGCCCGCCGTGACCGTGTTGTCGAGCCCGAACGGCGAGCCGATCGCGACGACCCACTCGCCGACTCGGACCTTGTTCGAATCGCCGATCGTGACGGTCGGCAGGTTGTTGGCGGTGATCTTGACGACCGCGACGTCCGTCCGGTCGTCGACGCCGATCAGCTTTGCCTTGAATTCGCGCTTGTCGGTCAGCGTGACGTAGATGTTGTCGGCATCGTCGATCACGTGGGCGTTCGTCATCACGTAGCCGTCGGCCGACAGGATGAAACCCGACCCGACGCCGCTGTTTTGCTCGGCATCGGCGTTGTCCGGCGAATCCGAACCGCCGCTGCCGCCGCCGTTGTCGCTGTTCCCGCCGCCACCGCCGCCGTTGCCGCCCCGGGGCGTGCCTGGCTGCGGCAACGGAATGCCGAAGAAGCGGCGGAAGAACTCCGACATGTCACCTTCGTCCATGCCCGGCGGCAGCGCGCGGGAGCTGTTGTTGTCGCTCGTGACGCGCGTGGTCGTGCGGATGTTGACGACGGCTGGCCCTACCTTGTCGACGAGATCGGTGAAATCGGGCAGATTGGCTGCCGGCATCGCCGACGCCGAATGGGGCACGAGCGGCAGACAGACTGCCACGGCCGCGGCCGCGAGAAATTTGCGCACCGAGAGATTCGTCATAGGGAGGGAAACCGAAGAATTACTTGGGAGCCTTGTATTCTATGGCAGACGCAAACTGCTGCAAGGTTGTTTGCGGAACTTCGCCAAGCAACGTGATCCAGTAGTCGCCGTACCGCTTGACCAGGACATGTGTCGCCCCGCTGCTGCCCGTCCCTTCTTTACGTGAGTTCTTTTCGGCCGGCTCGATGAAGATGGAGATGGCCGAGAGGCCGTCCGAGAACACGGCCTGATCGACCGGAATCGGCGGATCGCCGGCGTCGCGCGCGGCCATCGGCCTGCGCAATTCGCGAATCTTTTTGAAACCTGCCACGGGCGGCGTCATTTGCCAGCCTTGCGCTTCCATGTCGACCGGTTCGACCGGCGGCCGCACGAGGGTCCAGCCCGTCGTATTGCGGATGCCGGCGGCGATCGATGCCTTCTCGGCCGGCCCGCCGATGCGCAGTTGCGTAAACGAGATCTGCTCCAGCACCTGCCCGCTCGAATCGAGCGTTTGCGCGCGCAGCAGCAGGCCCGTCTTGGCGTCCGCCCAGAGTTTGTAGGCGAAGCGATAGCTATCCTTGGGATCGAGTTCCATGACCGTGGCGTCGATGCCCGCCACGCGGTCAGGGCCGAGCACCTTCGGATCGTAGACGGTCAGGACCTGGTCGGCGTTCGTGCCGAGCAGCGCGGGAAACGAATCCTTGTTCTGGCGCTTCTCGATCACGCACAGACGCCGCTCCGGAACGAAGGTGTAAAGCTCGTCGTTATGGCGCAGCAGCTTACGCGGCTTGCCGTCGAGGCTTTCGAGCTGCTCGAACTCGCCGTCGCTGCGCGTTGCGTAATGCGAGATGCGCGACGATTGCACGAACGTGCCGCGCTGATAGACGAAGGTGCCTTCGTAATTTTCCTGCTGCGCAGCCTGATGGATTCGATCAAGCCACTCTGCGGCTCCCTTGCGGGCGACCGCCGAATCGCTGGCTTGCGCGAATACCCGCGGCGTGACGGACAACAATGCGGCGGCACAGAACAGAAATACCGGCAGCCGCCCCCAAACAGTGGTCTTGTTCAACCGCAGGTTCCGCATCAGTCTATTGGCCTTGCGTAGTAACGGCAGCGGCGCGGATCAGCGGCATCGAGCCCGGCACCACAGGCTGTTGAGCAAACTGCTGATGCGCTTCGAGGTATTGATCGAGGCTTGCGTCGCGGATGATGTTCATGTCTTGCGCGGGACGCGTCGCGCCCGTCGGCACGGACGCCATCGCAACTCTCTGCACGCCATCCGACCCGGCCGACGCCATCTGCACGCCGCCCGTCGTACCGTCGACACGCTGCAGTTGCGGCACGACGATCCAGGTCAGCGTTGCAGCTGCGGCGGCAACGGCGAACACCGGAACGACGCGGCGGCGCAGCGCCGATAGCGGCTTCTTCGAAGCCGGCAGCGCCGCAGGCGCGAGCACATGCGGCTCGGCTTCCAGGCGAGCGGCGAAGCCCGCGAGAAACGCGCTGCTCGTTGCCGGGCTCACCGCCAGGTCATCGGAACGCAGCGCGTCGCCGATCAGGTGGTAGCTCGACCACGCAGTGCGATCTTCGCCGTTCAATTCGGAGAAGTGACTGCCAAAACCCTCGACTTCGCCCAGCGACTCACCGTCGACAAAAGCGGATAAGTCGTAGCGCGCCAGCGACTCACCGCCAATCGCATGATGCTCGCCCGATTCTTCCGACACCCCGTAGTGACACCACCTAACCCAGTTCCTTGCGCCACGCCAGCCCAGCCGAGTGACCACTGCTACCAGTTCGCCGCGGCCCAGCAAGGCACGGTAAGGCCACAATGGCTTCGCGAGCACGAAAAATACGAGACCTGACGGTGCCGATCGGGCACCCCATCATTTCCGCGATTTCCTCGTAGCTCAGACCTTCAATTTCACGAAGAGTAATGGCGGTGCGCAACTCTTCCGGTAAAACCGCCATCGCAGCATTGACCGTCTCTGCGATCTGCTTGCTCATCAACATCGACTCGGGCGTGTTGATATCCCTTAGTTGGTCGGCATCCGAAGTCAGCGCCTTGCATCAGCTTAGTCGTCGCCGATCCCGCCGACCCTCATCGCGAAGTAATTCTTGGCGGTGTTGACCGCAATTCGGTACAACCACGTATAGAACGTTGACCGCGCGGTACAACCACGTATAGCGCGCGACTCGCCGCGAAATTGTCCGGCGCCCGCGTGCCTCGACCTCGGCGGGGTCCCGCACGAGACGCGAGATCAGCCGAATGATCTTGCGGTGGTATTTGGTGACCAGCAGTTCGAACGCTGCCTTGTCGCCCTTCTGGACGCGTTCGACCAAGACCTGATCAATTTCTTTTTCGCTCACCTGATAAATCCGTTCACTGAGAAGTGCCCCGCGGAGCGCTATTGTAGCGTCCCCGTCATCGCCGGACGTTACGCGAGTAACAGCCGTTACAGTCGTTACAGCTCAGCGCGCCCCGTGGCGGGCCCTCACGGCCAGCTCGCGGAAAGAATCGGGAGACAGCGAATCGGCCGGAATCAGAAGCGGGCCGACCCGCCCTTTTCCGTCTCGGGCGGCAACGGCCAGCACCAGGAGGAGACCGGTCCACTGCGAAAAGCCAACGATACGACCGGCAAGCATCACTGCGCCGGCACGGCTCAAGGCCACGATGCCATCCGGCCCGATTTTAAGCGCAGCAGGCCGCCGCCGCTCATGAGCAAGCATGCCCAGCATCAATATCGAGAGAGTGGCCGCGGCGAACCAGACCGCTTGCGCGATGCCGAAGCGAGGCGCGACAACGGTATAGACAGCGCAGGAGGCGATCAGTGCGAACACCGCCATCGCCCCAAGCAGCGCGGCGGAGCGCCGCAGCACGATAGGCTGCGGCGCTCCGCTCGAGGACCCGACGTACAGATCGCCAGTCAAACAGCTCAAGCGCGCTTGAACACCAGCGTGCCGTTCGTGCCGCCGAACCCGAACGAGTTCTTCAGCGCGACGTCGATCTTCATCTCCCGCGCCGTATTGGCGCAGTAGTCGAGATCGCACTCCGGGTCTTGATTGAAGATGTTGATGGTCGGCGGCGACACCTGGTGATGCACGGCCAGCACGGTGAACACCGACTCCAGCCCGCCCGCGCCGCCCAGCAAGTGCCCGGTCATCGACTTCGTCGAGTTCACGACCACCTTCTTCGCGTGGTCGCCGAATGCTCGCTTGATGCCGGTCGTTTCGGCCAGATCGCCAAGCGGCGTCGACGTGCCGTGCGCGTTCAGGTAGTTGACCTGATCGCCGTTGATGCCGGCGTTCTTCAGCGCGGCCAGCATGCAGCGGCGAGCGCCGTCGCCGTCTTCGAGAGGGGCGGTCATGTGATAGGCGTCGCCGCTCATCCCATAGCCGGAGATTTCCGCGTAGATCTTCGCGCCACGCGCCTTCGCGTGCTCGTATTCCTCGAGCACCATGACGCCGGCACCTTCGCCGAGCACAAAGCCGTCACGATCCTTGTCCCACGGACGGCTGGCCGTCGCCGGATCGTCGTTGCGCTGCGACAGCGCGCGCGCCGCCGCGAAGCCGCCGATACCGAGCGGCGAGACGGTCGATTCGGCACCGCCCGCGATCATCACGTCGGCATCGCCGTATTCGATCAGGCGCGAAGCTTCACCGATGCAATGCAGGCCGGTCGTACACGCAGTGACGATCGACAGGTTCGGGCCTTTGAAGCCGAACTTGATCGACAGATGGCCGGAAATCATGTTGATGATCGACGCCGGCACGAAGAATGGCGAGATACGGCGCGGACCGCGATTGAGCAACTCCGTCTGCGTGACTTCGATCATCGGCAGACCGCCGATGCCCGAGCCGACGACCACACCGACCCGCTCCGCATTCTCTTCGGTAACTTCGAAACCGCTGTCCTGCATCGCCTGGATGCCCGCGGCCACGCCGTAATGGATGAACGTATCCATATGGCGCGCTTCCTTGGCCGGGATGTAGTCTTCGATGTTGAAGCCCTTGACCTCGCCGGCGAAGCGGGTCGAGAAGTTCGTTGCGTCGAACTTCGTGACGTTGGCAATGCCGGACTTGCCGGCCAGCAAATTGGCCCAGCCGTCGGCAACATTATTGCCAACAGGCGAAATCAGCCCGAGGCCGGTAACAACAACACGACGGCGGCTCACGGTAACCCCTTTTCCATAGAATGACAAAAGCAAAAGCCACAGCGGCCACAGGAAACTGCCCTGTGAGCCCTGTGGCTGTTAGTTCGGCACCTGCGCGGCACCTGCGTCAGCATCCAACGTGAACGCGTCAAACGCAGCCAACTCGGCAACGAGCGCGTAAATCGTGCTTACGCCTTGACGTTGGCGCGAGCGTAGTCGATCGCTTGCTGGACGGTCGTGATCTTCTCGGCTTCTTCATCCGGAATTTCCATGCCGAATTCGTCTTCCAGCGCCATCACGAGTTCGACCGTATCCAGCGAGTCAGCGCCGAGGTCGTTCACGAACGACGCTTCGTTCTTGATCTCAGCTTCGGCAACGCCCAGTTGTTCTGCGACGATCTTCTTGACGCGCTGTTCGATATTGTCCATTACCCCTCCGAGGGAAAGAAGTTCAAAAATACGAGTGCGCGCATTTTATCAGGTTTGCCCAGGCAAAAAAGGCGCGCACAGGTTGGTGGTAAGGCAAGCGCCAAGCGTTCTCGCGAACGTACCAAGGCGCGGATAATAAACGAATTTCGTTACGACATGAACATGCCGCCGTTCACGTGCAGCGTCGTGCCGGTGATATACCCGGCCTGCGGCGATGCAAGGAACGCGACAGCGTGCGCGATGTCGTCCGGGCTGCCCAGGCGGCCCAGCGGAATTTGCGCCTTCAGCGCGGTTTGCTGCTCTTCCGGCAGGACCTTCGTCATGTCGGTATCGATGAAGCCCGGCGCGACGCAATTCACGGTAATGCCGCGGCTGCCGATTTCGCGCGCCAATGCACGCGTCATCCCGGCAACGCCGGCTTTCGCGGCGGCATAGTTGGCCTGGCCCGGATTGCCGGCCGAACCCACCACCGAGGTGATGTTGATGATCCGGCCGCCACGCGCCTTCATCATCGGACGCAGCACCGCACGCGACAGTCGGAAGACGGCCTTGAGGTTGGTGTCGATGACCGCGTCCCAGTCGTCGTCCTTCATGCGCATCGCGAGCTGATCCTGCGTGATGCCCGCATTGTTGACGAGCACGTTCAGCGCGCCGAACTCCTTCACCGTCGACTCGATGAGCGCTTCCACGGCCGCTCCGTCGTTGACGTTGAGGACTGCGCCGCGGCCCGTTAGCCCTTCGCTCGCGAAGGCTTCGCCGATGCCGTTCGCGCCGGCTTCGCTCGTCGCCGTGCCGATCACGGTCGCGCCTTGACGCGCCAGTTCGAGGGCGATCGCCCGGCCGATGCCGCGCGACGCACCCGTGACGATCGCGATCTGTTTATCGAGAGTCTTTCCCATGTTTGTCCGGATTGCCTACTTTCAGGCGGTTTGGATTCTGCCCAGCCGATTGCCAATGTGGCTTGATGCAACTCAAGCGGTCACGAGCTTGAGCATTTCGTCGAGCGACGCCGGATCGGTGATGGCGCCACCGACCAGGTTGCCGTCGATCCGTTTCGTCAGCCCGGCGAGCACCTTGCCCGGACCGCATTCGATCACGTGCGTCGCGCCTTGCTTGGCGATCGCCTGCACGCACTCGACCCAGCGCACCGCGCCGGCGGCCTGGCGCACCAGCGCGTCCTTGATCGCGGCTGGTTCGACGACCTGCGCAACATCGACGTTGTTCACGATCGAGATCTGCGGCACGCTGACCTCGACGCCCGCCAGGTACTCGCGCAGCTGATCCGATGCGGGCTTGAGCAGCGACGAATGGAACGGCGCCGAAACGGGCAGCGGCAGCGCGCGTTTTGCGCCCTTCGCCTTGGCGATTTCGCACGCCTTCTCGACCGCGGTCTTGTGTCCCGCGATCACGACCTGTGCCGGCGCGTTGAAATTGACCGCTTCGACAACGCCCTCGCTCGACGCCTCGGCGCAAGCCGCGCGCACGGCGTCGTCGTCGAGGCCGAGAATCGCCGCCATGCCGCCGACGCCGACCGGCACCGCCGTCTGCATCGCTTGCGCGCGAAAGCGCACGAGCGGCACCGCATCGCGAAACCGGAGCGCACCGGCTGCAACGAGCGCCGTGTATTCGCCGAGGCTATGCCCCGCGACGATCGACGGCGCCGGACCGCCTGCCTGCTGCCACGCGCGATAGCACGCGTAGGCTGCCGTCAGCATGACGGGTTGGGTATTCGTCGTGAGATTCAGATCGTCGGCCGGACCTTCGGCGATCAATTTGCCGAGATCCTGATTCAATGCGTCGGACGCTTCCTGAACGGTCTCGCGCACGATGGCGTGATCGGCGAATGCGTTGAGCATGCCGACCGACTGCGAGCCCTGCCCAGGAAAAACGAACGCAAATTTCATATCGTCCCCAATTTGGTGAATTCGAATTCGGATGGTCGTGCGCTACGGCGCCGCAGCCGGCGCACGCACGCAGCCGCCATCAATAGCGAATGACGGATGCACCCCAGGTGAAGCCGCCGCCGACGCCTTCGATCAGCACGTTCTGGCCGCGCTTGATGCGCCCGTCGCGCACGGCGACATCCAGCGCAAGCGGAATCGATGCCGCCGACGTATTGCCGTGCTCGCCCACCGTGACGACCATCCGCTCCTGAGGCAAGCCGAGCTTGCGGCAGGTGCTAGTCATGATACGGATATTGGCTTGGTGCGGAATCAGCCAATCGACCTGTTCGGGAGCCAGATCCGCCTTGCTCAGCGCTTCGATCGCCACTTTCTCGAGCACATTGACGGCGAGCTTGAACACCGCTTGGCCATCCATATGAAGGAACGCGCTGCCGGCAATGACGCCGCCGTTCACGTGGCCCGGCGTGCAGAGGATGTCCGAATGGCTGCCGTCGGCGTGCAGCGCGCTCGCGAGCACACCCGGTTCGTCGGAAGCCTGCAGCAGCACGGCGCCGGCGCCGTCGCCGAACAGCACGCACGTCGTGCGGTCGTTGAAGTCGAGAATCCGCGAGAACGTCTCCGCGCCCACGACGAGCGCGGTGCGATGCTGACCGCTGCGGATGAAGTTGTCCGCCGTCGAAAGCGCATAAGCGAAGCCGGAACACACGGCCTGCACGTCGAACGCGGCACCGTTGTTCTTGATTCCGAGCTTGTTCTGCAGCAGACACGCCGAACTCGGAAACACGAAATCGGGCGTGGACGTGGCGACGATGATGAGATCGATCGATTGCGGGTCGATATCGGCCGCTTCGATCGCGCGTTGCGACGCGATCAGTGCAAGATCGCTCGTGGTGACATTGGGTTCGGCAAAATGACGCGCATGGATGCCCGTGCGGGCGACGATCCATTCGTCACTCGTCTCGATGCCGTTCTTCGCGAGACGGTCTGCCAACTCCTGATTCGTGACTCGCCCAGGCGGCAGATAGCTGCCCGTGCCGAGCACGCGGGAATACATTTTCGATTGAGCCATTATGCCTTCGAGGATTGCGCAGCGTAGGGCTCGGCTGGCTGGCCGGCGGGAGGGCTTGCGTAACCCGCACCGTTTGCATCGCGCGCCGCCTGTTCGAGGGGGGATGCGTTCTCTTCCATCGCGCGCACGAGGCGCTCCAGCACGCCGTTTTTGACGGCATCATACCCGCGTTTGATTGCCCACTCAAACGCATAGGCATCCGCCGAACCGTGACTCTTGATGACGAGACCGCGCAGGCCGAGCAGCGCGGCGCCGTTGTATTGACGATGGTCGACGCGCTTCTTGAAGCGCATCAATACCGGCATCGCGAGCACCGCCATCACCTTGGTGAGAAGCGAGCGCCCGAATTCCTCGCGGATGATCTCCGCCAGCATTTGGGCGAGACCTTCCGACGTCTTCAGCGCGACGTTGCCGACGAAACCGTCGCAGACGATGACATCCACCGTGCCCTTGTAGATGTCATTGCCTTCGACGTTACCGCGGAAGTTGAGCGTGCTCGAGCGCAGCAGCTCGCCTGCGCGCTTGATCGTCTCATTGCCTTTGATGACTTCTTCGCCGATGTTGAGGAGGCCGATGGTCGGCCGGTCTTTGCCTTCGAGCGCGGACACGAGCGCGTGCCCCATCTCCGCGAATTGCAGCAGATGCTGCGGCTCGCAATCGACGTTGGCGCCCAGGTCGAGCATCGTCGTGTAGCCGGTCGGGTTCGGCAAGGCGAACGCGATCGCCGGACGCTCGATGCCCGGAAGCGTTTTCAGCACGTAGCGGGAAACGGCCATCAACGCGCCGGTGTTGCCGGCCGAGATGCAAGCCTGCGCCTCGCCTTCCTTGACGCCGTTGAGCGCGACGCGCATCGACGAGTCTTTTTTCTTGCGAAGCGCAACTTCGACAGGGTCGTCCATCGCCACCACTTCGGATGCCGGGACGACGATCAGCGCGGGGTTATCCAGCGCCTTGCACTTCTTGAGTTGGGCACGAATCGCAGTTTCGATGCCGACGAGCCTCAACTGCACGTCGGGATGCGAACGAACGAAATTGACGGCAGCAGGCACGGTCACGGACGGGCCGTGGTCGCCTCCCATGCAATCAATCGTGAGCTTTATGGTCATGGAGTGCGACGAATTTCAGGCGCTCTGCATAGGATCGCAGCAAGTCGCTAAAGCGCTGACTGCGATCGACACAAAAAAGCGGCAGTTGAATGCCGCCTTTTGCCGAGCCGGGAAAATGTCAAGCGAGCCGATCGCCGCGCGCGAAACCACTGATGAATACAGTATGCGTCGCGCGCTGAAACGATTAGTCGTTCTTCGTCTTGACGACTTTCTTGCCGCGATAGTAGCCGTTCGGGCTGACGTGGTGACGCAGATGCACTTCACCGGTGCTCGGCTCGACGGCCAGGGGCGCAGCGCTCAGGAAATCGTGCGAGCGGTGCATGCCGCGCTTCGACGGCGACTTCTTGTTTTGTTGGACTGCCATGATAACTCCTAAAAATTTTCCGAATTCTAACACAGCCCGACTTAAGGATAGCCACTGGCCGGATAGCCAGGGCGCCCAATCGCGCTACTCCTGCAACTGTTCAACGCTTCAGTGCTTTTGGCCGCCGGGGCCGCCGCGCTTCAGCGCTTCGAGCGCCGCAAACGGGTTCGGCTTGCCGGGTTCACCGTCCGCCTCGCCCTGCTCCTCACCGGTTTCTTCGACGTCTTCGGCGCTGCCGACGCCTGAGACGAGACTCTCATGCACCTGCGGACAGACGTCATGCTTCGGCACGAGCGGAAGAGAAAGCAGCAGCTCCTCTTCGATCAAGTCGACGAGATCGAATTGGCGCGAGCCCACGATCACATCGACTTCATCGTCGTCGAGCGGGAATTCCTCCGCTTCCTCTTCGGTGGCCACCAGCCGGTAAATGGCATCGACATCGAACGCCTGCTCATACGGCGCGAGACAACGCTGACATTCGAGCCATGCGGACCCGTGCACGGCGAGCCGCAGGTAAGGCTGCTGCCCTTCAGTGCCGTCGTCCTGCATTTCCGGCTGCGTCGAACCCTCGGCTTGCCAGGTGAACGCGGTGTCGCGATCTGGCGCTTCCTCGGGGACTTCGTTTAACATGCGCGGCAGTTGCGACACGCGCACGGCACCCGCGGCCTGCCGCCCGCTGCGCGCAAATTCGAACACGTCGAAATCACGCGGGTTGACGGCGCCAGCAGGTTTGCCAGGATGTTCGGTCATGTGCACTCCTGCTTCGGCGAGGGCATCTTGGCCGGCCTATTCAGCCTGCGAGCTGCCCGCTGGGTTGTCCGCCGGTTGCCCGCGGATTGCCCGGTTAATCGGCATGCAGACGGGCTTCGAGCGGGAATCGGGAACGATCATTCCGCCCCACGCGCGTATAGCACACCGATGAAAAGCCCAGCATCATATCCGCTTTATCTTTACGAGTCAAACACTTAAGGGTGCGCCGAGCGCACTGCCCGCACGCCCCTTTTGCCTGCCCTACAAACTGTCTTTCAGACCATGCCGGATTCCCTCGATCGCCCATTGCGGCTGATTCTTGCCTCCAGTTCCCGCTATCGCCGCGAACTGCTCGAACGCCTTCGCCTTCCATACGAGGTCATCGTGCCCGCCATCGATGAAGCCCCGCTCGCGGGCGAGGCGCCGGCCGCCACCGCGCTGCGGCTCGCCGAAGCGAAGGCGCGCGCGGTCGCGCTCGGCATCGACGCCGGGCAGCGCGCGCTCGTGATCGGCTCGGACCAGGTCGCCACCTTCGACGGCCACCCGATCGGCAAGCCCGGAACGCACGAGAAGGCGCTCGCGCAGCTTCAAGCGATGCGCGGCCGCGAAGTCGAATTTCACAGCGCGCTTTGCCTGCTCGACAGCGGCGACGGCTCGGCCCAAGTCGAAGACGTGGTCACGCGGGTACGGTTTCGCGATCTGCCGGACGCCGAACTCGACGCTTACCTGCGCACCGAGACGCCCTATGACTGCGCCGGCAGCGCCAAATCCGAAGGGCTCGGCATCGCGCTGCTCGACGCGATCGATTCCAACGATCCGACCGCGCTCATCGGACTGCCGCTGATCGCGCTGACGCGCATGCTGCGCTCGGCGGGCTATCCACTCTTGCGAGGTGCGCGATGAGCGGCGTCCTGTATTTGATTCCGAACACGCTCGGCGAAGGCGACGCCGACGCGCTCGCTGCCGTGCTGCCCGCAGCCGTTCAGGCGCGCGCCGGCACGCTTGGCTACTACATCGGCGAAAACGCGAAAACGACCCGCGCGTTCCTGAAGAAAGTCGGCACCGAACGGCCGATTCAGGAAATCGAGATCCGCGAACTCAACGTCAATACGCCCGCCGGCGAAATCGACCGTCTGCTGGCGCCGATTCTCGACGGCGCCGATGCGGGACTGGTCTCCGAGGCCGGCTGTCCGGCCGTCGCCGATCCCGGCGCGCTGCTCGTGCGACGGGCGCACGAGCGAGGCGTGAAGGTCGTGCCGCTCGTCGGTCCGAGTTCGATTCTGCTGGCGTTGATGGCCTCCGGCCTGAACGGCCAGAGCTTTGCGTTCCACGGTTATCTGCCGGTCGATGCGGCCGAACGCGCGAAGCGCCTGCGCGAGTTGGAACAGCAATCGCGCAAAGCGAAGCAGACACAGATTTTCATCGAGACGCCCTACCGCAACCGCGCGCTGCTGGACACGCTGATCGCGACGTGCGCGCCTTCGACGCTGATTTGCGTCGCGGTGGACCTGACGCTGGAAACAGAGACGATCGCGAGCCGCCCGGCTGCCGAATGGAAGAAGGCGCCGGCGCTCGACCTGCACAAGCGGCCGGCGATTTTCCTTCTGCTGGCGGTTTGACGGCCCACGCGGGCCGCAGAGCGAAGCCGAGCCGTGCCGGGCCATCTGCCTCGCCCGGCAATCCGCCCATCAGCGCAACTGCATCTTCCCGCTGAGGATCATCGCGTGCATGGCGGCATCGCCCACCGCCGCGCCGAACTTGCGGGCGACGCGATCGGAAAGGCTTTCCTTCACCGTGTAGTCGACGATGTCCGGCGCCTTGATGACGTCGCGCGCGACGTAGTCGGCATCGCCGAAGGCATCGGCGAGGCCCAGCTCGACGCTCTTTTCGCCCGTCCAGAACAGGCCCGAGAAAATCTCGGGCGTTTCGTGCAGACGCTTGCCGCGCCCCTGACGCACGGCGTCGATGAATTGCTGGTGGATTTGGTCGAGCATGGCTTGCGCGTGCGCATCCATGGCCGGCGTATCGGGCGAGAACGGGTCGTAGAAGCCCTTGTTTTCGCCTGATGTGCGCAGACGTCGCTGGATGCCGAGCTTGTCCATCAGCCCAGTGAAACCGAAGCCGTCCATCAACACACCGATCGAGCCGACGATGCTCGCCTTGTCGACGTAGATCTTGTCGGCTGCCGCGGCCACGTAGTAACCGCCTGACGCACACATATCGCCGACCACCACGTAGAGCGGCTTGCTCGGGTACTTGGCGCGCAGCCGGCGGATCTCGCGGTTGATGATGCCCGCCTGCACCGGACTGCCGCCCGGGCTGTTGATGCGCAGGATCACGCCGACGGTGCCGTCGTCGTCGAAGGCATTGTCGAGCGCGGTGTTGATGTCTTCGGCGCTCGCGTTCGTATCGGACGAAATTTCGCCATCGAGCGAGACGAGCGCAGTGTGTCGGCCGCCCGTCGAAACCTTATCGCCGGAGAAATCGAACAGCCCCCAGACGACGAGCAGCAACACCGCGAGGAACGCGAAGCGGAAGAAGATTTTCCAGCGGCGCGCCGCGCGTTGTTCGTTGATGGCGGCAAGCGCGATGCGCTCGAGCGCCGCGCGCTCCCAGTTCGGCTCGCGCTCTTTGGCGCGCCCGCCGCCGTTTTCAGGCGGCGAGGCGGGGCTGGAGGGTTCGTTGGAATCCGGAGTGAGGTTGTCGGCCATGCTTCGTCGATTTGGAAATCAAAGGGTGGCCGGACGCAGGTCGTCGTCGGGCAGCCAGAACACGGCGCGGCCTTCCGGCGTATCCCGCTCGTCGACCTGAACGGGACGCAGCCTGCCGCCACGGCACGGGCCGCCGACACAGCGCCCGGTGTCCGGCGCGTAAATCGCGCCGTGCGTGGCGCACATCAAGTATAAGCCCGACGATTCGAAGAACTGGCCCTCCATCCAGTCGAGCTCCATCGGCACGTGCGCGCAGCGGTTCAGATAGCCATACGCGTGACCGTCGTAGCGCACGAAGAACACGACCGCGTCGCCGCCGAGATAAGACGCCGCCATGCGCACGCCCATGCCGCCGTCGACGAGTTCGTCGGATGCGCAGACACGCACCGGCTCGAGCGCCGCCTCGCTCATGCGTAGTCCCTGAGCCACTGGGCGAGCGACGCGACGCTGTCGGCAACGAAGCGCGGTTCGAGCGCCGACAGCGCGTCGGCGGGATGCGCGCCGTAGGTCACCGCCACGCTCGCGGTGCCCGCGTTGGTGGCCATCTGCAGATCGTGCGTGGTGTCGCCGATCATGACCGTGCGATCGAGATCCTGCCCCAATTCGCGCGTCAGTTCGTGCAACATCGCCGGATGCGGCTTCGAAAACGTCTCGTCCGCGCAGCGGGTGCCATCGAAAACGCTCGTCAGATGCATCTGGTCGAGCGCGCGATTCAGCCCGACCCGGCTCTTGCCGGTCGCCACGCCCAGCAGATAGCCGACGTCGCGCAGCTCCTGCAGCATTTCGCGCACGCCGGCGAACAGCTCCTGGTATTGATCCTTCGCCAAATAATGGTAGCGATAGCGCTCCGCGAGACGCGGATACTCGGACGGATCGAGCGTCGGCGCGGCGATTTGCAGCGCGTCGCGCAGCCCGAGGCCGATCACGTAGCTCGCCGCCTCGTCCGCCGGCACCGGCAAGCCGAGATCGCGGCATGCCGCCTGAATGCTGCGCGTGATGTGCGCCGTCGAATTCATCAGCGTGCCGTCCCAGTCGAAGACGATCAGATCAAATTGCTGTCGAGCCATGCGTTTGTCGGTCCTCGTACTGGTTAAAGCGCGGTGCGCGGCGCGCTCTCGTCGCGCATTTCATTGAGCTGATCGATGAAACTCCGGCAGTCGGCCGGCAGCGGCGCGTCGAATTGGAGCGGCTCGCCGCTGATCGGATGCGTGAGGCGCAGCCGGTGCGCGTGCAGGAACATCCGCTTGAGGCCCGGCCGGGCGTTCGCGCGGGCCAGCGCCTTGTTCAAGGCGAAATCGCCGTATTTGGCGTCGCCGACGATCGGCAGCCCCAGATGCGCCAGATGGACGCGAATCTGGTGCGTGCGCCCGGTTTTCAATTCCGCTTCGAGCAGCGCGTAGTCGGGCCAGCGGTCGACCAGGTTGAACACCGTGTGCGACGGCAGGCCATCCTGCTGCACGCGCACGCGTCGCTCGCCTTCAGGCGTCGAATATTTGTGCAGCGGCTCCTTGACCGCGCGCCGGCGGCCCCAATCACTCGACCACTCGCCGTGAACGCACGCGTAGTAGCGCTTGTCCATCTTGTTGTCGCGAATCTGCTCGTGCAGGCCGACAAGCGCCGCGCGCTTCTTGGCGAGCATCAGGATGCCGGACGTCTCGCGGTCGAGCCGGTGCACCAATTCGAGGAATTTCCCTTGCGGCCGCGCTTCGCGCATCTGCTCGATCACGCCGAACGCCACCCCGCTGCCGCCGTGCACAGCGACGCCGGCGGGCTTGTCGATCACGAGCAGGTGCTCGTCTTCGAACAGAACGTCGAAGTGCGCGGCCGGCACCGGCCCGGCAAACTCCTCCGTGGAGCCCTGTGCGACCCGCACCGGCGGCACACGCACGACGTCGCCATAGGCGAGCCGGTATTTCGCATCGACCCGGCCCTTATTGACGCGGACTTCGCCGCTGCGCAGGATGCGGTAAATATGACTTTTCGGCACACCTTTGCAGATGCGCAGTAAAAAATTATCGATACGCTGCCCCGCCGAACCGTCATCGATATGTATCATCGAGACTTGGTCGCTTGCGACTGAATTCTGGGATGTTTTGCCTAACTCATTCATTCTGAATATAATTTGCCCAGCAGTCTGCGGTAGACGGCGCGTTGGCCGGAAACCGGGCGGATTGCACGAGGTGCAAGCGAGAAACCGTTATTTTACTTGCTTACTTGCGCCGAGGGCTGGTTGCTCGCCCTTAAAAACGAGAAGCAACAAGTTGCACGCACGGCAACTGCACCCGGCAGGGACGGCGCCCACAGGCGCGTTCGGTCAGGGTCGGTGCCGACGGTAACGGAATTTTGGTAAAAAAGAATTTATTTGGTGAGCCTCGGAATCAAGCGACATCAAGCAACACGAGGCTCCCCATTGCGAAAATACGGCGTGCGCCCAAAGGCGTCCTGCAGAGAGCGCAGGACTTGGCGACGTCAAAACGAGCGAGACACCCTGCGCGGCTATCGAGCGTTGATCGGGCCTCCCGCGGCACAGCCGCGAACCGCAACCCGGCCGACAATCGCGCAAGCATTGTGCGGAAGCAGTCGCGGCGCTTTTTTATGGCGCCGGGCGACTCGAAACGCACGGCGTGTCGCCGCCGTTCTTTGAAGCCGTGTTCGCATGCGCCCTTGCGGCTAGCGGTCTTTTTTCAGGCCCAGCCCTTTCAGGCAATTCTCCCCGCCATCGTTCCTGCTCCAGCGTGCTCGTGACAACACAATAAGGATGCGGCGTACCGCTCCTGGCCCGCGGCTGGCAACCGCGCGGCACGGGCCGGTATTCAGCCGCTCTGGAGCCGTTCAATGAAACGCATGCTGTTCAATGCGACGCAGCAGGAAGAACTGCGCGTCGCCATCGTCGATGGACAGAAGCTCATCGACATCGATATCGAGACTGCCGGCCGCGAACAGCGCAAAGGCAACATCTACAAGGGGATCGTCACGCGCATCGAGCCGTCGCTCGAAGCCTGTTTCGTCAACTACGGCGAAGACCGCCACGGCTTCCTGCCGTTCAAGGAAGTCGCCCGCCAGTACTTCAGGGACGGCGTCGACATGCGCTCCGCGCGCATTCAGGACGCCCTGCGCGAAGGTCAGGAACTGATCGTCCAGGTCGAGAAGGAAGAGCGCGGCAACAAGGGGGCGGCGCTCACCACGTTCATCTCGCTCGCCGGCCGCTATCTGGTGCTGATGCCGAACAATCCGCGTGGCGGCGGCGTGTCGCGCCGGATCGAAGGCGACGAGCGCCAGGAACTGCGCGAGACGATGTCGCAGCTTCAATTGCCGGACGGCATGAGCATCATCGCGCGCACGGCCGGCATCGGCCGTTCCGCCGAAGAGCTGCAGTGGGACCTGAACTACCTGATGCAACTGTGGCGCGCGATCGAAGCCGCGTCGCAAAGCGGCACGGCCGGCCAGCCGATGCTGATCTATCTCGAATCGAGCCTCGTCATCCGCGCGATTCGCGACTACTTCCAGCCGGATATCGGCGAAATCCTCATCGACACCACTGAAATCCATGATCAGGCGCGCGCCTTCATGGACATCGTGATGCCGGACAACGTCAGCAAGGTCAAGCGCTACCACGACGACGTTCCCCTCTTCTCGCGCTTCCAGATCGAGCACCAGATCGAGACGGCGTACTCGCGCACGGTGCCGCTGCCGTCGGGCGGCGCGATCGTGATCGACCACACCGAAGCGCTCGTCGCGATCGACGTGAACTCGGCACGCGCCACCAAGGGCGCCGACATCGAGGAAACGGCCGCGCGCACGAACCTCGAAGCCGCCGACGAAGTCGCCCGCCAACTGCGCTTGCGCGACCTGGGCGGCCTGATCGTGATCGACTTCATCGACATGGAATCGGCCAAGAGCCAGCGCGAAGTCGAGCAACGCCTGAAGGATGCGCTCAAGCACGACCGTGCGCGCGTCCAGATGGGCAAGATCTCGCGCTTCGGACTGATGGAGCTGTCGCGTCAGCGTCTGCGTCCGGCGCTGTCCGAGGGCAGCCACGTCACCTGCCCGCGCTGCAACGGCACCGGCCATATTCGGGATACGGAATCGTCCGCGCTGCAAGTGCTGCGGATCATTCAAGAAGAAGCGATGAAGGAAAACACCGCGGCGATCCACTGCCAGGTGCCGGTCGAGGTGACCGCCTTCCTGCTCAACGAAAAGCGTCAGGAAATCAACAAGATCGAGTCGCGCTTCAAGGTCAACGTCGTGTTGATCCCGAACAAGCACCTCGATACGCCGCACTACAAGCTCGAGCGTCTGCGTCACGACGATGCGCGCCTCGACGAGCCGCGCGCCTCGTGGAAGATGGCCGAGGAAGCCGCCCGCGAACTCGAGTCGGAAACCGGCTACAGCAAGCGCACCGAAGAGGTGAAGCCGAAGCAGGAAGCGGCGGTCAAGGGCATCACGCCGGCCTCGCCGGCGCCGAGCGCGCCCGTGAAGCCGGCTGCGGCCGCCACGCCGGCGCCCGCCCCGGTCACCCCGGCAGGCGGCGGTTTCATCGGCTGGCTCAAGAATCTGTTCGGGATGGCGCCGGCTGCGCCCGCGCCGGAACCGGTGGTCGAGCAGCCCGCGCGTCCGGCGCGTGAGCGCGCTGAGCGCACCGGCGAACGCGGCGGCGATCGCAACCGCAACCGCCGTGGCGGCCAAGGCTCCCGCGAAGGCGCTGCCGCGCGCGGCGACAGCGCGATCGGCGGCCGTCAGGCTCAGCCGTCGCAGCGTCGCGACGAACAGAAGGAACAACGCGAAGGCCGCGAAGGCCGCGGTGGCCGCGATCAACGCGAGCAGCAACGCGAAGGCCGTGAGCCACGCGAGGGTCGTGAAGCACGCGAGCCGCGCGAAAGCCGCGAGGGCCGCGAACGTACGCAAGAGCGCGCAGAACGCGCCGAGCGCGGCGAGGCAGTAGAAGCCGCGGCGCGCGGCGGCGAGCGTCAGGAACGCGGCGAGCGCCGTGAGCGTGGCGAGCGTCCGGAGCGCGTGGAACGCGGCGAGCGCCGCAAGCCGCAGCAGGAAGTCGCCGCCGAAGCAGCGGCTCGCAGCGAAGCACTTGCAGCCGAAGCGGCAGCAACGGCTACGGCTAGCGTCGACGAAAGCGGCGCACCGTTTGATCAAGAAGGAGCAGCACGCGACGGCGAGGAACGCCGCCGGCGCCGCCGCGGCCGTCGTGGCGGCCGTCGCGAGCGCGAGGAAGAAGGCGTCAACGTGACGCACGCTGCCGACATCGCGGAAGCCGAAGGCGCGGTCGCTGCTGTGCCGGCCGTGGCTGTCGAGCATGCGCACGCTGTCGAACCCGTCGCTGCGCCGCGCGAAACAGCGGTATCGGCTCCGGTCGAAGCGGTTGCGGCGCCCGAGGTAGTCGTCACGCCTGTCGAGGCTCCGACACCGGTAGTGACCGAGCTGGCCGAGCCGGTGGCGCAGCACGTCGAGACGGCGGCAGCGCCCGCCGCGCATGAGGTCGCTCCGGTAGCCGCGCACGCCGAGCCGGTCGTTGCCTCGCCGCAAGTCGAAACGCAGCAGCCTGCCGCCGCCCCGGTCTTCGCACCGGTCGTGTCGGCAGCGCCGGTCGAAGAACCCGCGCCGGCGGTTGCCGCCGAGGTCGCGGCACCCGTCGCGGAAGCCCAGCCGGCGAGCGTCGCTCAACCGGTCGAGCCGATCGCCGAGGCAGCGCCGGTCGCGCACGTCGCGCCGGTAGAAGCAGCGGCGCCGGTCGAAACGCAGCCGGCTCCGCAAGCCGCCGTCGCACAGGCGCAAGCGCCGCGAGCAAACGGCTTGTCGTCCGCCGACTTGCAGCCGATGCTGGAATCGGCCGGCCTCGTCTGGGTCAACACCGACGCCGACAAGCTCCGCAATGCCCAGGAAGCGGCCGCGCAAACGGTGAAGGCCGTCCGCGTGCCGCGCGAGCGCAAGTCGCTGCCGCCGGTGGACACCACACCGATGCAGCAAGTGGAAACGATGAAGCACGACTAAACGTCGCGCTTTCAGCGTACGAAAGCCCGCCCTTCGAGGCGGGCTTTTTGTTGCCCGCTTCTTGCCCGCTTCTTGCCCGCTTCTTGCCCGCTTGTTGCCCGCTTGTTGCCCGCTTGTTGCCGGTTTCTTTGCCGACCCCCGCGTGTTATCCCGACCATGGTCGCCAAGAGCGGCGGCACGGCCGGTCGAGCGGCATTGCTTCCGCTAGAATAATGATCTAACGTCCTTCTTCCTCATCATGCAGCGACGCATCATCCCTGTTGCCGACTTCAGCGCGATTCCCGCGACGCCCGCGGTCACGCTGGCGCCGAGCGGCGTGCTCGCCGATACGCTGGCGCGGCCGCTGCGCGACCTGCGCATCTCGGTCACGGACCGCTGCAACTTCCGTTGCGTCTACTGCATGCCGCGCGCGGTCTTCGACAAGGACTATCCGTTCCTGCCGCACGCCTCGCTCCTGAGCTTCGAAGAAATCGAGCGGCTCGCGCGGCTTTTCGTCGCACACGGCGTCGAAAAAATCCGTCTGACGGGCGGCGAGCCGCTGTTGCGAAAGAACCTCGAGCATTTGATCGAGCGGCTCGCCATGATGACGACGCCGGACGGCCGTCCCCTCGACTTGACCCTCACGACCAACGGCTCGCTCCTGGCACGCAAGGCCCGCGCACTGAAAGACGCGGGCCTCACGCGCGTCACAGTCAGCCTCGATGCCCTCGACGACGCCCTGTTTCAGCGCATGAACGACGCCGGCTATTCGGCCGCGAACGTGCTCGAAGGCATCGCGGCGGCGCAGGCAGCCGGGCTCGAGCCGATCAAGGTAAACATGGTCGTCAAGCGCGGCACGAACGACGGCGAGATCGTGCCGATGGCGCGCCACTTCAAAGGCTCGGGCGCGATCCTGCGCTTCATCGAATACATGGACGTGGGCACCTCGAATGGCTGGAACATGGCGGAAGTGCTGCCGTCGGCCGATGTCGTCGCTCGCGTCGCCGAGCACTTTCCGCTCGTGCCGCTCGAAGCGCACAGCGCGGCCGAAACCGCGCAGCGCTGGAGCTACGCGGACGGCAGCGGCGAGATCGGCGTCATCTCGAGCGTGACGCGCGCGTTCTGCGGGTCCTGCACGCGGGCGCGGCTCTCGACCGAGGGCAAGCTGTACCTGTGCCTGTTCGCGTCCTCCGGCCACGACTTGCGCGCGCTCTTGCGCAACGGCGCATCGGACGCCGACATCGCGTCCGCCGTCGCCCACATCTGGCAAGCTCGCGGCGACCGCTACTCGCAATTGCGCGGCAGCGCGGCGGCCGAAGCGCAAGAGCCGGGCGCGCATCGCGTCGAAATGTCGTACATCGGCGGCTGAGCGCACCCAGGCGACCGCTGCCCGATGCCTACCCTCCCTGACCGCCGCATCACCGGCCTCATCCTCGCGGGCGGGCGCGGTGCGCGCATGGGCGGCGCCGACAAGGGATTGCAAATCCTGCATGGCGAGACGCTCGCGCGGCACGTCGCGAAGCGCATCGCTCCGCAGACCAGCGCCCTCCTCATCAGCGCGAACCGCAATCTCGACGCGTACCGCGCGCTCGCCGTCCCATTCGGCGCGTCTGTCATCAGCGATTCATCGAGCGACTTCCCCGGGCCGCTGGCCGGCATCCTCTCGGGGCTGCGCGCGGCGCATACCGAACTCGTGCTGTGCGCGCCGTGCGATTCGCCCTATCTGCCGCTGGATCTCGCCGACCGTCTCGCCGCCGCCCTCGACGCGAACCGCGCCGATATCGCGACCGCGACGACCCCCGGCGCCGACGGCCAGCCATCGGTACACCCCGTGTTTGCGCTGCTGCGCAGGTCGCTGGCAGATGACCTCGCGGCCTGTCTCGATCGCGGCGAACGCAAGGTTCGCGCGTGGTACGCGCGCCACATGACAGCCGAAGTCGGCTTTGCCGACGAGCGTGCGTTCTACAATGTCAACTCTTTGCAAGAGCTCGCCGACCTCGAGCGTGAGTGAAGCGACAGCAGGACGCCACGTTCCTCCGCGCGCCGCCCGATCCGATTCGCCCAGCCTGCGCCCCGCGCCCCGCCCGTGCGGACGGCAAAACAGCGGCGCGCCTCACCACCGATGACCACGCAGAACGATTCCAGCTGTATTGCCCAATTCGATCCCAACGCGATGCCGGTCCATGCCGCGCAGGCGATCGTGCGTCAGTGGGCAGTGCCGGTCACGACGGCCGAACGGGTCGCGCTGCGCGCCGCGCTCAACCGCGTGCTGGCCGAAGACGTTGCATCGCCGATCGACGTCCCCGCTCACGACAACTCCGCGATGGACGGCTACGCGTTCGACGGCGCCGCCCTCTCCGGCCACGCGAGTTCCGGTGACCCGACACCGCTGACCCTGCGCGTAGCGGGCCAGGCGTTAGCGGGACATCCGTTCGAAGGCACGGCGGCCTCCGGCGAATGTGTCCGCATCATGACGGGAGCCGCGATGCCGGCGGGTTGCGACACCGTCGTCCCGCAGGAATTCGTGACGCGCACCGACGGCGAGCGCATCCGCTTCGATCCGCAGCGCTTCGCGCGCGGCGCCAATTGCCGGCTTGCCGGCGAAGATCTCGCCAAGGGCCAATCCGCGTTGCGCGCGGGCCGCATCCTGCGGGCATCGGATCTCGGCCTGTTGGCATCGCTGGGAATCGGCGAAGTGACGGTGCGGCGGCGTGTGCGCGTCGCGTTTCTATCGACTGGGGATGAGCTGCGCTCGATCGGCGAACCGCTTCCCGTCGGCTGCGTGTACGACAGCAACCGTTACACGCTCTCGGCCATGCTCGAGCGTCTGAACATCGAAACGCTCGATCTCGGCGTGATCCGCGACGAGCCCGCCGCGCTCGAAGCCGCGCTGCGCCAGGCCGCTGAAAGTGCCGATGTGGTGCTGAGCTCGGGCGGCGTGTCGGTCGGCGAGGCCGACTTCACGCGCAAAATGCTGCAGACGTTCGGCGACGTCGCGTTCTGGAGCATGGCGATGCGCCCCGGCCGTCCGCTCGCGTTCGGCCGCATCTGGTCCGGCGGACGGGCCGCCGTTGGCCGCCCCGCGTTATTTTTCGGCCTGCCGGGCAATCCGGTGGCGGTCATGGTCACGTTCTATCAGATCGTGCGCGAAGCGCTCATCGCCATGTCGGGCGCCGAGCCGCAGCCGCCGCTGGCGTTCATCGCAACGAGCGCGCAGCCGCTCAGGAAACGCGCGGGCCGCACCGAATTCCTGCGCGGCGTCGCCACGCGCGACGCCGACGGCCGCTGGCACGTCGCGCCGACCCGCTCGCAAAGCTCCGGCGTCTTGAGCTCGATGAGCGAAGCGAATTGCTTTATCGTGCTGGCACACGATCGAACCGACGTCGACGCAGGCGAAGCCGTCGACATCATGCCCTTTGACGGGCTCATCTGAATCATCGCTTTAGAATCACCACTTTTACGGGGCGTCACGCAATGAAAAAACAAATCTCGTCGATCGCAGCTGGGCAGACCGCCAAAGCGCTCATCCTCGTCTACCTGACGTTCAGCGTGCCGATCGTGCTGCTTGGCATTCTGGTGGCGTTTATCCGCTATGGCGCGGTGGAACTGAGCACGATTTTCAGCGCGCTGATCCTGAACGCGATCCTCGGTTTCATCCTGCTGTGGGTCGCTTGCCACGCGTACAACTGGGTGGCCTCGCGCTTCGGCGGTATCGAGATCGTGCTCTCCGACGTGCCCGAGGAAGCCTGATGAGCACGGTGATCCGTCCGGCCACGCCCGCCGACGTCGGCGCGATCTTCGCGCTGATGCTCGAGCTCGCAGAATTCGAAAAGCTCACGCACCTGTTCGTCGCGACCGAAGCCGGCGTGCACGATGCCCTCTTCGGCGAGCGGCGCGCAGCGGAAGCGCTGGTGGCGGAAGCAAGCGGCCGGATCGTCGGCTATGCGCTCTTCTTTCACAATTTTTCGACGTTCCTGGGCCGGCGCGGCCTGTATCTCGAAGACTTGTACGTGCAGCCGTCGCAGCGCGGCAGCGGTCTCGGCCGGGCGATGCTGCAGCGACTCGCGGCAATCGCCGTCGAGCGGCAATGCGGCCGCTTCGAATGGACGGTGCTCGACTGGAATCAGAACGCGATCGATTTCTACGAGAAGATGGGCGCAACCGTGCTGCCCGATTGGCGCATCGTCCGCATGACGGGGGACGCGCTCACGCAACTCGCCAAGGGCGACTAAGCGCGATTAAGGGCGCGGGTTGAAGCGGAGCCGGCGGCGCAAGGCTGCCGGCGGTTTGGTTTGACCGGCTCGCGTGCCTCGCCCGAGCACCTCGAACACCTCACGGCTCCTCGGTTTCCGCGTTCGAAAACGCATCGCCCAGAAGTCCGCTCGCCTGCTCCCCGGGCAATGCCTCCACATCGCGCAACTTGCGGTTCATCGCGCGCGTACGTACCTCGGCCGCCTCGATCGAGCGCGCGACCGTTTCCAGTTGCGACTTCGTCTTGGCGAGTACGTCGCCGAACTTGCCGAATTCCGTCTTCACCGCGCCAAGCACCTGCCACACCTCGCTCGAGCGCTTTTCGATCGCGAGCGTCCTGAAACCCATTTGCAGGCTGTTGAGCAAGGCGGTGAGCGTCGTCGGTCCGGCGATCGTCACGCGGTAGTCGCGCTGCAGCAGGTCGGTCAGGCCCGGGCGGCGCAGGATCTCGGCGTACAGGCCCTCGGTCGGCAGAAACAGCAGCGCGAAGTCGGTCGTATGCGGCGGCGCGACGTATTTCTCGGCGATCGTGCGCGCTTCGTTTTTGATGCGCGTTTCCAACGCGCGCGATGCCTCTTCCACCGCCGCCGGATCGGCACGATCCTGCGCCTCGATCAAACGCTCGTAATCCTCGCGCGGAAACTTGGCGTCGATCGGCAGCCAGACCGGCGTCGCCGCCCCCTGCCCGCCGGCGGCATCCAGCCGTCCCGGCAGCTTGATCGCGAACTCGACGCGCTCGCTGCTCTTCGGCACCGTCGCCACGTTCTTCGCGTACTGGTCCGGCGTCAGCATCTGTTCGAGCAGCGCTTCGAGCTGCACTTCGCCCCAGGTGCCGCGCGTCTTCACGTTGGTCAGCACCTTCTTCAGATCGCCGACGCCGGCAGCGAGCGTCTGCATTTCGCCAAGGCCGCGATGGACCTGCTCCAGCCGGTCCGACACGAGCTTGAACGATTCGCCAAGGCGCTGCTCGAGCGTCGCATGCAGCTTCTCGTCGACGGTGCGGCGCATCTCTTCGAGCTTCGTCGCGTTGTTCGCTTCGATGTCCTTCAATCGCTGCTCGATCGTCGCTCGCACTTCCGCGAAGCGCTTGTCGTTGGCTTCCGTCAATTGCACGAGCTGCGTGGCGAGGGTTTCCCCGAAACGCTTCAGCGCGAGGCCCTGCTCTTCGCGCGCCTGCAGGGCCTGCAACTGGAGACTTTCGCGCACCGCGTCGAGCTGCTTGCCGTTGCTTTCGGTCAGCTGCGCGAGGCGTTGCGCGAAGTCTTCGATCTTGTTGTTCTGCACGGTCGCGACGCTCGCGAGCTGCGCCGCGAGCATCTGCTGAACCTGCGCAAAGCCCGCGCCCAACTCCGTGCGCGACTGGCGCGACGTCTCGGCGATCTCGCCGCGCAGTTCGCGCTCGAGGCGCTCGTACGCGCGCGTCTGTTTCTCGGCGCCTTCGAGCATCTGCTCGCCGAGTTCTGCGAACGCATGCTCGTTCGCGCGCCCGGCGCCCTTCATCAGCACCACGAGCGCGATCACCAGCGCCACCGCGAGCAGCGCGACGGCTGCCACCAGAATCATTGTCATGAGCGCGCCTTGCCGAGCACTTCGGGGTTGATCGGGTTCGGCGGATTCCCTGCCTGAGGGCCCTCGCCCAGCGCGGCAATCAGATTGTCGGCGGCGAGGTTCGCCATCGCGCGGCGCGTCGCTTCGGTCGCGCTCGCGATATGCGGCGTCAGCACGACATTCGACACCGTGAGCAAATCGGGATGCACGCTCGGCTCGCCTTCGAACACGTCCAGACCGGCGGCGCCGATCCGCTTCGCGCGCAGCGCAACGGCCAGCGCCGCGTCGTCGACGATGCCGCCGCGCGCGATGTTGGTGAGCGTCGCGCTCGGCTTCATCAGCGCGAACTCGGCGGCGCCGATCGTGTGATGGTTCTCGGCCGTGTACGGCAGCACCAGGACGACGTGGTCCGCCGTGCGCAGCAAGTGCTCCTTCGACGCGTACTCGGCGTTCAGCTCCGCCTCGATCTGCGGCGAGACGCGTGAGCGGTTGTGATACATCACGCGCATGTTGAAGCCGCGCGCACGGCGCGCGAGCGCCTGCCCGATGCGGCCCATGCCGATGACGCCGAGCGTCGAACCGTAGATGTCAGTGCCGAGGAAGCTGTCGTAGGCCCACTTCTGCCACTTGCCCGCGCGCAGCCAATGCTCCGATTCGGTCACACGGCGCGCGGCGGCCATCATCAACGCCCAGCCGAAGTCGGCCGTCGATTCGTTGAGCACATCCGGCGTATTCGTGCCGAGCACGTTCGCCGCGTTGAACGCCGCCATGTCGAAGTTGTTGAAGCCGACCGCCATGTTCGACACGACGCGCAGACGCGGCGCAGACGCAATCGCCGCCGCGCCGATCGGCTCGCCCGCTGTCAGCGCGCCGTCCTTGTCCGCGAGCCGCGCGGCCAACTCGGCGGCGGACAGCGCTTCGCCTTGATTCCAGTCCACTTCGAAATACTGTTTGAGCCGCTCGACCACGTCCGGAAAAATCGGACGCGCCACCAGGATCTTCTGCATGCTTCGTCTCCGAATCGTGCGCTGCGCAGCCATGCCGCGCGCGCAATGAAATCAAACCGTGAATCTACCTCGCGCCGCCGGACCGAAAGGCCACAAGTCGCGCGTCACCTCAAAAGAAGAGCCACGCCGTCACCAGGAAAACGGGCACCAGCACCGCTCCCGACCACATCAGGTAAGCAAAGAAACTCGGCATGCGCACGCCGCGCGATTCGGCGATCGCCTTCACCATGAAGTTCGGCGCGTTGCCGATGTAGCTGTTTGCGCCCATGAAGACGGCGCCCGCGGAGATCGCGGCGAGCGTGGTCGCGCCGGTGGTCATGAGCGTCTGCGCGTCGCCGCCCGCGAGGTTGAAGAACACGAGGTAGGTCGGCGCGTTGTCGAGAAACGACGAGAGAATGCCGGTCGCCCAGAAGTACATCGCATCGATCGGTTGGCCGTGCGCGTCGGCGACAAGGCGCGTCACGTGCGCGAACGCGCCGGCCGGCCCCGCCCGCAGGATCATGATGACCGGTGCGATCGTCACGAAGATGCCGGCGAAGAGTTTCGCGACCTCCTCGATCGGCGCCCAGTTGAACGCGTTGCCGGCGCGTGCCGAACGCGGCGTGATCGCCAGCGACACGAGCGTCAGCGCGATCAGCGCACCATCGCGCACGGCGTTTTGCAGCTCGACGTGCGTACCGATCACATTGAAGCTGATGCCCGGCCGCCACATGCCGCTCATCAGCACGAGGCCGATCACCATCGCGAGCAGCACGAAATTGATCTTGCCGTCGATCGAGATGCCGTGCGAATCGGGCGTCGGATCGAGGAACTGGGTGCGCTCTTCGGTCCGGCAGTGGAAGTAGTAGGCGTCGAGCGCGTAGAACAGCGCGAGCAGCACGACGCAGACGAACAGCATCGGCAGCGCGAGATGCTGCGTCGTCCAGAAGAAGCCCACGCCGTTCAGGAAGCCGAGAAAGAGCGGCGGATCGCCGAGCGGCGACAGCGAACCGCCCACGTTCGCCACGAGAAAAATGAAGAACACGACGACGTGCACGACATGCTTGCGGTTGTCGTTCGCGCGTAACAGCGGCCGGATCAAGAGCATCGCCGCGCCGGTCGTGCCCATGATGCTCGCGAGCACGGTGCCGAGCGCGAGTATCGCCGTGTTGAGCTTGGGCGACCCGTGCAGATTGCCGCGCACGCAGATGCCGCCGGCGATGGTGTAGAGCGCGGTCAAGAGCACGATGAACGGCACGTACTCGTCCAGCAGCGCGTGCACGAACGTGCCGAGCGCCGTCCCGGCACCGAACGCGAACGCGAACGGCACGAGAAACAGCGCGCCCCATGCGGCCGCGATCTTGCCGAAGTGGTCATGCCAGAAGATCGGCGCGATGAGCGGAAAGATCGCGATCGACAGCAAAATGCCCGCGAACGGGACGCCCCATAGCGCCGACAGCGTGGCGCCGTCGAGCGCCGCAGCTGACGCCGTCACGGGCCACACAGCCGACACGACCGCCGGCGCCATGCACGCCGATGCGGCAAGTCGTTTCATGTTTTACAACCCCTTATTTTCGAGAATGACGTCGTTGGACGTCGGACGGCCGATGACGCTGCCCTAAGCGCCGCGCACAATGATCACGTGCACGCGATACGGTCCGTGCGCGCCGAGGACGATGGTCTGTTCGATATCGCCGGTGCGCGACGGCCCCGACACGAAATTGACCGCGCGGGGCAGCTCGCCGCGTTCGGCGCGAATCAGCGCGAACGCCTCTTCGTGGCCCGAGACGATGCGCGAAGCGGGCACGATCGCGATGTGCGTTTCCGGCAAAAGCCCTGCCGAGGCGTAGGTTTCCGGGCCGGACAGCAGCACGAGCGAACCGGTCTCGGCCGTTGCGCAGAAACAGCCGGTAATGCCGACGAGATCGTCGTTTTGCGGCTTGCGAAACTCGACTGCGAGGCCCGCTTCACCCCAGGGCAGTGCTTCGAGTGTCTGCCAGGCGATGGCGGAGGTCGGCAAGCCGTGTTCGGTCAGATAGCGATGCGCGGCAGCGGGTGCCTCGGCCATCGCTGCGACTTCATCGACCGTTGTCGACAACTGCTGCGCCTCGGCGATGAAGCGCGCGACGAGATCGTCCGGCATCGGCGGACGCGGTCCTTCCGGATGCCGCGCGAGATAGTCGGCGACGGCCTCACGTTCGGTGGCCTCGGGTTGCGCAGGTCGGCCCTGGGCCGCGCGTATGCGCGCCAGGATATTGCGGCGAGCAGCCGATGTCTCCATGTGCGTTCCTCTGGACGATGCCGATTGCGATAGACGTCGATTATACCGACGCCCCGCAGGACGCCTCCCGTAAGGGAGGCGGACAAGGAAGTGCGCTTGGGGCGCGCCTCGCAGGCGGTTTTCGCTCGGCCGGATGGCCGATCGAGCATGGCGCGCCGATTACTTCCCGGCGTCCTCTTCGGGCGTCTCGATGCCGAACACCTGGCGCAGATACGCGATATAAGCCTTGTCCTCGCACATGTTCTTGCCCGGCGAATCAGACAGCTTCGCGACCGGCTGGCCGTTGCAGCGGACCATCTTGATCACGATCTGCAGCGGGTTGTAGCCGAGATCGTTGGTGAGATTCGTGCCGACGCCGAACGCGAGCCGGCAGCGTCCGCGAAAGCGTTCATAGAGCTGCAGCACCTTGGGGATATCGAGCGCATCGGAAAACACGAGCACCTTCGTGCGCGGGTCGCAGCGGTTTTCCTCGTAATGCCGCAGAAGACGCTCGCCCCAATCGAACGGATCGCCTGAATCGTGGCGCGCGCCGTCGAAGAGCTTGCAGAAGTACATGTCGAAATCGCGCAGGAACGCCTGCATGCCGTAGACGTCGGACAGCGCGATGCCGAGATCGCCGCGATACTCCTTCGCCCACATCTCGAAGCCGTAGATCTGCGAATCGCGCAGACGCGGACCGAGCGCCTGGCACGCCTGCAGATACTCGTGCGCCATCGTGCCGAGCGGCGTCAAGCCGTGTTTCTTCGCGTAGTAAACATTGCTCGTGCCGGCGAACTGCTCGGAGATGCGGTCTTTCAGCGTGAGAATCACTTCCTCGTGCCACCGCCCCGAGAAGCGCCGGCGCGTGCCGTAGTCGGCGATCTTGCAGTCCGCGAACTCCGGGCGCGCGCCGAGCAGCGCGATCTTGTCGTGCAGACGCTCGCGGCCGCCCGCGTAGTCGGGATCTTTTTGGGTATTGCGGAAGTACACCTCGTTGACGATCGCGAGCACGGGAATCTCGAAGAGGATCGTGTGCAGCCACGGCCCCTTGATGCCGATGTCGATCTCGCCGTTGCCCTTCTTCGACGCCTCGATCGAGATGTACTTTTCGCTCAGGTGAAAGAGCGCGAGGAAGTCGATGAAGTCGCTCTTGATGAAACGCATCCGCCGTAGGTAGTCGAGATCGTCGTCGGAAAAGCGCAGCTCGCAGAGTTTCCTGACCTCGTCGCGAATCTCGTCGATGTACGGCACGAGATTCACCCCCGGCGTACGGCACTTGAACCGGTACTCGACGTTGGCGGCAGGGAAATGGTGCAGGACGACCTGCATCATCGTGAATTTGTACAGATCGGTGTCGAGCAGCGAAGTAATGATCATGATTTCAACCGGACTGCGAACGTTCGGACCAGATTGCCCAGCTTGGCGCTCGGGTATGACAGCGCGGCCTTCGACCCGGCTTCTCGGCCATGTTACCCGAATGCGGGCCGGAACACGGCGCCGCGGCACGGACCCGATCACCCCATAAACAAATCACCAAACGGTATAAAAGACGCTGTAGGGGCAATTGCGTGCGGATTTAACCGTTACGCTACAATAGCTCCTTTGGCGTTTCGCCTCCCCAATACCCCTGTGTGCAGGAGCCTGAATGACTCACGTTGTGACCGAAAGCTGCATCAAATGCCGCTACACCGATTGCGTGGACGTCTGTCCGGTGGATTGCTTTCGCGAAGGTCCCAACTTCCTCGCGATCGATCCCGATGAATGCATCGACTGCGCCGTGTGCGTCGCCGAATGCCCGGTGAACGCGATCTACGCCGAGGAAGACGTCCCGGGCGATCAGCAGCACTTCACGCCGCTCAACGCCGAACTCGCGAAGAGCTGGCCGAGCATCACGAAGACGAAGGCCCCGCTGCCGGAAGCCGATGAGTGGAAGGACGTGAAGGACAAGCTCAATCTGCTCGAGCGCTAAGTTCGTGCCCACCCGCGGCGTTTGCGTTCGAGTTGCGTTTGAGGTCCTTCTGCGAGGCTCGCGCAAAGCGGCCCTGCAAGCCACTTCGGCATTCATGAAATGACCGAAGGGTATTGACAGGGCCACAGACGGCCAATACAATCTCGCTTCTCTGCTGTTGTTGTTCCCCGATAGCTCAGTCGGTAGAGCGCCGGACTGTTAATCCGTAGGTCCCTGGTTCGAGCCCAGGTCGGGGAGCCAAAAAAATCGCAGAGCAAGATACGAAGGCCCGTTCCCGATGACGGGCTTTTTTATGTAAGGTTGAGAGTAGTAGCTGTTCCCCGATAGCTCAGTCGGTAGAGCGCCGGACTGTTAATCCGTAGGTCCCTGGTTCGAGCCCAGGTCGGGGAGCCAAGAGCATAGAAAGGCCCGTCAGCAATGACGGGCCTTTTTCGTTTGCGCGCCAGCTAGCGCACTGGGTCAACTTTTCGCGCTCACATCCAGCGACGACAAGCTGCAGCAGGAATGGCTCTTCACCGCGAATGAGCGGCTTGAACGCACTGACTTATCCGCCCCCCCTACGATCAACGCTTCACCAACCAATCTCGATCAAGACCTCATGCGATGAGCGGCGCGCATGGCGTGCCATGGCATAATATGCCAACACTTGATTCTCCAGGAGCTAACGCCATGCCCACCCGCAATGTCGTGCTAACCGCCCATCAGGCCACATTGGTAGACCGCCTGGTCAAGTCGGGGCGCTATCAGAACGCAAGCGAAGTGTTGCGCGAGGGCCTGCGTCTGGTGGAACGCGAGGAAACCGAGACACAGGCTCGGCTCGATGCGTTGCGGGATGCTGCGCACGTTGGTCTTGCCGACGTCGAAGCCAACAGGCTGCGCAGTTTCGTTTCGGCGCAGGAGTTGGGCCAACATCTCGCCGAGCTCGCTGACGGCGCGCTCGCACCGGCAACCCAATCGAAACCCGCCCGGTGACCCGCCAAACAACCGGTTGGACCGTTCGCCTAACGGAATCTGCCGAACACGATTTCAGCAACATCATCCGCTGGAGTGCAGAGCGGTTTGGCAAGGCCCATGCACGTGCCTATGCTGAAGCGATCTCGATGGCCTTACAGGAGTTGACCACCACCGGCCCGGCAGTGACAGGCGTTGCCACGCGAGACAATATTGTCCCCGGGCTGCTCTCGCTCCACGTGGCTCGCAAGCGACGCAAGGGGCGGCACTTCATCATGTTCCGAGTCACTGAACACGATACGCGAGTGATTGACGTGCTCAGAATTCTGCACGATGCGATGGATCTGCCGCGACATGTGCCCCCGGCCGCCGATGCTGAATAACGGCTATCGATCCCTGGCTCGAGCCCAGGTCGGGGAGCCAAGAGCATAGAAAGGCCCGTCAGCAATGTGACGGGCCTTTTGCTTTTTGCGGTTATGCTTTGGCGTCGCGGCTCAAGCGCCGGTCGTTCGCCCCCTCTTCCCGCAGACTCCGATATGAAACGCCATCTTGCCTTGTCGTCCGTCAGCGCCGCGCTCGCCGTGACGCTGACCGTGCTGTCAGCACCGTTCGCTCACAGCGAAGAAGTCGCGAGCGTCAACACGAACTTTCGCATCACCGGCTCCGACCGCGTCGTCGTCGAGGCGTACGACGATCCGCTCGTCACGGGCGTCACCTGCTATGTGTCGCGCGCGCGTACCGGCGGGGTCAAGGGCACGCTCGGCATCGCCGAAGACCCGACCGAAGCGTCGATCGCGTGCCGGCAGGTCGGCCCGATCAAGATTCTCGAGCCGCTCAAGCAGCAGACCGATGTGTTCACCGCGAGCATGTCGCTGATCTTCAAGACGTTGCATGTAGTGCGGATCGTCGACGCCAAGCGCAATACGCTCGTCTATCTGACGTATAGCGATCGCGTCGTGTCCGGCAGCGCGAAGAACAGCGTCACCGCCGTGCCGATGCCGGCCGGCATCACGATTCCCGTCAGATAAGCTGCGACTGGGATGATGCCCGTCCGCAGCGGCGTGGCGTTACGCCCGGTACGCCCGTGGCTCGCCCGCCGCCGACGCCGCACCGAGGCGCCCCCATGCAACGACGCGCGCGCTGTTCTACACTGATCGACCAGACAAACGGAGGGCGCGCCCATGCTCACGCTGCACTATCCGATCACGCTTCCGGCCGACTACGACATGTCGATCATCCGGCGCCGCGTCGCCGAGCGGCATGCGCCGTTCGACACGCTCGCCGGGCTCGGCTTCAAGGCGTTTCTGATCCGCGAGCGCAATACGGGCGCACCCGTCAACGAATATGCGCCGTTCTACGTGTGGACGCAGCCGTTCAGCGCGCGCGATTTCCTGCTGGGGCCGAAGTTCGACGCGGTCGTTCAATCGTTCGGCCGGCCGACGGCATTCGAAGGGATCGTCGCCGCGCTGCACTTGAACGGCGACCAACAAGCGTTCCGCGCGGCACGCAGCATGACCGTCGAACGTTTCGCGCTGCGGCCCGGCATCGATCTGGCAAACTGGGCCGTCGACGAAAACGAGCTGCATCTGGCGCGGATCGACGAAGCCGGGCTGCTCGCGCGGGTCGTCTCGCTCGAAACCGGCAGTTGGACCGCCGTGCGCACCGAGATGTGGGCCGGCGCGGATATTGCGCACACGTCAACGGCGGCGCGCTACGAAGTGCTGCATGTTTCGACGCCGGATTGGCAGGCGCTGCAACCCGTGAACGACGAATAGCCGCTAGGTAAGCACATCGAGTCAGCCACGCATCAGCATCGCCATGTCCGACCGCCCTTTCCGCAATTCCGTCCGCTACTGGCGCACCCCGCTTCTGCCGGGTGCGGACATGGTGACGGCCGAATACCTCGACCACGAGTTCGCGCCGCACTGGCACGACGCGTACACGATTCCCGTGATCGAAGCGGGCGCCGAAATGTACGACTATCTCGGTTCGCACCATATCGCGGAGACAGGTACCGTGCCGGTCATCAACCCAGGCGAGGTGCACACGGGTTCGCGCGCCAACGAGCACGGGTGGCAGTACCGAGTCTGCTACGTACCGGTCGATTTCCTCCAGCGGCTCGCCGACGACATCGCCGGGCGTGCGCAGCCGCTGCCCTGGTTTCCAGCGGACGTCATTCGCGACCCCGACCTCGCGCGCCGGGTGTCGACCGCGCACCGGCTGCTCGAAGCCGCCGGCGATTCTCCGGGCGGCGACCCGCCGGGCGGCGATCCGCTCGCCGCCGAAGCTGCGCTGATCGACGCGCTATCGACTCTGCTCGTCCGGCACGCCCGCAACGAGCCCGAACCGGCTCGACTCTTGGCCGACAATCCGCGCGTCGAGACGATGAAGGCCCGCCTCGTCGCCGATCTCGCCGAGCCCGTGACGCTGACCGATCTCGCGCAGGCGGTCGACTTGTCGGCGTTCCACGCGGCGCGGCTCTTCACGCGCGAAACCGGCCTGCCGCCCCATGCGTGGCGCAACCAGGTGCGTCTGCAGCGTGCGCTCGGTCCGCTGCGCGCGGGCGTTTCGGTGGCCGAAGTCGCGGCGGCGACGGGCTTCACGGATCAGAGCCATTTCACGCGCCATTTCCGCCGCATGTTCGGCGTGCCGCCCGGGCGCTGGCAGTCGCGGTGACGCCGGCCGCGCCGGCACTTACATCGGCACTCACACCGGCGGCAAAACGAACCGCCGTCACGCCAAGGGGCAGGCACCGCGGACAGCGCAAGAACGTACAAGACCCGCCAAGGTCGTCCGGCTACGCTCGAGGACCTATGGAGAAGATCTTGAACGCACCCCGTCCCTTGAACGAATTCGCCGACGGTGCCCGCGACATCATCCCGATGATGGTGGGCGCAGCGCCGTTCGGCGTCATTTTCGGCACGCTCGTCACATCCGGCCCGCTCCACGTGTGGCACGGCCAGCTCATGTCGCTGGCGGTATTCGCCGGCTCGGCCCAATTCATCGCGCTCGGCCTCATTGCGAGCCACGCGAGTTTCGCGGTCGTCCTGGCGACGACACTGATCGTCAACCTGCGGCACGTCCTGTACAGCGCGACGCTCGCCCCCTACGTTGCGCACCTGCCCGCGCGCTGGCGCTGGACGCTCGGCGCGCTGCTCACCGACGAAGTCTTCGCCGTCGCCTACTCGCACTACCGGCACAAGCCGCCCGGCGCGATCGGCCCGCACTACTTTCTCGGCGCGGGCATTGCGATGTACTTGAACTGGCAGGTCTGGACGCTCGCCGGCCTGCTGTTCGGCGCGGCCTTCCCGCGTTTGCAGTCGCTCGGGCTCGATTTCGCGATGGTCGCGACCTTCATCGCGATCGTGATCCCGCAGCTCGTCGCGGTGCGCTTCGTCGCGGCCGCCGTGACCGCGGGCGTCCTCGCCTGTGTGTTCCAGGACTGGCCTTACAAGCTCGGGCTGCTCGCGGCGGTGGCCGCGGGCGTCGTGGTGGGCGTCGTGCTGTCGCGCCCCGGTCTGGTGCGCTCGCGCGCTGCGGGTGTCACGCAATGAATTACGTCCTCTTGATTCTCGGCATGGCGCTGATCACCTACGTGATCCGCTCGGCGGTGTTCGTGCTCGGCGATCGGATCGTGTTCCCGCCGCTCGTGCGCACCGCGCTCAGCTTCGTGCCGGTGACCGTGCTGACCGCGATCATCGTGCCGATGGCGGTCTCGCCGCACGGCGGCGGCCCCGAGCTCACCTGGCGCAACCCCCAGCTCGTCGGCGCGCTGGCGTCGTGCGCCGTCTGCGTCGCAACGCGCCGGCCGCTCGTGACGATCGCCGTCGGCCTGGCCGTGTTCTTCCTCTGGCAAGGTTTCGTGCTGCGCTGAATCAAAATCCCGATTGGTCTCAAGTTCCGCCCGCGTGAGCCGTTAAACAGCCGAGGTGCGCTGGACGGCGAACGCGGGCTTGGCCGCGCTCGCCGTAAAACGCAGTCCGCAATGCAACAGGAGCGCCGCATGCGCGCAGCGCCGTCCGGCTCGGGGAGGTGGTAAGCCGCCGGCGCATCACGGCCTTGCCGCGCCGGAGCGTCGGAGCGCCGGCAAAGCGGTAGAACTGACGCGCACGACGAGCCACCGGGACATCATATGGGTCAAATCACCCTATCACTGAAAGACGACACCGTCGCGTCGCTGCGCAAGGACTTCGAAGCGTTCGTGCGCGTGTCGCTGAAGCTCGATCCGCAATTCGCGACGCCGTCGTTCGAGGACTTCCTGCGCGCGAAGCTGCTCGACAACATGGTGCCGCTGACCGAGCACGCCGTGCAGCGGATGCTGCAGGGCGGCCAGTACGCCTGGGCGAAGCGCACGCTCGACAAGGAGTTTCCGGACGTCGTCGCGATCCTGATGCGGCAGGCGACCGAATTCGGCTTCGGCTTCGCGGTGCGCTCCGAGTGGACGCCCGACGAGCTCGCCAAGGCGTGCCGCGAATGGGCGACGGCGATCGTCAACGAGGCGGGCGGCGAACCGATGCTGATCGACCCGCTCGCGGCGCAGATCAAGTCCGCCGCGCAAGATATCCAATCGCTGGAAGAATCGATGCAGACACCTGCGTGGCGGTTGGCGGAATCGCTGCGGCAGCGGGTCTACGAGGCGAAGATCGCGTGCGAGATGAGCACCGGCAGCACGGCGCGCGAGAAGCTCGGCGAGCTGCGCGGGCTATTGAAGCTCGGGCTTGCGCACGGCTCGTTCCAGAAGCAGGAAGCGCAGCAGATGATGGAATTTCTGCGCCTGTTGAAGCCCGAGATTTTCGTCGAGGAACCGGACGACATCTTTTCGCGCATGGCCGTCTGGCTGCGCAACTTCTTTATGGCGCCGCGTCAGCCTCAGCAGCCGGAGCAGCACCGCACGCGGTAAGCGCGCCGGCGCGCCTCCCCCCCGATCGCTTTCCTCTCTCGATAGCGGCGCTTTTCATAAGCGCCGCCCTCCCCTCAAATCGTCCCGAACAGCGCCCGCGGCCGGTCGCGCAGCGTGTGCGCGAGGATCTGCAGCGCGCGCGTCAACTGCTCGCGCGATGCCGCGCAGGCGAGGTTGATCCGCACGCCATGCTCGACGGTCGAGCGGTCCACCGCAAACGCCGACGCCGGCATCGTATTGACGCCGCGCGCCAGCGCATTCGCCGCGTAGTCGTCCGAACGCCAAGGCGGCGGCACGCGCAGCCAGACGAACATGCACGCGGGATCGCTGTGCAGCAGCTCGGCCGGCAGCCATTCACGCGCGATCTCCTGACGCGCCTGCAGCTCGGTGCGCTGCGCTTCGAGGATCGTGTGCGCGGTGCCGTCCTCGATCCAGCGCGTGACGATCAGCGTCGAGAGCGGTGCGGGCATCCACGCCGTCGTGCGCACGGCCTCGGCGGCCAGCGCGGCGCCGTGCGGCGGCGTATGCAGGTAGCCGATGCGCAGCCCGGGCGCGAGAATCTTCGACGTCGAAGCGACATGGAAGGTCAGCTCGGGGCACAGGCTCGCGATCGTCGGCAGGCGCGAACGCAAGAGCGGGCCGTACACGTCGTCTTCGATGATCGCGATGTGATGGCGCCGCGCGATATCGACGAGCGCCACGCGGCGCGCGAGGCTCATCGTCACGACAGTCGGATTCTGCAGATTCGGCACGACGAAGATCGCCTTCACGCGCATGCGCTTGCACGCCTCTTCGAGTCGGTCCGGCAGCAGCCCTTCATCGTCGCTCGGAATCCCGACGATCTCGAACTGGAACACGGGCGCGAGCGCCTTCAGCCCGTAGTAGGTCAACTGATCCGAGAGGATCACGCCCTCGTGGCCCATCAGGCTGCTCAGGACTGCGTAAAGGCCGTGCTGCGCGCCGCTCGTCACGACCACGTTATCGGCGATCGGCGCGAAGCCCGGCGCGGCGAGCCATTGCGCGCCGGCCGCGCGCGCCCACTCGGGCCCCTGCGGCGGCTGGTATTCCTGCGTCTCGGGATAGCGCGGATCGCGCGCGAGGTTCGCCATCGTGCGCGCCAGTTGCGTGAGGAATTCGCCGGTCGCGGGGCGATTGACGGTCAGGTCGATCACCGCGTTCGCTTCGGCGGCGCTCGGGCTGCTCTCCGCGCGCGCGTGTACCGACGGCATCGCGCCCCCGGTGACGATCGATCCGCGCCGCTTGCTCGCGACGATCAGCCCACGCGCCTGCAGCTCCTTGTACGCGCGCGACACCGTCGACACGTTGAGGCCAAGCTCCTGTGCCAGGTCGCGTTGCGGCGGCAGACGGCTGCCCGGCGGGTAGAGCCCGCTGCGCACTTTCTCTTCGAGATTGCGCGACACCTCTAGGTAGGTGGCCTGGCGTCCCTTTGTCTGGAGATTTTCCTCACCATTTGTGTGGTTAATTTCGCTAGTCATTCAGGTAGCAACTCCATACAAAACATTCGTTCGCCCGCACAAATCTTGTCACGCAGCGCACCACATATGTCCACGGAACAGATACTAAACCCTTTATAGGGGCATACAGCAAGGACTTATTCGCCATCCGGCGATAACAGGCGTTGCCGTGTCGGGGAAAATACCTAAGTCCACACAAAGACAAATCAATTGCACACAAAAAATCTTTGTGTGAGTATGAGCTCATCGTTTGTACGGCGCCAGCTCGGCTGGCGCGATCCCGAACTGTAGTACAGGAGGAGAGGCTTGTGACAAATCGACAGCCCACCACCCCAGTGACGCCCGCTACGCCCCGACTCGGTAGCGTGGCGGTCGTATCGCTGGCTTTCGTTCTCTCGCGCAAACAGCGCGAACGTGCCGCCGACTGGAAAAAATAATGGCCGACGTCGCTGTCCTCGGTGCGGGATTCATCGGGCTGTCGAGCGCGTACTGGCTGCTGCGCGACGGCCACCGCGTGACGCTCTACGACGCGCTCGGCCCCGGTGAGGCCACGTCATACGGCAACGCGGGCACGTTCGCAAACTACGCGTGCATCCCCGTCAATAACCCGGACGTGTTCCGCAACCTGCCGCGCTTCCTGTTCTCGGCGACGAGCCCGCTCAGGATTCGCTGGGGATACCTGCCGCACCTCGCACCGTGGCTCGCGCGTTTTCTGTTGAACGCAACGCCCAAGCGCTACGAGCACAGCGCGAAAGCGCTGGCGAGCCTGCTGACGTGCGCTTTCGAGGGATATCGGGAGATGCTTTCGATCGATGGATTGTCGAGCTTCGTTCGCGAACGCGAATGCCTGTACCTGTACTCGAACGCGGACTCGTTCAAGTCGGCGCAACCGTCGCTCGCCTTGCGCCGCTCGCTCGGCGTGCGATTCGAACACTTCGAGCATGACGGCATTCGCGAACTCGAACCGAACCTCGCGCCGATCTTCGCGCACGGCACGATGTTCAACGACAGCTGGTTCCTGAGCGACCCGCGCGGCTTCTTGCAGGTGCTGTATGAATCGATGGTGCGCCAAGGGATGCAGCACGAGCGCACCGCCGTCCGATCGCTCGAACCGCAGAAGAGCGGCGTGCGCCTCGTCGACGAAGCCGGCCGCGTGCACGGCGCCGAGCACACGATCGTCTGCGCGGGCGCGCTGTCCGGCCGCTTCGCGCGCCAATGCGGCGACCGCGTGCCGCTCGATACCGAGCGCGGCTATCACGTGCGCTTTCCCGGCACGTCGTCGCTGATCTCCCGCCCGTGCGGCTGGGCCGAGCGCGGCTTCTACATGGTGCCGATGGACGGCGGCATCCGCGCGGCAGGCACGGTCGAGCTCGGCGGATTTGGACCACAGAAGAACCCGGAGCTGCTGAACCTGATCACGACTTCCGCGCAGGAAGCGTTGCCGGGTTTGCCGCAACCGGACAGCAACTGGCTCGGCTTCAGGCCGAGCCTGCCCGATGGGCTGCCGGTCGTCGGAGCGTCGAGCGCCTCGCCGCGCGTCGTCTACGCGTTCGGGCATCAGCACCTTGGCGTCACGCTGGGCGGCGTGACAGGCAGCGTCGTCGCCGACCTCGTCGCCGGCCGCGCGTCTCCCATCGATCTCGAGCCTTATAGCCCGCGTCGTTTTTAACCACCGCAATTGTCTGCACAAAAGAGGACGGACATCATGAAACGCCGAAATTTGGTAGTCGCACTAGCACTTGGAGTCTTGTGCGCGCAGGCGCCGTCGTACGGCGCGGACCCCACGATCGTGAAGATCGGTTTCGCCGCGCCGCTGACGGGGCCGGTGGCGCGCGTGGGCAAGGATCTGGAGAACGGCGCGCAGCTCGCGATAGACGAGGCCAACGCCAAGAACCCGACGATCGGCGGCAAGCCGGTCAAGTTCGTGCTCGACGTGCAGGACGATCAAGCCGACCCGCGCACCGCGATCCAGGTCGCGCAGAAGATGGTCGACGACGGCGTGGTCGGCGTGATCGGCCATTACAACTCGGGCTGCAGCATCCCGGCCTCGGCGGTCTATCACACGGCGGGCATCGCGATGATCACGCCGGGCTCGACCAATCCGGCGCTGACGCACCAGGGCTTCCAGAACGTCTTCCGCACGATGGGCCATGACGGCGTCGGCGGCGTGATCGCGGGCCAGTTCGCGGTGCAGCAGCTGAAGGCCAAGCGCATCGGCATCATCGACGATCGCACAGCGTTCGGGCAGGGTCTCGCCGACGCGTTCGAGAAAGGCGCGAAGGAAGCGAACGGCAACATCGTCGATCGCGAGTTCACGAACGACAAGGCCGTCGACTTCCGCGCGATCCTGACGACGCTGAAGGAAAAGAACGTCGACATGATCTTCTTCGGCGGGCTCGACGAACAAGGTGCGATGCTCGTCAAGCAGATGCGCTCGCTCGGCATGCCGACGCTACTGTTCGGCGCGGGTGCGCTCAAGAGCAATGCGTTCCTGCAGATCGCCGGTCCCGCGGGCGAAGGCACGCAAGACCTGGAGCCGGGCCCGGCGCTCGACAAGCTGCCTGCGGCGCAGGACTTTGCGAAGCGCTACAAGGCGCACTTCAACCAGGACGTCGAGCTGTATGCGCCGTTCGCTTATGACGCGACGCTCGCGATGCTCAAGGCGATTCACGACGCGGATTCGCTCGACCGCGCGAAGATCGTCGCCGCGTTCCCGAAGGTCACCGTGACGGGGGTGACGGGCAAGATCGCATTCGACCCGAACGGCGATCTGATCAAGCCGCCGTACACGTTGTTCGAAGTTCAGCAGGGGCAATGGAAGAGCCTGCGGACGGTGGGCGGCAATACCGGGGCGTGAGGTCTATCACTGAAGGTGGCGGCGCGAAGCAATCTCTCCGCGCCGCCATCGTCATGCCTGCACGAGTCGCCCGCGAGCAAGCGCTACGCTTTGAGCGTGATGGGATTCAACTCGATGTGCAGGATGACGAGCCAGCGCTTCGGGCAATCCATCGCGACTTGCAGCGCCGCCTGGCCGGCATTGTCCTCAGACTTGACGAAGCCCTTCTCGCGCGCGAATCCGTACGCGCGCCGTGCATCGGACTGCAGCCACAGCGTGAACAGCCCGCACGTCATGCAGCTGAACAGCCAGATCGTCTGATGGGAAATCTCCGGATCGATCTGCTGCGCGGCCAGCGTGAATACGGAGGTCAAAACCTGATTGGCCAAGAAGGCGATCGCAATCACCTTCGCCATGCCTCTCAACAGCATGGTGAGTCTTGAACGCTCGATCATCGGTGTGTCGTTGCCCTCGAATGTCGAGGATCTTCCTTTCGGTTCACGGTCTGAAAATCACGCTGCAAGCGCCCACGCGCGGCGCGTGACTTCGAGCGTCTTTGTCCACGCCGCCAGCGTGCGGGCGGCAGTCGCCGGCTTGCACAAGATCGCGCTGTCGTAGCGCTTGCCGTCGAAGCGCTGGAAGTCCGTAATGCGAAAGCCTTGAGCGCGATAGAACGCAACCAAATGCGCGGCCGGCTGCGGCGTATCGAGCGCCAGCTCCGCGTAGCCGCGCGTCGCGGCCCAGTGCTCCGCGAACGCAAGCAGCGATTTGCCGATCCCGCGGTTCTGGTACGTCGGATCGACGCCCAGCTGACGCACGCTCGCCACGTCGTCGTGACGGTAAAGCTCGCATGCCGAATCACGATCCGTCGCATAGAGCGTCATCGTGCCCACTACACGCCCGTTGCATACGGCCACGTAACAATCGCCGCGCTTCGCGCGCTGCTCGGTAACGAGCACGCTCTGATCGACGCATGTGCAGTTCAAGCCCATCATGCCGAGCCGCGCGAACGACCGGTGCAGCATGTCCGTCAACTGCTGGAACGAATCGCGCCTCGGATCGAAGCGCCGCACCACGACGCTGCCGATGCCGCGCTGGACATAGGCGACACGCGGAGGGTTCGTTGCTGCTTTTCGTTGCTTGCTCATGACAGCCTCCCTGGCGATCGTGTTGACGACTCGGCGTTCTCGTTTCGCTCGCCTCATTGCACTGTTATCGCTTTGCTATCTAACTGCCCGAAGTTTAGGGTTCGGCGTTTCGCGCTCGCAAGAAAAAATCTCGTAAAAAAACGAGACGTTCGGTCGGCAATCCTGCAGCGGAAAACGCATGCGCCGTTCGAGGTCTCGCGGGCGAACCGCTAGTGAACGTGCTCGAAGTCAGCCTCGAATTGCGCAGGCGGTTTGGCGCACCGTCCGCATCGTCCGCATCGTCGTAACGCAATTCGATCGAGCGCACGCTGAACATTCGGCCCCGGGTGCTCCGATCCGATAGCGACTATATTGGTTGATAAGGCCCTGTCGCCGATCGCCTGCGCACATTCGATGCCGGCCCGGCCAGCAGGGCTACGGGTATTCCCGCAAGGAAGACCCGAAGGGAGGCCCATCATGCGCCGCATCTACTTCCTCTTGCCCGACGTCCCGAGCGCGAAGGGCATCATCGACGAGCTGCTGCTCAAGCGCATCGAGTGGCGGCATATCCACGTGCTCGCCCGTCCCGGCACCCCGCTCGAAGACCTGCCGGAATGCACGCTCGCGCAGCGCAGCGACCTGCTTCCCGCGCTCGCGCGCGGCACGGCCGTGGGCGGCGCGACGGGCGCGCTGGCGGGTCTCGTCGCGATGGCGTTTCCGCCGGCAGGGCTCACGATCGCGGGCGGCGTCGTCGTGCTGATGACGCTGGCGAGCGCGGGTTTCGGCGCATGGACGGCGACGATGATCGGCGTCGACGTGCCGAACACGCGTCTGAAACGCTTCGAGACCGCGATCGAGAAAGGCGAGCTGCTGATGATGGTCGACGTGCCGAAAGACCGCGTCGATGAGATCGAAGCGCTCGTCAAGAGCCATCATCCCGAAGCGGACATCGAAGGCACGGACCCCACGATCCCGGCGTTTCCGTAACGGCTTCCGTCACGCCGGCGCGGGCCCGCGAGCTTGACGAGCCGGCATTCGCGAGCCGCCCTTGTTGGCATCCGAATCGGCATCCGAATCGGCATCAAAGCAGCCGCGCGCAACAGCGGCCGCCCTCCCCGTTTTGCCGTTTGCCTTGATTTTCCGCTTCGAATCACGGCACGATACGGTAACGTTCATACCGTTTTCACGTCATTCGAGCGTGCGAAAACTCTTTGGAAAACAGGCATGCGACTTAGCTTATTGAAGGGAATCCGACCTCTGGACCGGGCTGGTGCCCTTCGCGATGCGATGGCGGGCGCGACGCTCGCCTCGATGAACATCCCTCAGGTGCTCGGCTATGCGCGCATCGCGGGCATGCCCGCGGTGACGGGGCTCTACACCGTCCTCTTGCCGCTCGTGGCGTTCGCGATCTTCGGCGCGTCGCGGCACCTCGTCGTCGCGGCCGATTCGGCCACCGCCACGATCTTCGCGAGCCGGCTCGCGACAATGGCGCCCGTCGCGAGCGCGAAGTACGCGGCGCTTGCGGGCGTCGTCGCGATGCAGACGGCCGCGTTGCTCTTGATCGCGCGCATCTTCAAGCTCGGCTTTCTCGCCGACTTTCTCTCGCGCACGGTGCTGGTCGGCTTTCTTGCCGGCGTCGGCGTGCAAGTGGGCATCGCGATGCTCGGCGACATGTTCGGCGTGACCGTGACAACGCGGCACAGCATCGAGCAGCTAGGCCAGGTCCTCGATCAGTTGCCGCACGCTCAGCTCCCCACGCTGGCGATTTCGGCACTCGTGGTGGCGTGCATTCTCGCCTTCAAGCACTTCATGCCGCGGCTGCCGATTGCGCTCTTCGCAGTCGTGGCGTCGATCGCGGCGAGCTACACGTACCACTTCGCGGGTCACGGCATCGCGGTGATCGGGCCCGTTGCGGGCGGCTTGCCGTCGCTGCACTGGCCGCTCGTCGGCTGGCGCGAATCGCTCGAGCTGCTGCCCACGTCCGCGTCGTGCTTCGCGATGATCATCGCGCAGAGCGCCGCGGCCAGCCGCGCGTTCGCGGAACGCTATCGCGAGCCCGTCGACATCGACTCCGACATCCTCGGCATCGCCACGGCCAATGCGGCTGCGGCAGTGACAGGCGCGTTCGTCGTCAACGGCAGCCCGACGCAGACCGCGATGGCCGAGCGCGCCGGCGCGCGCAGCCAAGTGGCGCAGCTGGTGTTCGCGGCCGTTGTCGTCGTGGTGCTGCTGTTCCTGAGCGGCACGCTCCAGTACCTGCCGCACTGCGTGCTGGCCGGCATCGTGTTCACGATCGCCGTCGGCCTCGTCAACGTGCAGAGCCTGATCGCGATCCGCCGCGAGAGCCCCGGCGAATTCACGCTGGCGCTCTTCACGGCTGCGTCGGTGGTCGTGATCGGCGTCGAGCAGGGCATCTTGCTCGCGGTCGCCCTGTCGCTGTTGCGGCACGTGCGCCACAGCTATCGCCCGCACACGACGATGCTCGAGCCCGGCGCCGATTCGCGCTGGCTGCCCGCGCCGGCCACGCCGGGCGCCGAAACCGCGCCCGGGCTGATCGTGTACCGCTTCGGCGCCGATCTCTTCTACGCCAACGATCATTTCTTCGTCGATGAAGTTCGCGAGCTCGTCGAGCGTGCTCCGAATCCCGTGCGCTGGTTCGTGGTCGATGCGGGCGCGATCACCGATCTCGACTACTCGGCTGCGCGCACCGTCTCCGAGCTCTGCGAGACGCTGACGCAGCGCCAAGTCCAGGTGGTATTCGCACGCGTCAATCAATACCTGCATTCGGACATGGTCCGGCACGGCATCGCCGGCGTAATCGGCGAGACGCGCATCTTCCGGACGCTGCATGAGGCGCTCGCCGTCGTCGCGGCGGATGAAAGCGTGCAAGCGAGGCAAGAGGTCTGAAGCCTGCGGGCCGGCGCATAAACGATCCACAAACACGCGGCCCTCGCCCGCAACTGGCTTATGATGCGAGCCCGTCCCTCTCTTCGAAGCGTGAACACGCATTTCTCGTCATGGCCAATCTCAACTTCACGCTCACCGGCGACTTCGTCGAATTGCACAACCTGCTGAAACTCACGGGCCTCGCGGACAGCGGCGGCTCGGCGAAGGCGATTGTCGCGTCGGGCGCGGTGACGGTCGACGGTCAGGTCGAGCTGCGCAAGACTTGCAAGATTCGCGCGGGCCAGGTCGTCATGCTCGGCGACACGCGCATCGCCATACACGAGGCGGCTTAGCACGGGTACCGGCGCGGCAGCCACGGCACATCACGCGCCTGCGCGCGCTCGGTTCGGCGCCGATAGACCGCTCGTCTCATCGACAGCCGCGCGCGCCGGCAATATGCTGTCTGTTTCCGAAACAAGAAAGGTGCGCGCAAGCTTCGCCGTACCAGCAGGTTCTTGCAGGTCCCTATGTCTCAATCCCGTCTTTCTCACGCGGCCGTTACGCCGCCCAGCCTCACCCGCCACGCCGCCGACACGGCCCGTCTCGCCGCGCCGCTCGCGATCGCACAGCTCTCGCAAATGGCGATGGGCGTCACCGACACGATTCTGCTCGGCTCGCTCGGCCCCGACGCGCTCGCGGCCGGCGGCCTCGGCGCCACGCTCTTCTTCGTCGTCGTGACGCTGCTGCAGGGCGTGCTGACCTCGGTCGCGGTCAGCGTCGCCCATGCGCGCGGCGCGCAGGCCGAACACCGCGTGCCGCACATCTATTGGACCGGCCTCTTGCTTTCGGCGATGCTCGCGGTGCCCGCGTTCGTGCTGCTGTCGTTCGCGCATCCGATCCTGCTCGCGTTCGGCGAGCCGCCGACGCTCGCGCGCGACGTCGGCGAATACGCGAACATCCTGCGCTGGGCGTCGCTCGGCAGCCTGATCGGGATCGGCATGATGCGTTCGTTCCTGCCCGCGATCGGCGCGGCGAAACGCTTGCTGTGGGTGTCGATCACGGGCGTCGCCGTCAATGCGGTGCTCAACTACGGCCTGATTCACGGCGCGTATGGCTTGCCCCGGCTCGGCTTTCTCGGCTCGGCGGCGGCGACGACCTGCACCATCTGGCTCACCGCGATCGCGCTCGTGATCCTGCTGCACGGCCGCGAACGCTACCGGCGCTTCGTCACGGCCGCGCGGCCGAAACTGCCGCTGATGGGCGAGCTGTTCGCGATCGGCTGGCCCGTCGCGATCACCTATGGCGTCGAGTCGACGCTCTTTCTCGCCACCGGCCTCATGATCGGACTGCTCGGGCAGACGCAGCTCGCGGCGCATCAGATCGCGCTGAACGTCGCGTCGGTGTCGTTCATGGTGCCGCTTTCGATCGGCCAGGCCGCGAACGTGCGCGTCGGCTATTGGGCCGGCGCCGGGCAGCCGCTCGCGGCGCGGCACGCGGGCTTCGTCGCGCTCGCGCTGGGGGCCGGGTTCATGACGCTGTCGGGCCTCGTGCTGATTCTCGCGCCGCATTGGATCGTCGGGCTTTATCTGCGCCTCGACAATCCGTCCGAGGCGCCGACGGTCGCGCTCGCCGCCACGCTCCTCGGCGTGGCGGCCGTATTCCAGATCGTCGACGGCATCCAGACGGTCGCCGCAGGATGCCTGCGCGGCCTCAAGGACACGCGCATCCCGATGATCGCGGCGGCGTTCGGCTATTGGGGCGTCGGCTTCACGACCGGCTATACGCTCGCGTTCCACTTCGGACTCGGCGCGCGCGGCCTGTGGTGGGGGCTGGCGGCCGGGCTCGCGAGCGTCGCCGTGCTGCTCACGCTGCGCTTTCATAAGAAGAGCCGGCATCTGGCAGATAACCCGCCTGCATAAGCAAAGCATTCGTTATTGGTTGGCGCGCGGCGCGGCGCCGCGTACGATGAAATCGACTCCTCTGACAGGGTGTTTGGCCCGCGCTGCCGGCGGGCCTTCTTTTTTGCGCTTCCCTTTTTTCTTCTCGCGCCGCCGTTGGCGGGCACGCCACTTGCGGACCGGCTGTCGGGCTGACGGCTTCGCCAAGCGACTTCTCCTACCATGCCTTTTTTGTAGGCGGATCGCTCAACGAACGTCCCGTCTGAAGAAGCAACGCATCGATGGGAGAGCGACGCACCGTGATCGAACTTCGGCGGCCGGGTAATCCTGCGCGCCAGCACGCGCAGGACGCGATCGCGCGTCTTTCGTGGACACGTCGGACGGCCGCGCGTGTGATCCCGTGTGTGATCCCGCGTGTGATCCAATACACGGCCCTCTTCGTCCTCGCCACGCTGATCGCCGCCTGCGCAACGCGGCCTCCCGCCAACGCCCTCGATCGCCCCGTCACCCACGCGCTCCCCGCGTCGGCGGACACGCCGCTCTCCGAAGCCCTCGCTCCGCTCGAAAAGACCCATCCCGGCGCATCGGGTTTCGTGCTGCTGCCGCGCGGCGCCGAAGCGCTGCAGATGCGCGTGGCGCTCGCGCGCGCCGCGACGAAAACGCTCGACATGCAGTACTACATCGCCGACGAAGACGTCACCGGCAAGCTGATGCTCGCCGCGGCGCTCTATGCGGCCGACCGCGGCGTGCATGTGCGGCTCCTCGTCGACGACCTGAACTTCAAGGACATCGACAACACGATGGCCGCGCTCAACACGCATCCGAACATCGAGGTGCGCGTATTCAATCCGTTCGGCAGCGCGCAGCAGGGGATGTTCGAGCGCACCGAGAACGTCTTCACGAAAATCGATCACTTCACGCGCCGCATGCACAACAAGGCGATGATCGCGGACAACCAGATCGCGGTCGTCGGCGGGCGCAATCTGAGCGATGAGTACTTCGGCATGAGCCAGACGCTCGTGTTTCGCGATCTCGACGTGTTCGCGGCCGGACCGGTCACGCACGACATCTCGGCGAGCTTCGACACGTTCTGGAACAGTTCGGATTCCTACCCGCTCTCCGCGCTGAACAAGCAGCGCTTCGAGACGGCGGATCTCGACGCGACGCGCGACGCCCTGCGAGCCCATTGGCGCGACAACGCCGACGCCTACAACGCCAAGCCGCTCGACAAGACGCCGCTCGCCGACGGCATCGCGCAGCGGCAGTTGGATCTCACATGGGCGAAAGCGGAGTTTCGCGGCGACTCGCCGAGCAAGATCACCGCACCGAGCGACGCCTATCGAAGCCCGCCGATGCACGCGCTCGTCGAGACGCTGCAGACCGCGCAGCGCGAGGTGCTGATCCTGTCGCCCTACTTCGTGCCGCACGACGGCGGCGTCAAGCTGCTCGGCGAGCTGACGAAGCGCGGCGCGCGCGTGGCGGTGCTGACCAACTCGATGGCGTCCACCGACGCGATCTCCGTGCAGGCCGGCTACAGCCCGTACCGCGTGCCGCTGCTCGAAAACGGCGTCGAGTTGTACGAGTACAAGCCGGTCCACGAGACGAACGAGGGTCACGAGTCTGACGAAGCGCCCGAGAGCCTGACCGGCTCCGAATCGCGCACGGCCCTGCACGCGAAGGTCTACGTGATCGACCGCAGCACGCTCGTGATCGGCTCGATGAATCTCGATCCGCGCTCGGCGAAGCTGAACACGGAGCTCGCGCTCTTCATCCACAGCCCGCCGCTCGCAAACCAAGTCGCGCAATTATTCGACCAGGCGGCCACGCTCACCGCAAGCTACCGGCTGCGGCTCGCGACGCCCGCCGAAAGGGCCCAATTGCAAGGGCTCGCCGGGTCCACGTCGCGCATCGTGTGGACGAGCGAGGAACCCAGCCCCAACGGACCCTATCTGAAGACTTGGACACTCGACCCGGAAGCCGGCCTCTACCGGAACGCGCTCACGGGTCTATTCTTGTTGTTGCCTGTCGATTCGGAGCTGTGACGCTTGCAGAACGGCGCGCCGAATCCGAACCCTCTGTCAATTGGAGCAGAACATGACCGACGACGTACGCATGGAACGCGACACCTTCGGCGAAATCGCCGTGCCGAACGCGCACCTTTGGGGCGCGCAAACGCAGCGTTCGCTGCAGAACTTCAAGATCTCGACGGAAAAGCAGTCGCCCGAGCTCGTCAATGCGCTGGCGATCATCAAGCGCGCGGCGGCCGAGGTGAATCTCGGCCTAGGCGTGCTGCCCGACGACAAGGCGCGCGCGATCATGCAGGCGGCCGACGAAGTCATCGACGGCAAGCATCCGGGCGAATTCCCGCTCGCGGTCTGGCAGACGGGTTCCGGCACGCAGACCAACATGAACCTGAACGAAGTGCTCGCCAACCGCGCCAGCGAATTGATGGGCGGCGAGCGCGGCGAGGCGCGCAAGGTGCATCCGAACGACGACGTGAACCGCGGCCAGTCGTCGAACGACGTATTTCCGACGGCGATGCACGTCGCCGCGGCGTACGGCATCGTCAAGCATCTCGTGCCCGCGCTGAAGACGCTGCGCGCGACGCTCGACGCCAAGGCGCAAGCCTTCTCCGGCATCGTGAAGATCGGCCGCACGCACCTGCAGGACGCGACGCCGCTTACGCTCGGCCAGGAGTTTTCGGGCTATGTCGCGCAGCTCGATCAGGGCATCAAGCACGTCGAATCGGCGCTGCCCCATCTCTATGAGCTGGCGCAGGGCGGCACGGCGGTCGGCACCGGGCTCAACGCGCATCCGGAGTTCGCGCACAACGTCGCGCAGACGATCGGCAAGCTGACCGGCCTGCCGTTCGTCACGGCGCCGAACAAGTTCGAGGTGATGGCCGCCGCCGACGCGCTCGTGTTCGCGCACGGCGCGTTGAAGACCGTCGCGGCGAGCCTCATGAAGATCGCCAACGACATCCGCTGGCTCGCGAGCGGCCCGCGCTGCGGCCTCGGCGAACTGTCGATTCCGGAAAACGAGCCGGGCAGCTCGATCATGCCCGGCAAGGTCAACCCGACCCAATCGGAGGCCATGACCATGCTGTGCTGCCAGGTGTTCGGCAACGACGTCGCGATCAACCTGGGCGGCGCGAGCGGCAACTTCGAGCTGAACGTGTTTCGTCCGATGATTGCGCACAACGTGCTGCAATCGATTCGCCTGCTCGCCGACGGCGCGCACAGCTTCAACGACAACTGCGCGGTCGGCATCGAGCCGAATCAGGACCGCATTGAGACGCTCTTGAACGAATCGCTGATGCTCGTGACGGCGCTCAATCCGCACATCGGCTACGACAAGGCCGCCAAGATCGCGAAGAAGGCGCACAAGGAAGGCACGACGCTGAAAGCGTCGGCGCTTGCGCTCGGCTATGTGACCGAGCAGCAGTTCGACGAGTGGGTGCGTCCGCAGGAGATGGTCGGGAACGTGCAGAAGTAGCGGCACGCCGCCCAAAAAGAAGCGCCGTGACGGCGGACCGTCACGGCGCATTTCACATCAGGCTCGCGTCAGACCTTCCCCGACGCGATTTCCTCCGGCTTGAGTTCGACGATCGCGTCGAGCGCCGTCTTCACGTCCATCGCGTATTTGGCGATGCGCTTCTGCTCGTCGGTTTCCGGCACGAAGGCCGGCACCGGGATCGGCGTGCCGTTCTCGTCGACGGCGACGAATACGACCAGACAGTCGGTCGTCAGACGCAGCTGGCCGCTTTTCGGGTCGCCCGCCATCACCGTGACGTGGATATGCATGCTGGTGCGGCCCGTCGCGACGACACGCGCGCGCAGCTCAACGAGATTGCCGACAAGAATCGGCCGGCGGAAGCGAATATTGCCGACGCTGACGGTCACGCAATAGCGCCCCGACCAGACGGCGGCGCACGCATAGGCGGTCTCGTCGATCCACTTCATCAACGCGCCGCCATGCACCTTGCCGCCGAAGTTGACGGACGTGGGCTCCGCGAGAAAGCGGAAGGTGGTTTCGGAACGGTCCAGCGGTGCGGCGGGCGTGCTCATCGTGACTCCGGTCAGGCGAGGGTTCTCAATGAGCGGATTATAAAGGGGCAAATTGTCGCGTGCAGTGCCCGTCAATGCGCACGCATCAACCCGCACGCGGCGATGCGAAGCGCTCGCGATAGTCGAGCGGCAGGACGCCGAAGCGGCGCACGAATGCGCGGCGCAGATTCTGCTCGCTGCCGAAGCCGCATTCGAGCGCGATGCGCTTGAGCGGCCGCGCCGATTGCGCGAGCGCGCGCGACGCCGCTTCGAGGCGCAGCGCCGCCACCGTCTTGGCGGGCGTGCGGCCGACTTCGTCGACGTAGCGCCGCGCAAACGTGCGCGGGCTCATGCTCGCCTCTTCGGCGAGCCGTTCCACCGACAAGTCGTCTTGCAGGTTCGCGGCCATCCAGCTGTGCAGCGCGTCGAACGCGCCGCCCGCCGATGCCTGGGCATTGAGCGCGGCGCTGAATTGCGACTGGCCGCCCGGCCGCTTCATGAACACAACAAGGCGCCGCGCCGCCTGCATCGCGACGTCGTGGCCGAGGTCCTCCTCGATCAAAGCCAGCGCGAGATCGATGCCCGCGGTGACGCCCGCCGACGTCCAGACGGCGCGGCCGTCGCGCATGTCGCGGATGAAGATCGGGTCGGCTTCGACCCGCACCGCCGGGTAGCGCCGCGCGAGCAGCCCGGCGCTGCGCCAATGCGTCGTCGCGCGGCGGCCATCCAGCACGCCCGCCGCGGCCAGGTAGAACGCGCCGGTGCAGACCGAGCAGACGCGCCGGATCTGCGGCGCGCGGCGCACGATCCAGTCGACGAGTTCGGGCTGCATCACGAGGCCCTCGTCGGCCGGAATGCCGGGGACGATCAGCGTGTCGATCGGCACGTCGTCGAGCGCGTCGAGGCGTTCGGTGAGGATCGGCAGGCCGGGATAGGTGTCGAGCGCGCCGCCGTCGATCGACGCCACAGTCGTCCGATACGCGGCCGGCTCGCCCGCTTTGCCCGGACCGCCGAGTCCGGTGGCACGCGCGGTCAGCTCCGCGCGCCAGAACGCCTCGAGCGGACCCGCCGCGTCGAGCAGCACGAGATCGGGCGCAACCGCAAAAACAACGTGGCGAACTTCGGAAGTCATGTCGAAACCCTCGTTGGAATGACTCTTCACAGCGCCCCTTCACAGCGCCGCCACCGCCGCCGCGCGCGAACGCGACCACGCGAGAGCGACGGTCGCGAGCGCGGCCAGGCCGAGAAACGGAAAAATCGCCGCATTGACCGCGTCCCACCCGAAGCGGGCGAGCCATTGCCCGGCAAAGAGCGACGCCAGCGCGGAGCAGCCGAACGTCGTGAATTCGCTCGCCGCCTGCGTCTTCGCGCGCTCGCTCGGCCGATACGACTGCGACAACAGCGTCGTGCCGCCGACGAACATGAAGTTCCAGCCGACGCCGAGGCATGCGAGCGCCGCGTAGAAATGCGGCAGATCAGCCGAGCGCAGCGCGATCACGCCACACATCGCCGAGAGCGCGATCCCCGCGCCGATGACGCGCAGCACGCCGAAGCGGTCGATGAGGCGCGCCGAAAAGAACGACGGCGCGAACATGCCGACCAGATGCCACTGGATGATCTCGGCGCCTTGGCCGATCGTGTGGCCGCATGCGACGGCGGCGATCGGCGTCGCCGTCATCACGAACATCATCACCGCGTAGCCGAGCGCGTTGTTCGCCAGCGCGGCGGCGAAGATCGGCTGGCGCACGATTTGCGCGAGCGGACGCGCGGCGGCCGTCTCCGCACTCGCCACGTGTGACGACGGCCCGTGGCTCCCGCCGGGCGCCGCGCCGTCGCGATACACCATCAGCAACAGCGCCAGCGACGCCAGCCCGAACACCGTCACGACCGCATATGACCCGGCAAACGCGACGGGCGCGAACCAGTCCCGGCTCCACGCCGCGATCGCCGGACCGAGCACCGCCGCGACGACACCGCCCGCGAGCACCGTCGAAATCGCGCGGCTCTTGGCCGCGAAGCCGACCGCGTCCGCCGCGGCGAGGCGGTAGTACTGCGCGAACGCCTGGAACACGCCGACAGTTGCGGTGCCGCAGCAGAACGCGATAAAGCTGTGATGGAAGATGGCCCAGACCGAGATCGCGCCGCCCGCCGCGCCGACGGTCGCGCCGATCACAAAGCCGAGGCGCCGGCCGATTTTCGCCATCAGGAACGAGGCGAAGACCGTCGTCAGCGCGGCGGCGACCGTGATCAGCGAAAACGGCAGCGTGGCAAAGGCTTTGTCGCTCGCGAGCGTGTAGCCGACGATGCCGGTGAGCGTCAGGTCGATCGATACCGACGAGGTGTAGAGCGCCTGGCACAGCGCGAGCACGCGCGTATTGCGCCGGCCGAGGCCGGCTGCGTCGGATGATGATGAGGAGGAGGATTGAGCGAAAGGCGGCATCGACGGCCTCGGAGCGGATGGACGGTATTCGGATCGTCCCACGCTCGTGATTGGCAGAAATGCCAATGATGCATCAATTGCTGCCAGAGCATCGCGCGCAGCCGAGAGCGGACGATGCGAACAGCCCTCGCCCGCGACGCGTTACTTATGGAAGGTGATGCCTTCGTCGATGGTGCCGTACATCTCGATGCTGCCCGAGCCGGCGCTCGGCCCCGGGCCGCCGCCCGCGCAGGCGCTGCAGAGCAAAGCGGCCAGCATCGCCGCCAGGAACACTTTCATGACTGCCCTTTGGTTCGTCGCGTTGCGCGAAGGAAGAAATCGATTCTAGCGCAGCGGCGCACGCGCACTCATGATCCGGGCCGGGCTGTGGCGCGTCAGACCATGTTCCGTCTCCATCCCGAAGCCGCATTCGACATTTCGATTTAGCCTGAAACATCGAATGCAGCGCGGCGGTAGAGTATCGACATGCGCCCTTCCTCGCGGTGGCGGCCACCTCGAACCATCAGACCGGCCGCGCGGCACCGCCCCTCGTCCCTACGGAGATCCGCCATGCCCGCCCCGCTGCCCGACCACAACGAAGGCCATTTCCCCGGCTTGAGCCGCATCGGCTCGCTGCTCGCCGATCCCGGCCGCGCCGCCATGCTCTGGGCGCTGATGGACGGCAGCGCGCGCCCCGCCGGCGAACTGCAATTGATCGCGGGGCTGTCGCCGTCGGCGGCGAGCGGCCATCTCGCGCGGCTCACCGAAGGCGGCCTGCTCGCGCTCGACGTGCGCGGACGCCACCGCTACTACCGGATCGCGACGCCCGACATCGCGGCGTCCATCGAAGCGCTCGCCAACCTCGCGCAAGCGAGCGCGCCGCAGCGCGCCGCGCCGCGTCCCGCGCGCACGGTGCCGCTCGAGATGCGCTACGCCCGCACCTGCTACGACCACATGGCGGGCGAACTCGCGGTGCGCGTCTTCGAGAAGATGATCGGCGAGCGCTGGCTCGTCCAGGACGGCGACGCGATCGAAGCGACCGACGCCGGCGCCGCGAAGCTCGCGAGCTTGGGCGTCGACGTGGGCATCGAACGCGGACGCCGCCGCCGCTTCGCCTGCAGCTGCCTCGACTGGAGCGAACGGCGCGCCCACCTCGGCGGCGCGTTGGGCGCCGCGCTGCTGGAAAGCTGGTCGGAGCAAGGCTGGGTCGAGCGCGCGGAAAAGCCGCGCGTGCTGCGCATCACACCCGCCGGACACCGCCAATTCGACGCCATTCTTTCGACTTGAAAGCCGTTGAATTACGGCCGGCTTCGCGGCGAATTACGAATTTAGGGCACGGACATTCTTTGTTACAGACGACGATGGGAGACTTACAAAACACAGCGCTTTGATACAGGGACGAAGGCTAGAGTGATCTCATGGAATGCCGTAGCATCCCACCCGTCTCGGACCACGGACCATCATGAAAACGCCAACCACATCGCCTCGACTAACCCTCCGTCGCTTGACGGGTTACGTGCTGCTCGCCACCGCGCCGTTCGCGCTGGCGTCGCACGCGGCCTTCGCACAAACCGAGCCGCCGCAGGACATGCCGCCGCAAACCGCACCGGCCGCACAGCAAGTCGATCCGCCCTCGCGCGTCGCACGCCTGAACTACATGTCGGGCGCCGTGACGACCGAGCCGGCCGGCGCAACCGACTGGTCGTACGCGACGCTCAACCGTCCGCTCACGACCGGCGATCAACTGTGGAACGACACGAACGCCCGCTCCGAGATGCATATCGGCTCGACGGCCGTGCGTCTCGGCGCCTCGACGAGCCTCGACGTCCTCAATCTCGACGACACCAACGCGCAGCTCAAGGTCGCGCAAGGCACGCTGTCGACGCACGTGCGCGAACTCGCGCCCGGTTCGTCGTATGAAATCGACACGCCGAACGTCGCGGTCGGCGTGACCGGCCCGGGCGACTATCGCGTCGACGCCGCGCCCGACGGCAGCACGACGACGGTGACGGTCCGCGAGGGCTCAGTCACCGTCTACGGAGACGGCGGCCAAGTGCCGATGCAGGCCGGTCAGCAGATCACGTTCTCCGGCACGAATCTGCAGCAGGTGGCCAGCAACGGCACGCCCCCGCCCGACGCGTTCGATCACTGGGCGATGGGCCGCGATCAGGCCGAGGACCGCTCGATCTCCGCACGCTATGTATCGCGCGACATCCCCGGCTACCAGGATCTCGACGCGAACGGCACGTGGAGCAACAGCCCGCAGTACGGCGCCGTGTGGGTACCGAATTCGACGCCGGCGGGCTGGGCGCCGTACCACGAAGGCCACTGGGTCTGGCAAGCGCCGTGGGGCTGGACCTGGGTCGATGACGCACCGTGGGGCTTCGCGCCCTACCACTACGGCCGCTGGGCGTACGACGACGATCGTTGGGCGTGGGTGCCGGGTCCGCTCGTCGAAAGCGCGCCGCCCGTCTATGCGCCGGCGCTCGTCGCGTTCGTCGGCGGCGGAGACGGCGGTGTCGACTGGGGCGTGAACCTCACGATCGGCGGCGTCGCCACGGCGGGCTGCGCGTGGTTCCCACTCGGCCCGGGCGAAGTGTGGCACCCGAGGGAGGGCGGCTGGAGCCCGCGCTACTACGAGCGCGTGAACCAGACGGTGATCGTCAACAACCGCAACGTGAACATCACCAATATCAACAACATCCACAACACGTACATCAACTATCGCGCTCCGGGCGCGGTGACGGCAGTGCCGGCGACGGCGTTCGTCCACGGCCAGCCCGTCATGCGCTTCGCGCAGAAGGTCGATCCGCAGCAATGGCATAACGCGCGGATCGCCGCGGGTGCGCCGGGCATCGCGCCGGTACGCGAGAGCTTCGGGCCGGGACTGCGTCAGGCGAACTATCGGCCGCCGCAAGCCGCGATGGGCCGGCAGATCGTCGCGACACGCAACCCGGTCGTGCCGGCTGCGTTCAACGATCACCTCGCGCAGCGGTTCGCGCAAGGCGGCCAGGTGCCGGGCGCCGGCGCCCCGGTCGTGCGCAGCGCGCCGCCGGCCGCGTTCCGCGAACAGGGTGCGCAGCAGGCGCACGGCGCGCCCGGCGGTGCGCCGGCACGCGACGTGCGGCTCGTCAACACGCGCTCGCCGGTGATGGCGCCGATGCACGGTCCGGCACAGGCGGCCGAGCGTCCGGCTCCGGGGGCGCCTAGCGGCGCGCGTCCGGAATTCGGGCAGCAATCCGCGCCGCACGCGCCGATGGCCGCCGAGCATGGTCAGCCGGGCAACGGCGTGCCGCGTCCGCCGCAATTGATGGGCAACGCGAATAGTCCGCAGCATGCGCCGGGGCCGATGGAGCAACGCCAGCCGATGGCGCAGCAGCGCGGCGAGCCGGGTGCCGCTCCGGGCCGCGAGGCACAGCCGCAAGTGCCGCATCCGGAAGCGCGTGCCCCGCAGGCGCCGCAAGGTGGCGAACCGCGTCAAGAAGCCCGCATGCCGCAAGCACCGCAGGGCGGCGCGCCGCGTCAAGAGGCCCGTATGCCGCAAGCACCGCAAGGTGGCGCGCCGCGTCAAGAGGCCCGTATGCCGCAAGCACCGCAGGGCGGTGAGCCGCGTCAAGAAGCCCGTATGCCGCAAGCACCGCAGAGCGGCGCGCCGCGTCAAGAGGCCCGTATGCCGCAAGCACCGCAAGGTGGCGCGCCGCGTCCGGAGTTCCAGCAGCGCGAAGCGCAGCAGCCACGTCCTGAGCAGCATGCCGCGCAGCAGCCGCAGGCTCGTCCGCAGCCGGCACGCCCGGAACCGCAACCGGTTCAGCGCGCTGAGCCGCGCCCGCAGCCGCAACCGCAGGTGCATCAAGAGCCGCGTCCGCAGCCCCAACCGCAGGCGCATGCGGAACCGCGCCCACAACCGCAGCCGCAGCCGCAGCCGCAGGCCCGCGCCGAGCCGCGTCCGGAGCCGGCACGCCCGCAACCGCAGCAGCAGCCGCACCCGGAACAGCACGCCGAGCAGCACAGCGGCGGCGGTCAAAACGAGCACAAAAAGGAATGACCGGCACGCTGTAAACGACAAAGCCCGCGGCATGGTCCGCGGGCTTTTTTACATCCGACGAATCAGCGATGACGGCAGGATCGCGGTACGGCGGCCAACGTCCGCCGCCCCCGCGCCCAATTTCGACAACGCGACGCGCCTTCAGACCGCCATCGGCGCCGTCAACGGATCGTGGTGCCGGTAGCCGGCCAGCGAGAAATCGGCCGGTTCGACCTTCTCCAGCCACTCGGGCTCGTAGACGCCCGTTTCCGCATAGCTCGGCACGCGCTCGGAAATCGTGAGCGTCGGGCTCTCGTACGGTTCGCGCTCGAGCTGCTTCTTGAGCATATCGAGCTGGTTCTCGTAGATGTGCGCATCGCCGATGAAATACGTGAACCAGCGCGGCGTATAGCCCGTCAGCCGCCCGACGAGCGACAGCAGCGCCGCGCCTTCGGTCAGATTGAACGGTGTGCCGAGGCCGACGTCGTTGCTGCGGATATAGAGGCACAGCGAAATCTCGCGGCGCGTCGCGTTCGGCAGGAACTGATACAGCAGATGGCACGCGGGCAGCGCAATCTGATCGAGCAGCGCCGGATTCCATCCGTGAAACAAAATGCGGCGGTCGCCGGGGTTCTGCATGATCGTATCGAGGCACTGGCGCAGTTGATCGACGGCCTTGTAGAGCAGGACCTTACCCTGCCCGTCTTCCTCGAACTGCGTGACGATGCGATAGCCGCGCCCGGTCGCATCGGCGATCTGCGCGGACGCATCCGCGTTCAGCAGCTTGTATGCGGGCCACTTGCGCCACTGCACGCCGTACACGTCGCCGAGGTCGTCGGGGCCTTCGCGGTAGGGGTTCGCGAGCCACTGCGGGTTGTCGTTCGCGTTCGCATCCCACACTTTGCAACCGAGATCGCGGAAATCGGCCGCGCTCCTCGAGGCGCGCAAAAAGCCGACCATCTCGCCGATCGCCGATTTGAACGCGAGCTTCTTCGTCGTCACAGCCGGAAAGCCCTGCTGCAGATCGAAGCGCATCATGGCGCCGGGGATGCTGATGGTGCGGATGCCTGTGCGGTTTTCCTGCCAGGTGCCGGTATCGAGGATCGTGCGGACGAGGTCCAGGTATTGTTTCATTCGGGGTTTCCTTCGGCGCGGCGGGAAGCCGCGGAGGTGGCGGTCTGCGGCAGCCGTGTGCCGCAGCTTTTTAGCGATAACCCCGATTCTAGCAAGCGGCGTTGCACCGCTCACGGCGCGCGCCCGGCGAGACACCGGGCGCCCATGTCATCGCTGTTGCCACGCGCTAGCAGCCCGACGCCGTCTCGGCTTCCATGTGACGCATGCCGTGCGCGCACAGCAAGCGATACAGCGTCACGCGCGAAATGCCGAGTTCCTGCGCCGCATCGCCGAGGCGTCCGCGATGGCGCAACAGCGCGAGCTCGATCGCCTGCCGCTCCGCCGCTTCGCGCGCCTGCGCGAGCGAGACCGGCACGATCTCGACGTACTCCGCGAGCTCCAGATCGCGCGCCGTGATCGAACGCCCTTCCGACATCACGATTGCGCGCCGCACGCGGTTGATCAGTTCGCGCACATTGCCGGGCCAGCCGTAGTTGTGGAGCGCAGCGATCGCATCGGGCGAAAAGCCGCGCAGACGCCTGCTCGCATCTTTCTTGAAGCGGTCGAGCATGTGTTTCGCGAGCAGCTCGATATCCTTGCCGCGCGCGCGCAGCGGCGGCTCGTCGATCTGCAGCACGCACAGGCGGTGATAGAGGTCCGCGCGAAATCGCCCTTCGAGCATCGCCTGATGCATGTCGACATGGGTCGCCGAAATGATGCGCACGTCGACCGGCACCGCCGCATGACCGCCGAGCCGCTCGACCGTGCGCTCCTGGAGAAAGCGCAACAGGCTCGCCTGGCTTTCGAGCGGCAGGTCGCCGATTTCATCGAGAAACAGCGTGCCCCCGTTAGCCGCTTCGACGCGCCCGATCTTGCGCTGATTCGCGCCGGTAAACGCGCCGCGTTCGTAGCCGAAGAGTTCCGATTGCAAGAGGTGCGGCGGAATCGCGCCGCAATTGATCGCGACGAACGGCGCCTCGCGCCGCGACGAGCGCTCGTGAATCGCGACCGCCGTCAGTTCCTTGCCCGTGCCGGATTCACCCGAGATGAACACCGGCGCATCGGTCATCGCGACTTTGCGGATCGAGCGGAAGAGCGCCATCATCGCGTCGCACGATCCCACCATCTCGCCTTCGCCGACATGCTCGCGTTCATTGGACGCCGCATCCGAATCGTCGAGCGACACCATGCCGTACGCGTGGCCGACCGAATCGACGATGCGGGTCTCCGCATAGGGCATCGTCACGTAATCGAAACAGTAGTCGCGTATCAAGCGGCGCACCGCGGCGTCCTGCAACTGGCCGGGCGACGTGGTCGCGACCCAGCCGACGTTCGGCATCGTGAGACACGACTCGAACGCCACGATCTCGTGTTGCTGAAAATGGCTCGACAGATCGAGCAGACCGCCCGCCGCCATATCGCTTTTTACGGCGCGGCGAACGTCGCGCGCGCACCCGACGACATCGACATGCCAGCCGCGTTGGTGGAACTCCGAATTCAGCTGTGCGCTGGGTTCCCGAGTAACGTAGATCAATTGCCGCAGTGCGGATTCCATTCTTCAGATCCTCTCGTCAACAAACGCCAAGGATGACGACGTGCTCGAATCACCTGTAGCGCGAGCCCGCTGGATCACCTCGATATTCGTATATCAAATACGATTACCGAACGGCCATTCCATTCCGTGTGGACAGCGGATCCCCGATATGCGGCGCGTGAAACGCTTATGACCGTGGCAATGGTCTTATTTTGAAGGCTGAAGCTGTTTTGAGAGCTTACTATACCGCCGGGTCTGCGAACACAATTATGCGAAGAAAATAATCGGAAACAGCCTTCCACAAGGGCCTTCGCGTAAAACCCTTCATTCTTCATACAACTAATAAAAGCATTTCTTCCCGATATTTCGGAGTCCGCTGAAGCCATTTCGAAAGCCCTTCCCAACACGAAATTCCGCTGCATTTCGACCCCCGTTTCAGCGCTGAAACACTTTCCCTGGATTTCGCGCATTCCGCATTGCGACATTTTTAAGCCCGCCAATTACGGCAATGGTTTCCGGGCGATGGCATAGCTCTCGCTAAATATCCAGCACACCGGAGACAACCTCATGTCACTCGCTTCCTTTTCTCCTACGCGCAAGCGTCCGCTTCTGGCCACGCTGTTCGCCGTGCTCGTCTCGCTTGCGCTACCGGTCGCAGCCAGCGCGCAGGAAGCCGCCGATGCGAACCCGCTGCAGATGGCGAATCTCGTCGTAGCCGAAACCTGGCCGACGCTCGCGCCGCTGCCGCAAAGCCTCATCGCGACGCGCGCCGTGCTCGAGTTCAACGCGGCGCCGGCAGCCGGCAACGACGCGCTGGATGCCGGCGACGACGCCTTGCCCGTCAACGCGCCGCCGCTCGACGACCAGGTGCTTTCGCGGCAGCGCGGCGGACGTGAGGGCATGGTGATGCTCGCCGCGACCCCGCAGCTCATGAAAGGCGGCAACGCCGTCACGCTGTGGGACGAAATCGCACCGCCCGCCCCGCTGCCCGTTCCCGTCGACTCGGGACGCGCCGCGCAAGGCAACGTCGCGAGCTACACGCGACAGTAAGTAAGCGCCGAAGGCCGCTGTCAGTAAGAAACGGAAAGTAACCAAACGAATTCGCGGGACCGATTTTTCAACGGCAGTCAATGCAATGCCGGGAAGGCCGGTCTTTCGCGGGGGAACTTCGATGACCGCCACACTCTTCGCCAAGCGCGTGCAGCGTGCGCTCGCGCTGATCCCGGCTTTCGCCGGCGCGTTGCTGATCGGCGCGGTCGGCATAGGTGCCGCCGGCAACGCCAACGCCCAGCAAAACGGCAACCCCGGCAACATCATCGTCGAGAGCACGGTCACGCCGCGCGACGCGTTCAATCCCGTGCCCAAGAGCGCGGACCCCGTCGCGGTCAGCGCTACGACGTTCCCGGCCACCACCTTCAATCCGACGATGGCCACGGTCGTCTCCGATCTCGACCTGACCGATGCGCACGGCTCGAACGGCGTGTCGACGGCCGGCATGAACGGCAGCGAAGCGGGCTTGCAGGCCGTCACGAAGATTCTTTCGGGCACGACGACGGGCAAGAACGTCGCCGTGGGCGCGAACGCGCTGCCGCAGCAAGGGGTGGGCGTGGGCGGCCAGATCTCGATGTCGGTGACGGGCGCGCTCGCGCCGCTCGGCTCCGTACTGGGAGCGCTGAAATGAACTCGCCACTTCACGCACAACGCCCGCGCTGTGCGCTCACCGCTTTCGCGGGGCTGACGACGACCTTGCTCGCGCTCGCCGCGCCCGCCAGCGTCTTCGCCCAAGAGGCCGTGGTCACCGGAAACGCGACGATCGCGACCGGTGCGCTCAACGGCTCGAATGGCGCGCTCACGGTCAACCAGACCGCGGGCTTGAACAACGTGCAAAGCAATCAAGCGGCAATCGTGAGCGGCACGGCCAACGGCGCCGCCTACAACGCCGGCTCGCAAAGCGCGAGCGCGATGGCGCGCGTGCCGAGCGCGAGCGCCAGCATCGAAGGCAACGCCTTTTCGAATACGTCCGGAGCGGTGATGGTGAACCAGTCTGCGGGCGCAGCGAATCTCCAGCGCAACAGCGTCGGCCTAGGCGCTGCGGCGACAGGAGTGGAGACCGTCTCGGATAGCGAACTATCCGCGACGGCCCCCAAGCAAGGAGGTTTGGGGCAACAAGCGGGAGCCCACGACGCACGCCAGGCGGTCATCAGCAACGACGCCTTCAAAAACGTCAACGGGGTCGTGCAAGTCAACCAGACGGCCGGCGCCGGTAATGCCACGGCGAACAGTTTTGTGCTCCGTCCCCCGGCGGGCACTTTTTTTTAACTTAGTCGTATCGGAGCGTAATCATGAAGCGCACTCTCATTGCAGTCGCAGTCCTTGCCGCCGTATCGAGCAGCGCATTCGCGCATGATCGTGACAAGGACTCGTTCGTCTTCAACTACACCGCGGTCGGCGAAAAGGTCGGCGTGGAAGGCTTGGTCGCGCTGTTCGGCTGCGTGCACGTGTCGGGCACCGCGGGCGCCGTCGTGCAGAACAACCAGAACGTCTGGGCCAACGTCGATCTCGACCCGATGCCGGGCTCCTATACGAGGGGCACGATCACGACCAAGATCGACAACAGCAAGTTCTCGATCACCGGCAGCGGCTCACAGTCCAAGTCGTCGTGGAGCAGCAGCGTCTCCGCGTCGGCCATGGCTCAGGGCTATGAAAGTGCATCAGCCTACGCCTACTCGGAAAAGAACAAGTCGGCTTCGAGCAGCGGCTACAAGTACAGCGACCAAAGCGCGTCGCTCGGCGGCTCGTTCCAGCATGACCAGCAAAGCTCGGGAGGCCATATCTCGGCAGGCGGCTCGATCGGCGGCAGCGTCTCCTACTCGTCCGACAACGATCGCAATCATGGCCACGACAGCTTCCACGCTCAAGGCGGCCTCTCGGCCGGCTATAAAGCGTCGAGCTATCAGAACGCCTCGAGCGTCGGCGGCAAGTTCAGCGTCGACGAAGGCTCCGGCCAAAGCGCGAAGTGGAGCTCCAACAGCAAGAGCGGCTCGGGCAGCCGCGCGTATGGCGAGGAATCCGCCGGCTACAGGATCGAAGCCTCGGCGTCGAAATCGAGCGAAGGCTCGAAGTGGAACTTCAGCGCGAACGTCGACAAGACGGATGTCTCCACCTATGGCTCGATCACGCAGCACATCGATACGCAGAAGCCCACCGTGATGGACGCCACCTCCGGCTCGGACGCAGGCAGCGGCATCTCGGGCAACGTCGGCATCAACATCACCGAAGGCGTCGACAACGCGCAAAGCAACGACGTGTCGCTCGCTTCCGTCGATGTAGGCAATGTGTTCGGCAACGCACAGATCTTCAACAACCAGAGCAGCGGCGGCGACGCTCACGTGAAGAACTACACGTTCAACGCATCGATCGGCGACCACTCGCTGGGTCAAGTGTCGGGCAACGTGGGCGTGAACGTGGCTTCGGGCGTGGGCAACGCGCAGAACAACAGCCTCGCCGCATCGACCTCGCTCGTGAGCCCGGGTAGCGCTTCGGCAGTCGCCATGGTCGCCACCGACGACAACGACCAGAGCGCCGGCATGAACTTCCACGGCTCGATGAACGGCACGGCGATGCTCGGCGCCAACTCGCTGCAAGGCTCGCAAGGCAACATCGGCGTGAACATCGCCGGTGGCGTCGGCAACGTCCAGCACAACGGACTCGCCATCGCTGCATCGAGCATCGGCCACTAAGCCGCGCGGCCAGCACCGAAGTAAGCAGTGAAATAAGCCGTTGGGAGTTCGCGCCGGCCTTCGTTATGAGGGCCGGCGCACATAGCTCTGCATGGGACCAGAGTAAGCGCTGAAGCGCTAACTCTGGTCGACAGGAGATCCAGTATGCCCGGGTTTGACCGGTTCTCGGCATGGCGGCTCACCGTGACGATCGCTTGCTGCACCGTGTGTGCGGCAAGCCACTCACAGTCCACCATCGATACGACTAATCTTGCAGGGGTGCCCTTTACCAAAACGGTGCGCTCGATGCGGGAGATTCGTTATAGCCATATCGTCAGCCAACAGTTCGACTTTAGCTGCGGCGCGGCTGCGCTTGCGACGCTGCTCAAGTTCGGCTATGGAATCGATATTCCGGAGACCGAACTGATTCGCCGCATGATGGCGTTCTCGAAGCCCGAGGTCGTCGTCAAGAACGGCTTCTCGATGCTCGACATGAAGAAGTTCGTCGAGACGATCGGGCTGCGCGGGCGCGGTTTCCGGGTCAACTCCGACGCGCTGTATCACTTGCAGATTCCCGTCTTGGTGCTGATGAACATCGACGGCTACGAACACTTCGTGATCGTCAAGCATGCCGAGGAAGGCCGCATCTTCATCGCGGACCCCGCGCTCGGCAACCGCATCGTCATGGAAGAGGACTTCGTGAAGAGCTGGAACGGGCTCGTGTTCGCGGTCCTCGGCAAACCGTTCAGGGAGGACTCCCCGCTGTTGCAGGGCAACGAGTCGCTGGCCTTGAAGCTGCGCGAGCGCGCACTTGACGCCAGCACGGCCGCGACTCCTTTTGTCGATTTCGGATTGTCCAAGGCAGACTGGTTCTGAATGACCATGAAGCTCCCACTTTCCCCTCTTAGCCTCGCGCTTTGCCTGACGGCGTGCGGCGTCGCAAGCGGTGTGATGGCATCGGAGAACACCGCCGCGGTGGCCACACCCGCGACGCCAGGCTTTCTTTCGACGAGCGCAGCCGCAACGCATGCCGTCAAATGGCAAGCGGTCGGCGACGACGTGCTCGCAGACCAGACCGGCAAACATGCCGGCGGCTCGATGATTTCCGGGTTCGTCCTGAACCTGCTTTCTCAATGGCAATTGCCAGACGGCGCGGCGGCAGTCGCGCAAGGCTCGCTCGCCGTCACCACGAACGGCAACGAGCAGATGTCGACGCAAGTGAGCACGTCGGCTCGCGTCTTCGACAAGAAGAAAGACCGCTCGGACGGCGCCAATCCCAATGCGATCGCGACCGGCGGCCAGAACCTCTCGGTCAACGGCGTTTCGCAGGTGACTCAAGTGGCAGGCAACGGCAACGTCGGCTCGAACTCGGCGACCATCGATTTCAGTAACGCATCGATTCCGTCGATCCCAGGCAGCACGAACTCGCCAACCGCAAGCGCGAGCAACGCATCGGGCAGCGTCAAGGCCGGCATCGCGTTCGGCAACGGCGGCGTGACGGTTGCGCTGCAGACGCGGGCCGGTCTCGCCACCCAGAGCATTGCCCCGAACAACACACAACAAGCCGGGGCGATCGCGCAACTGCTGCAGATTGCGGGCAACAACCAAGCCGTCGCCAATCAACTGCAACTGCATCTGCAGACCCAGCAGCTATCGGGCAACTTGCTGCGCCAGCTCGGCGTGATGCAAGCCATGCAGAACCGCGGCGGCATGCCGGGGCGATGACGTAACGCGGCGGGCGCAGCCCGCCACTTGCAGCGAACGAAGGACCGGGCAGCAGGAAGGACCGACAGCAGGACCCTCAGCAAGGCACCAAGCAGGACCGGACAGTACGGCGGCAACAAGAAGTTGAATGCGACGGCGCGCATGGGAGGAGACAAAGCGGCGCGCCGCCGCGGGGACCGGGGGAACACAATGACCAGGAAGTCAGCAAGGGGGGCGCCGTTGACGGCGCTCGCGGCGATACCTGCCGCAGTGCTGCTGTTTGCACTCTCACAGGGCGCACACGGACAGGAGCTTGCCAGTCAATCGCTCGATGAACGGCTCAACACACTAATGCGAGTCGTCGACGAGCAGCAACGGCAGATCCAGTCGCTCCAAAAGCAGGTGACCGAATTGGAAATGTCGCAACGGGGACGCGGCCTCACGGGCGGCGCCGCAGACGAGAATGCAGCCGTGGCTCAGCCGCCCGGCACGGACAACTTGCCCGTGCCGCTGCCGCCCTTGTCGCAGCTCGCGCAGACGACGCCGGGCGCGCCCGGGCCGAGCGGCGGCACGAGCACCGCAACCGGCGTGCAGACCAACCCGCCCGTGCCGCAATCGGCCGGCGCGTCCGGAAGCAGCCCGGGCGCCGCGGGCGACGGCACGATCGGCACCACGCAGAAAGCCGCGGAGCCGCAGCGAACCGAGGCGGAGAACGCTGTCGTGCAGCGTGAGCACGCGCCGCTCTTCGACCACAAGCTCACGATGGACTGGGGCATCAGCGACACCTACTACGACCGCCGCCAATTGCAGTTGTCGGGCTTCCTCGCGCTCGATGCGATCTTCCTCGGCAACATCAATCTCGGCGAGACGAAAGCGCATCAGGTGATGGCCGACCTCGACACGCGCTACGGCCTCACCGACCGCACGAGCGTCGACGTCGACGTGCCCTACATCTACCGTCACAGCAATTTCATCGTCGGCGGCGCGGGCGGCGCGGCGAGCCAATTGTCTGATGCATCCGCGAATTCGAGCGATATCGGAGATGTCAACTTCGGCATCTATTATCAGTTCCTGAAGGAGACCAACAGCCTTCCGGATGTGGTCGGCAGCTTGCGCGTGAAGGCGCCGACGGGCAGCTCGCCGTTCGGCATCAAGCTCGTGCAGGTCGACCCGAACAACACGAGCCTCGTCGTGCCGTCCAAGCTGCCGACCGGCACCGGCTTCTGGAACATCACGGCCGGTGTGTCGGTGTTGAAGACCTACGACCCGGTCGTGCTGTTCGGCAGCCTGTCGTACACGTATAACGTCGCGCGCTCGTTCTCCGACATCTCGGCCGTGCAGGGTCAGGTCGAGCCCGCGAAGGTGAAGCTCGGCGACATCATCCAGTGGGGCGGCGGCGTCGCCATCGCCTTCTCGGAGAAGGATTCGGCGAGCATCTCCTACACCATGGCGCTGGAGCCCGAGAGCGAGACGCAGGCGCCGGGCCAAGGATGGCAAAAGGTGCCGGGCAGCGAGACGGTCGCAGCGGCGTTGAATTTCGGTTTGAACCACGTGGTGAACAAGCACTTGACGATCGAAGGATCGGTGTCCGTGGGCCTTACGCCCGACGCGCCCAACTTCGTGGTCGGCGTGCGGTTCCCCTACACATTTTGATGTCTGACGAATACGGGGCCATCGTGCGCGAATCACCACACTTGACATCGGTAGCGCCATTAGCGGGGGCAGCCTCTCACCTGTCGATTGCGCATCCCAAGGAAGTCCCGACCGTGAATGGGCAATCCGAGCGGGCGCTGATCTACGTGGCGCGCGTGCCCGACGAGGCGCTCGTCGAACATATGAAGGCGCGCGGCTGGCATGTGTCGGTGGCTCGCACGGCCGCAGACGCGGTGCGCCTCATTCGCCCGGACACGCCCTATGCGGGCATCGTCGACATGACGCGCTTCGCTGCCCGTGAGCTCGCTTGCCTCGAAGCGAGCCTGCGACAGCAGCAGATCGGCTGGATCGCGCTCGCGAGCCCCGAGCAGCTCGAAGACCCCGAGGTGCGCCGCATCATCCGCCACTACTGCTTCGACTACGTGAAGCTGCCGGCCGCGGGCCAAACGATCGACTATCTCGTCGGCCACGCATGGGGCATGGTGACGCTGTGCGATCTCGACTTCGTCGCCGGCGTGGCGGCGGCGGGCGACGACGAGATGGTCGGCACCTGCGAGGCGATGCAGCAGCTCTTCCGCACGATTCGCAAGGTCGCGAATACCGATGCAACCGTGTTCATCTCCGGCGAATCCGGCACCGGCAAGGAACTGACCGCGGTCGCGATTCACGAGCGCTCGCCGAGGCGCAAAGCCCCGTTCATGGCGATCAATTGCGGCGCGATTCCGCACCACCTGCTCCAATCGGAGTTGTTCGGCTACGAGCGCGGCGCGTTCACGGGCGCCCACCAGCGCAAGATCGGCCGCGTCGAAGCCGCCGACGGCGGCACGCTCTTTCTCGACGAAATCGGCGACCTGCCGCTCGAAAGCCAGGCGAGCCTCCTGCGTTTCCTGCAGGAAGGCAAGATCGAGCGGCTCGGCGGCCGCGAATCGACTCCCGTGGACGTGCGCGTGATCTCGGCGACGCACGTCGACCTCGACGTCGCCATGCGCGAGGGACGCTTCCGCGCCGACCTGTTCCACCGCCTGTGCGTGCTGCGCGTCGACGAGCCGCCGCTGCGCGCGCGCGGCAAGGACATCGAAATCCTCGCGCATCACATCCTGCACAAGTTCAAGACGGACGGCTCGCGCAAGATCCGCGGCTTCACGCCCTCGGCGATCGAGGCCATGCACAACTACAGCTGGCCCGGCAACGTGCGCGAGCTGATCAACCGCGTGCGGCGCGCGATCGTGATGGCGGAGAGCAAGCTGATCTCGGCCGAGGACCTCGACCTCGAGCACTTCACCGCGCAAGAGGCGCTGACGCTCGCGCAAGCGCGCGAGGCCGCCGAGAAGCGGGCGATCGAAGCGGCGCTCCTGCGGCACCGGCACCGGCTCAACGAGGCCGCGCAGGATCTCGGCATCTCGCGCGTCACGCTGTACCGGCTGATGGGCGCGCATGGGCTGCGCGAAGTGACGGCGGCGGACGACAAGCCGTTCGCCGCAAGCGACGCCGATGGCGAGAGCGGCGTTCCGAACGGACCAAGCGGACCAAACGGCCACGGGCCAAAGTGAAGCGGGAGGGGCGGCAGCCCGCCCTGCCTGTACCTGTGCCACGCGGGACCGGCCCCCGCCTGGGCTCGGGTAGAATCGGAAGGATTGCCGCTCCCTCTCCTCACGATGACGACACTGACCCTGATCGTCGCTCGCGCCAGCAACGGCGTGATCGGCCGCGACAACCAGCTGCCCTGGCATTTGCCCGAAGACCTCAAGCACTTCAAGCGCACGACGATGGGCGCGCCCATCATCATGGGACGCAAGACGCACGAATCGATCGGCAGGCCGCTGCCGGGGCGGCGCAACGTCGTCGTGACGCGCGACGCGTCGCGGCGCTTCAACGGTTGCGATACGGTCACGGATTTGCCGGCGGCGCTCGCGCTCGCGGCGCAAGACCAGGCGCCCGAGGCGTTCCTGATCGGCGGCGCCCAGCTCTACGCCAAAGGCATGGACTTAGCGGACAAGCTGGTCGTCACCGAGATCATGGCGGACTACGAAGGCGATGCGACCTTTCCCGAACTCGATCCGAACGAGTGGGAAGAAGTCTCGCGCGAAGCGCATCACGCCAACGCGCCGAATGACTTCGATTACGCGTTCGTCGTTTATCAGCGTAAGAATCACGCGTAAAACCCAGGCGCAGCGTTGCACAGGCCCTGAGCAAGCGCTGAAGCGCAAACAGCTCTGCATGGGACCGGACTAGGCGCTAAAGCGCCAAGTCCGGATCGACAAAAAAAGACGGCTCGCAGTGAGCCGTCTTTTTGCTTTCAGTCCGCGGCGCGCTTACTGCCCCGCCACCGTCATCCGCTCGATCAGCACCGAACCGGTCTGCTTGGTGCCGCGCACGATCGTGTCGGCGCCGATCGCGACGACATGCCGGAACATCTCCTGGAGCGTGCTCGCGACCGTGATCTCCTCGACCGGATACTGGATCTTGCCGTTCTCGACCCAGAATCCCGACGCGCCGCGCGAATAATCGCCCGTCACGTAGTTGACGCCCTGCCCCATCAACTCGGTCAGCAACAGACCCGTGCCGAGCTTCTTGAGCATCGCTTCGAAATCGTCTTCGGGACGCGTTTGCGAACTCAAGAGCGAGAGGTTGTGCGAGCCGCCCGCATTGCCCGTCGTCTGCATGCCGAGCTTGCGCGCCGAGTACGTCGACAGGAAGTAGCCTTCGACCACGCCGTCCTTCACCACGGCGCGCTCTCTCGTGCGCACGCCTTCTTCGTCGAACGGCGCGCTGCCCATCGCGCGCGGCACGTGCGGGTCTTCGACGATCTGCACGTGCGGCGCGAACACCGGCTTGCCGAGGCTGTCGACGAGAAACGACGTCTTGCGGTAGAGCGCGCCGCCGCTCGTCGCCTGCACGAACGCACCGAGCAGGCCGGCGGCGAGCGGCGCTTCAAAGAGCACCGGCACCTTGCGCGTATCGAGACCCTTGGCGCCAATCCGCGCGAGCGCGCGCTCGGCCGCATAGCGTCCCACGGCCTCCGGCGCCGCGAGTTCGGCTGCGCTGCGCTTGGACGAATACCAGTCGTCGCGCTGCATGTTGCGCCCGCTGCCCGCGATCGGCGCGCACGCCACGTAGTGACGCGAGTACGGATAGCCGTGCAGGAAGCCGCGCGTCGTCGCGAGCACGAACTGCGAATGCTGCGCGGAAACGCTCGCGCCTTCCGAGTTGCGGATCTGCGGATCGGTCGCGAAGGCGGCGTCTTCGGCGCGGCGGGCCAGCTCGACCGCGTCGTCGGCCGACAAATGCCAGGGATGATACAAATCGAGATCGCGCGGCGCCGTCTCCAGCAGCTCGGTTTCGGCAAGACCCGCGCAGTTGTCCTCGGCGGTGAAGCGCGCGATGTTATAGGCCGCCGCGACCGTGTCGCGCAGCGCTTCCGGAGAAAAGTCCGAGGTGCTCGCATTGCCGCGCTTCGCCCCGATGAAGACGGTCACGCCGACCATCTTGTCGCGGTTGTGCTCGATCGTCTCGACCTCGCCGCGCCGCACCGACACCGACAAGCCATCGCCTTCGGAGATTTCGGTCGCGGCGTCCGTCGCGCCGAGCGACTTCGCGTGACGAAGAATGTCTGACGCGATCTCTTTCAGTTCGTCCTGGGTATGCGGAAAAAATCGCTGCTTGGCGTCCATGTCTGCTGCCATCGTTGTAGCCATCCGGTATTGCGCTGCTTATTGAGCTCTCGTTGAGCTATTGCCGGGCGGTGCCGCCGGGCCTCGAAAGGGGCCGCCGCTGCGCCCATCGGTGTTGCGTTGCGCGGTACGTCACGCATCCCGCGATCATAGCAAGGTCCGCGCCGGTTCACCTGCGATTCAATAGAGCGGTAAACCCGGTTCGCGGCGGCAGGCAGGGCCTTGGCCGAATGGCCGACGCCGCGGTCCGTCCGCGCGTCGACGGGCAAAAGACGCCGCGCGGCACGCTACAATGCGGGGATGACACGCAAAACCCGCATTCAACCCATCCATTCCGGCGACGCCGACGTCACGGATGACAACGGCTACGATCGCCCCAGCAAATCCCAGCTCAAGCGCGAAATGCACGCGCTGCAGGAGCTGGGCCTGGCGCTCGTTGAACTGCCCAAAGACGCGCTCAAGCGCATGCCGATGCCGGAGAGCCTCGCCGACGCCGTGCTCGAAGCGCGCCGCATCACCGATCACGAAGGCAGGCGCCGGCAGATCCAGTACGTCGGCCGCGTGATGCGCTCGCTGAACGAAGACGAAACCGCAGCCTTGCGCCAGGCACTCGACACCTACAACGGTGTCAACAAGGCCGAAACGGCCAAGCTGCACTGGATCGAGCGCACGCGCGACGCGCTCATCGCGAGCGACGACGCGTTGACCGCTTTCCTGAACCAGCACCCGGCCGCGGATGCCCAAGAAGGCCGCACATTGATTCGCAACGCGCGCAAAGAGGCGCAGCAAGGCAAGCCGCCGCGCTATTTCCGCGAACTGTTCCAATGGATCAAGACGGTCAGCGCCGCCGATGGCGACGCCGCTGACGATGACATCGACGACACCGCCGCCGAGGACGACGATGACGACTTCCGCGCGTAACCCCGTGCGAAATCGGGTGCGTAATCACCCCGACGAAATCCTGATCGGCCTCGTGTCGATCAGCGACCGGGCGTCGAGCGGCGTCTACGAGGACAAGGGGATTCCGTCGCTGGAAACATGGCTCGCCGGCGCGCTCAAGTCGCCCTGGCGCGGAGAAACGCGCCTGATCCAAGACGACGCCGCCACGATCACCGCCACCCTGATCGAACTCGTCGACGAAGCGGGGTGCGACCTCGTGCTGACGACCGGCGGCACCGGCCCCGCGCGGCGCGACGTCACGCCCGAGGCCACGCTGGCGGCGGGAACGAAGGAAATGCCCGGTTTCGGCGAACAAATGCGGCAGATCAGCCTGAATTTCGTGCCCACCGCGATCCTCTCGCGGCAGGTCGCGGTGATTCGCGAAACGCCCGATCACGCGGCGCTGATCGTGAACCTGCCGGGTCAGCCGAAATCGATTCAGGAAACGCTGGAAGGGTTGCGCGACGCGTCGGGCGCGGTGAAAGTGCCGGGCATCTTCGCCGCGGTGCCCTATTGCATCGATTTGATCGGCGGCCCGTACGTCGAGACGAATGACGATGTCGTGGCCGCATTCCGGCCGAAAAGCGCGCGTCGCGAAGCGAAGTAACCGGCGGGCCGCCCATTGTCCGAGCCGCCCGCCTTTTTCATCGAATGACCTCTTACGCGCCTTCAGACGGCTCGCTCGGCGCACTCGCTGCCGGAATCAAAAAGTGCTCGCGGTAATACTTGAGTTCGTCGATCGACTCGTGGATATCGGCGAGCGCGGTATGCATCGCCCGCTTCTGAAAACCCTTGTAGATCGCCGGCTGCCAGCGGCGGCAGAGTTCCTTGAGCGTGCTCACGTCGAGGTTGCGATAGTGAAAGAAGCGCTCGAGTTCCGGCATCCAGCGCGCCATGAAGCGGCGGTCCTGGCAAATCGAATTGCCGCACATCGGCGACTTGCCGGGCGGCACGTACGCTCCGAGAAACGCGCGGATCTGCTCGGCCGCATCGTCCTCGGTCACCGTGGATGCGCGCACGCGCTCGATCAGGCCCGAGCGGCCGTGCGTGTTCTTGTTCCACTCGTCCATCTTGCCGAGCGTTTCGTCGCTCTGGTGGATGGCCAGCACCGGGCCTTCGACGGCCACGTCGAGCGTCGAATTGGTCACGACCACGGCGATCTCGATGATGCGGTCGGTGTCGGGCTCGAGACCCGTCATTTCCATGTCGAGCCAGACGAGGTTCATCTCGCTGCGAACGAGCGTCGGCTCGCCGACGGATTCGAGAATGTCAGTCATGAATTGCAACCTTGTTTGATGAAGCGCTGTCGCGGCGACGGGGCAGAGCATGACCCGCGCCGGCCGATGTCCGCGAACCGCCGACCTGCCGCGATTCGGGTGCAAAAGCGCTCGCCGGATCGGCAAGCCCCTATAATTCTCGCATAGATACAACAGGTTCCCTCGATGTCCACTCTCGCCTTCACCATCCTGTTCGCGGCCGCCGTGCTGGCAATGGTCGGCACGAAGCTCTGGCTCGCATCGCGCCAGATCCGCTTCGTCGCGGCGCACCGCGGCCAGGTCCCCGAGCAATTTGCCGGCACGATCGCGCTCGCCGCGCACCAGCGCGCCGCCGACTACACGATCGAGCGCACGCGGCTCACGATGCTCGAAGTGATCGTCAGCGCCGCCGTGCTGATCGCGCTCACGCTGCTCGGCGGCGTCGCGGCGATCAACAGCTTGGTTTCGAACTGGCTCGGCGAGGGCTACCTAGGGCAGATCGGGCTCGTCGCGGTCGTCATTGCGATTACGAGCGCGATCGACCTGCCGTTCGACTACTACCGCCAGTTCGTCGTCGAGGAACGCTTCGGCTTCAATCGGATGACGAAGCGCATTTTCTTCACCGATCTCGCCAAGGGCATCCTGCTCGGCGCGGCGCTCGGCCTGCCGCTTCTGTTCGTCTTGCTGTGGCTCATGAACCAGGCGGGCAGCCTGTGGTGGCTGTGGGCGTGGGTCGTGCTCGTCGCGTTCCAGATGCTGGTGCTCGTGCTCTATCCGACGTTCATCGCCCCGCTCTTCAACAAGTTCGAGCCGCTGACCGACGATGCCCTGAAAAGCCGCATCGAAGCGCTCATGAAGCGCTGCGGCTTCGCTGCGAAGGGTCTCTTCGTGATGGACGGCAGCCGCCGCTCCGCGCACGGCAACGCGTACTTCACGGGCTTCGGCGCCGCCAAGCGGATCGTGTTCTTCGATACGCTGCTCGCGCGGCTCTCGGGCAGCGAGATCGAAGCGGTGCTCGCGCATGAGCTCGGCCACTTCAAGCGCCGCCACGTGATCAAGCGCATGATCGTCACGTTCGCGATCAGCCTCGCGATGCTCGCGCTGCTCGGCTGGCTCACCCAGCGCGTCTGGTTCTACGAGGGGCTCGGCGTGCAGCCGTCGATGACGGGCAGCAACAGCGGCCTCGCCCTCGTGCTGTTCTTCCTCGCGCTGCCGGTATTCATGTTCTTCGTGACGCCGCTTGGCAGCCTGAGCTCGCGCAAGCACGAATTCGAGGCCGACGCGTTCGCGGCAAGCCAGACCGGCGCGCAAGACCTGGTCAATGCGCTCGTCAAGCTGTATGAAGACAACGCGTCGACGCTCACGCCCGACCCGCTCTACACCGCGTTCTACTATTCGCATCCGCCGGCCTCGCAGCGGATCGACCGACTGTTGCGGCACGCATGAGCGGCCGCCCCGCGAAAACCGCGCGCAGCACGAACGCCGCTGCGCGCGCCGAAGGACTTGTCATCGCCGCACACGGACGCCACTACGTCGTCGCACCCGACGGCGACGGCGCGCTTCTGCAATGCTTCCCGCGCGGCAAGAAAAGCGAGGTTGCGGTCGGCGATCGCGTCGTCTACGAGTTGACGTCGGTGGATCAAGGCGTAATCGTCGAGATCGGCGAGCGCCGCAACCTGCTGTATCGCTCGGATCAATACAAGTCGAAGCTCTTCGCCGCGAATCTCGATCAGTTGCTGATCGTGCTCGCCACCGAGCCGCATTTCAGCGAAGACCTGCTCGGCCGCGCGCTGATCGCCGCCGAGGCCAATACGCTCAAGCCCCTGATCGTGCTCAACAAGACCGATGTCGAGGCCGCCCTGCCGGCGGCGCGCGCACGGCTCGAGCCGTATCGCGCGCTCGGCTACGAGGTACTGGAACTGTCGATCAAGACACAGCCCGACGCGGCTCGTGAAATCCTGGCCGAGCATCTGCACGATCACGCGACGCTGCTGCTCGGCCAATCGGGCATGGGCAAGTCGACGCTCGTGAACCTGCTCGTGCCCGACGCCGATGTGGCAACGCGCGAAATTTCGACCGCGCTCAACAGCGGCCGCCACACGACGACCTTCACCCGCCTCTACCCGATGTCCACGGGCGGCGCGCTGATCGATTCGCCGGGCTTCCAGGAGTTCGGCCTTTACCACCTGACCGAAGGCCGCCTGGAGCGCGCGTTTCCCGAGTTTCGGCCGCTCCTCGCGCACTGCCGCTTCTACAACTGCCACCACCTGCACGAGCCGGGCTGCGCGATACTGGAAGCGATCGCGGACGGTCGCGTCTCGCCCGAGCGGCATGCGCTCTACGCGCAACTGGTGCACGAGGCGAGCCAGATCGTTCGCTGAGTCCAGACGTAAGCGCTCGCCGCTTAGCTTCCCCAGCCCTTCGACAAAAGGCCCTCGCCCCCACCATGCTGCGATTGATGCACGCCCCCAATCCGGTCATCGGCCAGCACTGGGTCAACGTGCTGGCGGCCGCGGGAATCCCATGCGAGCTGCACAACCGCTATTTGAACGGCGCCATGGGCGAGATCCCGGCAGATCAGTGCGCGCCGGAACTGTGGCTCGTCGACGAGCGTGACGAGGCGCTGGCAAGAAGGCTGATCGAAGCGGCTTTAAAAGGGCCGCCGGCCGGTGCGGCGACTTGGCGATGCCACGCATGTGGCGAGACGCTCGAAGCGCAATTCACGCAATGCTGGCAGTGTGGAGCAACACGCGATCCGCGAGAGGAGTGAGAAACGATGTGCCGCCCCCTCTCGGCCGGCACATCGGTATGGAGCGTTCTCGACGGCTTACGACACCCAGACGGCGATCGTCAGCATCAGCAACAGAATCATCCAGAGGATGACCGCACGCCACACGAGCCCGACGGCCGATTGCAGCGTGCGCGGCGTGCAATCGTCGCCGACCGACATCGGGCCACCATCGCCGACCGCCAGCGCATCGAGGCTCGACGGCTCCGCAAGCGGTCCGGCGAGCCGTGCGCCTAGCGCCCCGCTGCCTGCAGCAAGCAGCACGCCGTCGTTCACATCCGGCCACTGGCGCGAATGATTGCGCCAGGCGTAAATCGCGTCTTCAAAATTGCCGACGATCGCAAAACCGAGCGACGTGAGCCGCGCCGGCACCCAATCGATCACAAAGAACGCGCGCTGGGCAAAGTTCGAAAACGCCACGGTACGCTCGTCCGTCGGCGCAGACCACGAACGCGCGAGATATTCGGCGATCCGGTACAGCACGGCGCCAGCCGGCCCGATCGGCACCAAAAACCAGAAGAACACGCCGAACACGTGCCGGTGCGATGCGACAACCGCATGAATCAGCGTATGCCGGACAATTTCGCCGACCGGCATATCGACGGTATCCATGCCGGTCCATTCGTTGAGAATTTCCCGCGCGCGCGGCACGTCGTCGTTATTTAACGCGAGGTGAATATCGGTGAAGTAATGGCTGAATTGCCGAAACCCGAGCGTGAAATAAACAATCACGACGTTCCAGAGAAACGCCAGGACGAAATTGATGTGATAAAGGACGTAATAGACGAGCGCGACAGCAAGCGTCCACGGCAGCACGACGACAAGCCACGCCAGAATCCCATGCTTTTTCTTGCCGGCGTCGAAGCCGTGCGCCGCCGACTCCGCATGATATTGAAGCAGCGCGAACACCGGATTGTTCGGCGACAGCGCACGCATCTGTTCGATTATTAGAGCCAGCAATACGGAGAAAAAAGTCATGCGAAGCGCCGTGCTATTTCGGGTTTTTGCGGTTGTCGTGTAACGATATCACAGGGTCAGAGCATTGGAACGAACGGCGCCGCGCGACCTCGGCGAATACGGCCGGCTCAAGTCGATTCAAGCGGCGAGAAACCGATAGAAATTGCGCAACATGCCGGCAGTTGCTCCCCAAATGAAATAGTCCCCGCCCACTTCGCCGCGCGGATAAGGCATTGCAAAAAAACGACGCTCGCCGCCGTCCCAGCGCACGAGGCGCACTTCGTGATGGGCAGGGTTCATCAGGAACGCGAGCGGCACCTCGAAGATTTCGGCGACTTCGAAAGTATCGGGGTGCAAGGTGAACGGCGTATGCACGAGCCCGACGACAGGCGTCACGCTAAACCCGGTGCCCGTCAAATAGTCGGGCAGCGCCCCCAGGACCTCGACTCGCTCCGGCGCCAGCCCCACTTCTTCCTGCGCCTCCCGCAACGCGGTGTCCGCAGCGCTGGTGTCCTCCGGCTCGCGCCGGCCGCCCGGAAAACTCACTTGACCGGCATGATCGTTTAGATGATCGGCGCGCTGCGTGAGCAGCACAGTCAACCCCGATTCGCGCACGACGATTGGCACGAGCACCGCCGCTTCGCGCGGGTCGCCGTCTTCCGGCAGCCAGCGCACTTCCCTCGGTTCCGGCTCCCAGTCGAGTGGCGCGTGAAAGCGCGCACGCAACCAGTCCGCGGTCAGGCGCTCAGACGCGAGAGCCGGCAAATCGGCGCCGGTGGATTCGATGGACTGGATTTCGGGATTAAAAATGGGGCGCGGACGAATCAACGGCGGTCTCGTGACGATCGTTTGGGATAGTGGCTATTGTGACCCACCAACAAAAAAAGCACCCGGGACGGGTGCTTTTTCTTACAGCTTTTACGCTCAGGACGCTTCGCGGTCTTTCGACACCAGCTTTTCCTTGATCCGGGCCGACTTGCCCGAACGCTCGCGCAGGTAGTACAGCTTCGCGCGACGGACGTCGCCGCGACGCTTCACAACGATGCTTGCCAACAGCGGCGAGTACGTCTGGAACGTACGCTCGACGCCTTCGCCCGACGAAATCTTGCGGACGATGAACGACGAGTTGAGACCGCGGTTACGCTTCGCGATCACGACGCCTTCGTAGGCCTGAACACGCTTACGGGTACCTTCAACCACGTTCACGTTCACGATCACCGTATCGCCAGGGGCGAATTCGGGGATGGTCTTGCCTGCGAGCGAACGCTCGATTTCTTCCTGCTCGAGTTTTGCAATCAGATTCATCACTGACTCCTAATGCCATCTTGTCGGCGTTCGTACCTGCCTTGCACCAAGTCCAGCCAGCGCGCGGCACGGCCCCGATAGAGGATGGGTTCACATCTGGCACCGCACACGCATGTGCGGCACCGCCTATGTCTTGCGAACGAGTGCCGAAGGGGTCAAGCCTTCGGTGCCTCTTTCGCCAGACTTGCGAGCCATGCCTCATCGGCACGGCTCAACATCTTGTTGCGCCTCGCGCGCTCGATCAAATCGGGCCGCTTGGCAAACGTATTTCTGAGCGCCTCGCGCCGGCGCCACTGCTCGATCTCCGCGTGATGGCCGCCAAGCAGTACATCCGGCACGCGCATCCCGTCGTATTCCTCGGGCCGCGTATAGTGCGGACAGTCGAGCAAGCCGTCGACGAAGCTGTCCTGCACCGCCGATTGCGCATCGTTGAGCACGCCGGGCAGCTGCCTCACAACAGCATCCATCAGCGCCATCGCGGGCAGTTCGCCGCCCGAGAGCACGAAGTCGCCAAGACTCACTTCTTCGTCGACGCAACGATCGAGCAAGCGCTGGTCGATCGCCTCATAGCGCCCGCACAGCAACACCAGCCCGGGCTCTTGCGCAAAACGCATCACGCGATCGTGATCGAGCCGCGCGCCTTGCGGCGACATCATGACGACACGCGTACCGGCGATGCCCTGCTCCGCTTGCGCCGCCTTCGCGGCACCGATCGCCGCTTCGAGCGGCTTGGCCAACATCACCATGCCCGGACCACCGCCGTATGGGCGATCGTCGACCGTACGGTAGTTGTCGGTCGTGAAATCGCGCGGATTCCACGTACGCAACCCGAAACGACCCTGCTTTGCTGCGCGGCTGGTGATACCCCAGTCGGTCAGCGCGCGAAACATATCGGGAAAGAGCGTAACGACATCGAACTGCACCGCTCTCTCCGTTGGTTCAATCGTGTTCAATAATCGGCTTCCCAGTCGACGACGATTTGCTTCGCCGCCCGATCTACCGTTTTGACGTACACACCGACGAACGGAATCAGGCGTTCGCCCTTTACCTCGCGGCCATCCTTGGCCGTCGTCGGATACTCGATGCGCAAAACCGAATGCACGCCGTTGTCGATCATGCCGACGACTTCACCCAGCGCTACGCCCGCCTCGTTGACGACACTCAGGCCGAGCAAATCGACCCAGTAATACTCGTCGGCACCCAGCGCCGGAAAATCGCTGCGCCGTACGTGCACGCTGCAACCGCGCAATGCGAGTGCGGCATCGCGATCGGCAGGGCCGCCCAGATGAGCGACGATGCTGTCGCTGTGCGTCTTCGACTGCAGCACCGCAGCCGATTTGCGCTCACGGCCCTTCACGAGCCACCAGCGCTTAGCGCTCAAGAGCGCATCGCCGCCTTGCCCGGCGTCCGCATGCGCGGCCACCTTGACCCACCCCTTCAGACCGTACGCATCGACGATCGCGCCGACTTCGACCGCGTCGTCAGGCCAGGTTTCTGCCGATTCGACGCGAATCTGCGCCGCTTCGGATTCCGCACCGGACACACTGCTTGCGGCTGGCGTAGGGGCGGCCGGCTTGCGGGCGACAGGCTGCCGGACGAACGCACCAAACGATGCTTGCGTGCGAGCCCCGCCTTTCGCGCGGCTTGAACCGCCAGATTCACGGTCAGACATCAGTCAACCTCGCGCCCAGCGCCAATACAACGACCTGCCGAAACGAAAGCAGCGCATCTGGCATGCCGAGCGATTTGCTCAGACGCATGGCAGATGCGCGCATTGAGTAGCCGAAGCCGAACAACACAGGCCTTGCGGCCCCAACTGCCATTAAGCAGCCGGCTGCGCCTTTTGCGCTTGCTTCACGAGACGCTCGACGGTCGGCGACAGTTGCGCGCCAACGCCTTGCCAGTACGTGAGGCGGTCTTGAGCGATACGCAGCGACTCACCCTTCGTAGCGACCGGGTTGTAGAAGCCAACGCGTTCGATGAAGCGGCCGTCACGACGGTTGCGCGAATCGGTTGCGACGATGTTGTAGAACGGGCGCTTCTTCGAGCCGCCACGAGCCAAGCGGATGATGACCATACTAGAATCCTTGAAAACCGGGGTTCGGAACCACGAAACACGCGATTATAGCGGGAAACCGAAGCCATAACAAACACTTACCTGAAAAACTGGAAGCACGGGTGGTGCGATACCGACACACCCCTTGATCAGGGGGCGGGGGAATAGCCTGCAAATCGTGCGGAAAGGCATATAAATGCTCGCTTTCCTCCGATCAAACGGTGCGAACTGCCGGCGGTAGAACCGGACGTATCCTGGGCACTCGCCCGTCGAAACCGTCACAAGAGCCCGCAATATCATCACGCCTCTCCTGAAGCTGCGGCTCGCCACATGCTCCCGCACGCCGGCTCGGCGTAGAATGCGCGCTCGGCAGCGGCGCGCCTGGTTTTGCGTCGCCGCCCGTCATTCGTTCCGTCGCCCGCCTCTTGCAAGACGCCTATGTCCGCCAACGTTTCGTCCGCCTCACCCCGCTTTCGCTCGAAGACCCTCACCGCCGCGCTCGCCTTCCTTTTCGGCAGCCTCGGCGCACATCGCTTCTATCTGTACGGCTTTCGCGACGTGTTTGGCTGGGCACATCTGGTTGGCACGATCATCGGCATTCCGGGCGTCCTGCTGCTCGCCGCGACCCAGCGCGCCGCCACGATCGGCTGGTGGCTCGCGGTTCCCGGCGCGGTTTCGCTCTTTGCGGCGTTCCTCGCCGCGATCGTCTACGGCCTGCGCCCCGATCAGAAATGGGATGCGCAATTCAACGCGCAAACCGGCAAACACAGCCGCTCTGGCTGGACGGTCATCTTCGTCGTCATCTTTTCGCTGTTTTTTGGTGCCTTCCTGCTAATGAGCGGACTCGCGCTTTCTTTCCAAACCTACTTCGAATCGCAAGTCGAGGCGGCGAAGTCGCTTTCGCAATAACAATCTCAATCGCGGCGGGCCGGCGCAGGCCATGTGCCGGCCCATCAGAAGAGGCTCAACTGCGGATTGTCCTGGGGTGGCTCGGACGGCCGCGTTCCGGCTAACAACTGCGTGCGGAACTGAGAGATATCGAGAATTCCGCGCCTGCGCTCATTGAGACCCAGCCGGCGCACCGCGTTGTGAAAGCGCTGCTTCAGCAGTTCCGCCCACAAGCCCTCCCCCTTCATCCGCTGCGCGAACGACGCGTCGTAGTCCTTGCCGCCCCGCATGTCGCGCACTCGCGCCATCACGCGCTCGGCGCGGTCGGGGAAATGCGCGGTGAGCCAATCCTTGAACAGCGGCGCCACTTCCCACGGCAAGCGCAGGATGATGTAGCTCGCACTCGACGCCCCCGCCTCGGCGCATGCTTCGAGCACGCGCTCCATGTCCGGCTCCGTGACGAACGGGATCACGGGCGCGATGCTCACGCCAACGGGAATGCCTGCCTCGCTCAAGGCGCGGATCGTGCGCAGCCGGCGCGACGGCGTCGCGGCGCGCGGCTCGAGCGTGCGGGCGATATCGGCATCGAGCGTCGTGATGGTCACTGCGGCCATGACTTGATTGCGCGCCGCCATCGGAGCGAGCAGATCGATATCGCGCTCGATCAGCGATGACTTCGTAATGGCCGCAAAAGGATGACCTCGTGCGTGTAGCACCTCGATCACGCGCCTCGTGATGCGCAATTCGCGCTCCGCAGGCTGATACGCGTCTGTGTTGACGCCGAGCGCGATCGGCTCCGGCACATAGGTCTTCTTCGACAACTCGCGTTCGAGCAACTCCGCGGCGTTCACCTTCGCGTAAATGCGGCTTTCGAAATCGAGCCCAGGCGACAGGCCGAGATAGCTGTGCGTCGGCCGCGCAAAACAATAGATGCAGCCGTGCTCGCAGCCGCGATACGGATTCAACGAAACGCTGAAGGGAATATCGGGCGAGGTGTTGCGCGTCAGGATGCTTTTCGCGCGCTCCTCGAAGACCTGCGTACGCAGCGCGGGCGCTTCGCTTTCGTCGTCCTCGGATCTCACCCAGCCGTCGTCGACCTTCTCGCGCTGGTCGACTTCGTAGCGGCCCTGCAGATTCGTGACGGCCCCGCGCCCCTTGCGAGGCACGGGCAAGGCAATCGGAAACTCGGAATCGTCCATGGCTCGAGCTTGGGTGGGGCATATACTGTATAAATATACAGTATCGCCTTGCATCATGCCAAGCCGCTCGCCGGGTTTGCGAGGCCGTCTCCATCGGCCTCAGCGTCCCTACTCGCCCACAGCGATCGTCAGCGACTCCTTGATTTCCTCCATCACGACATAGCTCTTCGACTGCACGGCCCCCGGCAACTGCAGCAGGATGTCGCCGAGCAGCTTGCGGTAGTCGGCCATCTCACCGATGCGAGCCTTGATCAGATAATCGAAATCGCCCGATACGAGGTGGCATTCGAGCACTTCGGGAATCTTCTGCACCTCGCGGCGAAACTGGTCGAACATGTTGCCGCTCTTGTGATCGAGCGTGATCTCGACGAATACGAGCAGCGCCGCCCCGAGCTCCACCGGATTGACGCGCGCGTAGTAGCCCGTGATCACGCCATCGCGCTCCATGCGCTTCACCCGCTCGATACACGGCGTAACGGTCAGCCCGACCTGCTCCGCCAGATCCTTCATGGCCATCCGGCCATCCGCCTGAAGTAATTTCAGGATCTTGTGATCGAGCTTATCGAGTGTGCGAACCGGCTGGCGTTGCGTTCTCATGGGCTTTTACCAAAAACGTAAAAAATACGATAACAAAAACTAGAGATACCTCAATAGTATAGCGATTAACACTAGACCAACCGGGCTCACCAGGGTTATTAACCGCCTCGGCCCGAACAGCAGAAAAAACCTACTGGGAGCAGCTATGCGAGTCGTCGTTTTGGGGAGCGGGGTCGTCGGGACGACGACTGCTTATTATCTAGCGCGTGCGGGGCACGAAGTCACCGTGATCGATCGCGAGACCGGCCCGGCGCTGGAAACCAGCTTTGCCAATGCCGGCCAGATCTCGCCGGGCTACGCCGCGCCGTGGGCTGCGCCGGGCGTGCCGCTCAAGGCCGTCAAGTGGATGTTCCAGAAGCACGCGCCGCTCGCCATCCGGCTCGACGGCACGCAATTCCAACTGCGCTGGATGTGGCAGATGCTGCAGAACTGCACCGCCGAGCGCTATGCCGTCAACAAGGGCCGCATGGTCCGGCTCGCCGAGTACAGCCGCGACTGCCTCCAAGTGCTGCGCGCCGACACCGGCATTCAGTATGAAGGCCGCACGGGCGGCACGCTCCAGCTTTTCCGCACGCAGCAACAGCTCGATGGCGCCGCGAAGGACATCGCCGTGCTCAAGGACGCCAACGTGCCGTTCGAGTTGCTGAGCCCGAGCGAGCTGGCCCGCGCCGAACCGGCGCTCGCGGCCACGTCGCACAAGCTGACCGGCGGCTTGCGCCTGCCCGGCGACGAAACCGGCGACTGCCAGCTGTTCACGACGCGCCTCGCCGCGCTCGCCGAACAACTCGGCGTCAAGTTCCGCTTCAACACGCCGATCGACGCGCTCGCGATGTCCGGCGACCGAATCGCCGGCGTGCAGTGCGGCGCCGAAATGGTCCGCGCCGACGCCTATGTCGTCGCACTCGGCTCGTATTCGACGCAGTTCCTCACGGGCATCGTGAAGATTCCGGTCTACCCGTTGAAGGGCTATTCGATCACGGCGCCGATCGTGGACGCATCGGCGGCGCCGGTGTCGACGGTGCTCGACGAAACGTACAAGATCGCGATCACGCGCTTTGACGACCGGATTCGCGTCGGCGGCATGGCGGAGATCGTCGGCTTCGACAAGACGCTGCGCCAGGCGCGCCGCGAAACGCTCGAAATGTGCGTGAACGACCTGTTCCCGGGCGGCGGCGATACGACGCAGGCCACGTTCTGGACCGGCCTGCGTCCGATGACGCCGGACGGCACGCCGATCGTCGGCCGCACGCCGGTGTCGAACCTGTTCACGAACACGGGCCACGGCACGCTTGGGTGGACGATGTCCTGCGGCTCGGGCCAACTGCTCGCCGACTTGATCTCGGGCAAGCAGCCGGCGATTCAATCGGGCGATCTGTCGGTGCATCGCTATCTCGGCGACACCGGCGGCACGGGTCGTCCGGCTTACGCTTGATACGGCTTTAGCCAGCGAATTTCGCTACTTTTCGCTGCTACAAGGCTGCTGGCTCGACGGCATGAAAGCACAAAGGGCGCCTGATCCGACGATCAGGCGCCCTTTGCGATGAGCTAGCTACGTGACGCGTACCGTCAGAACTGATCCTCGGCCAGCGCAAGCACGCCTTCCCCGCCCTTCGCGCTGACGATCGACGCTTCGAACGCGCCCGCCTGCGGCAACACATGCTCGGCATAGAAGCGCGCGGTCGCCATCTTCGCGCTATAGAACGACGGGTCGCTCGCCTCGTTCGCTTCGGCCGCCAGAAGCGCACGCGCCATCTGCCAGCCGCACAGCACGACGCCCGCGAGCTTCAGATACGGCACGCTGCCGGCAAAGACCGCATTCGGATCGCTCTTCGCATTGGCGAGCACGTAGTCGACGGCCGCGCCCAGCGCACGATGCCCGTTCGCGAGCTGCTCGCGCATCGAAGCGAATGCCGCGCCTTGGTGAGCCGCGAGCGCTTCAACGGTCTGTGCGACGTCCGCGAGCAGCTTCTTCGCGATCGCACCGCCGTCGCGCAGCGTCTTGCGGCCGATCAGATCGTTGGCCTGAATCGCGGTCGTGCCTTCGTAGATCGTCAGGATGCGCGCATCGCGATAGAACTGCGCCGCGCCCGTCTCTTCGATGAAGCCCATCCCGCCGTGCACCTGCACACCGAGACTCGCGACATCGATCGACATCTCCGTGCTCCAGCCCTTTACGACCGGCACGAGATATTCGTAGATCGCCTGATGCTCGGTGCGCACCGCTTCATCGGCGTGGCGATGCGCGATATCGCAGTGCGCGGCGGCCACATAGGCGAGCGCGCGAGCGCCTTCGGTCAGCGCACGCATCGACGCGAGCATGCGGCGCACGTCGGGATGATGGATGATCGTGACCGGTTGCTTAGCCGTTCCGTCGACCGGACGGCTCTGCACACGCTCCTTCGCGTAGGCCACGGCCTTCTGATAAGCGCGGTCCGCGATGCCGATGCCCTGCATGCCGACGGCGAAGCGCGCCGCGTTCATCATGATGAACATGTACTCGAGGCCGCGATTTTCCTCGCCGACGAGATAGCCGATCGCGCCGCCATGGTCACCGAATTGCAGCACTGCGGTCGGGCTCGCCTTGATGCCGAGCTTGTGCTCGATCGACACGCAATGCACGTCGTTGCGCGCGCCGAGCGTGCCGTCGTCGTCGATCATGAACTTCGGCACGATGAAGAGCGAAATGCCCTTCACGCCTTCGGGCGCATCCAGCAGGCGCGCGAGAACGAGGTGGACGATGTTGTCCGCCATGTCGTGCTCGCCCCACGTGATGAAAATTTTCGTGCCGAAGACGCGGTACGTGCCGTCGCCTTGCGGTTCGGCGCGCGTGCGCACCAACGCGAGATCGGAACCGGCCTGCGGCTCCGTAAGGTTCATCGTGCCGGTCCACTCGCCGGAGATCAGCTTCGGTACATAGCGCTGCTTTTGCTCTTCGGTGCCGGCGGTCAACAGCGCTTCGATCGCGCCGTCGGTCAGAAGCGGACACAGCGCAAACGACAAGTTCGACGCATTGAGCATCTCGACGCACGGGGTCCCGATCAGCTTCGGCAAGCCCTGCCCCTCGTATTCCGTCGGGTGCTGCACGCCCTGCCAGCCGCCTTCGGCGAACTGCCGGAACGCGTCCTTGAAGCCGGGGGACGCCGACACCACGCCGTCCTTCCAGCTGCTCGGGTTGCGGTCGCCTTCGACGTTCAGCGGCGCCAACACCTCGCCGCACAGCTTCGCGGCTTCGTCCAGCACGGCTTGAGCCGTCTCCGATGTGGCGTCCTCGAAACCCGGCAACGCTGCGACGTCATCGAGGCCCGCCAGGTCCTTCATCACGAACAGCATGTCCTTGATGGGCGCGGTGTAGCTCATTGTGTCCTCCAGTGGATAGCCTTGTATGGGACCCGAGTCAGTGCTCTCTCGGGCCGAGCGCTGTGGGCCTGGAGTAAATGCTGAAGCACTAACTCCAGGCCCACACCATGGGCCCCGAGTAAGCGCTGAAGCGCTAACTCGGGCCGACAAAAAAGGGGCGCGTACTGCGCCCCTTCGCTTGATTAGTCTTATATTTCCGGACGCCGCATGAGACGGCGCTGCCCTCGATCAGCCGAGTTCGCTGACGAGTTCCGGCACGACCGTGAACAGATCGCCAACGAGGCCATAATCAGCCACGCTGAAAATCGGTGCTTCCGGGTCCTTGTTGATCGCCACAATCACCTTCGAGTCTTTCATGCCAGCCAAGTGCTGGATCGCGCCCGAGATGCCGACCGCCACGTACAGCTGCGGCGCAACGATCTTGCCCGTCTGGCCCACTTGGTAGTCGTTCGGCACATAGCCCGCATCGACCGCCGCGCGCGACGCGCCCAGCGCCGCGTTCAGCTTGTCCGCCAGCGGCTCGAGCACCTTCGTATAGTTCTCGCCGCTGCCCAAGCCGCGCCCGCCCGACACGACGATGTGCGCGCTCGTCAATTCGGGGCGGTCCATCTTCGTCACTTCACGGTTCACGAACTGCGAAATGCCTGCGTCGGCTGCGGCTTCGATCTTCTCGACGGCTGCGCTGCCGCCTTCGGCTGCCACCGCGTCAAAGCCCGTCGCGCGCACCGTGATCACCTTGATCGGATCGCTCGATTGCACCGTCGCGATCGCGTTGCCCGCGTAGATCGGACGCTCGAACGTGTCCGCCGAATCGACGGCCGTGATTTCGCTGATCTGCGCCACGTCGAGCTTCGCTGCCACGCGCGGGGCGATGTTCTTGCCGTAGGCCGTCGCCGGCGCCAGGATGTGCGAGTAGTTCTTCGCGATGTTCAGCACCGTCGCTTCGACGTTTTCCGCCAGGCCCTCGGCCAGTTGCGGCGCGTCGGCGAGCAGCACTTTGCTGACGCCCGCGATCTTCGAAGCGGCATCCGCCGCGGCTTGCGCATTGTGGCCCGCCACCAGCAGGTGAATGTCGCCGCCAATCTTCTGTGCGGCCGCGACCGTGTTCAGCGTCGCGCCCTTGATCGACGCGTTGTCGTGTTCGGCAATTACCAGAATCGTCATCTCTATCGTCTCCGCGTCCGTCTCACAGTACCTTGGCTTCGGTCTTCAGCTTCTCGACCAGCGTCTTCACGTCCGGCACCATCACGCCGGCGCTGCGCTTGGGCGGCTCCGTGACTTTCAGCGTCTTCAGGCGCGACGCGACGTCCACCCCAAGGTCTTCGGGCTTCAACGTTTCGAGCGGCTTCTTCTTCGCCTTCATGATGTTCGGCAGCGTCACGTAACGCGGCTCGTTCAGGCGCAGATCGGTGGTGACCACTGCGGGGAGCTTCAGCGACAGGGTTTCCGCACCGCCGTCGACTTCACGCGTGACGGTCGCCTTGTCATCAGCGATCACGACCTTCGACGCAAACGTCGCTTGCGGCAGGCTCGCCAGCGCGGCAAGCATCTGGCCGGTTTGGTTGCTGTCGTCGTCGATCGCTTGCTTGCCGAGGATCACCAGCTGCGGCTGTTCTTTGTCGACCACTGCCTTGAGCAGCTTCGCGACCGCCAGCGGCTGCAGGTCTTCGTTCGATTCGATCAGGATCGCGCGATCCGCGCCGATCGCCAGCGCCGTGCGCAGCGTCTCCTGACATTGCGCCACACCCGCCGACACCGCGATCACTTCCGTCGCCACGCCGGCTTCCTTCAGGCGCACCGCCTCTTCCACCGCGATTTCGTCGAACGGATTCATCGACATCTTCACGTTCGCGATGTCCACACCCGTGTTGTCCGACTTCACGCGGACCTTCACGTTGTAGTCGACTACGCGCTTGACTGGCACCAAGATTTTCATGCACACGCTCCAAAGTTACGAATACGTCAACCCAGCGGCCATTATAGCGATAGCTAACGCGCCAGCCGCACCAGGGTTGCATGTATCGAGTATTTCGCTCCGGGCTGCGCACCGGAATTAACGAACGGTCGTGCTATTTTAATCTCAAAAAAACCCGGACGCCAAGTCCGGGTTTTCGATAGCCAACTCTAAACACGCGGGTTCGCACCCCAAATCGCCGCGATCACCACGCCGCAATCACCGCGCCGCCGTATTTCGCTTCGATGAACTGCTTCACTTCCGGCGAGCGATAGGCCGCGATGAGCTTCGCGACCCACGGCTTGTTCTTGTCCGCCTCGCGGATCGCCAGGATGTTCACATAGGGCCCGTTCGGGTCTTCGATCGCGATCGCCTCCTGCTTCGGCTTCAAACCCGCTTCCATCGCATAGTTCGTGTTGATCGCGGCGGCGTCGACGTCGTCGAGCGAGCGCGGGATCTGTGCGGCGTCAAGCTCGACGATCTTCAGCTTCTTCGGGTTGTCGACGATGTCGAGCGGCGTCGCCTTCAGACCCACGTTCGCGCGCAGCTTCAAGATGCCTTGCTTCTGCAGCAGCAACAGCGCGCGGCCGCCGTTGGTCGGATCGTTCGGCACCGCGATGCGCGCGTCCGTCTTCAAGTCGGCGAGCGACTTGATCTTCTTCGAATAGATACCCATCGGGAACGTGACCGTGTCCGCGACGCGGATGATCTTGTAGCCGCGATCCTTCACTTGCGCCTGCAGATACGGGTCGTGCTGATAGCTGTTCGCGTCGAGGTCGCCGGAGGCGAGCGCGGCGTTCGGCTGCACGTAGTCGGCGAACTCGATGATCTTGATGTTCAAGCCGTTCTTCGCGGCGACTTGCTTCACGACCTCCATCACTTGGGCGTGCGGGCCGCCGGTGACGCCGACTTTGATCGTGTCGTCGGCGTGCGCGGCAGCGCTGAAAATCGACGCGGCGCCGAACACTGCCGCGAGCTTGAGAATGAAACGACGTTGCATGATCCGCCTTTTTGTTGCTTGTTAGGCGGCGGATTCAAGGTCCGCCGCGGGTGACTCTCACTTGTGGCTCAAGCGCCGCACCAGCCAATCGCCGAACGATTGCGCGAGTTGCACGAACACGATCAGGATGGCGACGACCACCCACATCACCGTCGGCTCGTAACGCTGATATCCGTAGCGGATGCCGAGGTCGCCGAGCCCGCCGCCGCCGATCGCACCGGCCATCGCCGAATAGCCGACCAGCGAGACAAACGTGATCGTGAGCCCCGCGACCACGCCCGGCAGCGCTTCCGGCAGCAGCACCTTGAAGACGATCTGCCCCGTCGTGGCGCCCATCGCCTGCGCGGCTTCGATGAGGCCGCGGTCGACTTCGCGCAGCGCCGTCTCGACGAGCCGCGCGATGAACGGCGCCGAGGCGAGCGTGAGCGGCACGACCGCCGCAGCGGTGCCGATCGACGACCCCACGATGAGCCGCGTGAACGGAATCACGAGCACCAGCAGGATGATGAACGGCGTCGAGCGCACCGCATTGACGATCGTCCCGACGACGCGATTCAGGGCGACGTTCTGCAGCACGCCCTGACGGTCGGTCAGATGCAGCAGCACGCCGAGCGGCAGCCCGATCAGCGCGCCGACCGCGCCGGAAATGCCCACCATGATGAGCGTCTCCCAGAACGACTGCACGAACATATCCAACATTTCACTCAACATACGACAGCTCCTCCACGACGACGCCTTGGGTACGCAGGTACGCCATCGCATCAGCAACCTTTGCGGGCTCGCCGCCCGCCAGCACCGCGAGCGAACCGAACGCCTGCCCCTGGATCTCGTCGATCTGGCCGTGCAGGATATTGAAGTCCAGCTCGTAGCGGCGGATCGTCTCCGAGAGAATCGGCTGGTCGACGCCCGAGCCGGTGAACGCGAGCCGCAGCAGGTGGCGGCTGCCCGTCTTCAGGCGCTCGGCGACGCGCGCCTTCATCGCCGGCGGCAGTTCCTGTGCGATCACGTCGCCGATCAGCGCGCGCGTCACTTCGTGATGCGGCTGCAGGAAGACGTCGATGACATTGCCCGTCTCGACGACACGCCCCGCGTCGAGCACCGCGACGCGGTCGCACACCTGCTTGATGACTTCCATCTGGTGCGTGATCAACACGATCGTGAGCCCTAGTTCGCGATTGATGCGCTTGAGCAAATCGAGAATCGCGCGCGTGGTTTCAGGGTCGAGCGCGGAGGTCGCTTCGTCGGAAAGCAGCACCTTCGGCTTGCTCGCGAGCGCACGCGCAATGCCGACGCGCTGCTTCTGCCCGCCGCTGATCTGCGACGGATAGCGGTCCTTTTGCGCTGACAACCCGACGAGATCGAGCAGCGGCAGCACAGCCGCTTCGATCTCGGCGCGCTTCATGCCCGCAAGCTCGAGCGGCAGCGCGACGTTGTCGAACACCGTGCGCGAGCTAAGGAGGTTGAAATGCTGGAAGATCATCCCGATCTCGCGGCGCGCTTCGCGCAGCTCGCGCGCGGGCAACGCCGTGAGGTCCCGCCCGCCGACGACGACATTGCCTTCGGTCGGCCGCGTCAGCAGGTTGATCGTGCGCACGAGCGTACTCTTGCCCGCCCCGCTGCGCCCGATGATGCCGAAGATTTCCCCCGCCGGAATCGTCAAATTGACGTTGTGCAGCGCTTCGACCCAACCCCGGGGGCTCTCGAAGCGTTGCGATAAGTTGCGTATTTCGATCATGAAAACGAAAACGGCGGATGGCTGCTGAGGCGCGTGTCTCCGCGTGACTCAACAGTTGCCCGCCGTTGCTCTTATGAATTGAATTAGGTGGCCGATTTTACCGCATCGTGCAATGGGGGCCTAACAATCGATAGTGAACACTTAATAACCAAATGGAATTAGAGGTCAGTAACGCCCGTGCGCATTGATGAACGACGGGCGACTGCGTCTATGATCGAGCGGACCGCCCCCCACAAGAAAATCACGGAGACAATGCGACGATGGCGACGAACCTATCCGTCCGAACCACGGAACCCGTACCGAAGATGACGCGTCCGCCGCTCATCGACACCGCCGGCACCCACGACGGCGTCGACCTCGTGTCCTACCGCTGGCCCTCCGCCAGCGAGCCGCGCGCGACCGTCGCGCTGGTCCATGGGCTCGCCGAGCACGCGGGCCGCTATCAGGCGCTCGCCGCCTGCCTCAATGCCGCGGGAATCGAAGTCGTGGCGGTCGATCTGCGCGGACACGGCCGCTCACCGGGTGAGCGCGCCTGGGTCGAACGCTTCGATCGTTATCTGCTCGATGCGGACGCCCTCGTCGAACTCGCCGCACGCGAGCACACGCCGCTTTTCCTGATGGGGCACAGCATGGGCGGCACGATTGCCGCGCTGCATGCGCTCGAGCGACAGAGGCCGGACGGACCTGCGCTCGCGGGCTTGATCCTGTCGAGCCCCGCGCTCGCCCCGGGCCGCGACGTGCCGCGCTGGATGATCGCCGCGAGCCGTTTCATGAGCCGCGTCTGGCCGCGCTTTCCCGCGATGAAGATCGACGCCGCCCTGCTCGCGCGCGACCCGGCCGTCGTCGCGGCCAATCGCGCGGATACGCTCGTGCATCACGGGTCAGTGCCGGCACGCACCGGTGCGGAAATACTCGAGGCGATGACGCGCATCGAGAATCGCCGGGCGACTCTCTCAGTCCCCGTGCTCGTCTTTCATGGAACCGTGGATAAGCTCACCGAACCCGACGGCAGCCGCGATTTCGCCGCGCATGTCGGCTCGGCGGACCGCACGCTTACGCTTTACGAAGGCAGCTACCACGAGACGATGAACGATCTCGACCGCGAGCGCGTCATCGGGGCTTTGATTGAATGGATCGACGCGCACGTCTGAGGCGCAATGGGCTCGTCCAGCACGCGCCACCCGGCACGATACGGCGCGGCCGGCGCGCCGGCGCGAGTCGATCGCGCTCCAAGCGCGTTCATCGCGGCCAGTTCGGCGCGCGCTTCTCGATAAACGCCTGCACGCCTTCGAGCGCCGACGCCTCCATCATGTTGCAGGCCATCGTCTGGCCCGCAAGCTGGTACGCCGCTTCGACACCCATCTCGAGCTGCCGGTAAAACAGCGCCTTGCCCGCGCTCACCGCTTCCACCGGTTTCGCGCAGATGCTCGACGCCAGCTCGGCGATTTCCTTGTCGATCGCATCGAGCGGCACGACGCGATTGACGAGCCCAAGCTGACGCGCCTTGGTCGCATCGATGAAATCGCCGGTCAGCAGCATTTCGAGCGCGGCCTTGCGCGACAGATTGCGCGACAGCGGCACGCTCGGCGTCGCGCAGAAGAGGCCGAGATTGACGCCCGACACCGCAAATCTCGCGACATCGGCGGCGACCGCGAGATCGCACATCGCGACGAGCTGGCACCCGGCCGCCGTCGCCAGGCCATGCACGCGCGCGATCACCGGCTGCGGCATGTGCTGGATTGTCATCATCAATCGCGAACAGCGCGCGAACAGCATCTTGTAGTAATCGAGCGACGGCGCCGCGCGCATTTCCTTCAGGTCGTGTCCCGCGCAAAACGCGCGCCCCGCCCCGCCGATCACGACAACGCGCGCGTCCGATTGCGCGATCCCTGTCAGCGTCCTGTGCAGCTCGTCGAGCAGCGCCTCCGATAACGCATTGAACGCATCGGGCCGATTCAGCGTGAGGCGCACAACACCGCGCACGCCATACGCGTCGCGCTCGATTTCGAGCAAACCCGCTCCGGCTTGCTCGGACTGAAGTGAAGCGTTCGAGTCCATGACCACTCCTGCAGGAATGCCGGCATACCGACGTCATAGCTCCGCGAGCGCGCGCACGTGCGCGACGACGCTGCGCCCAAGCGCCGACAAGTTATAGCCGCCCTCCAGACAACTGACGATGCGCCCGCGCGCGTAGCGCTTGGCGATTTCGCGGATCTGCTCGGTCATCCACGCGTAGTCGTCTTCGACGAGGCCCAGGTTGCCGAGATCGTCCTCGCGATGGGCGTCGAAGCCCGCCGACACGAAGATCATTTCCGGCTTGAATTCGTGGAGCCGCGGCAGCCACATCATGTCCACCAGCTCGCGGATCGCCATGCCCTTCGTGCGCGCGGCCACCGGCACGTTGACCATGTTCGGCGCCGCATTTTCCGCGCCGCTGTACGGATAGAACGGGTGCTGAAAGAAGCTGCACATCAGCACGCGCTCCTCGCCGGCGAACGCCGCTTCGGTGCCGTTGCCGTGGTGGACGTCGAAATCGACGATCGCCACGCGCGCGAGCCCGTGCACTTCCAGCGCGTGCCGCGCAGCGATCGCGACATTGTTGAAGAAGCAAAAGCCCATCGCGCGCGCCGGCTCGGCATGATGCCCCGGCGGGCGCACGCTGCAAAACGCGTTGTCGTAGCGGCCCGCGATCACGGCGTCGGTCGCCGCGACCGCCGCGCCCGCCGAGCGCAGCGCCGCCTGCCACGTATGCGGATTCATCGAGGTGTCGGGATCGATCTGCGCGTAGCCTTCGGTCGGCGACTGGCTCTTGATGTAGTCGATATGGGCTTGCGTGTGCACGCGCGCCAGCGCGGACATCTCGGCGAGGGGCGCCGACTCGCGCTCGATCAGCGGATCGATGCGGCTCGCAATGAGCTGATCCTCGATTGCCTGGAGACGCGCCGGGCATTCCGGATGCCACTGTCCCATCTCATGCAGCAGACAATCGGCGTGCGAATAAAAGCCTGTCGCCATAGTGATTCGCTTCTGCCGCGCGGCATCGGACGGCGCGCGGCAGGTCTCCTTCGGTATGTTCGGTATGGGCGCAAAGCGCGTCGCGCCGGAGTTGATCGGACTACGTTACCACATCGAGTCGGTCCCCGGACTCGGGCGCCGCCCGCGTGCGGCATGCTTTGCCGCATTGATCGGATCGAACGCCGGTTTGGCCGGTAGCGTCGGTTATACTGCGCCGAGTCCTTTTGGCACCGCCCTCTCTCGTCCGCTCTCGTCTGTTTTGTCCGCCATGACCGTCCAAGTTGCTCCGTCCGCAGGAAACCGGCTTCGCGCCACTAGCGTGGCAATCGCAGTGTCCCTCTCGCTCGGCATCTCCTTCGGCAGCTCGACGGCGGCGGCGCAAACCGCGCCCGCCAAGCGTCCTCCCGTCCTCGCGCAAGGTCAGCCGCAACAGCCGGCGCCCGCGGGCCAGACGTTCGAAGAAGAGATCATTCCGCAGCGCTACGCGAACAATCCGAACGTCGATGCGTTCATCAACGACATGGTCGCGCGCTACGATTTCGATCCGACGACGCTTCATACGCTCTTCGCCAGCGTGAACTACTCGGCGACGGCGGTGAAGCTCGTGACGCCGGCACCGTCGCCGTCGGTCAAGAACTGGAAGGTCTACCAGTCGCGTTTCCTGGACCCCGTGCGCATCAACGCGGGCGTGCGCTTCTGGAAGCAGAATCAGGCGACGCTGCAGCGCGCCTATGAAGAGTTCGGCGTGCCGCCGGAAGTCATCGTCGGCATCATCGGCGTCGAGACGATCTACGGCCGCTACATGGGCAACTTCCGCGTGCTCGATGCGCTGACGACGCTCACGTTCGACTATCCGAATACGCCCAATCGCGAAGACCGGATGGCGACGTTCCGCAAGAATCTCGAAGACTACCTGGTCTGGACCCGCGATACGCAGATCGATCCCACCTCGGTGCTCGGCTCCTATACCGGCGCAATCGGCATTCCGCAGTTCCTGCCGAGCAGCATCGTGCAGTATGCGGTCGACTATGAAGGCGACAAGCACATCGACTTGCGCTCGAGCCAGGCCGATGCGATCGGCAGCGTCGCGAACTATCTGAAGGAAAACGGCTGGGAAAACGGCCGGCCGGTGGTCTGGAAGATTGCGCAGGACCCGGGCACCCTGGGTATCGCGCAAGCGGCCGCCGACGGCCAGCCTGAGCCGCATTGGCCGCTTTCGCAACTGTTGCGCGCGGGAATGCTGCTCAACGAGCCCGGTCTCGACATGGCGGCCGAAGGCGGCACGCCGGTGGCGATCGTCGATCTGCCGAGCCCGGCGCTGCCGACCGAATATGTGCTTGGCCTCAAGAATTTCTACGTGCTGACGCGCTATAACCGCAGCTTCTTCTATGCGCTTGCCGTGTATCAGCTTGGCGAACGAGTGAAGGCGCGGATGGCCATGGAGGATTTCAACGCGGCCGGCTCAGGTGCGGCCGGCTCGGGCGCTACCGGCGCCGGCGCGGTCAGCCCAAGCGCTACCGGCGCAGGCGGTTCAGGTTCAGCCAGCCCTGGCACGGTCATTCCTGGCGCGGGCGGTTCGGGTAGTTCAGGCGGCGCGGACGCGCCGAGCCCCGCATCGCAATGACGTAATCACGCCGCAAAGCCGCCGCCGAGTGGCTAGTGATAGTAAAAAAGCGCCGGCATGCGGCGCTTTTTTCGTTGATGATCTTCTGCCGATCAGGCGGGAAAGACACCCGTCGACAGATACCGGTCCCCGCGGTCGCAAACCACGAACACGATCGTCGCGTTCTCGACCTGCCGCGCCACGCGCAACGCCACTTCACACGCGCCCGCCGACGAAATCCCGCAGAAGATCCCCTCCACCGCCGCCAAGCGACGAGCCATCGCTTCAGCCGCCGCTTGCGAGACGTTCTCCGTGCGATCGACGCGGCTTCGATCGAAAATCTTCGGCAGATACGCTTCCGGCCACTTGCGAATGCCCGGAATGCGCGAGCCCTCTTCGGGCTGCGCGCCAATGATCTCGATCGCGCTGTTCTGCTCTTTCAGGTATTGGGACACGCCCATGATCGTGCCCGTCGTGCCCATCGCCGACACGAAATGCGTGATGCGGCCTTCGGTGTCGCGCCAGATTTCGGGACCGGTCGCCTCATAGTGGGCAACTGGATTGTCGGGGTTCGCGAACTGATCGAGGATGATGCCCTTGCCGTCGCGCTGCACCTGGTCCGCGAGGTCGCGCGCGTACTCCATGCCGCCCTTCACGGGCGTAAGCATGATTTCCGCGCCATACGCGGCCATGCTTTGACGGCGCTCCACCGACAGATCCTCCGGCATGATCAGCACCATCTTGTAGCCGCGAATCGCCGCGGCCATCGCGAGCGCGATGCCGGTATTGCCGCTCGTCGCCTCGATCAGCGTATCGCCGGGTTTGATGCGGCCGCGCGCTTCGGCTTTCTTGATCATCGACAGCGCCGGCCGGTCCTTCACCGAGCCCGCCGGGTTGTTGCCTTCCAGCTTGCCGAGAATCACATTGTTCCGGCTGCGGATTTCGTCGTCCGGCAAGCGAACGAGTTGCACGAGGGGCGTATTGCCGATCGTGTCTTCAATAGTCTTATAAGCCATGAGCGTTGCGCGATGAGAGGAACGCACCCGGCCTGCCGCGTCGCGACTGTCCCGTGAAGAACAGAAACATCTGCGGCGGCCCTGCGTTTGATGTAAGTGATGTCAGGAATCCGTCGATTGTAATGCACGCGGAATCGGCTCGCTGAGCGACCCTATCGGGCAAAGGGATCGAGGCCCGGCTGTGCCCTCCCCCACGCAAAAAACCCGCGGAGGGGAAGACCGCGGGGCAGCCAGTCATCTGAACGACGGCTGAAGGAGACGGACACTGTTTATTGCGTTGCGCTCACTTCTTTACGACCACCGGGGCGCCGTTCTTCTGCGCACCTGTTGCCGCGGGCGCCGCCTTGGCCTGGGCGCCGGCCGCACCGGTGTTGGCCGGCCCGATTGCGAGCCCCTCGCCTTGCAGCTTTTCGACCGTATGGCCGCCGAGGCCCTTGACGCGCTTCGAAAGATCCGAGGCGTCCTTGAATGGGCCATGTGCCGTGCGTTCGTCGAGAATCGCCTTGGCCTTCGCAGGGCCGATGCCCTTGATGCCGCGCAGCGCGTCTTCGTTGGCGGTGTTGACGTCGACAGCGGCGAAGGCGTGACTGAACACGGCAATGAACGCTGCCGCGGCGCAAAACTTGGCGAGAAATGTCTTGAACATAGGGGTCTCCGTGAAAGAGGCCGGCAACGATCGCCGACCGGGAGACCCCAGTCTAAAGAGGTGTCCGAACGATTTATAGCTGGCCGAACAGCCAACGCACGTAGCGATCGACGCCTTCCTGCACCGTCAGGAACGGCGCGTCGTAGCCGGCCGCGCGCAGGCGCGTCAGATCGGCTTGCGTGTAGCACTGGTACTTGCCGCGCAGCGCATCGGGGAACGGCACGTACTCGATGAGCCCGCGCTGCACCTGCTCGGCGAGCGAAAGCGCCGGCTGGTTGTCGAGCGCGCGCAGCGTATTGACGACGGACGTCGCGATATCGTTGAACGGTTGTGCGCGGCCGGTGCCGAGATTGAAGATGCCCGACTTCTCCGGGTGATCGAAGAAGAACAGGTTGACCTTCACGACGTCCTCGACCGACACGAAATCGCGCGTCTGCTCGCCCGCCGCATAGCCGTTGTACTCGCCGAAGAGCTTGACCTTGCCCTCGGCGCGGAACTGGTTGAAGTTGTGGAACGCCACCGACGCCATGCGCCCCTTGTGCGTTTCACGCTCGCCGTAGACGTTGAAATAGCGAAAGCCGGCGATCTGGCTCTTCGCTTGCGGCAGCACGCGCCGGATGATCTGGTCGAACAGGAACTTCGAATAGCCGTAGACGTTGAGCGGCGCTTCCACTTCGCGGTCTTCCACGAAGCGGCTCGACCCGCCGTAGATCGCCGCCGACGACGCGTACAGGAACTGCGCGCCCTGCGCGAGACACGCATCGAGCACCGCGCGGCTGTAGCGGAAGTTGTTGTCCATCATGTAGCGGCCGTTGTGCTCCATCGTGTCCGAGCACGCCCCTTCATGGAACACCGCACGCACCTTGCCGAAGTCGCCGCGCGCGAAGCGCTCGACGAATTCGGTCTTGTCGAGATAATCGTCGATCTCGCAGTCGACGAGGTTCTTGAATTTGTCCGCGCGCGTCAGGTTGTCGACGGCGACGATGCGTGTCTCGCCGCGATCGTTGAGCGCCTTGACGAGATTGGCGCCGATAAAGCCGGCGGCGCCGGTGACGATGATGGTCATGGTCGTCCTGCGATATGAGGTGAATGGCGGGAATCCGCGCCGAGCCGAAGCGCGCCGCGCGGCGATACGCTCGACGCGGCATGCCCGGCGCGGATTCGCATCATGGAAAGAGTTCGTCGTAGTCGACGGTGGCCGTGCCGAGCTTGCCGACGACGATGCCGGCCGCGCGATTCGCGAGCGACACCGCTTCGACGAGCGGCAAACCCGCGCCCAGCATGACGGCGAGCGTCGCAATCACGGTGTCTCCCGCGCCCGACACATCATACACTTCGCGTGCGACGGCCGATGCGTGGCGCTCGCCTCCGTCGGCTGTGAAGAGCGTCATGCCCTCCTCGGAGCGCGTGAGCAGCAACGCCTCGATCCCGAGCGAGGTGCGCAGCGCCGTCACGCGAGCGCGCAGATCGTCCTCCGACTTCCACTGCCCGACCACTTCGCGCAGCTCGGCGCGATTCGGCGTGATCAGCGTCGCGCCGCGATAGCGCTCCCAGTCATCGCCCTTCGGATCGACGAGCACAGGTTTGCCCGCTGCGCGCGCCTTCGCGATCATTGTCGTCACGTGCGTGAGGCCGCCCTTCGCGTAGTCGGACAGCAGGATCACGTCGTGCTTCGACAACTGCTCGTCGAAACGCGCAAGACCGGCGAGCAGCGCTTCGTGCGCGGGCGTGTTCTCGAAATCCACGCGCAGCAACTGCTGCTGGCGCGACAACACGCGCAGCTTGATGGTCGTCAGCAGCTCGGGATCGCGCTCGAGGTGCGGCACGACACCGCTGTCCTTGAGCAACTCGACGATCCGCTCGCCAGGCTCATCGTGCCCGACCACGCACAAGAGTCCCGCCTGCGCGCCCAGCGCGGCCGCGTTGCGCGCGACGTTCGCCGCACCGCCCAGGCGGTCCTCTTGCTTCTGCACATGCACGACGGGCACCGGCGCTTCCGGCGAAATCCGGTTCACGTCGCCGAACCAGTAGCGGTCGAGCATCACGTCGCCGACCACCAGAACGCGCGCCGCAGCAAGACGTGCGCGCGGCACGACGCCCGCTTCAGGCACAAGCGAGACGTTGGATTCAGGCGCGTGCATTGGCTTCAGCGGTGAGTTCGACACGGGGACGTCCGATCGCGTAATAGTCGATGCCGAGTTCGGCCATCGCGTCGGGTTCATACAGGTTGCGCCCGTCGAAAATGATGGGTGACTTGAGCACCGACTTCATGTGATTGAAGTCCGGGCTCTTGAACTCCTTCCATTCGGTCACGATCACGAGTGCATCGGCGCCGGCGAGCGTTTCGTCCTGCGTGTTCGTGAAGTGCAGCCGCGCGTGCTGCTCGGGAACGTCATGCAGGTCCAGCGCGAACACGCGGCGCGCTTCGTGCAGCGCGACCGGGTCATACGCGCGCACGCTCGCCCCGCGCGCGAGCAGTGCCGCAATCAGGCGCCGGCTCGGGGCCTCGCGCATGTCGTCGGTGTTCGGCTTGAATGCCAGGCCCCAGACGGCAAACGTGCGGCCCGTCAGGTCTTCGCCGAGCGTCGACGTGATCTTGCGCACGAGTACCGCTTTCTGCTCGTGGTTCACCTCTTCGACCGCTTCGAGAATGCGCAGCCGCTGCTCGTTCTCGCCGCCTGTGCGGATCAGCGCCTGCACGTCCTTCGGAAAGCACGAGCCGCCGTAGCCGACGCCGGCATACAGGAAGTGATAGCCGATGCGCGGATCGGAGCCGATGCCGCGCCGCACCGCCTCGATATCGGCGCCGACGCGGTCGGCCAGATTCGACATCTCGTTCATGAACGAGATGCGCGTGGCGAGCATCGCGTTGGCCGCGTACTTCGTGAACTCGGCAGAGCGCACGTCCATGTAGAGCGTGCGCTCATGATTGCGGTTGAACGGCATGTAGAGCCGCTTCATCTTCTCGCGTGCGAGCTGTCCGGCTTCGTCGTCGTCGATGCCGATCACGATGCGATCGGGCCGCATGCAGTCTTCGACCGCCGCGCCTTCTTTCAGGAACTCGGGGTTCGACACGACCGAGAAGCGGTGCTGCGCACTACCCGACAAGCCGCGCGCGGCAAGTTCCGCTTCCACGACCGCGCTCACCTTCTGTGCGGTGCCGACCGGCACCGTCGACTTATCGACGATCACCTTGAAGCCGTTCGAATAGCGGCCGATGTTGCGCGCCGCTTCGAGCACGTACTGCAGATCGGCGGAGCCGTCTTCGTCGGGCGGCGTGCCGACTGCGATGAACTGGATTTCGCCGTGCGCGACGCTCGCCTCGACATCGGTCGAGAACGTGATGCGGCCGGCCGCGCGAGTGCGCGTAATGATCTCGAGCAAGCCCGGCTCGTGGATCGGCACGCCGCCGCTGTTGAGGATTTCGATCTTGCGCGGGTCGACGTCGAGGCAAAAGACGTCATGGCCGATTTCAGCGAGACACGCGCCCGTGACGAGGCCAACGTAACCCGTGCCGATGATGGTGATTTTCATACGCGTTCTGGTGGTTGATCCCGGTCGTTAACTGGCTGCCGGCGTGCCGCCGATCAATGGCAGCGTTCGTACAGCCGCTTCTACTCCTGTCGAATCGCTCGCCCTGATGGACCACGGGGGCACCAAGGGGCGGCGATCTCAATTCGATGCCGCAATCGGCTCGACACGGCGCGGCGCGTAGGTTTCCCAGCCGCTGCAGCCCGGGCACTGCCAATAGAACAGGCGCGCCCGGAAACCGCAATTTTGACACGTGTACCGTGGCAGATTTTTGGTGCGCTGCTTGATCAGCGTGCGCATCAGCTCCAGCTCGCCGCGCCGCGGCTCATCGGCCGCCGCGATCTGCGCTTCGAGCAAGCGCGTCATGCCGGCCAGATTCGGCGACTTCTGCATCTGCGTACGAGCAAGCGTATGCGCGGCGTCGCCTCCCCGCAGGTCGGCTACGTGCTGATAGGCGACGTCGAGCAAATCGTTCGACGGATAGCGGTCGACGTAGCTCGTCAGCAAATCCGCCCCTTCCGCGGCGCGGCCCAGAGCGGCGTACGCCTTCATCAACTTTTCGGCGACGAGCGGCAGATAGGACGAATTCTGCTCCTCGACACGCTGCCATTCGGCGATCGCCCCGGCGTGATCGCCGCCAGCCGCTTTCACGTCGCCGGCGAGGATCGTCGCACGCACGTTCTGCGGATTCGCTTTCAGCGCGAGCTCGAGCTGCTCGGCCGCGTCGGCCGGTTTCTTCTGCTGCAGCGCCTCCTGCGCGAGCTCGCAATGAAATTGCGCGATTTCCTTGTCGAGCGGTTCTGCACCCATCGTTTCGAGCCGCTGCGCGGTCTCGATCGACTTGCTCCAATCCTTCTCGATTTCGTAAATGGTCAGCAGCGCACGCTGCGCACCAAGCGCATAGTCGCCGCTCTCGAGCCTGCCGAACGTCTCTTCGGCACGGTCCAGCAAGCCGGCCTTCAGAAAGTCCTGTCCAAGCTCGAAGAGCGCGTGGTCCCGCTCGCTGACCGGCAGATCGGCGCGGCCGAGCAGGTTCTGATGCACACGGATCGCACGGTCCGTCTCGCCGCGGCGCCTGAACAGATTGCCGAGCGCGAAGTGCAATTCGATCGTCTCGGGATCGAGCTTGACGACCTCGATGAACGCGTCGATCGCCTGGTCGGGCTGTTCGTTCAGCAGGAAGTTGAGGCCGCGGAAATAAGAGCGGGGCAGATTGGAGCTTTCGGAAAGCAGCGTCTTCAAGTCATAGCGAGCCGCGATCCAGCCGAAGGCGAACGCGACCGGGATGATGAGCAGCCACCAGAAATCGAGATCCATGCGAATGATCGGAAGTGCGAAACACAAATTCCGCGCACCGGGCGGCGCGCGGCACAAAGGCGGTTCAGATCAGCGGCGGCAGCGGCGGCTCTTCGACGACCGGCGGGGTTTCGCGGGCGACGCGCAGATCGCGCTTCAAGCGGCCGTTTTCAAGCCGCAAGCGGATCATCGCCGGAAATGAGGAAATGAGCCCCGCAAGCAAACCGACACCGAAAAAAGCGAGTCCGATCAGAATGAGCGGCGCCTGCCACGCATAGCCGGCCAGGAAATTCAGCGTTGCAGATTGCGTGTTGGCGAGCGCAAGCACGAGCAGCAGCACGAACACCAGCACACGGATCAACCAGACGATAAATCTCATAAAGGCTCTCTAGACTGCGGTTGCGTAATCGACACGGGCTTGGCGGTACATCACGCCGCTTTGCTGCCGCGCAAAAGTGACCCGTATTGTAAAGGAAGCCTTACGCGGCGGGCGAAACCGGCAATGCGCGGTGTGACATGGGCCAAATGGGCGCACGCAAACCTCCCTCCGCACGCCACGCCTTCAACGGGGCTTTGCATGGGACCCAAGTAAGCTCTAAAGCGCTAACAAAAAAAGCGCCCGAAGGCGCTTTTTTTGGGTCTTTGCCGGTCCGGCTAGAGCCATCGACGGCTATCCGCGGAAATCACAGATCGTCGTCGGGCTCTTCGGCTTTCATCGGCTCGCCCGCGCGGCCATCCACTCGCTCGCGCAATTCCTTGCCAGGCTTGAAGTGCGGCACATGCTTTTCAGGCACCAGCACTTTTTCACCCGACTTCGGATTGCGCCCGACACGAGAGGGACGCCGGTTCAGGCCGAAGCTGCCAAAGCCACGAATTTCGATGCGATGGCCATTGGCCAGCGCCTCCGACATCGCATCGAGCATCGTCTTCACCGCGAAATCCGCATCCTTGAGGACAAGTTGCGGAAATCGCGTTGCCAGCTGGGCGACCAATTCCGATTTGGTCATACTGCGGCAGACCTCTTAAGGCTTACTGGTTCTGACCGTCGAGCTTGGCCTTCAGCAGCGCGCCGAGGTTCGTCGTGCCGCTCGCTGCCGAGCTCGTATCGGCTTGCAGGCCGCGGATGGCTTCCTGCTGCTCGGCCGAATCCTTCGCCTTAATCGACAGGTTGATGCCACGCGACTTGCGGTCGATGTTGATGATCATCGCATTGACCTTGTCGCCTTCCTTCAGCACGTTGCGAGCATCTTCCACGCGGTCTTGCGCGATTTCCGAAGCACGCAGGTAGCCTTCGACTTCAGCGGACAGCGCAACCACGGCGCCCTTCGCATCCACCGTCTTGACCACGCCGTCGACGATCGAACCCTTGTCGTTCATCGCAACGAAGTTGCTGAACGGGTCGCCTTCGAGCTGCTTGATACCCAGCGAAATGCGTTCCTTCTCGACGTCGATGCCGAGCACGACCGCTTCCACTTCGTCGCCCTTCTTGTACTTGCGGACGGCTTCTTCGCCGGTTTCGCTCCACGACAGATCCGACAGGTGAACCAGACCGTCGATGCCGCCGGGCAGGCCGATGAACACGCCGAAGTCGGTGATCGACTTGATCGCGCCTTGCAGCTTGTCGCCCTTCTTGAAGTTGCGGCTGAAGTCATCCCACGGATTCGGCTTGCACTGCTTCATGCCGAGGCTGATACGGCGGCGGTCTTCGTCGATTTCGAGAACCATGACTTCGACTTCGTCGCCCAGCTGGACAACCTTCGACGGCGCAACGTTCTTGTTGGTCCAGTCCATTTCCGACACGTGGACGAGGCCTTCGATGCCCGATTCGACTTCGACGAACGCGCCGTAGTCGGTGATGTTCGTGACCTTGCCGAACAGGCGCGTGCCCGACGGGTAGCGGCGCGAGATGCCTTCCCACGGATCGTCGCCCAGTTGCTTGATGCCGAGCGAAACGCGGTTCTTCTCTTGGTCGAACTTGAGGATCTTCGCGGTCACTTCTTGGCCGACCGACAGAACTTCGCTCGGGTGACGCACGCGGCGCCATGCGATGTCGGTGATGTGCAGCAGGCCGTCGATGCCGCCGAGGTCCACGAACGCGCCGTAGTCGGTGATGTTCTTGACCACGCCTTCGACGATCGCGCCTTCCTTGAGCGTTTCGAGCAGCTTCGCGCGCTCTTCGCCTTGGGTCGCTTCGATCACGGCGCGGCGCGACAGCACGACGTTGTTACGCTTGCGGTCGAGCTTGATGACGCGGAATTCGAGGGTCTTGCCTTCGTACGGGGTCGTGTCCTTGACCGGACGCGTGTCGACGAGCGAACCCGGCAGGAACGCGCGGATGCCGTTGACCATGACGGTCATGCCGCCCTTGACCTTGCCCGTGATCGTGCCGGTCACGAGTTCGTTGTTGTCGAGGGCCTTTTCCAGCGACAGCCACGAAGCCAGACGCTTCGCCTTGTCGCGCGACAGGATCGTGTCGCCGTAGCCGTTTTCCAGCGCGTCGATCGCGACGGAAACGAAGTCGCCCGCCTGCACTTCTACCTCGCCCGCGTCATTCAGGAACTCTTCGAGCGGGATGTAGGCTTCGGACTTGAGACCAGCGTTGACGACCACGAAGTTGTGGTCGACGCGCACGACTTCGGCGGAGATCACTTCGCCGGCGCGCATGTCTTGCTTGGTCAGCGACTCTTCGAACAGAGCCGCAAAGGATTCGGTATTCGGGGTGGAAGTTTGCAGGTCGGACATAAAAATCGAAATTTGCATGGTTTTTCGCATTGCCTGCCCGGCGGTTAAAGGACCGGGTACTGCGGCGCTACAGCGAAAGCCATACGGGGTTAAGGGTTAAAACACGCTCCGCGCCAATCGCGGAACACCTACTGCCAGCCGCGGCGCGCGACCGATACGGATCACGCGCGCGATTGAGGCGCCTGGTACCACCGCACCACTTGTTCGACCGCTTGGTCGATCGAGAGAGCCGAGGTATCGAGCAGCTTCGCATCTGCCGCAGGCTTGAGCGGCGCGGCGACGCGCTGACTGTCGCGCTCGTCGCGTTCACGCAAATCCCGAAGCAAGTCATCTATGTTAGCAGAAAATCCTTTTTGGATCAATTGCTTATGCCGTCTCGCGGCGCGAGCCTCGACACTGGCCGTCAGGAACACCTTCAGCCCCGCATCGGGAAAGATCACGGTGCCCATGTCGCGACCGTCCGCGACCAGCCCCGGTTCCTTGCGGAACGCCCGCTGACGCGCCACCAGCGCGGCTCTCACCGGCGCGTGCACGGCGATGGCCGACGCCCGGTTGCCGATCGCCTCCGCGCGAATTTCGGTCGAAACGTCCACGCCGTCGAGCTGCGCCAGACCCTCGCGGAACGTGATATGGAGATCGCCGACCAGCTTCGCAAGCTCGTCCGGCGCGTCGGGCGGCACGTCGTAGTGCACGCTCGCCAGCGCGGCCAGCCGGTACAGCGCCCCGCTATCGAGCAGGTGAAAGCCCAAATGGGCGGCGACCAGCGTGGCCACCGTGCCTTTGCCGGAGGCCGTCGGGCCGTCGATCGCGATGACGGGCGTCTGGTGAAAGGGGCGAGTCGATTTCATCGATAAAAACGTCGGTCAGGTCGCGGCGAGCGTCTTGAAGCGCTCGAAATAATCGGGGAAGGTCTTGCCGACGCACTTCGGATCGTTGATCCGCACCGGCACGCCGCCCAGCGAGACGAGCGAGAAGCACATCGCCATGCGGTGGTCGTCGTAGGTGTCGATGGCGGCGTTCGGGGTCAGCTGAGCGGGGGGCGTCACGATCAAGTAGTCGGCGCCCTCTTCGATCGTCGCACCAACCTTGCGCAGCTCGGTCGCCATCGCGGCAATCCGGTCGGTTTCCTTCACGCGCCAGCTCGCGATGTTGCGCAGCGCGGTCGGGCCGTCGGCGAACAACGCGGCGACCGCGATCGTCATCGCAGCGTCGGGAATCAGATTGAAGTCCATGTCGATCGCTTCGAGCTTGCCGTGGTCGTGGCCGACGCCGCGCACTTCGATCCAGTCGTCGCCCATCGTCACGTTCGCGCCCATCTTCATCAGCGCGGTCGCAAAGCCCACGTCGCCCTGGATGCTCGCGCGCCCCACGCCCTCGACGCGGATCGGCCCGCCGCCCAGCGCACCGGCCGCGAGGAAGTACGACGCCGACGACGCGTCGCCCTCGACCATGATCGAGCCCGGCGACTGGTAGCGCACGCCGGCCGGCACGGTGAAGCGTTGCCAGCCTTCACGCTCGACGGTCACGCCGAAGCGTTCCATCAGCTTGATCGTGATCTCGATGTACGGCTTCGAGATCAGCTCGCCCTCGACCTCGATCACGATCGAGCCGCTTTGCGAACGCACGAGCGGCAGCGTCATCAGGAGTGCAGTCAGGAACTGGCTCGACACGTCGCCGCGCACGCGGATCGGCGCGTCGACCGAGACCCGCGCCGCGTGGATCTTGAGCGGCGGGTAGCCCTCGTTCAGCTCGTAGTCGATCTTCGCGCCGATTTGACGCAGCCCGTCGACGAGGTCGCCGATCGGCCGCTCGTGCATGCGCGGCACGCCGTGCACGCGGTATTCGCCGCCGTTGACGGCCAGCGCGGCGGTCAGCGGACGAATCGCCGTGCCCGCATTGCCCAGGAACAGATCGGCCTGTTGCGCGACGAACGCGCCGCGCGTGCCCGTTACGACGCACACGTCGCCATCGCGCTTGAATTGCACGCCGAGCTTTTCGAGCGCGTCGAGCATGACGCGCGTGTCGTCCGAATCGAGCAGGTTCGTGATCGTCGTTTCGCCTTCCGCAAGCGCCGCGAGCAGCAGCACGCGGTTCGAGATGCTCTTCGAGCCGGGTAGCCGGACGGTGCCGGACGCACGGGAGAACGGTCCGAGGTCGAGATATTCCATGGTCAGTCCTGTTATTTCGAGGGGCTGGCGCCGGCAGCGGCCTTGCCGCCGCGCTCCTGCCATTCAGTGCGGGCCTTGCGCGAACGTGCGAACGCGGCTTCGAGCGCTGCGCCGTCGCCGGCTTCGATCGCCGCGCGCAAGCGCGCGAGCACGGCCGTGTAGGCGTCGAGCTCTTCCAGCAGCGCTGCGCGATTGGCGACGCAAATGTCGCGCCACATTTCCGGGCTTGACGCGGCGATCCGCGTGAAATCGCGGAACCCGCCGGCGGCAAACGAAAACTTCAGATCGGCGTCCGGCGCTTCGAGAATCTGCTCGACGAGCGCAAACGACAGCACATGCGGCAAATGGCTCACCGACGCCAGGACGCGATCGTGCTGCTCCACGCTCATCTGCCGGACCACGGCGCCAGTCGCAAGCCACATCGCCTCGATGCGCGCGACATCGGCAGGCGAATTTTCGGGCAACGGGCACAGTACGACATTGCGCCCGGCGTACAGCTCGGGGAGCGCCGCCTCGACACCGCTCGATTCGCGTCCGGCGATCGGATGGCCCGGCACGAACTGGTTGATACGAGGCCCAAGCGCCGCACGTGCGGCAGTGACGACGTCGGACTTGGTGCTGCCCGCGTCGGTGACGATGGTCGCATCGTCGAGAAACGGTGCGATTCGCGTGAGCAACGGCTGCGTCTGCGCGACCGGCGCCGCGAGCAGAACGATATCGGCGCCCGCCAGCGCGTCGCGCAACTGCGCGTCGTCGCCGATTGCAGCGAAACTGTCGATGACGCCCAACTCACGCGCCCGCTCGACCGACGACACCGAGCGGCCAACGCCGATCACCGTGCCGCGCTGCCCCGCCTGCTCCGGCTGACGCTCGCGCAACGCGCGCGCGAGCGATCCGCCGATCAGCCCGACACCGAAAATCACCAGTTTGTTGAATGAAAACGCGGTCACGACGGACAGACTAAAAAAGCGCGCGACGAGCCCAAGCTCGCGCGCGCGGAATGAAAACCAACCGCCCGGGCCTGCCGGTCAGGCAGGCGCAAGCGCCTTTTCGAGCGCGGCGATGAACGCCTCGTTTTCTTCCGGCAAGCCGATCGTCACGCGCAGCCACTGCGGCAACCCATAGTTGCCGACCGGCCGCACGATCACGCCCTGCTTCAAGAGCGCCAGATTCACACGCGCACCGGCGCCGTCGTCGTTACCGACGCGCACCAGCACGAAGTTGCCGTACGACGGCACGTATTCGAGATCGAGCTTGTCGAACGCCTCCGTCAGCCGGCGGTAGCCCGCCGCGTTGAGCGCCGCGCTCTTTTCGAGGAACGCTCGGTCGTTCAGCGCCGCGACGGCCGCAGCTTGCGCGAGCGTGTTCACGTTGAACGGCTGGCGCAAGCGGTTCAGCAAATCGGTCAGCTCCGGCTGCGCGATCGCGAAACCGACGCGCAATCCCGCGAGACCGAACGCCTTCGAGAACGTGCGCGACACGAGCAGGTTCGGAAAACGTCGGGTCCAGGCGATCGAATCGTAGCGCTTGTCCGCGGCGAGATACTCGGTGTACGCCTCGTCGAGCACCACGACCACGTTCTTCGGCACCTTCTCGAGAAACGCTTCGAGCGCCGGGCCTTCGATGAACGTGCCGGTCGGGTTGTTCGGATTGGCGACGAACATGAGACGCGTGTCGGCATCGATCGCCTTCAGCATCGCATCGAGGTCATGGCCATGCTTCATGGCGGGCACGACGATCGCACGCGCGCCGATGCCTTGCGTCGCGAGCCCATACACGGCGAACGAGTATTGCGCATAGACGATCGACTGACTCTTCTCGACGAGCGCATGCGCGGCCAGTTCAAGAATGTCGTTGCTGCCGTTGCCGAGCGTGATCCAATCCGCCGGCACCCCGTAGTGCTCGCTCAATGCGGCCTTCAGCTCGAACGCGTTCGCATCCGGATAGCGGCCGAGATCGGCGGCGGCCTGCGCCATCGCTGCCTTCGCCGACTCCGGCATGCCAAGCGGATTTTCGTTCGATGCCAGCTTCACGATGTGCGCTTCATCGAGGCCAAACTCGCGGGCAACTTCCGAAATCGGCTTGCCGGCGACGTAAGGCGCGATCGCGCGCACATAGGAAGGGCCGTATTGCGTTGTCATGTATGTCTCCAGATCGGACTTGCTAGTAGTAAGCGATGGGGCGCGAACGAAGCGACCGAAAGCAGCCAGTAGCGGCGCTTCAGCGCGCGCGCGGATACGAGCCCAGAATCTTCAGGAACGCGGCCTTCTTTTCGAGCTCGACAAGCGCGGCGGCGACCGGTGCATCGTCGCGATGCCCTTCGACATCGATATAGAAGTAGTACTCCCACGTGCCGACGCGCGCCGGACGCGACTCGAAGCGCGTCATCGAGACGCCATGGCGCGCGAGCGGCTCGAGCAGCTTGAACACCGCGCCGGGTTCATTCTTCACTGACACGATCAGCGAAGTCTGATCGCGCCCGCTCACGCCTGCCGGATCCTTGCCGATCATCACGAAGCGCGTGCGGTTGTGCGGATCGTCCTGGATGAGCGCGTACGCAACCTGCAAGCCGTAGTGCGCCGCCGCGCGATCGCCGGCAATCGCGGCGACACTCGGGTCCGCCGCTGCCAGGCGCGCGGCTTCCGCGTTGCTCGACACCGCTTGGCGCTCCAGATGCGGCGCGTTGGTCGAGAGCCAGCGCTGACATTGCGCGAGCGCCTGCGCATGCGCGCAGACGCGCGTCACGCCGGTGAGCCCGCCGCTTTGCGTCAGCAGATTGTGATGAATCGGCAACGCGAGCTCGCCGCCGATCACGAGCTGCGTCTGCAACAGCAGATCGAGCGTGCGCGACACCGCGCCTTCGCTCGAATTCTCGACCGGCACGACGCCGAATTCGGCGGAGCCCGCCTCGACCGAGCGAAACACTTCGTCGATCGACGGGCACGCAAGACCTTCGATCGCATGACCGAAGTATTCGTACATCGCCTGCTCGCTATAGGTGCCGATCGGCCCCAGAAAAGCGGCCCGCACCTGCTGCTCGAGCGCCCGGCTCGCGGCCATGATCTCGCGCCAGATCGCGCTGATGTGATCGCCCGCGAGCGGCCCGGCGCTCATGTCCTGCAAGCGCGCGATGACCTGCTGCTCCCGCTCGGGCCGGAACACCGGTGCGTTGTAATGCTTCTTGACCTCGCCCACTTCGAGGGCGATCGCCGCGCGCTGATTGAGCAGCGCGATCAGCTGCGCATCGATCGCATCAATGCGATCGCGCAGCGGTTTGAGCTTGGTATTGAGTTCGTCGTCCATGCGTAATACGGCCGTATGAAAGTAAGCGCGCCGCCTATCAGATCGAAGCAGATCGAAGCGATCAGGCCTGGCGCTGTTCGAATTCCTTCATGTACTCGACCAGCGCCTTGACGCCTTCGAGCGGCACCGCGTTGTAAATCGACGCCCGCATTCCGCCGACGGACTTGTGGCCCTTCAGCTGCAACAGCCCGCGCGCCTTCGCGCCGGCGAGGAAATCTTCGTTGCGCGACTCGTCCGCGAGGAAGAACGGCACGTTCATCCGCGAACGCGACGCGCGTTCAACCTTGTTGACATAGAAGGCGCTCGAATCGATCGCGCTGTACAGCAGCTTCGACTTTTCGATGTTGCGCGCTTCGATCGCCTTCAACCCGCCCAGCTTTTTCAGCCACTTGAACACCAGGCCCGCAATGTAGATCGCGTAAGTGGGCGGCGTGTTGTACATCGAATTGTTCTCGGCGACGGTCTTCCACTCGAACGCCGACGGGCAGATCGGCAGCGCCCGGTCGAGCAGGTCCTCGCGCACGATCACGACGGTGACGCCGGCCATGCCGATATTCTTCTGCGCGCCCCCGTAAATGGCGCCGAACTTCGCGACGTCGAGCGGGCGCGACAGGATGTGCGACGAGACGTCCGCCACGAGCGGGATATCGCCGAGGTCGGGAATGTCGAAGGTTTCGACGCCGTGAATGGTCTCGTTCGTGCACAGGTGCACGTAGGCGGGATCGTCGGACAGCTGCCATTCGGCACGAGCCGGCGAGCGCGTGAAGCCGTCGGCGGTCTGGCCGCTTGCGGCCAGGTGCGGCGCGCAATACTTGTGCGCTTCCTTGAAGGTCTTCTGCGACCATGAGCCCGTCAGGACAAAATCAGCGGTCTCTTTCGTGCCGAGCAGGTTCATCGGCACGATCGCGTTCTCTCCGAGGCCACCGCCCTGCAGAAATAGAATGCGGTGGCTGGCCGGCACGTCGAGCAGGTCGCGCAGGTCGGCGAGCGCCTCTTCGTGGATCGAGATGAATTCCTTGCCGCGATGGCTCATTTCCATCACGCTCATGCCGCTGCCGCGCCAATCGAGCATCTCGTCGGCAGCTTGGCGCAGCACTTCTTCAGGCAGCGCCGCAGGTCCGGCGGAGAAGTTAAAGACGCGCATCGTGGGAACCCCGAAAGAAGGCGCAGCGGCGAAAAGAAAACCCCAAAAACCGCGCCTAAATAGAAAATGGCCGTCTGCGCTCTCGCGCAAACGGCCATTATCGCACTGTCACCGGCAAGCCGCCAAACCAAGGCGCCCTGCCGGCCCGGCCGATCCGCCGCGATTGGGCCCGCGAAAGAACCCTTGGAGCCCTCAGCGGATCTTACGACCGGCTCATTTTACTTGGCGGGCTTGACCGCCGCGACTTCCTTGTCGGCCTGGTCGCGCGTCGCTTTGATCGATTGCGGCATGTACTTTTGCATCAAGCCGTTCACGACATCGCGGCCCACCTGGTCTTGCACCTGGATGAACTTGCGGCCGGTCGGGCTCTTGTAGAACGCCGTCAGGTCCTTGATTTCCTGCGTGCTGTAGTACTTCGCGTACGCGTCGTATTGAGCCTGCATCGCGTCTTGGCGGAACGAATCCGTCGCGAACACTTGGCCCGCCGAGTCAACCAGCTTCGGCACCGCGTTCTTTTGCAGCGCCGGCACGGAAGCTTGCTTTTGCTTGTCCGTCAGCGTCTTGTTTTCCGACAGCGCGTCCGACAGGATCGCCGGGACCAGCTGCTTCGCTTGCATTTGCGCGCTATTGCCGATTGCGCCAACGAGCTTCTGCGCGTCGATGGCGTCGAGCAAGTCCTTGATCGCGGCTTGCTTGGCGGGATCGACCGGAGCTGCAGCGGTTGCCGTCGTGTCGGCCGGCGCTTGATTCTGGAGCGCTTGCGCCATCGCGAAGGTCGGCACGAAAGCAGCCAGCAGCATCCATTGCTTGAATCGTTGTTGCATCATTACTCCCTAAAAGAAATAGTCGAATTGCTTGACGCACGAAGCGTAGCGCAACACGGTGTTGCGAGGTCATTCGCTTCGCGCGGTTCTCCTTGCGGTTACTTTTTCGCGACGCCTGTCATGCACGACTCGCGTGCTGATCAACCTTCGCCGTTTTCGTCATCCGCCGCGGCACCTTCGGCATCACCTTCGCCATCCGCCTCAGCGATCTGCTGCAGGCCGGAAAGCTTGGTGCCGTCATCAAGGCTGATGAGTGTAACACCTTGCGTTGCACGGCCCATTTCGCGAATCTCCGACACGCGCGTCCGGATCAGCACGCCGGTGGTCGTGATCAGCATGATCTGGTCCTCGGGGTCGACGAGCGTGGCCGCCACAACCTTGCCGTTACGCTCCGACGTCTGGATCGCGATCATCCCCTTCGTACCGCGCCCATGGCGCGTGTACTCGGTGATCGGGGTCCGCTTGCCGTAGCCGTTTTCGGTTGCCGTGAGCACCGACTGCTGCTCGCTGCCCGCCACCAGAAGCGCGATCACCTGCTGCCCTTCGTCGAGCTGCATGCCGCGCACGCCGCGCGCTTCACGCCCCATCGGGCGCACGTCGTTCTCGTCGAAACGCACTGCCTTGCCCGAATCCGAGAACAGCATGACGTCGTGCGCGCCATCGGTGATCGCGGCGCCGATCAGGTAATCGCCCTCATCGAGACCGACCGCAATAATACCCTTGCGCAATGGCCTGCTGAAAGCCTCGAGCGGCGTCTTCTTGACGGTGCCCAACGCCGTCGCCATAAAGACGAACTTGTCCGCCGAGAACTCCTTCACCGGCAGCACGACGTTGATCTTCTCGCCTTCCTGCAGCGGGAACATGTTGACGATCGGACGGCCGCGCGCGTTGCGCGAGCCTTGCGGCACTTCGTAGACCTTCACCCAATAGACGCGGCCGCGGTTCGAGAAGCACAGGATGTGGTCGTGCGTGTTCGCGATGAAGAGCGTGTCGATCCAGTCGTCTTCCTTCATCTGCGTGGCCTGCTTGCCGCGGCCACCACGCTTCTGCGCGCGATATTCGGACAGCGGCTGCGATTTCACATAGCCCGCGTGCGACATCGTGACAACCATGTCCTGCGGCGTGATCAGGTCCTCGGTGTTCAGCTCGGTCGCGTTCATCTCGATCTTCGAGCGGCGCGCGTCGCCGAACTCGGCCTTCACTGCCGTGAGCTCGTCGGTGATGATCGTCGTGATGCGCTCCGGACGCGCGAGGATGTCGAGCAAATCGGCGATCTGCGCCATCACTTCGCGGTATTCGCCGATGATCTTGTCCTGCTCGAGACCCGTCAGGCGCTGCAGGCGCATCTGCAAAATTTCCTGCGCCTGCGTATCGGACAGCTTGTAGAGACCGTCGCCCTGCATCCCGAACGCGGGGTTCAAACCTTCCGGACGGTATGCCTCACGGCCACCCGCCGCAGCGTTCTCGGTCTCCGCGCGCGACAGCATTTCACGGACGAGCGAGGAATCCCACGGCCGCGCCATCAATTCCTGCTTGGCGATCGGCGGCGTCGGCGCAGCCTTGATGATCGCGATGAATTCGTCGATGTTCGCGAGCGCGACGGCGAGACCCTCGAGCACGTGGCCGCGTTCGCGCGCCTTGCGCAGTTCATATACAGTGCGCCGCGTCAGCACTTCCCGTCGATGCGACAGGAACGCGCCAAGCATTTCCTTGAGATTCAGGAGCTTAGGCTGGCCGTCGACGAGCGCGACCATGTTCATGCCGAACGTGTCCTGCAGCTGGGTCGCCTTGTACAGATTGTTGAGGACGACCTCGGGCACCTCGCCGCGCTTGAGCTCGATCACGACGCGCATGCCGCTCTTGTCGGACTCGTCGCGAATGTCCGAAATGCCCTCGAGCTTCTTCTCGTTGACGAGCTCGGCGATCCGCTCGAGCAGCGAGCGCTTGTTAACTTGATACGGCAGCTCGTCGACGATGATCGCCATGCGCTGGCCGCGATCGATTTCCTCGAAGTGCGTCGCCGCGCGCATCACGACACGGCCTCGGCCGGTGCGATAGCCGTCGCGCACGCCCGCGACGCCGTAAATGATGCCGGCGGTCGGGAAATCGGGAGCGGGAATGATTTCGATCAGCTCATCGATGCTCGCCTCGGGGTTCTTCAGCAGATGGTGGCAGGCTTCGACGACTTCGTTCAGGTTGTGCGGCGGGATGTTGGTCGCCATGCCGACCGCGATCCCCGACGAACCATTGATCAGCAGATTGGGGATGCGCGCGGGCAGGATCAGCGGCTCGTTCTCGCTGCCGTCGTAGTTCGGACCGAAATCGACGGTTTCCTTATCGATATCCGCAAGGAGTTCATGGCCGATCTTCGCCATGCGGATTTCGGTGTAACGCATCGCGGCGGCGTTGTCGCCATCGATCGACCCGAAATTGCCCTGCCCGTCCACCAGCATGTAGCGCAGCGAAAAGTTCTGCGCCATCCGGACGATCGTGTCGTAGACCGCGGTATCGCCGTGCGGATGGTATTTACCGATCACGTCGCCGACGATACGCGCCGACTTCTTATAGGCACGGTTCCAGTCGTTGTTGAGTTCGTGCATCGCGTACAGAACGCGCCGGTGCACTGGCTTCAAGCCGTCGCGGACATCGGGAAGCGCACGCCCCACGATCACGCTCATCGCGTAATCGAGATACGAACGGCGCATTTCCTCCTCGAGGGAGATTGGCAGAGTCTCTTTGGCGAATTGATCCATTATCCGTATCTTTTCCAAGCGAAAATACGCGCCAAAGTCAATAACTTTGAGCTATTTTCGCATTGGCGCCGCAAACGCAGCGCATCACGCGATTCTACCATGCGGCGCAACCGCGCCCGCCGCAGGTACGTACTCCCCATTGCACGACGACCGCGAAGCCGCTGTGAAGCGCTTTCGCCACGTTATCGGCGAGACGATTTTTCTTCGCAGCAGGCACGCGTCATGCGGTCTCCCGGGCGCCGCAGAAGCCCGCCAGGCTTACTGTTGCGCATGCACCACAATTGTGTTGGGGGATCGGAACGCTCGGGAATTTTTTTTCGTGGGTCGGGAACTGTATGGCAAAATGCCAACGCACTTGGTTAGACATTGCTCGAAGTGTCTTCAGGGCCCGGCGTTTTTGTGCCGCACCAATGTTATACTTCGAGCAATGTATGACTTGTCTTCGTCAACAGGCTCGCAGTAAACCTGCGGTAATCTCAATTTCGAGAGGAGAAATATGAATAAACTTTCAAAGCTCGCGTTCATTGCAGCTACCGCAGTTATGGCTGCATCCGCTTCGGCACAGTCGGTGCCGGCGTCGCGACAACAAACGAACGACAACTGGGTGAACGGCACCGGCGAATACGTGTGGATGAACGGCACGAACGAGCTTTGCTGGCGCGATGCGTTCTGGACCCCCGCAACGGCTAACGCAAAGTGCGATGGCGCACTGGTCGCGCAAGCTCCGACGCCGCCGGCTCCGGCTGCTCCGGCCGCTCCGGTCATCACCAGCCAGAAGATCACGTATCAAGCTGACACGCTGTTCGACTTCGACAAGGCTGTCCTGAAGCCGGCCGGCAAGGAAAAGCTGGACGATCTGGCTACGAAGATCCAAGGCGTGAACCTGGAAGTCGTCGTTGCAACGGGCTACACGGACCGCATCGGTTCGGACAAGTACAACGACCGTCTGTCGCTGCGCCGCGCTCAAGCTGTGAAGGCATACCTGGTCAGCAAGGGCATCGAAGCCAACCGTATCTACACCGAAGGCAAGGGCAAGCGCAACCCGGTTACGACGGGCTGCAACCAGAAGAACCGCAAGCAACTCATCGCCTGCCTCGCGCCGGATCGCCGCGTGGAAGTCGAAGTTGTCGGTACTTCGAAGCAGTAAGCTGCACGATACCGCAGTATCAAAGCCCCGCTTCGGCGGGGCTTTTTTTATGTCGATCCGGAGTTAGCGCTTCAGCGCTGACTCCAGGCCCACAGTGAGCCGATCCGGACTTGGGGCGCGAGCTGCGCTGGCTCGTTCCACTCGTTTTGCCCCCGTTCGCCGGCACCTATATACTCGGGCCTAACCCGCAGTCCCCATCCAACGCTCTTCGCAAAACCGCTTCCGCCATGACCAACGCCGATCCCCATGAGCTGCAGAAATTCAGCGATCTCGCCCATCGGTGGTGGGACCCGAACGCCGAATTCAAGCCGCTGCACGAGCTGAACCCTGTTCGACTCGCCTGGATCGACGCACATGCTCATCTGGCCGGCAAGCGCGTGCTGGACATTGGTTGCGGCGGCGGCATCCTGTCTGAATCGATGGCGGGATTGGGCGCACAGGTCAAGGGCATCGATCTGTCGACTCAGGCGCTCGGCGTGGCCGATCTGCATAGTCTCGAAAGCGGTGTGAGCGTCGAGTACGAAGAGATCGCAGCGGAAGCGCTTGCGGCACGCGAGCCGGGTACCTATGACGCCGTCACCTGCATGGAAATGCTCGAGCACGTGCCGGACCCGAGCGCCATCGTCGCGGCATGTGCCACGCTGGTGAAGCCGGGCGGCTGGGTCTTCTTCTCGACGCTCAACCGCAACGTCAAGTCGTATTTGTTTGCTGTGATCGGCGCCGAGTACATCGCGCAGATGTTGCCGAAAGGCACGCACGACTATGCGCGCTTTATCCGCCCATCGGAGCTGGCGGGGTTCGTGCGGGCGGCCGGTTTGCACAGCCACGATATCAAGGGCATCACTTACAACCCGCTCTCCAAGCATTTCGGATTGTCCGACGACACGAGCGTGAACTATCTGTTCGCGTGCCGGCGCGGTGCCTGATTCGCGCGCCGACCCCAACTCTTTCCGTTCCCGATTGACCTCATGAGCGACCCCACTCCCCTGCCGCAGCGCGAAAGCGACGACGCGTCGATCGGCTTGTGCCAAGCCGTCCTGTTCGACCTCGACGGCACGCTCGCGGACACCGCACCCGACCTCGCCGCCGCCGTCAACAAGATGCGGCACGACCGCGGTCTCGAGATGCTGCCGCTCGACGAGTTGCGCCCTCTCGCGTCCGCCGGCGCGCGCGGCCTGATCGGTGGCGCGTTTGGAATCGGGCCCGAGCACCAAGGGTTCGCGTCGATGCGCGAAGAGTTTCTTGCCAATTACGAAGCCGATTTGTGCATCGAAACGACGCTCTTTCCTGGCATCGGCGAAATACTCAACGAGCTGGACGAGCGCGGCGTGCGCTGGGGCATCGTCACGAACAAGGCTGCGCGCTTGACCGATCCTCTTGTCGAGTTGCTTGGCCTCGACATGCGGGCGGGCTGCGTCGTTAGCGGGGACACGACGCCGCATTCGAAGCCGCATCCGGCGCCGCTCCTGCACGCGGCAAAAGAACTCGATATACAGCCGGAGCGAGTCGTGTATGTCGGCGACGATCTGCGTGACGTGCAAGCTGGGTTTGCGGCGGGTATGGTCACCGTCGCCGCTGCCTACGGCTACTGCGGAACGGACCTGCCGCCGACTCAATGGCACGCGCAGCATGTCGTGCAATCCACGGGCGAGCTGCAGCGGCTGCTGCGCGAGATCAGCTGACCCATCCCTCGCCGAGGCAGTTGAAGATTCCCTGCCGCCTCGCTCTTTACCCCGCGAGGCGCACCAAGCGTCGAGGTTCTGTGGGATAATCCTCAGTTCCACAGGGGCCGACCTGGTTTCGACGTGGATAACGAAGCAGCTCAGGGCATACCGAGGACCCGTCACCTCGTTAATCAATGGGAAAAACGTAACTGCAAACGACGATACGTTCGCACTGGCAGCCTAAGGCCGCCGTCCTCTGCCTGGCTCACTGACGGGTCAGCGTCGCAAGACCGGTAGCAATACCGCCAGAGGTCATTTACGTCAGTTAAGCCTTGGCGGCGTCACGACGCCCGGGTCGAAAACCTAGTGAATCGCCGAAACGAAGCGTGTTCGTCCGCGTCGGTGCGGTTAAATCAAATGACAGAACTAAGTATGTAGAACTGGTTGCGGACTATTTGCGGACGCGGGTTCGATTCCCGCCGGCTCCACCAAGACACTCATCCTGACAAGTTTCAGGAATTCATGAAAACCCCGCCGAGCGCAGCTCTCGCGGGGTTTTTTCTTTACGGCTCCGCCCACCCCGGTTGCGCCACCGATTTCCCAAAGAAGCCAGCTCTTTCATCCTTCCTCGATGGATGCGCGCGTGTCGGCGCCACGTAGACTCTCCGCAGTCGTTGCTCACCGAAACGCAGTAGACACAAGGACCCTTCACGATCGAACCACGCGGACGTATCCATGCCTAACGCCGAACGCGCGATTTTCGAGACAGCTGCGCCGCAGTGCCTGCCCATGAGTTATCCGTGTATCGATTACGCGCATATCGGTATGCCTGCAGGCCGGCAAAACCTGCCCCGTATCGCCCCCGATTGAACGGCCATCGACGCAACGACTACATTGAAATCGCACTGCCCTCGCCCCAAAGGCAAAACCATGAACACACTTGCCCTCCTCGCCGCCGTGCCCGCAGTCCTCGCGATTGCCGCTTGCAGTTCGCCCAACGTCCAGGAAGTTCGCTCGTCGGAACCGGTCGTCTTCGTGCAATCGCAACGCGCGCCGGGCGATATATCGAGTTGCCTGCAAAGCAGAATCGATGGCCTTCGAATGAGTACCGGCAATGGCTCGACGGAATTGATGGTCGGCCACGGCTCGGAGAATTACGCGTGGCTCATTACGTTGATGCCGTCCGGCTACGGCTCGGTGGTGAAGGTGCAGAAATCGCCCGGCGACGACGGTTCGGTGCCGGAGCCTGAAATGCGCTTCGATATCGCGCGGTGCACGACGTAAGCAGCGCTTCGCGCGCTCGCGGCAAGGACGGCGACGACAGCCCTTGACGCCGCACGCGAGCGATCAGTCGCTACTGTGGGCCAGGGCCCGTTTTCCGCGCGTAACAGACCCCTGCGAAACCCCAGCAAGACCCCAGCGACGCGGCTTGTTTAGTTGTCGTCTTGCGGGCACTGCAGATTGCACCCGTCCGGGTTCCCGAGATCGCCCTGCTTACGCATCTTCGTTGTAGGCCCGTGCTGGTACTTCTTCGACGGCGCCGATGCCGCAAACTCCAACTGCGGGTGCTGTTGAAGCTGAAACTGGTCCTGCAGGATGCCACCCGGCACCCCTGGGGAGTTCTGCGCGAAAGCAAGCGACGTGACGGCAAACAATGCGCCTGCCGCAGCCGCGGCAGCGCAAGCGTTGATAAGCAATTTCATAGCGATTCGATGCCGCGTGACGCGGACTGAAGAACAAAACGGAACATCGGAAGGATAGAGCGTAACGCAGAACGGCATAGCCACGCAGCGAAGTATTACGGGCGTAACGCAAAACCCTACCGATCGAACCCTTTGCCCGCTCTAGCGCGAAGCGCTCTCGGGCACGGCCGCGCCGCGCAATCCGCTCGTCACATCGACGATCGTCCCGCAATGCGCCGGGTCGTAACCCGCGAGATGGGCCACCGTCGCTCGGAACGCGTCGCTTTGCAGCGTCTGCAGGACCGGTGCGAGCGGAGCCGTTGCGAGCGGCGCGCGCTCGCACGCGAAGTAATAGTCCTCGTCGACGATCGGGATGAAGTCGAGCCCGAAATGGTGAGCGGCCGGTTCGACGCCGAAGCCGAGGTCGGCCATGCCGCTCGCGACGAATGCCGCTATCGCCGAATGCGTCAGCTCCGCCGACGCGTAGCCGTTGATGCGCTCGGGATCGATGCCGATGCCGCGCAGCGCCAGGTCGAGCAGCATCCGTGTACCCGAGCCCGGCTGGCGGTTGACGAAGCGCACGTCGTCGCGAGCCAGGTCGTTCAAGCCGCGAATCCCCTTCGGATTGCCTTTTGGCAGGAAGAGCCCCTGCTTGCGTTGCGTCAGATGAATCAGCACGTGCCGCTGCGGATCGAGCCAGCGACGGTAGACCGCCGCGCATTTCTCACGGAACGCACCACGCGGCAGGTGAAACCCGGCGAGGTCGCATTCGCCGCGCGCAAGCGCCGTCACGGCCTCGGCACTGTCGCGGTACTTGATATCGACCGAGGCGGCGTCGCGAGCCACCAGCGCCGTCACAAGCGCCGCAACCGCGTAGCCATGCGACGCCTGAATCCGTACCGCACCGCCGTGCTGCCCGAGCCGGCGGTTCAACTCGCTCGCCACCTCGCTCGCGAGCGCCTGCATATTGCCGTCGAGCCGCTCGGCACATAGGCGTTGCGCTCGCACGACGGCCTGCCCCAAATCCGATAGCGCGGACCCCTTGCCGCGCGCCTTCGCAATCAGCGCGCCTCCCAGGCGCTCCTCGATCGCGCGCAGCATGCCCCACGCGTGGCGATACGAGAGGCCTTTTTGCGCGGCCGCCTGGGCGATGCTGCCCGTTTCGTCGACGAGCGCAAGCAGCGGCACGACATCGGTCAGGCTCGTTTCGCGGCCCGCGCTATCGACCACCACCAGTTGCGCCTTGCAGTCGATCTGGATCATTTATGCAGTGCTTCTTCCTATTGCGAAAGGCTTACTGTCCGCCTATCGTTGTGGGATAAACCATACACCAAAGCATATATGCGCTTCATATGATCAACAAGTGCATATTTGATCTTGGAGGAGCCCCACTTTGGACAACCCCGCCGCCCCGGCCGCATCCGCGCCGGAAGAACTCGTCCGCCGCCATGCGAAGTCCGGCGCGTCCCTGATCGCCGTGCTGCACGCGATTCAGGACGAAGCCGGTTTTATCCCGCCGGAAACGGTCGCGCCGCTTGCGCGCGCGATGAACCTGTCGCGTGCCGAAGTGCATGGCGTCATCACCTACTACCATCATTTCCGCACCCGCCCCGCCGCGCGCGTGACCGTGCAGCTCTGCCGCGCCGAATCGTGCCGCAGCATGGGGACGGAGGCGCTCGCGCAGCACATCGAAGCGCGCACGGGCTGCCGTTTCGATGCCGAGCACGGGCCGGACCTCGGGCTCGAATCGGTATATTGTCTCGGGCAATGCGCGCTGTCGCCGGCGATGATGATCAATGACACGCTCTATGCGAAAGTCACGCCGCAGAAGTTCGATGCGCTGATCGACGCCGCGTGCGCGAAGCAGAAGGAGCCGGCATGACTCGCGTCTACGTCCCCCGCGATTCTTCAGCGCTCGCGCTCGGCGCGGATGCGCTCGCTGACGCGATCGTCCGCGAGGCAGCAAGCCGCGGCCTCGCCGTCGAATTGGTGCGCAACGGCACGCGCGGCCTGCTGTGGCTCGAGCCGCTCGTCGAAGTCGAGACGCCGGCGGGCCGCATCGGCTACGCGAATGTCGATGAAGCCGACGTCGCGTCGCTTTTTGACGCCGGGTGGCTCGCCGGCGGCGAGCAGGCGCGGCGCGTAGGCCTCGTCGACGAGATGCCTTATCTCAAGCGCCAGCAACGCCTCACGTTCGCGCGCATCGGCATCACCGATCCTCTTTCCATCGAGGACTACCTCGCGCACGAAGGGCTCGCCGGCCTGAAAGCCGCGCTCGCGATGGACAGCGCCGCCGCCTGCGAAGCGCTCGTCGACTCGGGCCTGCGTGGACGCGGCGGAGCGGCGTTCCCCGCGGGCATCAAGTGGCGCACGGTGCGCAATGCGCAAGCGGCGCAGAAATACGTCGTCTGCAACGCGGACGAAGGCGACTCCGGCACGTTTTCCGACCGCCTCGTCATGGAAAGCGATCCTTACTGCCTGATCGAAGGGATGATCATCGCGGGGATCTCGACCGGCGCGACGCAGGGCTACATCTACGTACGCAGCGAATATCCGCATTCGATCGCCGCGCTCAACGCCGCGATCGAGAAAGCACGCGCGGAAGGCTGGCTCGGTGCGAGCGTGCTCGGCTCGGCGCATCAGTTCGAACTCACGGTGGCGAAGGGCGCGGGCTCGTACGTCTGCGGCGAAGAAACCGCGATGCTCGAATCGATCGAAGGCAAGCGCGGCATCGTGCGCGCGAAGCCTCCGCTGCCGGCGCTCTCCGGCCTCTTCGGCCAGCCGACCGTCATCAACAACGTGATCACGCTCGCAACCGTGCCGATCATCTTCGCGCGCGGCGCGAAGTTCTATCGCGACTTCGGCATGGGCAAATCACGCGGCACGCTGCCGTTTCAACTGGCCGGCAACGTGAAGCACGGCGGGCTCGTCGAGCTGGCGTTCGGCGTCACGCTGCGTGAGCTGCTGTTCGACTTCGGCGGCGGCACCGCGAGCGGCCGACCGGCGCGCGCCGTGCAAGTCGGCGGGCCGCTCGGCACCTATCTGCCCGAAAGCCAATGGGATATCCCGCTCGACTACGAAGCCTACGCCGCGGTCGGCGCGGTGGTCGGGCACGGCGGGCTCGTCGTGCACGACGACACCTCGAATCTCGCCGAACTCGCGCAATACGCGATGCACTTCTGCGCGCTCGAATCCTGCGGCAAATGCACGCCGTGCCGGATCGGCTCGACGCGCGGTGTCGAAGTGATCGAACGCATCCGCGATGGCGACACTTCGGAGAAGCAAGTGCAGTTGCTGCGCGACCTGTGCGACACGATGGTATCCGGCTCGCTCTGCGCGATGGGCGGCATGACGCCCTTCCCCGTGCTTTCCGCCCTTGAACATTTTCCCGAAGACTTCGGTCTTCGCCCGGCCCAGCCCAACAAGGCTGCGGCTTGATGGAGCCCGCTATGTCCGACGTCTCCCCAATTCAAGCAACTGCCGGCGCCGCGAAGGAAGTCCCTTCGGGGGGCGGCTGCGGCTCAGGCAACTGTGCATGCAAGTCCGAAGCTTTGGTGCGGACCACCCGTGCCCGGTCGCCTTATGACGAAACCGACTACGGCACGCCGTTCGTCCACGCCGATACCGATGTCACGCTCGACATCGACGGATGCCTCGTCACCGTGCCCGCGGGCACGTCGGTGATGCGCGCGGCGATCGAAGCCGGCGTCAACGTACCGAAGCTCTGCGCGACCGATTCGCTCGAAGCGTTTGGTTCGTGCCGGCTGTGTCTCGTGGAAATCGAAGGCCGCAAGGGCTATCCGGCGTCGTGCACGACGCCGGTCGAAGCCGGCATGAAGGTGCGCACGCAAAGCGATCGCCTACAGGCGCTGCGCCGCAACGTGATGGAGCTCTACATCTCCGATCACCCGCTCGATTGCCTCACGTGCCCCACGAACGGCAACTGCGAGCTGCAGGACATGGCGGGTGTCGTCGGCTTGCGCGAAGTGCGCTACGGCTATGACGGCGCGAACCACCTGCACGACCAGAAGGACGAGTCGAACCCCTACTTCACCTACGATCCGTCGAAGTGCATCGTCTGCAACCGCTGCGTGCGCGCGTGCGAAGAAACGCAAGGCACGTTCGCGCTGACGATCGCCTCGCGCGGCTTCGAATCGCGCGTGGCGGCCAGCGAGAGCCAGCCGTTCATGGAATCCGAATGCGTGTCATGCGGGGCGTGCGTGGCCGCCTGCCCGACCGCGACGCTGCACGAAAAGACCATCGCCGTGCTCGGCCAGCCCGAGCACTCGGTCGTGACGACTTGCGCGTATTGCGGCGTCGGATGCTCGCTGAAAGCGGAGATGAAGGGCAGCCAAGTCGTGCGGATGATGCCGAACAAGAACGGCGAAGCGAACGAAGGCCATGCGTGCGTGAAGGGCCGCTTCGCGTGGGGCTACGCGACCCACAAGGACCGCATCACGAAGCCGATGATCCGCGCCAAGATCACCGACCCGTGGCGCGAAGTCAGCTGGGACGAAGCGCTCACCTACGCGGCGTCGGAATTCCGCCGCATTCAGGCGAAGCACGGGCGCGATTCGATCGGCGGCATCACGTCGTCGCGCTGCACGAACGAGGAAACCTACCTCGTGCAAAAGCTCGTGCGCGCCGCGTTCGGCAACAACAATGTCGACACCTGCGCGCGCGTCTGTCACTCGCCGACCGGCTATGGCCTGAAGACGACGCTCGGCGAATCGGCGGGCACGCAGACGTTCGCATCGGTCGAGCACGCCGACGTCATCATGGTGATCGGCGCGAATCCGACCGACGGCCACCCGGTGTTCGCGTCGCGCCTGAAACGGCGTCTGCGGCAAGGCGCGAAGCTGATCGTCGTCGATCCGCGGCGCATCGATCTCGTCGATACGCCGCATGTGAAGGCGCAGTACCACTTGCCGTTGCGTCCGGGCACGAACGTCGCCATCGTCAACGCGCTCGCGCACGTGATCGTGACCGAGGGGCTCCTCAACGAGGCGTTCATTGCCGAACGCTGCGAGACCCGCGCGTTCGAGCAATGGCGCGCGTTCGTCGCCCTGCCTGAGAACGCGCCGGAAGCGACCGCCGATGTGACGGGCGTGCCGGCCGAGCGGGTGCGCGCCGCCGCGCGCCTCTATGCGACGGGCGGCAATGCCGCGATCTACTACGGTCTGGGCGTCACCGAGCACGTGCAAGGCTCGACGACGGTGATCGGCATCGCCAATCTCGCGATGGCGACCGGCAACGTCGGCCGCGAAGGCGTCGGCGTCAATCCGCTGCGCGGCCAGAACAACGTGCAAGGCTCGTGCGACATGGGCTCGTTCCCGCACGAGCTGCCCGGCTATCGCCATATCGGCGATGCCACGGTGCGCGCGGAATTCGAAGACGCATGGCACGTGACGCTGCAACCCGAGCCGGGCCTGCGTATCCCGAACATGTTCGACGCCGCGCTCGACGGCAGCTTCAAGGGTCTGTATTGCCAGGGCGAAGACATCGTCCAGTCCGATCCGAATACCCAGCATGTGTCGGCGGCGCTGTCGTCGATGGAATGCATCGTCGTGCAGGACATCTTCCTGAACGAAACGGCGAAATACGCGCACGTCTTCCTGCCCGGTTCGTCGTTCCTCGAAAAAGACGGCACGTTCACGAACGCCGAGCGCCGTATCTCGCGCGTGCGCCGCGTGATGCCGCCCCTTAGCGGCTACGCCGATTGGGAAGTCACGCAACTGCTCTCGAAGAAGCTCGGCTACGAGATGGACTACGCGCATCCGTCGGAAATCATGGACGAAATCGCGCGCCTCACGCCGACCTTCCACGGCGTGTCGTTCGACTTGATCGACAAGCTCGGCAGCATTCAGTGGCCGTGCAACGAGCATGCGCCCGAAGGCACGCCGATCATGCACGTCGACGAGTTCGTGCGCGGCAAGGGCAAGTTCGTGATCACGCAGTTCATCGCGTCGCCGGAAAAAGTGACGCGCAAGTATCCGCTGCTGCTCACGACGGGCCGCATCCTGTCGCAGTACAACGTCGGCGCGCAGACGCGCCGCACCGATAACGTCCGCTGGCACGACGAAGATCGCCTCGAGATTCATCCCGATGACGCCGCCGAACGCGGCATCAAGACGGGCGACTGGGCCGGCATCGAGTCGCGTGCGGGGCAGACGGTGCTGCGCGCGCTCGTCACCGAGCGGATGCAGCCGGGCGTCGTCTACACGACGTTCCACTTCCCCGAATCGGGCGCGAACGTCATTACGACCGACAACTCCGATTGGGCGACCAACTGCCCCGAGTACAAGGTGACGGCCGTGCAGGTCACGCCGGTCGAGCAGCCTTCGCAATGGCAGAAGCAATATTCGCGCTTCAACGCCGAGCAGCTCGACTTGCTGCGCCAGCGCGAACCCGCGAACGCGACGAGCGGGAAATGACGAAGCCGAAGCCGGGGCCTGGCGCTTGCCCGCGCAGCCCCGGCACCGAACGCATCAGCGAGCAACGATGAACCAAGAACATTTGATCGTCATGGCCAATCAGATCGGCGAATTCTTCGCGTCGATGCCCGATCACGATGAGGCGCTGGCCAGCGTCGCCAATCACATTCGCCGCTACTGGGAACCCCGGATGCGGCGCGCGATCCTGGCGGCGCTCGATGAGCCGGACGCGGCGGCGTCGATGGAGCCGATCGTCAGGGAAGCGCTCACCCGATCGCGCGAGGCGCTGACGCCGGCAGCCGCGGTTTGACACGCCATTTGATCGATTGAAGCCACACCCAAACGGACGCAAGAAAGGAGAGCGTCGGGCACGCGGCCTCAGGCGTGCTCCCGCGTGCGCCCAAACCACGTCTCGCAGTGGCGCAAGAGCGCGTTGCCGTCCGATGCCGGCCGGCCGCGCGCGCAGATATAGCCGTCCGGCCGCACGAGATAGAAAGCCGGCCGCGTACGTCCGTAGGATTCGCTAAGCGACGGCGCGCCGTCGCGAGGCGTTTCGCACACGTGCCAGATCCGCACCGCGCCCGGCAGAGCGCGTTCGATATCCTGAGCCAGGCGAGATAGCTCGGCGGCGGGCGCGGGCGCGGCGCTTGCCGGTGAGTCGGCGTCCTTCCCCGCTTCAACCAGCAGGAACAGCGAAAAGAACGCCGGGTCGTGCAAGTCGAAGATGCGGCCAATTCCCGGCGCACGCCCGAGCGGCCCGTCGACCACATGCACGACCGCATCAGGCGCCCGCTCACCCGCCCGCGGCCCGCCGTCGAGCACGCGTTCGAGCGAGAGCGCGCTGCGCCGGTATTGCACCGACAGCTCGCTGACCGTGAGCCGCGCCGCATCGCGCAGCGGCCCGAGCGTGGCGAGCACCGGCATCACGCGGTCGCGCAGCAATTTGAGCGGCCCATGCTCGGCCTCGGCCATTTGCATCATGAAGCTGGTCTGACGCAGCACGTCGCGCTCGATCGGATGGCGCTCGGCCTGATAGGTATCGAGCAGTTGATCGGGCGCGCCGCCCGACAACAGGCGCGCGAGCTTCCAGCCGAGATTGAACGCCTCCTGAATCCCCGTGTTCATCCCTTGCGCGCCGGCGGGACTATGGACGTGCGCCGAATCGCCCGCGAGGAAAACCCGTTGCGCGCGCAACCGTTCGGCGATGCGGCTGTTGACGTTGAAAAACGACGACCACGCGAGTGCATCGAGATCGAGCCGGCCGTGCACGCGCCGCGCGGCGATCTGACGGCATTCGTCGAGCGACGGCGCGGCGGGCGGCGGCTTGATCTCCTGTTGCGCCGCGGCCGAGTCTGCGTTCGCCGCCGCACTCGACGCCGCGGCGGCCAGCGACGGCGGATTGTCCGCGATCAGACGATGACGCCCGCCGCCTAGCGGAAAAAGTCCGACCAGCCCCTCACCCGACGCGAAGATATAAAACTCGTCGTCGGACCAATCGGATACGGCCTGCAAATCGGCGAGCAAGAACGTCTGCTCGAAGGTCTTCCCCGCAAACCCGATGCTGAGCAGGTGCCGCACCGTGCTGTGAGCACCGTCGGCGCCGATCAGATACGCCGCGTGCGCGATCTCGCTGCGGCCATCGGCATGCGACAGCACGGCTTCCACGCGCGACGCCCCCGGCGTCAGCCCCGTCAGCTCGACACCGCGCTCGACCGTCACGCCGAGCGTCGCGAGATGCTCGGTCAACAGCCGCTCGGTCACGCTCTGATCGAGAAACAGCAGGTAGGGGTAGCGCGTCTGCAGCGGATCGAAATCGAGGCGCGCGAGGCGATGCCCATTCGAATAGAGGTTGGCGGCCCGTGCGCGATGGCCGAGTTCGAGGAACGGCTCGACGATCCGATGCTGCTCCAGCAATTCCAGAGTGCGCGCCTGGATGCCGATCGCGCGTGAATACGGCGATGGCTGCGCCGCCTTGTCGATCAACCGCACTGGTATATGCGCCCGCGAGAGGCTCGTCGCGGCGGCAAGCCCGGTCGGCCCCGCGCCGACGATCAGCACGGGATGTGCGTTCCCCCCAACGTCGGCGCTCATGTTGTCTCCCGTGTCGACCCGAGTTGGCGCTTCAGCGCTCTACTCGGGTCCCATGCCGCCCCGAGGGAGGCAACCGCCCCCCCGGGGGGCAGCACACGTAAGTGAGCGTGGGGGCAGTTCATCATCTCCTCCAGCGGGCAACATCCAGCCAGTGTACGCCGCCCTCCCGGCTTGAGGCACATCCGGCCCGATTTCAGCGCCCGCCCGCCTTCAGTGCCCCCGATGATCGAGCGAGCAACGGTGCTCGCTCGTACCGAGGTCGACCTGCAGCGTCGCGTGATGCATCGCGTACTGCTCGCGCAGCGTCCGCACCATATCGTCGAGCACCGAATCGCCCGGGTGGCCCGCCGGCATCACGAGGTGCGCGGAGAGCGCGCTCTCGGTCGTCGACAGCGCCCAGACGTGCAGATCGTGCACATCCGCGACGCCCGGCTGCGCCGCGAGGTAGCGCTGGATGCGCTGCGTGTCGACGCCGGGCGGCACCGCCGCGAGCGCCATGTGCACCGCGTCGCGCAGCAGCCCCCAAGTGCCGTAAACCACCACCGCGACGACCAAAAGGCTCATCACCGGGTCGATCCACGTGAGGCCGGTCGCGAGAATCACGAGACCGCTGACGGCCACCGCCGCCGAGATCGCCGCGTCGGCGGCCATGTGCAGGAACGCGCCGCGGATGTTCAGATCGTCCTTGTTGCCGCGCATGAAGAGCCACGCCGAAAAGCCGTTGACGACGATGCCGATGGTCGCCACGACGAACACGTCGAAGCCCGCGACCGGCGCCGGATTCAACAGCCGGGAAATCGCCTCGGTGACGATCGCACCGCTCGCGAACAGCAGCAGCGCGGCATTGGCGAGCGAGGCGAGGATCGACGAGCTGCCGTAGCCGAATGTGAAGCGAGCCGACGGGCGGCGCTTGGCGAGCCACGTCGCGCCCCACGCGAGCAGGAGTCCGAGCACGTCCGAGAGGTTGTGGCCGGCATCGGCGAGCAGCGCGGTCGAATGGGCGAGCACGCCGAAGATCACTTGCACGACGACGATCGCGATGTTCAACGCGACCGCGATCGCGAATGCGCGTCCGTGGCCCGGAGCAGGCGCGTGGTGATGGTGATGGTGGTGATGCCCGCCGCCTGCGTCATGGTCGTGGCCGTGGTCGTGGCCGGCGTGCGAATGCGGCTGATGATCGTGACTATCGCCGCCGTGCTCGTGGTCATGCGCGGGCTCGTGCACATGTCCATGGGAAGAAGGTGTCGTCATGGTCGAATCGTCGAAGGTTTGAGCGCGTCAGCCACGGTACTGCAAGATCACGACGTCGTTACGACATGAAAAGAACGACCGTTTCCCCGTTATAGACCACACGGCCCATCGTCCGAAAGCGGAGACGCCTCGTCGAGTGTGGGAAAATGCGGCGTTTGCTTGTCCCTGCCTGTCATGGAACCCTTTTTTGACCGTGCCTACGCGGCCCACAGCGCAGGCCGGCTCGCCGATGCCGAGCGCGACTACCGCGCGGCGCTCGATGCCGATCCGGTCCACGTCGACGCACTGCACCTGCTGGGCGTGCTACGCCACCAGCAAGGCAAGCACGCCGAGGCAGCCGAATTGGTGCGCCGCGCGGTCGACTTGCGCCCGAACGACGCCGCCCTGCAACTGAATCTCGGCAACGCGCTGAAGGCGCTCGGCCAGCTCGACGGCGCGATCGAGCGCTTTCGCAACGCGCTCACGCTCGTGCCGGAGTTCGCGCTCGCCCACTACAACCTCGGCAACGCGTACTCCGCCGCCGGCCGTCATGAAGACGCGCTGTTCGCGTTCGAAAAATCGCTGCACTTCAAGCCCGGCGACGCGTCGACCTACAACAACCTCGGCAACGCGTTGCATGCGCTCGGCCGCCACGACGAGGCGATCGACGCGTTTTCGCGCGCGCTCGAACTGCGTCCCCGGCATGCCGGCGCGCACAACAACCTCGGGATGTCGCTCGCCGCGCTCGATCGGGCCGACGACGCGCTCGTGCACTTTCGCGCGGCCACGGCCGCCGAGCCGCGTTTTGTCGCCGCGCACTTCAATCTCGGCAACACGCTCGATGCGATCGGCCGCCATGAAGAGGCGGTCGCGGCGTTCGAGGCCGCGCTCGCGCTGCACGCGCCGTTTCCGCCGGCCCTGTTCGGGCTCGGCAACGCGCTCGCCGCGCTCGGGCGCCACGCCGAGGCGGCGCAGCGCTTCGAGCTTGCGGTCGGTCTCGATCCGAAGTCCTGTCTCGCGTGGCTCAATCTCGGCACCGCACAACATGCGCTGGGCGCGCATACGGCGGCCCTGCGCGCCTTCGACCAAGCGCTGCGGCTGAGCCCGGACCTCGCATCCGCGCACATGAACCGTGCGCTCGCGCTGCTCACGCTCGGTGATTTCACGCGCGGCCTGCCCGAATACGAATGGCGGCTGAGAGCGCTCGCCTATCCGTCGAGCGCCGCCGCTCTGCCGCGCTGGAACGGCGAGCCGCTCGACGACGAGACGCTGCTGGTCGAAGCGGAACAGGGCTTCGGCGACACGCTGCAGTTCATCCGCTTCATGCCGCTCGTGCGCGAGCGCGCGCCGCGCGTGGTGCTCGAAGTCCAACCTGAATTGTTGCCGCTCGTCGCGCCGCTCGCGGACGCATGGCGCGTGACGGTGATCGCGCGTGGCGCGCCGCGCCCGCCCGTGGACCTGCACTGCCCGCTGCTCAGCTTGCCGTTCGCGCTCGGCATCACCGCCGAAACGCTGCCCGCACGTGCCCGCTACCTCGACGTGCCGAGGGACTACCAGCGCCGCTGGCGCGGCTCGCTCGGCGGCCACGCGAAGCGCAAGATCGGCCTCGCCTGGTCGGGCCGCATTCAGGCGCGTGAGAATCGCGCGATCCCGCTCGGCGCGCTCGCCCCGCTGTTCGCCCTCGAAGGCATCGACTGGATCGTGCTGCAGCCCGACTTGAGCGCCGACGAGCGCCGCGCCCTCGATGCCCACCCGCGCGCCGTCTCGATCCATCGCTTCGACGAGCGCAACGGCGCCCGGCGCATCGGCGACTTCGCGGACACGGCCGCTATCGTCGACCGGCTCGACGCGGTGGTGTCGATCGACACATCGATCGCCCACCTCGCCGGCGCGCTCGGCAAGCCGCTGTGGCTGATGCTGCCGCTTGCCGCCGACTGGCGCTGGTTTGTCGGGAGCGACAGAAGCCCGTGGTATCCGACTGCGCGCCTCGTGCGCCAGAGCACGCCGGGAGCGTGGGAAGACGTGATCGAAGCGGTCGCGCGCGAAGTGCGCGACGCTTGAAGCCAGGCGCGAGCGAGACGCCTCGACGCCGCAAAAGCAAAAGAGCCCCGACCGGGGCCCCTTGCCATCCATCAATACGCGCGCTGCCGCTTACGCGAGCTTGTACTGATTGCGCGCTTCGTCCGTCCGATACAGCACGAGCGTCGCGATCAAACCGCACACCGCCGCCACGCCCATCCAGAGCCCCGGCGCGGCCTTGTTGCCCGTCGCATGGATCAGGTAGGTCGAGATCGCCGGCGTGAAACCGCCGATGGTCGTCGCGAGGCTGTACGCAAGCGAGAATCCGGCAGTCCGCACGTCAGCCGGCATCACTTCCGTCAACGCCACGACCATCGCACCGTTATAGCTGCCGTACAGGAACGACAGCCACAGCTCGACCGCCAGCAGCCGGCCGAACGACGGGTCCGCCACGAGCCACTGCATCGCCGGATACGACGTGAGAATCGTCAACACCGTGAACGTGATCAGCACCGGACGGCGCCCGATGCGATCCGACACCGCCCCCATCACCGGCAGCCACACGAGGTTCGACAAGCCGATGCACACGGTGACGACGAGCGTATCGATCGACGACAGCTTCAGCACTTCGCGGCCGAACGTGGGCGTATAGGCGGTGATCAGGTAGAACGACACGGTGGTCATGATCACCATGCCCATGCCGCCGAGCACGATGCCCCAGTTCGCGAGCATCGACTTGAAGACCTCGCCCATGCTCGGACGATGCTTCTTCGCGAGGAACTCGTCGGTTTCCTTGAGCGAGCGGCGGATCAGGAGCAAGAACGGCACGATCAGGCAGCCGATCAGGAACGGCACGCGCCAGCCCCAGGCGCTCATCTGGTCGGCCGGCAGGAGGCGGTTCAGCACCACGCCGATCAAGGCGGCGAACACCACCGCGACCTGCTGGCTGCCGGACTGCCACGAGCAGTAAAAGCCCTTGTTGCCCTTCGTCGCGATCTCCGACAGATAGACCGACACGCCGCCCAGCTCGACGCCCGCCGAGAAGCCTTGCAGAAGCCGGCCCAGCAGCACGAGCACCGGCGCGAGATAGCCGATCGTCGCGTAGCCGGGAATCGCCGCCACCGTCAGCGTGCCGATCGCCATCAAGAGCAGCGTGAGGATCAGGCCCTTGCGGCGGCCGTGCTTGTCGATATAGGCGCCGAGCACGAGCGCACCCAGGGGACGCATCATGAAACCCGCGCCGAACACCGACAGCGCCAGCATCAGCGAAACGAAGCTGTCGCCGCTCGGGAAATAGGTCTTGGCGATCGCGGATGCGTAATAGCCGTAGACCATGAAGTCATACATTTCCAGGAAGTTGCCGCTGACGACGCGAAACACTGTCCTGACTTTCGATTCGTTGGGGGATGCGTGGGACGCGGTAGACATGACATTCTCAAAGAGACCGCTCGCCTAACCACTCGGCAAACGGCAGTTGACACATTGCCGGCTCGACGCCGGCGATCTCGCATATCGGCGTGCGCGGCTTTGACGCGCCACATTCGGAGCGAAAAACCGGCGATGCCGGGAACCGGGCTGGGCCCCAGCGATCGCCGGGCGCAATCTTACTGCGAACGCGGCTTTCGTGTATTTACGATTCAGCCGATGTCGGCGCGCGGCGTCCACGCAGTAAACTGGCCGCACTACGGACTTTTACGCCTCGCTGTCGATGACTCTTCCCGCGCCTCTCACGCTGCGTCACGCGCGTCCCGCCGATGCCGGCCTCCTCGCGGCCATCCACGCGGCAAGCTGGCAAGCGACTTACCGGGGCATCCTGCCCAACGAATTCCTCGACGACGAGGTCGCCAACGAACGCGCCGCGTTCTGGCACGCGCGCATGAACGCGCCGGACGATGGCCGGCGGCTCGTGCAGATCGCCGATCTGGAGGGAGAGGCGGTGGGATTCGTCTGCGTCGAGCGGCCGATCGGGTCCGCCTGGGGCGCGCTGCTCGACAACCTGCACGCGCTGCCTCGGTACCAGGGGATCGGCGTCGGAAAGCTGCTGATCGGCGCGGCGCAGGATTGGGCACGGGCGTGCGGCGAAACGCAGATCCATCTGTACGTGCTGGAAGGCAACACAGCCGCGATTGCGTTCTACGAGCGGCAGGGCTGGCAGCCCGCGGGCAGGGAACCGGACCACATGGGCGGCATAGACGTCACCGCGCTGCGCTACGCGTACCGGCTGGTCTAGGCGTGTCAAACGCAAAACGGCTCGCCGTCATCACACGGCGAGCCGTTTTCTTTTGCGACACCAGCCTTATCGATCGGCAGACACCGCCGCTCGCGGCCTGAACGGCACGACCTTTAGAAGCGCGTCTCGCGCGCAACGCGCAGGAACGTGTCCAGCAGCGGCGTACAGTCGAGCAATTCCGGCCCGCCTGCACGATGGAACTCGGGGTGCCACTGCACGCCCACCACGAACGGCGCGCGCCGATAGCGCACGGCCTCGATGATCCCGTCCGACGACGACACCGCCTCGATATTCAAATCGCGGCCCAGCGTCTTCACCGCCTGGTGGTGAATCGAATTGACCACCGCTTCGCGCCGGCCAGGGAACATGCTGGCGAGCGTCGAGCCGTCGGGAAAACGAACCGAATGGCGATGCTGGTCGTAGTGCTCGTTGACGTGAACGCCGGCCATCGGCACATCGGACGCAATGTCTTGATAGAGCGTGCCGCCAAACGCGACGTTGATGAGCTGGCAGCCGCGGCAGACGCCCAGCACCGGCTTGCCCGACTCGATGAACTCGTGCAGCAGCTCCAGTTCGTACATGTCGCGCACGCGATCGCCGGGCCATTCGGGACGGCTCGCGCTCTCTGCGTACGACTGCGGCGAGACGTCGGCGCCGCCTTGCAGCAACAGGCCGTCCAGATGCTTCGCGTAGTCGCGCAAGCGAATGTTGCTCGGGTGGAGCATGCCTTGATGGCCGACCGTCGGAATCATGAAGACGAGCACGTCGCGCGACATGACCCAGTGCGCGATCGACTCCTCCAGGTACTGCAGCGTCTTGCCGCGCAGGCCCCTCGCGCCGGGCTCGGGATGAAAGATGCGCGCCGACACGCCGATGCGCAGCGTGCGTTGCGTAATGCGCTGGCCGGCCCGGTCGAAGATCCGCCGGGCGCGCGCGGCGACCGTGCGTCCCAGCACCGACCACGCCGAATCGCTTTGCCGCAGATAGGCAGGCGGCGCGGAAGGCACCGCGCCGGGAGGCGGCGGACGCGGCGTATCGAAATCGGGTTGGGCGCCAAAGCCGGGCGGCGGCGAACCCGTCGTACCTTTGGGCGTGGCGCCCGCCGGGGCAGCCTCGCGCGGTTCGGCAGGCGCGGGCTCCTCTGCCACGGCGGCTGCGGCCCGAGGTGGCGCGTCCTGTGCCGCAGCCTCGTGCACAGGTGGCTGCGGGGCGGAGCTCGATACCTGGGATTGACCGGTTGAAGCGGATGGAGAGCCGGGATTCCCGGCGTTGGGCGGCGTGTTTTCGCTCATGACTTTAGGGCAGGCGCGCCTGGCACGCGAACGGTGGAGACTATCCCATTATCCGCCAGTGACCGACGCGGCCGCAAACGCGCGCCCTTTCTCACCCGACAGCCCCGACGCGAAGCCTTGTTCTACAATGCCTGCGACATCCGCCGCCCCGGCTTTCGAGACAACCCGGCACACGCAAGCACACCGCGCCGCAAACGTCTCTCAACTGCCTCGAACCCACCGCCATGCCTGCCGCCGACTTTACCCCGCCCACCCCATTCGCCCCGCTCGCCCAACTCGCCGCCGATCTCGCCGCGGGCAAGACCTCGAGCCGCGCACTCGTCGAGGCCGCGCTGGACCGAATCGCCGACCCGTCGGGCCAAGGCTCGACCGTCTTCATCGAGGTCGCCGCCGACAGCGCCCGCGCCGCCGCCGACGCGCACGACCGCCTGCGCGCCGCCGGTACCGTGCTCTCGCCGCTCGCGGGCATCCCCGTGTCGATCAAGGATCTGTTCGACATCGAAGGGCAGGTCACGCGCGCCGGTTCGCGCGCGCTCGACGGCACCGCCCCGGCGAGCGCCGACGCGATCGCGGTCGCCCGGCTCAAGCGCGCGGGCGCGGTGATCGTCGGGCGCACGAACATGAGTGAGTTCGCGTTCTCCGGGCTCGGCCTCAATCCGCACTACGGCACGCCGCTCTCGCCGTACCACCGCGAGGTGCCAGGCGATGCGCGCGTGGCGGGCGGGTCCTCGTCGGGCGCGGCCGCATCGGTTGCCGACGGCATGGCCGCGGTCGCGCTCGGCACCGACACCGGCGGCTCGCTGCGCATCCCCGCCGCGATGTGCGGCCTGACGGGCTTCAAGCCGACGGCCAGCCGCATCCCGAAGCAAGGCGGCGTGCCGCTTTCCAGCACGCTCGATTCCTTCGGCCCGATCGGCGTGTCGGTCGCGTGCTGCGCGCTCGTCGACCGCCTGCTCGCCGGGCTCGAACCGCGTGTGCCCGCGCGCCGCCCGCTCGAAGGCGTGCGCCTCGGCGTGCTGACCCACTACGTGACGGACGATGTCGAGCCCGCGGTGGCCGCGGCCGTCGATACCGCGCTCAAGCATCTCGAAGCCGCCGGCGCGATCGTCGCCGACGTGCACTTCGCGCCGCTCGACCGTTGGCAGGACATCAACCGCATCGGCTTTTCGTCGATGGAAGCGTATGCGTGGCATCGGCCGCTGATCGAGAAGCACCGCGACCTCTACGATCCGCGCGTGCTCGTCCGGATTCTGAAAGGCGAAACCGCCACGGCCGCCGACTATCTCGACCTGCTCGCCGAACGCGCCGCGCTTTTCGAGGCCGCCCGGCACACGCTGTGGCAGCGCTTCGACGCGATCGTCGCGCCGACCATTCCGATCGCCCCGCCGCGCCTCGCCGACCTCGAACAAGACGACGAGACGTTCGCGCGCGTCAACGCGCTCGTCCTGCGCAATCCGAGCGTCTTCAACGTGCTCGACGCGTGCGCGCTGTCGGTGCCGTGCCATGTGCGCGGCGAAGCGCCGGTCGGGCTCATGCTCGCGGCCGCGCCGCATGCGGACGACGCCCTGCTCGGCATCGGCCTCGCGGTCGAGCGCGTGCTGAACCCATTGCGCTGAGCCCGGCTGCGCTCGTCCGGCAAACCCGCGCCCGCGCGCGGCGCGGGGCCGATTCGTCGAGGTCGTTTTGATCCAATAAACAAACGTGCGTATGAAAAGCGCACTAAAATCACCCGGTTCCAGCCATTTCGAAACCCATTCTTCTCTCATGAACGACAACACCGCGTTGCTGCGCCGCGAGCGCCGTCTCCTCGTCCTGCTGGGCTTCGTCTGCCTCGGCCTCCTGGCCGGTGCGCTCTACATGCAGTTCGTCAAGAACGAGGACCCCTGCACGCTGTGCATCATCCAGCGCTATTTCTTCGCGCTGATCGCGTTCTTTGCGTTCTTCGGCGCAACGTTGAAAGGCTGGCGCGGGGTCGCCGTGCTCGAGACGCTCATTGCCATTACCGCCGCGGCCGGCATCGCGGCCGCCGTGCGCCACGTGTATATCCAGCTGAACCCCGGCTTCAGCTGCGGTTTCGACCAGTTGCAGCCGGTCGTCGACAGTCTGCCGCCCGCGCAGTGGCTGCCCTCCGTGTTCAAGGTCGGCGGCCTATGCGAGACGGTGTATCCGCCGATCTTCGGCATCCTGCTGCCGGGCTGGGCCCTGATCGCGTTCGTGGCGATCTTCGTGCCGGTCGTCGCGAGCCTGTGGCGCAACCGGACTCGGCGCGCGCTGAGCGCCCTGTAATGCCCTCTGGGGCCGCGCCCGGCACGCCCGCCGGCTAGCGCCCGCCGTCTCGCTGCGGCCCCATCTGCGTGTAAACACCTAGTCACATCCGCCCGCGCGCCGCCGCGGGCCGGTCTCCCTTGCACGTTCGTGCGCGAGCCTTGCCCCGCGCGGCCCTCCGCGATCGGCTTCGTTTGGCCGCTACGGCGCACCTGCCGAGTCGCGATGCTGTCATGGGCGGCTGCTAATAGCCCCCATCACCGTCGCGGAATATTTTCCTGATAAGGACGGTGCTATCTTGCAATCATGGATGGCGATCTACGTGCGCGAGGCCGGCGGGCTCTCGGCCATGCGTAACGCGCGCCTGATCCGCAATGTCTCTGGATTGGCTATGACAACGCATCCCATCCGCTTCTATCGCCGCGGCGCCGTCCGCGAGGTCGCCGGCGTGCCCGCGACGCGCACCGTGCTGCAGCATCTGCGCGAAGACCTCCATTGCACCGGCACCAAGGAAGGCTGCGCCGAAGGCGATTGCGGCGCGTGCACGGTCGTCGTCGGCGAGCTCGATGCGAACGGCGCGCTGACGCTGAAAGCGGTCAATGCCTGCATTCAGTTCCTGGCGACGCTCGACGGCCGCGCGCTCTTCACCGTCGAAGACCTGCGCGCCGCCGACGGCGCGCTGCACCCGGTGCAGCAGGCGCTCGTCGATTGCCACGGCTCGCAATGCGGCTTCTGCACACCGGGCTTTGTGATGTCGATGTGGGCGCTCTACGAGAACCAGTCCCCATCGAGCGGCTTGCCGACGCGCGACGAAATCAACACCGCCCTCTCCGGCAACCTGTGCCGTTGCACCGGCTACCGGCCGATCGTCGATGCGGCGCAGAAGATGTTCGACTATCAGCAATACCCGCGCGCGGCGTTCGATCGCGAGACGGTCACGCGCGCGCTGCAATCGATCCAGCGCAGCGACACCTTCACTTACACGGCGCCCGATACGCGCGGCGCCGACTTCGGCACGCCGTCGTTCTGGGCGCCGGCCACGCTCGACGCGTTCGCGAAGCTGCGCGCGCAGCATCCGCGTGCGCGCGTCCTCGCGGGCAGTACAGACGTGGGCCTGTGGGTGACGAAGCAATTCCGCGATCTCGGCGACATCCTCTACATCGGCAACGTCGCCGAATTGAAGGCGATCGAGCGCGACGGCGCGACGCTCACCATCGGCGCGGCAGCCTCGCTCGAAGACGCCTATGCGGCGCTCGCCGCCGACTATCCCGAGGTCGCCGAGCTGTGGACGCGCTTCGCCTCGCTGCCGATCCGCCATGCCGGCACGCTCGGCGGCAACGTCGCGAACGGCTCGCCGATCGGCGATTCGATGCCTGCGTTAATCGCGCTGAACGCACACGTCGTGCTTCGTCATGGCGCGAACTCGCGCACACTGCCGCTCGATGCGTTCTACGTCGGCTATCAGAAGACCGCGCTCGAACCCGGCGAATTCGTCGCCGCGATCCGCGTGCCGCGCCCTTCGCCTGATTTGCGCTTTCGGACCTACAAAGTGTCGAAGCGCTACGACCAGGACATTTCGGCCGTGTGCGCCGCGTTTGCGCTTCACGTGACCGACGGCCACATCACCGAGGCGCGCATTGCGTTCGGCGGCATGGCCGCGACGCCCAAGCGTGCCGAGCACGCGGAGGCCGCGCTCGCCGGCTCGCCCTGGGACGAAGCCGCCGCGCGCCGCGCGATGGACGCGCTCGCGTCCGACTACCAGCCGCTCACCGATATGCGCGCGTCGAGCGCGTACCGGACGAAGGCCGCTCGCAACGTGCTGTGGCGCTTCTATCTGGAAACGCGCGATGAAGCACCGCTTGCGCTCGCCGACGTGAACGCGTTCGCGTTCGACGCAGGCGCTAAGGAGCCAGGATGAACGACCCCCACGCTCACATTCGTTCACTGCCCCCCAAGGGGGCGGATGCCCTCCTTGGGGCGGCCCAGCGGAGGGCATCATGAACAAGCAAACCGATGCTTTCATTGGCAATCTGCGCGGCAGCACGCCTGATGCGGTCGCGATCGGCACGTCGTTGCCGCATGAATCCGCCGCGTTGCATGTGAGCGGCGAAGCCGTCTATACCGACGACATTCCCGAGCTCGTCGGCACGCTGCATGTGGCGCTCGGCTTATCGCGCCACGCGCATGCGCGCATCGCGTCGCTCGATCTGACCGCCGTGTGCAACGCGCCGGGCGTGGTCGCCGTGCTGACCGCCACCGACATCCCCGGCGAAAACAACTGCGGCCCCGTGCTGCACGACGACCCGATCCTTGCCGATGGCACCGTGCTCTATCTTGGCCAGCCGGTCTTCGCGGTGGTGGCGGAAACGCACGAACTCGCGCGGCGCGCGGCGTCGCTCGCGAAGAGCGATGAAGTCGTGCGCTACGAGCCGCTCGAACCGGTGCTGTCGGTGGCCGATGCGAAGGCAAAGAAGCAATACGTGCTGCCGCCCTTGCACCTGACGCGCGGCACGCCGGCCGCCAAGATCGCATCGGCGCCGCACCGCGTGGCGCGCACATTCGAAGTCGGCGGACAAGAGCAGTTCTATCTCGAAGGGCAAGTCGCTTACGCAATGCCCAAGGAGATGGACGGCATGCTCGTCTACAGCTCGACGCAGCATCCGAGCGAAATGCAGCAGGTGGTCGCGCATATGCTCGGCTGGCCGACGCACAACGTCATCTGCGAATGCCGGCGGATGGGCGGCGGCTTCGGCGGCAAGGAATCGCAATCGGCGCTTTTCGCGTGCGTCGCGGCGCTCGCGGCACAACGCTTGCATCGTCCGGTCAAGCTGCGCGCCGACCGCGACGACGACTTCATGATCACCGGCAAGCGTCACGACGCGCTCTATCAATACGAAGCGGGCTTCGATGACACCGGACGCATTCTCGGCGCGCGCGTCGAGATCGCGCTGCGCGCGGGCTATTCGGCGGACTTGTCGGGCGCCGTCGCGACGCGCGCCGTGTGCCACTTCGACAACGCGTATTACTTGCCGGACGTCGACATCCTCGCGCTCGCATGCAAGACCAACACGCAATCGAACACCGCGTTCCGCGGCTTCGGCGGCCCGCAGGGCGCGCTCGTGATGGAAGTGCTGATGGACGACATCGCGCGCGAGCTCGAGCTCGATCCGCTCGATGTGCGACTCGCGAATTACTACGGCATCGGCGAGCGCGACGTGACGCCATACGGCCAGCGCGTCGAGGACAACATCCTCCTGCCGCTCACCGAAGACCTGCTCGTGTCGAGCGACTACCGCGCGCGCCGCGCCGCGCTTGCCGCGTTCAATGCGAAGAGCCCGGTCCTCAAGCGCGGCATCGCGATCACGCCGGTCAAGTTCGGCATCTCGTTCAACGTGCCGTTCTTGAACCAGGCGGGCGCGCTCGTGCACGTCTACAAGGACGGCTCGGTGCTCGTCAATCACGGCGGCACGGAGATGGGCCAAGGGCTCAACACGAAGGTCGCGCAGGTCGTCGCGAACGAGTTCGGGCTCGCGCTTTCGCGCGTGCGCGTGTCGGCGACGGATACGTCGAAAGTGGCCAATACGTCGGCCACCGCGGCATCGACCGGCAGCGATCTGAACGGCAAGGCCGCCGAAGCGGCCGCGCGCACGATCCGCGAACGGCTCGCGGCGCTGGCCGCGCAACAACTCGGCGGCAACGCGGAAGACGTGCGCTTCGAGCGCGGCAGCGTGATCAGCAACGGCGGCGCGATGCCGTTCGAGCAGCTCGTCAACGCGGCCTATCTCGCGCGGATCCAGTTGTGGTCCGACGGCTTCTACGCGACGCCGAAAGTGCACTGGGACGCCAAGACGCTGACGGGCCATCCGTTCTACTACTTCGCGTACGGCGCGGCCGTGTCGGAGGTGATCGTCGATACGCTCACCGGCGAATGGAAGCTCGTGCGCGCCGACCTGCTGCACGATGCCGGCCAGTCGATCAACCCGGCGATCGATATCGGCCAGGTCGAAGGCGGCTTCATTCAAGGCATGGGCTGGCTCACGACCGAGGAACTCTGGTGGAACCGCGACGGTCGATTGATGACGCACGCGCCGTCGACGTACAAGATTCCCGCCGTCAGCGACACGCCCGCCGCGTTCAACGTGCGTCTCTTTCGCAACGAGAACGCGGAGCCTACGGTGTTCCGCTCGAAGGCCGTCGGCGAGCCGCCGCTGTTGCTGCCGTTCTCGGTGTTTCTGGCGATCCGCGATGCGGTCGCGGCCGCCGTGCCCGAAGTGACGAGCGCACCGCCTTTGCGCGCGCCGGCCACGCCCGAGGCGATCCTCGACGCGCTAGATGCGATGCAAGCGCAGCGCGCGTCCGCTTCGCCGTCATCGGCCGCGGCGCCGGCTACGGCCTGAGGTCGCGAAGCCTCGCGACGCGAAGTACCCCTATCAACCGCCCTCGCACGCTTGAATGTGCGGGGCACTGCCTGGAGCGACCGGATGCAACCTTGGCTGCCCGATCTGCAACACCTGCTCGCGCACGGCGACGCCGTCGTGCTCGTGACGGTGGCGCGCGTCGAAGGTTCGGCGCCGCGCGAAGCCGGCACGAAGATGATCGTCACGCGTGATTCGGCGCGTCATACGATCGGCGGCGGACACCTCGAATGGCGCGCCATCGAAGTCGCGCGCCAAGTGCTCAAGGACGGCATGCGCACGCAGCGCTCGCGCCGGCTCGAACGTTTCGCGCTCGGCCCGAGCCTCGGCCAATGCTGCGGCGGCGCAGTCGTCGTCGCGTTCGAACGTCTCGACGTGGGCGACCTCGGCTGGGTGTCGACGCTCGCCAAGCGCGTGCTCGCGGGCCAATCGACCGTGCGCAGCGTATCATTCGGCCCCGCGCCCGACGACGTGATGCTGTCGGACCCCGAGCCCGGCGTCGACGGCCCCGATTGCCTGCTGTGGGACGGCACCGGCTTCGACGAAAGCAATGCGTTGCTGACCGAAACGATCGCGCCGCGCGACTTCGCCGTCGTGCTGTTCGGCGCGGGGCACGTGGGCGCCGCGCTCGTGCGCGTGCTCGCGACGCTGCCGTGCCACGTGCAGTGGGTCGACGAGCGCGACGCGCAGTTCCCGCCACCCGAAGCGCTCGACGGCATCCTGAACGTGACGATCGACGCCAACGACGCGCCTGACGAAGCCATCGACCGTGCCGCCCCGCACACGTATTTCCTCGTCATGACGCACAACCACGCGCGCGATCTCGAGCTTGCCGAGCGCATCCTGCGACGCCACGATTTCGCGTTCTTCGGCATGATCGGCTCGCACACGAAGCGCAAGCAGTTCGAGCACCGGCTCGCCGCACGCGGCATCGATCCGGCGCAGATTGCGCGCATGCACTGCCCGATCGGTGTCGTCGGGATCGTCGACAAGTCGCCGGAGATCATTGCGGTGTCAGCGGCGGCGCAACTGCTGCAGGCCGTCGAAGCGAACGCACACCATGCGGCGAGCGCCGTTTAGGCGCGGCCGAAACCAACAGGACCGTTCGATATACACAGGTACACAGGTACACAGAGACACAAACGCATAGCAAAAAGACTCAGCCCAGCAACACCAGCCAATCCATCACCAACGAACGGACGCAGACCGCGCCTTAGCCCCAAGCATTGCGCGCGCGACCCGTCCACCACGCTTTGCAAAAAGCCCCTTAGAAGACCGACCGACCATGACCGCAACCCTAGCTGACAAAGCCGCTGGCGCACCGAAGGCCGAATTGCATATCCATATCGAAGGCTCCTTGGAGCCCGAGCTGATCTTCAAGCTCGCCCAACGCAACAACGTGAAGCTCGCGTACGACTCGATCGACGCGCTGCGGACCGCCTATGCGTTCACCGATCTGCAATCGTTCCTCGACATCTACTACGCGGGCGCGAGCGTGCTCTTGACCGAAGAGGATTTCTACGACATGACCGCGGCCTACGTCGAGCGCGCGCTCGCCGACAACGTCGTGCACGCCGAGATCTTCTTCGATCCGCAGACGCACACCGAACGCGGCGTCGCGATCGAAACGGTGGTGGCCGGCATCGAGCGCGCGCTCGCCGACGCCGAGAAGCGCGGCATGACGAGCAAGCTGATCCTGTGCTTCCTGCGGCATCTGTCCGAAGACGATGCGCTCGCAACCTTCGACGCCGCGCTGCCGCTCTTCGATCGATACAAGCACCGTTTGATCGGCGTCGGCCTCGACTCGTCCGAGCGCGGCCACCCGCCGTCGAAATTCGAGCGCGTGTTCGCGAAGGCGCGCGCCAAGGGGCTGAAGCTCGTCGCGCATGCGGGCGAGGAAGGCCCGCCCTCGTACATCTATGAAGCGCTCGATCTCTTGAAAGTCGACCGCGTCGACCACGGCGTGCGCAGCATCGAAGATCCGGCGCTCGTCACGCGCCTGGCCGACACGCGCGTCGCGCTCACGGTCTGTCCGCTGTCGAACCTCAAGCTGTGCGTGTTCGACGACCTGACCAAGCACACGCTGAAGAGCCTGCTCGATCGCGGCGTCGCCGTGACCGTCAACTCCGACGACCCCGCCTACTTCGGCGGCTACATCAACCAGAACTTCGTTGAGACGATCGACGCGCTGAAACTCTCCGACGCAGACGTCTACACGATCGTGAAGAACAGCTTCGACGCATCGTTCATCACCCCCGCCGAGCGCAACGCGTTCATCGCGAAGCTCGACGCTTACTGGCATAGCGGGCACCTGAGCGGGCAACCGCATGCCGTCCCCTGACGTTTCACTCCTACTTTCGCAAGAGACGTATTAGTCATGAGCCAAACTGCAAAACGTGATTCCGACACGAAACGCACTGCCTATCGTGCGCAACTGCTGACCTTCAAGGGTGACCCGGCGCGCGAGCAAGACGCGGCCGTGTTCGACGAAGACGGCGTGCTGATCGTCGAGGACGGTCGCGTGGTGGCCGCAGGCGCCTATTCGGCGCTGAGCGGCCAGATCACGCCGGACACCCAAGTGCAGGATCGGCGCGACAAAGTGATCGTGCCGGGCTTCATCGACACGCACATCCATTATCCGCAGACGGACATGATTGCGTCTCCGGCGCCGGGCCTCCTGCCGTGGCTCGAAACCTACACGTTCCCGACCGAGCGCCGCTTCTCGGACCCGGAGTACGCGGCCGACACCGCGAACTTCTTCTGCGACGAGCTGCTCGCCTCGGGCACGACCACGGCGCTCGTCTACTGCACGGTCCACAAGGGCTCGGCCGATGCGCTCTTCACCGCAAGCGAAGCGCGCAACATGCGGATGATCGCGGGCAAGGTGCTGATGGACCGCAACTGCCCCGAGTTCCTGCGCGACACCGCGCAATCGGGCTACGACGACAGCGCCGAGCTGATCGAGCGCTGGCACAACCGCGGACGCCAGCTCTACGCGCTCACGCCGCGCTTCGCGCCGACCTCGACCGAAGCGCAGCTCGAGGCCTGCGGCGTGCTCGCGCGCGAGCACCCGGACGTCTTCATTCAGAGCCACGTTGCCGAGAACGTCGACGAGGTGAAGTGGGTGGCCGAGCTGTTCCCGGGGCACCGCAGCTACCTCGATATTTACGATCACTACGGCCTGCTGCGTTCGCGCGCGGTGTACGGACACTGCATCCACCTCGATGCCGAAGACCGCAAGCGCATGGCGCAGACGAACACGGTGGCGTCGCACTGCCCGACGTCGAACTTCTTCCTCGGCAGCGGCTTGTTCGACTTCGAGAAGGCCGACGAAGCAGGCGTGCCGATCGCGCTCGCCACGGATGTCGGCGGCGGCACGTCGTTCTCGATGCTGCAGACGATGAACGAGGCACACAAGGTGGCGCGCCTCTCGGGTTTCCACCTGACCGCGACGCGCATGTTCTGGCTCGCGACGGCGGGCGCGGCGAAGGCGCTGAATCTCGACGACAAGATCGGCACGCTCGCCCCGCAATCGGAAGCGGACTTCATCGTGCTCGATCCATCCGCGACGCCGCTGCTCAAGCGCCGCACGTCGCGCGTGCAGTCGCTCGAAGAGCTGCTGTTCGCGTTCGCGCTGCTCGGCGACGACCGTGCGATTTTCGAAACCTACGCGGCCGGTCAGCGCGTGCATCAGCGCGATGAAAAGCGCGAGCGGTTCGCGGCGCAAGCATCGAGCACCGCGCTTACATCGCCTTGCAAGCCTCGTGCAGCGAGTTGAGCCGGCGAACCGGATCGGCGACATACGGGTTCGTCTCGTCCCACGCGTAGCCTGCGAGCACGGCGCTGATCATCCGGCGAATCGTCGGCGTCTGATGGGGATAGAAGATGATGTCCTGCAGCTCGCCCGTGTACCAGCGATCGACGAAAGCGCGGAACGTATCGATCCCGCGGCGCAGCGGCCGGTCGTAGTCGGCAAGCCAGTCGACCGCCTCGCCGCGCAGCTGGCGCTTGAGCGTCTCCACCGCCAGATGCGCGGAACGCAGCGCGATCGTCACCCCCGACGAGAACACCGGATCGAGAAACTCGCCCGCGTTGCCGAGCAGCGCGTAGCCTGGGCCGTAAAGGCGCTCCACGTTCGCCGAGTAGCCTCCGATGTGCCGCACCGGCATGAGGAACGGTGCATCGCCGATCAGCTCGCAGAGCGTCGGTTCGACCCGGATCAGCTCGCGCAGCTTCGCCTCGCGCTCGGTCTCCGTAACGTCGAAAAACGACGCTTCCGCCACGCACCCCACCGACGAGCGCCCGTCCGCCAACGGAATCATCCAGTACCAGACATCGCGCCGCTCAGGGTGCACCGCGATGCAGATCTTGTTGCGATCGGTGCTGCCGGCCGGCAGGCCGTCGCGCACATGCGTGAAAATCGCGGCGCGCGTCGGCATCCGCGTCGGCGTTTCGAGTTCGAGCAAGCGCGGCAGCACGCGGCCGAATCCGCTCGCATCGAGTACGAAGCGCGCACGCACGGTATACGTGTTGCCCGCCTCGTCCGCCACTTCGAGCTGAGGCGCCTCGCCCGTCTGGATCGCGTTCACCGCGTGGCCGAAGCGCACGTCCGCGCCCTGCTCGGCGGCGCGGCGGATCAGGATGTCGTCGAACTTCGCGCGCTCGACCTGGTACGTCGTCCCCCACCCTTTCGAGTGCTTGTCACGAAAGTCGTACGACGCCGTCTTGCCGCCGTGCACGAAGTGCGCGCCGTTCTTGTACTGGAAGCCGGCCTCGACGACGGCTTGCAGCATGTCCGCTTCTTCCAGATAGGCCATGCTCTGCGGCAGCAGGCTCTCGCCGATCGAAAAGCGCGGGAAGTGCTGCCGCTCGAGCACCAGCACCGAATGGCCGGCCTTTCTCAAGAGCGCCGCCGCCACCGCGCCGGACGGCCCTGCGCCGATGATCGCGACGTCGACGGCCGCGTGTTGCGAATTAGCGTTGGTCATAACGTTTTTGGGTTTCAAAAGTATTCACGAGTGTTACGTTCCCACGGTCTCGAATGCGATGCTTCATCGGCCGTATTTGTTGACATCGATTCGCTACATTCCGAACAAGCTGCCATTACAATTTCGCCATCACAAGAATATCCTCGGCGGGGTTAACCGGTGTCGTCCAATCCACTTTCATCAGTCAAAGCAGGCGCTTCCGCGCACGTGCCCTTCGTACCCGAGACGGCCTTCGGCATCTGGTTCCTGCGCACCCATACTTGGGAGCACCATGTGCTGCGCGTCGCGATCAACGATCTCAAGCGCCTGATCGGCACGCCATTGCCCGAGGCACCCGTCATCGTCGACGTCGGCTGCGGACAGGGTATCTCGTTTCGTCTGCTCGCCGACGCGTTCCAGCCGCGCCGTATCGTCGGCATCGACTATCACAAGCCGTCGCTTGCGCTGGCGGCGCAAGCCGGCAGCCGCATCGCCACCGAGACCGAGCTGCTGCACGGCGACTGCGCAGCGCTTCAGTTGCCGGATGCGAGCGCCGACATCGTCTTCTGCCATCAAACCTTCCACCATCTCGTCGAGCAGGAACGCGCGCTCGCCGAGTTTCGCCGCGTGCTGAAGCCGGGCGGCGTGCTGCTGTTCGCGGAATCGACCGAGGCGTACATCAAATCGTGGGTGATCCGGCTGCTGTTCCGTCATCCGATGCATGTGCAAAAGAGCGCCGACGGATATCTCGAAATGATCCGGCAAGGCGGCTTCACATTCGGCGCGAACAACGTATCGCTTCCCTACCTCTGGTGGAGCCGCGCAAAAGACTTCGGCCTCTTCGAGCGCCTCGGCCTTCATCGTCCTCAGCCCGGCAAGCGGCGCGAGACGCTCGTGAACGTGGCGGCGCGCAAGGGAAGCAAGGTCAACCCCGCCGTGCACAGGTAGACCGGGCGCGCGGCTTACCTGTTCGCGGCGGGGAATCGCCATCCTTATTCGGCAGTTTCCGAGGCAGCCCCATCGCCGTTGGCCGATGCCTGCCCGCCCAGCCTGAGCCGCCTCATTTCCTTCTTCGCGACGCGCGGCTCGATCAACTCCGGCACCGCTCTTGCGCGTATGACGCCGGCTGTCAATTCAGTCCTCACGTATTTCGTCTCCCCAGCATCGATGGTCAGCGAGAGCGTTTTATCGACCTCGGTATGGACGACAACTTCATGAGTTCCGGCAGGAACGTCCAAATAGAAGAACCCTTTGGGTCGAGCACGGCCAATCTTTTCCCCGTCGAGCAAAATGACGGGCTGGTCCAGAATGCCGGCGTCCGAGAACAGGCCTGGCTTTCGATAGAAGTAGATTCGCCCTTGGCCCGCAGCAATTTCTGGAGCCGTCTTGACGACTTGCTTGTACGGCTCACCTCGCGCGCACCCCGCCAGGACAGCGACAACGAGGAGGTAAATGGCGATCTTGAGATATTTCATATTCAATCCTTTCGCGACTTTCTCGATTTGCTTTATTTGGTATCGATCACAACGAGATCGCCGGTCACCTTCAATGCTGCCGCGCCGCTGCTCGTGGCGCACGTGTAATCGGTATCGGACGCGGTCTCCGTCTCATGGAACCGCGTGCGAATGTTGATGACGCCGTTGGCGTGGTGAACGCGCGCGTAGCTGCGCAGGTCCCTCAGCGCCTGCGTAAGCGCGACGTTGCACGAGGTCTGGTCATCGTCGCCGTATTTGCGCGGCACATGGGCGCTCTCGCTGTCGCTGCCGAGCTGGCTCGCCACAGCCGGAGGCGTCTGCGAGCCGAAATAGAGCGCGACGTCATCGCCGCCCGGCTGCGTATCGAGCACGGGCTTGAGCGGAAAGCTGTGCAGCACGGACCCTGCCATCGCGGCTTGCGCGGCCAACGCGAGCGCACATGCGGCAATCGTGGAATTGAGTTTCATCGAGGCACTCCTGTTTGTTGTTGTCATTGACTAAGAAACGACTGCTTCATGCACCTTCACACGCGCCGAACATCAAGCTCGCGCAACTGCCGCCGAACCCGAACGAAATCGACATCGCGCTCTTGAGTGCGGCGTCACGCGAAGCCCGCACGAGCGGCACCCCGGCCGCGAGCGGATCGAGCGATTCGATGCCTGCACTGCCCGCGATGAAACCGTCGCGCATCATCAAGAGCGTGTAGATCGCCTCGTGCACGCCGGAGGTCGCGAGCGGGTGACCCGTCAGCGCCTTGATCGACGACAGGGGCGGCACCGCCGCACCGAACACCTCCTGCAGCGCGCGCAGTTCTTCGATGTCGCCGAGCGGAGTCGACGGGGCATGCGTGTTCACGTAGCCGGGCGTCGTGCCTGCTTCGTCGAGCGCGCCGCGAATCGACCGCGCGATGCCCGCCGCGCCCGGCGCAACCATCGCGGCGCCATCGGTGCACTGGCCGAAGCCCGTCAGCTCGGCGTAAATGCGTGCGCCGCGCGTACGCGCGTGCGTCAGCGATTCGAGCACCAGCACGCCCGCGCCCGAGGCGATCACGAAGCCGTCGCGCGCCGTGTCGTAGGGGCGCGACGCGCGCTGCGGCGTGTCGTTGAAGCCGCGCGAAAGCGCGCCCATCGCGTCGAAGTTCAGCGTGTAGTTGTCGTAGAGCTCTTCGCTGCCGCCGGTGAGCACGATCTGCTGACGGCCCGTCTGAATCAGCTGCATGGCCTGTCCGATCGCGAGCGCAGACGTCGTGCAGGCCGATGACGGCGAATACGCGATGCCTTCGAGACCGAACAGTTGCGCGACGTTCGCCGACGCCGTGCTGCTCATCACCTTGGGCACGGTGTAGGGCGGCGCTTTTTCGACGCCGCGCTCGCGCACGACGGCAAGCGCCGCGTCGTAGGCGGACAGCGCGCCGCTCCCCGAGCCGATCACGGCGCCCGCATCGGGAGAACGCAAGGCATCGGCCGCGAGGCCCGAGTCCTCGACCGCCTTTCGCGCCGCGTGAGCCGCAAAGCGCGCGGTATCGCCCATGAAGCGCTCGAACTTGCGCGCGAACGGCGGCTCATCGGCGACCGACGCCACACCTGCAACCTGGCTCCCGAAGCCAAGCTCGCGCCATGCTTCGATGCTCGTGATGCCGGATCGGCCCTCGCGCAGCGCGCTTGACACCGTATCGAGCGTATTGCCGAGGCACGACACGATCCCCATGCCCGTGACGACGACGCGTTCGAGTTCGCGTGATGCGCTGCGTCTCATTGCACCCGCTTGAAGATCAACGACGTATTGATCCCGCCGAACGCGAAGTTGTTGCTCATCACGTAGCCGGCGTCGATCGCGCGGCCTTCGCCCGCGATGTAATCGAGCGGCGCACAGGCTGGGTCGACGTTCGTCAGGTTCAGCGTCGGCGCGTACCAGTTGCGCTTCATCATCTCGATGGTCCACCACGCCTCGATCGCGCCGCACGCGCCAAGCGTGTGGCCGATATAGCTCTTGAGCGAACTGATCGGCATCCGCGAGCCGAACACCTGCGCCGTCGCCACGCTTTCCGCAATGTCGCCGCGATCGGTCGACGTGCCGTGCGCGTTCACATAGGCGATTGCCGTGGGCGGAAGCAGCGCATCGTCGAGCGCGAACTGCATCGCGCGCGCCATCGTTTCGGCCGTGGGCTGCGTCATGTGGGCGCCGTCCGAGTTGCAGCCGAAACCGACAATTTCCGCATGAATCGCCGCACCGCGTGCGCGCGCGTGTTCGTACTCTTCGAGCACCAGCGTCGCCGCCCCCTCGCCGACTACGAGGCCGTCGCGCGCCGCATCGAACGGACGCGGCGTCAGCTCCGGCTCGTCGTTGCGCGTGCTCGTCGCGTAGAGCGTGTCGAATACCGCGACCGCGGGGCCCGACAGCTCCTCGGCGCCGCCCGCGAGCATCAGCGTCTGCTTGCCGGTCGCGATGGCCTCGTACGCATACCCGATCGCCTGGCTACCCGAAGCGCACGCGCACGAAGTCGGCACGATGCGCCCTTTCAGGTCCCAGAACAGGCTCACGTTGACGGCCGTCGTATGCGGCATCATCTGCACGTAGCTGTTCGACGTGACGTCCTGCATCGAACCGGTCTCGAGCATCGTGCCGAACGCGCGGATCGGCTGCACCGAGCCCGACGACGAACCGTATGCGACGCCCATGCGCCCGTCGGCAATCGACGCGTCGCCGAGCAGTCCCGCATCGGCCAACGCCATCTCGCTCGCGCGCACCGAATACATCGAGACGAGCCCCATCGACCGTGTCTTCTTGCGCGGATACTCGCGCGGCAGGGTGAACTCGGGCAGCGGACACGCGAGCCGCGTGTGCAGCGACGAGAAGTAATCCCACTCCGGCATGCGGCGCACGGCGTTGCGGCCGCCTTTGAGCGCCGTCTCGATCTCGTCCCACTGATTGCCGATCGGCGTCACGCCGCCCATTCCCGTAATGACGACGCGCTTCATCAGATGATCCCGCCGTTCACGCCGAGCACTTGCCGCGTGATGTAGGACGCGGCGTCCGACATCAGGAAGCTGACAGCCGCTGCGACTTCGACCGGCTTGCCGACGCGCGCCATCGGCACGGTCTGCAAGGCATGATCGAGATGCTCCATTTGCGCGAGCATCTCGGTCTCGATCAAGCCGGGAGCGACGCAGTTGACCGTGATGCGGCGCGAGGCCAGCTCGACGGCGAGCGCCTTCGTCGCGCCGATCAAGCCGGCCTTCGCGGCGCTGTAGTTGACCTGCCCGCGATTGCCCATCACCCCCGAAACGGACGCGATCGTCACGATCCGGCCACCCGCTTTCGCGCGCACCATCGGCATCGTGAGCGGATGCACGACGTTGTAGAAACCGTCGAGTCCGGTTTCGAGCACGGCATCCCAATCGTCGTCGGTCAGGGCCGGAAATGCCGCGTCGCGTGTCAGGCCCGCGCACAGCACGATTCCGTAGTAGGCGCCGTGCGCGGCGACGTCGGCCTGCAGTTGCTCGCGGCACGCGGCGCGGTCGCGCACGTCGAATTGCAGCACGCGAGCGCTGCCGCCTTGCGCGGCGATGCCGTCGGCGACCGCGTCGGCCTCGGCCCGGCCGCTCCTGCAATGCACCGACACGGCGAAGCCGTCGGCGGCGAGTTGGTACGCAATCGCGCGGCCGATGCCGCGGCTTGCGCCGGTAACGAGAACGCGGCGGCTCATTGAGTGAAGCCTCCCGCCGGGCCGCCCCAAGGGAGGCTTCGCCCCCTCGGGGGGCAGTGAACGTAAGTGAACGTGGGGGTCATTGACTCTTCCCTTCGATGAATGCTTGAAAATCGGTCGGCTGAAAAACCTTGATGACGGCTTGTGCGAGACGCTGGCCCTCCGCGCTGTCGATCGTGCATTGGTATGCGCCGTGTCCTTCCGCGCTGCGCAGCAGTTCCGCCGCATGTACGTCGAGTTGCGTGTCGCGCGCAAACGCCGGCGTGAGCGCTTCGTACTTGCTCGAGCCCAGCAGCACACCCGGACGCGCCTTGCCGCCCGCGCGCATCGCCACGAGACCGACGTGCGCGGCAATCGCCTGCGCCATCAGCTCGACGCCGATCCAAGCCGGCATCGCGCCGTTCGCGTCCGCATACCACGCGCCGGCGTCGACGCGCGCACGCACCGTGACACTCGTGTCGCCGCACGCGAGAACCTCGTCTGTCAGCAGCATCGTGCCGCGATGCGGCAGCACCTCTTCAATCGGCGGAAAGACCGTGTCCGCCCAGTTTTGCGCGTGTTCCATCGTCGTGCTCATGACACCTTCAACGCCCCAGAACGAGGCTGACATTGCTGCCGCCGAATGCGAACGAGTTGCTCATCACGTATTGGCCCGGCGCCAGGCGTCGTTCGGCTTCGATCAGATCGAGCGCCGGCAAGGCGGGGTCGGCGTCGCCGTCCCATAGGTGACGCGGCAGCGTGACATCGCCGCGCGCGAGCGTGAGCCAGGCGAACGCAAGCTCGGTGGCGCCGGCCGCGCCGAGCGTGTGCCCCGTGAGCGGCTTCGTGCCGCTCGCGGGAACGCCGCGCGGAAATACGCGCGCCATCAGATGCGCTTCCATCTCGTCGTTCTTGCGCGTGGCGGTGGCGTGCAGATTCACGTAGCCGATCTCGGACGCGCCGATGCCGCTGTCGGCCAGCGCCGCTCGCAGCGCGATTTCGCCGCCTACGCCTGCCGGATCGGGCGCCGAGATGTGATGCGCGTCGCTCGATTCGCCGGCGCCCGCGAGCCGTACGGGTCCCGCTTCGCGGCTCATCAAAAAGAGCGCGGCCCCCTCCCCGACATTGATGCCGGCGCGATTGCGGCTCATCGGGTTGGTTCGCGCCACGCTCGTCGATTCGAGCGAGGCAAAGCCCTGTACGGTCAGTTCGCAAAGCGAATCGACACCGCCGACGATCACGGCATCGCACAGCTTCAATTGCAAGAGACGCCGCGCGGAGACGAACGCCTTCGCGCTCGACGTACAGGCGGTGGAAATCGTGAACGCCGGCCCTTTGACACCGAGCACCGCCGCGGCAAACGGCGCGGCAGTGCCGATCTCCATCTGCACGTAGTCGAACGGCGCACGCAACGGCTCGCTTCCCGAAGCGTTGGCGCTCGGGTCCACGCTCGCCTGCCGCGCAAGCGCGGCTTCCGCTGCCCCGACGCCCGACGTGCTCGTACCGAGCACGACGCCCACGCGCTGTGCGCCATAGCGCTCGCACGCTTGGTCGGCCGTGCTGCGGATCTGCGCGAGTGCGGCCAGCAACAAGCGATTGTTGCGGCAGTCGTAGCGGGCGAGATGCGCGGGCGGTGCGATATCGAGCAACCCCACTGCGCGGCCGATGAAGGGACCGTCCTCCGCGGCCAAGCCCATCCCCGCCGCAACGCCGGAGGCGAGACCACGCACCACGGCGTCGACATCGGCGCCGAGCGCGTTCACGATGCCCAACGCGTGCAGATAGACGTGAGACGAATTCATGCGCCCTTCCTCGCTTGCGACTCGATTTGCGCTTCGGCCCGGGGCTGCCGCGGCATGCCGATCGGCGCGAGCAAAACCGATACGGCGATGCCGAGTGCGAGCGTCGCGCCGAAGCTCTTCAGCACCGGCATCGAGCTCATGCCGAGCAGGCCGAACGACAGGAGCGTGGTGCACGCGGACAGCACCACGCCCGTCCACACTGCGCCAAGATCGGCGCGCTCGCGAGCGCAGCCTTCGCGGAGGAACACGGCATAGTTCGCGCCCACGCCGAGCACGAGCATCAGCGCGAGCCAATTGAAGAGATTGAGCGGCATGCCCGCATAGCCGAATGCGGCGAGCGTCACGCCCACGGCGAGCAGAACCGGCAGCGTCACCGCGATGCCGCCGCGCACGCCGTAGCGGCCCGCCAGCAGCAACGCCACGAGCGCGAGCGCACCGGCGAGCCACCAACCGCTGTCGACGCGATACGCACCGAAGAGACGCGACACACTTGCCGCCTTGTCGACGAACGCCACGCCGGGCAACGTAGGCGCCAACGCGGCGAGCGCGGGCAATTGCGCATCGGTCGCGCCGAGCGGCATCACGATCGCGGCATAGCCGGGTTTATCTGCGTGCGTCGCGGCGAGCCACAAATGGCGATACGGCCGCGACCACGGCGTCGCGAGCCAGCGCTCGACGGTCAGCGGCGAGGCGTCCGCCTGCGCGTAGGCATCGAGATAGCGCTTCGCGACATCGTCGCGAAAGCCGGCCTGCGCAAGCGTCGCCTGTAAGGCAGGGCGATCGGCGAACACGCGGCTCGCCAGCAACGCGCGGTCGGCGGCCTGTTGCTTCGCCGACGGCACGAACTGCGTCACCGATTGCCAGCCGGAGAGGCGCACGCCGCCGGCCGGCCGATCGAGCGCGGCGCCCAGCGCTTCCGCACGCTCCAGCACCTGCTCGGATGTGGCGCCCTGCACGACAAAGAACTGCGCGCCGCTGTCGACGCCGATCGCCGCGCGCACCTCGTTTTCCTGCGCGGCGAGGCCGGGATCGCGCTGGACCAGCAAATGAATGTCGTCGTCGCTCGACAGGCGCAGCCAGCCCGGCGCCGCCACGGCAACGACGAGCGCCGCCACGATCCACGCGCGCCGGCCGCCGAGCGCCGCGTGCCAGCCGCGCACGAGGCGCTCGGCCCCGGCAAACAAATGCCGCGGCGCACGCTTCGGGCCATCGACGAGCCACGCGGGCAACAGCCACATCACCGACGCGAACGCCGTGCCGATTCCCGCAATCGCGAAGCACGCGATCTGCTTGAGCGCGGGAAACGGCACCCACGCGAGAATCGCGTAGCCGAGCAGACTCGTTGCGAGCGCAACCGTCAGCGCCGGCCGCACTTCACGAGCGCCGCGCCGCGCATCCCAGTCGCGCCCCGAGCTCAGATAGAGCACGAAATACTGAATCGAATAGTCGACCGCCTCGCCGATCAGGCTCGCGCCGAACACGAGCGTGAGCAGATGCAGCTTGCCGAACAGCAGCATCGTGACGGCGAGCGCGCACACGACGCCGATCGCGGTCGACACGAAGCCGAGGACGATGAGGCGCGGCGAACGGAAAATCCACAGCATCAGGAGGGCAATGCCGCACACCGACACGATGCCGATCCAATGCACCTCGCGTTCCGACGCGCTGCGCGCGGCATCCGCATAAAAAACCGCGCCCGCTTTCGCGACACGCACGTCGGGCAGCGCGCGCTCGAGCTCGCCGACGCCGAGCGCCGTAGCGGCGCGCACCGCCGTCTGCGTCTTCGTTTCGTACGCGGAGCCCGGCAGCGTGGCCGTGACGAGCACGCTCGTCGACTCGCCGCGATGGACCACGAGCAGGTTGTCTTCGATCTCCAGATTCGTCGTCGCGAGCGGCAGCCCGGCCAGCCAATGTTGGAGCCAGCCGAACGGATCGTCGGCGAGCGGCACGGCGAGCCCCGTTTGCACGGGATTGAAAAGGCGCTGCGCGAGCAGTGCGGACTCAGACGCGGAGCCGTCGGCGAGCGCGGCGCGGTCGCTTGCGGCGAGCAGGTTGAACCGGTATGGCAGATAGAAACGCGTGATCTGCGCCGTGTCGAACGGCGGCAGCTCGGCCAGCACGCTGCCGAACGCCCCGCTTGCCGCCAGCGACGCGCCGAGAAGCCGCGCGCCCGCTTTCGCGTGCGCGGCGTCGCGGCTCGTGACGAGAAACACCGTGCGCTCCCCCATGGCGGAAGCGAGTGCATCGACGGCCTGCTCGGCGACCGGGTCCGCTTCGGTCGGCGGCAACAGCGCGAGCAGGTTCGTTTGCAGCGGCGACGGTCCTGCGAAGCGCCACGCGCAATACAGCGCGGCGACGAGCGCGAGGGCAAGCCACGCGAGGCGGATGCCCCACGTGCCGCTTGCCGGGTTGCGCTTCACGACGTCCATCAGTTCGCTCCGAACAGCGCGCGCTCGGCGCTCGAAGGTTCCGCCACCGCCGCGCTATTGGCGAAGTCGATTCGCGTGGCGTCGCCGTTCGCCGAGGTGATCGTCAGCGTTTGCAGGAAATCGCCGCCGGCCATCCGCAAGCCCTTGAGCCTCTGCGCGAGCTGCGGCTGGTTCGGCGTCAGCTGCATCTGCCATTGCTTCGGGGTGCCGCTTGCCGTCACGTCGAACTGCGAATAGAGGGCGGACAAGTCGCCGCCCAGCATCGAGCGCATCATCCGCGACACCTGGGCGACGCCCCCCGCGCTGCGCGCCGCGCGTGCGATGCGCTTACCGCTGGCGTCGATTTCGGTCACGCCGCTGTCGCTGATCACATACGTCGTGCGGATCGGCGAGTCGATTTGCCAGATCACGCCGCGCTCGCGCATGAAGAGCAGCGTGCCCGTGCTGACGAGCGGCGCTTTCAGCGCGGCAAGCGTCTGTGTCTGCTTGAACTGCGCGCGAATGCCGGGCGCTTGCGCAAGATGCGCGGCGATCTGCGACACGAGGCGCGCATCGTCGGACGGCGCTGCCGCTTGAGCGGAGGGAAGCAGCGCGGCATTGGCGACGCAAAGCGCGGCGCTCAGCACGGCGCCCGCCGCGGCGAGCCGTTTGAGCTTCGTCAGGACCATGCGCGCTCCAGCTTGTCGAAGACCACGGGCGGCGACACGAACTGCAGCTCCTGCGTTTTGACGCAAACGGCGACCTGGATCGTGTAGCCCTTCGTCAAGCGCTCGCCGGACGCGCAGTCGACGATCTGATAGCCGATCTTCAAACGGTTTTCATATTCGAGCAGTTCCGTGCGAACTTCCAGGGTCTGTCCATAGATCGCCGGGCGCACGTACTTCAGGTGCGCTTCGACGATCGGCCACAGATAGCCTGACGCCTGCATCTCGGGATAGTCGTAGTCGAACGCGCGCAGCAAAGCGGCGCGCCCGATCTCGAAGTACTTGAGGTAATGCCCATGCCAGCAGACGTTCATCGCATCGACGTCGTGAAACGGCACTTCGACGCGCGCGCTCGCCTGCAAGGTTCGGGTCGACGACGTCATCTCAGCCCCCGCTGCCTACGTCGCCGGCCAAGCCGCAATCGGCGATCAGCGCCGTCAACGCCCGCAGATCCGCTTCGAGCGGCCGGTCCTCGCCGACGAACGCCGACACCGCCGTCACCCGCTCGGCGAAGCCGGAAAGCGGCGCGGGCACCGTCGCGGTCTGGGTCGCCGCCAGGCGCAAGCGCATGCCTTGCACCGCCGCGAGCGTATGCGCCGCGGCGACCTGCTCGGTCAGTTCGAGCACGCGCAGGCAGTCGCGTGCGGCGATCGTGCCCATGCTCACCTTGTCCTGGTTGTGCGCTTCGGTCGAGCGCGAGAATACGCTCGCCGGCATCGTCAGCTTCAGCGCCTCGGCCGTCCATGCCGACGACGAGATCTGCACGGCCTTGAAGCCGTGGTTGATCGGCGCACGCTCGGCCGTTGCGCCCGACAGGTTGCGCGGCAGGCCGTTATTGAACTTGTCGTCGACGATGAGCGCGAGCTGCCGGTCCATCAGGTCCGCGAGATTCGCGACCGCGGTCTTCAGCGCATCCATCGCGAACGCGATATGGCCGCCGTAGAAGTTGCCGCCGTGCAGCACGCGCTCGCCGTCCGGATCGATGAGCGGATTGTCGTTCGCGCTGTTCAGCTCGTTCTCGATATCGCGGCGCACCCACGTCAGCGCATCGCGCGCGACGCCGATCACATGCGGCGCGCAGCGGATCGAGTAGCGGTCCTGCAAGCGCTGGCCGGAGGTGTCGTCGCGGCCGGCCAGGTCCGCGCGAATCCACGCGGCGGCTTCGGCCTGCCCCGCGTGCGGCTTCGCATCGAAGATCAGCGCATCGAAATGTGCGGCGCGGCCGTCGAGCGCGACGGTGCACAGTGCCGTCAGACGCGCGGCGAGGCGCGTCAGATGATCGGCGCGGGCGAAGGCAAGACAGGCGAGACCCGTCATCACCGCCGTGCCGTTCATCAGCGCGAGCCCTTCTTTCGGGGCGAGCGTGAGCGGCACGTGGCCGAGCTCGGCCCACACGTCCTGCGCGTCGCGCAAGCGTCCTTCGAACAGGACTTCGCGCTCGCCCACGAGCGCCGCCGCCACATACGACAGCGGCGTCAAGTCTCCGCTCGCGCCGACCGAGCCTTCGGCCGGAATGCGCGGCAGGATGCGCCGGTTGATCAGATCGGCGAGACGCTCGAGCAGCACGCCACGCACGCCCGAGTAGCCGTGCGCGAGCGAGTTCAGGCGCGCCGCGATGACGGCGAGGGTCTCCGCGGGCTCGAGATAGCGGCCCATCCCGCAGCCGTGATAGCGCGTGAGTTGCAGCGGCAGCGCCTCGACGAGCTCGGGCGGCACGCCGACCACGCACGCGTCGCCATAGCCGGTGTTGACGCCATACACGGTGGCACCGTCCGCAAGCCGCTTGCGCAGGAATTCGGCCCCGCGTTCGATGCGCGCGCGCCAAGCCGCGTCGTCCGACAGCGCGACCGATGCGCGCTGCCGGGCGATCTCGACGACGTCTTCAATCGTCAAGCGCCGATTGCCGATCACGACGGGCTCGACGGCGAGCGCCGCCTGTGCCCCCTCGCGGACATTCAGATCATGTTCGGCCATGCACGCCCCCGCCGGGCCGCGCCCAGAAATCGAAAAAATTGAACCATTGGAATGGCGCCTTGCGGCAGAAATATTCGAGCCGGTCCGCGTAGCGCTGCGCGTGCGCCGCGAGATGCTGCGCGCGGTCGCGGCGCGGCAAGTCGATGCGCTCGGCAAAGTGCTCGAAATAGACGGTGTAGCGGCCCTGCTCTTTCAAGCAGAAGAAAAGATAGACGGGACAACCCAACGCGTGCGCAAGCACATACGGCCCTTGCGCGAACGCAGCAGGCGCGCCGAGAAAGTGCGCGAGGGTCGTGCGGCCCGATTCATGCGCCGGCACGCGGTCGCCGACGATCACCAGCAATTCGCCCGCGTCGATGCGCTGCTGCATCAGCACCGCCGTCTCCGGGCCGAAGTCGCTGACTTCGAGCAGCCGCACCGAAAAGTCTTCGTTCGCGGCTGCGAGCACGCTGTTGAAGCGCTTGGCGTGCTCGGTATAGACGATCGCCGTGACCTTCGAATGCGCGCCGCGCACGGCGAGCGCGCGCATCATCTCCAGATTGCCGAGATGCGCGCCGATCACGAGCGCGCCGCGCCCGCTCGCGGTGAGCGCATCGAGCGGCTCGGGATCGTCGAAGGCGATGTCGTTCTGCGTCACGCGCCCGGACCACGCGGCGAGCTTGTCGAGCCCCGAGCGCGCGAACGCGAACATGTGCCGGTAGGCCGAGAACCAGCCGGGGCGCGGCGTGCCACCCCGCGGCGACACCTGCGCGAGACGCATGAAATAACGATGCGACTCGGCACGCGCGGCGCGGCCCGTCAACAGGAAGTAGGCCACGATGGGATGCAGCCACAGCGCGGTCATGCGCGTACCGAAGACTTTGCAAGAGAGCGCGAGCAGCGTCATGCCGAGGCGGCTGCCGCGCTCGGCAATGCGCCACCAGGGTTTGACCGCTGGGCTCGCACTCGTGCTCAGATTCGTGCTCAGATTCGTGCTCAGATTCGTGCTCGGATTCGTGCTCGGATTCGTGCTCGGATTCGCGTTCGCCGCTGCCGGATGCGGCAGCGGCGGCGCTGCCCGCAACGGCCGCAGCTTGTGCGCGAGCAGCACCGGCAAACGCAGCAGCATCCCCGCGACAAGCCGCGTATGGCTCTTGCTGATCCGCACGTTGTCGCGCACGACATCGAAGTGCGATAAGCCGCCGGCCGCATAGGTCACGCGCGTCGGTATCGATACAAACCGCGCGCGCCGCCACGACAGACGCACCAGAATTTCGATGTCGAAATCCATGCGCGTCGGCAGCCGGACCGAATCGATCAACGCGCAGGCCGTCGCGAGCGGATAGATCCGGAAGCCGCACATCGAATCGCGAATCTCGAACGACAGCGTTTCGATCCAGACCCACACATGCGTCAGGTAACGTCCGTATAGGCGCGCCTTCGGCACGCTCGCGTCGTAGACGGGACGGCCGAGGACGACCGCCTCCGGATCCGCGCTCGCGGCCGCGACGAAACGCGGAACGTCGGCCGCGTCGTGCTGGCCGTCGGCATCGATCTGCAATGCGTGCGAGAAGCCGGCCGCATGCGCGGCGCGCAGCCCGGCCATGACCGCCGCGCCCTTGCCGCCGTTGACGGGCAGGCGCAACAGCGTCAGTTGAGCCCGGAAGTGCTGAGCGAGACCGGCCAGCACGGCTTGCGTCGCCGCGTCGCTGCCGTCGTCGACGACGAAGATCGGCAACCCGTGCACCGCGAGGCCGGCAACGGTCGCGCCGATCGCGTCCTTGTGGTTGTAGATCGGGATGACGACACACGCGTTGATGCTCATGGGCGTCCTCCGCAAACGAAGATGCCCGACGCGCATTCGCGCTCGCCAAGCCGGTACGCGAAGCGCACGCGCCCTCGCGCGGCGTCGGGTGCGAGCGTCAGTTGCAGCACGGCGCCGGGCGGAACCGGGGCCATGAACTTGAGGCGATCGATCGAGGCAATCTCGCGCACCCCCTCGACTTGTTCGGCCGCGAGCTTCATCGCCCAGTCGATCTGCACGACACCGGGCAGAATCGCGAGGCCGGGGAAGTGACCGGCGAAATGAACCAGCGTCGGCGGCACACGCAGATCGTAGTGAAGCGCACCGCCGTGTCTCACCTGAGCGAGCACTTCGACGCCCTCTTCACGCGCCTCGAACACGGCGGCGACGGCCGCCGCGGGCAGCTTGCCGCGCGCATCGAATGGCATCGCGGCGTGAAACCGCCAGCGGCGCGGCAGCACGACCGCATCGGCATAAGCGGCCAGATGCCGGCGCAAGATCTTCGCGAGCGCCACGCGCCCTTGCGCGCAAAACGCCTCGCTGCCGGCCTCGTTCAGCACGACGAGCGCGCCTAGCCGATCGCGCGATGCGCCTCGCAACGGCGTCAGCGCCGCTTGCGCCACGAACGGATGCCGCGCGAGCTGCGCTTCGATCTCGGGCAACGACACGCGCTTGCCGTCGAGCTTGACGACGCGATCGAGCCGCCCTTGCAGCCGAAAGCGGCCGTCTTCGCCGACGAGAATCGCGTCGTCGGTGCGATGCCAATCGTCGTGTCCGAGATGCGGCGAGCGCACGGCCAGCGCGCCGTCGCCTTCGCGCCGAATATCGATGCCGTGCACGGGCTGCCACGCGTCCGAATCGTCCTGCTGACGCCACGCAATGCCGCCCGTCTCCGTGCTGCCATAGATCTCGATGGGCGCTCCGCCGTACTGGCGCGAATAGGCCAGCGCCGCCTCTGCGGCAAGCGGACCGCCCGACGAAAAGAACACGCACGGCGCCGGCGCGAGCGCGTCGAACCCCGCCAGGTCCGGCCAGCGCGCAAGCTGGGCGGGACTGGAGACGACCGCCCCCGCGCCGCAAAGCGCGAGACGCGCCGCCAGCTGATGCGGCTCGGCGCAGGTCGCGCGATCGAACGCGCGCCCTGCCGCGAGCGGCCACATCACGCGAAACAGCAGCCCGTAGATATGGTGATGCGGCACGCTCGCGAGCATCGTTGCTGCGCCGACCAGCGCGCCCCACTGCTTTTCGAGCGTGTGAACCTCGGCATTGAATTGCGCGAGCGTCTTCCTGATGGGCTTGGGCGCACCACTGCTGCCCGACGTGTAGAGCGTGAGCGGCGCGAGCGGATCGATCGGCAGCGCATCGCGTGCGGAATCGGCTGCGTTGCCGCCTGCCGCGGGCAGAGCGCTCAAGTCCGCATCGGTGACGATGGTGTCGTATGCATCGGCCAGCGCGGCGAGATAGCCAGGATTCGAACTCGCCGGAATCACGGGTTCCTTGTCGCAAGCGAAGAGCGCAAAGAGCGCGCACGCGAAGTCGAACGGATCGTCGATGCACAAGGCCACGCGCTGTGCAGGCCGCTCGCGCAGCGTCGCCACGCACGCGCGTACGCGCGCGTCGAACGCGGCGAAATCGAGGACTGCACCGCCGTCGGCGCACACGGGTGTGCGGCCATCGCGAGGCACGGCCAACAAATCGTGCAACGCGATCATGGGGCCTCCCGCCGGGCCGCCCCAAGGGAGGCAGCGACCGTCACCGGTCTTTTCGGCAAGACGAACACATGCCGCCAGACGATTTCGACAGCAATCAGCGCGCCGATCATCAGATAGGCCACGACGCCGTTATATAGCGCCCACGCCGCACGCGCCCCGCACAAAGCCAGATAGGCCGAAACGGCACCGTTCGCCGCGAAGAACGCGCACCAGACCAGCGTCACGCGCCGCGTATGCTGCACCTGCCGTGCGCTGAGCTCGGGATGACGCAGCCGCGCGAATTTCTCGATCATGGTCGGGCCGCCGTTGAGCGTCGCGGCAAAAGCCGCGAGAAGACCCGCGTTCACCAGCGTCGGATAGAGACGCAGCAGCAGCTCGCTGCCGGTCAGTGCGATCGCCGCGCAAGCGCAGGAGAGCACCGCCGCGACGCCCCAATCGAGCGCCGTCAGCCGGCGCAGCATCGACGCGACGCTGCCCGCGCCGATCCAGCGCTGCAGCCAGAGCAAAGCGAGGAGCGCGACGCCAAGATACCGCGTCATGTCGTAGCGCCACGCCGCGAAGAACATGAGCGGATACGCGAGTTTCAATGCGACTTGCGCGGTCACTCGAGCGCCACGGCGCAGCGCGCTTGGCCCGCCCGGTGCGGCTCGTGTCGATGCCGGCATGCGCGTCAAGCCGCGAGCAGCGACTCGACCGCGCCGATCACATCGCCGACGGTACGCACCTGCTTGAATTCTTCCGGCTTGATGCGGCGTCCGGTCATCTCTTGCAGCTTGATCGCCAGATCGACCGCATCGATGCTGTCGAGATCGAGGTCTTCGAACAGATGTGCTTCCGGCGTCACGCGCTCCGGCTCGATCGCGAAGTTTTCTTTGAAGATGGCGCGAATGCGCTCGAGAATCTCTGCGTCCGTCACGTCCTATTCCCCTTGCGTTTCGATATTGCTGTCTGCTTCGGCGGCTTCGCGCTGGCTCCGCACGAATGCGGCGAGCGTGGCGATCGAGCGGAAGTGCTCGCGCGTGTGCTCGTCGTTGGCGGCAATGGTCAACTGATAGCGGTTGCGCAGCATGATGCCGATTTCGAGCGCGTCGATTGAATCGAGGCCGACGCCGTCGGTGCTGAAGAGCGGGGCGTCGTCGTCGATGTCGGCCGGGCTCAGGTCTTCCAAATCGAGCGCCTCTATCAGCAGCGTTTTAATTTCCAGTGTTAGCGAATCCATGTTCGAACAAGTGCTCGGTGATGTGGGCTTCTACTGCGTGGGTAACGGTGCGGGCCGCGAGCGCGGGCGGCGCATCCGCGGCCGCAAGACGCTCGAGTGCGAGCGGCTCGAGCACGGCGATGCGCATGCGAAAACGTCGCGGCGGCACGTCGTACCAGCGCATCGCTTTCGTGAACGCGGGCGGATCGCAATCCACCAGGACTGGCAGAATCGGGATCCCGGCTTTCAGCGCCATATGAGCGAAGCCGCGTGAGAACGGGTGCAGGCGATCGCGCGCAGGGCTGCGCGTGCCCTCGGGGAACACGATCATCGTGTAGCCGGCCGCAAGCTGGCGCGAGCCGGCTTCGACGAGCTCGGCGGGGTCGGCGTTGCTCACGTATTCAGCCGCACGCACGATGCCCCAGAAGCAGGGGTTGCCCCAGTGCACGTTCTTGACGACGCAGCACGCGCGCGGCGTCAACGCGAGGAGCACCATCACGTCGAGATAGGTGGGGTGATTGGCGACGACGAGCGCAGGACCGCTCGTGCGCAGCGCTTCGGCCCCCTTCACGTCGAGCTCCATCACGCCGATCACTTGCAGCACGGCGACGAGCGCGCGGAAGAACTTGTGGATCAAGAGCGTGACGGCGAGCTGGCGCGTCGCCCGATGCGGCCACAAGCAAGCAATCGGAAAAACGAGAATCGAAAAGAAGACGCCGCACACGCCGAACACGACGAAGGCGAGCGCGGTCGCGATGAGCCGCCAGTGGTAATCGAGCCGCGCGCCGAATCCGCGGGCCGCTCCATCGACCGAATCGCCGCGCAGGGTGTTCGGGATATCGTGATTCATGCCGCCGCTCCCTGCCACGCCCAGTGCCATATGCGGCCCGCGCTTTGGCTTTGCCACGCGCCGCGCGCGTGTTGCGTCATGCAATGCAGGACGGCTGCGCTTTGCGTGGCGAAACACGGCGTCGACGACGCCGGCTCGCCCTCCTCGATCGTGCATGCGAAGCGTGCCGGCGCGGCAGCGTCGATCAGGATCGCGAGCGCCCCGCCTTCGATTTCATCGTCCACCGGACCGTAGACGGCAGCCGCGGGCTCGTCTGCATAAACGACGAGCACAGGCGTCGACGAATCGCTTTCGTATTGCGCATGGGCTTCGAGCAGCGCATAGCCGAGCGTTTCCGCTCCCGACGAGATCGCAGTCGCCGCGGAGCGGTCGCCGCGTCCGATGCCGAAGACGCCGGTCACCGCATTGAGCACGGAAAGGCTGAAAGCCGTAGGCGACACGGACCGGTTTGCCGCGATATCACCCAAGATGTCGCCCGTGCGACGCAATTCGCCGTGCCGCGACGCGAACACGACGCGCACGCTGCGGTACTCGCCGACGCAGTCGTGCGCGACCTTGAGCGCCATTTTCGAAAGCGAACTCAGGCGGCGACGCACGAGCGGGTCGATAAAACTGATATCGGGTGTCGCGGCGGCGGCAGGCCATGATGACCAGCGAGCAACCGGAATCGTCCAGTGCAAATCGGGCATAACGGTGTTCGCGTTCGAATGTGGGTGGCCCATTGGACGGCCAGTCGCCGTGCGAGACAAAGCGAACGGTCATTTACACCGAACGCGCGGCGCGCAAGTCAACCCGGATTGGTCCAGTCTTGTTTTAGGTTTCGTTGTTAACGGCAGAATGCCGTTGTTGATTGAGGGTTGACCGCTCTTTGACTTCAATAGCTTTGGGCATCCCCCGACGCCCGCCGGCATCATACTTAAATTTATGTCTTAAAAACAGTGTGTTAATGCGTTCGTATCTTTTGCGCGACGCGCCGATTCTGGCGAAATCTTCTATCTAAAGACCCGCTAAAGCGCATTTTCGTTTGCAGTAGCGTGCATTTTCTTTTGCAGATCAAGGCGATTTTGTCAAATTCGCAATTCTTAACTATCTTTCAATTAAACTACAACGCGCCGCAAATACCGGTGACTCATACGCCGGCGCCACACGGCACGCCAAGCTGGCCGCCGCAAAAAACCCTGTGCTATACTCCGCCCCTCATTGGGGAGTAGCCGCCCCGCCGCACGATACGCGCCGGCGTCATTCAAGCTGCGTGCCACACGTGATCCGGCGGGGGCGCCTGTCAACAAACTTGGCCTGACCGGCCATGGCAGACGCAGCCTCTGGGCCTGGCGAGACCGATGATCCATGCACACCGCTTTAGGGCCCGGTGCTGACGTGGATCGTCGCGCTCGCACTCATCTCGGCCCGGGGATAATTTCAACAAGTGGACCAAGCCTTTCTGATCTCGACCGGAGCGGTCGCGCTCGCCGAAATCGGCGACAAGACTCAATTGCTCTCGCTCGTCCTCGCTGCGCGCTATCGCA